>CAWKYG010000066.1:0-12766 GCA_963853855.1 uncultured Solibacteraceae bacterium | reverse complement strand
GCCGCTTTCCGCCGCTTTGATCCGGTCGGTGAAGATGTGGAGCTTGGGCATGTCGAAGGTCTGCTGGATGCGCAGGTCGGCGATGCCCGGGATGCGGCGCATCTGGTCCATCATGCGGTCGGCGAGTTCGCGATTGGCATCCACGTTTTTGCCGAACACCTGGACATCGATAGGCGCGGGCAGGCCGAAGTTGAGAATCTGGCTCACGATATCGTCGGGTAGGAAATAGAAGTCCGTTCCGGGAAACTCTCGCGGCAGGCTGGCGCGCAGGGCGCGCACGAACTCCTCGGTGGGCCGGTGCTCTTTGGTGAGGGCGACCATGATATCGGCATCCGCCGGACCCACGGGCGCCGAATTGCTGTAGATGGTATTGATGCTGCTGTAGGGCAGGCCGATTTCGTCCAGAATGTTGAGCAGTTGATCGTGCGGAATCTGCCGGCGGATGGATTGCTCCACCAGGTCGCAGATGCGCGCGGTCTCTTCGATGCGTGTGCCGGTCTTGGCGCGCAGGTGCAGCTTGAACTGGCCGGTGTCGGACGAGGGGAAAGAAGTCCTGACCCACCCAGGGAAACAGCAGAAAAGCGCGCAGGCAGGCAACCAGGAAGACGGGTACGAAGAGGATGCGGCGCGTCACCAGCACCGCCAGAATGGCCTGATACCCGGCGCGCAGATGGTCGAAGCCGTGCTCGAACGCCCGCTGAAACAGCACCAGCGGATTGCGGCTGGGGCCGTGGTGCTGCAGTTTCAACAGGTATTTGGCCAGGGTCGGAACCAGCGTTCGCGAAAGCCCGTAGGAGGCCAGCATGGCGAACACCACCGCTTCCGCCAGCGGCACGAACAGGTAGCGCGCCACGCCGCTGAGAAAAAACATGGGCAGGAACACAATGCAGATGCACAACGTGGAGACCAGGGCGGGCACGGCGATCTGCGAGGCGCCGTCCAGAATGGCCTGCTCGATCTCCTTACCCTGGTCGAGGTTGCGATTGACGTTTTCGATTTCGACGGTGGCATCGTCCACCAGGATGCCGACCGCCAGCGCCAGGCCGCCGAGCGTCATGATGTTGATGGTTTCGTGCAGGAAACTCATCACGATAATCGACGTGAGAATGGAGAGCGGAATCGAAACGGCGATGATCAGGGTGCTCCGCCAGCTACCCAGGAACAGCAGAATCATCAAGCCGGTCAGGCACGCGGCGATGACGGCTTCGCGAATCACACCGTTGATGGAAGCGCGGACGAACACGGACTGATCCGCCAGGGGCTGGATCTTCAATTCCGGCGGCAGCGTGGCGGCCACCACGGGCAGCAGTTTGCGCACGCCGTCCACCACCGAGAGCGTGGAAGCGTTCCCGGCCTTCATCACGGTGAGCAGCACGCGCGCGATGGCCGTCCTGGCGCACGATGTTGGTTTGCGGCGAGTAGCCGTCGCGGACGTGGCCGATATCGTGAATATAGATCGGCGTTCCGTTTACCACCTTGACCGGAAAATCGTTGAACGCCTCGACCGTGGTGGGGCTGGAATTGAGGTCCACATCGTATTCGAACTGCCCGATCTTCGATGTGCCGGCCGGGATGATGAGGTTCTGGTTGCCGATGGCGTCGGTCACGTCGGCCGGCGAAACACCCTTGGACTGCATCGCCGCCAGATCGATATCCACCATTACCTGCCGCTGTTTTCCACCGAAAGGGTACGGGATGGCGCACCCGGGGATGGTCACCAGGCGCGTGCGGATGAAGTTGACGCCATAATCGAACAGCGCCTGTTCGCTGAGCCCGCGCCCGCCCAGGCCGAGTTGCAGGATGGGCACGCTGGAAGCGTTGTAGGTGAGCAGGAACGGAGGCGTGGTGCCGGGCGGCAGTTGGCGCAGGATGGGCTGCGAAATCGCGCTCACCTGGGCCACCGCGGCATTGATGTTGGCGCCGGGCTGGAAGAAGACCTTGATAATCGCGCGCCCGTCGATGGACTGCGATTCGATGTGCTCGATATCGTTGACCGTGGTGGTGAGCGAGCGTTCGTAAATGGAGGTGATGCGCTCTTCTATCTCCTGCGCGCTGAGGCCGTTATAGTTGAATGCCGCGGCGATCACGGGGATATCGATATTGGGAAAAATATCGGTGGGCGTGCGCAGAATGATCACCGGAGCCAGAATCATAATCAGCAGGGCCAGTACGATGAACGTATAGGGCCGTGCCAGCGCAAGTCGGACTATCCACATCCCTGAATCACTTTCGCCGCCTGTTCGGAATTAGTAGACACAGGCGTTTCGAAATTCGTATATTCAAGATTGTCGCACGAGATGGCCATGCCGCAAAAGCACGCGCGTGGACGGGGCCGGCCGCGGGACGAAGCCGCGCGCCAGAGAATCCTGCAGGCCGCGCTAGACCTCATGGACGAAACCGCATTTGGCCAGGTCACGGCGGAAGCCATCGCCGAGCGCGCCGGCACCAGCAAAGCTACGGTCTATCGCTGGTGGCCCAACAAGGCCGCGGTGGTGATCGAAGCGTTTCGCCAGACGGTGGCTCCCGAATTGCCGCTGCAGGATACCGGGTCGCTGCGCGACGACCTGACGGCGCAGTGCCGCAACTTCGCGCGTGTGCTCTCTGGCCGCGGCGGGCGCATGCTGCGATCTTTTGTGGCGGCGGCGCGCAGCGATCCCGAAGTGGCGGCGGCCTTTCGGTCCATCTGGAGCGATCCGCGCCGCGCGGAAGCCAAAGCCATCCTGCGGCAGAAGCAGGCCGGCGGGCAGTTGCGCAAAGATGCCGACCTGGACCTGGTGCTGGATTCCCTATACGGTCCGCTGTACTACCGCTTCCTGGTGAAGAATGAAGCTCCCTCGCAGAAGTATGCTCAGGCTCTGGCCGAACTGGTGATCCAAGGTTTAGGGACTGTCTAGACGTCTTCCTGGGCCAAGATTCGAATGAAAGTGTCAGGTTTTGGAGAGAGAATCCGCAGTGTTTGTCGTCCCCATCATAGCCTCGTCTCGCTTTGCGTTCTTTGCGACTTTGCGGCTTGGCGAGAGATCTACGAACGCCGCGTCCACGATGCCTCGTCGGTTTGAGGTCGAAGACCTCGCTAGTTTCTAGCACCGCCAGATCTGGAATTCATCTCTCAGATCTTCATCGCCAGCCCCCCACAATTTGTGACATGTGACATAATCCGCGCATCCCATTGAAAGCGCGTCGCCAAGATGAATTCTTGGCGGGCGTTGCGCCTTGGCGTGACATTGTGTTTCGATGTTGGCCGGAATGGCGGCCGGATCGGAACTCGACGGAACGTGAAACGCTTTCACGCAAAGCCGCGAAGCCGCAAAGAGGCGTAGGGATACTTCGATACCCTCTCCTTCGCGCCCGTCGCCGCATGGATGATCAACTGCGAAAACGACACCGCGGCACAGGTGTTTTGCGCTTGCGGACGCGCGCGGCTCAGATGGCGTAGAAACTTAACGCATTGTCGCCCTGCTTGACGATGCGCGTCCGGCGTAGCGCGCCGAACTCCTCCGCCAGAAGGAACCGCACCGAGTGCTGCACAATCGCCAGCGAGGGCGGAGTCTGCGCGAGCAGTTCCAAGGCCGCGCCGTACTCGCGCTCCTGATCGTAGGGCGGATCGAGGAACACCAGGTCGGCGTGGCAGCGCGCCAGGGTCAGAATCACCGGCCCGGTGAGGACCGTGGCGCGGGATTCCAGGCGCAACGCCGCCAGATTCTCGCGAATCGCTTCCAGGGCGGCGCGATTCCGCTCCAGGAAGAAAGCATGACGCGCGCCGCGGCTGAGCGCCTCGATGCCCACCGCGCCCGTGCCCGCGTACGCATCCACAAACACCGCGCCCTCGATGCGGGGCGGCAGGATATCGAAGAGCGTCTCGCGCAGCCGGTCCGGCGTGGGCCGCGTGGCCAAACCCGGAATGCTCTTCAACCGCCGCGACCGGAACTCGCCCGCAATCACCCGCATCAGCCCACCGTCACCAGTCCGTACCGCCGCTGCCAGTGATCGCGAATGTACGCCACGGCGCGCCGCAGTTCCTCCTCGCGACGGCGGATGGCGACGAAATCCACGCGCCTCCCGCCGCGCCATCTCCAGAATCTCGCTGTCGCGCAGGATGTTCGCCACCCGCAGCGACGGCAGCCCCGACTGCTTCGTCCCGAAAAACTCGCCCGGGCCCGCGCAGCTTCAAATCCATCTCCGCGATTAGAATCCGTCGGTCGAATCCACCAGCGTGCGGATGCGCTCCTGCGCCGTATCGTTCATCTTCTCCGTGACCAGGATGCAATAGCTCTGCGCCGCGCCGCGCCCCACGCGCCCGCGAAGTTGGTGCAGTTGCGCCAGGCCGAAGCGCTCCGCCTGCTCGATCACCATCACGCGTCGCGTTGGGCACGTCCACGCCCACTTCGATCACCGTGGTCGAAACCAGAATCTTGATCGCGCCCTTCTTGAAGCGCTCCATGGCCGATTCCTTTTCGTCCGCCGCCAGCCGCCCGTGCATCAGCCCGACCGCAATGTCGGGAAACACTTCGCTGCGAGAGATGCTCGTACATCTGCTCGGCCGCCTTCATGGCGCTGGGTCTCCGATTCCTCGATCACCGGGTACACCACGTACGCCTGCCGCCCCTCGTCGATCTGCTGTCTTCAGGAAGCTGTAGACCTGTTCCACGCGGTCGGCGGTGACGTGCTTGGTCACGATCGGCTTGCGGCCCGGCGGCAGTTCGTCGATCACCGAAACGTCCAGGTCGCCGTACAGCGTCATCGCCAGCGTGCGCGGAATGGGCGTCGCGGTCATCACCAGCACGTCCGGATGCACGCCCTTCTGCACCAGCCCGAGCCGCTGCATCACGCCGAAGCGATGCTGCTCGTCGACGATCGCCAGGCCCAGTTTCGCGAACTCGACGTCCTTTTCGAGCAGCGCGTGCGTGCCGATCACCACGTGCGCCAGGCCCTCGGCGATCAGCTTCTTGAGCTGCGCCTTCTCGCGCGCTGGTGAACGATCCGGTAAGCAGCAGCGTCACGTAGCCGAGCTTGCGACAGCAGTCTGCTTGAAATAGAGATCGTGCTGCGTGGCCAGGATCTCGGTGGGCGCCAGCACCGCCACCTGGTAGCCGTTTTCGATGGCGATCACCGCCGCTTCCGCCGCCACGATGGTCTTGCCGCTGCCCACATCGCCCTGCAGCAGCCGGTTCATGGGGCGCGGCGCTTTCATGTCCTCGGCGATCTCGCTGAGCACGCGCTTCTGCGCGCCGGTGGGCTTGAACGGCAGCATGGCTTTGATCTGCTCGCGCACCCGGTCGGTCAGCTCGAACGCGATGCCGGGCAGGGTGCGCGCCTTGCTGCGCTTGAGCGCCACGCCGCATTCCAGCCAGAAGAACTCCTCGAAGATCAGGCGGAACTGCGCCGGCGAGCGGAACGCGTTCAGCAGGCGCAGGTCGGCATCCGGCGGCGGGAAGTGCGTCTCGCGGATCGCCGTCCAGCGGTCCGGCAGTTTCAGCCGCTGCGCGCAGGTACTCGCGGCAGGCAGATCCTCGCTCCGGCGCCAGCTCCTGCAGAATGCGATGGATCAAGGTGCGCAGCACGCGCGTGGTGATCTTGCCGGCGGCTTCGTAAATCGGCACCACGCGGCCCACGTGCAGCGCCGCTTCGCCATCGTCGTCGTCGCCGGAGAGGATCTCGAATTCGGGATGCAGCATGGTGAGCTCGCCGGCGTAGCTATCGAACTCGACTTTGCCGAAGAGCGCCACCTTCATGCCCTCGGCGCAGCACGTTGGCCAGATAGCCGCCGTGAAACCACTTGCCCACCAGAATGGCGCGCGAGGCGTCGCGTGAAGCGGCGCTTCGAACAGGCCCAGGTTGCGCCGCTTGAAGCCCGACAGTCTTGGCCGAGCGCACTTCGGCGATCACCGTGGCCATCTCGCCGGGCGCGAGTTGCGCCACGGTCTTCATGTTGCTGCGGTCTTCGTAGCGGAACGGCACGTACGCCAAGCAGGTCCTCGACCGTGACCAGACCTTTGGCCTCCAGCATGGCGGCGCGCGCGGGCCCGACGCCTTTGACATAAGTGAGCGGGGTAGTGAGATCCATGCCGGCCGGAACAGGGGACAGGGGCGGAGACCTGTCTCAGCACCCAGTGTACAATGCCCTACGTGAGACTCACTGCCATCTTCGTGTTGGCCGCCGCATGGTCGCTTTGCGGCGCGGACCTGCGCCTGGGCATCATCGGCACCGATACCTCGCACGTGCCCGCCTTCACGCAAATGCTCAATGACGACCCGGCCGCGGCCGATCACATTCCCGGCGGCGCGCGTGGTGGCCGCCTTCAAGGGCGGCAGCCCGGACATAGCGAGCAGCGCGAGTCGCGTGGAGGAATTCGCCGACGCAGATGCAGCACCAAGTGGGGCGTCGAGATCGTACCTGATATTCCGAGCTTGCTTTCGAAGGTGGACGCCGTGCTGCTTGAAAGCGTGGATGGCCGCATGCACCTGGAGCAGGCGCGGCAGGTGATCGCGGCGCACAAGCCGCTATTCATCGATAAGCCGCTGGCCGCCACGTTGGAGGATGCCCTGCGAGATCGCGCGCCTGGCCAAGGCAGCGGGAGTCCCGTGGTTCAGTTCCTCGAGCCTGCGCTTCGGCGAGATCGCGACGGCAGGAAATTCGCCGACACCACCGGCGTGATACGCGTTCGGTCCCGGCGACGCTGGAGCCGCATCACCAGCTCGACCTTTCCTGGTACGCCATCCATACGGTCGAGATTCTCTACACGCTGATGGGTCCGGGCTGCGTATGAGGTGACGCGCACGTCATCGCCCGATGCGGATGTGATGGTGGGCCGCTGGAAAGACGGCCGCATCGGCACAGTGCGCGCGATACGGCCGTACAGCGATTACGGCGCCGTGGTCTTCCGCGGCAACAAAATCCTGGAGATCAAATCGCAGGGCGCGGGCAGCTACCGGCCATTGGTGCAGGAGATCGTGAAGTTTTTCCAGACGGGCACGCCGCCGGTCCCCAATGCGGAGACGCTGGAGATCTTCGCCTTCATGGATGCGGCGCAGAAGAGCAAGGAGCAGGGCGGCTGGCCGGTAGCACTGCCGCCCGTCAAATAGCGGGAATCAGACCGCGCGGCGGCGGCGGACGGAACGCGTCTTGAAGACGAATTTCCTGGGGCGCGGTTCCGAAGACATGGGAATTTCGATGACGGGAGCCAGGCCGGATTCGCGGGCCACACCCGCGGGAACTTCGCGGCGCGTCAGGCGGATGTTGAGAGAGCGCTCGATGCGCGCGATCTCGGCGCGCTCGTTGCGGGTGGCGAAAGTGGAGGCGACACCGCGCGCGCCGGCCCTTCCGGTACGGCCCACGCGATGGATGAAGTCCTCAGGCACTTGCGGCAGATCGAAATTTACCACGTGCGAAATGTTATCGACGTGCAGGCCGCGCGCGGCGACATCGGTGGCGACCAGGACGCGGTAGTAACCGTCCTGAAAGCCCTTGAGGGCCTGGTTGCGCTGGTTCTGGCTGCGGTCGCCATGGATGGCCACGACTTTGCCGGTAGTCCGGGACAGCTTGCGGGCCAGGCGATCGGCGCCGTGCTTGGTGCGGGCGAAGACCAGGAACGAGCCCGGCTCTTCGCTCCAGCATTTTTTCCAGCAGGTTGAGTTTGCGGTCGGCCTCCACTTCGTACAAGTGCAGGTCTACCTGTTCCACGGGTTTGGTGGTGTTGCCGACTTCGACGCGGATGGCGTTGGGCACGTGGACTTCGACCAGGTGCTTCACGGAAGTTTCGATGGTGGCGCTGAAAAAGAGCGTCTGCCGGCCGGCCGGCATGGTCGCCATGATGCGCTTGATGGTGGGCAGGAAGCCCATGTCGAGCATCCGGTCGGCTTCATCCAATACCAGGATGCGCGTGCCGCTCAGGTTCACCAGGTTGCGGCTGAGAAAATCGAACATGCGGCCGGGAGTGGCGATGACCACCTGCGCGCCTTTGCGAATGGCCTGCAATTGCGGATTCTCGCCGAGGCCGCCGACCACGACGGCCGAGCGGATGCCGGTACCGGCGGACAGCTTCGCAAACACCTCCTGGATCTGGATGGCCAGTTCCCGGGTGGGGATGAGGATGACGGCGCGGACGCCGCTCTTCTTGGGTTCGTTCTGCAGAAGGTGGATCAGCGGCAGCACAAACGCGAGGGTTTTGCCCGTACCGGTTTGCGCCGTAGCGACCAGGTTGTGTCCGGCCAGTGCCGGTTCGATGGAGAGAGCCTGTACAGGCGTAGGTTCTACGAAGCCATGCTTCGCGAGATTGCTCTTCAGGAGAGCGGAGAGAGACAGTTCAGAGAAAGTTTTCATTCAAAGTGTGAGAAGGAAATCAGGCAGCCGGCTACCTACGAGGTAAGAGAGGGATGCGGATCGACTTCAGTAACGTTCTCAGTATAGCAGGAAATCAGAGCGTACCTCAGAGTGTGGCGAGGATCCGTTCTTTCAGGCCGGCCGGGTCGAAGCGGGCGTCCTTGTAAATTTCGCCGGGTTTTCCGGAGCGCGAGAAATCGTCCATGCCGAAGGTGCGGGCCGCGTGGTCTTCCGGCAGCAGGAAGGGATAGAGGAATCCGCGCCAGCCGTTGTGGAGCGTGAGAGCGATTTTGCGATCTTCCCCGGAGAAGATGGCGCGCGCCTTTTGGGGATCGTGCCGGCGGAGTTCTTCGTAAAGCTGCGGGCTGGTGACGGCGACAATCTTCAGATCCAGGCGCTCCTCCAGGTCGGGAACGATCTGCAACACATTGGCCATCACCTGGCCGCCGGAGATCACCAGCACCACTTTGCGCTTGCCGGATTCGCGAAAGGGCTTGTAGACGTAAGCGCCCTGCGTGGCCGCACGGGCCGGGGGGACACCCTCGCCGCGCGGACAGCACCGGCGTGCCGGGACGCACCGCCGAAAAGACAATGGGCTCGCCGGCGCGCGCCGCGTGGAAGAGCATCTCCACGGCTTCGTTGGCGTCGAGCGGTTTGTAGACCTTGATGCCCGGATAGGCCGTGAACAACGACATCCAGAACAGGCCGTGATGGGTGGGGCCATCCTCGCCGGTTTCGGGCCCATCGTGGGCGGCGAGCATGATGAAGAAACTGCGGGCATCCGGATTGACGGTACTGTTGATGAGGGTCATGCGGACGGCGTTGGCCATCATGGGGGTGAACACGCCGTAGGTGGCGAAAGCGGTCATGGGACGGAATCCGCCGGGGAGCACGTCCTGGGCGATGGCGCAGGAGAGCATCGCCATGTTCTGCTCGGCGATGCCGAAGCGGATGCCGCGGCCGAGCCGGTTTTCGCGGCTCATCACGCCGTAGACGTTTTCCGCCTTGCCGGTGAGGATGGACTTCATCAGGTCGCCGGCGCCCACGTAGAAGAATGCGGTATGCCGCATGGCCCAGGCGAACCAGGCCTCGGTGGCTTTGCGAGTGGGGACGCTATCGCCTTCCCGGAACACCAATTCGGGTGGAAGGATTTCGGGCCGGATCATGGTGCTGTAACTGGCCATGGGCCGAGAGACCAGCGCGGTCCGCATCCGCTCGACCGAGACCCGCTCGGGCGCGATCAGGCGCGCGGCTTTTTGCAGGCGATCCACCAGGTAATCCACATCGGCGCTTTCCAGGGCGCCGGCGATGGCGCGCAGATCGGCCGCGGCATCGCCGGGCTGGCCGGGAATGGCGAAGCCGAGCGCGCGGACCGCCTCCACGTACTCTTCGTGTTTGAGGGGCGTACCGTGGGAATCCGGCGTGCCTTCCAGGCGGCCGTAGGCAATGCCCTTGGTGGTATGGCAGATGACCACGGTGGGCCGTCCCGGTCCGAAACCATCGGCTGCCAGGCGATAGGCATGTACCAGTTCGCGCACGTTGTGGCCGTCCACTTCGATGACGTTCCAGCCGTGGGCGAACCAATGGTTGACGTAGGGAATGGGCAGCGCTTCGGTGATGGGCCCATCGATGCCGAAGTGGTTATAGTCGAGTGCGACTACCAGGTTTTCGACTCCCAGGCTGGCGGCGATGTTGCGGGCTTCGTAGCTCATGCCCTCTTCGGTTTCGGCATCGCCGGCGATCACGAATACCTTGGTATCGAGGCCGCAACTGCGGTGCAGCAGCGCAAACCCCAATCCGGCGGAGAAGCCGTGCCCAGAGGAACCGGTGGAGGTATCGGCCAGGGCGTAATTCGATTCCACATGGCCGCTGGGACCGCCCCACCGCCGGAACGAAGCCAATTGCTCGGGATAGACCACGGCTTTGGCGGCCGGGCCCTGGAGGGAATACCCCTTGCGGCGCAGCGCCTCGTAAACCAGGGATACCAGCCCATGGAAAAGCGGAGAGCAGTGTCCCGCGGACCAGACCACGCGGCTGCGGCCGGGATGCTTGGGGTTCCAGGCATCGAAGCCGAGGCGCCCGCTGAGTAGCAAGCTCAGCACCATTTCGGTCTTGGAAGACGAGCCGCCCGGGTGGCCCGATTGCGCGGCGTCCACGGCGGCAAAGGCGAAACCGCGGACAACCCGGCACAGGGTGGCGACCCGGCTTTCGTTGATCTCTTCGAGCGGATCGAGGGCAACGCCCCTGAGGTTGAGGTAAGCGCCTCCTTCGGCGTGGTACTGAAAGCGTTCGGGCTGAGCGGCCGCGAGATCGGCGAGATCGAAATGGCTGGCAAGGGTTGACGACACGGCAACCTCCTTAAAGCGCGATTGTAGCAGTAATCAACACCCGATTATCTGATTTTGTGAGGCTCGGCAGGGGCTCCCTGATAATAGGTAGTGATATGCGTTCTTTTGCATTCTTATTCATTCTTTCCTGCTGTTCCTACGCTTCCTTTCACGTGGACTACGCCACTTTTCTGGGCGGCTCGGTGGACGACCAACCTGCCGGCATCACCGTCGATTCGGTCGGCAACGCCTACCTGGTGGGCACGACTACGTCGCCCGACTTTCCCCTGACGTCCACTGCCTTCGGCTCGGCGGCCAGCGGACAAGGTTGCGCATATGTGGCCAAGATCAACCCGACCGGCAGCGGCGCCGTATGGTCGGTCTGCCTGGCGAATTCCAAGGGTAATGCCATTGCGCTGGACGCGAGCGGCAATGTTTACGTGTTGACCAACTCATCCACGGTTACGAAGCTGACTGCGGCGGCGGACAAGATTGTGTACACCAAGACGATCGCCGCGAGCGCAAACGGGATCGCGGCGGATGCCGGCGGAAACGCGTACGTGGTGGGCAGTGCCGTGCAAGGTTTCGCGACCACGGCCGGCGCTTACCAGCCGACTCTGGCGCCGGGCACCTGCTATCCCCGTCCGACTACGCCGGTGCCGTGTTCCGACGCCTTCGTCATGAAACTGGCGGCGGATGGGGGTGTCGCATATGCCACTTACCTGGGCGGCTCGGGTCCGGACCAGGCCAACGCCGTCGGCGTCGATTCGCAGGGGAACGCGTGGATCACCGGACAGACGGTGTCGCCCAATTTCCCGATCTCCCCGGACGCACTCCAGACTATGTTTCATGGCGAAGTGGATGAGGGCCCGGTGCAGTACGGAGACGCGTTCGTGACGAAACTCGACCCCACCGGCGGAAAGCTGCTGTATTCCACCTACCTGGGCGGATCGGCGCCGGATGCGGGCCTGGCGATTGCGGTGGATGGCGCCGGCGCTGCGTATGTGGGTGGGGCTACCCAATCCACCGATTTCCCGACCACGCCGGGGGTAGTGCAGCGGGTATACGGCGGCGGAGACCTGATTCCGAGCCTGGCTTCCGGCGATGCTTTTGTGGTGAAGTTCAATCCGGCGGGCTCGCTGGCCTACGCCACGTACCTCGGCGGCCCGCAGTACGAAAGCGCCGCCGTGATCGGTGTGGATTCGCAAGGCGACGCGTTACGTAACAGCCTTTGCCAACATCACGACCGAATTGAGTCCCGATGCATCGAAGGTGGTGAACTCCGCCGACCTTTCCGGTTCGGTGGCACTCGATCCACAGGGAGGCGTGTATTTGACGCAAGCCTCGCTGGGCAGTGTGTTCTTCCCTTCGGCGGGAGCGATGCAAAGTATCTTCGGCGGCGGGACATACGATACCACGCTGGTAAAGATCGACTTCACCAACGCGCCGTCGGTGTGGATCGCGAGTATTTTGAATGCGGCGGGCCTGCGGTCTGGAACGCCCTCGTACTTTCCGGTTTTCGACGTAGCGCCGGGCGAAATCATATCGATCTTCGGAAGCGGGTTCGATAGCACCACGCGTGTGCTGTTCGACGGGACGCCGGCGACCGTCCTGTACGCGGCCAGCGGGCAGATCAATGCCGTGGTTCCGTTCGGGGTGAAGGGGCCGGCGACGAATATCACGCTGCAGGGCGCCGGGCAGACGTTCGGGCCGGGGACGATGAACGTGCTCGCGGCCGTCCCGGCGATTTTCACAGACGACAGTAGCGGCAAGGGCCAGGCCGCGATTCTGAACCAGGATGGCAGCGTCAATTCCGCGTCCAATCCGGCGGCGCGCGGGTCGGTGATTTCCGTCTTCATGACCGGCGCCGGGCGCATGACTCCACCGCAGGCGGATGGCTCGCTGGGTCCGATGGCGCCGCCGTTTCCCGCGACTGCGCTGGGCGCCGGGTGCAATCTGGGCGAGGTGCTCTACTCCGGCGCGGCACCGGGATTGATCGCGGGTGCGGTGCAGGTGAATGTGCAGCTTTCCCAAAGCGCCGGCACGGGCAGCAGTGTGCCGATCGTGATCTACATGGGGAATTATGCGAGCGGCTTCATGGGTGACACGACGGTAGCGG
>CAWKYG010000065.1:0-26764 GCA_963853855.1 uncultured Solibacteraceae bacterium | reverse complement strand
CGTAGTTTGCCTAGACCCGGCTCTAAAGGGCCAGGATTGCGACAAGCTGCCCGTTCAATAAGCTGCAAGCTACCATGTTGTTTCAAGTAATCTAGTGGTCCTTAAAAAGGTGCCTTCGGCCTCGGCGCTTCGCCAGAACGCGCTAAAGTGCTCAGTAAAGTCTGAGGCAAGAATCTAGATTGGGCTGCGCACTTGGGCGTAATTCATTCTCGAAAGGAGAGCTGATTTTTAAACTCTTAGTTAACCAAAGTCTAGTAAACTTAAGTGTACGTAGATGACTTCATTGCTCGCTAGCATTTAGTTTATCCCAAAGAGCTTGTTTGAACCAGGCCGGCATTTGATCGGTTTTCATCTCAAGAGTATGTCCATCGGTGACTTCTGCAAGCCATATGTGCTCATGGGTTGAGTTGTCAAAGATGTAAGCACGATGCGCCGCCCTCACAGCTTGACTCAGCAAATCTAGAGAACGTTTATATCGGCTTCCGATCTTGTCTTCAGGGACGGAATGGCCTCCTAGGCTCACTCTATGTCGCACGCGTGAAACATTGATTTCTGGATTCTCCGTAGCCACATAGTAAAGATACGGGTCCAATTCACCCACATAGGTAACACTTTGATTCACCCACATAGGTAACACTTTGATTCACCCACATAGGTAACACTTTGCCTAAAAAATGCTATAATACTCTTACTTTAAGTAAATTAAGCGAGCGTATATATGGCATGGGAGAATTATCAATTGGAAGAACAAAGATTACAAGTCGTGCAGGCTTATGTTTCAGGCCATTCTTCAATGACCGATATATGTAAACAATATGGAATAAGCAGGAAAACCGCTTATAAATGGTGCCAAAGATTTTTAGAACAGGGCGAAGAAGGATTAAAAGATTTATCAAAAGCCCGACACGTCTCTAATAATTATTATACGGCAGAACAAATCGATAGGGCAATAGATTTCAAACTTAGACATCGAAACTGGGGGCCAAAAAAAATTTTGGTAAAACTTAAGGAAAAATATCCTTATGAACGCGAATACCAGATCGTGGATGCCGCAGCCAAATTCCGGCCGCATGGCCCGCTCCCCTTTGGCCGTTCCGAGAATCAGCCAGATCGCCTGCCGAACGCTGTCTTCGTAAGCCGCCGATATGATCTGCCCCGTGCCATCGGGTTTGATCGGAAAGCCCCAGCCGGATCCCAGGAAGGTGTTGGCCATACGCTTAGCCGATGAAAACGGCGGCTCCTGTGGCAATCACCTGCGCGCCTGGCAGGTCGCACGCAGAGGCGGCATCGCCCGTCCGGGCCGCCGGTTTTCCATTGATGTTTACAGATGTGCTGCCGCCCGTGATTCGCCCCATATTCGAAGGTGGTATTGCAAACGGACCGGGAGCCGGAATATGCTGCGGCGAGTTGCCCGCGGTGCTGCCCTGCGTGGCCGCGGGCTGGCCTTCGATATTCACATCCGCGCTCAAGGCGTCGTCGATCAGGCCATTAAACGGAAACGGCATCGGCATCGGCGTGGCAAACGGCGGCACAAGAACCACGTGGTTATGAATCGCGAAAACATGATCGCCCTTCTTCGCGGCCGGCTGTCCCATCAGTTGATGTCCACCTTCACGCCCTTGATGATCACGTGCTGCCCCTGCAGCGTCAGGTCGCCATCGGCTTTGATCGTAATCGAATTATTCGAAAGGTCCAGAACGATAATCGCGCCGCCGCTTGCCCCGATGATTTCCACTTTCTCTTTCCCTTTCGTATCGTCCAGGCGGATCACGCTTCCGCTGCGCGATTTCAGCGTGCGCATATTGTTCTTGCCGTCGCTGTTCGATTCCGGCGCCGTGTCCTTTCCATTCCAAAGCGACCCGATCACATACGGATACTCCACCACGCCATGTTCAAAAGCAACCAGCACTTCGTCGTCGACCTCCGGCAGACAGTAGAATCCTCGATTGTTGCCCGCCATTGGCGACGCAACGCGCGCCCAGTGGCTCTCGTCATCGTCGCTCAACCACGGGAAGCGCACCTTCACCCGGTTTAGACCGCTCGGATCCCGATTGTTCGTTACCACCCCGATCACGACTCCCCAATAGCGGCCGTCCTGCCCACCCTGCGAAATCAGATCGCGCATCATATCCAGATTCGTCACGAAGCGTTTCTCCTCACAGTAAAAGCGGTGCGATAGCCGCGGAGAGCGGTCCACGAATGCGTCGTTGCCGTAACGTAATACAATCCGCTGAACCGCTTGCCGAAGCCCGAAAGGCGGATCACGATACCGGCCCGAAGCTCCGGCCGGCCCACACAGATCCCTTCCCCCGTGATGTAGTCGAGAGCCATTTCGTTGTACACGCCGCGCGTGAGCGCTTCGGCTTCACCCAGCGTGCGAACGGGCCAGTCGGCAATCGGCATCGGTGCTCCGCCGAATGCTTTCTGAGCGACCGCCGGACCCGTCACATCGCCCATGACGGCAAGTTCGTCGCCTGCCGCCGATTGCGATGCGATCGAATCCTTTTGCGTTGGATCCCACCCTCGCGCGCCCACGCTGCTGAATTGTGTGACCACCGACGAGCGGGGATGGAATTCCAGCACATCGTTGTCCATGCTGAGCGATAGAGTCTCGCTCTGCGCGATCTGCCGGGGGCGAAAATAGAGCGTCTTATCTTGAACCGCCACTTCGAAGCCGATAGATCTCGCACGGCGCTGAAGGAATTCCAGGTCCGACTGTCCGTTTTGAAACAGATATTCGTGAACCACGCCGGAGTCTGTAACGTTTGCCGTCAGTCCCGCATCCTGCGCCAACTGGCTCGCTACGTCGCTGTCTTTCACCTGCGTGAATGATCGAGTGCGCCGTGCCCGCAACAGACGGTGGCGCCGGTCGAATCCGCGTACCGTAAGCAGGCTCGCCCCGTTGGCCCTGAATTCAGGCTCGATGCCGGTGATGTCGCACGTCATCAGCGGAACGAGCTGGTTTCCATACCTCATGCTGACGATCACTTCGCCGCCTTCATCGAACATTGCATTGTCCGACCATTTAACCGTGTTCTTGCCACTGTCCTGATTGACCATCTGAAAACTAAACATGCCCGCCGCGTCAACATCGTCTTCAACCGTGAGGCTGACCAGATCGAGCGCCGCTTCGACCGGAAGATTCTTTCCGCGGATCCGGAGTTGGAAGTCCGGCGCGAATCGGCTGACGGGAACTGCCGACATCTTAAGCCGGCCCTCCCGTCTGCGGCGGAATGATCAGGGTAATTCCGGGTTCCAGATACGACGGGTCATCGATCTCGTTCGCATCGGCAATCGGTCGCCACGCCGTTGAGTCGCCGTATTGTTTACCTGCAATGCTGCTGAGCGTGTCGCCGGCCTGCACGATTACCGACGACGGTTGATCCGTGGGCGTGCGTGAAGCGGGCTCTTGATTCGGATCGGTAGTTTCCGCGAAGCTGCATTGCGCCGTTCCCCGCACGGGGGTGCCGTCCGGCAGAAACAGCGTGTAGTTTTCCTGAAGACTTTCCAGAACTCCCGTAAACATAGCTCCCATCGCGGCGCCAAAAACGCCCCAAAACAGTTGACACTTTGGCGGCAAGCCGCAGAGTTTGGGATCCTTCAACATGAGCGCCCGCAGTTGGTCGATCGAGTCCTTCACGCTCGTGACGGGACTCGCTCCGTAGGAGTCAAAAAAAAACTCAACGCTCAGCGTGGCGCCATCGCCTCCCGTAAACTGCTTGAAGGTATTGTTGCTTCCCGTCCTCGGAATTGGCGCATATCGGGTCCGTCTGGAAAAGGAAAGTTGCTTTGGATTGAAACTCGCCGTGAAGTAGTCTGCAAAATCGTTTCCAGCAGTTTGCCGCTTGATCGCGAGCTTCTCTAAAGCCATCGCCTACCTCCTTTGCGTTCCCGCTCGATCGCCAGACGCCGCAGCATTTTGTGCATCGCCTCATCCGCCAGGTCGTCCGCCGAGACATGCGCCATGGCTGGCACTTCGGGTTGCGCCCGTTGCTGGATAACCGGCTCGGTGGGGGCGGACGCCGATTCTTCAGTTCTTACGACAGCATCGCTGGCCGATCGTTGAATCACAGCCGGCGCAAATCCAGCCGAAGCAAGCGCGCCGAGTTGCCGAATTCTCGGCTCCTGCTCGCGCAACTGCACAACCGGCCGGGAGCGAACCGGCGTCAATAGGTTTCCCGGCGAAGTTGGCGAGCCGGTTCCGGCAAATGGTGCAATCGATCGCTGCACCATCGTTGTGGCAGCAATTGTTGGGGCATTATAGGTTGAAGCGCCGGGCCGCGGCCGAATCGTGGGTCTTGTGGCGGAGTCTCTCGTTTCTTGTGTTGTGTCTGATCCACCGCCTCCGCGAAACGCAACATGAGCGGCGGGTTTACGGCTCTCGATTCCGGTTTCCGGAACCGTCGGCGACCGTTGAATCGCTTTGTTCTGAATCGTGCCCGGTTGAATCGCGTTTTGGTGAATCGTGACGGAAGGCCGCTGCCGTGTTGCCGCTCCGAAAGCGGGCTCGGTCTTGCGTTGTACGTCCCCTGCGGAGTCTGTCTCCCCGTTACCGAAAACCGCTCTCGAAACCCGCTGGACACGCGAGGACAATTGCGTTCCTTCCGCTCGAAGATGTCTCCGAGCTGCCGGCAACCGCCCCGGAAACCCGTTGGACGGGAGATGATAATCGCGTTTCTCCCACGGAGTCTTTCCCCCCGGCACTCGCAACGTCTCTCGAATCCCGCTGGACACGCGATGACAATCGCGTTCCTCCCTCGGAGCCGGTCTCGCCGCCACTCACAGCCGCTCTCGGCCAATGTACCGGAGCCGCTTCCACAGCATCCGCCGTCCACCGCCCGCGCACCTCGCTCAGTAGCGGCAGCCGATCCTCCGACGCTCGCGAGGCAAGCCCGCTTCCGAACTCGAGCGGCAGTACCCCAGGCGAATTCCCATACCGCCCCCATATTGCGTTCGCGAGATCGCTCATGATTTAACGGCCACCGAGATGCCATGGTGCGCCAGTTCGATCGATTCCACGGCCACCGAATTCGAATCCCCGCGCAGCTCCGGCCCACTCCACTTCACCGGATACGCATCCCGAAAATTCCAGCTCACGGCCCGGTTGCCGTCTTCATCCATCAGATGCACCGCGCACTGCTTTCGCGTTACGGTCCCTTTAATCACCTGCTGCAACCAGTCCCAAAGCAAAGTGGTGTCCGCAATTCCACGTTTCAAAACCAGGTTGGAGGAATACCGTGCCGGCCCCGCCAGTTTGTGAATGAATCCGTTTTCTCCACCCTCGCGATAGTCGAACGTCTCGGTTTCCACCTGCAGTCCGGAAACATCGCTGAAGCCTCCTGCCGTCAGGCCCCCAATCTCCACCTGAAAGCGAAAAGCGGCAAGCGGCAGCTTACGTTGCGGCATTCGCAAAACTCCTTTCGATTTCCGTCACCCAACGGCGCCGCTCGCGATGGTCGAGATTCATGATCTGCTCATAGGGCCAGTGAAAATGGCGTGCGATGTAAGCTACTTCCTCGTGCAGCGCCTCCGAGGGGTAGCTCGCTACCCCCCCGGGCTGATAATCTCCACATCGAACTCCTGTTCGCAGTGCGGGCACGCAACCGTAAGCCGGTTGTGTCCGTTGTAATTGATCCTGCGGTAGAAATCCTGCAGGTATGCCAGGTCCACCGAAAAGAGCGACTCCATGACTTTCGGATTGATGTGCGCCACACTACCCAGCTTCACGACCACACGCGACATGAGAATGATGATCAGATAGCCGGGATTCGCTTGCGTCCTCGGGTCTTTCATGGGACCGATCTCATCGAAGGCATTCGCCAGCCGCATCACGCCCTCGCGGTGAAGGTTGCCTTCCGCATCCAGGTATCCCCGCGGTAATGTAAAAGGAAATTCAGTCTGCAAAGGTTCTTGTTCCCCAGGTCTAAGCGCGGCTCAGCCCTTCGTGTACAATTTCCAGCGTCTCGATCGCCAGTTCGTTTCCCGTGGCATTGAAACTCGGACCTGTCCACTTGCTGGGCCAGCCCGCTATGAAGTTCCATCGCACCTTCTCTGTGCCTGTGTCGTCAAGAAGAACGATGGAACCGTTGCGGCGATCGACATTACCCGAGGCGGCCAGAAGCCGCCAATTCCAGAGGTCCGTATCGTCGGTCACGCCGCGCTTCAGGCTGATGTTCGAATACTTCACAAGTCCAGGCAATTTGTGCGATACAAGGCCGTCATCCCCCTCCCTATAATCGATGGGATCCTGCATGCTGTCGAGTCCCGAACATTCCCGGAATCCAGCACGCGTAATGCCGTCGATCTCTACCAAAAAATGATATGAGCGGTATGGGTCTCTGCGACTACCCGTTGCCATGATTGTCGTCTCCTGTCTCTAAGTTCGATAATCGGTTTGTTCAGCCACCTTGAATTGCTGTCCCGCTCGCCGATTCCACAATGCGGACCACGATAAACTCGCTCGGAACGCCCACTGCCACCCCGATTTCAGTGACCAGCATGCGTGTGTTGCGGGTATTGGGCGGATTGGTTTCGGCATCGCACTTCACATAAAAGGAAGTCTCCGCAGTCGCCCCCGCCAGCGCTCCGCTCTCAAAAAGCTCCTGAAAATAGCGATTGATCTCCCGTGTCGATAGCGCCCATAACGCCTCATTGTTGGGTTCGAACGCAAGGCTCGCCAGATTGCGCGCGATCCAGCGTCCGGCGGTAAGGAAGATGCGGCGAGTGCTCACGTAAGTCCACGCCGGATCGCTCGATAACGTGCGCGCGCCCCAGACCAGAATCCCCCGCCCTGGAAAAGCACGAATGCAATTGATTCCCGCTGGATTGAGCGCATTCTGATCCGCCCGCCCGATCGGGACTTCGATATCGATGGCATCCTCGAGAGCTTCGTTCGCGGGAGCTTTGTAAACTCCGGTTTCGCTGTCCGTACGCGCATAAACACCGGCCACGTGCCCGCACGGAGGCGCCAGCCCCCCAGACCATGACGGACCGGACGTCATGCGCACCCAGGGATAGTAAAGCGCGGCGTCGGCCGATCTGATGCCTGACCGCTGCGCCAGAACGCCGCCGCCGGGAAGTGAATCGAGTAGCGCGAAACGGTTCCCCAGCAGTTCGCAGTGCGCCACCACCGCGGACTGCATTGTTCGTACCTGAACCGGATCCGGCGCCAGATTTCCAGGCTGTCGAAGACGCATAATGTCTGGCGCCGCAATCAGGTCAATCGTGTCTGACGCGCTGAGCGCATCCAGACCGCTTTGAAGCGCCAACTCGGGAGGTTGGGCGTCGTCAAGCCGCACTGCGTAGCACAGCGAGCCACCGTTCGCAAAGAAAGCTCGTACGGCAAATGAGAGATAAGCATTCTCCACTACGCCGCCAAAGTTCGCAGTAAAGTCCGCCAGCGAAAACAAGGGAAGAGGTTGATTCAGACCTGCGGGCCCCGAAGCGTAACCAAGAAAGGCGGGCACACCGGTACCGAGTGTTACTGGCGGAGCCGCAAACACTTCCTGTCGATAGACTCCCGGACTCGCAAGCTGAATCATGCCGGCGCCTCGGAAGCCCCTACTGGCCGGGGCCAGCCCACTGACCGATGCGGAATATCACAAATTCGGCCGGCTCGACAACCGCCACGCCAATTTCCGTGATCACCTGTCCGAGGCTTCTGATATCGGGCGGATTCGTCTCCGCATCGCATTTGACGTAGAACGCTTCCTGTGGTGTGGCGCCGAAAAGCGCGCCATCCCGCCAGACTTCAGTGAGAAATGCCGTGATATTTCGCGTGATTTTCGCCCAAAGCTTCGTATCGTTCGGTTCGAAGACAACCCACTGAGTACCCTGATCGATCGATTTGCGCAGATAAAGAAACAGACGCCGCACGTTTACATATTTAAAATCGGCGTTGCGGTCTCCGCCAATTGTGCGAGCTCCCCAAACCCGAATGTCACCGGCGAGCGAGCGAATACAGTTTACGCCTTGAGGATTGAGACCGTCTTGTTGTGGCTTGCCGATGGCATAGCGCAGATCCAGCGCGCCCAGGACCACTTCGTTAGCCGGGGCTTTGTGGACGCCCCGTTGGGTATCGACCCGTGCGTAGACGCCGGCCATGTGTCCGCTGGGCGGCACGTAGGCGAGACCATTACCTGTAGGCGCCTGAATTTTCGTCGTGGGATCGAAAACCTCCAGCCACGGGAAATAGAATGCCGCGTAATCCGAAAAAGGCGGCAGAACATTCTTCGAGTTATTGGTACTCAGCAAAGTCAGATCGTCGCCCGCCAAATCCCGATCGCTGTCAAGAATCGCGAAACGGTCCATCGTATCGACCGAACAGTGCGACTCCAGCGCGCTCCGGGTGCCGGCATCGGTTATACCCGGCGCGGCCACAATCGCGATCTCATCGATCGCCGCAAGCTTCTTGAGGGTACTTGTTCCGAAGGGTGTCACGCTGGTTTCACGCACTACGTAGCAACGAGTCCCACCGTTATTGAAAAATCCGTAAACCGCGTGAGCGAGGTTATGCTGGCCCGGGTCGGTGGAGAAACTTCCAAATTGGTTCACGAAGTCAGTGAAGGTCGTACATAGCTGAATCGCCCCGGCCGCCGCGACAGTTACCGTGTTCAGTATGAACGGCTCGTTCGTGGTGCTGACCGCCTGCGTGGGATCGAATGCGGGGTTTGATGCAGGAACGGACACGGAGTCGGGGACAACCCCCAGAAACGCGGCCGTGCTCGTGCCCACCCCGGCTATCGGCCTAACCGCTGAGGGCGTTTCCTCGACATAGATCCCTGGTGAGAGATACGTTGGCATCGATTATGTTTCCTTCCTGAATCAAGTCAAAATCAGGTGCTTGCTTTACTCACCGCAAGCTGTGGCGGACGCCCGTCCGCCGGCCTCAAGGCATTTTGATAACGTCGCATGCTCCAACACCGTTATCACGCCGCCGGTTTCAACGCGAAATCGAGGCTCTGCGCCGTTCCCGCCGGACCGGCCTTTACCGTTTGAACGAGTGGCGCGAACCCTTGCGCCAGCGCCTGAATAGATCGGCTACCCACTTCGAGACCCGCCAGAACGTACTTGCCCTGCAGATCGCTCCGCGTATGTTCGCCGCTGTCCTGAACCCGAATTTGCGCCATCGGTACCGGCGTCCCCGACCCGCTCACAACTCCGCTCACCGACGTCTGTGGGATGGCAACCGAAAATGTTGCCAGCGTGATGTTTCCTTGAGCATCGCGGGCTACAGTTGCGCTCGCCTGGCCGGTTCCATAGCGGCTGCCCGAGCGCGGTAGCGAAACGGTCACCGTGTAAGATCCATCGGGTAAATCGAGAAAATGAAACCATCCATCCGGAGCCGAGACCGTCAGGTCCGGACGCAAAGTCATGCTATTCCAATCCGCACCGTATTGCAGCGCCCGAACCGACAGCCAGGAAGTGAATGCAACCGGCGCGCTGGAAATCCGGACGGTGGCTCCCGCAATGGGAGCCAATGTCGCGCCATTGGTAACTACGCCGGCGAGAGCGGCCTGATGACGGATTTCCGCTTGCGGCGACATCAGGCGGCGCCCGCCGTTCGCAGGATTTCATGCCGCATATCGACGACAAGGGGTCCGGAAACGAATTCTGTCATCGGTTGAACCGAAAGTGTCACGGTGAAACTCAGTGCCACTTTCAGCTTGCCTCCGAGAGACTGCCAGAACTCCGATGCGCTCTGCATTCTGGATGGCTGGAGGGCCGTCGTCGGCAGCGGCAAATCCTGATTGATAAGGCTTCCCTGGAGAATCGTTTCAGGAAGGATCGGATAGCGAAGCAGAATCTGAAGTACCGCTCCCAAAATCCCATGTTCATCCTGGCTGGGCACGGGCGCGGTGGGGCTTGGCCAGCCTGTCACAAGATAGGAACACTCCACGCGGACGGGAGCCGGCGAGTATGATCGGGCGCCATCGCTGGCCCGCACGGCGACGGTCTCATTTGTGCGTAGATCGCGGTTCTCGCGAACATCGTAAAGAAACAGGTCAATGGCCGGAAGATTAACGCCGGCTGGCGGAAATTGACTATCCGGCGCGGCGAAACTGATCGCGACCTGCTCTACCAATACCGCTGGCAAATCCCGGCGAAGCAATTGCTCAAGTGATTTATCGAGGTCCTGCAACATAGATCCCGGTTCTGAGCGATTCGAGCAATTCGACGGTAATACACTTTTTTGATCAATACAAGAGTTTTTTCCGGAATTGCCGTTCTGACGAAGATAGCCGGCCGGTTGTGATTCGTCTAAACAATTGCCGGCTGAAAAGCCGGCTGGATGCGTCCTGTCTGGACGTGCCGCTTCGGATGTGCTCGCGTCACAGCGTCTCTATCGCTACCATACAGAGCGGCTGTACCAAGTCGAGGGTTCCCCTCTGTCAACGAATCAAATCCACCGGCTGCGGTCCGACGTATTGCGGGCGATCCGGGTTATGCGAATGGCGGCTTCATTCGTCGAAAGTTCCCGGAACTTTGGCGCGTCAATATCTGGAAGCTCGCAATTGGGGAAACATCGACCGACACGAGATACTAGCGCAGATGTCTTGAGGAAACGTGTCACGCAACGACCGCATCGCCCGCTCACTTTCGGCTTGACCACTCATTCCGGCCCGGATCGGCTGGCTGATCTAGCGAAATTCATACGCAGGCCGACCCCGAAGATCCTGCGATTCGGAAATTCGCCTGCGACGACGGTCTTGATTCCCGCGTTGTTGCCGCGATAGGTAGCGCCGGTACTGACTACTTCCCAGCGCCGGGCCGGAAAGATATTCGGGTTGGAACATTGGATGCCAACCCTTCTTTCATGTATGACCACCCGGCCCGTGCGTGCGTGATTGACGCCCAACTAAGCCGCTACTTCACATCCCCGGAAGGCCGGGCGAACTTCGCATCGTCGATCGGTACGTTCACTTGGGCCTCGGCGATTTGAATCGTGAACCGCCCGTTGGGCCGCGCCAGCGTCCACCGGAACGGAATCTTCGCTCCGCCCGAGTTCCGGTAATCGGCGTAGTCGATCTGCGTTGGCAGCCGCCCCATCGGGGTATCGGCGTATCGCATCATGCGCAGCAGCAACCCGGATTCCCTCTCGAAGTACAACCGCACCGCCGGCTTGCCCGGAGCCTGCCCGTTCACCACGTCGCACAGCACGCCATTCACCGTCTCCGGGCGCCCCCGGCGCATCTGCGGATACATCTCCTTCAGGTGCAGCGCCAGCGAGAACTCCGCGTCCAGGCTCGATGCGGCCGATGACGATGCGTTCATCTCGCGCGCCGGCCGCCCCGTGTTTCCCATCCATCCGGCCTTGCCGTCGAACGCCGTGTAGCTGTCGCCTTGCGCGCCGTGGGTGATCGTCACCCGCATGTCCGGCGCCTTCGTATAGACCTCGATCGGGCTGCCGGAGCCGGCCACCAGAATCTGCCCCTTCATCACCCGGCTGGTCACTTTTCCAATGGCGTCGGCGCCGCCTAGCGCCGTCACGTATTTCGTCAGGATCTCATCCACGGTCGGCGGCGTTCCGCCGGCGGGCGCGCCCATCGCCGCCGGGTGCGCGGGCGTGTCCGATTCCTGCACCGCGGGAATCGCCGACGGCCGCGTGGAGCCGTTATGGCAGGAATTGCACGTAATCTGTTGACGGCCGCCGAAGCTGGTCTTGTTGATCATGGCCGTCATGGCCATCATCTGCCGCGCCGTCTTCTTGGCTCCCTTGTCGTCGGCCTCGAACTTGCCCGGCACGTGGCAGAACTGGCAGTTCACACCCAGTGACGCGGCGATGAACTGCATTGCCGGGTCCAACTGGTCCGCGGGCGTCCCCTTCAGTTCCACAATATTCTTGTACACCTCTTCGGCGGGCTTGGACGCCGGAGCCTGGGCGCTTACCGGCAGCGCCAGGACCGCACTGAAAACACTTCCACACAGCAGCACTCTCTGAATCATCGGTTAACTCCTCGTTCTCTGGATTGTATCCGATTCGCACCCGGCGTATCCTATCGGCATGGCCAAAGCAAATTCTCCCATTCCTCCCGGTTTTCATACCGTGACGCCGCACCTCATCATCAAAGGCGGCGCCGCCGCATACATCGACTTTCTGAAGAAGGCGTTCAACGCCGTCGAAATCGCCCGCTCTCCCGGACCCGGCGGCAAGCTGATGCACGCCCAGGTGAAGATCGGCGATTCCATCCTGATGTTCGCCGATGATTTCAGCGCCGAGTTCCACATGCCGCCGCTCGCCGAGGGCCGCCTGCCCATGCACCTTCACGTCTACGTGCCGGACGCGGACGCCCTGTTCAACCAGGCCGTAGCCGCCGGCTGCCAGGTCACCATGCCCATCGGCGACCAGTTCTGGGGCGACCGCTACGGCCAGCTTCGCGACCCCTTCGGCATCGACTGGGCCATCGGCACCCGCAAGGAAGACCTGACCCCCGCTGAAATGCAGGAGCGCCAGGCCAAACTCTTTGGCGGAGGCCAGTAGTGGCCACGCTCGGACTCGTCGAATACGCCGACGCCAGCCCCGAAGTGCGCGCCGTCTATGACGACATCATGGCCACCCGCCAGACCGATTGGATCAACAATTTCTGGAAAGCGCTGGCGCACGATCCGCCCACCCTGCGCCGCACCTGGGAAAGCATCAAGCAGATCATGGCCCCCGGCGCGCTCGACGCGCTCACCAAGGAAATGATCTATCTCGCCGTCAGCGCCAGCAATCAGTGCCCCTACTGCATCGCGTCGCACACCGCCTCGGCGCGCAAGGCCGGCATGACCGCCGCCATGTTCGCCGAATTCATGGCCGTCGTCGGCATGGCCAACGAAACCAATCGCCTGTCTGCCGGCTATCAGGTGGAGATCGACGACCGCTTCAAGCCCGCCCCTTAAATACGGGACAATGAAGCAGCATGAAAAACGACGGTCGAAATTCCCGACGCGCTTTTCCAGCGGGCCGAAGTCTGCTGCTGCCGATCGGGGAGATTCCGTTTTGCGGAGCTGGTGTCGGAAGCGCTGGCTGAATAAACTACCCGTTAGGGATCGCGGCGATAAACCGTGGATGCAGTCCTTCGGCAAACTGCGTAGTTTGCGCAGCGAGACCGCGCGCATCAATCGGAGTCATCGAACGAGGTATTCGAACGAATCGAGCCTGCGGATATGCGACTGATCCTGGACGTGTGCTAGCGATGCCAGCGCCGCGATCCAGATGTCCTTTTATACCGGGCCAATCCAATCGCCACGCGGTATGCCACGCCGGCTACTCCCGCTTGGTCAGTTTGTCCTTGTACAGCGCGAACACACGCTTGAAGTCCAACTCCGTTGCTACCGTGACCGGCGTCGCGTCCGGAGCCACCCGGCGGTCACGATCCAGCGGAACCGTGGCCCCGTAATATTTGTTCCATACGGTGGTCACGTCCAGGTAATGCGATTCGCTGCGCGTCACAAATCCCGGATCCAGTAAATACGCCGCCGCCAGCGAATCCCACAGGTACCCCGTCGCGTTCGGATGCGCCAGAAACCCCGGATACCGGCCGCCTAAATCCTCTTTGTACAACTCCGTGATGGGAGTCTGCACCGCCACAATCTGGTCGAATTCGGCTTTGTGGATCGGCGCGGTATTGCAGATGTCCAGCCCGAACATCACCTTCTGCGGAATCCGCGACCGCAGCACGATGCGCGCCGCCTCCGGGTCGAACCAGAAGTTGAACTCCGCCGAGGGCGAGGCGTTCCCGCCCACTCTCAGGTTCCCGCCCATGAACACTATGCGCTTTATCTTGGTCTCGATTTCCGGCTTCAGCCGCAGTGCCAGCGCGATGTTCGTCATCGGCCCCAGCGCCAGAATCGTGACTTCCCCGGGATGCCGCTCAATCTCCCCGATGAGGAACTCCACCGCCTGTTCGTGGTGCGGCACCCGATGCGTCAGATGCGCTCCCGGCGCCGGCTTGACCTCCGACCGGTTCAACGCAAACGCGCCCGAATACTCCACCCCCGGCCACCGCCGCGCGAATTCTTTCGCCATCGCCGCCGTATTGATCAGTGGACCTTCCGCGCCCGTGTATACCGGCATCTGCGGATGCTTCAGCAGGTCCAGGATGTGGAACATGTACTCCGCGCCCTGCGCCGGCCACACATTGCCCGGCACCACCGTAATACCGGACACCAGTACCTGCTCCGGACTGCGCAGCAGCATCACCAGCGCCGCGCCATCGTCGCAGAACAAACAGGAATCCGTGTCGAAGACCACCAGGTCCCGTCCGGCCGCCAATATCGCCGGCAGCAACAGGAGCCCAGCCAGCAAACGGAGCATGTAGTTTTACTATAACAGTGGGGGTTCCGCCCGGTGCCGCATCGTTCGTCGTTGTGTTTGATGGCCACGCTGGTCCGCGAGGCCGCGCTTTCGCCGGTCGAACTCGTGGACGCGCACCTCGCCCGCATCGCTGCCGTCAACCCCGCTATCAACGCGTTCGTCACCGTGTGCGCCGGCGATGCGCGGGCCGAAGCGCGCCGCGCCGAATCCGCCGTCAAACACGGCCGGCCGCTCGGACTCCTGCACGGCGTTCCCGTCACCGTCAAAGACAGTTTCGATGTCGCCGGCCTGCCTACCCGCGCCGGCAGCCGTCTGCGCCCCGATACTCCTGTCGCCGCCGACGCCCCCGTGGTGGCCCGCCTGCGCGCCGCCGGAGCCATCGTGCTGGGCAAAACCAATACGCCCGAAATGCTGGCCAGCTTCGAGACCGATAATTTCCTCACCGGCCGCACCAACAACCCGTGGAACCTCGAGCGCACGCCCGGCGGATCCAGCGGCGGGGAAGCTGCCGCCATCGCAGCATTCTGTTCCGCCGGAGGCATCGCCACCGATGGCGGCGGCTCCGTGCGCGTGCCCGCCCATTTCTGCGGCATCGCTGCCCTGAAGCCCACCCCCGGACGCATCCCCACCAGCGGCCACTTTCCCGCCCTCGGGTATGCCGCCGGACTCCTCTCCGTCGCCGGTCCCATGGCGCGCGACGCGCTCGATCTCCGCCTCCTCTTCAGCGCCCTGGCCGGATACCACGAGCCGGACCCCTTCTCCGTCCCGATGCCTCCGCACGAGCCCTCCAGCACCGGGGCCCATCTCGGCGTCTGGGAGCAGTTCGGCTCCGTGCCGGTCGCACCGGAAATCCGCGCGGCCGTCCTCCAGGCCGCATCCTGGCTCGCAGACCTGGGCTTCCCGGTGGATCCCTTCGAACCCACCGGCCTCGACCGCGCCCCGAACGCGTGGGCGTTCCTCTTCAAGTGGCCCCTTACCGCCCTGCGCCAGTTCGCCGAAGGCCGCGAATCGGACTTGCACTGGACCCTCCAGGAGGCTCTCGACCCCTTCGATCCCACCGCGTCACAGATCCTGGTGAATCTGGCCACCCGCGACCGCCTCCGCGCCGCCTTCCTGCGCCAGCTCGGTACCCGCGCCGCCGTCATCATGCCCGTCTGTGGAGTCACTGCCTTTCCCCATCGCCTGCGCAGGTTCGCCGCGGGCGAATCCGAAATCGGCCTGTTCCAGGCCATGATGCCCGCCGTGCTGGCCAACGTTCTTGGACTTCCCGCCGTTACCGTGCCCGTGGCGCTCTCTACGGAAGGCCTGCCTATCGGCGTTCAACTCATGGGCCGCCCCTATCAGGACGAGTTGCTGCTGGAACTCGCCGTTCACCTCGAAGAGGCTCGCGGCGCCTGGACCGCCGCGCCTGTGTCACTATTGTGATTTATGGAACTGAAGACCGTGCCGCTGGAAATTCCCGAGGGCGGGAATGTCATCCTGGGCCAAAGCCACTTCATCAAAACCGTCGAGGATATTTACGAGGCCATCGTGAATACCGTGCCGCACATGAAATTCGGCATCGCCTTCAATGAAGCGTCCGGCCCCTGCCTCACTCGCGTGGACGGCAACGATGAAGCCCTCCAGGCCATGGCCGCGCGCAATGCCGCCGCCGTCGCAGCCGGCCATACCTTCGTCGTGGTGATGCGCGAAGGCTACCCTATCAACGTGCTGGGCCGCATCAAAGACGTACCCGAAGTCTGTTCCATTTTCTGCGCCTCGGCCAACCCGGTCCAGGTAGTGATCGCCGAATCGGACCAGGGCCGCGGCATCCTCGGTGTGATCGATGGCGTCCCGCCCAAAGGAGTGGAAACCGCCGAAGACGTCGAAAAGCGCAAAGCCTTCCTCCGCATGATCGGGTATAAACGGTAGCCCTCGGCGAGCGAAGCGAGCCACACAACCCCGGCCCCTGGCCCCTGGCTCTCGGCCCCTACTTCGCCAGGTCGATCCCCAGCTTCTTCAGCTCTTCGGCGTAGTAGCGGCGGTGCAGAATATCCCACTCTTCGCTGCCCTCGGGGATCTCGCGCTTTTGCGACCGGACCTTCTGCCGCGACGCCCGGTCCACTTTGTCCTCGGCCAGCAGCAGGTCCGTCATCACCTTCAGAATCTCCAGCCGGACCGCGTTCGAATCCTTGTTCTTCAATCGCAGGTCCCGGCTCTTTCGCAGCATCTCCACAATCTTGTGAGAGATGTCGGTAACCTTGTCCCGCGAAAGCTTCATGGAATCGCCCGAATCCCGCCCCGACGCGCGTATCACTTTGCGCTGCGAGATTAACTGGTTCTTGATGCGGCGGAACATCTCCTGGTAACTCACGCTTTCGCGCCGCATATACTCGCTGTACTGGCTCAGGATGTCGCGCACTTCGTCGTTCAGACGGTCTTCGGCGGATAGTTCTTCGGTGATTATTTCGTTGACCTTCTCGGCCACAAGTTCGGGATTCGGGGTCTCCATCATTCCCGGCGAAAGCCTCTTCACGAGTTGTCGGGAGACGTATGCGACGAATTCTCTAGCGAGCAGCATTATGTAAGTGTGAAAGCGTAGTTTAGCACGTATGGGAAGCTGCTAAACTGAATGTTCCGACTATGGCTATCAGCAAAGATCTGCTGGAGATCCTGGTGTGCCCCGTCTGCAAGGCGACGGTCGAGCTGAAGGCCGACCAGAGCGGCTTGAAGTGCGTGCAGTGCCACCGCGTCTACCCCATTCGCGACGACATTCCCGTGATGCTGGTCGACGAGGCGAAGATCGAAGAATAGACTGCCGTGGGAAGCGTCTTGGAAGATCTGCCGCGGGGGAGCCGGGTGGCGATCCTCCGGCTGCGGTCGCTGGGCGATTGCGTCCTCACCACCCCCGCGCTCGATCTTCTGAAACGCGCCCGCCCCGATCTGCGCTCGCCGTCATGGTGGAAGACCGCTTCCGCGCCGTCTTCGAAGGCAATCCCGATATCGAAGAGATCCTGCCGCCGGAGCTCGGTCGCCCTGCGCGCCTGGCGTCCGCGCCTCTGCCTGAATCTGCACGGCGGCACCCGCAGCGCCTGGCTGACGGCGCTTTCGGGCGCGCGCTGGCGCGCCGGGTTCGGCCACTTCCGCCACCAGTTGGTCTACAACGTGCGGATTCCGCGCGCGCAGGAGATCCTGGGCGTGGAGCGCACGGTGCACACCGCCGAACATCTGGCCAGCGCCATGTTTTGGCTGGGCGCGCCGCGTCGGAGATTCCGCGGGCGAAGCTGGTGCCGTCAGAGCCGCGCACGTCGCCAGGCGGCGCACTGCCGGTCGCCGTGATTCATCCCGTGCCGCGACGCCCGAGAAAACCTGGCGCGCCGATGGCTTCCTGGCCGTCGCCGAACACCTGCAAGCAGGCCGGCATCGAGCCGGTCTTCATCGGCGCGGCCGCCGACGACCTCTCGCCTTTCCGCGCCTTCCGCACGCTCCCCGGCGCGCCGCTCGCCGAAATCAAGAGCCTGCTCGCCGCGCCTCGCTCTTCGTCGGCAACGATTCCGGTCCGGCCCACATGGCGGCGGCGTTCGGCCTGCCCGTGGTGGTGATCTTCGGCGCCTCCGATCCGGCCATCTGGGGCCCGTGGCGCACGCGCGTCGGAAATCGTCACCGCGCCGGCGGCATCGCGCAGCGTGGAATCGCCAGGTGCTGGAGCGCGCTCGCGCGCCTGCGGGTGCACGCATGAACAACGTGCTGCGCCTGCTCTCCTACGGCCGGCGCTATTGGCCGCATCTGCTCGGCGTCGGTGGTGCTGATGGCCATCGCGGGCGCGGCGCAGGGCATGATGGCGCTGCTGATCGGGCCGATCTTCGACCGCGTGCTCGACGTCCATCCCGCCGGCCGGGCCGACGCCGCTGCTGCCCGCATCCCATTCTGGGCCATCAGCTTTATCTCGAACAGCTTGTTCCGCTGCACAGGCCGCACCGTCTGGACCATGGTCGCCGTGGCCATCGTCGGCGTCTTCCTGATCAAGGGGCTCTGCGATTACCTGGGCAATTACCTGGTCAACTACGCCGGCTTCTCCTCGGTCACCGACCTGCGCAACGCGGTCTTCGACAAAGTCCTGAAGCAGGGCGCGGAGTTCTTCGAAGCGCACTCCACCGGCCAGCTGATGTCGTCCATCATGAACGACGTCGACAAGGTGCAGGTGGCCACCTCGCAGATCCTGGCGGATTTTCTGCGCCAGTTCTTCGCCGCCATCGCTCTGCTGTTCGTGGTGGTCAGCAACGATTGGAAGCTGGCGCTCATCAGCCTGACGGTGCTGCCGGTCATCATGCTGCCCACCACGCGCATCGGCCGCCGCATCCGCCGCACCAGCCGCCGCACGCAGGACCGGCAGGCGGAGCTGAACCAGATTCTGCAGGAGACCCTCAGCGGCCACATGGTGGTGAAGGCCTTCGGCGCCGAGGGCTACGAATCGCGGCGCTTCCGCGAGGCCGCGCGGCGGCTGCTGAAGACCAACGTGCGCTACGTGCTGCAGCAGGCGCTCTCTTCGCCGCTGATCGACATGGTGGCGGCCATCGCCATCGTGGGCCTGCTGACCTACGCGCGCGACGCAGATCAAGGCCGGCACCCTGACCGCCGGCGATTTCGCCAGCTTCGTGATCGCGCTGCTGATGCTGCTCGAGCCGGTGAAGCGCCTGGTGGGCATCCACAACATCTTCCAGCAGGCGCATCGGCGCGTCGCAGAAGGTTTTCGAATATCTCGACCACGCCGAAGAGATCGTCGAGAAGCCGGGCGCGCCGAGCCTGCAGCCGTTCGACGCGAAGCATCGTCTTCGAAAACGTCTCCTTCCACTATCCCGCGCGCGCCCGACGGCTTCCGCATCCAGGGCCTCGAATCTGGAAGGTGAAGGCCGGCGAGGTGGTGGCGCTGGTGGGACCGAGCGGCGGCGGCAAGACCACCGTGGCCAACCTGGTGCCGCGCTTCTACGATGTCACCGCCGGCGCCGTGCAAGATCGACGGCCAGCGACGTGCGCGATCTCGACCTGGCGTCGCTGCGCGCGCAGATCGGCATCGTGGCGCAGGACACGTTCCTGTTCAACGACACGGTGGCCAACAACATCGCCTACGGCCGGCCGGGCATGTCCGCGCGAAGAGATCCGCCGCGCCGCCGAAACGGCGCTGGCGCACGAATTCATCGAGCGGCTGCCGGAAGGCTACGACACCGTCATCGGCGACCGCGGCGCGCACCTCAGCGGCGGCCAGCGGCAGCGCATCGCCATCGCCCGCGCGCTGCTGAAGAACGCGCCCATCCTGATCCTGGACGAAGCCACCTCGCACCTGGATACCGAGATCGAAATGCTGGTGCAGAAGGCGCTGGCCAACCTGATGGAGCACCGCACCGTGATCGTGATCGCGCACCGCCTTTCCACCATCCGCCGCGCCGACAAGATCGTGGTGCTCGAAAAGGGCCGCATTCGCGAAGCGGGCACGCACGAGGAGCTGGTGAGCCAGGGCGGCATCTATCAGCGGCTGCACGAGCTGCAATTCGAGGACGCCGGATCGGTGGTGGATCTGTGAGCATGCGCAGCATGACCGGCTTCGCCCGGGTGCAGAGAAGCCATCGCGCGAAGGCGAAATCGTCGTCAGCCTGAAGAGCGTGAACCATCGCGGCCTGGACCTGCATTTCCACCTGCCGCCGGAGCTCGACCCGCTGGAGAGCGACATCCGCGGCGTCTCAAGAACGGCGTGGCGCGCGGCCACGTGCAGATCCACGTCACCTTCACGCGGACCGCGGCGCCGGCGCCGGCGCCGTGAACCGCGCGCTGCTGGACGCCTATATGCGCGCCTTCGCGCGAGGCCGCCGACGCATCTACCGCCTGGAGGGCAAGCCCGATCTGAACGCCGCGCTGCGCATCCCCGGCATGTTCGGCGGCGCCGACGACGCAGGAATCTGAGCGAGGAAGTGGCCAAGGCCGTGCTGGAGCCGCCGCCGAAGCCGTCAGCCGCGCTGAACGTGTTCCGCGAGCGCGAAGGCGCAGCCACCGCCGCGGAAATGCGCCAGCGCTGCCAGCAACATCTGCGGCCTGGTGACCCGCATGGAGGAGATCCGCGCCGGCGCCGTCCCGGCTTTCCAGAAGCGCCTGCGCGAGAAGCTGGCCGACCTGCTGCACGGCGCCGGCATCGACCCGCAGCGCCTGGCGCAGGAAGCCGCCCTGCTGGCCGACCGCAGCGACATCGCCGAAGAACTGGTCCGCCTGCGGACCCACGCCGCCCAACTCGAACGCCATGCTGGCCGGCGACGGCGAAGTGGGCAAGCGCCTCGATTTCCTGCTGCAGGAAATGAACCGCGAAGCCAACACGGTCCTCTCGAAGACCGGCGGCCTGGGCGATCTGGGCCTCACCATCACCGACCTGGCGCTGGCCGCGAAATCCGAAATCGACAAGATCCGGGAGCAGTCGCTGAATCTGGAATGAGAACATGCCCATCGACCACGGAGCGCGGAGAACGCGGAGGACGAGGAGCAAGAATCGAGTTGGTGCTCTCCGTGTTTCCTCCGTGTTCTTCGCGTCTCCGTGGTGAAATCGAATCCCCCGCCTCTATGACCACTGTCTTCATCATCTCCGCGCCCTCCGGCTCGGGGAAATCCACCCTGGTCGCGCGCCTGCTGGCCAACGTCCCGGGGCTGATGTTCTCCGTCTCGTACACCACCCGCAAGCCGCGCGGCGCCGAAGTGGATGGCGAGAACTATCACTTCGTCGCCCGCGAAGAGTTCGAAGCGCATGATCGCCCGCGACGAGTTCCTGGAATGGGCCGAGTGTTTTCGGCAATTATTACGGCACCCACCGGGGCATCCTGGAAGAGGCCCGCGCGCCAGGGCAAGGACCTGGTACTCGACATCGACGTGCAAGGTGCGAGACAATTGAAGTGTCAGATTCCCGAAGCGGTTACCGTCTTTATCCTGGCTCCCTCGCGGCAGATTCTGGAAGAGAGGCTTCGTGCGCGCGGCGAGGACCGGGACGAAGTGATCGAGAGGCGGCTGCGGGACGCGGCCGAGGAGATCCGGAATTACGAAGCTTACGATTATGTGTTGATTAATCGCGATCTGGACGAATCGGACGCCGTCCTGAGCGCCATCGTGCGCGCCGAGCGGGTGCGGCGGACCAGGATCGAAGATCAGATCCGGCCGATTCTGGAAACATTTCAAGTTTGAAGAGGTATACGACATCATGGGTGACAAAGCCCCCCGCAACAACGCGCACTGCACCATCCCGGACGATCCGGAACAGAGCACCTACCGGTTCATCATCGTGGCCGCCAAGCGCGCCCGCCAGTTGCAGGGCGGCGCCCGCCCGGTGCTGCCCACGTCTTCCAAGAAGCCCACCGTCATCGCCACGGAAGAAGTGCGCCGCGGGCTGGTGAAGTACAGCCTCACCGGCCAGGCGCCCGAAGTGACTGCCGCGAGCCGGTCCTGTAAGCGCCGCTCCGTTATTTGCCTGCCATGAACATCATCCTCGGCGTCGGCGGCGGCATCGCGGCTTACAAGGCCGCCGAACTGGCCCGCCTGCTGATGCAGCAGGGCCACCAGGTGCAGGCCGTGATGACCGCGGCCGCCCAGGAGTTCGTCCGGCCCCTGACCTTCGCGGCGCTCACCGGCCGCAAAGTCCTCACCGACCTGTTCGCCATCGAAAGCGCCATCGAGCACATCTCCGTGGCCCAGGAGCACGAACTGCTGGTGGTCGCGCCGGCCACCGCCGACCTGCTCGCCAAATTGGCGCACGGCCTGGCGGACGATTTCCTCACCACCCTGTACCTCGCCTTCACCGGCCCGGTGGTGCTCGCGCCGGCCATGAACGTCAACATGTGGCAGCACCCCGCCACGCAGGCCAATCTGGAAACGCTGCGCCGGCGCGGCCACCGCATCGTCGAGCCGGACAGCGGCTACCTGGCCTGCGGCATGACCGGTCCCGGCCGCCTGGCCGATCCCGAAGCCATCGCCGCGGCCATCGGCCGCGAAGTCGCGCAAGCGGCGCGACCTGGAAGGCGAAGACGTGCTGCATCACCGCCGGCCCCACGCAGGAGCCGCTCGACCCGGTGCGCTACATCTCCAACCGCTCCAGCGGCAAGATGGGCTACGCGCTGGCGGAAGCCGCCGCCGCCCGCGGCGCGCGCGTGATTCTGATCTCCGGACCGGTGCACCTGCGCGCCGCCGCGCGGCGTGGAAGTGATCCCCGTGCGCACCGCCGCCGAGATGCGCGAGCAGGTCTTCGAGAACCTCGCGCCCGGCCACCATCGTGATCAAGGCCGCGGCGGTGGCCGATTTCCACCTGAGCAAGGTGCCCGACCAGAAGGTCAAGAAGACCGCCGCGCGCATCTCGCTGGAGCTCGATCCCACGCCCGATATCCTGGCCGAACTGGGCCGCAAGAAGGGCGACCGCCTGCTGATCGGCTTCGCCGCCGAAACCCAGAACCTGCATGCAGGAGGCCCGCCGCAAGCTGGAATCCAAGAACTGCGACATGGTGGTGGGCAACCTGGTGGGCGGCGCCGATAGCGGGCTTCGAATCGGACCAGAACGAAGTGATGCTGGCGCTGCGCACCGGCGAGACCATTCCGCTTGCCGCGCGCCCCCAAACGCGAAATCGCCGACCGCATCTTCGACGAGGTGCTGAAACTGCGGCTGGCCCTGCACGCCGCCAATGGACGCTGAACTGCTCCGCCACTACCTGGAGTTCTACCAGGACCTGGGCATCAAGACCTCTATAGCCAGCGACTGCGCCGACGACCGCAGCCGGCGTGCCGCCGCCGAACCGCACGCGAAGCTGCCGACCCTCGCTCCCCGGACTGCCGGCCCTGGCTCGCCTGCCGGCGAAACGCTCTTCCAGATCCTCGACAGACATCGGCGATTGCCGCCGCTGCCGCCTGCACGAAGGCCGCAACAAGATCGTCTTCGGCGTGGGCAACGAGCACGCGCCGCTGGTCTTCGTGGGCGAAGGCCCGGGCGCCGATGAAGACGCGCAGGGCATCCCGTTCGTCGGCCGCGCCGGCCAGCTGCTCACCCAGATGATCGAAGGCACCGCCAAGAAGGAAGGCATCCCCCTGCGCCGCGACGATGTCTACATCTGCAACGTGGTGAAGTGCCGCCCGCCCGGCAACCGCACCCCCGAACCCGACGAAATGGAGATCTGCGGCCAGTTCCTCTACCGCCAGCTCTGCCGCCATCCGGCCCAAGGCCATCTGCGCTCTGGGCGGCACGGCCGCGCGCGCCATGACCGGACACAAAGAAGGCGTCACCAAGATGCGCGGCAAGTGGTTCAAGTGGCGGGATATCCCGGTGATGGTGACTTACCACCCGTCGTACCTGCTGCGGCCCTATAACCAGAGACGCCAAGCGCGAAGCGTGGGAAGACCTGAAAAAGGTCCTCCACTTCGTCTACGACTAAAATAAATCCGTCAGCCTGATCTGCGCGATTTTTCCGTGACCGCCCCTACAACGCGTAACTGTCCGTAGCGTGCATCACCGCCACACCGTACGGTCTCTGGATCCCTTCCTGCCGTAATACCTCCTGCAGCGCATGTGGAGATACGTCGATGTACTTCCGCGTATACCGCAACACGCCAAGGCGGCGAAGCCGGTTCATCTGGAAAGTCACGATCTCCCGCGACGTCCCCACGAACTCGGATAGCGTGTGGTGCGTCAGCGAAGCGATCCGAGTGCTTCCGTCCGCCGTGGGGCTCCCCAGGTCTTCGCTCAACTGCGCCAGCGCCAACAGAACGCGCACCGGCGTCTTGTACACCGCCATGCTCTCGATGCGCTCCTGCAACTCCATGCATTGCCGCACCAGGTATTGCGACAGCGCCAGCCCCAGGCGCGGTTCCCTCTCGATCTGCTGCTCGATTTCGGCCCGGCTCCACCCCATCAAAGTGGCATTTTCCAACGGTACGGCGGATTCGGAACCGGGCTGCGAACCCACCAGGCAGGATTCGCCGAAAAGTCCATCGGAACAGACGATCCGGCCCACCGTCTGGCCTCCATCGTCGCTCGTGGTAACTACCTTTACGCGGCCCAGAATCACCACGTACAGATAATGGTTGGGTTGTTGATGATCGTAGATGACGCGGCCTTTGGCAAACTCCAGAAGAGGCTTTCGGGGTAAATAGGTTAATGGATCGTCCTGAGTGGGTCGGCTGAGGAAAGATCGGGTCATACGGATCCTCCACTGTGACAATACCAATTTGTAGAAAAAATGGGCATCGGTTATTTATACGGTATGGCTAGTAATGGTACTAAACTTAACAATCCTAACTCTCGAATACCCTCAATAACTTACATCCCCGCCCGACTACTTCCCGCCCTCTACCCCCGCCCCCGCCTTTTGATAAATCCGCACATAGTCGACCTCGATCCGCGCCGGGAAGACCGTTGCCGATGGATCCCCGCCCGCATCTCCCCCAATCGCCAGGTTCAGGAGAATCGAGTGCGCCTGCCGGAAGCCGTTCTTGCCATCGGGATTGGCCGCCTGGTTCAAGTCCGAATCGTTCATCACCTCTCCATCCACGCGGATCACAATGCGGCTTTCGTCCCAGTCCATCTGCCAGACGTGGAATTTCTTTCCCCATTCGGGGTCGCCGAACGATTCGATCGGCCTGCGCTTCACAAACGATTTGGTCCGCTGTCCCCCGGCCCAGATCAGGTTCGCCAGCAGCGTGTCGCGATAATATTCCATCACGTCGATCTCGCCGTTGTTCGGCCATCTCCCCTCCACCCCCAGCGACCAGAAAGCCGGCCACAGTCCCGGACGCGTGTCGATCCGCCCGCGCATCTCAAACCGCCCATAGCGCCAGCTTGCCAGTCCCTTCGTCGTCAGGCTCGCCGACGTGTACTCGGCATACTCCCGGCTGGTCGTCCAGTTCTGGCTGCCGGGCACATAATTGGGATTCTTCTGGCGCTCCCGCCGCCCTTCGATAATCAGCAGTCCCTTTTCGCACCACGCGTTCTCCGGCTGGTACCACTGCAGTTCGTGATTGCGCACGAAGCCGTGTTCGTAACCCCACTTCGCCGGGTCGGGCCGCCCGTCGCGGTCGAACTCGTCCTGCCAAACCAGCTTCCAGGGGTCCGCGGTCTGCGCCACGGATGCCGCCGCCAGCGCCAACAGTATTAGCAGATTTTTCATGCTGCAAAATAGTAGCATCATGCAAACTGCGGAGCCGAGCCGTACCGCCTGGGCGGCGGCCCATCACCGCGCCGCGCACCAACTGCTGGAACACGGCCGCATCTTCGCCGACCCGCTCGCCGTTCGCATTCTCGGCGATGCCCCGGAGACCATCATCCGCTACGCCGAAGAGCACTCGTCCGGCCGGCGCATGCGGCTCTTCATCGCCGTGCGATCGCGTTTCGCCGAAGACTGCCTGGCTGCCGCCGTCGAGCGCGGCGTCACCCAGCTCGTCGTCTTGGGCGCGGGGCTGGATACCTATGCTTACCGCGGCGCCATGCGGCACCGCTTGCGCATCTTCGAAGTGGATCACCCCGCCACCCAGGCGTGGAAACGCCAGCGCCTCGCCGAAGCCGCCATCGCCCCGTCCGAAGGCCTGGTCTATGCCCCCGTCGATTTCGAACGGCAAACCTTGCCCGCCGGTCTCGCCGACGCCGGTTTCGATCCCTCCCAGCCCACGTTCTTCACCTGGCTGGGCGTCGTTCCGTACCTGACCGAGGATGCCGTCTGGTCCACGCTCTCCTTCATCGCCGCTCTGCCCGCCGCGCAGGTGGTCTTCGATTACGGCAATCCTCCGGCATCGCTGTCTCCCGAAATGCGCGCCCGCCATGAGCGCGGCGCCGAGCGAGTAGCCGGGCTGGGCGAGCCATGGATCACCTCCTTCGATTCGGAACAGCTCCGCGCCCGCCTGCTGGCTCTCGGCTTTGCCGAGGCGGAAGATCTCGGACCCCCGCGGATCGTCGCCCGCTATTTTCCCTACCGGCCCGCTCCCCACCCGAACGGCGGTCACATCGTGCGCGCCGGCTTCAAACTGCCGCCGGCTGCAAACTGGGATAATAAAAAGGTGCCCGCACTCTCGTTCCCGGAAGCGCGCCATGTGGTCCTCACGCAAGTGCGGGCGCAGCACCCCGCTCCGCCCACCGAAGAAGTTGAACTCTGCGCCGCCGCCGGGCGCGTGCTGGCTCACGATGTCGCCGCCGATCGCGATTCTCCCGCGCTAGCCCGCTCCGTGCGCGATGGCTATGCCGTGCGCGCCGCCGATCTGCCGGGCCAACTGCGCGTCATCGGCGAAGTCCGCGCCGGCGAGCGTTTCACCGGCGAAGTGGCCCCCGGCGAAGCTGTCGAAATCATGACCGGCGCTCCCATCCCCGCCGGCGCTGACGCCGTCGTCATGGTGGAGCATACCCGCCGCGAAGGCGATCGCGTGCATTACGAGAACGCCGTCCAGCCCGGCCAGTTCATCAATCCGCAAGGCTGCGAGGCCGCCGCCGGCGAA
>CAWKYG010000064.1:0-45199 GCA_963853855.1 uncultured Solibacteraceae bacterium | reverse complement strand
GCTGCACGCAGTTGGTGTATTCTTTTTGGCTTGTTTTGTTGCGGGGCGCTCTCTGCCGCGACTTACCGTTACCCGCTCGAGATCGGCAGCGCGAATCCGCACATTCTCGTCGACCAGAACAACGTTCCATTCTTGATGGTGGGCGATTCCCCCCACAGCATCTTTTCGAACCTTTCGTCGGCTGATGCGGAGATTTATCTGGCGGATCGGGCGGCGCGCGGAATCAACGCCTTGTGGGTCAATCTGCTTTGCATCCGGCCCGTGGAGGGGCGTCCCGACGCCAGTCTTCTGGACGGAACCAAGCCCTTCACCGCCACTATACCAGGCACGCGCTTTTACGACCTGACCACGCCGAATGAAGCTTATTTTGCCCATGCGGACGAAGTCGTCCAAATGGCGGCCAAGCACGGCATCGTGATGATGATCGATCCGCTTGAAACCGCCGGGTGGCTGCAAACCGCGCTCGCCAACGGCCCCGATCGGTCCCGGACCTATGGGCGCTATCTGGGGAATCGTTACAAGGGATTTTCCAACATCATTTGGTTGAACGGCAACGACTTTCAGAGATGGGCCGTTCCGGCCAACGACGCGGTCATCACCGCGGTCGCGCTGGGCATCAAGAATGAAGCGCCGAAACAACTGCAAACCCTGGAATTGAACTATCAGGCGAGTTGTTCGCTCGACGACCCGAACTGGGCCCCTATCGTCGGCCTGAATCTGGCCTACACTTATTACGCCACCTACGCCAAAGTACTGGATTGCTACAATCAATCCGCCAAAATCCCGACGTTCATGGGCGAGGCCAACTTCGAATATGAGAGGAACGGCGACGAAGACGGCGGCTCGCCTCACGTTCTCCGCATGCAGGAATACTGGACCCACTCTCCGGGGCGACCGGCCAGCTTTACGGCAATAAGTACCTTTGGAGATTCCTGCCCGACTGGAAGAGCTATCTCGTCTCGCCCGGCATCGTTCAGTTCGGCTACATGGCGAATCTGTTTCAGACTCGGAAGTGGTATGATCTGACGCCCGACCAGGGTCACGCCTTTGTCACCGCCGGTTACGGCCATTACGCTTCCACCGGTCCGCCGGCTACGGCGACGGCAGCGCGATTCGCCGACAACGATTATGTAACCGCGGCCGTGACGCCCGACGGAACGTTGGGGATGGCCTATCTGCCGCAAGGCGGGACGATCACCGTGGCCATGAGCAAGCTTCAGAATGGCGTCACCGCCCGCTGGTTCGACCCCACCGACGATGCCTTCCAGGCCATTGCCGGGTCGCCGTTTTCCAATCGGGGCGCGCACGAATTCGCCACGCCGGGCAAGAACGGCGCCGGCGACCCCGACTGGGTGCTGGTGTTGGAAGCCGCCCGTCCATAGCGAGCGCGTCCGCAACAACCCTAGATCATCTTCCTCTTAATTCTACTGTGTCATAAATTATACGCGTAGACGACAACACAAAGGGCAGCAGGGAAGCTGCTGCACCAGGAATCGGGCGATCCGGATACGCAGTGTCGCTATCGAATGGGGGTTATGCCGTTGGGCGCGAACTCTTCGTCCCCCGCGGCCGGAAGTCGGGAGGTATCGGGGCGGTGCGTAGTCCAAGATGGCCGACGTGGGCTGAGGGGGAAAAACGGCTTCTTTCCGATATCAAGAAGCCGTAAGCCGCAATACATAACGTTCCGTGATGGTGAAACCCCCGCCAGTTGCGGCCTTCGTAATGACCCAATCCAAGCTCCTGTTTGAGTTCCTCGTAGTCGCGCTCGATCACCCAGCGGTGCTTGCTGATCCAGACCAACCGTTTCAACGAGAGTTTCACTGGCAAATGCGCCAACCAGTAGCCGCTTGGCTCCCCTGCTCCGGCGGGCCACTCGATCAGCAACCACTGCTCTGGCTGTGCGCCTTTGCGGTCGGACGAGGGTCTGACCCGCAATGCGGCAAAACGCGAACGCAACGGTTCTTTACTGCCTTCGCGCCAGGCTACCTCACGCCAAGCTTTCTCCGGCAACTCCCGCGCTAACTGCGCCACCGAGATCGGTTGGTGCGTCCGGTCCCGTTGCACCCGTTTGGGCCGCGGCCCCCTCCCGCTCCAAGGCTTGGGCGGCAACGGCTGTCGTTCCAGCGCCCATACCGTCGTCGTGGATCTTACCGCCACCGAATAGTCCAGCTTCAGTTCCGCCACACCATCCCGGAAATCGACACTGGATCCATACACTTCATCGGCCAGCACCACCCCGGGCGGCACCTTGTCCTTCACCGCTTGCCGAATCTGCGCCAGCGCAATCTGCGGCTTGGTCTGGAACTGCACATGCTTGGGTATGTCGACCTCCGTTCGCCGCACGGGGTCATTGGCCCATTCCTCCGGCAGATACACCCGCCAGGCTATGGGCAGACTCCCGATCGCGGTAGCCACCGAGAGACTCACCGCCACCTGGCAGTTCTCCGTCTTTCCCACCCGGCCACAATACTGCCGTGCTACTCCCACCGAATGAGTGCCCTTCTTGACGAAGCTGGTCTCATCTACAATCCAAGCCGTTACCGGCCCTGTTTTCTGCATTGCCGGCAGGACGTAATCGCGGACCTGCCGCATCATGTCGGCATCGCTCCAGGGCGACTCTGCGACGAAGTGATGCAACGACTCGTGCATGCTCTGCACATGATCGGGAGCCAAGCGCGCGGCCATGGGCTCGACGCTTTTCCGTTCTCCGTCGAGCAACAAGCCGGTACAGTAATTCCGCAGAGGAAGTTCGCGGTCCGCATGCCCCACCGCTTGCGCCAGCCAGTCCATGTATGCGGCGAGGCGTTTCTCCTGTGGGGCTGGCGCCAGGATTTTCTCAGCCACGAAAACATTATAAGACAGATTTGTTTTTTATGACACAGTAGAACTAATCAAGCCGCAAAATAGGCTTCGATGTGTTTGTCGTACGGGTATACCCCGTATCCGTTCTGTTTGGGATCCCAGTCATTGAGTACCGTTTACCGTTCCAAGCACCGTAATACCGTCCTCGTGCAATCGCTGCTCCGCCGCCATGGCTGCCTCCCAGCGAACCCGGCCAGCCCGGATCACTAGAATGACGCCGTCAGAAATGCGACCCAGCACGCGTGCATCGGCGAGATTCAACAAAGGTGGCGTGTCGATGAGCACTACGTTGAATTGCCGCCTGAACTCCTCGATCAGGCTGCTCATCCTGGGGGAATACAACAGGTCGGAAGAACTCAGGCCGGTGCCTCCGCTCGGCAGTAAGCACAAATTCGGAACCGCGGTCTGTACAATGCAATCCTCGACCGAAGTCTTTGGTGAGGCGTCCGGATCGAGAAGGTCGGCAATCCCCCTGTCGTTCTCGCATCCGAATACCGTGTGGAGCCTGGCCCTTCGCCGGTCTCCGTCAATCAACAACACCCTGCCCGCCACGCCGGCCAGCGAAATTGCCATATTACTCGCCACCGTCGTCTTGCCTTCCCCCGGACTCAGGCTGGTGACCACTAGGACGCGATGATCGTCCTTCCCCTGTCCTGGTAACAGCAAGGACGCGCTGGCAGAACGGAACGACTCCGCGAGCAGGCAGGAGCTCGAACGCCAGGTAACAGTTTCCAGCCGGGAGTCTCGGGAGTGCCCAAAAAGTACACCGGACCCCAGGCGCCCGCTCACGCGCAGGCCATCAACTGACCGTAACCCGGCCTGTCTCGCCATGGGAATGACTCCTAGTTCCGGAGCCCTCAGGTATTGTTTGGATTCGCCGGGCTCCATGATGGTACGATTTGCCCCGGCCCTCGATATCAGGATAAATGTGCCGATACAGAGGAACCCGAAACAAATGAGCAGGGCGGTCATAGGTTTGTTCGGCCTCACTGGAATCGTCGACGGCACGGCGGGGTCCACTACCCGCACATTACTCGCCTGCATGGCTGCGGCGACACCGTAACCCTTCACCTTCTGCATCATCATCGAGTAGATGCTCTGATTCATCTCGACCTGGTTCTTCAGAGCCTCGTACTGAACCATCTTGGACACCTGGTCGGTTGCGTTCCGCACTCGCGCGTCGTACTGTGCGCGCAGAAGGTCCTCGCGCCTCTCCGCGGCTCGATAGTCGCCCTCCACCCGCCTCGTCGCGGTCTTCCGCTGCGAAGCAATTGCCGTTTCTAACTGGGCTATCTGTGCCTTGAGCGGAGGAATCTTATAGTAGTCCGGAGTGTAGGTTGCTTCCATTTCCGCTAATTGCTTCTGCAGGGTGGTAAGTTGCAACTGATATTGGTCGAAGGTGCTATCCTGCGGTAGGATGGCGTTTCCGTCCGTGGCGCTGGCCCGCTCGAACGCCGCCTCTTTGCTTGCGCGGTCGGCCTGTGCCCGGGTCAGTTCCGTTTGAATGTCGTTAACATCTCCGCCGGCGGAACCATCCTCGCCATTAATCAATAAGTGCGAGTTTCTCGTGAATGCCTCGAGCTGATCCTCCGAAGATCGGAGTTTCGCGGCCAGATCGTCCAGTTGCTTCCGCAGCCGGTCGGAAGTGCTGTTACTGGCCTGCCAGCGAGAGTCCAGGTCCTGCTGTATGAATCCATTGGTCAGCCCGTTGACGATGGCCGCCGCCCGCTTCGGGTCGGCCGAGTCCGCCGTTACTTCCACGATTCGATCCGTATCATGCGTAATCACACGGACGTTATGGGAGATCTCTTTAGCGGTAATAGGAGGATTCCACGGGCTCGAACCCTGTCCGTTCAATTGCGCCGCGACGAGGCTGTACAATGGCCCGCTCTGCAAGAGGCGCGCGACGGTGTTGACGTACACTTGAGAGGAGTCATCGCCACTAGCCGTTGGGTCGAATTCCCGCTTATTCAGCAGATCTTCGTTAAGCCCCATTACCTCCAGATACGAGTGCGAGCGGTAGACGTAAGCTTGACGCCAAACGATTAGCGTTCCCACCAATAAGCCAGCCAGTGCAATTAGCGCCAGCGTCCACTTTTTGACGTATAGGTACCGGAAATAAGGTACAGGCCTCACCGTATCCGTTGCGCAGTACTCGGGTATCGGCGCGCCCGCTCCGTAACTGCGGGACACCATCTGCCCGTGATTCGGGTATTCATTCATGCCGCTTATGTATCGCTGCATCGTTACCTCGTGCTTATTGCTAGAATCCACGCCAGATCGCAATGCCGGATATCGTCGCGAGGGCCGTTTCGGCCGTCTTGGCAGCGATCCGCCGCTTGCCGTTGTCGGGGATGAATAAGATATCGCCGGGCTGCAGGCGCATATCTTCGTCCTTGCCGCTGAGAATTCGCTTCAGATTGATCGGAATCTGCTGGCGCGCCGTGTCGCTGTTCGCGGTGGCGCGTAGTATTCGCGCGCTGCCGGGAGCTGCGTTGGGGCTTAGCCCCTCCGCCAGCGACAACGCTTCCAGAGCGGAAACCGTCCTCTTCTCAGACAGAGTGAACCCGCCCGGCTTGCGTACATTGCCGATCACGTACAGGAGATGAGCGCGCGGCACTGCCACTTCGTCATGAGCGCGCATGACAATATTTATCGCAGGGTCTCGAAGTTGAACCAGGTCGGTCGCCTTCACCTCGGCAGTGCTCTTACCGCTTGCCGGGTCTACCACTGCATTGGCCAGCCCCAGCGATCCCTCTGCTTTCTGCCGCGTAATAGTAATCACATCGCCGGCATCGGGTTTTAGCCCGCCGGCGCCGGCCAGCACATCAAACAGGGTCTTCTGTCCGTCCATCTGTTGCGTGCCTGGTGTGAACACTTCGCCCATCACCGAAACAGGCCGGCTCTTCGTCTCGGTCACGCTTGCCACCACGTGCGGTGTGCGAACTTGCGAACGCAAACGCTTCTCGACTTCCGCTTTAAATTCCGCTAGCGTTCGTCCGGCTGCCGGGACGTTTCCGATCAGGGGAAGATCGACGGTCCCATCCAATCCGACACGGTATACTTTGCTATGAAACTCCGGCAGTTCCACCACGTCGACGAATAACTGATCATTGGGCCCCAGCACGTACATACTGGAAACCACGGCATTTCCCGGGGTACTCGGCGCGGGCGCCGGCCCGGGCATCTGCTGCGCGGCTCCAAAGGCATAAGTTGTACTTAGTAAGAACAAGAACTTAACGATCATATGCGCTCTCTTGTGCAGCAAATATATCGCCATGGTGCGTAGTCGTAACCTTGCAGATCCACTTCCGAAGAAGTGCTACGGATACCGATCTTTGCAATAACGTGATTGAGACCAGTAACCTGCGATTCTCCTCGCCGGCGATCACGCCGCTTGCGCCGGTCAGAGGCCCGTTGTCGATTTTGACTCTTTCGCCGACTGTGTATTGTTCGTCAGGATTAATCGGTAGTCCGGCTTGCAGTAATAGTTGGAGCGACTCCAGTTCTGTGGCATCCACTGGAGCAGGCGTTTTGCCTACGCACACAATGTGAATCACTCCGGGCAAAGTCAGGACCGGCAGACGGTTGCGCGCATCGAAACGCCCGAACACATAGCCGGGAAATAGAACGACGCGTTCGCCGTTGCGCCCCCTCTCGCGAGGCCGGATATATTCGGGCAGGAACACGTCAAACCCTTTACCCATTAGGCCCGCCGCCGTTATTCTTTCGCGATTACTTCTAACCCTAACGGCGTACCAGGCTACGGAGGAGATAGGTATACCCACGAAGCGCTCCTTGTGTTAGATAGAGCAAAGCTACTTGGCTCACTGCCGGCGAAAACGGGCAAGCTACCGCCCTTTCTCGGGTGATCGAGGGACTACGCCTTGGAGTCCGGAAGGCTGCAACCTTCCAGCAGAGTACTTCTTTTCGAAGAATGCCTTATGGCGCCACCCTTGTCAATTTAGTGCTGCAACGATATGCGCCTCAGGACACGGAAGATGAAGGCAACAGTGAGGTCTCCAACTCTCACTCCAGGCGCCGGTAATGTCACGCACCCTCGATCCGATTGTAAGTGGCGCACTCGGTTGCTGATTGGTAAGCGGGATTACGAAGGCCGCCAGTGGAACGGCACAGGCTGTAACGAAATATTGTGTTGACGCTTCGATCCCGCGCATGGGATGTTCGGAGAGTGTCCATGATCCGTGCTTTTTGCCTCCCTCTCTTACTTGCAGCTCCGGCCGTTTGCCAGTCGCGCCATATTGTGGCCATCTCTCATCGGGGCGAGCATCTGCACCACCCCGAAAATACGATGCCCGCCTTCCAGGAGGCCATCCGTGTTGGGGCAGACTTCATCGAAGTGGACGTGCAGACCACCGCCGACGGCAAACTGGTGCTGAGCCACGATAGCACTGTCGATCGTTGCACCAACGGCAAAGGCAAAGTCTCCGAAATGACCTTCGACCAGGTGGAGGCGCTCGACGCCGGCATCAAATCCGGCCCGGAGTTTGCGGGTACCAGGGTACCAACGTTCGATCAGGTCCTGGACCTCGCCCACGGAAAGATCGGTATCTATGTGGACGTCAAGAATGCTTCCGCAAAGGATCTTGTCGGCCACATCGACAGCCATGGAATGAGCGGCCACGTGGTGATTTATTGCCGCCCGAATTTGGCCAAAGAGATTCAGGAACTCAATCCGAGCCTCAAGGTGATGCCCGAATCCGGCAGCGTGGAGCACGCCAAACTCCTCATCGAGCAACTGCATCCCAAGGTACTTGCCTTCGGCGCCGGGGATTTTAAACCCGATATCATCGCCGTTGTGAAGCAGGCCCATACTGAAATCTACGTGGATCGCATGGGCGCCACCGATACGCCGGAAGGCTGGCAGTCCGCCATCGATGATGGAGCCGACGGAATCCAGACCGATCGCCCCGGCCCGCTCGTCGAATACCTGCGAAACAAGGGTTACAAGTAGCTCTCTCGGGCGCAAGTGCTCATTAACTCAATCCTTTCTCCTTGTAATGGAATATTTTCTTGACCCTCGTCCAGCCGGGTGGGACGATTTACCCATACTCAGTCTATAGCATAAGTTACTAACTTGTAACACGGAGGAAATTCATGCGCTCGAAGTGTCTCCTGACCCTGTTTCTATCGCCTATATTGCTGGCTCAAACATACACGGGGTCTATCAGCGGGAAGGTCACGGATGGCTCGGGCTCAGTGGTCCCGAAAGCCACGGTGACTCTCACCGAGGAATCCACTAATACCGTAATCAAAACTGTAACCGGGGATTCCGGCGATTACATTCTTTCGTATCTAAAGCCAGGCTCTTACGGCATTGAAATCGCTGCTACCGGTTTCAAGGAGCACGTCGAGTCTGGGATTACTCTGCAGATCAACCAGAACCGCCGCGTCGATCCCGTCCTCGAAGTCGGTCAGGTGACCGAAGTGGTCAAGGTGTCCGCTGCCGCGGCGCAGATCGATTACGTTTCCCCCGAAATCGGCCAGGTGGTAGACGCCGACCAGTTGATCAATCTGCCCGAGCAAGCCACGGCCAGCCGCGGCCGGTCGCCGTTCCTCCTGGCCAAACTGCTGCCTGGCGTCACCACCAATGGCAACAGTTACACCAATATCAATGGCTTCAGTTTCGCCGGCGGCCGTCGCGTCACCAACGAAATTCTGGTGGATGGTCTGCCCACAACCAACCCGTCGGATGAAACCTACACGCTGACTCCCAGCCCCGATTCCATTCAGGAGTTCAAGGTGCTGACCACGCCTTTCTCCGCGGAATATGGCCACACCGGAGGCGGCGTGATGATCGCCACTTCCCGGTCCGGCAGCAATAGTCTCCACGGCAGCGCCTATGACCTGTTTCGAAACCGAATTCTCAACGGCAGGGATTTCTTCTCTCCCACCCAAAGCGCCACCAAATACGTGCAGAACGATCCCGGCGGCACCATCGGCGGCCCGGTGATCATCCCACACCTTTATAACGGCAAAGACAAGACATTCTTCTTTGTCGACTTCAACGTTACCCTGGCGTCCCAAGGCAGCGTCTACAGCCAGCTTGTTCCCACCGATCTGCAGAAGAGCGGCGATTTCTCGCAAACCCTCTCCGGCGGCCAGCTTGTACCCATTTACGACCCGGTCACGGCCCACACCGGGCCGGACGGAAAGACCATCGTTCGTAACCAGTTCCCAGGTAACATGATTCCCGCGAATCGAATCGATCCCGTGGCCGCGCAGATCGTCAAATTCTATCCGGAACCGAACTGGGCTGCCGGTGCCAATAACTATGTGATAACCCCTCCGGCCCAAAACGATAACTGGCAGTACCTGGGCCGCATCGATCAGAACTTCGGCGACAACGACCGGGCCTTCTTCCGCTTCGGCCAATATAGCCCGAATAACAACGCCGTGGCCGATATTCCGAATAAGGCCAACAACCAGCAGGCTGGAGGCTGGACCGATACCCAGGCCGTGCTCAGTGAGACCCACGTCTTCGGTCCTACGCTGGTGAGCGACTTCCGTTTTGGCTGGGTACAGGAGGACAATTACTCGACGGTCACTGGTGGAGCGGCTCCGGAGTTGGGCTTGAAGGGCGTGGACCTGAGCACCTTTCCTATTGTCAGCGTTTCTCAAATGATCACTCTGGGAGCGAGCGCTCCGAATCACGACCGGGACCGGAGCTGGGTCTTCAACGAGGGCCTGACCCTTAGTAAAGGACGCCACACCCTTAAATTCGGCGGCGACTTCCGCCGGCAGATGTACGATAACTACAGCCCCGGAAAGTTATCCGGCAGTTACAGCTTCGGCAATACGTTCACCACCTCTACCCCCAACGACACTAAGAGCGGATTTGGGCTTGCCGACCTCTTGCTCGGGGCTCCGGCAGCCACGTCCTTCAGCATCAACGACTATACCTACCGCCTCAATATCAATAGCGCGGGCGCATTTGTGCAGGACGATTTCAAAGTCAGCCGCAAGCTCACCGTTAATCTGGGCATCCGTTGGGAATTCGACGGGCCGTATTCGGAAGCCAACAACCAGTTTGCCAGCTTCAATCCGGCCATTGTCAACCACGCCACCGGCAACCTGGGAGACGTGCAGTTCGCAGGCAAAAACGGCGCGCCGCATCACTTCTCACCGAATATCTATCATGACTTCCTGCCGCGAGTCGGGTTCGCGTATAACATTCTGCCCGATACGGTCATTCGCGGGGGGTACGGCATATACCGGCTTCCGGCCATCGGCTACTCCAGTTACGGTCCGGTTTCGCAATACGCGCAGACCGCCACATTTACCAGCCTGGATAACAATGTAACACCGGCCTATTACCTTGCGAACGGTGTGCCACCCGTGCCATACAATGTGGATGCCAACGGAAATCCCAACATACCGGCCAGTCTGACCAAACCCACCAACAATGTGACCCAATTGGAGAGCCGTGCGCGTACGCCTTACAACCAGACGTGGCAACTCGGCGTTCAGCATCAGTTTAAGGGCAACTGGCTGGCGGAAGTCGATTACGTGGGGACCCGCGGTGTGAAACTGCCGATCACGATTCCCGAAAATCAATTGCCTTATAGCGAATGGGGCGTCTCCGGCTCGCCGCAAAGCCTGCGGCCCTTCCCGCAGTACCTGAACGTAACGTATCTGACCAATAACGGAAATTCCTTTTACAACGCGCTCCAAACCAGCCTGCTGCGGCGCTGGGCGAATGGCGTCCTTTCTTTCGCTTACACCTGGTCTAAAGTCACCGACGACGTGGACGGTCCCGCCGGTTCCTCGCCCATTCAGGATATCTATAACCTGGGCGCCGAGCATGGCATCGCGTCTTACGATGTGCCGCACCGCTTCGTTGCCAATTACGTGTATCGCATCCCTCTGGGGCGGGGCAGCAAGATACTCAACGGCGTGCCCGTGGTGCAGGACGTGGTCCGCGGATGGGAATTCTCGGGTATAACGGAAATGCAGATCGGGCTTCCCCTCGCCGCCACCCAAAGCAACGGTACCGGCGGCTTCACAGGCACGCAACGGCCCTACCAGGTCGCTCCTGGCGCATTGCCGTCCAGCCAGCGCACCTTGAACGAATGGTTCAACATCAACGCCTTCATCGTGGCCCCGGCGTTCACCGCTGGAACCGAGCCGCGCTTCTCGTTCTTCGGACCCGGTATCAATAACTGGGATACCGCCCTGATGCGGAACTTTCCGGTGCGTGAGCGCCTCAACTTGCAATTGCGCGGAGAGTTTTACGACACGTTCAACCACCCCAATTTCAAAAACCCGAACACCGCCATCGGCAACGTGAATTATGGGAAAATCACCAGCGACAACGGTGCGCGAGTCATGGAAGTAGCACTCCGGATCTTTTTCTAAAGGACCATCATGAAACGCTATGCATGGATGTTGTTAGCCCTCACGTCCCTGCTGGGGCTTGCCCTGGCAGCCAGACGAACCCTGGAACGCTCCCACCGCGTCCCCGACGTGACCGACTCCACTGGCGCGGTGACGCTCCCTAACGGCTGGCGGATCACGCCCGCGGGCCGTCACGTCAAGCTGCCCGGCGACCTGCCCATGAAGATGCAACTCACCGCCGGCGGCTCCCAGCTCCTCGTACTCACGGGCGGCTTTCACGATCACAGCCTCAGCGTCATTGATACCCGTTCCGCGCAACAGACTGCCACGCTCGACGTGGTCAAGACGTGGGATGGCATGGCGTTCGACGCCGCCAGCGGGACCGCGTATCTATCGGGCGGAGGTCACGGCAAGCGCGGTTTCGCCGCGGCGCTGGCCCGGCTCGGGCTCTCGCCCGCGATGAAGGACTCTATCGAAAAGCCCATTCTGCGGGTCCATTTCTCGGACGGCAAGCTGACTCCCCAACCGGCCCTCAGCATCGCCGGCCTCGATGAAAAGGACCGTTACATCTCCGGCATCGCCCTCGGCCCCGACGGCGCTCTCTATGTCCTGAACATCCAGACCGACACGCTGTACCGGCTCGCCGGGCCCGATTTTTCGCAGCAGAGCTTCACTAAAACCGGGTACCGGCCTTACGGCGTGCTATTCTCCCCCGATGCCAAAACCCTCGCCGTGTCCAATTGGGGCGATCGCTCCATCAGCCTCTTCGATCCGGCATCTCTGCACGAAATCGCGCGGATCGCTGTGGGCAGCCATCCGAACGAGATGGTCTGGTCCAAGGACGGCCGCCTCTTCGTCGCCGACTCCGGGTCGAATCAGGTCAGCGTGATCGCTGGCGGTTCAGTCATCGAAACCATTCGCACTTCGCTCGACCCCAAAGCGCCGGTCGGTTCCACTCCCGACGCGCTGGCACTTGCGCCGGATGGCCGCCGTCTCTACGTCGCCAACGCGGACAACAACAACGTGGCCGTCATCGACGTCTCCGCGCGCAAAGAATCGCGCATTCTGGGATTCATTCCCACCGGCTGGTATCCCACCGCCCTCGCCATCTCGACCGATGGCCGGCAGATGTTTGTGGGCACCGGAAAGGGCATGGGCTTCCGCAACAACTATCCCGCCCAGACCATCTTTCAACAGAAGGCGCCGAATCCCAAAACGCCCTACGATTACATCGGCGCCGCCCTCACCGGCCACGTCTCTATAGTCGATGTTCCCGACGCGCCCCGGCTTGCCGCCTACACCAGGCAGGCCATCGCCAACGTTCCCGTGCCGGCTTCCTACGTGGATTCGGCCATGTCCGCGCGCATCCAGCGCGACGTGTTCCCGAAGATCCGCCACATCCTCTACATCATTCGCGAGAACCGCACTTACGACCAGGTGTTCGGCGATCTCGGCGTCGGCAATGGCGATCCCAAGCTCGTGCTCTTCGGCCGCCAGGTCACCCCGAACGCCCACGCCCTGGCGCGCCGGACCGTCACGCTCGATAACCTCTACTGCGATGGCGAAGTTTCCGAGGATGGCCACCAGTGGTCCAACGCCGCCTATGCCACCGATTTCACCGAGAAGGCGTGGACCAACAGCTACAGCAGCCGCGCCGAGCCCGATGCCGACGAGCGCCTGGTCTCCTCGCCCGCGGGCTATATCTGGGACGCCTGCGCGCGCAAGCACCTCTCCGTTCCGCACCTACGGCGAGATGGCCAGCTTTGTCTCTTCTCCCGATTCCGAGCCGCAGGTCAAAGCCGTCGGGTTCCCTCGCCGGACACGTCTCGCTCGAGTGGATGAAGGTCAAATCGAAGGGCGGCCGCGACACCGAAAAGGCCGCCGTGTTCATCAAAGAACTGGAAGACGCGGAAAAGACCGGCGACTGGCCCAGCTTCATGGTGATGTCTCTCGGCGAAGACCACACTCACGGCCTCACGCCGGGTGCGTTTACCCCGATCGCCGAAGTGGCGTCCAACGATCAGGCACTCGGCAACATTGTGCAAGCCGTCAGCCGTTCCAAATTCTGGAAAGAGACCGCCATCTTCGTCATCGAAGACGACGCGCAGAATGGCCCCGACCACGTGGACGCGCACCGCACCGTCGGGCTGGTGATTTCGCCTTGGGTGAAGCGCGGCGTCGTGGACAGCACCATGTACACCACGTCCTCGTTCGTGCGCACCATGGAACTGATCCTCGGGTTGCCGCCCATGACCCAGTTCGATTCCGCCGCCACGCCTTTGTATTTCTCCTTCACCACCGAACCGGCCTTCGACCCCATCGATGCCATCGGCCCGCAGGTGGATCTGCTGTCGCGCAACGCGGCCACCGGCGCCGGCGCCAGGGCCTCGCTCCAACTCGATTTCTCCGATTACGATCGCGCCGATCCGGACGAACTGAATCGCATCCTGTGGGCGGCTCTCAAGCCCGGGGAGCCCATGCCGGCGCCTGTCCGCAGTCTTCGCGTGCGAAGGTAAACGGCCGGGCGTAAGTACTTTCGGCTCCAAGACGCTTGTAACACATTTATGTAACATATTTGTTGCAATTGAAACGAAATTGTCATACGTTATAGACAATTTCGTAATCAATGCAACCGATTTCCAGACCGGCGAGACTGCTAACAATCGTTATCCTGGGCCTCTCCGCTCTCAACGCCGGTCACCGCGTCAGCCTTGGACCTTATGTGTTGCCGCCGGCGCGCACCCTTGGCCTTATCGTGAAGGCCCGCGTGAACGGCGGGCCGGTCCTGCGCTTGTTATTGGACAGCGGCACCCAATATCTCGTGCTGGACCGCAAATCAGCCGGCAAGTCGGCGTGCGCCGGAGGAGGCGACCTCGATCTCGTGGGCGCGGGTGGGCCGGCCACCCTGGTAAAAAGGCTGCAAGCCCGCACGGTTGAACTCGGCGACCTCACTCTCCGCGATGTACCGGTGCTGATCGCCAATCGCCAACTGCCTGACGGGCTGCAAGGTGTATTTCCTTTGTCCGCCCTGGCCGAATTTTTCATCCGGCTGGACATCCCCGGCAAGAGCCTCGACCTACAGCCGTATCCGCGCGAACAGGCCGAGGCCCAGGGAATGCAACCCGCCGTCTCCAGTAACCAGTTGCTCTTCCTGAAAGGGACGGTCAACGAAACGCACGAGGGTTACTTCCTGCTGGACACCGGCGCGTCCTATAACGCCATCTCCCGGAACATGGTCCGGCGGCTGAATATTTCAGAGGCCCTCGCATCGCTTATTCCCTTGCAGGGCGGCGTTGCCGAAATGGATGCTCCGCTGCTGACCGGCCAGGTTCGGTTGCGTCTCCCGACGAACGAACTAGCCCGCGGTCCCGTTGTCGCGCTCGATCTTTCCACTGCCAGCCGCTATCACAACCTTGAAGTATCGGGTCTCATCGGATATCCCGCCTTGTCCGGTTCCGTGCTGTCGGTGAATTATCGCGACTCGCTCGTCGTGATCGGTTCGCACTGACTCCTCACGCGGTATTGCGCGAAGACCACGGCACGCCTTCACCCGGCGCGGTCACAGTGGCCCAGCGTTCGGCAATCTGGTTTCCTTCGAAGCGCCACAACACGAAACCATGAAATTGCATCCGCCTGCCGGATTGATCGGTCCACCGCCAGATGTTTCGGCACACTACTTTATCGCCTTCGGCCAACAGGTCCTCAATGGTGACCCGAAGGTCCGGCATCGCCTGGTACATCGCGACCATCATCTGCTCGTCACCCTCGATGCCGGTTGGTTTTCCGCCTGGCCCGTCGTGATCGTAAAAGTCCGGCGTCATGTTCTTGCGGATTACCGCGGCATTTCGTTTGTTCACGAATTCTTCGAAGTGGTCCCTGACGAACTGCTTCATTTCATCCGGTTTCAGATTCGTCGGCATGTGCTGCTACCTCCTCTCCAGACTTCACGCGGGAATCGTCAATAAGCTGTCGTTCGGGTAGAAGTGGTCCACATTTTCCGGCGTGATCAATTGATGATTCGTGAAGACCGCCGGGGGCACCACCCGCCGCGCCAGAATGTCCAAAGCCAGCCGCAGCAAACCGTCCCCATACTTCTCCGGGAAGTAAGCCACCGACCCGATCATCCGCGTGTGCGCCGTTCGCAACTCCGCGCGAGCCTCGGGTTCTCCGTTCTGCCCCACCACCACGCAATCATTGGCCCGCCCCGCTTCCTGAAATGCCCGCATCGCTCCCAGCGCGCTCGAATCGTTCGCCGCCCCCACCAGCACGCGCCGCGATTTCGATTCCCGCAGATGCTTCCGCACCCGCTCCAGCGTTTGTTGAAACTGCCCGTCGCCGTCGATCGAGATGGTCCGGCACCGCTCCGAAACGCGAATTATCTCCGCAATCCCCGTCAATACGCCGCGCATTCGTGCCTTCGGTAACGACCCGGCCCGCTGCAGTTCCACCAGCAGTATCTCGTCCACCTCGCCCGCCCAGTGCTTCTTCGCCCAGCGTCCCAGATAATGACCCGCCATCAGTCCGGCCTGGTAGTTATTCGCGCCGAAGTAAGTCGCGCCCGGGTGCGGAATATCGATCGCGATGAACGGAATGTTCGCCTCCATATATTTCGAAGCGATTGCCGGGGCGATCAATTCATCGGTCTGAAATTCGATGACCAGGTCCACCTGCTCACGAATCAGGTAGTCCGCGCTGCGCAGCGCGATCTTCGGCTGATACCGGTTGTCCACCGTGATCAGTTCCACATGCTCCCGCTCGGCCGCGCGCGCCAGGCTCATCCGAACCTCGCGGTCGAAAGACGTATCCTGCCCCTGCGCCGCATATCCGATCCGGTACAACCGCCGCCGCCGCACCTCCGATGCCAGCCGGTAGTGATTCTCGCCCACCTTGTCCAGGAATCCGCACTGATGCAGCGTGTACAACAGGCGGAAGCACATGCCCTTGTTGAAACCGGTCCGCGTCACCACATCGCGCAGCCGCAACACGTCACCCGCCGTCTGAAATGCCTCCAGGATGCGCGATGCATGGACCAGCGATTTCACCATGTACCGGCTATGATTGGACGTCTTCACATGGACCCCCCTCAAGCTGCCGCAGGATGTTTACTGTTGTAGCAGTTTTGTTATTCAAAACACAACCGCACGAAAGGCCGCCCGCGCCTTCCGGCCCGCCAGGCCCGGCAGGCATAGCCATCTGCGGTAGATTCCTCACGCTCCGCGCGTTCCGCAGTGCGAAAGATCCACGGCTGCGACGAATCTCTTTCGGTCCGGCACGCCGAGGCACTACAATACACGTTTGCTCTCATGACACCGAATCCTGCACTTGGCGTCGTGTTTCACTGGCTGGGCGGCCTCGCATCCGGCAGTTTTTATGTCCCGTACCGCGGCGTCAAGCGCTGGTCGTGGGAAACCTACTGGCTGGTCGGCGGCTTTTTCAGTTGGATCATCGCCCCGTGGGTCCATTGGCCTGTACATGACCAACGACCTGACCGGCGGTGCTTCAGCGCCACACCCGCCCGACCATCTTCTGGTGCTACTTCTGGGGCCTGCTCTGGGGACTTGGCGGCCTCACCTTCGGCCTCACCATGCGCTATCTCGGCATGTCGCTGGGCATGGCCATGGTCCTGGGATACTGCGCCGCGTTCGGCACGCTGATGCCGCCCATCTTCGACGGCGTGTTCATGAGCACCGTGATGGGCACCAGTCCGGCCAGGTGATCCTGCTGGGCGTGGCCGTTTGCCTCGGCGGCATCGCCTTCGCCGGCAAGGCCGGCATGTCCAAAGAACGCGAGATGTCCGCGGAGCAGAAAAAGTCGGTCATCAAGGAATTCAATCTGAAGAAGGGCGTCCTGGTGGCCACCTTCTCGGGCGTGATGAGCGCCTGCTTCTCCTACGGCCTGCGCGCCGGCGACCCCATCAAAGCACTGACCCTTCAGCACGGCACCAGCGTCCTGTGGCAGGGACTGCCGGTCCTGGTCGTGGTGCTGCTCGGCGGGTTCACCACCAACTTCATCTGGTGCGTGATTCTCAACGTCCGCAATCGCACCGGCCTATCAGTATTTCAGCCCGGTTTCCCGCGACCCCGAACTCAAACGCGACCCCACGTGCCCCTGCTTCGCAATTATTTCTTCAGCGCGCTGGCCGGCACCACCTGGTATTTCCAGTTCTTCTTCTACACCATGGGCGAAACGCAGATGGGCAAGTACAAGTTCTCCAGTTGGACGCTGCACATGGCCAGCATCATCATCTTCAGCAGCCTCTGGGGCATCGGACTGCACGAATGGCGCGGCGCCAGCAAGCGCACCTGGGCATTCCTGTTCCTCAGCCTCGCCACCCTGGTCGCATCCACCATGATCGTAGGCTACGGCAATTACCTCGGCACGAAATAGCGCCGGCCCCTTTACCGCCGCCCCGCCATCGCGTTCTTCAGATTAAACTGCGCGTCCGGATAGTTGGGCCTCAGCCGCAGAGCCTCGCGGCACTGAGCGATCGCCTCGTCCAACCGCCCCGCATGTTCCAGCGCGTAGCAGAAGTTACTGTGGACTTCGGGATCCTCCGGAGACAGGCGCAGCGCCTCGCTCAAATGCCGGATCGCCTCCGGATAATTTGCCAGGTTCGCGTAGATGATTCCGATGTCCAATTGCGCCATGGGAAATTCCGGCTTCAGGCGAATCGCGTCCCAGAGCAGCGGTCTGGCCGCCTCCAGTTGGCCTGCCCGCAGCAGCGCGTTACCCATGTTTCCTTTCGCCTCCGCGTATTGCGGATTGATCACCATCGCCCGCACATACTGGGCCATGGCGCCTTTGTCGTCGCCGGCCCGCGCCAAAACCACACCCAGGTTATTCCGCATAATGTAATTTCGATCCGTGACGGCGATGGTGTGCTCGAACAGTGTCCGGCTGTCCTTCCAGTAACCCACCTGGCGCCACGTCCCAATGGCGAAAGCCAGTAGCAACACCCCCGTTGCCACTGCGAACACGTGTTGCAGGGCGGCATGCGGTTCGAGCCAGTCGGCGATTCCCCACACGATCGCAATCGTCAGACCTACCAGCGGGACATACATGTACCGGTCGGCCCGCGATTGCGCGCCCACCTGCACCAGGCCGATCACCGGCGCCAGTATCACCAGGTACCAGAACCAGCCCGCGAACAGGTACGGCAGCTTGCGAGCCAGTAACAGCGCCGCTGCCGTTACCGCCAGCAGAATCACCAGGGCCAGTACGGCCTTCCCCCATACCGGGGGCACAGCCGGATAAAGCACTCCCAGGTTCGCAGGCCAGAAAGCCTGTTGGATGTAGGCCACGTACGCGGTTGCCGCGTTCTCGATGCGTGTTGCCACCAGCGTACCGGCCAGCGATGCCATCGTTCCGTAACTGCGCTGCGCCACCACTGTGGCCACACTGGCGCCCAGGCTCATCAGTAACAGGGGAATTTTTTCAAGCAGCACCCGCCGGTCTTGCGGCCACCGCGGTGGCCACGCAATCCGCTGTAGCGGCCAGTAGTCCAGCAGCAGTAAAACCAGTGGAAAGGTCACCAGCATCGGCTTGGCCATCAGGCTGAGAGCGAAAACCATCGCTACCAGCAGGTACCGCTTCGTTGTTGGATGCTCCGCATACTTCGCATACAGCAGCAGCCCGATCATCTCCAGAAAGGTGCTCAGAACGTCTTTGCGCTCTGCCACCCAGGCCACCGACTCCACGTGGAGCGGGTGCAGAGCGAAAATGGCGGCCACCACCGCGCTACGCCACGGCCGGGCGGTCATGCGGAACAGCGCCGCGAACAACAGCACTACGCTCGCCGTGTGGAGCAGCACGTTCACCAGGTGGAAACCGCCCGCATTCATGCCGAATATCTGCGCATCGATCATGTAGGAGATCCAGGTCAAAGGGTGCCAGTTCGCGAAATGAAGACCGAACGCCCACGCTACACCGGCCGCCTTCAGGCCCGCGCGAACTACCGGATTCTCATAAACGAAGGTATTGTCATCGTAAAAAACAAAGTCATAGCGGAATGTCCGGAAGTAAAGAACCAGCGTCGCCAACGCCAGACCCGCGCAGAGCGCCTGCTCGCGCCGGGTCAGACTCGCGGGACCCGGTTCGATCCGCTTCCCGGAACTGGCGTGCTTACGCGCTCTGGCATCGCGCCGCCTGACCGCGCGTTCCGCAAGGCCCCTCACCACCGAGAGTTTAGCGTCATTTCCCGCCTCGTCCGCCATGGTCTTCGTGACAGCGTTTACGGCGCACATCACCGTGTCGTGATAAGCCGCACAATCGCGCCGCGCCCTCCTGCCATGCGGATAACACTTCGGAAAACCGTCCATTAACAGTCTCTGGCTCACGGATTGCAATCCTCAAACTCAAAGGAGACGCATATGTTCAGCCGATTGCACGTCCTGAGTTTGGCCGCGGCAGTTGTTTTGACAGGCGCGGCTTACGGGCAGACGCCTCCGCCCGGCGGGGGCGGCCAGATGCCGCCGAGTGGATCTCCGATGGGCGCTCCGCCAAGTACCATGCCTGGAAATCCCGGCGTCATCCCGCCGGATCATCAGATGGACTCTTATATTACCGACAAGGATTTCGTCAGGAACGTGGCGGAATCCAGCGCCACCGAGGTACAACTCGGGAAACTGGCGCAGCACAAGGCATCCAACGACACTATAAAAGAACTCGGGAAACAGATGGTGGATGCGCATACCAGGACCGGTGAGCAAATGAAACAGGCAGCCGCCGCCCTGAAAATCCAGTTGCCCGCCGGGCCGCCGCGCAAAGCCAAAAAAGCCGAAGAAAAACTGGCCAGGCTCTCAGGCACCGATTTCGACCACGCATACGCCAAGATGGCGGCGGATGAGCAGAAGCAGGCTGTGAAGCAGTTCGAGCATGAGGCCAAGGACGGGAAGGTGCCCGGAGTGAAAGACTTCGCGGCCAAAAATCTGCCGGCCGAGCAGGAACGCCAGAAACAGGCCGAAGAACTGGCCAGCCCCGGAACGGGAACGGCCGCGAGACAAAAGTAGACCCTCGTTCCTCGCCCAAAGCGGATAATAGGGTGTGTGAAGTTCCTGACTGATTTGATCAACGGTTTGCACTACAGTATCGGCATCAGCACCCCAAGGCCGGAGCAGGTGCGCATGGTCGTCCTGCTCTGGCTGGTCTCCATCCTCGCGATCATCGGTGCGATGTACCTTCTGGTGCGATACGAATTCTGACGCAGGGCGGGCTCCGGGATAGTCTTGGCGAATGCTCAACCAGCGGCGATTCTGATTCCGGCTGTTCTGTTTCTGGCCACCCTGATTCGCTCGGCGTTCGGATTTGGCGAGGCATTAGTGGCCGTTCCGCTGCTTGCGCTTCTGGTGCCTGTGGAAGTGGCAGCCCCGGTTGCCGTGCTGGTCTCTATAACGGTGGCGTTCCTCGTCTTGGTTCAGGACTGGCGCAAAGTCCACATCCGTAGCGCCGGCTGGTTGGTGCTGCCCACAATGCTGGGCATCCCGCTGGGGTTGATGCTCCTGAAGGCCGTCGCCGAACCCGCGGTGAAAGGCCTCCTGGCGGCCGTGATCATTGCCTTCTCCGCGCACGCGTTGCTCGGCGGCAAGCGCCGCGAACTGACGAACGATAGATTTGCCTGGCTATTCGGATTCGGCGCGGGCGTGCTGGGAGGCGCTTATGGCATGAACGGGCCTCCCCTGGTGATCTATGGCTCGCTCCGTGGATGGTCTCCGCAGCACTTTCGGGCGACCTTGCAGGGATATTTTCTTCCTGCCAGTCTTGCGGGCATGTGGGGTTACCAGCTTGCCGGCCTGTGGACACCGGTGGTCAACCGTTTCTACATTCAGTCTTTGCCCTTTGTGATACTGGCCACGTTCCTGGGGCGGGCCATCAACCGTCGCATGGGCACGCATCAGTTCTTGCGTTATGTACATGGCGGGCTCATTCTCATTGGCATCGTTTTGTTATTGCAAGCTGTTTCCTGATGTTATTCTGAGTGGCGACAGGACCCAGCCATGAACCGCCGGAGTTTCCTCTGGAGTACCGGGCTCGCCGCGAGCGTTTCCGCCGCCCCCCAGAATGCGCCGGTGCGCCAGGAACCGGTGGAGAGCGCCACGCCCACCGATAGGCCCGCGATTGTCCTCAGCCAGGTGGGCTTTCTACCCAAAGGCAGAAAGACCGTAATCTACCGCCTCTCCCCCGGCGAAGCGGCCCCCGAGCACTTCACCCTGCGCGATGTTGGCGGCCCGCCCCAGCCATACTCCCTCTCGCGCCCTCTCGCGAAAGCGCCGGGCGACGTTCCCAATTGCCTGCTTGGCGATTTCAGCGATCTGGAACGGGAAGGTCTCTATCAGATCACTGCCGGTCGCGAACGCTGCGCGCCTTTCTTCGTGCGTCCCGACGCGTGGCGGCGCACCCTCCCCAAGGCCGTCAGCTATCATCACGCCCAGCGCTGCGGAATTGCCGTGCCCAACATCCACCCCGCCTGTCACCTGGACGATGCCCGCCGCCGCGACACCGGCGAGCACATCGATGTGACCGGCGGCTGGCACGATGCCGGCGACCTGCGCAAATGGATGGACGCCACCATGATGGCCGGCTTTGGCCTGCTGCGCCTCGCGCGCCACCTGGGGGACCGTTGGGACCTCGCCGGCTCGGGCATCGGCGTCCTCCTCGATGAGATGCGCTGGGGCAATCGCTATTTCCTCAAAATGCAGGACAAAGACGGCCGCGTGTGGGCCGACACCGCGGGCGGCGTCAACGGCGACAACAGCGATAACCACTGGACCGACAACCAGACCGGCACCGCCGACGACCGTTACATCAATCCCGCCAAGCCCGCCATGGTTCAGGCCATGTTCATCGCGCTCCAGGCCATGGTCGCCCAAGCCTTCGCGGAAAGCGACCCGGGCTACGCGCAATCCTGCCTGGCAGCGGGTATGCGCTGCTGGGAAGCCACCGAACATCCCACGCAAACCCGCGACCTGAGCTGGCGCCTGCTCGCCGCGATCGAGTTGTACCGCGTCCGGCGCGACGCCCGCTTTGCGGAGGAAGCGGCGAAACTGGGCGACGCGCTGGCCGCGCTCCAGGTCTCCGGCTACATCGCGTCACAAAAGAAAGTGCGCGGCTTCTGGGGCACGGGCGATGCGCATAAGAGTCCCTTCTGGGATCCGGTCTATTCGGCCCTCCCGGCAATCGCTATGCTCGAACTGGCCGTCGCGCTCCCCGCGCATTCCGACGGATCGCGCTGGCGCGACGCCGTCCGTCTATACCTCGATGAATACGTACTGCCCATGAGTGCCCGTTCCGCTTATGGCGTGCTGCCCCTGGGCCTCTTCCGCGGCACTCCCACGCCGGAAACCTACCGGCCTCTGGAAGGGGAACTCACCTATCGCTATTTCATGCCCACGCGCCAGCGCTCTTGGTGGCTCGGCATTACTTCTCACCTGGAGTCGCACGCGGCCCTCCTGGCAACTGCCGCCCAAGCGCTCCGCCAACCCGAATACCGCAACCTGGCCCTCCGTCACATGGAATGGGTCATGGGAAACAACCCCTTCGGCGCCTCTCTGATGACCGGCGAAGGGTGGCGCAATTCCTATCCCTATTCCCGTTTTGCCGGCCCGCTGATCGGCGGCATCGTCAATGGGATCGCCGGCAATGCTCAGGACGTCCCCATCCTTCAGATGGAATACGGCACCGACTGGCGCACCGGCGAATACTGGACGCCCCACAATGCGTTCTATCTTTGGGCCCTTTCCCAGCTCGAAAGCTAAACGCGATGCGGATACCGGCGCTCCCATTCGTTCACCTGCTCGCCGAGTTCCCGCAAGCGCACAGCGTAATCTGAATCTCCGGCCCGGTTCTCCAATTCGTCGGGGTCGCGTTCCAGGTCGTACAGCTCGCTTCCGCCATCGTCATAGCGTGTGAACTTATACCGCGGCGTACGCAGCATCACTGCCCGATTCTTGCCGGGAATGCCCTGAGCGCCGAAGATCGGCCGCGCTAAGTCACTTTGCCTGCCCTCCCATCGCCCCAGGAGCGATTGGCCGGGCAGTCCGTCCGGCTTAGACAGATCCATCAAATCGCACAGTGTGGGGAACACGTCAATGCCGGAGACCGGATCGGAGGCCACCACACCCTGCCGCTTTCCCGGAGCGCGCATCACCAGCGGAATGCGCACCGCCGGTTCGTAAAATGCAAAATCCTTGCTCATGAACCGGTGGCGGCCCATCGTGTCGCCGTGGTCGGAAACCAGCATCACCACCGTTCGGCTGTCCAGGTCCAGTTCCTTCAGTCGGTGGAGCACCAGCCCGATGGCATGGTCCGAATAAGCCGCCATCCCGTAGTACAGCGCCAGAATCTGCCGGATCTGCGCATCGCTCATGCGAGAGGCCCCTTGCGTTTCGAACGACTGACGCTGGCGCGGCGGCTTGTTCGCCATTTCGCCCTGCCCGTAGGGAGGCACAGGCAGGCTCGCCGGATCGATCAGCGTGTCGTAAGGCCGGGGAGTCATGTACGGGTCGTGCGGGCCGCGAAGCTGCAGAAAGCATGCGAACGGCCTGCTCCGGTTGGTTTCCAGAAAACGAATCGCACGCTGCGCGCAATAGGCGTCGAAGCCGTGTTCCGGCGCCACGCCCGCGCGGCCGCATTTCCACTTCAGCGGCAGGTCCAGGTAGCGGGCCATGCTTTCCACTCCGTTCAGGCTGGAAAGGGGCTGCTCGTAGCCCAGCGCCATCAGCCATTTCTCGTGCTCCGCGCGTTCGGCCTCCAGGTTATATCCATTCGGGTGCGAGGAAATGTAACCGCGTGCGGCCAGGGCGCGGGGCACGGAAGGAGTGTCGCTGGAGAGTTTGAAGCCGCCGCCCACACCGTGCGTCTGCGTGTACAGGCCCGTATCCAGGGAGGCGCGTGCCGGACCGCACGTCATCGCCGCGGTATAAGCATGCGTGAATGTGACGCCCGATTTCGCCAGCGCGGCCGCATTCGGCATCCGCGCGTGCGCATCCAGCCCGGGTAACGCCAGTCCGCTCAGTTGGTCCACCAGGATGTAAAGCAGGTTCAGTCGATCGCCCGCTGCTTGCGCCGCCCCTGCCCGCACCCCCGCCACGCCGCCCGCTGCCGCCAGAAAATGCCGTCGTGTCACGTGCGCAGTCATCGAAGAAGAACCTCGCTACGAACTGAATCTGGCGAGGCGTGCCCGCGCCCACCGGCGAAGTATTGATCGGCGACGTGATGCGCCCGAAATTCGAGGCCGAGCTGATATTGACTCCCGGCGCACCCAGTTGCGGATGGTTCAGAATGTTGAACGCTTCCACGCCGAACTCCATGCCCGTCTGTTCCCGGATGGCCACCCGCTTGGTGAGTGCCGTATCGATCTGAAACAGGCCCGGCGCCCGCACTACATTCCGCCCCAGGTTGCCCCAAGTCCCCTTGGCCGGCACCGCGAATGCCGCGCCATTCAGCCATAGACCGCTGGCGCCATAGTCCAGGTACAGCGGCACCCCGGGAACCAGGTTCGGCCTCTCCGTGGAGAGCACGTTTCCGTCCGGCACGTCCGTTGCCTTACGCGTCACTGAAACGGTGAGCGGCAGCCCTGTGCGCGCCGTGGAGATTCCGCTCCACGTCCAGCCGCCGTACCAATGCTTCGCGCCGTACGGAATGGCGTAAGCGAAGTTCGCCGTGAACACGTTGGTGGCGTCGTACGAACTGTTCCCCTTCTCGCAGGAGCGGCACGCCACATTCTCCGGCGCGCCGTCCGACCCGCCACCGCCGGACGACCCGTCATTCAAAGCGTGCGAATACATGTAATTGAACCGCAGCAGCAGGCCGTTCCACTCGTTCACCTGGAGCGTGCTCACCATGCCTTGAAAGCTGGAAACACCGTCTTCGCCGCGTACATCGATCTGGTTCAGCGAGGGGATCGGCGCCTGCCCGGTCAGCGGATTAATCACGTTGGCGTAGGTGCGCGAGAACACGTGAGCGTTCTGCTGGCCGTTGTACCCCACCTGAAAAGTAATCTTGTTCGTGAGCGCCTGCTGCACGCTCAGGCCCCATTGCTGCGAGGTCTCGTTGGCATGGTTGCGCGGCATGGAGCGCGGAGCCGCCGCCAGCGCCGCATTCGGGTTAATGAAAGCGTCGAACGGGAAGGAGAGATTGGGCGTGGTCGCCAGGGAAAGCGCATAGCGCGAGGCGTCGTTATTCGCCGGACTGTACTGGTCGCCCAGTTGTGCGTCGCCATAAAAAACCCCGCCGCCCACGCGGATCACCGTGCGGTCCTTCAACGCCGCCGGCGACCACGCCAGGCTGAGGCGCGGCGCAAAATTGGTAGTCGGCGGAAACGCGAAGTCCGAGCCCGGCTGGCAGTAGCCGCCGCACGTCTGCATGTCGAACGGAATGTCCCGGTGGTGGATTTCGCTGAACGCATTGAAGAATTCGTAACGCAGCCCAATATTGGCCGTCAGGTTGGGCTTGATCTTCCATTCGTCCTGTACGTAGCCGAAGTATTCCATCTTGCGCATCTGCTTGGTGGGCAGTTCGCCGGATCCCGCCACCGTGTTCAGCCGGTCGTTCTGAAAATCGCTCAGGCTGGCGAAACTGGCCGTGCCGTCCGAAAGGTTGAAATCGTGCACGATCAGTTGCACCCGCCGGATCTCCACGCCCGCCTTCAGCGTGTGCGCGCCGCGCAGCGTGGACCATTGGTCCACCAGCGACTGCGTAATCCCGAAGCCGATCCTGCGGTTCCCCCCGGGAATCGTGGAAAGCGATGGAATGCTGATGGCCGCCTCGGCGCCCGAAGGTATCGAATGCAGCGGCTCCGCGTAATTCGCGCCCAGCCGGACTTCGTTCGTCGTCCGCGCGCTCGCCAGGTACAGAAAATCGAATACCCCGCTGGTAGGCGCGTCCAGGTTGCGGGTGGGGTAGGGCATCGCCTTGTCCGGAGTCAGGATGTCCGTGGAATTTTTGTTGAATCGAAAATAGCCGCTCAGCTTGTCTGAGAACCGGTCGTCCAGTCGCGCCATTCCGACATGTTCGTCCTGCGTGGATGGCGCCACCCCGGTCCACAACATCACGTTAGCGACGTTGGTCGGCGTCTGGCCCTCCGGATAAAGATCCATCAGCGACTTCACCGCCGGTACCGCCGCGGCGCGAAACGCATCCGTGGGCACGTCGGCGATCAACGTCTTGCCCTGCCGCTGCACCAGTCCCTCGTACGACAGAAAGAAGAAGGTGCGGTCTTTCACGATGGCGCCGCCCACCGCTCCGCCAAACTGGTTCATGCGGAATGGCGGCACCGTTGCCCCGTCGAAATCGCTCCGCGAATCCACCGCGCTGTTCCGCAGGTATTCGAATACGCTGCCGTGAAACTGGTTCGTTCCCGATTTCGTCACCACCTCCACCTGCCCGCCGGTCGCGCCTCCCGTTTCAGCAGTGTAGAGTTGCGAATTCACTCGGAATTCCGCGATCGCATCCTCGGACAGCATCAGCCTGCTCTTGCTCTCCGATTGGTTGCGGACCGAAGTGGCATCCACGCCGTCGATCCGGTAATTGTTGTCATCGCCGCCCTGCGCAAAAAACCGGACGCTGGCGCCATTTCCCGCCCCCGTGTCGATCGCGCCCGGAGTCAGCGTCATCAGGTCCGCAAAATTCCGCCCGTTCACCGGAAGCTGGCTGATTTGCGTATTCTCAAACGTGGCGCCGATCGCGGCCGAGTTGCGCACCAGGTCCGTCTCCGAGACCACCTCCACCGTCGTATCCGCGCCCGCCACCTCCAGGTTGAAGTCGAATGTCTTGGTCTCTCCGACACCCAGGTCCGTTTCCGTCCGGATCACGCGGAATCCCGGTTTCTCTACCTGGATCGCCGCGTGGCCAACGCTCAAACCCGCAATCAGGAAGGCCCCCGTGTTGTTTGAGACCGTCTGCCGGCTGACCCCCGTTGCCGGAAAGCTCACAGTCACTTTGCCGTTCTGCACCACTGCGCCTGACGGATCGCGAAGCGTGCCGGTGATCGTGGCGCGATCCACCTGCGTGAGGGCAGGTGCGGATAACGATAGAAGGAGTGCCAGACAGCGACCGTGAATTTTCATGAATACGGTAGAATAACGGCCCGTCGGTTAAAGCTCGATGAGATCCGGGTTAACAAGCCGTATCAACTGCCGCAGAATCTCAAGGCCGGAACCCCACACTGCGCCAGAGCCGCGATGGATCGTACACGCGCCCGTTCGCCACAACGCGCGACACCCTTCGAAGGCCCGAGATATTCTTCAGCGGATTTCCGTCCACCAGAATCAGGTCCGCCCGCTTGCCGGGCTCAATGCTACCCGAGTCCCGGTCCAGGTTCATCGCGCGCGCCGAAACAATCGTGGCGCACTCGATCGCTTCCATCGGAGTCATACCCGCTTCCACATACAATTCCAGTTCGCGGTGCAGGCCGTAGCCAACCAGCCCCGTATCGCTGCCGGGAATGATCCGCACGCCCGCCTTGTGCAGCCCGCCGATCACCGCCAGCGTTTCCTTCATCCGCGCCCTCATCTGTTCCGCCGTGGCGTTCCCGCCCATCGTTCGAAACTTCACATCCAGCACGAATGGAGCCTTCAGGATGCCCGGCTCGAATGAGGCGACATCCACTTCTTTGGAGTGGCCGGACATCTCGCCCCATCCTGCGGTGGGATCCACCACTGTGTGGTGATCCAACAGGAAGCGCACTCCTTTCGCCCACGTTTCGGAACCAAGGTCCACGTGTTGCGATCCCGGTGCGCGCATCATGCTTGACACATAGTTCAGATGATTGATCTGGTCCATTCCAGCCTCAATTCCCTGCACCGTAGTGAGTGCGCGCGGTACATGCCCGGTCACCGTCATTCCCAGCCGATGCGCCTCCGCGGTAATTGCCTTCACCACTTCCGGCGTCAGGTACGTGTACAGCTTGATCTGCTGAAATCCGGCCGCGTGATACCGCTCTACCGCCGCGCGGCCCTCTTCCGGAGTGTCCGCCACCACGTGGCCGAATGCCTTGGCGCCGCCCGAGTCTACCAACCCCGCCAGCAGCAGCCGCGGGCCTGCCCCCCCTCGCTTTTCCACGGCATCGCGCTGCGCCACCAGGTAATCGAACTCACCGCCGCAATCCCGCGCGGTGGTGACTCCCGATGCCAGCAGCGCGGGGCCGAATTCCACGCCCGAGAAATGCGTATGCATCTCCCACAATCCGGGAAGCAGCGTCTGTCCCTTGCCGCTCACTACCGCCATGCCCCGTGGAATCGCGACCTTGCCGCGCGGCCCCGCGGCGGCGATGCGCCCATTGCGCACGATGACCACCGCGTCTTCCACCGGGGAAGCGCCCGTTCCGTCCACCAGCGTTGCGCCGGCAATGGCGAATGCGCCGGACTGCTCCGGCGGCGTTTCCCGCGTCAGCGCCTCCAGGTCCGCCATTTCCTGAGCCACTCCCTGCCGGAAAACTTCCGCCAGCGCAGGCTCGTACTGCTCGCGCACGGCTTCCATCGGCAGGCCGCCGGCGAACGTCATGGCGGCGGCCAGGTTGGCCTGCTCGTCCATCCACAAAACCTCGCGGCCAAACATGAGATTCGCGATGGTGTACCGCTCCAGCCCGACCTTCCGTCCGCCGATGGTGATCGCGTCCCTTCCCGCGAATTCTATCCGCACCGGCTCGGCCCCCGGTTTCGCGCGCAGCATCTCCACGCCGGCCGGTTTTCCATGCGCGCCCCAGTACCGCATCATCATCATCTGCAGCGCAAAAGGCGAAGGACCGGCGATAGGGAAATACGCGGCCGGCAGTTGGAACGTTCGGCTGCTGCCGTTTTCTTGCGCCACCGCTTCGGAGCCTTCGACGCGCGCAGTATACGGCTCGCCCGTTCCTTTGACCTCGGCACTCACCGGAGTGTAATCGGTCTTCATGCGTAGTGACGCGGTCACCGTGCGGTCGAAGAATCCACGGTCTGCGTAGTGAAACGTCGTGTTCACCGTATATCCCTCGGCGGAGCGCGTGATGTCATACCGCTCCTCGCCGATCGCGTGCAACATCATGTGGATCACCAGGCTGCCGCTCTGCGCGTGCAGGGAGATCGCGGCGATGACCACGGCCGGCATCAGTCTCATAGGCTTGTAGTGTCGCGCAGCCCCCCGGCGCCGCGCAATTCAGGCCTTGACGGCCGTCCCGCTATCTACTACTAATGCAATTAAAGGTCTGTTTATCGGTATCGTTATGCAGGATACACGCAGAACATTTCTCCAGGCGGCCGCTCTTGCCGCCGGGCTCGCGACTTGTACACCGGCCGCGTCGGATGTGCAAGTGCCGAAGATGAAATTCGGCGGCGTCGAAATCAGCCGGCTGATTGCCGGTTGCAATCCCTTCTATGGTTTCGCGCACTACAACAACATCCTGGCGACCGTCATGAAGGAGTATTACACTCCCGAGCGTGTCTGCGAGGTACTCCACCGCTGCAATCAGTTTGGCATCAACGCGCATAACTGGGTCGATGTCCCGCGCGCCCGGCAGGACCTGGAACGCTTCCAGGCCGAAGGCGGAAAGATGCACCTTATCGTGCAGGGCGTCGGCGATCCTACCGCCGTCTGCCGCGCCCTCAAGCCCCTGGCCGTCTATCACCATGGTGAGTACACCGATAAGGCCTGGCAGAGCGGCACTCTCGGGTCAGTGAAGGAGTGGTGTAAGAAGCTGCGCGACCTCGGCGTCCAGGTCGGCGTCGGAACTCATAAGCCCGAAGTCCTCGAACAGGTGGAACACGAAGGCTGGGACGTGGATTTCTACGCCGGCTGCGTCTATAACCGCACTCGCACGGTGGAGGAGTGGAAGCACGTCCTCAATAACGAACTCGTGGAAATGCAGGGCGACCTCTATCTGCGCAGTGACCCTCCGCGTATGTACAAAGTGATGCGCCAGACCGGCAAACCCTGCTTCGCGTTCAAGATCATGGCGGCCGGCAGAATCGATGGCGGCGGCGCCGAGCGCGCCTTCCGTACGGCCTTCGAGAGTATCAAGCCGAATGACGGCGTCTTTATCGGCCTGTTCCCCCGCGTCAAAGACGAAGTTCGCGAAAACGCCGAACGGGTCCATCGCATCCTGGCCGGCGCCTGATGCTCTACGCCGCCAAAGCCTGCAAAATCCGGAGCGCCACTTCTTTGCCGCGCTCGCCGACTTCGCCCACCGGACCCACGCACGACGGGCAGCCGGCATCGCAGGCGCAGGCCCGCAGCAGCTCGGCCGTCTGCTTCAGCAGCCGCGGCGCCAGGCGGAACAGCGGCGCGCTCTGGCCCACGCCGCCGGGGTAGGTGTCGTACAGGTACAGGTTCGGCTCGAACACCTGCACGCCCGCGACGTCTTCGCTCAGCGCCACGCCCAGATCGCGCGGATCGCACATCAGCAGCAGCGACGCCACCGTGCGCAGCGCGTTGCCCAGTCCGCTGATGCCGCTCTGCTTTTCGGTGGGCGTGTAGTCGCCCAAACCGCGCCAGAAACGCCGCCGGGAAATGCAGCCAGAACGCCGTGGTGTGCATCTCCTGCTCCGGCATGGAGAGCTTCCCCGCGCCCACGTTTTCCATGGTGTAGAACTTGATCTTCTTGAAGCCCACGATCTGGCGGTTCACGCGCACGTCGCCGTGCGCGCCGGCGCGCCCCGGCCAGCGCCTCGCCCTCGAACTCCTCCAGCACCTTCACCTGCGTGTAGTCGATGGCGTCGGTGTAATAATCGCAATCCACGCTCCTCACGTAAGCCTTGCGCTCGTCGTAATCGAAGCGCTCCACGTGATACTGGCGCGCTTCGTGCAGATAGATGGCCTTCTCGTGCAGCGTGGTCAGCGCCGTGGGAAACGACACCTCGGCGATCACGTTGGCCTCGCCGGTGATATCCACCACCACGAAATTGTCGCTGGACACCGAGCGCAGGCTGGTGGCGTCGGCCGGATAGCGTGTCGCTGAGTCCAGTGCCAGGCGCCCGCCGAATGGTGCAGGAAGCCGGTCTCTTCCAGGAAGCGGCAGATCTCGCCGATGTCGTGCGGGCCGAACTTCTCGCCATCGCGGAGGGGCAGCTCGAACGCCGCGCATTTCAGGTGCGCCAGCAGGATTTCCAGATTGTCGGGATTGATGTAGGCGTGCTCCGGCGAGCGGCCGAAGAAATAATCGGGATGCTCGACGATGTACTGATCGAGCGGCGCGCTGGAGGCCACCAGCACCGCCGCCGAAGTCCCCTGCCGCCGTCCGGCGCGGCCGGCGCGCTGCCAGGTGGAAGCGATGGTGCCCGGATAGCCGGCCATCACCACCGCGTCCAGCGACCCGATATCGATGCCCAGCTCGAGCGCGTTGGTCGCCACCACCGCGCGGATCTCGCCGTCGCGCAGCTGCCGCTCGATCTCGCGGCGCTCGCGCGGCAGATAGCCGCCGCGATAGCCGCGCACCGTCTCGCTGGGCATCGGCCCGCGGTCGCAGGCGTCCTTCAGATAGGTCACCAGCACCTCGGTGGCCAGGCGGTTGTTGGCGAACACCAGCGTCTGCTGATTGCGCTCGATGAATTCCAGCGCGATGCGCCGCGTCTCGTTGATATAGCTGCGGCGGATGCCCAGCTGCCGGTTCACCACCGGCGGATTGTAGAAGATGAAATACTTCTCGCCGCGCGGCGCGCCGTTGCGCTCCACCAGTTCGAACTGCTCGCCGGTGAGCGCCTCGGCCAGTTCGCGCGGATTGGCGATGGTGGCCGAGCAGCAGATGAACTGCGGCTTCGAATCCGTAGAACTCGCAGATGCGCGCGCAGCCGCCGCAGCAGGTTGGCCAGGTGGCTGCCGTAGACGCCGCGATAATAGTGCAGCTCGTCGATCACGATGTAGCGCAGGTTCTCGAAATAGCGCGCCCACTTGGTGTGGTGCGGCAGAATGCCGCTGTGCAGCATGTCGGGATTGGTGAGCACCACGTTGGCGCGCTGGCGGATGGCCTTGCGCGCGTCCTGCGGCGTGTCGCCATCGTAGGTGAAGGCGCGGATCTCGGAGCCCATCTCTTCCACCGCGCGATTGAATTCGTGAAGCTGATCTTCGGCCAGCGCCTTGGTGGGGAACAGGTACATGGCGCGCGCGCCGGCATCGCCCAGCAGCAGGTTCAGCACCGGCAGGTTGTAGCACAGCGTCTTGCCGCTGGCGGTGGGCGTGACGACCACGACGTTGCGTCCGGCCGCGATCTGCTCGAACGCTTCGGCCTGGTGGGTGTACAGCCGCGCGATGCCGCGCTTCTCCAGCGCCGCCCGCAGGCGCGCATCCACGGCCGCCGGCATCTCGGCGAACGAGCCTTCGGCGGCCGGCTGGTGGTGGATGGCGCGCACCGGCGAATCGGGTTCCTGATGGAGCGATCGGAAACGCGATACCACCGCTTCGAGCGACGGTTTGGAGGCAACGGCAAGTTCCTGGGAGAATTCGGGAAATCCGAGCGAGAGATCCATGCGCTTCTTCGCCTTTTCTTTGCTACTTTAGCACGGATAACGTACCGCGGACAAGGAACAAAGAGGCGCCTGAATCCGGCCTTAGCCGATTAGCGTCGCAGCTATGAGGTTGAGCGTCTGCCGAGACGCGACCGTCAGGAGCGAGTTGCCACGGCTGCTAGACTAATGGTCGCGCACGAACTCGTAGCGCTCCAGGGTGGCGGCGATCTGGTAAGCCGGAGACATCCGCGTTCGCGGTCGCATGCGCTCGGCGCGCAGCACTTTGCCGATGCAGCGCAGATTGACGGACTGAGAGCCGTCGTGAGTTGAGAGTGATGATGTACTCGATGGGGCCGCCCAGATCGGGCTCGCGTTCCGTAGTGAACAGCACTCCACTGGAACTGATATTCTTGGTCAGACCCGACAGCGGCAACCCGTTCCGCGCCAGAGCGTGTGATCGAGAGCGGAAGCTGGAGTTTGAAACGCCTGGTTCGTCGCTGTTCCATGAATGATACTAAATGCTAAAGGTTAGCTGGGCACGAGGTCAATAGACCGTCGTATTCAATCGCTGGACAAAGGTACTAGACTTCGAGAGTCCGATAGTACGGTGAGGGAATTGAGGCAGGAACGGGCAGGCCTTGGCAGCCTGCCCTCCGGGCAGATATCAGCTGCACTTTACACGAATGATAATCACCAGCGTGTACAGCGCCAGTGACTCGATCAACACCAAGCCCGATCAGCATGGCCAACTGGATCGCCTCGGCGGCTCCCGGGATTGCGCGCCATGCCTTCCACCGCGGCTGGCAATCGCCTTGCCCTGCGCCAGGCCGCAAAGGCCGGACGCGATCGCCATGGCAAAACCGGCGCTGACACCGGACATCGGCCATGTGACCGCTCCGCCGCCGCCGGTGGCCGGGTCTGCGCGCACAGCATCATGCGGGCTGGCCAGCAACAGGAGCGCCAGCAATCAAAAGCTTTCTTCGTCATTCGTATTCTCCTTAAGAAATCGCTCCCAGGAGGTGGTTCCCGTCACCTTGCAGCCGGGCTCACACTGAAGGAGCGGCATAAAGCCGGTATTAATGTTCGTGCGCCACCGCGCCGGCCACATACACCATGGTCAGCAGCATAAAAATATAAGCCTGGAGCAGCGCCACGAAAACGTGCAGCCCCATGAAGATCGCCGGCACCACGAAGTAAGTCAGGCCCAGGAACACCATGGTCACCTGCTCGCCCGCGTACATGTTGGCGATAAAGACGAACGGTGAGCGAAAGCGGGCGCGCCAGGTGGCTGACGATCTCGATGGGGATCATCAGCGGCGCCAGCCACCACATCGGCCCCACGAAATGGCGCCAGGTAGCGGAGCATTCCATTGGCCTGCACGCCCACCAGGTTGTAATAGCAGAACGTCGCCAGCGCGCAACCCAGGCGGCACCGAGGCGCTCATGGTGGGCGATTCGAAACCGGGGATCAACGCCGATCAGGTTCATGAACAGGATAAAAATGAAAGATCGTGCCGAAAAAGGCCAGATAGCGGTGCGCCGCGTGGCCCACCTGGTCCTCCGCCTGCCCGTTCACGAAATCGTAGAGCAGTTCGAAAGTGTGCTGGAATTTCCCCGGACGGTCGGCGGACAGGCGCGGCCGCAGCAACGCAAAGATCACGATAATCAGGAACACCACCAGCAACTGCATGACGACGTAATTCGCCCAGGGCCGCGCCGAGGCAGGCATGCCGACCAGGCCCAGAAAGAAATTGCCCAGCGCAGCCAGGTGATCGTTGAAGATTTTGGTGAGCCAGAGTTCAGTTCCGTGCATATGCGTAACTCGAAAATCATTTCGACAATCACCGCCGCGGCCGTCACAAAGAGACCCGAAAGTGCGGCAACCCGGTCGATTTTGGAAAACCTCAATATAACATAGGCGGCACCGCCCAAAAGCAGATAACGCGCCCCGCGGTCCACGCCAGACGCTTGGGCGCGCCTTTTCCCGCCAGCCCTTCCACGGTCTGGTGCAGCCAGCGGAAGTTGAGCCACGAAACCACCGCGCCCAAAGCGAAGCCGCCGCCCGCCGGCCATCCGCGCCACGCGAACGCCGCCGCCGTGCCGCCCAGGCTGAGAGCCCCGATGAGCTTGCGAATGCGCGCCAGCGCCCTGGAAAGCTCAAGCTCCGTCATCGCGCGAGTCCCGGCTCAACTGCCGGATGATCTGCGCAAATCCGGAAGCGATGCCCAGCACCAGGAACACAATTTTCAGAAAACTCGTGCCGAACAGCCTGTCCAGCAGGTAGCCGATCCCGTATCCCACGAACGTCGCGATCGGCAGCATGAGCGCCAGCGCTGCATACTCCTCCACCTGGACCAGCAGATTTTTGTTGCGTCGCGCCACAGCCTTAGTTTAGCCGCCCGCGCGCTCCGCCGCTTCCTTCACCAGAATCCCCATTTTCGGATGGCTCGGTTCCAGCGTGGGATGGATGCCGAACTCCTCCAGCGCCTCGGTGGTAGTCGGCCCGATCGAGCCGGTCAGGCACCGCCGCAGCGCGTCCAGCATCGCGTCTTCGATCCCTTGTTCCCGCGCCACCTGCGCCAGATGCACAATCTGCACCGCGGTGGTGAACAGGACCGCCTGAAACTCGCCCGCCGCCAGCCGCGCGCGCCGCCTCGCGCAGGGGCTCCACATTCTCCGGCAAGCCATATTGGTACACCCGCACCGCCGTCACTTCGCCGCCGCGAGCCCGCAGTGCCTCCAGCAGTTCCGCATTGCTCGCGGCCATATTCCTGCACCGCGATGCGGCGTTCCCCGCGCCCTTCGATCGCCTCCAGCAGTTCGCGCCAGGTATTCGGCTCGGGAGCCACCACCGCCGGCGTCACTCCCATCTCGCGCAGCGCGGCCACCGGCTTGGGCCCGCGCGCCACCACCGTGATCCTGCGCAGCGCATCGGCGAACGCCGTCTCTCCGTAGCGCGCCGCCAGCACGCGATTAAGCTGGCGCGTGCCTACCCCGGTCAGCAGGATCATCATCTCGAATTCGCCGGCGAACAGCCGCTCGGCAAACCGGAACACGCCCGGCGTGCTCTTCGATGGGAACCTCCCGCATGGCCGGCGCCACAAACGGCTCGCCGCCCTGCCGGCGAATCAACTCCGCCATCTCCACCGCGCGCCGGCTCTCCAGCGCCAGAACGCGCATTCCACTAAATGCCATTCCCGATTTTAACTCGCGGAAGTGAAAAGTACTTTATAATGCAGAGATGAAACTCCTGCTCCCCTTCCTCTGCTGCGCCGCCTGGATGCAGGCGCAGACTCCCGTCGATTCCCAACTGCTGAACGAAGTGCGTCAACTGCGCCAGGACCTCGCCGTCACGACTCTCGCCGTCCAGCGGACGCAAATTCTGCTCTACCGCCTGCAATTGGCCGACGCCGCCTTGGCCCGCGCCACCCAGCGCGCGGATCAGGCGAGCACGCGCCTGATCGCCGTGCAGCAACGCCACAAGAACAGGGCCAATCAGATTCAAAACCTGGAGGCTCAATTGAACCTGCCGCCAGACCCGTCCCTCAAGGAGAAACTCCCGGAGATCATTGCGCAATTCAAAAGCGAGTTGGATAGCTGGGCCCCCGACGAGCAGGACGCCCAGATCCCGGCAAATCGACGCCGAATCGCAGCTTCGCACCGAGCAGGCCAAACATGACGACCTCGAAGCCTCGCTCGATAAGCTCGATAAACAACTGGAAGCCGCGACCGCGCGCCACTGATGCGGCATCGTTCATAATGCGGGATGAAGCTGCTGCTGCCCTTCCTTTGCTGCGCCGCCTGGATGCAGGCGCAGCCTTCTACCGATGTCCAACTGCTGAACGAGGTGCGTCAACTGCGCCAGGACCTCGCCACCACCACCCTGTCCATGCAGCGCACGCAAATTCTGCTCTACCGCCTGCAACTCTCCGACGCCGCCATGACCCGCGCCACCCAGCGCGCGGACCAGGCCCGGAGTCAACTGGCCGGCATTCAGCAACGCTTCAAGAGCGATACCGACCAGATGCAGAGCTTCGAGGCCGATACTGAACCGCACGCAGGATCCGACCAGAAGGCGCGCCTGAACATGATCGCCAACCTGAAAAAGGATATGGAAAACTGGACCCCGCAGTTGCAGGATGCGCAAACCAAGCAAATCGACGCCGAAGCGCAACTCCGCGCCGAGCAGGCCAGGCGCGACGCTCTCGAAGCCGCGCTCGACAAGCTCGACAAGCAACTGGAAGCCGCTACTGCTGCCCGCCAGTGAAATGCTCCAGCTCGGTCTTGTCCCGCTCCAGGTACGGTACGCCCTTCTCCATCCAATCCGGTTCCGGCGCGCCCTTCAGGTAATGATCGAAGAACTGCTGCAGGCGGATGGTATAGTCCTTCTGATTGGGCCGCTTGTTGATGTGGTGCGGCTCGCCGTTGTAGTTGAACAGGTAGACTTCCTTGCCCAGGCGGCGCAGTGCCAGGAAGTACTCGATGCCCTGATACCACGGCACCGCATCGTCCCCATCGTTCTGCAGGATCATGAGCGGCGTCTGCACGCGATCCGCCCAGAAAATGGGGGAATTCTCGATGAACCGCGTCGGGTACTGCCAGATCGATCCGCCAATGCGGCTCTGCGTATGCTCGTATTGGAACTGGCGCGGGATGCCGGTGCCCCAGCGGATTCCATCGTACGCGCTGATCATGTCCGCCACCGGCGCTCCGGCTTCCGCCGCACGAAACCGGTTGGTCTGCGTGACCATGTAGGCGATCTGGTAGCCGCCCCAACTGTGCCCCTGAATGCCTATGGCCTTCTCGTTGACATAACCCTTGTTCACCACCGCCTGAACCGCCGGCAGCACGCACTTCAGCGCGCTCTGCCCCGGATAACCCACCGTGTAGACGATATCCGGTGTCAGCACCAGGTACCCGTTGCTCACGTAATAGGTGATGTTGATCGAATGGCCGGGCGCCGGATTCACGAAGTGATTCACGTTCTGGGTCAGCTTCTCGTAGATGTACACCATCATCGGATACTGCTTGGTGGGGTCGAAGTTTTCCGGTTTGTACAGCGCCGCCGTCAGCGGCACCCCGTCGGCATTCTTGTAATTGATCACCTCGCCGGTCCCCCAGTTGAACTGCGCCTTCTGGGGATTCACATCGCTCACCTTGCGCAGTTCCTTGAAACTGCCGTCGGTGACCCGCAGGTCCGGAAACTCGTTAAAATTCTGTTCGGTGAGCACGTAGAGGTCGGCCTCCCGCGCCTTGACGGGCGCAGAAAAGCTCTTGTTGGCCATCAGCAGTTGCTTCGGCTCGCCGCCTTCCAGCGAGCCCCGGAAGAAGCCGCTCTCCCACGTCTTCAAATTGTCAGCCTGCAGCAGCAGGGGCTTCGATTCGTCGATCCAGCGGTCGCGCGTATCGGTATCGGTGCGCACTACGCGGAAGCGCAGGTTATGCGCCCGGCCGTATCCGGCGGTAATGTTCTTCGCGCCCGCTCCGTCCGGCGACACCCGCCACAGGTCGTACTCATCGGAGAGCAGAATGCTTTTCCCGTCCCGGGTCCAATTGGCCTGGCCGTAAGCGCCCGGAGTGCTCGGCGTGTCGGTTTCTTCGTTCCAGAATTTCGCCGGCAACTTGGAGGTCAGGTTGACCGTCTTGCCGTCCGGCACGGAGATGCTATGCCAGTCCTTCCCGTCGAACGACAGCAGATAACGGCCCGAGGGCGAAAAGCTCAGTTGCCCGCGCCCCTTCGTCGAGATCAGCTTGCGCACTCCCGTCGAGCCGTCCACCAGGTATGCGTCGCTGTACCGCTCGTCGTAATCCTGCATCCGGCGATACGGCCGATCATCGGTTCCCAGCACCCACTGCGCGTTCTCCGAAGGCGTCACCGTCTCCAGTTCCGCGTCGGCAAGTTGCAGCAGCTTGTGTCCCGGGATCGAATACGACGCCGTAAACGTGCGGTCGCGATCGCGCGCGGCCCGGACTTTTTGAATGGGCTGTATATAGTCGTCCTTATACGACCACAGGTCCACAACGGCTTTATCGTCGGTGGAGGAATCGGCCGCGGCAGGCTTCACCGGGGCCGGAATGGCGCATCCGAAGAACAGCCGCGTGCCGTCTTTCGAGAAACTCAGATTCCCCTTATCGCTGATCGCGAACCCTGCTTCTAGCCCCGGGGTAGCGGCCGATACCAGCTCCGCCGCGGCGGGCGACCGGCGGTCCCACCGATACAGCTTCCACTTGGGCTGCTTGGCCTCCGCATCGTCGTGGCTGCTCAGAAAAGCCAGTTCCGTTTGCTTCTCGTCCCACGTCAGCTTGAGGTACTTGCCTTTACCCGCCAGCAACGTGCCGGGCGCATCGGACGAACCTGGACGCGCGGCGAATACGCCATTCTTGGAACTGTCGTGCGCGGACACGGCATAGACCAGTTCCTTGCCATCGTCGGTGAACGAGAACTCCACCACGTCCGAAAAGCTGCGTTCGGTGGAGTCGCTCAGGTTGCGGAGCACCAGGTCGGTGCCAAACTCGGGGCGCACACCGCGGCCCGCGCCTCCGCCGGCGCCGCGGCCTCCGCGTCCGCCCTGCTGGTCGCTATCGCCATTGCCGGTGGCGCGCCCGTTCGCCGCGCCGGATCCCTCGGGAGCGTCGCGCAGATACGCCAAATAGCCCGCGGCATTCTCCGGTAGCGCGAATCGCTTCACGCGCGGCACCGGCGTAGCCTGTCCGCCGGCCAGGTCCACAATCACCATGCCGTCCTTGGGCATCTGGTCGGCCGGCTTCTTGTCTTTTTTCGCCTTATCCGTCTCGGCCTTCGCCGGAAAAGTGGAAAACACCACCGTCCGGCTGTTGGCAGAAAACAGAATGGTGACGCCGCGTGCCTCCGCCGCCGGAGCCTCTTCGGAAGCCGCCGCAGGAGCAGGCCGCGCTCCCGCCGGGTACCGCGTCTCCTTGCCTGTCACCAGGCTGCGCACAATTACCTCGCCATCGCCCTCCTCCGGAAATACCGCGTACGCCAGAAACTTGCCATCGGGCGACAGATGCTGGCCGGCGATCGTCCGCCAGCTATCGTAATCGTGATGATTCAGAGGCCGCTTCGTCTGCGCGGGAGCGCAGACGGCCAACAGAGACAAAAAGCCGCAAAGAGCCGTCAAACGGAGAAACATGGATGTATTCTAACGCGGCGGCGGGACTACCATAAGAGAAAGAGGTAAAGAACTTGCGCATCGCGCTGATCTTCGCACTCGCCGGCGTCGCCGCGGCAGCCGGCGGCCAGGCCTTGGTTGACCGTGTCGGTACCACAGGTTTTGTGCAGTTGCAGGCCGAAAGCTTCAAGGCGCTCTCGCCGCGCCAACAGTCGCTGGCCTTTTATCTGAGCCAGGCCTCCATCGCCATCGACCCCATCAATTACGATCAGAACTCGCGCTTCGGCCTGCGCCAGAAGCGCCTGCTGGAAGCGCTGGTGAATCTGCCGCCCGACGGGCGCATGCAGATTCTCAATTTCACCAAGCTGTTCTGGGCCAATCGGGGGAATCACAATGAAATGACGGCCCAGAAGTTTATGCCCGAGTTCACCTTCGATCGAGCTCAAAGCGGCCGCCACCCAGGCGTTGAATGCGGGCCGCTTCAAAGGCACGCCCTACGGCACTCCCCCCATCACAGACCCAGGCGGACCTGGACCGCGAGTTGGAAGATCTCCAGCCCTCCCTGTTCGACCCGAATTTCGAGCCCATGATCACCGCCAAAAGTCCCGCTTGGCGGCAAGGATATCCTGCAATCCAGCGCCAACAACTTCTACCTGAACGTCAGCATGAAGGACGCAGCCAACTTCCACGACACTCACCCGCTGAATTCGCGCCTGGTCAAAAAGGACGGCAAACTCGTGGAGGAGGTCTACCGCGCCGGTACACCCGATGGCAAAGTGCCGCCCGGCATGTACGCACAGTTCCTCCGCAAGGCCAACGGATTCCTGGAAGAGGCGCGGAAATATGCCGAACCCGGCCAGGACAAGGTGATCGCCAACCTCATCCGCTATTACCAGACCGGCGACCCCGCGGATTGGATTCAGTTCGGCATCGCCTGGGTGCAGAACAACCCCAGCGTGGATTTCGCCAACGGCTTCATCGAGGTGTACCGCGACGCGCGCGCCGCCAAAGCCACCTCGCAGAGCTTCGTCAGTATCACCGATCAGAAACTGAACGGCCTGATGGTCAAGCTGGCGCAGAACGCCCAGTATTTCGAAGACCACGCGCCCTGGCTGCCGCAGTACAAGAAGCAGGGCGTGAAACCGCCGCTGGCCAAGGCCGTCGAAACCGTCATCGAGACCGGCGATTTCCACGTGAGCACGGTGGGCGACAACCTGCCCAATGAAAACGAAATCCGCGAAAAGTACGGCAGCAAAAGCTTCCTCTTCACCGGCAGTTCGCGGACCCTCCGGGAAGCCCAGGGCTTCGGCGCGCTCGACGAATTCGCCGCCTCGCCCGAAGAGATCGCCATCAGCAAGAAATACGGCGAAGAGGCGTCCGACATGATGACCGCCCTGCACGAAGTCATCGGCCACGGCTCGCGGCAAGCTGAGCCCGCGCCTGCAGCAGACCGGAGCCGAAGGCGTACCTGAAAGAGTACTTCTCCACCCTGGAAGAGGCCCGCGCCGACCTGATGGCGCTCTGGAACATCTTCGACCCGAAGCTCCAGCAACTCGGCCTGGTCTCCAGCCCGGAAGTTGCCAAAGCCATGTACTACGCCGCGGTGCGCACTGTGCTCACCCAGCTTTATCGCATTCCCAAGGGCGACACCATCGAAGAGGACCACCAGCGCAACCGCCAGTTGATCGTCAACTACATCATGGACAAGACCGGCGCCATCGCCAACGTCGAGCGCGAACGGCAAGACTTACCTGGCCGCTGAAGGACTTCGATAAAATGCACCAGGGCGTGGGCATGCTGCTGGCCGAGTTGATGCGCATCAAGGCCGAAGGCGATTACGCCGCCATCAAGGCGCTGGTGGACCGGTACGGCGTGCACTTCGACCCGAAGCTGCGCGACCAGGTAATGGCGCGCTATCAGAAACTGAACCTGCCCAGCTACTGGTGCGGTGTCAACGCCGACCTCGCAGTCCACGGACGGAAAGATCTCGATGTCGTATCCGCACGATTTCGTCAAGCAGCAGTTGGGTTACGCAGCGATGTACGCGATACAATAGCAGGCACCTGGATGGCCGCTCGGCTAAATCCCGCCCTGACGGACACCTCACAGATCGTCGATCTGCGGAGCGTGGGCGCCCCTGAACTGGAGCCCGTTCTTCAAGAGGAGACCGCCGCGTGGCGCCACGAACTGGCCTGGGACTTCGACAAGTCCGCCGACCTGGTACGCCGCTTCGTGGACCTGCGCGCGCTGCACGGCGCCGCGCTCGTGGAGCACGGCGAAGTCACCGGGTACCTCTATTACGTGCTGGAAGAGGGCAAGGGCCTCGTCGGCGACCTCTACGTGCGGCGCGCCGTGCGCACCCGCGACCGCGAGAACCTGCTGCTCGAATCGGCCATGGCTGCCATCGCCGGCAATACCCACGTGCATCGCGTGGAATCCCAGTTGATGATGCTCAGCTACGACCCGCACCGCGTCCTGCCCCGCGCCGATGTGGGGGCCATCTTCGATCGCAATTTCATGCGCGCCTCCCTGCCCGATGCCGACCTCGCCGAAGGCCGCGTGCGCCGTCCCATGTACATCGAGCGCTGGAGCGATCTCTACCAGGACGATGCCGCCCAGTTGATCGCCCACGCCTATGCCGGCCACGTCGATAGCCGCATCAACGATCAGTACCGCAGCACCATGGGCGCCCGCCGTTTCCTGCACAACATCGTGGAGTATCCGGGGTGCGGCACGTTCTTCCGCCCCGCGTCGTATGCCGCCTTTGAGGCCTCCACCGGCCGCATCTGCGGCATCTCCCTGGCCAGCCTGGTATCGCAGGATTGCGGACACATCACCCAGATCTGCGTTTCCCCCCAGGTGCGCGGCACGGGCATCGGCCACGCGCTGCTGCGGCATTCCCTGCTGACCCTGCGTGAAGTCGGATGCGGCGCCGCCAGTCTCACCGTCACCAGTTGCAACGAAGATGCCGTGGCTTTGTACCAGCGCGTCGGCTTCCGGACCATCCGCAAGTTTTCCGCCTTCGCGTGGGAAGGCCTATAGGACGCTGAGCGCGGTCGCGGGGTCCACGGACGCCGCGCGGCGAGCCTAGACTAGAGTTTTGCACTTTTTGGGTTGGGTGACGTGGGCGTTTCGGGGTAGTCATCGACAGCGAGTTCGACTTCTTCGATGCATGTTTGAGGCCGGGAGTGGTTTTCTGCTGTTTGCCAAGGGCCGTCGAGTAATTCCAGTTGACTGAGATTCTCTACCGCCAGACAGCGCCAGTTGTCCGGTGCACCGACCAGTTCGAGACCGCTTTCGCTGTCGCCTCCGTACTGATAGCACAACACCTGCAGGCGTCGCTGCCTATTCCAGCCCAGCAGGTGTGGACAGAGCAGCCGTCTGCGTCCCCGGTAGAGTGCAGCGATCGGTCGCCGGTGAATGATCGCTGCCCGTACCTGGGCATGAACTTGCTCCAGTGCGCGGACGGGAACCGACATCCATCTCAGAATACCGCTCTGACGGAAAGGGTGGACGGACAGATGGAGTGGTGCCGACCCGGATAGACTTGCCCGTCTGGCAGCGCCTCGCAGAGTAAAACATTTTTGTGGTGTTTTGTCGTTTTTCTCTTGCAGCGTATTTTGAAATATGATATCTTTCATTTTATAGAAATGAAAGATAAGTTCGCCCAACTTACCGCTTCCCGCAAACAACTCCTCCAGCAAATGCCGGACCTCTCCACCGTCTTGCCGGGTTCCTTATTGAGCCGCATGGTCCGCTGCAATAAGCCCGGTTGCCGCTTTTGCGAGAAGGGCAAGGGGAAAGGCCACGGGCCGATTTGGATTCTCTCCGTCAGTCTCGGCAATCGCCAGGTGCGCCAGATCCCTGTCCCCATCGAGTTGAAGAAAGAGGTAGAGGAAAGCCTGCGTGCCTTTGCTCAGGTGCAGAATGTACTGAAGCAGATCGCCCAGGTGAACCTGGAGTTATTCAAGGAGCGGAAGCACCAGCGGCCGTAAGGTCTTTTTTTGTGTTCTTTATCTTTCATTTATTGAATATGAAAGATAAGGATGCTGCCGCATGCCCGATCTCTTGGTCCGTTCCTTCGCCCCTTTCCTGCTTGCCTTTCAACCCTGCTTCACGCGGCCCAGTTTCTCCTCCTTCTGGGCCTTGACCTGCGCCTGGATCCTCTGTTCCGGCCGCCGTTCCCTCACCCGCATCATTCAAGCCGCCCAACTCACCGACTTCAAACACTTCTGCTGCTTCCATCGCTTCTTCAGCCAGGCCCGCTGGGACCTCGACGATCTGGGCCACTGTGTCTTCCAACTTCTGTTACCTTTTTGTGCAGACGTCTTGGTCGCCGCCGTTGACGATACTTTGGCCCGTAAATCCGGACGCCACATCTGGGGCGCTGGCATGCACCACGATCCCTTGCGCTCCACCCAGAAACGCCCCGTCTTCTCCTTTGGCCACAACTTCGTGGTCCTCTCCTTGCAAGTCACCTTGCCCTTCGCTCCCAACAAATTCTGGGCCTGCCCCATCCTGGTCCGCATGTACCGGAAACGGCAGACCAATCAGCGCGCGCCCGGCAAAGGCGGAAAACTGGAGCGCAAGCAAACCGGCCAGGCCACCGCCAAGCAATATCGCACCCGTCCCGAACTGGCCTTGGAAATGATTCGGATCGTGGCCAGTTGGATTCCCGATCGCTTGTTGCGCGTCCTCGGAGATAGCGAGTATGCCGGCCGATCCATCAGCCGTCACCTGCCGGCCAACGCTAAGTTGATCAGCCGCATGAATATGAAGGCGGCTCTCTATGAACCCGCCCCGAAGATCGCCAAACGAGGTCGCCGCCGCAAGAAAGGCAATCGCTTGCCCAGTCCGATTCAGATGGCGCAAAGCCCAAAACCCAAATGGATCAAGACCACCGCCGCCCTTTACGGAAAGCAAGTCAAACTCTGGTACCAAACCATCGATGCCTTGTGGTATCCAAGCGCCGGCCAGCAACTCCTGCGCATCGTCGTGGTGCATGACCCCAGCGGCCGCCGCCGCGACGATTGCTTCTTCTCCCTCGATCTCACTCTCAGCGCCACGCAAATCCTGGAGATCTTCTCGCGACGTTGGCCTTTGGAAGTTTGCTTCCGCGACGTCAAGCAGTTTCTGGGTTTTGAAGATCCCCAGAATCGGGTGGCCAAGGCCACTACCCGCACCGCCCCCCTGATCTTCTTTATCTATGATCTGGCCCTGCTCTGGTACGCGCAGGCGGGGCACCAACTGGCAACTAAGTCTGCCCTCGGCTGCTTGTGGTATCCGCAAAAGGACTCGGTCTCCTTTGAAGATGTTCTGCGGACGTTACGTCATGCGACATGGCAGGAGAGGATTTTCAGCGACCCCGCACTGGACGCGCACACTCGAAAATCCTTCAACCCTTTGTAGATTGGGCGAAAGCGCTGGCGTGAGTATGCGAAA
>CAWKYG010000063.1:0-20241 GCA_963853855.1 uncultured Solibacteraceae bacterium | reverse complement strand
ATTTAAGCTCCTAAAATCTGCTATTATGTTGTTTCCAGGAGGGGATGTAGTGTTTTTCATCACTCACAGGGAGCAATTCGGCCCCAGACGTTTCTTTGGGAAGTAGCGCGCCCGACGTGGCCCGCGCCGCGCGTCCCGGCCATTTCATCATGGCCCGCATCGACGAGCATGGCGAACGCATCCCCCTCACCGTCGCCGATTTCGATGCCGCCCGCGGCACGGTTACCGTGGTCATCCAGGCAGTCGGCAAAACCACCCACGAGATGATGGGCCTCCCCCAGGGCGATTACCTGCTCGACTTCATCGGTCCGCTGGGCTTGCCCAGCGATATCCGCAAACACGACGGCACCATCGTGCTGGTGGGCGGCGGCCTCGGCGTTGCGCCCGTTTTCCCGCAGCTTCGCCAGTACAAACGGCTCGGCAATCGCACCGTCTCCATCATCGGTTTCCGCACCCGCGACCTGGTCTTCTGGGAGGACCCTTTCCGCTCCTTCAGCGACCGCCTCGTCACCACCGATGACGGCAGCTACGGCCGCAAAGGCTTCGTCACCGCGGCCCTCGCCGATATCCTCGCCGGAGAAAAGGACGTCTGCGAAGTCGTCGCCATCGGCCCCATCCCCATGATGCGCGCCTGCTGCGCGGTCACCCGCCCGCTCGGCATCCCCACCATCGTCAGTCTGAACTCCATCATGGTCGATGGCACCGGCATGTGCGGCTCCTGCCGTGTCACCGTGGGCGGCGAGATGAAATTCGCCTGCGTGGATGGCGCCGATTTCGACGGCCACCTGGTAAATTTTGAAGAGCTGTCCCTCCGCCAGAAGCGTTTCGAGCGCGAAGAAAAGCAGGCCCTCGAGCGCTTCCGCAGCGAAAGCGCCAAGCATGGCCGCCATGAGCCGGCGGCCCAACCGCAACGGCCGCCGCGTTCCCCTGCCAGCTGCCCGAACCCGCCGCCGCCCCGCCCGGCCCGCGCCTGCCAAGAACATCAATACCATCTCGCCGGAGCGCGCACACATGGGCGGCAGCAGCCCGCCGAGCGCGCCCACAATTTCAAAGAGGTCACCCTCGGCCTCGACTCGCAGGCGCGCTCGAAGAAGCCGACCGCTGCCTGCGCTGCAAGAAGCCGCGCTGCATTCCCGGATGCCCTGTGGCCATCGATATTCCCGGATTCATCGCCGCCCTGCGCGCCGGATATCACGTATCCTATCGCATTCTGAAAGCGCTAACGCCCTGCCCGCCGTCTGCGGCCGCGTGTGCCCGCAGGAGTCGCAATGCGAAGCGACCTGCGTGGTGGGCGTCAAGTTCCGCCAGTGGCCATCGGCCGTCTGGAACGCTTCGTCGCGGACGCCGCCATGGGCCGCGGCTGGGATGAGCCGGCCGAAATGGCCGCGCCGGCAAGCGCGCCGCCATCGTCGGCTCCGGTCCTTCTGGCTTGGCCTGCGCGGGCGACCTGGCCAAATCGGCGTGGCCGTCACCGATCTTCGAAGCCCTGCATGTCGCCGGCGGCGTGCTCAAATACGGCATCCCCGAGTTCCGCCTGCCCGACGTCATCATCGATACCGAAATCGACAACCTGCGCAAGCTCGGCGTGGAGATCCGGCTGGACACCATCATCGGCAAGCTGTTCACCATCCCGCAACTGCTCACCGATATGGGCTATGACTCGGCCTTCGTGGGCACCGGCGCGGGATCGCCCAAGTTCATGGGCATCCCCGGCGAAGCCTTCAACGGCGTATTCTCCGCCAACGAGTTCCTCACCCGCGTCAACCTGATGCGCGGCTACCGGCAGCCCATCTACGACACTCCCGTGGGCATGGGCCGTCGCGTCGCGGTAATCGGCGCGGGCAACACCGCCATGGATTCCGCGCGCGTGTCGTTGCGCATGGGCGCCGAGTAGGTGTCCATCGTCTACCGCCGCTCGCGCCGCGAATCGCCCGCGCGCGTCGAGGAGCTGGAGCACGCCATTCAGGAAGGCATCCAGTTTCGCTGGCTCACCACCCCGGTGGAGATCCTCGGCAATTCCGCCGGCTGGGTCACCGGCATGCGCTGCCAGGAGATGGAATTGGGCGAGCCGGATGCCTCCGGCCGCCGCCGGCCGGTTCCCATCCCGGGCACCGAATTCGAGCTCGACGTGGATACTGTGATCTACGCCTTGGGCACCACCGCCAACCCCATCATCGCCCAGACTACGCCCGGGCCTGCGGACCAATAAGTGGGGCTACATCGAGACCGACGAGCGCACCGGCATGACCTCGATCCCGGGCGTATTTGCGGGCGGCGATATCGTGACTGGCGCGGCCACCGTCATTCTGGCCATGGGCGCCGGACGACGCGCCGCCCAGCGGCATGCTGGAATACATGGGAATCTTCATCGCCCGACGCACCGCCGAAGACGCTGGCGCTACGGCAGGGAGAGTCTGATATGCCATCCGCTTGTCCGAAGTGCCATCGAGTGTTGGAAGAAGACGAGATCTGCTGCGCGCAGATCCGCTACACCTGGAGATGCAAGCAGTGCCACAAGCTCACCACCGGATTTGCCCTGCCCTACGGCAAGTGCTTCCTGTGCGGCGGCGATCTGGAAGTGATCCCGGAGCCGCGAATTGGGCGATCCCATGCGCCTGCGCGCCATCCGCGAGGCCGTGCAGTTCGAGCTGAACTCGTTCTACTTCTACAAACTGGCGCGCGAGAAGGCGCCGACCCGCAGCACCGCGTGGTGCTGGAGCGCCTCTACGAGGCCGAACTCGACCACCTGCATGAGCTGAACGAAAAGTATCACGCCCACCTGGATCGCGAAGTGGTCGAGCTGAGCAGCGATGAAGAGAACCTGCTCTCCAACTGGCTCTTCCGCGGAATTCACCTGACTGCCGATTCGGGAATTGCCGATCTGTACCAGGCCGCCCTGGAAATGGAACGGCGTACGCGCGACCACTTCCGCAAGCTGGCTAACGATTTACCACTCGGGCTGGAACGGGACCTTTGCGCCGAACTGGCTGCCGAAGAGGAAGAACATGTAGCTTTGCTCGAAGGCGAGTTGGAGCAGTTGGCTTAATACCGCCCGCCGCCATACGGACTGCCAGGGACAGGCTTCGCGCGACGCGATCTTCCTGCTTTCGCCGGTTGTGCATGAGTCTCAGATGAACGATGAGGGCGAAATCGGCGAAGGCCAACATCCCGAAGAGAAGCCCGTCTACGCCGTTCATGTCTTGATTGGATCACGATCCTCTAACCTTGGGAATGGCCTAAACGATGCCAAAAGTAAGGGTTGGGTAATAGGACTTTTTGTTCGTTTTGCGTGGCACCTTTTCACACGATTTGTGTGGCGCCAGCCTCACTCACGCTGGGACGGCGGAGTTCACCCTTTGTTTTTAGCGTGGAACCCAAACTGCCTGATCCGGCAAGCGTGAAGCTGATCCTGTTGGTCTCTGTGCTGGCTCTCTCCTGCGCCGCTCAAACACCCGCCGGCCGCATGGCCGACCGTATGCTCGCAGCCATCGGCGGCGTCGATTGGGGCCGCCCGTACGCACCCGCAGCGTCCTGCACCAACCGGGTGCCCATCCAGATCGAAATCTATGCCACGGTCCAATGGACGCAACACTGCGGCCAAACCAGCAGTGGCCTGATCCAGGAATCGTTCTACTATGTGTTCGGCGAACCGGCCCGGACGGCCGAACTGCGCGTGGACCTGCGGCCGGAGGACGAATCCCTGCAATTCACCGGCGATCTCCTGGCCGCGCTGAGAAGCCGGCTGACCGCGCGCCTCGGCGCACCGGACCATGTCCCCGAGATGATGGAGATCGGATTCCGCCGGGTACGCTTCGGCCAGCCGGTAAACGGCGACCATTGGAAGAGCGGGCCGCTGGATTACTTCCTTCATGCCAATCAGAGCAGCCACTCGCCCATGGGAATGCGCAAGGGCGTGGAACTGATCGTCCTGCACGACCGCTTGATGCGGGAGCGGGCCAAAGACGATGCGATTACGCGGCTCGAAGGGATGGGGGTGATGCCCCTGCCCGATTATGCCGTGCCGGAAGCCCCCGCCGCCGAGGCGGCGTTCCTCGCGATGGAGAATCGCGGATGGAACACCAGCACGGGCGAAGGCTGCCCCGCCAATCCCGACCTGTTCCGCGAGGTCATCCAAAGAGGCGAAGCTTTCCTTGCTTCGCACCCGCACACCGTATTCCGCAGGCAGGTGCTCTACGCCCTGGCGGTAGCCAACGAAAGCTGGTGGTCCATCGCACGGGCTCCGGCGGACGATCCGATCGTCAGCGCGCCGCCCTATCCCCGCCGCGAAAGCAACGCCAGACAGGCGGGAGCCGCCCGGTCGCTGGCGATCCAGTATTACCGCCAGGTGGTGGAACTGGCGCCGGATAGCCCCGAGGCCCTATCGGCCTTGCGCCGCCTGCCGCGCCTGGAACTCGGGTTCGACACGGGACAGCGCCGCTTCTTCTGCTCCTACTGCTGAGGCTCCGCGGGACTGTGCCCCAGCACTACCGGAATTTCGAGTTCCACTTCCAGCCCCGGGTGAACGTTGCGCGCGCGGATTGTGCCTTTGTGCAGTTCGATGGCGCGGCGCGCGATAGAGAGCCCCAGACCGATGCCGCCGCTGTTGCGATTGCGGTCCGAGTCCACGCGGTAAAAAGCGTCGAAGAGCCGCGGCAATGCCTCCTCGGGCACCCCCGGACCCTGGTCGCGGACATCCACCACGGCGGTGCCGTTGCGGCGCGCGGTGACGACCTCCACGCTGGATTCCGGCGGCGCGTAGCGGATGGCATTGCGGATCACGTTTTCAATGGCACGGCGCAACAGTTCGGGGTCGCCTTCCACGAGTCGCCGGTTCGCGCCGGGCATATTTGACCGTACAGCCGTGCGCGGCGGCTTCCAGCCCGGAGTCCTCCACCAGTTGCTGCACCAGCTCGTCCAGGCGCAGGGGATCGCGCCGCAGTGAATTGGGATCGCCTTCGGCGCGCGTGACTTGCAGAAGCTGGCCGACCAGGGCATTCAGGCGGTCCGATTCCTTCTGGATCCGGTTCAGGGCGGCGTCGGGATTATCACCGGACCGGGCCAGCTCTACGGCCACTCCGAGCCTGGCCAGCGGGGAACGCAGCTCGTGCGAAATATCCAGCAGCAGGCGGCGCTCCGCCGCCAGGAGAGTCTCGATGCGCCCGGCCATCCGGTCGAAGGTGCGGGCAAGCTGGCCCAGTTCATCGCGACGCGTCGAGCCGGCGCGCGCCGAAAGATCGCCGCGCCCGAACCGCTCGACGGCCTTCTGCAGCCTGCGTACCGGACGGGTAAGGTGGTATGCCAGCCAATAGCACAGCAGCACCGCCACGGCCATTACAAAGATGTGTTCCGGCGCGAGGAACCACGGCCCTACGTTGGGACGCGGGGTGATGAAGAAGAACCAGTAGCGGCCGTCGTCGGCGTGGCGGGCGATCAGCGCGGAGCCCACGCGGATAAACGGCAGCGCCTCCGAGTGGCCGGCGCGGCGCACCAGGTCGCTGCGGTCCTGGCCCGTGAGTACGTCGCGCCCGCGCTCGTCGGTGAGCACGCCTTTCGCCCGGTAGACGTGCTGCAGCGTGTCCAGAAATGCCTGGAGGGCGGGCCGCCCGCCGGTCTCGTAAGCCGAGCGCGCCTCTTCCAGTTCAAACATCACCAGGCGGGCGGCGGGAGCTTCCGTGTCGGAATAATTCGCGGTTCACGCTAAGTGCGGAAATGAACGCCGACCCGACCACGGTAATCGCCAGAGAGCACCAGAACCACAGCAGGATCTTGGCGAAAAGCGTTCTCATTCTACGCCCGCGTCTTCCGGCGAGCGGCTGAACTGGTACCCCACGCCGCGAATGGTTTTGATGAGCGAATCGCCAGCCTCCAGCTTCTTACGCAAATGGCTGATGTGCATGTCGATGGAGCGATCGTAAGGCGTGGCTTTGCGATTGTAGAATTTCTCCATCAGGGCATCGCGCGAAAGCACCCGTCCGGCGGAGCGCATCAGCATTTCCAGAATGTCGAACTCGAAGGTGGTCAGTTCCACGCGCTTGCCGGCGGCCAGGACCTCGCGCGAGCCGGGGTCGAGCGCGATGCCGTTCATTTCCAGGCGCGCATTGGGCTCGGCCGGACGCGCTTCATAACGGCGCAGGATGGCGCGGATGCGCGCGGCCAGTTCCCGCGGATTGAAGGGCTTGGGCAGGTAGTCGTCCGCCCCCAGTTCCAACCCCACGATGCGGTCCACATCCTCGCCGCGCGCGGTCAGCATGATGACCGGGACCTTGCTTTGAGCGCGCAGCCGGCGCAGAATTTCAAAGCCATCGATACCCGGCAGCATGACGTCCAGCACCACCAGGTCCACTCCCGCTTCCAGCGCCTTCCCCAGGCCGCGATTGCCCTCGTGCTCGCAGCTCACCGTGAAGCCCTCCCGCTGCAAAAACTCCCGCAATAGGGCGCAGAGCTCGGCATCGTCATCCACCAATAAGATGTGCACGGCTAAAACTTATCACACCTGAAATTGCATGGCGGTAAGAGATTGTAAGATAGCGGCGATGGCGGTTAGCCTTTACTCCTCCCGCAGGGCAGTCATGGGGTCGGTGCGCATGGCGCGAAGCGCGGGGAAGAACGCTGCCGCGGCTGCCACCAGCAGCAGCACACCCACGGCCGCCGCGATGGTCACCGGATCGCTGGGCCCAATGCCGAATAGCGTTGCCGCCAATACGCGCCGCAGTGCGACACATCCCAGCGCCCCCAACCCCACACCCGCCGCGGACAAAGCCAGCGCGCGTCCGGTAATCATGCGGAACACGGTGGAAGGCCGCGCGCCCAGCGCCAGCCGGATGCCGATCTGCGTCCGGCTGGCCGTCACGGTATAGGAAAGGACTCCGTAGAGCCCGACCGCCGCCAGCACCAGAGCCAGCAGCGCGAAGGCCCCCAGAATGTCCATCTGAAATCGCTGCCGCGCCAGAGACTCCGCCACGACCGATACCATGGTGCGCGGGGTCGGGGCGGAATCCGGATTCACCGCGCGGATGGCGCCGCGCACCGCGCCGGCAACGCTGGCCGCGTCCATCCTGGTGCGCACTACCAGGTTGCCGTCCGCGAGCGTTTCCGGGTACGTCTGCTGCGTGTATAAGACGTACGCCAGGGAATCGACGGACTTGGTAAGGCTCGACTGGCGCGTGTCTCCCGCCACTCCGACGATGGTCAGCCAGTTCTCCTTGCGGTTGAAACTATCGAACCAGATCCGCAGGCCGATCGGGTCGGTCCCGGGGAAATATTCACGGGCCATCTCCTGGCTGATCACCGCGACGTGCCGGCCGTTTTCCGTGTCGCCATCGTTGAAATCCCGGCCACGGAGCAGCGGAATGCGCATGGCGCTCAGGTACCCGGGGCTGACGATGGCATAATCGGCGTCGGCCGATTTCGACTCGTCCGGCCTTCCTTCCAGATTGAAATGACCATCGGGATGAAAGCCGGCAATGGGAAGAACGGAGGCCGTGCCGGCGGCTTCGACCCCCGGAATCGCGCGAACGCGGGCCAGCAGGTCCCGATAGTGAGCGATTACGGCCGGCATCTCGCCCTCGGGGAACGAAGTATCCGCAACCAGCACGTGGCCGGAGCGGAACCCGGGATCGATCGACCGCAGATTCCAGAAACTGCGTGCCAACAGCGCGGCGCCGGCGACGAGCACCAGTGACAGGCATACCTCCGAGACCACCAGTGCCGACTGCGTCCGCTTCGACGCGCGGCCAGCGGTGGCCGAACGCGAGCCTGACTTCAGCGCGTCGTTGACATTCATGGCGGAGGCGCGCCAGGCGGGCAATAACCCAAACAGCAGCCCGGCGGCGGCCGCAATCGCCAGGGCGAACGCCACCACGCCGCCATCGATCTGGATTTGGTCCAATCGCGGCAGTTCAGGCGGCAGCAACACCCGCAGCAATTCCATGGATAGCGATGCCAGCAGCAAACCCATAGCGCCACCGGCCGCGCCGAGCAGCAGGCTTTCGGTGAGCATCTGCCGGATCAGGTGGCGTCGTCCAGCTCCCATGGCGGCGCGTACCGCCAATTCGCGCGATCGCGCCGTGACCCGTACGAGCAGGAGATTGGCCACGTTCACGCAGACGATCAGCAGCAGGAATCCGACCGCCCCGAACAGCATCAGCAGCGCCGGCCGTACCTGGCCTACCATATGCTCCTGTAGTGTGGCCACGGCCGCATCCTTCCCCTGGAAGGGCGACGGATACTGCTGCTTGATCCGCCGCTCGATCCCGCCCACTTCGGCCTGCGCCTGTGCCACCGTGGACGCGGGCCGCAGACGTCCCATCACGCGCCAGTTGTGTCCGGTACGGGACGCATATCCCGGATCGCCGGTGGCGGTGATCGGCAACCAGATCCCGGTCTTCTCGGGCCACGCAAAGCCTGGGGGCATGACGCCGATGACGGTGGCCGCCACGCCGGACACGCGCAACCTGCGGCCGATCACCGCGGGATCGCCGCCGAACGCGCTCTGCCACAGCCCATACCCGATCACGGCGACGGGCGCCACCCCCACCTTCACCTCATCCGCGGCGAAGGTGCGGCCGAGTTGCGCGGATACTCCCAGGGTTGTGAAGAAACTCTCGTCCGCCAGTGCGCCGTGCGTGCTCAGCGGGAGGTCGCCTCCCGCCACGATCACCGGGAAGTCCGCGAAGGCGGTCATCGAGGTGAAGCTGTGGCTCTGCTCGCGCCAGTCGAGGAAGTTACGATACGCCACCTGAATCTGGCGGCCTTTCTGGTTCACTTCGGCTACCCAGGTGAGCCGCGCGGAATCGGGGTAGGGCAGCGGATTGAGCAGGACGGCCTTCACTACGCTGAATAGTGAGGTGCCGGCGCCTACGCCGAGCGCTACCGTGAGAATCGAAATCGTGGTCAGGCTGGGAGCGCGTAAAAGGGCGCGCACGCCGTGGCGAAGTTCCTGGAACAGCATGGCCTGCGCATTGCAATCGACATGCCGCTGCAAATGTTTGATTTTCAAGGTTTAGGATCCCGGCCAGTGTCCGTTTTTGGGATCGCGCGTTCCGCGCGACTTTTCTTTTACACGCATTTACCGCGGCAACAAACGGCCTTTACATCCGGACTTTAGAGTCGGAAGTAGAGCAGAGGTGCTCTGATATGAAAAAGAACTGGATCAAAATTGCAGCCGCCGGCGTGCTTGCCGCGGGGCTGGTATTCGCACAGACGACTCCCGCTACTCCGCAGGCGAAAACGCAACCGCCTGCGCAAACTCACAACCGCTTTGCACGCCGCGGCATGATGCGGCATCGCATGATGCAACAACTCAACCTGACGGAGGCCCAAAGGCAGCAGGCCAAGGCGATCTTCCAGCAGGCCAGACAATCGGCACAACCCGTGGTGCAGCAACTGACGGAGAACCGGGCCGCGCTGCGAGCGGCGGTGAAGGCCGACAACTCCGCCAAAATAGAGCAACTGAGCGCCACGGCGGGCAAGTTGCGTGGAGAGGTGATGGCCTCTCGCGCCACCGCAATGGCTAAGTTCTACCAGACGCTGACCCCCGCGCAGCGTGCCAAGGCCGACCAGATGGCAGCCCGCGTTCGCGCCCACAACTGGAGACACGCGACCGGTGCGTAAGCGTCCGCTCGCGGCAGAACCTCAAGAAGAACGCTTGCTGACGCGCGCGTCTCGGAAAGTTTACCTTAGGGTTTCCCCAACGAGCACAGGGGATCGCCGAAAACGACTCCCTGCCAACTCAGAAAAGGGATTCCGAGGTAGAAGCTCTCCGCCAGGTTCCGGCCCTCAAAATAGGCCGGCAGCACGTAATCCGGACGCGCGCAGCCGGCCAGAAAAGGCTCGTAGGCGTTGCCCGACGCGCCGGTGGCGCCTTCGTGAATCAGATCGGCGCTCAGGCCCTGCGGCGACCCGGCCCAGAATGCGCCTTGTCCGTCCAGGTGGTATAAGCCATGCATCGGGCGGCCGCTGGAGCGTGCGGGCGTTGGTGGAAACGTACTCGGTCGCCATGGCCCCGGGCAGCCACGGGAAGCCCAACCAGCGTTGTTTCGTTGGCATCGTTGGAGCCCCACGGGCATAGCCGATCACGTCTTTCTGGTCGTACAGCACCCGGTCGCTCTCGTCCAGCACCACGCGGTCCGCGGGCAGCAGCGTGGCGGCGTTGCGCAGCCAGTTGTTGCCCTCGTCGTCGCTGCCGACCTCAGGTCGATCACGAATTTGCCGCGGTTGCGCGCCGCCAGCGAACGGTCGATCATGGCCTTCACGTCCGCCAGGTCGTAAGCCGCCAGCCGGGTCACCAGGTAGATGGGAAACTGCGGATGGCGGAACGGCGCATCCCGCTGCCTGAAGAACGGATTGCGCACGGACCCGCGCGTTCGAACTTCATCCCTTCAACTTGGCGTAGAGCAGCGCCAGTTCGGAATCCACCGAGCTGCACTCTCGGGTCAGAAATTCGCCCCCGCTGCCGTCCACCTTCAACGGCACCCCCATGGTCAGCACGATGTACAGCACCGTTCGGTGAGCCGGCCGCCTTCAGGCACTCGCCGATGGGCGTTTCGATCTGGCTGACGTAAGTGTCCCAGGCGATTTCTTCCTTTTCCGTTGACGCCAGGGTGCAGACGTTTTCCACCGGAACGGAGCGGCGCGGACGGTAATAGTCGCCGATCTGCCTGGAAATGGCGCTGTTGCCATTCACTACCAGCAGCACGTTCGCGCCGGTCTGCGCCGGAGACGCGGACGCATCCCGAGGGCGAGAAACAGCGGAATCGCGAGCCTGTCAGCCTTCAAATGCAGAACCCCCATTATCCCATCCAGGCTCTGTTACAATACCTACCAAACACTGGACGCGCCGGATCATCCATTATTTTTATCCCGCCGATTCAATTTTGATTCGAGAGCCGGAACCCGGGTGGGAACCGGCATGGCTATGGATTTCGACCAGCTCCACACGTTTCTGGAAATCGTCCGGCTGAAGAGCTTTTCGAAGGCCGCGCAAACGTGCTACCGGACGCAGCCGGCCATCAGCGCCCAGGTGCGCCAACTCGAGCAGGAGCTGCGCACCGAGCTGTTCGAGCGCTTCGGCAGCCGCATTTCCCTGACCACCGCCGGCAAGATCTTCGCCGAATACGCCGAGCAGATGCTGGACCTGCGCCGCCGGGCGCAGGACGCCATCGCCGAACTGGAAAGCAATCCGCGCGGCGAACTGGTGATCGCGGCCAACGAAGCCACCTGCATCTACGTGCTGCCCGAAGGTCTTCTCGCAATACCGCCAGCTCTTTCCCGGCGGTGCAGCTGCAGGTGGACCGCTCCTACGGGTCGCACGTGGTGGAAGCGGTGATGGACAACTCGGCCGATTTCGGCCTGACCCAACTGCCGGTGGAGGAAAAGCGCCTGCAGGTGGTGAGCATCCACCGCGACGAGATCCGCCTGATCGTGCCGGCGCGCCATCCGCTGGCCAAGCGGAGCGCGGTGACGCCGCAGGACGTGGTGGAATATTACCTGCTGCTGCCGCAACAGGGTAAGACGCGCGCCCGGCTTGAACGCCTGGCTGGAGCCGGTGGAGAGCGATATTCGCATTTCCATGGAGCTGGATTCCACCGAGATGATGAAGCGCTTCGTGATGGCCGGGCTGGGTTTGAGCTTCCTGGCGGTTTCGAACTGCCGGGAGGAAATTGCCGCGGGAAAACTGCGCGGCATTGCGCTGGCGCCGGAACCCATGGTCCGCCGGCTGGGTCTGATTTATCGCAAAGACAAAGCGCTATCCAAAGCCGCCCTGGGATTTATCCAGGTTGTGCTGGATAATGTGGGGGACGAGACGGTGGGCAAGCCGAAAGCGAAGCCCAAAGTTCCACAGGTAATGGCGTGATGAACTGCAAGCATTGCCGGAAGCGGTTTGCCGAAGAAGATGTCCGCTGCCCCTATTGCGGCGAGCCCAACCCGGAGGCGTCCGGGCTGTTTCAGACCTCCACGGTGCTGATTTCGGCGGGCGGCGCCGACCTGGTTTACCGCTCGGTGGACGAAGTGCCGGCGCGCCTGCGGAACAAGCTTCTGAAGTCCACCAACGGCGCCAATTCGGCCACCATTCTGATTGCCGACCGCCGCGGGCGCAAGGAAATCGCGCGGGCCATGCGCAAGCTGCCGGGTCCGGCGCAGCGGCGGCTGATGCACTCGGTGCTGAGCGCGGAGGCATCCTCCACCTTGCTGGAATGGCTGACGCCGGCCCGCAAACGGGCCATACTGGCCGGCGTCCTGCTCTCCACGCTGGCGCTGGTCGGCTTCGTTTTCACGCATCACTGGCAGTGAGACGGGCCGCCCGGCCTGCTGGCGAATATTCAATTTTCAAAGATCTTTTGGGGGCGGCGACGCGCCTGGCGAGGCTGGGACGGGTGGTTACGCGGCCATGCGGAGCGGCTTTCGGGGCCCCTGGAAGAGCTTTCGCGCTTCGGCGAGGCGTTGGGCGTGGACGATTAAGTGGGCGAGTTCGGGGGCTGAAAAATCAAATTGCGGGTAGCTGGTGAGGCGCGGGAGATCGCGTTCGATGTTTAGAGTTTCTCCTTTGCTTGCGGCGAGTTGGGCCAGGAGGGCGGCTTCTTCGACGGCTTGCTTCAGGGCTTCGCGGCGTTCCTGCTGCAACTGGCGGAGGAGGGTTGTGGTTTTGGTTTCCTTGTTCTTGATGCGCTGCTGGTAGAGGGTGAGCAGGGCGATGTTTTTGGGGTCGTCATGCCAGGTGCGGGTTTGGGCGAAGGCGGCGTCGATTTCCGGGTGGTGCGCGGTGATGGTGTCGGGGCGAGTCATGCCGAGGGCGAAGCTGTTGTTGATGAGGGCAGAGGCGTGCTTGAGACGCCAACGGTCGTCGGCAATCTCCTGGACGAGTTCGACTTCCATGCCTCCGACGGGGGCCCAGAATTCGTGGAGGTTGTGGCAGTGGGCCTTGTAGGCGGCTTCGTCCTCTGGAGTGAGGATGAGGACCTGGCCTGTGAGACCGTGCCGGTAGGCGTTCAGGGCGCGGGGGTCGCGCGGTTTGGGTGCTGTAGCTTGATCTTCCATAAGTGGGTTGTCTCTCCCAATTTCATTGGATCATGCGGAGTTAGAGATTCCGGGGGCGAGTGAGGGTAAGTGGTTGGTTGTAAGGGGGAAGGAAAATTTTGAAAGGTGTGACCCGAGGACGGAGGAAATGAAACTGATCGCGGAGCCGCTGAGGCGGGGAGGAAGAAGGAGCGAGTGCTCGCGTGGCTTTCCAGGCTGGCACAAGCCGACTTGCGGCGAGTGATCGGTCCGGGGGGCCGCACCAGGCGATTTTGCTTCAGTAATGGTATCGAGCCTGGAGGAAATCGATGGCTTCATCCGTGACGCGGTACACCAACCGGTGTTCCTGGCTGACACGACGCGACCAGCAGCCTGCCAGTACATATCTGAGAGGCTCTGGCTTTCCCAGCCCTTGGAATGGATCTCGCATCACCGCCTCCACCAGATCCATCACCCGGATTGCCGTGATGCGTTCGGTTTTGACCCAAAAACGAAGGTCCTCACGGAATTCAGGTTGAAAGACCGCGAGCCGCTTAGGATCTCGCTTCACCTAAAGTCTCGCGACGCAGGCCCGCTGCCGTTCCAGGCTTCGTACGCCCTTGCTCCGCTCGCCGCAATGCCGATTGGAGCCGGCGTGCGTTGCGTGGCGACCGTAAAAGGTGTGCAGTTTCTATGAGACCGGCGAGTTCGGTAGCGGGAAGAAGGGCGACGTCGCGCGCCCCCCGTCGCCGAACGATCACGGTTTCCTGCTGGTCCACTACCCGATCGAGAACGCTGGCCAAATTTTCGCGGAGGCTGGTGTACGTCGTTTCACTCGGCATGAGGCACCCAATCGATATTGTACAGCATTCCTGTACGGAGGCGGATCGGCATTGGCTCAGACATCAAGTCCGGGTGAGGCGCCCGAGTCTGCTCCCCGAAGCCGACTTGCGGGGAGTAATCCGCGAGATGACAGAATCAGCCTCGCAGAATGCCAACAATCAGCAGGTTCTACGGCATATTTATCCGCATGTTTCTTCAATGACCACCTCCTCCGCATTTCCATGCAAGATACGGGGAGTTCGAAGCGACCATCGACATCGCCACGCTGGACGTCCTCGAAGGGGAGTTGCCACGGCGCGCTTTGAACCTCGTCCAGGAATGGGCGAGGATACATAGAGAAGAGTTGGTGGAGGACTGGCGGCTCTGCCGTGAAAAGGCGCCGCCGCCGGATATCGAACCGCTGCCATGACTGGAGGCCTGCCGTGTATTGGGACGTCGTCGAAGTGATACCGGAACCAGACTACTGTCTTTTTGTACGGTTCAGAGATGGATTGAAGGGTCGTTTGCGGTTGAATCGTGAAGACTTGACGGGCGCGCTCGGGCCGCTGCTTGACCTGGATTTCTTCAGACGCGTCTATATCGATTCAGGCGCGGTCGCTTGGCCGGGCGAAATCGACCTGGCGCCAGACGCGATGTACGCCCAGGTAGCGCATGAACAAAGCGCGCAGGAGCAGGCGTCCTGAAGCACCTCGCCACTGGTCGGAAGCCGACTTATCATTCCTAATCGGGCGTCAACGGCCCACCACGTGGCCGCCAATCGCGCGCTCTACGCGACGCGAAGTTCGGCCGTGCCGCGCTTTCTAGGCTTCACGACGATCTCCACATCGTGCCCCAGCGCGACCAGGAAACGCATGAGGCGCTCGACCGAATATCCCCGGAACTGACCAGCCAGCATAGCTGAGACCTTGGGCTGATCGATTCCCATGAGCTGTGCCGCGGCTGCCTGGGTCAACTTTCGCTGGCGGATGGTCCGGTCGATCCGAACCACCAGTCCGGCTTTGATCAGGTGTTCGCCGGCGTCGGCCAGGCCGAGGTCAGCGAATACGTTGCCCGTGCTGGGCTCCTGCTTAAGGATTTCTCTTTTCGGCATTCTTCACCTCACTTCTCAACTGCTTGAGCCGCTGCCGGATCAGTTCCATCTCCGATTTCGGTGTCGCGATCCCGGCCTTGGACTTCTTCTGGAAGGCGTGGATCACGTAAATCGATTCTCCGATCGAGACCGTATAGACCGCGCGGTAGGTTCCGCTAGCGTCATGAGCCGCAATCTCCATCACCATGGCCGCCAAGACCATGCAGAGGCTTGGCCTTGACACTCCGTTTCGCCCAACTGCGCGGCGTACAACGCATAGCCGATGTCGTCTTGGACGCCAGCCGGAAATGACTTCACGTTGGAACGGGAATCGGCAAGCCACGTGAGGTCCTTCATCCGTTGGTACATGCCTATATTGGCATAACGCTGCTGGGGCGTCAAACGATGGCCGCAGGAAATCGTGCCGCTCCAACCGTTGGAACGGAGCTTCGTAGGCCACTGGCGCCATCGCGCGGGTAGCACCAGCCCGGATCCGAGCCGACTTGCCGTTCCCTATTTCCGTGACCGGGGTGTCACGGGAGGAATCCGACACGTCAGGCTTTCAAAGACCTTCGCTCAATCACGCAGCTCGAATCCTGCCCTGCCGGAGTACTCTGGCGGGCAGCCTTCCCCAGGGCATTAAGCGCGCTCCGTTTCAGACCAGTTCCAGGCGGAGTTGGCGGCCGATAGCCACAGCAGCGCGTTGAAGAGTGTGCAATGTAACGCTCGTGTTTGTGGGATCGAGCAAACGGTCGAGCGCTCTGCGGCTGGTTTGCATGCGGGTGGCCATGGCCGCCTTGGTGAGGCGATCCTTCTCCATGGCGGCTTTGATCTGATCGGCGAGGATCTGCTTGATGGCTTGTTCCTCGCACTCTTCCAGAATGCCCTGCTCGGCCAGAAAACCGTCAAAAGATGAACCGACCTTGCCCTTCTTTCTATGCGTCATCTCACAGCACCTCCTTCATACGCTTGAGCGCGAGTTTCAAATCCTGGGCTGGCGTCTTCTGCGTTTTCTTGACGAAACCGTGCAGCAGCACCATCCGTTCCCGCGCCACGCAGAAAATCACCCGCCCGATCTTTCCATCAGTCAGGTCGCTCCGCACTTCCCACAGGCCGTTGCCGAGACTGCGACAATAGGGCATGCCGAGCGGCCAGCCGAATTCGACCTTCTGAATGTCCCGGCCGACCAGTTTGCGATCTTCCAGGGATAGCCCCATGATCCACTCCCGTACGGGCCGGTTGCCGAGGGCGGATTCATAGAAAAACGCCGGCAGCTTCTTGGAACGGTCGATCAATGTTCATTGTGCCAAAAATGGCACATCTTGGCAAGGACCTCCCACTTTGCTGGTGTGAGCGGCGTTTCACAGGAGGACGAATTCGTCAGCGCGTATGCGTGCGCCCTGCGCTCTCGGCTGGACCAGTGTACGGGCGGCGCGTGATAGGGACGGAGCATTATGTGCGCCGATCAGCGCCCCCAGACCGACTTGTCGGTAATAGCCCGACGAGACCTCTTCGCACGAAGGCCGAAGTATGCCGGCGACTTTCTCGCCTTCTCAAACCGTGCCCTCAAACCGTTTGCTGGGTGCTGCGGTATGGTATCAATCTAGACAGTATGACAGTCGAAGAGGCCCAAGAGAATCTTCAGACCATTCAGGCATTCCGCGCTGACCTCCAGGAGTTCCTAGCCGCAAAGCAGGAATTCCTGCAACTAAAAGCCTACGCCGACCGAGACTACATGATGGGCCATTATGACCCGAATGGGGTCGAGACCAAGGGGCGCCAGATCATTGCTCGCATGTACGACCTGAGGACCAAAGTCTCGCGCCGCCTCGCTGAAGCCACCGCGATTACCGACGCGTGCGGGATTCCAAGCCAGATCAAGATCCTTCCGCCGCCGCTTCTCGGCGGGTACGCGCACACCCTAAACATCTACCAGGCTGTCCTGGAGGAACAACTGCCCCACGATTCTAACCTACCCTTGCAGAAGGTGGCAGATGTCGTCGACCAGACCATGTTTGCCTGCGAGAGGATAGTTGACGAGGTGCGCCGGCAAGAGAGCATCCCGGCGCCCTCGAAATTGGAAAAAGTCCCCGGAGCTGTATCAAAGGGCTTCGGATTCTTCTTCAAGACCGACTTCGACCGGTCGCTAGTCAAATGGCTGGTGGTCATTTTACTGGTTGGACTGATTTTGCGGTTTGTATTTGGCCTGCCGGTTGAAAAAATCGGCGAGATGATTATCAAGGCACTTGAGAAACATACATAGCGATGGACCCAAATTCAGTAGTTCAAACGTTTCTTTCGACCCTGAAGACGGTCTGGGACCGCCACCAACATGAGCGCGACAAAATTGTTGGCTATTTAGACGATGTTCAGCGGTCAGCCGACGCGCTAGTAAAAGTCTGGGAGGAGGCATACACGAAGCTCCGTTTGGCGGCTCAAGGTAAACTGCCACATAACGAGTTGCCGGAATTGGTGAATCCCGGATTTATGTCGGAGATTCAAGCTCGATATGAATCAAATACACCCGCTCTGGCAGGCAAGGTAGATGATGCATTTCGCCAACGCCTACTGAGAGTGTTGGCTCAACTTCAGATTACAAGACATCTCACTAACGACCAGTATCAGACAGCGCGGAATGGATTGATATTGGCGTATTTTTCAGTGGATCAGCAACCCGACTTAAACATGCTTCGAGATGTGGAAATTGCGCTCAAGAACATGAAGGACGATGCCGCCGAACTGCGCGTCGAGATCTCCAATTATAAGCTACAGCTCTAGCTGTGGGCAACTTCCCGGCGGCCGTCACAAACCCAACAACGCCGCTGCGTCGTTCGGCTATCGCTCCCGTGAAGTCCCGGCCACGTCGTCTGGGCAAGAGCGACGACGTCACCGATACGGGCCGGACGCCCACCGAAGCTCCGATGAATCAACAGAATACACCGGCCTGATCAGATTAGGACCGGGAAACGCGCTTCGAACTGGCCGACCCTTGGAATCTTGGAATCGGTGCGGCTTCCAACGCCTACTCAGGCCGTCTTCAATGAAAGGCGAGGACACACGTTGTCATTGAGCGCGACGCGGAAGGCTTGTACGCCGCCCCGGTTTCGCAAATCCGTGGGTACCATATGCAGGCGCGATCGCTCGACGAGATCAACGAGCGCATCCGCGAAGCCATAGAGTTGTGCCTCGAAGCCGAAGGCGCCCCGGATCGGGATTTGGAGTTCGTTGGCATTCAGCGCGTGACCATCGCCGCACCAGCCGGATACCGCGCGTAACCGGGACGGAAGTGACTGCGCGCTTGGAAGGGCTGGTTTCTCTGTTATCCGCGTCAAAGGTAGCCATCCCCAGAAACGCCAGGCTTTTGCGTACGATCTAGTTGAGCCGGCGCCGAAAGATTGATCCCGTGAAGTCCCGTTATGCGAAGTGTGCCGATTTCTCCGGTGATGGGGTAGGCCGTTCCGGGCAGTCCGGGAACGATCCTCCGTTCCCGTCGTTTCGCCCTACAGCTTTCTTCCGGTCAGCCGATTAGTCCAGTATGGACAAACGGCGCGGACCCCGTTTCGCGGCGGAGCAATGCGTCACCATCGTCACGTTGGGGGAACGCCAGTTCCGGCAAACAGCCGTTATCCGGAACGCTTCCGGAACCGGCCTCGGCCTTTTTGTGAGAACAGAAATCGCATCCGGCACGGTGCTGCGCATCGAACTGGAAGACGCCATCGTCCTGGGAGAGGTGATGTACTGCCGGCCGGCGGAAAACGGCCACTTCGCGGGCGTGCAGTTGGAGCAGGTACTGCGGGGATTGGGGGAACTGCATCGCTGTTTCCGCGAGTTCCGGGAGGAGACCGAGGAGGATCCTGCCAATCTTCGGTGAGTGCCATGCGCTATCCTGTTGAGTTCCTATGGACCGAAGAGCGGTTGTATTTGGCGCTGCCGGGCAACTCGGCGTGGAACTGGTGCGCGAGTTGCGCGCGCGCCACTACCAGGTGCAGGCCTGGGACCGAGCCCAGGTGGATATCACCGATCCGGCCGCCGTAGAAAGCGCGCTGGCGCGGTTCGACGCGCAGATTGTCTTCAACTCGGCGGCCTACAACCAGGTGGACGTCGCTGAAAAAGAACCCCAGGCGGCGTTTCTGGTCAATGCCTTGGCGGTACGGAACCTGGCGTTGGCCTGCCGCCAGGTGGATGCCCTGCTGGTGCATTTTTCCACCGATTACGTGTTCGATGGCGAGGCGCGCCATCCCTATGTGGAAGAGGACCCGACCCACCCTCTGGGGGCTTATGCGGTGTCCAAACTGGCCGGGGAGCTTTACGCCCAGGCGTATCTGGACCAGGTGCTGGTGATCCGGACGTCGGGAGTCTTCGGCCACGGCGGGCTGAATACGGCGCGGGGCAATTTCGTCGAGCTGATGCTGCGTCTGGCCAAGTCCGGCCAGCCGATTCGCGTGGTGGAGGATCACGTCGCTTCCCCCACGTTCGCACCGGCGCTGGCTGCCCGCACCATCGACCTGGTAGAGCGGGATCAGTACGGCGTTTTCCATATTGGGGGCGGCATACCCACCTCCTGGTTCCAATTTGCACGATTCATTTTCGAAGCCGCGGGCATTCAGCCGCAACTCATTGCCACCAACGAGCGCGAGTACCGGACTACGGCGCGGCGGCCGCGCTATTCCGCCCTGTCCAACGCCAAAATGGAGCGCGTGGGCCTGGAGCCGCTCCCGCCCCTGCCGGAAGTGCTGAAGCGGTATTTCGAAGAGCGCAACCGGAAGGGCGAGTAGGCCGGCTGGCAGTGCGTTGCAAAAGTTCAAAAAGAACGCTTACTAATTCTACTGTGTCATAAATTATACGCGTAGACGACAACACAAAGGGCAGCAGGGAAGCTGCTGCACCAGGAATCGGGCGATCCGGATACGCAGTGTCGCTATCGAATGGGGGTTATGCCGTTGGGCGCGAACTCTTCGTCCCCCGCGGCCGGAAGTCGGGAGGTATCGGGGCGGTGCGTAGTCCAAGATGGCCGACGTGGGCTGAGGGGGAAAACGGCTTCTTTCCGATATCAAGAAGCCGTAAGCCGCAATACATAACGTTCCGTGATGGTGAAACCCCCGCCAGTTGCGGCCTTCGTAATGACCCAATCCAAGCTCCTGTTTGAGTTCCTCGTAGTCGCGCTCGATCACCCAGCGGTGCTTGCTGATCCAGACCAACCGTTTCAACGAGAGTTTCACTGGCAAATGCGCCAACCAGTAGCCGCTTGGCTCCCCTGCTCCGGCGGGCCACTCGATCAGCAACCACTGCTCTGGCTGTGCGCCTTTGCGGTCGGACGAGGGTCTGACCCGCAATGC
>CAWKYG010000062.1:0-137447 GCA_963853855.1 uncultured Solibacteraceae bacterium | reverse complement strand
ATTCTGAAGAGCACCGGGCGAAAACAGAGTGAGCCTTAGCGACTCGTGAATAATAGCTGGTCAGACACTCGACCAGCGGTGTTCCGAACCCGGCTGGGTCTATATGGAACAACCGGCTACGAGGCGGAACCACAGGCGCCGTCATGTCCCATGTTCATAGATTGCAGGGCCATCATCGTTCATTTCAAGCCTCCTTCGCGATTCCAACAAGATCCCGAACGGGTTTGCGCCGCCCTACCGGCGGACGTCCATGCGGAGCGGCTGGATTTCAATAGGAGTCGCTGCCGGGCTGGTGGTTTCCAAACGCAGAAGGTGTCTCAGGCGATCGCGCTTCTCTTCTTTTTCGGAGTTTCCCCCCCGCCATCGACCGTTTCTCGGCTATTCTCTCGGACTGATCCAGCGACCAGGCCGTTCTTTCCAGAATCTTGCGGCTCACGGCGCCGGCGCCTGGATTTATGGCCAAGGCCAAAGCCCGCGTCAGCCAATCTTTCATTAACCCGACACAGCCAAACGGAACGTTCGTAGCAGTATTCCAGGTGAGGCAACAGGTCGGTCTCACCGGTCAGAGGCAGGTGGCGCTGAAAGGTGAAGACCACGTTCCGAAAGGCTGCGTAGATCCTCATTTTTCGGGCACAATATCGCGGAAAATGGATGTCGATGCTGCGCCTGCTTAGTTGGGCACTGAGATTACGGAAGGGGAGCAGTTCGTATGTACCCACCAGGATGTGAACCGTATTGGTGAGGCTGGCGAGCGACTTGATCGAGTCCAGTTGATCTTGCAGCTTACGACCGCTCTTCATCTTCGCCAGGTGCTGGGCCTCGTCAATAAAGAACGCTGCAGGCCGGCGGTGGATCAGCGTGCTTTCCAGCGCTAAACGGAGTCCATCGCCGCCACACGCGGATCGGTGAGCGATCGTCCGAAAGTGTCGCGAAAGTCGCGGAACGAACTGCGAACCTGAGTCGTCAGCTTCCGGTCGATCAGTGGTTCGTCCATTGCGAGCAGAGCCCGCCGATAGTAGTCCTTCCAACTGAACTGGCTGGAATCCGGAGCTGCCGCTTCCATGCTCACCACGGGAACCAGCCCTGGATCCTGGCGAAGCGCCTCCATCATCGATTCCTTCAGGTGCTTCTCCACTCGCCTGCGCAAGGTCGTCTTCCCGACGCCAGTTGGGCCGTACACGAAGATCAGAGACCAACCGGCGGGTTGATGAATAGCTTGCTTCAGAGCGGCATCGGCTTCCTTCAGGAGTGGGTGTGCAATCGTGAAAGCCTTGAAGTAGTCAAGCCGTGCTTCCGCTGGTTGGCCCAGCAGATCCGGGGGAAATGCGTAGTCGGTCACGATCTCAGTACTCCTCGTACAGTTCGGTTTGCGGCACCGAATAAGTTCCGGCTACTGGTAGTCGAGGCTCGGCGGTATCCAATACGTCAACCGGTTGTGGGACGATGGCCGCTTCATACCGGTCGTCAGGGCAGCCGTGGATTCTGCGGGCTGCCGGATCCTGGAGGCGCTGGACGAGAAGCGACTCTTCCGCCTCAACCGAAGCGACGAAGTCGGCGAGCCTTCTGGCCGTGACTTTAAACTCCCGGGAATGGTCTTGCGAGCGCTTACGCAGTTCGGCAGTGGCGATCATCATCTCCCGTTCCGAGCGTCCGCGAAACGACGAGAAGTACTCGGAATAGCAACTAACCCAGTGGTTCCCAACGTAGGCATAGGCGGTGCCGGCATCGTATGGGTCTACCGGACCGGCACCCGGGTCCGCTCGATGGCGGGATCACGGAAAACGGTAGACCAGTAGTGGAGGTGATGAATCTTGACGCCCTTCCCGGCATCGACCAGGGCGACGCCCCGTGCCGTGGTTGGTAAGGTCATCATCCGGAATGTTTCGTCGTACGGGATGTGCCGGTGAGGGCGATTCCCGGGTGTTCGATTCCGAGCTCGAAACAATCTCTGGGAGATTGCCCAATGGCAGGGTGCATCGTGGTGTCATAAAAATCGTAAGCCCACTCGCACAGCCGGGTATGAAGCGATTCCAGCGTCCAGACAGCGAGATTCCTCGGGTCGACGCTGGTGGTCACCTGGCGCACGTTCTTCGTGATCTGCGTATTTCCCGCCAAACTGTAGATCAATTGGGTGCTGGTCCCGAATAGCCGTTCGCAGACGGACCCAAACCGCGGCTTGGCCGGATGCCGCGTCTTCTTCGTGCATTCATAGCGTGCCAACAGTGTTTCGAAGTAGACGCTGTCGAACTCTTTTCCGCCATCGACGACCAGGATCTGCGGAAGGCGGCCACGCCGGCGAACACACTCCCGCAGCACCATCATGCAGGACCGATAGGAAGGCGGATCGAAGGACAGAAAGAGCGCCAGTACGCGCCTGGAGAATGCGTCCATGAAGATGGTCAGCCATGGCCTGCCGAGGTTTTGCCCCGTGCTGGAGCAGACGACCTCGACGTCCAGTTCGGTGTGGTCGATGTGGCAGATGTGAAAGGGCCGGTCTCCGTGGCGGGGCGTGGTGAGTCCGGTCCAAGTAGGGTGCCTCCATCTGGTATGCAGCGCGGCGGCCACGGCGTTTGAGGATGAGGCCGGAGTGTAAACGCCGGTCGATGGCCAGGGAGAAGGTCTTGTAGCTTGGCGCCGCAGTCCCTTCGGACTCGCAGGCGCGGATCAGCGCGCCATACGCGTGGAACTTACGTTTCTGTTTGAGGGTCTCGTAGTCCGTCTCGATGATTCTAGACATCAATGCCGTGGTCTTCTCTGGAAGTTTGCTGTTGCGGTTTCCGCAATCCTGGAATCGGGGCAGAAGGCCGAGATAACCATCCCCTTGCAGAGCCTCGGCCTGCCGGTATTGGTGAAGCCAGTGGCGAATGGTCCGCGATGGAACGTTTTCTTCCAATGGCTCCCCTGACTGATACGCCCGGATCAGTTTCAGCCGGCGATTCGCTTCCGCCATCTGGGTCGGCCCCATCTGCGGCAAGAGCCCTTCGGCGGCCGGAGCGTCGGCGTGAAGGCCGATTTCCATGGGCACTGCGCTCCGATCGATCAGGCGGACGTGAACCTTGTCTGGTTCTGTGAGCGGCGCTGCCGAAAGGTCGACGTCGAGAGTGCCGAGCGCCACCATGGCGAAGATGTCGTCACGCGTTACGACGCCAGCGCTTTCCCGAAACAGATCGCTCAATCGGATCTCCGCGTTGGCGGCGAGGTGTGCCCGCACATGTTCCAGGGCTGCGGGGTGGGTTAGCGTATCGGACCGAAGATAGTCGTCCAGGAACTGAATATTCCGCTGGTAAACCCAGTTGATCTCCCAGGAAGATCGGACGCGGTAATAGAAGCCGAAATCCCTGGCGTACGCTTCTCCTGGAGGACAGTTCCAGTGACCGTCTTCGGCGGCGCGATACCGGTTCGGGCTCCGTTCTGCGAGGCGCAGGAGTTCTTCTTCGGTTTTCCATTCCTCCCAGCCCGCCGCGGTTTTGCGAATCACGAAGAAGTCGGGCGTATGAACTACGCCCAGATGCTTTCCATCCGCCGCCGCATAGTCCAGCTTGATCTGAATGGGTTGATCGTAGAACTCAAGTACTTCGGATCGTGCTCCATCTCGTATATGCCGGCCAGTTCAACCCGATGACTCTCGAACTGGATCGTGACGCCCATCTTGCGGCTGGGATAGCGGCCGCTGACGTTCGACCGGCCGCCACCAACTCTACGAGCGGGCTCCGATGCACGGATGCGATGACCAGCGCGCGCCCGTGCGGCGGGACGCCGATCCCGACGTACCAAGCTTCCAAGGCGTCCGGACTCAGCACTGGGGTCTGGGGTGAACCCCTTCGGTGAGACACGAGGGAAAAGACGCAGTTGCAGTTCGATGATAATCCGATTCTCCACCTGCCGTCCAGAGTTATTCTGGCATTGCCGGGGAAGCGGAGACGGGCAATGCTGGCGAGCAACCCGATCAAGGAATAGCCGGTGCGGAACTCATCGCGGACGATGAGAAGGGCGTGGTCCTCCCGACGCGTTCTTTTGCCTGGGCCCGGGGCCGACCAGCGGGAGGCGGTCGGCTCCGCCCCGGGATTTGGTTTTCGTTCTGAACCACATCGGACCGATAGATTCCGCCATGCCTTGAAAACGCATACTGAGCGCTCAGTATGATGTGAAGCTGCTAGAAGATGGTGGCGGGGAAGGGATCGTTGCAAACCCTCCTGAGCGATTAAGAAATCACCCGGACTTACCGGTCCGGTCGTGCGGAGCGTTTCCCGGTTATGGGCAACTTTCGCCTTCGCGCCACTTCCTTTCGATTGGTTTACCCCCGTCATGTCCCACCGCAATGATGGGGGGCGAGAAGAACTTTATGACAGCCGCATCGTGCAATTCGCCAGGCAGTGCAGGCGCCGCCGCTGCCTCGCGTTCAAATTCCTCCGGCGTACGGTATCCCAATGCCGAATGCAGCCGCAGGCGATTGTAGTACGCTCCCAGAAACTCTTCCAGATGTTCGGAAAGCTGGTCGAAATCCGCATACTGATTGCAGTAGATTTCCTCCTGTTTCAAGGTCTTCATAAAACTCTCACAAGCCGCGTTGTCGTAGGGATTGGCCGGACGGCTCATGCTCGGGACCATTTGGCTGGCTTTCAGCACTTCAGCGTATTCGGCGCTCGCATACTGAGTTCCCTGATCGGAGTGATGCACCACTCCCGGTGGTGGCTGACGCTGGCCGATGGCCTGTTGTAGCGCCCTCACCGCCACCCTGGCCGTCAAGCTTCGATCCAAGGCCCAACCAATGGCCTTGCGCGAGTACCGGTCGATCACCACCGCCAAAAAAACGAACTCGGTCCGCAGACGAATATATGTGATGTCCGCCACCCATAGCTGGTTGATGGCGGTCACCGTCATGCGCGCCGCAAGGTTCAGATACACCTGGCAGTCATGTTTCGAATCCGTCGTCAGAATGTACTTGCGGTAGCGAATAGCCAGCAGGTTGTCTTCGCGCATGATCCGCGAGACTCGTTTATGGTTGATGACCATCCCCTGGCGATGCAAATCCTCCGTGACGCGCCGGTAGCCGTAACGGCGGCGGTGCCTCAGGACCACCTCCTGGATGGATGCCCGCGCCGCCATTTCCGCTTCGTCTGGCGCTGCCGCCTCCCAATGTCGGTAATAGCTGGCCCGACTGACACCAGCCAAGTGACACATCCGTTCGACGCTCAGCGTGGGCTGGGCGTCCGCTGGCTTGCCTTGCTCTTGCGCCCACGACTGGATGGTGTCGTAGATGCTGTTTCGCCGCTGTCGATGGTCAGATGGCGATCCGCCTTGATCTTGAGCAAGGCACTTCGAAAAAAACTGTTTTCCAGGGTTTTGTCGGCCAGCGCCACCTTCAGCCTGGCGATTTCCTCGCGGTGTTTTTGCTCTTTGCGGTCTTCTGGGGCAATTCCCAGATTCGCATGCCGCGGCTCCGGCCGTCCCTCGAACTGATACTTCCAGGTGTAGAGCAGCTTGCGCTCGATGTTCAGCTCACGAGCCAGTTCATGAATGTTTTGGCAGGTTTTCATCCGTTCAACGGCCTGCCGCTTGAATTCCACGGTGTGACGACGCCACTTTGCCTTCTTCGCCATTTCTTCGCACTCCATTCAATGCAAAGTGCGTCTATTCGGAGTGTCTCACTTTTGGGGTTCAGTCCAGGTCCTCCTTGAAACCGGCGGTCACGGCAGCGCTCTGTCGGGTGCCCGCCAGCGTTCGCTTCTTGGTTTACCTTCGCGACGTGGACGGCTCTTCGTTCTTGAGCGCGTTCACATATCGCACTCCGGCCTCGTTGATCAGATCTTGGAGCAAACGGCCATTCTCGATGGCCTTCCGGACCTCGGGCACCAGCCTCTCGGGGACATAAATCGAGAACCGTCGAGAGCCCCGGCGCACGTACAGCGCATAGCTGCTGTGTCCCGTCCCGGCGGCACAAGCCGGGCAGTTTTTGCGGATGCACGGACCCTTTCTCAAAGAGAGCGAGCCTGTCGCGACCGGCCAGATGCTGCCAATGGCTTTCGTAAACCACTGTTGGACGTCCGAGGGGCTCTTGTCATCCGCCATGGTCTTATATGTGCCATTATGCATGTATACAAACAAAAGTCAACGATTTTGCTTCGGCATCGGCGGTTTTTGGAGAGATGCAACTGGCAGGACTATCCTTCCACGTGGGGCTTTTGGCAAGACTATCGTTCCAGTCGGTGTATGGGGGAGGGCCGCGCCGGCACGAAACCACGGTTATCCCCACTAAAGCGGCAAGACTATGGTTCCAAACCGGCAAGACTATGGCTCAAGTCACAGCTCGGCCATGCGGGCGCTGGTAAGCGGCTCGATGGTCGCCGCCGCCTCCTGTACGGTAGCTCGCAGGCGCGCCATCAACTCAGCCGCCGGCACCCCACCGGTCGCCGCGAATTCCTTGTCGCGCTCCCGGATATCCGGTCGATTCCCCACCCCGGCCACGATCCACTGCCGCACGTTCCCGCACAAATGCAGCACCAGATTGCCGATGGCATTTTCATTCGCATTGCCGCGCGCCCAGATCTGCTCCTCGGGGAGCATTTTCAGGCACGTTTCGATCCGGCCGGTATACTGGTTCAGTTTCTCGATGGAATGGTTGAGGAAGATACGTTCCAGGCTCAGGTCCATGCTCCGATCTTACCCTGTATGCTGGAAGGTTGAACGCACCCATTCACATTATCGGCGGAGGACTGGCGGGCGCCGAAGCCGCGTGGCAGATTGCCCGCCGGGGCGTGCCCGCTGTGCTGCATGAGATGCGGCCCGAGCGCCCTACGCCTGCGCACCAGACCGGCCGGCTCGCCGAACTGGTCTGCAGCAACTCGCTCAAGAGCGAGTCCCTGTCTACCGCGCCCTGGCTTTTGAAAGAGGAACTCCGGCGCCTGGATTCCCTTCTGCTCGCCGCGGCCCAAAAGGCGCGCGTGCCTGGCGGCCACGCCCTCACGGTAGATCGCGACCTTTTCTCCGAAGGCGTCACCCAAGCCATCGCCGATGAGCCCCTGATCGAACTCCGCCGCGAGGAAGTGACCGCCCTTCCGGAAGACGCCATCGTCATCATCGCCACCGGCCCGCTCACCAGCGAAGCTCTGGCGGGGGAGATCGCCCGCGTGACCGGCTCCGGCCGCCTCTTCTTCTACGACAGCATCAGCCCCATCGTGGATGCCGAGACCGTCGACACCGGCATTGCCTTCTGGGCCTCCCGCTATGGCAAATCCACCGATGGCACCGACGATTACCTCAACTGCCCGTTCGACCGCGAGCAGTACGAGCGCTTCGTCGACGAACTGCTGAGCGCGCAGAACGTGACCGCTCACATTGAAGAGGACCGCACGCCGTTCTTCGAAGCCTGCCTGCCCATTGAAGAGATCGCCCGGCGCGGACGCGATACCCTCCGCTTCGGCCCCATGAAGCCCATGGGGCTCACCGATCCGCGCACCGGCAAGCGGCCCTACGCCGTGGTGCAGTTGCGGCAGGAGAGCCTGCGCGCCCAAAGTTTCAACCTGGTGGGCTTTCAGAACCATTTGAAATTCGGCGAGCAGGCGCGCATCCTGCGGCTGATTCCCGGCCTGGAAAACGCCGAATTTCTGCGCTTCGGCCAGATCCACCGCAACACTTACATCAACGCGCCCGCCCTTTTGACGCCCACGCTGCAGTTGCGCACGCGGCCTGAAGTATTGTTCGCCGGCCAGATCTCCGGCGTGGAAGGGTATGTGGAAGCCATCGCCACCGGGATGATGGCCGGCATGCATGCCGCCGCACTCCACGCCGGCGAGCAGCCCCGTCCCCTGCCCCGCGAGACCGCGCTTGGGTCGCTCTGCCATTACATCTCCGGCGCCGACCCGGCCGATTATCAGCCCGCCAACATCACCTTCGACCTGCTGCCCCAGCTCGACGAAGCCACCCGCCACAAGCTGCGCCGCGATAAGCAGGCCCGCCATGCCGAAGTCTGCCGCCGCGCCCAGGCGGCCCTCGAGGAGTACCTCCAGGTCCATGTCTGAACTGGCGCGCCAGATCGACCGGTACCTCGCCGAACTGGCGCGCGCGGGCTCGTCCCCCAACACTATCGATGCCTACTTCGCCGACCTGCATCAGTTTCTGGCCTACCTGTCGCCGCCGGACCTCGCGCCGCCCGAGCCGGCCGCCATCGATCTGCTGACTCTGCGCGAGTGGCTCGCCTGGCTCTACGGACAAAAGCTCGACGCGGTCACCATCCGGCGCAAACTCGCCGCCGTCCGCAGCCTCTTCCGCTTTATGGCGCGGGAAGGCGTAGTGCCTTTCAACGTGGCCCGGCTGGTGCGCACGCCCAAAGCGCCCAAAAAGCTTCCCGATGTGATGACCGCCGAGCAGGTCAACACGCTGATCGATGGGGTGGGCGCCGATCGACTCCACCGCCCGTTCCCCGCTTCGGGACCGCGCCCTCTTCGAACTCCTGTACGGCTGCGGGCTGCGCATCAGCGAACTGGTTGGTTTGAACCTGGAAGATATGGACCGCTCCGAGCACTGGCTGCGTGTGCGCGGCAAAGGCCGCAAAGAACGCCAGGTGCCCGTTCCGGGCCAGGCCGCCGGCGCGCTGGAGCGGTATCTGTCCGAACGTCCCGTGGTCCGCGACGAACAGGCCGTGTTCCTCAATTACCTGGGCCACCGTCTGACTACTCGCGGCGTCAGCATGATCGTCAAGCTCTATGCCACGCTCCTGTCCGGCGATCCCTCCGTGCATCCGCACGCTTTTCGCCACGCCTATGCCACCCACCTGCTGGCCGACGGAGCGGACCTGCGCGCCATCCAGGAACTGCTGGGCCATGCCCGCCTTTCCACCACGCAAAAGTACACGCAGGTCTCGCTGACGAACCTGATGGCGGTCTACGACAAGGCGCATCCCAAAGCCTGAGCCACCCATGCTTCCGCTCTTCGATCTCCGCCGCGAGTTCCGTCCCATGCTGCGCCTGGCCACACCCCTGGTGCTTGCCGAGCTTGCGCTGGATGTCCATGGGAATTGTGGACAGCATCATGGCCGGACCGCCTGGGCGCGGCGGCGCTTGGCGCGGGCAGCCTGGGCACCATGATCTTCTACCCCATCGTGATCGCCGGCACGGGCATGCTCCTTGGCATGGATACGCTGGTCGCCCAGGCGCACGGCGCCAACAACCCGCAGGAGGCCCGCCGCAGTCTGATCGCCGGCCTGTGGCTCGGTCTCGCCCTCGCGCCGGTTACGTCCCTGCCCATTCTGGCGCTCATGCCCGTACTGCGCGCCGCCGGCACCAATCCCCACGTGATGGAACTGCTGGTGCCCTACACCAGGGCCCTGCTCTGGGGCGTTGCCTGCCTGATGTTCTACGCTGCTTTGCGGCGCTACCTGCAGGCCATCGACGTGGTAAAACCGGTGATGTTCGCCGTGGTCTCCGCCAACCTCATCAACATTTTTGGAAACTGGCTGCTCATGTACGGCCACTGGGGCTTTCGCGCCATGGGCCTGGAGGGCTCGGGCTGGTCCACTTCCGTCTCGCGGCTCTATATGGCCCTGGTGCTGCTGGCCGCCGTGCTTCGCCACGAAGCCAAAAGCGGCAACCTGCTCTTTGCCATGTCCTGGCGTCCCGACACGGCGCGCATCCGGCAACTGGCCTTGCTGGGACTGCCGGCAGCCTTGCAGATCCTGTTCGAAGGGGCTGTGTTCGGCATTGTTACGGTGCTGGCCGCTACGCTGGACGAGGTCTCCCTGGCGGCACATAGCATCGCCGTGCAGGTGATCGCCACTACCTTCATGGTGCCCCTCGGCATCAGTTCCGCCGCCGCCGTGCGGGTGGGACAGGCGGTGGGCCGCAAAGATTCGCGCGGCGTCGCGGTGGCCGGCTGGACTGCGCTGCTTCTCAGCACGCTTTTCATGGGGACCGCCGGAATTGCCATGGCCCTGGCGCCGCGCTCCATCGTGCGCCTGTTCATCGCCGATACGGCCGTGATCGCCACCGGCGCCGTCCTGGTCCGCATGGCCGCGCTCTTCGAACTGTTCGATGGATTCCAGATCGTCTCCACCGGCGCGCTCCGCGGCCTGGGAGACACACGCACCCCCATGCTCGCCCACCTGGTGGGTTACTGGGCCCTCGGCCTGCCGGTGATTTACGTCCTGTGCTACCCGCTGCACCGCGGAGTCGTGGGCATCTGGGTCGGGCTCACCGCGGCCCTCATCCTCATCGGCACAACCCTGGTTGCGGCCTGGAGCCGGCGCGTTGGATACCGCCCTATTGCTTCTTCAGATGCCAGGTGATGGGCTGGCCGCCCGGGCCGCCTTGCATCTCGCTGGTCAATTGGATTTCGTTTCCGGTTACCTTGCCCTTGTAGTTCAGCTTCAGTTCGTTCCCGCCCATGCTGGCGGTAATGCTGAACGAGATGGTGTCGCCATCCATCTTGCCATCGGCGATGGTGCTCTTACCCAGCATTTCGCTGGTGGTCTCGCCGGTGAGCGTGGTGCCATCCACCTTGAAGACGAAGCTGCGCTCCAGGTTTCCCTGCGGACCTTCGGCGGTGCCCTTCCAGTTGCCCGATATATCGGCCGCGAACGCGGCCATCACGAACACGATCATGGTGACGATGAAGCGCCTCATGGCTAAACTCCTTTCGAACGTTACCCGTTGTTCGATTGTGGCAGGGAAAATGGCCGCGCGCCACCGGCTATCTTCGGGCGTTCCGTAGCGGTATCATCATCTGACCTTCGAAGTTCTGGAGAAAGGAGCTTTTCAGCAATGCTGCACATGATCGGACACGCGATTTTCGGACTCGTCATTGGCCTTCTGGCTCGCGCTGTAATGCCGGGCCGGCAGCACATGGGCCTGATCCTGACGATGATTTTAGGCTTGGTGGGTGCCTGGCTCGGTGGCTTCATCGGTCAAAAGACCGGCATGTATAAGGAAGGCCATCCAGCCGGTTTCCTGATGGCTCTGGTGGGAGCGGTAATCGTACTTTTCGTTTATTCGATGGTTGTCGCGTGAGCCGGTCGTGAATTCCCCTCAATAGGGTATGGGAGGCGTCCGGTCGTCCTTCGGATCGGCCCACCGGTCGTTGGGCACGATCGGCGTCCAACCCGGCCGCCCGGGGTCCTGGTCGTAGGGATAGCCTCCCAGACGACGATATAGTTCACTATACTCTCTCAGCTTTTCGCGATTGAGTTTGACGCCCAGTCCGGGCGTGACGGGCACGCGGATGGCTCCGTTCTCGTAGGGCAGCAGGCCGCCCTCGATAATGTCATCGGTCAGATGGTGATAATGCGCGTCGGCGGCGAACGAAAGATTGGGAATGACTGCGCCGAGGTGCAGCATCGTCGCCAATTGAATGCCCAGCTCGCCCGACGAATGCACGGCCACCCCCAGTTGAAAGGTTTCGCAAACGGCCGCCGCCTTGACACAGGCCCGGATGCCGCCCCAGAAGGTGGTATCCAGCAGGATCACATCCACCGCCGGATCCAGCGCGTTTGCGGCCAGTTGCTCGAAGTTCACTACCACGGTATTGGTGGCCAGCGGAACGCGCACCATCTGCCGCGTGCGGCGCATGCCGTTCAGTCCGTAGACCGGGTCTTCCAGGTAGTCGTTGCGCAGCCCTTCGATACCCTGTCCGAAACGTATGGCCTGCTCGGTGCTCCACACCGCGTTAGGGTCGAAACGCAGGGAATCGCCCGGAAATGCCGCGCAGGCCGCGCGATAGACTTCCAGTTCGTAATCCGGATGGAACACCCCGGCCTTCACCTTGTGCGTCGTGAAACCGAAGCGCTGCTTGAGCGCGCGGATGTTTTCAATCACCTGCTCCACCGTGCGCACTTCGCCTTGCCCCGTTTGCGGATTCGGATAGCGGAAGAACGAATATGCCGCGAACGGCACGCAGTCACGCAGGCGCCCGCCCAGAATGTCGCAAACCGGCACGCCCCACGCTTGCCCGAGGATATCGAGGCACGCGAATTCGAGCGCCGCCAGCACCTGCGTCCGGTTGTTGTACAGCGAGGCGGTGGGGTTGGCGATCAGGAACCGCATTTCTTCGAGGCGCACCGGATCGCGGCCCACCAGATACGATTTCATGGCGCGAAAGACCGCCTCGGCCGATTCCCCGCCGCCACCCATTTCGCCCAGCCCAATAATTCCGTTATCCGTCTCCACTTCCACAATGGTGCGCACGAACCGGCCCCAATGGCAGCCATTGGCATGGCGCAGAGGCGCTTCCAGCGGTACTGTCACCGTGGTGGCCCGGATATCCTGAATCCGCATATTTTGTTTCATCGTACAACAATGTCTGATTCTTGACGCGTCTTATGCTTTTCGCATTCTGATGAGGCTGTACGTGTAGCAGAGCAGAACCGCCACGCTGATCGCTGTGGCTTTGTACGGTTCCGGCGCGAAGAGGAAACATGCATAACTGAGGATCGAGCGCGCAATAGCGTGCTGTAATCCAACGGGATCACCGGCTGCCCAGCCATATGGAATCCAGATGAGGCCCATCAAAATCGCTCCGCCGAGGACAATCAGGTTTGCACTGTGCGCAAGAATCGCGGCGATGATAACAAGCGGCCAGAGCAAAGCGACCAGCCCCAGGGATTGGAAGAAGAGCTGGGCCACAGGATTCCCTGGGTTCACTCTTTTCATCTTCCGGCCCCTCAAGAGGTCAATCAGAGCGCCGAACGGAAAAATCAAACCGCTTCCAAATCCAACGATGTAACACAGTTGATTCGGAGACACGTAGAGTGCGGCCACCGCGACGATGGACCAGTAGATGATGCCGGCAATCGGCATCGATTGGGTGCTCGTGGCAAGAAACTCGCCCCTGAGATCACTCAGCTTCGCAGTTGAATCCAGTTTCAACCTCCATCGAGCAGACTGCTCCGCTCCCTTGTACGTACCCCCGGGCATAAGATGTTCCCTGCCGGCGCTCAGATTCGGTGGGTACTGGCTTGGCCTTTGACAGGTCTTGGGGCCGGAACCAAGTGGAGTGGACGCCGAGGCCGCTCCAGACGCTACTCGACGTTCCGCGTCTCTCAACTGATCCTAAACCGCGTCGCTCACACTTGCCAGATTGAAATCCGCCACCACAATCGCCGGCACAATCGACGACCCGGTCTCCGACCCTTGGGCGCGCGCCGGCCGGCCCAGCATCTTCGTGTTCTGCAACACCCGCACCGGGCTCTCGTTCCAGCGGAAGTTGTTGACCGCGTCGGTCACCTGCCCCTTCTCCACCAGGAACACGCCATCCCGCGTCAGCCCCGTCAATTGCAGCGTCTGCGGCTGCAAAGACCGGATGTAATACAGGCGCGTAATCAACAATCCGCGATCCACCGAGGCGATCAGTTCTTCGACCGTGTGCGCCTGTCCGTCCAGCACCACATTGCCCGGCGCCGGAGTCGGCTCCTTGCCCGCCTTCGACGCCCAATAGCGGTCGTAGTACAGATTCTTCACGACGCCCTTTTCGATCCAGGAAATGCGCTGGTTGGGCAACAGCGAAGGTCCCCACGGCGTGGTGGCCAGCTTGGTATCCAGCGGATCGCTGCGCAGCGTGATGTAGTCCGGGAACATCTTTTCGCCCACGTGCGTCCCGCCTCCCTTCTTTGCCAGGAAGGTCTGGCCCTGTTCCGCCCCTCGCGCGCCGAAATCGCCCGCCAGGAACCCCACCAAATCGCTCACCCCGGCCGCTTCCAGAATCACCGTGTACTTTCCCGGATCCAGGCTCCTCTTTTTGCCGGCGCCGCGCGCCGCCTTCTCCGCGGAAATGCGTCCCACCGCCTCGCCGTTCACATCCTTTAATGTGACCGACGTCTGCGACGCCCAGCCCGAGCTCTTCCCGCCGTCCGTCCGCATGGTGTTCGTCAGGCTGCAATCCGTGTACGTGTGGTACCCGAACAGCCCCGCCTTGTTCCCCACCGCCACCGCATTCGCCGAACGTTGAATGAAGCCCGCCGCCGTCAGCTTCCCCGATTTCGCGGCCTCGAGCACCGCCTTCACGTGCGGTATCATGGCGTCCCCGCGAGCCGCCGCGGTGTAATTGTCGTAATTGCTCAAGGTCAGGTACTTCTGAGGACCCAGAGCCGGCATGTCTTCCGGGTTGGGTTTGGAAATGCGCGCCAGGTCTTCGGCCTGCTGCACGCCGCGCTTCAGCGCATCCTCGCCGAATTCGGTGACCACCGCGTTACCCTGGCGCTTATCGTCGGTCACGCTGCTGATCGAAATCTGCTGCGTGATGCGATAGCCCGAGGTCGTAATCCCGTTGTTGGCATAGCGGATGAATGCGTCCTCCGTCCAGGAAACGTCCACCTGGCACTGCGGCAGTTTGGAGTAGCCAATCGCCTGGTCGATCAGATTTTTTGCGTCTTTCTGGCTGAGCATGGCAATCCTCCTTAATCGGTCAGCAACACATTTACCTGCCGGAAGCGCGCCGGCGAGCATCCATGGCTCACCGCATTGATCTGCTCCGGCTCGCCTTTGCCATCGTTGAAACTGCCGAACTGCTGCCAGTACGCCGGCCCCGCGATCCCGTCGCAACTGTTCCAGAATTCGCTCGTTTTCGCCTGGTAGGCAACGCGCGAAATCATCCCGGCCTTCTTGCCTCCTTTGATCTGCCAGAACGCATCGCCGCCGAACTGGAAGTTGTAGCGCTGCTGGTCGATCGAAAAACTGCCTTCCCCATCGATCAGAACCCCGTCGTCCACCCCCGCAATCAGCGAATCCGGCGTCACTGCGCGCGGACCCGCCTCCAGCCACACATTCGGCATCCGCTGGAACGGCACGCTGCTCCACGAATCGGCATAGCAGCAGCCCCGCGATTCGGTCTCGCCCACCAGGTGCGCCTGGTCGCGAATGGTCTGGTAATGCTTGAAAATGCCCTTTTCGATGATCGGGAATTTCGTGGTCAGCACCCCGTCGTCGTCATACTTCACGCTCGCCAGGCCGCCGGCAATCGTCCGGTCGCCATACACCGTGATCAGATCGCTGCCCACCTTGTACTTGCCCATCTTGTCGATCGTCATGAAACTGGTGCCGGCGAAATTGGCCTCGTAACCCAAAGCGCGATCCAGCTCCGTCGAATGGCCCAGCGATTCGTGAATCGTCAGCCACAAATGGCTCGGCAGCAGCACCAGGTCTTTCTTGCCCGGCGTCACCGGCGGCGCGGCCAGGTGCTCCAGGGCCTCTTCCCGAATCCGCGGAGCGTTCTCCCCCAGGTTCGCCTTGGTAATCGCCTCCCACCCCGCCGTCACCGGCGGAGTCTGGTAGCTGCGGCTGCGCGAAATGCCCTTCTGCATGTCCACCGCGTTTGCCATCAGCAGCGGAAACACCTGCACGATGTATTGCTGGATGGAAGAGCCCTCGCTGGTCGCCAGGTATTTATCCTCCGCGCGGAACCCCAGGAATCCCAGGGCCATCATGATCTTGGGATCCTTCTTCATGTTCACTGTCGCGCCGTGGATCAGTTCCAGCTTCTCCTCTACCGGCACGCCGAACGGATCTTTCTGATAGGCCGATGTCCACCGGTCCACGTATTTCTTCGTGGGCGCCAGTTGCACTGGGCTGGCCTGCAGCACGGCATTCGCTTTGGCCACCACCACGGCCTCGCGCGTGATGCGTGCGATCTCTTCCGCCGTCACCAGCGGTGAAGCCGCAAAGCCCCACTGCCCGGCCGCAATCACGCGCACTCCGAATCCGAAGCTGGCCTGATCGGTCACGAACGGAACTTCATCCGTCTTCGTCCCGCCCCGCTCCGGCGAAAGCCGGTAACCCGAAAACTGGTTCCGATACCGGTTGATGCGGATGTCGGCATAAGTAGCTCCGGCCTTTTTCGCCTCCGCCAAAGCCACCCCGCCCAACCGTTCCAAATCCGCATTCGGTTTCTTAGGAGTATCCGCCGGTTCCCCAAACAACCGCTCCGCCGCCGCCAGAGCCCCTGCCGAAGCCCCCAAAAAACTCCGCCGGCTCAAATCTCGCTGCAATTTCATAAACCCCCACCTCCACTCTCTTCTCCGCCTCTTCCTCCGCAGACGCCGGGAAGAGGCTTGAGCTTTTCATCGCGGAGCCGCGGAGGCGCTGAGGAAGACGCGGAGAAAATCGAAAGTCCGACATCCCACCCATCCTCCGCGTCTTCCTCCGCGGCTCCGCGCCTCCGCGTCAAAATTCCCCTAAGTCCCCCGCTTACACCCGAACCACCCGGTCCATCTCCAGAAACTCCCGAATATGCGGATGCTCCGATTTTTCCAAATCCCCCACCGGCCCGAAGAAAATCACCGTGCCTTCGTACAGGAACACGACCCTGTCGGCCACCTTGTACATCAGATCCAGATCGTGCGTCACCACCACGCTGGTGAGTCTCAACTGCCGTTTCAGCCGCACCATCAGGTCTCCCAAATGGTCGCTCATGATCGGATCCACCATCGTGGTCGGTTCGTCGTACAACACGCATTGCGGCTGCGCCGCCAGCGCCCGCGCGATGGCCACCGCCCGTTTATAACCGGTCGAGAGGTCCGACGGGTAGGAGTTGGCCCACTCCGCAATGTCCACCACCTCCAGCAGTCCGTTCACCACGTCCGCCTTGTTTTTGGCGTCGTAGTCTTCCCGCAGTTCCAGCGAAAACAGCACGTTCTCCGCCACCGTCAGCGAATCGAACAGCGCCCCCGACTGGAACACCATGGTCACTTTCCTCCGGACGCGGCGCATCTCCGGTTCCGAAAAATCCGTGACGTCTTCGTGGCCCACGATAATCCGGCCGCTATCCGGCTTCAGAAATCCCATAATGTGCGACAGCGTCACCGACTTTCCCACGCCGCTACGCCCAATGATCGCCACCGTCTCCCCCGGGTTGACGTAGAAATTCGAATCGACCAAAACCGGATGGTCGAACGTCTTATAGACGTGCCGGAATTCGATATAGTGCGGGTATGGATCATCCTGCGGCATATCCAGCCCAATCCTCTGGAGTATTCAGATTCTTAAAACAAGCCACTTCGCTAACCAGGTAGGGCGCCACGCGAAGGCCGTCGAAAGCCGCCGTCACCTTTCGGATTCCGCCCGCGAAGGCCCTCTCCATCGGTGCCAGAGCATTCCGGTGGTATACCGCGCAGAGCGGCTCCGGCATCCCGCCTTCGGTCTCCGGGAGCAATATATCCAGCGACTTACGCTCGGCCTCATCGAGCAGGGCTGCCAGCAAGCCGGCGGTCAGGCCTGGCATATCGCAGGCCACTATCAGGTTCCACTCGGCCGCCTTCTCTTCGAGTGCCGTCAGGATTCCCCCCAGCGGACCCTGCCCGGGGTAGCGGTCCGCGACCACCGGATAACCCAGGGCCGCATACCGCTCCGGGTCGCCGACCAATGCCACATTCCCGGCTGCGGCTTTGACTGCCCCGGCCACGCGAGTAACCAGAATTCCGCCGGAAACGGGCAGGTATGCTTTATCACGCCCCATGCGCGAACTCCGGCCCCCCACCAGCACGAAACCCGCTCGCTTCACAGAGAAATGATACCATCAGAGCTTACGGGTAATTCCCGTAGGGCTCGCAAAATGAACGACTTTGGCCTATAATGAAGACCAAAAACATTTTTGCCAGATTTTGTTTTACACTCAGTATGAGCGTTTTTATGGCAGCGAGTACCTGGGCCGCCAGTCCGGAAGAGGCACCCGCTCGGATGATCAGTGTCGTCCGGTCGGATTCCCGCACCGGAAGGCTGGTCCGCAGCGTCGTAGTCAGCGCCCGCGCCGTGAAACCGCGTTCCATCGCGTCCGCCCCCGCCGAACCGGACACGCCCATACCCACCGGCCTTAACCAACTCGTGGCCACCGTCGCCGCCCGGCACGACCTTTCTCCTCAGTTGATCCATGCCGTCATCAAAACGGAAAGTAATTACAATCCCTACGCCATATCTCCCAAGGGCGCCCTTGGATTGATGCAGTTGATGCCCTCCACTGCCCGACGGTTCAGCGTGGACCACGTCTTCGATCCCCAGGAGAACATCGAAGGCGGCGCACGCTACCTGAAATATCTGCTGGAATTGTACAATGGCGACTACCCGCTGGCCCTCGCCGCCTACAATGCGGGCGAGGCGGCCGTGGCGAAATATAATGGCATCCCGCCATTCCCGGAAACCCGGAACTATGTTGTCCAGGTGAAGAATAACCTGCAGAAGCTGGCTGCCGCCGCGCAGGCGCAACAGGCGCCCCCGCCCGCGGCCCAACCTGCACCCCCTCCGTCAGGCCCCACTCACGTTCAGGAAGTAGTGGATGCCGATGGGGCGGTGCGCTACGTGTCGCGATGACTTTATGAAGCTGCTTGCCGCGCTGATGGTTACGGTCCCTTTGCTGGTCGCTCAGACCGAACACGCGCAGCCTCGCACCGTCAGCGCCGTCCGTCACTGGAACCTCGGCGAAGTCACCCGGGTAGCCGTGGAAGTCTCGGGCGACTTTCAGTACCGCAGCGACCGGCTCCACGAGCCCGAGCGCATCTATTTCGATATTCTCAACAGCCGGCCGCGCTTCGATAAGAAAGTCTTCTACACCGAAACCGTCGACGACAAACTGCTGCGCCGGGTCCGCGTGGCCGAGACCGTTCCCGGCGTCACGCGCGTGGTTCTGGACCTCGGTGATGCCGTGGAAGTCACCACCTCGCAGATCAGCGCTCCCAACCGGCTCATGATTGAACTTCGAGCCATGGGCACTGCGCCGTCCGTCCCCACCGCGCCGCCGCTCGTGACTCCCGTGGCCGCTCCGGCATCGCCGAAATCACCCGTTACTCCCAAGCTCCTGCCCGCGCCACCACCCGCCGCTGTTCCCGCGGCTCCGGCAGTCAAGCCGCCAGCGGCCATCAAGGTCGATGTCGGCGAAGCGGTAACCGCTGAGCCGTCCAAATCAGAATTGGGAACAGTCGCCCAGGCTCCGGCATCGCCCGGTCCGGCGCCGACGACTCCAACCCCGGCCCCACCCGCGGCGGCACCAGGCTCCAAACCCGCTCCCTCTCTGACCGAGGAAGGCAAGGCGGCCCATCACACCAGCACCGGCGATACCTCCCTGGTCCGCGCCCTCGGTCTGAAGATTAACCGGATCGTCATCGACCCCGGTCACGGCGGCCATGACGAAGGCACCCATGGCCCGCGCGGCCTGGTGGAAAAGGAACTCGTCCTCGATGTGGCCCTTCGCCTGGGCAAACTGGTGGAAGATCACATGGGCGCCGAAGTCGTCTACACCCGCAAAGACGATACCTTCATCCCGCTCGAAGGACGCACCGCCCTGGCCAACGAAAAGAAGGCCGACCTGTTCATCTCCATCCACGCCAATTCCTCGCCGGTACCGCGCATTACCGGCGTGGAGACGTATTATTTGAATTTTCCAAGCAGCAAAGATGCCGCCGACGTCGCCTCGCGCGAAAACGCCACCTCCGACAAATCCATTTTCGAATTGCGCGATCTCGTCCAGAAAATCACCCTCCACGATAAATCCGAAGAGTCCAAGGAATTCGCCAGCCGCGTGCAGGCGGCCCTGTTCGCTTTTTCAACGAAAAATTTTCCCGCTGAAAGAAATCGCGGCGTTAAAAAGGCGCCCTTCGTCGTGCTCATTGGCGCCAACATGCCCTCCATCCTCGCCGAAATCGGCTTCCTCACAAACACCCGCGAAGAGGCACTGCTGAAGAAACCCGATTACCGCCAGAAACTCGCCGAAGCCCTCTACCGCGGTATTTCGAAATACGCCGACAGCCTCAGCCACTTCCAGGTCGCCCAGACCGGCTCTCCCGCCCAGTAATGCGCGTCCTGGTCTTCCGTCACGTCCCCTTCGAAGATATCGGCCTCATTCGTTCCGCCCTGGAACCCTATTCCGTCCAGATCGATTATGCCGATCTCTACCACGACCTGTCCTCATGCCCCGACCCCGCCCCGTATCCCGCCCTCATCTTCATGGGCGGCCCCATGTCGGTCAATGACGACCTGCCTTACCTGCGGCGCGAACTGGAAATCATCGCCGGGGCCGCCGCCCGGCGCCAGCCCGTTCTCGGCATCTGCCTGGGAGCGCAACTCATCGCCAAAGCCATGGGCGCGCGCGTCTATCGCAACGCCGAAAAAGAGATCGGCTGGTATCCGGTCCACTTCACCCAGGCCGCCGCGCAGGACCCCCTGCTGGGCGGTGTAGAGAGTCCACAGGAACTCTTCCACTGGCATAGCGAGACGTTTGACCTCCCCGCCGGCGCTGTTCCCCTGGCTTCCTCCGCGATCTGCCGCAATCAGGCATTTCATATAGGAAATGTTTTATATGGATTTCAGTTTCATCTGGAAGTAACTCCCGAAATGATTGCCGACTGGTGTACGCATGACGAAAACTGCGGGGATGTGAAGGAATTATCCTCGCCGCTTGACCCAAAAAAGAATAAGGAAAATCTACGCCGCCTTTCCCAACAAGTTTTCTCCCGATGGGCCAGGCAATTCCTGCTGGTGGAGAGCCACCCGTAACGTAACGGCCTATTATTGCTTCCCCTCATTTCAGTTTCCCCCCTCTCTCATTTGGGGGGATTGTGCTTATTCACTTACTGCTTCAAACTGAAAATTAGCCTGGCGGTGTGTGTCAGGCCGCGCGGTCGGCGCGACTGCGTTGCGCAATGCTCTCACAATTGGATTCCGGCTTGGTAGTCATAGTCGAAGACTCGTTTATCCGCGGTTTCATGCGCACGGTTCTCACCCGGGCGGGTCATCGCACCGCCGAAGTGGACCCGCGCGAAGTTGCCAATTTCATCAGTTCCGGCCAGCATGTCAAAGCCCTGATAACGAATACCCCCGCGGCGTTCCGTTCCGTTGCCGCATCCATCCCGCTGGTCTACACCACCTCCTGCCCGGATCCGGAGGCTACCGATGGCTTCGAACATTGCCGCGTCCTCCAGAAGCCATTCCATGCAGGCCAGCTCCTCGATGCCATCGAGGAAGTGAGCGCCCCCGTTTTACCATAGGTGCATGGGTTTCTACCTGTGGTTTGACGAAGAACTGGCCTGGGCCCAGGGCACCTACGAATACCGCCCCATGGGAACTGCCGTCATTGCCGCCACAGACCTGTTCCGCCGCCGCGATTTCGACCCACGCCGCAAAGTGCAGGCGCCGCGCACCGCCGAATTCGCCGGCCAGTTTGCCAGCCTCGGCCATCTCAACGCCACCCTCCAGGCACGCCGCCGTGCCACAAGGCGGCACGCCGCCGTGCCACAAGGCGAAGACAGGCTATGAACCACGAAAGTTCCCGCCGCGCCCGCGGCACGCTCTGGCTGGAATCCGCCCTCGCCGATATCCGCTACTCCCTCCGCGCCACGCGCCGCAGCCCCGCCTTCGCCGCTGCCGCCATCGTCACCCTCGCGCTGGGCATCGGAGCCAACACCGCCATCTTCGGCGTGCTGAACGCTGTCTTCCTCCGGCCCCTGCCGTATCCCCATCCCGAACGCCTGGTCTGGGCCTCCGAATACTTCCCCAGGTTCAAACGCGATCAGATGTTCATTCCCGAATACGCCTCGTGGCGGCGTCAGACCACCGCCTTCGAGCACCTGGAAGCCTATGGCATCGCCATCGGCGTCAACCTCACCGCCGGCAACCGTCCCGCCGAACGCGTCCGCGCCGGTCACGTCACCCCCGGCTTCTTCACCATGCTCGGCGTGCCGCCGCGGATAGGCCGCACCTTCGCGCCCCAGGACGATCGCGCCGCCATCCTGAGCGATGCCCTCTGGCGCGACTACTTCAACGGAGACCGGCGCGTCCTCGGCCAATCCGTCGCGCTCAACGGTGTACCCTTCGCGATTGTCGGAGTCATGCCGCCAGGCTTCCTCGATCCCGCGCGGCGCCGGCACCGCCATCTGGGTGCCTGACGCGGTAGACGCCAAAAGTTCCGTCCCCGGTCGCGGCATGAGACTCCTCGGCGGCGTCATCGGACGCCTCCAGCCCGGCGCCACTCCCGCCTCCGCGCGCGCCAATCTGGAACTCCTCGCCCGGCGCATGGACAGCGCCTACCCCGCGCCGTGGTCCGCTTATCACGCCGCCGCGCATGCCCGCGTCGTGCCGCTTCAGGATCAGCTCACCGCCGGTTCCCGCACGGCCATCGCCGTACTGATGGGCGCGGTCGCTTTCATCCTGCTGATCGTCTGCGCCAACGTGTCCAATATGTTTCTCTCCCGCGCCGTCTCCCGCGAAAGGGAACTCGCCCTACGAGCCGCCATCGGCGCTTCCCGCGCGCGCCTGGTCCGCCTGCTTCTGGCGGAGAGCCTGGCCCTCGGTACCTGCGGCGGAGTGGCCGGCATTGCCCTCATGTATGCGGCTGCTTCGACGCTCGCGTTTCTGATGCCGGATGCCGTCCCGCACCGCATCCCCGTGGATTTCCACGTGCTGGGCTTCGCGGCCTTCTGCTCTCTGGCTACCGGCATTCTGTTCGGTCTCGCGCCGGCTCTGAAAATCTCCCGGCTCGACTTGAATACCACCCTGAAAGAAGGCGGTGCGCATGCCATGCAGCACCGGCGCGGGGTTCGTTTCCGCGCGGCGCTGGCCGTCGCCCAGGTTGCCCTGTCACTGGTGCTCCTCATCGGCGCGGGACTGCTGGTGCGCAGCTTCCTCGCCCTGCTCCGCGTCAACCCCGGTTTCGATCCGCATCACGTGCTCCTGGCCGAGGTCTCCCTTTCGCCGCGCGAACTCTATGGTCCCGTCCGCCAGTCGGAGTTTTTCCACCGCGCCCTGGACGCCATCCAGGCCATCCCCGGAGTCGAGCAGGCCGCCGTCACCGATGAAAGCCCCCTCGCCACCTTCCAATCCCTTATGAGCGGCATTTCCGGGGAAGGGCAGCCGCCCACCAGCCTCGCCGTGGTTCCGGCCTCTATCAGCGCCGGCTACTTCACGGCCCTCCGCATTCCGCTTCTCGCCGGCCGCGACTTTGACGGCCGCGACCGCGCCGAAGCCGCCCGCGTCGTCATCCTCAATCAGGCCCTGGCCGGCGCTCTTTTCCCCAACCTCGACCCCGTGGGCCGCCGCGTCAATCTCGACGACGCCAAAGGCCCCGCTACCGTCGTCGGCCTGGTCGCCGATATCCGCCACCGTGGACTCGACGACAAAACCTGGCCCGAGCTCTACCTGCCTTACCAGCAGGCCCCCACCCCGTGGATGAGTTTCGTGATCCGCTCGTCCGGCGATCCCGCGCGCCTGGCTCCCGCCGTGCGCCGAGCCGTCGCCGCCATCGAGGCCGGCCAGCCGCTCTTCGATATCCAATCGCTGGACCAGCGCCTTTCCGGTACCGTGGCCGAACGCCGCCGGCGCGCCGGTCTGCTGGCCTCCTTCGCCGCCCTGGCGCTGGTCATCGCCCTGGTGGGAGTCTACGGCGTGATGGCTTACTCGGTCGCCCGCCGCACCCATGAAATGGGCGTGCGCATCGCCCTGGGCGCCCAGCCGCGCGCCATCGCCCGCATGGTGGTAGGCGAGGGAATGCGCATCGCCCTGGCCGGAGTCATCCTCGGTGTCGCCGGTGCGCTGGCGCTCACCCGCGTCCTGGCCGGCTTCCTCTTCGCCATGACCCCGACCGATTTGCCGACCTTCCTTTCCCTCTCTCTTCTCCTGCTCGCCGCCGCCTTCCTGGCCGCGTGGCTCCCGGCGCGCCGCGCCACCCGAGTCGATCCCATGGTTGCGCTCCGGGTAGCATAATGGAAAGTTGACTCCGCTCCTCGACTTTCACAATGTCACCGTGCAGCGCGGTGACCGCATCGTGCTCGATGGCGTGACCCTTTCCATTGCACAGGGCGAACACGCCGCCATCCTCGGCCCCAACGGCTCCGGTAAATCCACCTTCATCAAGCTACTCACCCGCGAGCTGTACCCGCGTCTCAAACCGGAACCCTGGAGCCTGCGCATCATGGGCCGCGAACGCTGGCACCTGTTCGACCTTCGCAACCACCTCGGCATCGTATCCAACGATTGGATGCAGATGTGCACCCGCGATTACTCCGCCTGTGAAATCGTTCTCTCCGGCTTCTTCGGCAGCGTCGGCATCTGGCCCAATCACGAAGTCACGCCGGCCATGGAAGAGAAGACGCGCGCGCTCATGGAACTGCTGGAAGTCGCGCACCTTGCCACGCGCAATACCAACGAGCTTTCCAGCGGCGAAGCGCGCCGCATCCTCATCGCCCGAGCCCTGGTCCACGATCCGCAAGCCCTGGTGCTCGACGAACCCACCAGCAGCCTTGACCTCCACGCCACCTACGAACTCCGCGAGATTCTCCGCAAACTCGCGCGCAACGGCATCAGCATCCTCATGGTGACCCATCACCTGCCCGATATCATTCCGGAAATGGATCGCGTGGTCCTGATCCGCGCCGGCTGCGTCTATTGCGACGGCCCCAAGCGGGAGGTCCTCCAGCCCGCCACTCTCACCGGCCTCTTCGGCTTCCCCGTGGAAGTCCTGGAGCGCGCCGGCTACTACCACGTGCTGTAGACCACACCCCTACTCGAGCAAGTACCCGTACTCCGCCGGATCCAGCCCGAACTTCTCCATCATGCGCGGCAGGTCCGCCCGCAGCGTCTCCGGTGTGGACCGCACCCACGCCGCAATCACCGTCTCCACGCCCACGCGATTCTTGCCGTCCTCTTCCGCCATCGCCTCCGCCAGCCCGCGCAGTTGCGATTCGGTCGCCTCCCGCACCGGCCGCGGCGTCTCCGCCAGAACCGCATTCACGAAGTCTTCGGCCGCATCGTTCCAGTTCATTCCAGCTCCTCTGCCCTCGAAACATGATAATCGGTACAATAGGCATTGCGCTCCGGAACCCTGCTCTTACTCCCCTTTTCTTTTTCCCTCTGCCTGGCTCAGCAACAGCCCCAGCCACAGGTGCAGCATGATTCCATCGTCGTCACCGGCACCTTCGAACCCCTCACGCTCGATGAAATGGATCGCGCCCTCACCCTGCTGCCGGCGCGGAGCATGTATCTCGTCGCCAATACCCTCACCGATCTGCTCCGCCTCGACCCTTCGCTCGATCTCCAGGCGCGCAGCCCCGATGGCGTGCAGACCGACGTGTCCATTCGCGGCGGCAACTTCGGCCAGACCCTTGTCCTGCTCAACGGCCTGCGCCTCAACGACGTGCAGAGCGGCCACCACAACATGGACATCCCCGTGCCCCTGGAAGCCATCAGCCAGGTGGAAGTCCTCCACGGTTCCGGGTCCAGCATGTACGGGTCCGACGCCACCGCCGGCGTGATCAACATCATCACCGCCCCGCCCGAGGGTCTGGAGTTACGCCTGCGAACCGCGGTGGGCAACGAAGGCATCAACCAGCAGCGCGTCTCCCTCTCCGACAGCTTTGGCAATCTCTCCCAGCAACTCACCTTCTCGCGCGATTTCTCCTCGGGCTTCATGCCCGACCGCGACTATCGCAACCTGCAGTTCGCCTCCACCACTCACCTGCTCACCAGCCTGGGCTTCACCGACGTGACGCTCGCCTACATGGACCACCCCTTCGGCGCCGACCAGTTTTACGGCCCCTACAACTCCTGGGAGAACACCAAGACGTGGTGGGCCGGCGTGCAACAGGCGCTCGGTAAGAAGACCACCGCCAGCTTCGCCTACCGCCGCCATAGCGACCTGTTCGTGCTCCTGCGTGACGATCCGGCCGTCTACACCAATCATCACCACGATGAAAGCTTTCAGGCCGCCCTGCGCCGCCGCGAGACTCCGCGCCCCGGCGTCACGGTCTCTTACGGCGTCGAGGGCCTGCACGAATCCATCGTCAGCAACAACCTGGGAATCCATGCCCGCAGCCGCGGCGCGGCCTATGGCGCGGTGGATTTCCGGGCGCTGAAGCGCTTCTCTCTATCCCTCTCGGCGCGCGAAGAAGTGTATCGCCGCGTCTCCGGCGAGTTCAGCCCCACCATCGCCGGCGGTGTCTGGATTTCTCCCGTGCTGAAGTTCCGCGCCTCCGCCAGCCGCGCCTTTCGCGTCCCCACTTACACCGATCTGTACTATGAGGATCCGGCCAATCTGGGCAATCCGCACCTTCTCCCCGAACATGCCTGGACCTACGACGGCGGATTCGATTGGACTCCCTCCTCGCGCATCGCGCGGTAGTCTCACCGTCTTCGAGCGGCGCGAGCGCAACGGCATCGACTACTACCGCACCTCGCCCGACGCCCCCTGGCAGGCCCTCAATATCGACAGCCTCAACTTCAGCGGCGTGGAAAGCGCTCTGCACTTCGTGGCCACCCGCACCCAAACCATCGACTTCCGCTACACCTGGATGCTGGGCACGCAGGACACCGTCCCCATCGGCTACACCAAGTACTCCTTCAACTACCCCACCGATTCCGGAGTGGTGGCCTGGCAAGGCGACTTCCACGGCCTCCTCTGCCGTTCGCGCCTCGGCGTCCTGAAGCGCCGCGACCGCGACCCCTACGCTCTATGGGACATTTATGCCGGCTTGTCACGCGGCCAGCTCCACCCCTTCCTCCAGACTCTCCAACGTCACCGCCACATCTTACGAAGAGATTCAGGGAGTCATCATGCCCGGCCGCACCGTCATCGGCGGCGTGGAGTGGGTCCTGACGAAACACTGATTTTTCGAGGTCATGCCTGAGGTGACCTTCTCCGATTGGCCTGATTCGCCGAGCGGGCGCGGACGGGCCGGACCTACGAACCCAGAGAAAAGATCTGCCGTAGCAAGTCTGCCAACGCGGTTCGATCGGACTCGGCAAGTTCACCAAGACGGCGTAAGATTTCGTCCTTCGACAGGACGGTCAACTTGTGAGCTCGAATCGTCGAGGCTGTAATCAGGCCGGCTTGGCGCCACTGCTGCACAGCCATGTCGAACTCCGAAATTCGGGGACGAGAGGTCACCGGTGCGGCAACGAAATCCTCATCGCCGGAGTCGAGAAGTACTACGGCCGGACGCACCTTCCCACCTGAGGTTTGATGGAAGCCGATCCTGATCAAGACCACTTCACCGGGTCGAAGGATCATGGGTCAGCGATTCGTATACCGAGTCGTCGTCTGCGTAGGCGGCTTCAAACCGTCGCCGGCCGGCGGCCCGCCATCCGGCGTCGTCGTCCGAGATGCCCCACGATAGGGTCACCAGAATCTGTTCTCCTGGCGCCACCTGTGCCGCAATTTCAGGTGGAACGGCAATCTGGCCATTCGACAGTTCGACTGTGAAATCGGCAGTTTTCATATAGTCCGCCTGCTTCAATCATCTCACGCCGTCGGCAATAACGGGTGCCGGAAGGGCTCCGGCGTTCCCTCCCTCCCGTCCCAAATATTCTCACCTATTCTCACCGAAGCATTCACAAAATGGGCCCGAAAATGTCGGTAAACGCTTTCGCGACTACACGCGCGCAATTCCTCAGGCGTCGCGCTCGGGCTCGGTCTCACCGAATGCGACTATGCGGTCAAGTGGATTGCCTGATTTCTGCAACAGAGTTTTGCAACGCCACAGAATATCAGGGATCGGGTTTTGGCACGTAGCGTATTTGAAGATCGGATTGCGATGTATGAGGGCAGACCGCAAGGTTATGGTACACAGTGGATGGATGAGCCGTGTGATGGCCGAGTTCGACCGTGGAGCATCGCGGAGTCGAGAGTGTCCCATAAGGAGTCGCAGCATCCCGCGAACGCGGGAACGCGCCGGCCGCCACCGCGAGTGGCTACTCCACAACAGGCTTACTGGCACTATCGACGACAAATATCTGAACTGGCCCCTTGTGCCTTTCGAGGTTTAGGCCGAGCTGTTCCTGCAGCGCGGTAAAAAAGCTGGGGTAAGTGCTGTTGTTATCGGACCAAGTGAGCTTGAAGTCATAGCGGCCCGCAAGTCCAGTGCCGTCGCCACAGGCTCGTGTAAATGGAACGTCAACTGCCGCGCGAACTGGTCCATGGTCCAGGCGGCAAAGGTCTCCTCAGCGTGGTCCGAGCCGGCTGCGCTCATGGTGGGCCCGGCATCCGGAGCGCTGAGCTTCATCTTCGGGCCACCCTTCGCGACCGTGAGCAGGAGGCCCGACATCTCCTTGGCCTCGTGGTGAAACTTCAGCTTGAACCGATTCGCCAAAAGCGCCTGGAACAGCACGCGGAACTGATCACGGCTCAGAGCGGTGCTACCTTCGGCTTTGGCAGCGACGAAGAACCGCTGCGACGACCAGCTTGGCCACCCCGATTCGGCGATTTCATAATCCTTCAGGTCATAGGCAAATATGACCAAGGACTGTAGCGTTGCACCGTTTACGGTTGCTCGCGGGCCAGAGAAGGTCATTCGCATCCCGCCGTCCATGCGTTTCTTGCCATTCACCGTCGGTGCTGGAGGAGCTAAGTAGGGACGAATCGCTACAACCTCAAACGACGGAGCGGCCGGCGTCTGCGCCAAAGCCCGAAGCAGCATCAATGCAAGCGCAGGTACGACGTGCGTTGATCTCATCTCGGCCTCACGGTGAGCGTACCAGATCGCGCTGTCCCTGATCGCCCGGTTGAAGCCACGCCGCCTGATGGACTGACGAGTCGTTCGGAGCTCGTCAACATGGTCGACCTTTTTTGAGACCTGTCTTTGGTCCTACCTGGCCGCGAAACGCCCACTTGCGAAAGTGGCAGTTAGCCTGGCCCGGAGCGCACGGTCGCCGACTCGGAACCTGGCCTCCATCCCGCTCCTCTCAACTGAACCTGGGAGAGAGGTTTGCCGTTTCAAAAAGAGCTTCGTCTTCAGGTGCTTCTGCAAACTCGCCGGTTCTCTTCATCGTCTTTCATCCTCAAGCGTACACCGCCCGCGCCGGTTGAGTTTGCCACAGAAACTCCCTACTTCCTGCTGACATCCCTTTCCGCCAGCAGCCGCTCGATCAAGCCCGTCACCTCTTCCCGCATCTCGCCATGGAACTCTCCGCTGGCCTTCCCGGCGAAGCCCGCATGCACGCTGCGCACCAGCCCGTCGCGGCCCAAAAAGAACGTCGTCGGCCACGCGTTCAGATTCACCGCCTGCGGCAGCTTCGCGCTCAATTCGTCCGGCTCCCCCGCCAACAGCACCGGATATTCGATCCCGTACTTCTGAATAAAAGCGCGCAGCCGCGCCGGGTTCTTCAACTGGTCGCCTTCCTCGAAAGAAAGCGAGACAATCTCCAGACCCTGCGCCCGGTACTTCGCGTACAACTCCACCAGGAACGGCGCTTCATCGTGGCAGTTCGGGCACCAGCTTCCGCCAATCGCCACAATCACCACCTTGCCCCGGAAACGTTCGTCGGTGTTGCTCACCATCTTTCCCGAAAGGTCCGGAAACGCGAACCGGAAGGGCACCGTGGGGTCCTGCACGCTGGTGTGGCGCGAGGGATCCGTAGGCTCCGGCAGTCCCTGCGCCCGCGCCTCCGCGGAACGCACCGCCGTCAGTTCCCTCCGCCCGTTCTGCACCACCCGCAGCGTGCCATCGGCTCGCGGCGTCACTTCCAGCAGCAGCGGCCGCGCGCCGTCGAAATGGCTCAGCACGAATTTGCCGTCACGCCACACGCCTTCCAGCGTGCCCGTATCGCCGTCCACCCGGAGGATCGCTGCTGACACCTCCGCGCCGGACTGCTTCACGATAAAGTGCCACGCCTTCTCCCCCTTCGAGCTCTCCACTTCCACGTCCCACAACCCGGCGATCGCGGGAACCCCGTCCGCTGCCGCCGCGGCGGGAACGAAGCGCTTCGCCTCGAAGGGATACTCGTTGGCCGCCCGGCGGTACGTGCCCACCAGTTTGCCATCGGCAAACTGCGCCGTCAGCCGCGCCGCGTAGTAGTCGAAGTTCAGCACCAGGCGGCCGCCATCCAGTTGCCCGCCGGTGGAAGTCACCTTCTGATCTCCGTTGAAGAACGAGCCCGATACCGTCGCTCCGCTGCCCGCGAATTCCATGCGGAACGGAATCTCCAGCCCGTTGACGCGGACCTGCGCATCCCACAGTCCGGAAAGCTGCTGGCCCATCGCGCCGGGCAGCCAGAGAAGTCCCCAAATCAGTATTCTACCCATACTCTATGGAGTTTAGTATATTACACTCGCCCGTATCGTGGATATGGAACGTTAATAAGAGAGTTAGTACCTGAAAACAGCAGTCGAAAGTATGCTCCGAACCTATAATCAATGTTCACGGAGGATGTTTTTCGACATGACTGGAGCGATTCTATTCTTACTTCTCTTTCTGCTGATTGCACCCAAGACTCGAGCCATTATTGTGGGTATGATGGGCCATTCTGGAGATTGGCTCAACCAGTACGCACCGTTTTCCTACGCCATTCTGGCCCTGATCGGCTTCGCCGGAGTCGTCGCGCTCGCCCTGATGGTGCGATGGCCCAAAATTCCGGAGCCGGAAAATCCCCTAGCCAAGTACAAGCGCGACGATCTGGCGGACGTTGACTGACCCCGCTCCACACGCCGGTATCAAGTACGCTAGACTAGTGGTTTCCTAGGCGGATCTACTTGAATCGGTTAGTTCTTCCAGCCATCCTGGCGGTGGCCTTTCTGGCGCGCGCCGAGCAGCAGGAACTCGGACAGCTCGATGCCAGCCCCAACCTCTTCACCGTTATGGCGGCGATCAATGCCGTTGGCTACAATGCCGATATCGATTCCAAACTCAACTCCCCGGTGCGCGACGCCGTGCGCGCCGAACTGGCCAAACGGAAGATTCCCTCGCTGCCCGCATTGAAGGAGTTTTTCGAGAAGCACCGCAAGCACTCCGACACCGAAGAACTGAGCCAGTACATCAGTTTCGCCCTCACCGCCAAGGGTCCTCCCGATTTCGCCATCACCCAGCGCGAAGTCGAGATTCCACCGGACGTCGCCGGCATGACCGAGCTTTCCGGCCTGCTCGCATCGTTCTATCAGGAGGCCGGCATCGAAAATCTCTGGCGGGCCTCGCAGCGCTACGTAGACGATTACACCCGCTTTTATCACACCCCGGTCACCAATGCGGTCCTTTCCGTGAACGCCTATCTGCGCCAGCAGACGTCGGGATTCCGGGGCCGCCATTTCCAGATTTTTCTGGAATTGCAGGGGGCGCCCAACCAGGTCCAGACGCGGAGCTATGGCGAACAGTATTACGTCGTAATCACGCCCTCCGCCGAGCCGCGCACGTTCGACGTGCGGCACGCCTACCTGCACTATCTGCTGGACCCTCTGGCCACGCGCTACCAGGAAATCGTGAACCGTAAGAAGCCCCTCATCGATATCGCCAACCGCTCGCGAATCCTGCCCGATGCCTTTAAGCAGGACTTCCTCCTGCTGGTCACCGAATGTCTCATCAAGGCCGTGGAGGCGCGGCTGGATCACAAACCCGAGACCGTCCAACAGGCCCTGATGCAGGGCTACATCCTCACGCCTTACTTTTCCGAAGCGCTCGCCGCCTACGAAAAGCAGGAGCAGAGCATGCTCCTCTATTATCCTGAAATGGTGCGGGCCATCGACAACTTCCAGGAGAATGCGCGGCTCGACAAGATTACCTTCAGCACCGATGCGCCCGGTCAGACGCACCCCGTCGAAACACGCGAGGTGGCTCCACCGCCCTTGACCGGCGCCGCCAAAACTCTGGACGATGCCGAAAAGGCTTACGTGAATCGCGACCTGGAGAAGGCCAAAAGCCTGTTTCTGGCCAGCCTTCAGCAGACCGACGTCAAACCGCAGCATGCCGCCGCCTATTACGGCCTGGGCCGCATCGCTCTGCTGCAAAAAGATCCGGAAAGCGCGGAGAAGCTGCTGCTGAAAGCCAAGGACCTGGAACCCGAACCCTTCGTCAAGGGATGGGTGCTGGTGTACCTGGGCAAGCTGTCTGCGGCGTCGGGAGACCGTCTCGCCGCCGTCGAGTACCTGAACGAGGTTTTGAAATTGAATGGCGCCAGCGAGAAGGCGCGCGAAGAGGCCGCCAAAGGCCTCCAAGGTTTGAAAAAGTAGCACAAATTCAAGGAGTTCTCTAGAAATGAAAAGAATGATTCTCACCGGCATGTTGGCGTTCGGCGCCTCCGTGGCCGCTCTCATGGCACAGCAGCCCGCCGCGCCCGCCGCGCCGGCGGCGCCTAAAGGTCCCGCCCCTAAGTCTAAAGGTGAACAGGAAACCTTGATGGCGCTGCAGACCGCCCTCCAGGCGCAGAATTGGGACAACGTGATTACAGCCGCCGAAAATCTCAATACCAAGTACATCGACAGCGACTTCAAAGAGATCGCTACTTACTATGAAGCCGTCGCCTACCAGGAGAAAAACGACTGGATCAAGGCCGACATCTACGGCGAAAAAGTACTCGAGATCAACCCCAAGAATATCCAGGCCACCTTGCTGGTGGGTGAACTGCTCGCCAAGCACACCCGCGAAAATGACCTGGATCGGGAAGAAAAACTGACTAAGGCGGAAAAGTTGTTAAACGCCACCGTGGAAAATGTGAAGGCCGGCGGCAAGCCCAATCCGCAGCTCACCGATGCCCAGTGGGCCGAGCAGCAGAAATACCTCATTGGCGAGGCCGAAGACGACCTGGGGCTCTGCTCTTTGACGCGCAAAGCCTACGACAAAGCCATCCCCCATTTCCGCGCCGCCGTGGAGAACGATCCGCAGCCCGCCTATAACGTACAGCTCGCTTCCGCCCTCCAGTCCTCGGGCAAGAACGATGAGGCCATCGCCATCTGCGACAAGCTGCTGGCCGACCCGCAGTTGCATCCCACCATCAAACAGGTCGCGAACAACGTGAAGACCGCCGCCACGCAAGCCAAAGGAGGCAAATAAGGCTGCGCCCATGCGCGCGGAGCTGCCATCTCTGGAAGCCAAAATCAACTACCGGTTCCTGCGTCCGGAGTTGCTGCACCGCGCCCTGACCCACAGTTCGCTGGCCAACGAATCCCGCAACGGCGCCTCCGGCTCGCCGCTGGACGATAACGAACAACTCGAATTCCTCGGCGATTCGGTGCTCGGCTTTCTCATCGCCGAAGCCCTCGTGCAGCGCTTCCCCGAATCCCGCGAGGGCGAACTCTCCCGTCAGAAGGCCCACCTGGTGAGCGCCGCGCACCTGCACGGTGTGGCCCGTCGCCTGGAGGTGGGCAGCTTCCTGGAACTCGGCCGCAGCGAAGAAATGAGCGGCGGCCGCTGCAAGAAAACCCTCATCGTGGATGCCCTGGAGGCGCTCATCGCCGCCGTGTATCTGGATGGCGGCGCCGAGGCCGCCCGTGCCTTCATCGTCAATCACGTGCTCGACGCGCCCTTTGAGGGCGATGAAGAGGCCGGCACGGACATCCAACCCGCCATTACCAACTTCAAAAGCGCCCTCCAGGAACTGGCACAGTCGCGCGGACTGCCCCAACCGCGATATGCTATGGTGCGCGAGCGCGGCCCCGAGCACTCCAAGCTGTTCACCGTCGAAGTCCGGGTGGGCCGCGAGTGGAACGGCCAGGCGGACGGCCGCACCAAGAAGATTGCCGCCCAGCGCGCGGCTCGCGGGGTATATGAACGCTTGAAGCACTCCGGCGAAGAGGAGAACCCGAATCCGGCAGCCGTCGAATAGCATGCACGGCATGAATCCGGCGGAATTCGCCAACATCGCCAGGTGCGAACGGAGTTTCTGGTGGTATCGCGGAGTGCGTGCCATCTTTGACCGCCTCCTCCTGCCCCAACTGGCCGGCCGCAAGCTCGCCCGGGTTCTGGAAGCCGGATGCGGCACCGGCTATTTTTCCCATCTGCTGCAAACCGCGCCGCCATTGGCCCGTCATCCCCCTGGACCTCAGCGCCGATGGCCTGCGCTACGCCCGCGGGATGGGCGTCGAACGGCCCGTTCAGGGCGATACCTGTCTGCTGCCCTTCGCCGCCGGCGCCTTCGACCTGGTGCTCTCCATGGACGTGCTGCCGCACCTTCCCGCGGGCGCTGAACAGCAGGCGGCCAGGGAGATGGCCCGCGTGCTGGCGCCGGGCGGCATCCTGGCCGTCCGCGCCGCGGCTCTCGATATCCTGCGCAGCCGCCACTCCGCTTTCGCCTTCGAACGGCAGCGGTTCACCCGCCGCCGCCTCACCTCCCTGGCGGAACATTCGGGCCTTCATGTCCTGCGCTGCACCTATACCAATTCGCTGCTCCTTCCGGTCGCCCTGGTGAAATTCCGCGTCTGGGAACCGCTGCTGCGCAGACCGCCCGCCAGCGGAGTCGAACCCGTGGCTCCATGGCTGGATCGGCTTCTGTATTCGCGTCCTGGCGCTGGAGGCCCGCTTCCTTGGCGCCGGAGGCAGTTTCCCCGTGGGCCAGTCCCTGGTGCTGATTGCGGAGAAACCGCGGTGATGTTTCCCTCCCTGAGCGTCTTCTTCCCCGCCTATAACGACGCTCCGTCGCTGCCCGGCCTCTTGCAGAAGACCTTCACCACGCTCCAGCAGAACGTCGCCGATTACGAAGTCATTGTGGTGAACGATGGCAGCCAGGACAAGACCGCGCAGGTCCTGGAGGAGTTGTCCCGGCAGTTTGCGCCGCGTCTCCGCGTCGTGACACACCCCCGCAATCGCGGCTACGGCGGCGCCCTGCGCAGCGGATTCGCCGCCGCCCGCAAGGAATTCGTCTTCTACACCGATGGCGATGGCCAGTACGACGTCACCGAGCTGCCCCTGCTGCTCGAGCGTATGACGCCGGACACCTGCCTTGTGAACGGCTACAAACTGGAACGGCGCGATCCGGCCCACCGCGTCTGGATCGGCAGCGTGTATAACTTCTGCGCCCGCCTGCTGTTCCTCATCCGCATTCGCGATATCGACTGCGACTACCGCCTGATTCGCCGCGCCCTCCTCGATAAGATCCAACTCACTTCCACCAGCGGCACCATTTGCGTGGAACTGGTGCGCAAACTGGAACTCAGCGGATGGCGCGTCGCCGAGGTCGGCGTACACCATTACGAGCGCCTCTACGGAAAAAGCCAGTTCTTCCGCATCCGCTCGCTCGCCATCACCTTTGTCCAGTTGCTGAGTCTGTGGGTGCGGCTGGTGATTTTGAGATAAACGGGCGCGGTCAGGAGAATGCAATTGGAAAACATTGTCCTCTTAGGGTCTTCCGGTCATGCCAAAGTCATCATCGACATCGTGGAAAAAGAGGCACGATACCACCTCGCTGGCCTGATTGACGATTTTCGAAGCGTGGGCGAAGAAACACTCGGCTATCCCGTTCTGGGCCGTGAAAGCGACCTCCCCGGCTTGATTCCTTTGCACGGCCTGAAGGGAATCGCCGTTGCCATTGGCGATAACTATGTCCGCGCCCAGGTTGCGCAACGAATCGACGGTTTTTGCCCCGGCCTCCTGTTTGTCAATGCTGTTCACCCGGCCGCCTGCATCGGAAAAGAAACAACCCTTGGCCCCGGCACGGTCGTCATGGCGGGAGCCGTGCTGAACCCCGGTTGCCAGGTCGGACGCCTGTGCATTGTGAACACCAAAGCGTCGCTCGATCACGATTCTGTCATGGCCGATTTTTCCAGCCTGGCCCCGGGCGTGACCACCGGCGGAAACTGCCGGATCGGCACTTATTCGGCCGTAAGCATCGGGGCCGTCTTGCGCCACGGCATCGCCATCGGCGAGCACTCCGTGGTCGGAGCCGGCTCGCTAGTCTTGCACGATGTCGAGCCTTTCTGCGTGGCCTACGGAGTCCCCGCCAGAAAAATCAGAGACCGCAAACCAGGCGACAAGTATCTCTAAAGCCTCTCCTCGCCCGGGTGATATAATAGTTGTTTCGGCGCCCAAACTCTCAAAATGTCACTCCATCCCAAAGGCACCCAGGCTCGCATTTTGCTCAGCTCCGTATTCGGCCCCTACGCTCAGGACGATGAATTCGGCAGCCGCAAAATCAACCCCATGGAGCTGTATCACAACCAGGTGACGCGCGAGCAGGGTCCCTTCTCGCTGCGTATGTTCCACCGCTCGTGGGGCATCCTGATGATCCAGCAGAACATCTCTTCGCCCACTACGGTGCTCGACTTCCCCACGCGCGAGGCTTTCGAAGCCGAGCTCACCGCCAACCGGTACGACATTGTCGGCATCTCCTCCATCATCGTCAACGTGGGCAAGGTGCGCGAGATGTGCCGTATCGTACGCGAATTGTCGCCCCACTCGATGATCGTCATCGGCGGCCACGTCGCCGCCATTCCCGGAGTGGAACTGATGGTCGACGCCGACCATATCGTGCGCGGCGACGGCATTTCCTGGATGCGCCGCTTCCTGGGTGAAGACCCCGCCGCGCCCATCCGCCATCCGGAAATCGTCTCCGGTTTCGATGCGCGCACCCTGGGCCTGAAACTGCCGCAGCGCCGCGGCGCCACGGCCGCTACCATCATCCCTTCGGTCGGCTGTCCGCTGGGCTGCAACTTCTGCACCACGTCCGCTTTCTTCGGCGGCAAGGGCCAGCTACCTGAACTTCTACGATTCCGGCGACGAACTGTATTCGCGTCATGTCGCACATGGAAGCCAGCCTGGGCGTGAAATCGTTCTTCATGATGGACGAGAATTTCCTGCTCCACAAACGGCGCGCCCTGGAACTGCTGGAACGTATGAAGGAGCATCAGAAGCCCTGGGCCCTATACGTTTTCTCCTCCGCCAACGCCATCAATCAGTACTCCATCCGCGAACTGGTGGAGTTGGGCGTCTCCTGGATCTGGATGGGCCTCGAATCGCCGCACTCCGGCTACGCCAAGCTCAAGGGCCAGGACACCCTCAGCCTGGCTGCGGAACTCCGCCAGCACGGCATCAAGCTGCTCGGCTCCACCATCGTCGGGCTGGAGCACCACACCCCGGAGAATATTCAGGAAGAACTCGAACACGCCGTGGCGCACGATACGGACTTTCACCAGTTCATGCTGTATACGCCCGTCCCCGGAACCCCGCTCTTCCACCAGATGACCGAGGAAGGCCGCATGATTCCCGGCGTGGACCTTGCCGATATTCACGGCCAGCACCAGTTCAACTTCGCCCACGCGGCCATCTCCCGCGAAGATTCCAAACGCTGGCTGGATTGGGCCTTCCGCCGCGATTTCGAACGCAACGGCCCCAGCATTTACCGCATCTGCCGCACTACCCTGGAAGGCTGGAAACGCTACAAGAACGATCCCGACCTGCGCGTCCGCGCACGCTTCACCTGGGAAGCGCGTGCCTTGTCCGATGGCTACGCCGCCGCCCTCTGGGCCATGGAAAAGCACCTGCGGCGCACCAATCAGGCCGTCAGCCAGAAAGTGCGCACCTTGCGCAAGGAAGTCGGCCGCGAATTCGGCCTGATGAGCCGGGTGGTATCCCGCGCACTCGGTCCCGTCCTGCTCTGGTCCACCCGCCGCGAGGAAAAACGGCTGGCCGAAGGCCAAACCTACGAACCCGCGACCATCATCGAACGCCGCAACTGGCTGGCCCTGTAACCGCGTTACTGTCCCAGCAGAATCCGCAGCGTCTTGATCTCGCCGTTGCGAATATCGATCTGATCCGACCCCTGCTTGCCGTCTTTCTCCACCGTGATTTTGTAGCTTCCCGGCGCCAGTTGCAGCATTGCATTGGTCACTTTGTCGATCCGCTTGCCGTTCACCAGAATGCTGGCCCCCGTGGGTAAACTGCTGAGCATCAGCGTTCCCGTAATCACATGCAGCGTGATAGCCGGAAGCTCCGGCGGATCGTGTCCCACCTCAAATTCCCGCCGTTCCACCTGATACCCCTGCATGGCCACAATCAGAGTGTGCCTGCCCGGCTCGACATCCATCGTGCAGGGTGTCTTGCAACTTGCGTCCGCCCGGCCGTCGATGGTGGCGCTGGCCCCTCCCGGACTGCTGATGATCGATACCGGCTGCGGTCCCGCTGCAGCCCGCACCGCCGCCGCCGGGGGCTTGGCCTCCTGTGGTTTGGTCTCCGCCGGTTTGGTCTCCGACGGTTTAGTCTCCGCCGGCGCACTCTCCGGTGGCGCCGCTGCCGGGGTCTGTTGCGGAGCGCTCCCGGTGGGTGCTGCCGGCATGGGGCTCGGCTTGGTGTCCGCGGTATTGCTACCCGCGCCTGACTGTACCGGTGATTGCGCCGGCGCCGGCTCCGGTGGTGGAGCCTTTGTGTCCGCCGTCGCCGGTGTCTGCGGCGGCTGATGTTTGACATTCAGCCACGGAATAGCCTGCCAGCCAATCAGCATCAACAGGGCCCCCGCCATCAGAATCGCCAGCAAGAAGGGTACAAAGCCGCTCTTTTGTTTGACGCCCCGCTCGCTGGTCGCAGTGGCTTCCCCGCTGCGAACCGGCTTGTGCGCCGGCGGCAGCGAGATCACCCGCGGCGCCCCCGCGTCGGCAATCGTCGGTTCGCTCAAGCTGCCCCCGCGCGGCATGGACTTCCAGTTCTTAGTGGCCGCGCAGGCTTTTTCCAGCGCATCCACGAATTCCTGGCAGGTCTGGTAGCGCTGGTCGGCTTTCTTGGAGAGACCCTTGCGAAGTACATTCTCGATGCCCGCGCTCAGGCTCGGATTCACGCGGTGCGGCGCCACCGGCTCCTCCGCCACAATCTTGTAAACCACGGTGGTCAGGTGCTCGCCGGTATACGGCTTCTCGCCCGTCAGAATCTCGTAGGCAATCACCGCCAGCGAAAACTGGTCGCTCCGCCCGTCTACCGCCTGCCCCTGCACCTGTTCCGGCGACATGTAGTGCGGCGTCCCCACAATCGACCCGGTCATCGTGAACTGCTCCGATGTGGTGATCTTGGCAATCCCGAAATCCGCAATCTTAGCCGTGCCGTCGCCCGCAATCATGATGTTCGCCGGCTTGATGTCGCGGTGCACAATGCTCTTTCCGTGGGCGTAATCCAGCGCCGCGGCCGTCTGGGCCAGAATGCTGAACATACCCTCCGGCGTAATCGGCGTGGGGCCGGAAAGCACCTGGTCGAGCGTGGGCCCATCCACATATTCCATCGCGATGTAGGCCACGCCGTCCTGCTCTTCCACGTCGTAGATGGTCACAATCCCGGGATGCGAGAGCATTCCCGCCGAACGCGCCTCCCGGAACAAACGCTCCCGCAGCCGCTTCTGCTCTTCGCCGTTAGCCACGTCCGCCAGGCGAATTGTCTTAATTGCCACAGGACGCCCGATATTCGGGTCGATGGCATGGTACACCACCCCCATCGCCCCGCGGCCCAATTCCCTGACGATCTTGTATCGCCCGATGCGATCCATCCAGTTCTAGTGATAGCACACGTGGCGCGCCTTTCTTGGGCCCCCGCTCCCGTCCCGCCCACTTGACATCCGGGGTGAATTCCGGATAACACGGTGTTGGGCTAATTCATGCAAGTGTCGCGACGTTACTTCTTTTTCGGAAGCCTTTTGGCCGGCGCCGTGCCGCAAGGCGGTTTCGGCAGCACCCCTTCGCTCAAAGCATTGGGCTTCAAATCCTTCAACGACAGGCTCAATGTGGCCGCTATCGGCGTGGGTGGCCAGGGCGGGGTAGACCTCAACGACGCCGCCAAAACCGAAAACATCGTTGCCCTGTGCGACGTGGATTTGAACCGTGGTGCGGCCAATCTCAAGAAATTCGACAAGCCGCCCAAATATAAAGATTTCCGCGTGATGCTGGATAAAGAGAAGAGCATCGACGCCGTCACCATCGGGATTCCCGATTTCATGCATGCCACCGTGGCCTTGGCCTGCATGCAGCGGGGCAAACACGTCTATTGCGAGAAGCCGCTGACACGCACCCCCTGGGAAGCGCGCCTGCTCCTCAACGCGGCCGCGAAATATAAGGTCGCCACTCAGATGGGCAACCAGGGCTTCTCCCACGAGTGCAATCGCGTGGCCGCCGAGATCGTCTGGAGCGGAGCCATCGGCGATGTCACCGAAGCCCATGTCTCTACCACCCCCGGCACGCATCCCACCGGCTTACACGAACTGCCTCCCGAAGAGCCTGTGCCGCTGCAACTGGATTGGGAACTGTGGCTTGGCGGGGCTGCGCAACGCCCCTTCAGCAGCTACTACGTGCCGTACAACTGGCGCGGGTTCCTGGATTTCGGCACCGGCCAGATCGGCAATTGGGCCACCCACACCGCCGGACCCGTGCAGACCGCGCTGCAACTTGGCGCGCCCACCAGCCTGGAATGTGTCACCGTCAAGGGCCGCAGCTCCATCACCTATCCCGACGGCGCCATTGTGAAGATCGAATTTCCCGCTCGCGGCGAAATGCCGGCCGTGAACGTGTTCTATCACGATGGCCCGCGCGCCGGCGATTCGGACGCGTATCACGTGCCCGGCATGGCCAACGAAACCATTCTTCCGCCGGCCAATAATCTCACCGATAAGGGCCGTCCCATGGGACGCGGCGCGCTTGCCGGCCGGCCGCCTTCCGCTCAGGCCCGCCCGGCGGCAGGACGCGGCGCCCGTCCCGCCAACGCTCCGCGCACCGGCGCCGGCGGCCCCGGCGTGCGTGTCTTCGGCGAGCCCGTAGGCCCCTCCAAACCCGGCATTCTCACCGGCAATGGCGCGGTCTTCATCGGCACGAAAGGCATCATGGCCACCTGCAATCGCGGCGAAGGCGTCTGGCTGCTGCCGGAATCGCGCTGGAAGGATTACGTTCTGCCGCCGCAGTTGCTCACCCGCTCCCCCGGCCACATGCTGGATTGGGTGCGCGCCTGCAAGGGCGGCGAGCGTTCCTGCTCCGATTTCAGCATCACCGCCCCGTACGCCAGTTGGCTGGCCCTCACCGCTATCGCCCTGCACGTCCCCGGGCAAGCTGGAATGGGACGACAAGAATCTGCGCTTCACCAACAGCCCCGAAGCCAATCGCTTCGTGAAGCCCGTCTTCCGCAAGGGTTGGGAACTGAAGCTGTGAGTCGGATGGGCCTGCTGGCCTGTTCTCCGTACCTGCTCCTCGCCGCGTCCCTGTCACGCGGCCGTCGATAACGACTTCGTCCACGTGATCCAGGCCCAGGTCCAACCCCACGTCAAGGGCTCCCTGCACCGCCACGAATACAATCGTGTGATCGTCGCCTTGGACGCCGGCGAACTCACCACCGTCTACCAGGACGGCCGCAAAGAGATCCAGCATTGGAAAGCCGGCGGCGTTTCCTGGGCTCCGGCCGCGGGCATGCACACCAGCGAAAACACCGGAACCCGCCCGTTACGCCTGGTGGAAGTGGAACTCAAGAAGCCCGCTCCTGCCGCGCCGCCGACTCGCAACCCCGCGCTCGATCCCGTGGCCCTCGATCCCCGCCATAACGTCCTCCTCTTCGAAAATCCGCAGGTGCGCGTCTTCCGCAGTTGGCGCGAACCCGGTGGCATCGAGAAAATGCATGAGCATACCGGCGCCGGCCGCCTCTCCATTCTGCTTACCGATGCGGATGCCGAGGTCCACTCGCCCGATGGCTCCGTGACTCCGTTACATGCCACCGCGGGCGACGCCCTGTGGAGCGGCCCGGTCACTCACGCCACCAAGAACACCGGGCCGCGGCGCCTCGACATGATCGTCATCGAGGTCAAATAACATACCTACCGGACCCGGTAGTCCGTTGTATCCTGCAAGTAAGATGCAAAACTTGCGGATCTCTTTCCGGGCCGCCGCTGCCCTGGCCGCTTGCGGCGCGCTGTTCCTGGCAGCCCTGCCCGCTCCCGCTGACGAGGGAATGTGGACGTTCGACAATGTCCCGCTCCAACTCCTCGCACAGAAGTATCACTTCACGCCAACCCAGCAGTGGTTGGACCACATCCGGCTTTCCTGCGTGCGGCTGAACGACGGTGGATCCGGTTCGTTTGTCAGCGCTAACGGGCTGCTGTTGACCAACCACCACGTGGCGCGCGGCCAACTCCAAAAAAACTCCACCCGCGAGCACGACTATATTCGCGGTGGGTTTTACGCCGCCACGCCCGATCGCGAAATGAAATCTCCGGACCTTGAAGTCAACGTGCTCGCCTCTCTGGAAGATGTAACGGCGCGCGTGCAGGCCGCAGTGAAAAACACCCAGGGCGCCGCCGCCGAATTCGCCGCCCGTAAGACCGTCATCGCCGCCATCGAGCGCGAGAGCGAAAAGGCCACCGGCCTCCGCAGCGATGTCGTCACCCTCTACCAGGGCGGCGAATACTGGCTCTATCGCTACAAGAAGTATACCGACGTCCGCCTGGTATTCGCGCCCGAAGAGCAAGCCGCGTTTTTCGGCGGCGATCCCGACAACTTCACCTACCCCCGCTATGACCTGGATATGGCCCTCTTCCGCGTTTATGAAAACGGCAAACCGCTCCAGACCAAAGACTATCTGCAATGGAATCCCCAGGGATCCGTCGAGGATGAACTTGTTTTCGTCGTGGGGCATCCCGGCTCCACCGCCCGCATGGACACCATGGCGCAGCTCGAAAACCAGCGAGATGGAAGCCTGCCGGCCACCCTGCGCCTTATGCGCGACCGCATCGCGCGCCTCCAGGCGTACTCGGCCCAGGGTCCCGATCAGGCCCGCGAAGCTGACACTATGATCTTCGGATTGCAGAACAGCGTCAAAGCCCTCGATGGCCGGCTGCAAGGTCTCCTGGATCCTGCCCTCATGGCCAAAAAACAAAAGGAGGAGCAGGAGTTCCGCGCCCGTGTCGCGGCCAATAAAGAGTGGAGCGCCGCCTACGGCACGGCTTGGGCCAGCATCGCCGAAGCCGAAAAGAAGGCCGCCGTGGAAGATAAGGTGCAGCGATACCGCTCCCTGAATTCGCAGCTTGCATCGTTCGCCGCCAGCGTGGTGCAGTACGTCGCCGAAATCAAGAAACCGGACGGCCAGCGCCTTGCGGGCTATCACGAAGCCCAGCTTCAATCTCTCCGATTCCGCCTGTTTTCCCCGGCGCCCGTCTATCCGGGATTGGAAGTCGTGCGCCTCACCGGCTCCTTGCAGACTGCCCTTGCCGAGCTCGGACCCAATGATGCGTTCGTAAAGCTGGTACTCCACGGACGCACTCCCGAGCAGGCCGCCAGGAACCTCATCGACGGCACCAAACTGGCCGACCCTGCCCTGCGGCGCAGCCTCGTGGAAGGGGGGCAAGCCGCCGTGGACGCGTCCACCGATCCCCTCATCGTTCTCGCCCGCCAACTCGATCCCATGCGACGGGCCACCTTGAAGTGGTACGAGGATAACGTGCAAAGCGTCGAGCAGCGCGCCGGCGAGCAAATCGGCAAAGCCCGCTTCGCGGTCTATGGCAAGACCACCTATCCGGACGCCACCTTCACCCTGCGACTCTCGTACGGACAGGTGCAGGGATACCCCATGAACGGCACCAAGGCCCCTGCCAAGACCACGTTTTTCGGCCTCTATGACCGCGCCGCCAGCTTCAATTACGAAGGGCCGTTCTATCTGCCCGCCCGCTTCAAGGAGGGCCGCGACAAACTCAACCTGGCCACCCCGCTGGATTTCGTCACCACCAACGACATCATCGGCGGCAACTCCGGCTCTCCGGTGATCAATCGCAAAGGCGAAATCGTCGGCCTCATCTTCGACGGCAATATCGAATCCCTGGCCGGAGATTATGTGTACGACCCCGCCAGAAATCGCGCCGTCGCCGTCCACACCGCCGGAATGACCGAAGCATTGCGCAAACTCTACGATGCCCCGGCATTGGTAAACGAATTAATGAACGGCAACTAATTCTACTGTGTCATAAATTATACGCGTAGACGACAACACAAAGGGCAGCAGGGAAGCTGCTGCACCAGGAATCGGGCGATCCGGATACGCAGTGTCGCTATCGAATGGGGGTTATGCCGTTGGGCGCGAACTCTTCGTCCCCCGCGGCCGGAAGTCGGGAGGTATCGGGGCGGTGCGTAGTCCAAGATGGCCGACGTGGGCTGAGGGGGGAAAACGGCTTCTTTCCGATATCAAGAAGCCGTAAGCCGCAATACATAACGTTCCGTGATGGTGAAACCCCCGCCAGTTGCGGCCTTCGTAATGACCCAATCCAAGCTCCTGTTTGAGTTCCTCGTAGTCGCGCTCGATCACCCAGCGGTGCTTGCTGATCCAGACCAACCGTTTCAACGAGAGTTTCACTGGCAAATGCGCCAACCAGTAGCCGCTTGGCTCCCCTGCTCCGGCGGGCCACTCGATCAGCAACCACTGCTCTGGCTGTGCGCCTTTGCGGTCGGACGAGGGTCTGACCCGCAATGCGGCAAAACGCGAACGCAACGGTTCTTTACTGCCTTCGCGCCAGGCTACCTCACGCCAAGCTTTCTCCGGCAACTCCCGCGCTAACTGCGCCACCGAGATCGGTTGGTGCGTCCGGTCCCGTTGCACCCGTTTGGGCCGCGGCCCCCTCCCGCTCCAAGGCTTGGGCGGCAACGGCTGTCGTTCCAGCGCCCATACCGTCGTCGTGGATCTTACCGCCACCGAATAGTCCAGCTTCAGTTCCGCCACACCATCCCGGAAATCGACACTGGATCCATACACTTCATCGGCCAGCACCACCCCGGGCGGCACCTTGTCCTTCACCGCTTGCCGAATCTGCGCCAGCGCAATCTGCGGCTTGGTCTGGAACTGCACATGCTTGGGTATGTCGACCTCCGTTCGCCGCACGGGGTCATTGGCCCATTCCTCCGGCAGATACACCCGCCAGGCTATGGGCAGACTCCCGATCGCGGTAGCCACCGAGAGACTCACCGCCACCTGGCAGTTCTCCGTCTTTCCCACCCGGCCACAATACTGCCGTGCTACTCCCACCGAATGAGTGCCCTTCTTGACGAAGCTGGTCTCATCTACAATCCAAGCCGTTACCGGCCCTGTTTTCTGCATTGCCGGCAGGACGTAATCGCGGACCTGCCGCATCATGTCGGCATCGCTCCAGGGCGACTCTGCGACGAAGTGATGCAACGACTCGTGCATGCTCTGCACATGATCGGGAGCCAAGCGCGCGGCCATGGGCTCGACGCTTTTCCGTTCTCCGTCGAGCAACAAGCCGGTACAGTAATTCCGCAGAGGAAGTTCGCGGTCCGCATGCCCCACCGCTTGCGCCAGCCAGTCCATGTATGCGGCGAGGCGTTTCTCCTGTGGGGCTGGCGCCAGGATTTTCTCAGCCACGAAAACATTATAAGACAGATTTGTTTTTTATGACACAGTAGAACTAAGTACACCGTTTCATAAATACGGCCGCGCATTTCGTGAAGATCGCTCACTCCTGTTCGCGGCTCGGTTCGGAGCCGGTAGAGTAGGAGAGGTGCTTGAGGCGAGAGTTTTCAGGAGAGCCGCACACGGGAAATCCGCATCTCCGGTCCGACGGGGGAGAGTGGGTCGCGCGATTCGCGTCGCCCAACCGCCGCTCGCGTCCTTGCAGATCGCGATCATACCGAAACGTGTATCCCAGAAAATCCAGGCTCGCACCTTGTTCCCTCAAGTCTCTTTCCGCGACAGAAGGCGCTGGACTCCGCAGATCGCCCACGCCCTTGGCCGATCTTCGAAAAACGAGCACCCGGCTAAAGCAAACTCTATGGATTTTACCTTCTGGCCACGGCCGACAGTACCGAAACCGTATGCGTTTCCCGTCGAGCCTTCATGGAGAGTGCGGGGGTTTCTCCCCACGCGGCAAGTAGGCGGCATATTTCTCCGATGAGTCCCGCACGAACCGGGATTACGTACAACCCACGACCTCTTCAGGCGAAGAAGGGCCACCAAAATGGATATGATGGCTGTCTTCATGAACGACAAAGGCTCGGTCAAATCTCACCGCGCTGTTTATTGCAATGTTAGCCCAACTTTCGCACTTCGCAGGTTTTGCAACAGCTAAACCTCGCAGAATCAGTGAAGGCTACCCAAAGGTCTTCACCACAAAACTAGGGAGGGTGCGGTCTATTTTGACGTGATCTGGGAGGCCTTGATCCGTGGTGGTGGTTGGGAGGGAAGCGTGATCCGAATCTGATTGAGTAGTGCTTGCACATCGGGCTCCGGCTGCGTGTGACGCGGCATCGCCAGCCAGCGGCCGTCCACCATGGGAATCCACACCTCGACCATCTGGATCGTCGCCAACTTTTCGAACACCGTGGCCGGTGTCAATCCGGGCGCGTGCTTCATCAGACGGTTCTTCAAGGTGACTTGCAGACTGTAAGCCAGGAACGCAATCAGCACGTGCGCATCGGCCCGATGTTCCAGTTGATGACCAATGGGCCGGATGCTCAGTTCGCTTTTCAACGACCGGAACACACTCTCTATCTGGGTCAGTTGCACATAGCGCGTCCATAACACCGCAGGATCTTCGCCAGTGAGGTTGCTGCGCAGCAGATAATGGCCGTCACGTTGTTCGGCGGCTTTCAGCTTGACCTTGTCCACCTCAAAGGAGAATGTCTCCCGAGTGACCGCCTGGTCCGCCGCCGGCCTCTGCATCTTCACGAACCCAAAAGCCCGCCCGGCTTCCTTCTTGGCGGCCCCGATGCGCAGCAACAGTTGATCGCGCTTCGGCAGGCTCTTGCGCATTGTCCGCAGTTTACGCAGCAAGCGAGCCAGTCGCTTGCGCCGCATGGCGTTCTCTTTGGCCTGCCGCCCACCGCTCTTGGCCAGCACATAGAGTTCGCCTTCATGCTCATACAACTTCACCTCCACCGAGTCGCGAACCTTTTGCCACGGCAGATCCAGCCACTTCTTTTCATGCTGGTTGATCTTGCTTTTCGGCGTGCCTACCAAATAGAACGTCTGCCCTTCCGGCGAGCGCATGTCTTGCAGTATGGCTTCGCTGGGAACCCCGCGATCCATCACCCATACGCGCCGCGCTTTGCCGTAGGTGTCCTCGATCTTCTTGAGAAAGCCTGGCAGCGTGGTGCGATCTGACGTGTTCCCCTTCATCACCTCATAGGCCAACGGCAACCCATCGGTGGTCACCACCAGCGCAATCACCAATTGCAGACAGTCCGGTCTTTTATCTCTGCTGTAACCACGCTTGGCTTTTGGGTTCTGCTCCATCTCGCCTTCGAAGTACGTGCTGGTTAGATCGTAGAGCAATACTTCAAAGTCCGCCTGGAACAAGTCGGCCCACTTCTGTTTCAACCAGACAAACAACTCCTGTTTGTGCGGCAGCACCCGGTCCAGACAGCGATACAGCCGGTCCTTGGCGGCCACGGCAAAGTCCGTTTCCAATAGCTCGTCCATCGCCGTATCCACGTACCACTGCCGGTGCAAGCGATAATCACTGCCCGGGTCGAGCAGGCAGTTCACTACCTGCAACTGCAGCACCTTCTCCCAACTCACCGCTTCGCGCGCTTCCGGTAAACGCTGGTGCCAAAACTCATCCAATCCGAGTTGGTGCCACAACTCGCACCCCAGCCAACAAGCGCCGAAGGAGCGCGGACGCCGCAATTCCAGGCCGCTAAGTTTTACCTGGATGCTGTCCAGGGCATCGGCGGGAACCTCCCGGTCGTCCGGAAACAGGCTCATGGTTCGATAGTCTTGCTGGTCTTCGTCGAAGACTTCCAGCGTCTTGCGCCACGCAGCCTGCTGTTGGTCGTTGATCTCGCCTAGATACAGCACGGTGCGCTGCACCGTTTTGGCGCCGGGCAAGCGGCGATTCTCGACCACGCTGAAGTAGCGGTGAATCTTGCCGTCCTTCTTTCGTGGGGTGCTGCGCAGAAACATAGGAAGCAGCAGCATGCCAGAAACCGAGGTAAAAGGAAAGAGAGTAGGTCTTCACTCAGGCCCTTTTCGAGGCGGCATTGTTGCAGACAAACCAAATATAGTTCGGTCGAGCCGGTAAAACCCTCCGAAGTGCGAAAGTCGGGCTAGTCTCCAGTGTGTGTCCCGGTTGGATGGCTACCAGGCCGCTGAAGCGATTCCTCAACACGTATACCGGAATGAGGCGGAGCAATCCGCCCAAAAAGCACACCGCCACGCCCGCCCACCGCATGGCGTCGCCATCCAATGTCCAGAAGCCGATGCGATCGGTATAGGACGAGAAGAACGCCGCCAGCAGCGCAATCACGGTGAACACCGCCAGCACCCAGCGATTGCCGCGGTCCTCCTGCTCGCCCGAACTTATGCCGGACGAACCGGAAGGGATGGCTACCGCCATCAGCACCGCCACCACGACGGCCAGCGCGCGAAAGGCGGGGTGCGCAAAAAACGGGTCCCATCCGCCCCACCCGGCAATTGCCAGCCCGAACTGGATCGCAATCGAGACGACGCCGGTGATCGCGATCTTGATGGGAGTCGTCTGCAACCGGACGGCCCTACCGTGCCGTAATGAGGAAAGGCGGGCTGGGAGCACCGTCTACCGAAACAACCACCGGCGCCTGACCACCGCCGAAGGACTGCGTCAGCGCGAACTGAACCTGGCCGGAGCCGATCTGCAGGACCGGCATCGGCAGCCCATCTACGGTCACCTGAAGGCGGGCGGGATTGGCCGCTAGCGTGGAATCAAGGCCGGTCAGCGTGGCGGTGAGGACGTCGCCAGGGTTGGCGGCGGAACCGGCCGACGCGCCGCTCATTCCCACGATCGTGGGCGGAGGAGCCGCGATCTGCACTTCCACCGTCGCCGTGCCGAAACTGGAGTTCAGCACTACCGCCGCCGGGCCGGTGCCAACGCTTCCGGGAGAGATGAAATTGATTTGCGTGGGCGAGGCATAGAGGACGCTCGCCGCGGCGCCATTCAGAGTCAGTTGCACGCCGCTCACCGATTGCGCCAGATTCTGGCCGTACAAGACGCCATAACTTCCCTGGTACACCACGCCCGGCAGATTGGTCACACCGTTGACCGCGGTTTCGATCTGAGGCAGTGGCGTGGCACCTTGAATCTGGAAAGCGCCGCTCTGCTCGATCACCGTCATCCCGGAAGTGATGCTCAGCGCGAAGGAACCGGGTGCGGCAGCCGGGCTAACCAATATGTTGGCCACCAGGTGCGTCGGGCTAGCCACCCACACACGGCTCACCGTCACATCGCTCGAGCCGAATCCCAGGCTTACCTGGCCGTCCACGAATTGCGTTCCCGAAGTGACAATGTCCACCTTCGCCGAGAAGGGCACGCCGAAGACTCCAGCCGGCACCGAAGACGGCGAGATGCTCTGGAACTGTGACGTTCCGCCGGCCGGGTACGTATACGTAGGTGGATTCTGGCTCTGGATGAACAGGGAGTTTTGCGCGTCGCTGTTGTACACCGCCACCGTGGAAACCTGCCCGCCGGGCGCTGCCGGAGGAGTCACCACAATGCTGTTGCCTGCCGCATTGAAGGTGCCCGGAGCCTGCATGCCATCGAAAAATACCCGGCTGTCCGGCCCGAAGCCCGCGCCGCTGAGGGTCACCGTGCCGTCGCTGTTGGATGTGACTGCATTCACCACCGGCGGCCCTTTCTGCACCATGTCGACGGCGTCAGGCAGCACATAGATGTCGTTGCCGAAATTCAGCACCAGGTGGCGCGGACCCACGCCCGCCGTAGGCGAAGAAGCAAACGACATCACCAGAGCCGGCCCGGCGGAAGAGATGTACGGGGCAAAGGTGGCTGAACCTACGCCCAGCAAGTTCACCGATTGCGGGGTGGGAATCGAGGGCACCCCGGAACTGGTCAGCCCCACAATGAACGATGCAGACTGCGTTTCGTCGATAAACGCGGGCGTGATCCCGATATAGGTCTGCGGCAACTGGAACGGGTACGTGCGAGCCACCGGATCCAGATAGCTCCAGGTCTGCACGTCGTAGGTCGGCACGCCGGGCGCCTGCTGCACGATGAAGTTCTGGTTGTTGAAGCTGGAGCCCGGAGCCACCGGATACTGCGTCGCCTGCCCCGGGTCCTGCACGCCGGGATAAAACACCGTACGGAAGGGAGCGCTGGCGGCAATCTGCTGGCCGGAATCGTACAGCGGCAGTTGCAGCCCTTCGCCGCCCGGCACCACGGCATCCGGCGGCAGCGGGTGGATGTAAAGCTGGTACGTATTGGGCGGCAGGCCAAGGATCGTGTAGGACCCGTCGGGGTTGGTCAAGGTACTTACCGCCGGACCGCTGTTTGGAATCGCCACCACCGAAGCCAGCGCCACGGCCGCCCCGTTGGTATACGTAACGTGGCCGGAGATGGTCCCGAAGTTGGCCGTCCAGTTGGCCGCCGGGTACAGGACCGAGAGCCCCGCCATGTCATCGGCGTCGATGGGCCTCGCGCGTGAAGTGTTGCGGATGGTCCCTTGCGACATCGCCGACGCCGTCCAGGTATGCTGCAGGCCCATGGCGTGGCCGATCTCATGCACCGCCGTGGTGAAGAAGCTCTCGTAGTAGCTGGGTCCCGGCTGCTGGCTGGTGTTGTTGGTCAGCATCACCTGGGAGTGGGCGATGGGCACGAATAGTCCCGCAAACGAAGGAGACGCCGGCACGCTGATGCTGGTCAGACCCAGCAGACCGGGTCCAAGGTCTTGAAACACTACTTCCACGTTGGGCGTATTTGAAGTCTGACCGGAGGGCTGCAAGCCGCCGTACATCAGGCGCAGACTGGAAGTCTGCACCGAGTTCCACGCGGCCACCGCCTGCTTCACTTCCGCCACGACTGAACCGAAGCTGTCGTTGGGATAGTAAGTGGATGGGCCGTTATCGGCCACGGTAACGACCAGGGTATTATTGACCAGGCGGGTCAGGTCGAACTTTGCCTGCATGGGATAGAAGGGCGAGCTGCGGTAGTAATAAACGTAATGATAATAAGCTTCCGCAGGCCCGCCCAATAAAATAGCCGCTGCCGCCAGGATGCAAAGCTTGCGAAGATGGCTGTTTCGCTTCACTTTTGCGCCGCCCCGGCCAGTGCGCCGGCAATCTGAGAACGCAGATCGCTCAGCTTCATCGCCACCGTCTGATCTTTCACCGCATGTCCGGTCTTCGGATCCAACATCAATTCCTGGCTGGCGCTCCGCGTCACCGTCGGATTGGCCGCGCCCCCGCCGGCCACCGAGAACATTCCCTGAGTCAAACCGATCACCTGGTTCAAACCGTCCGCCCCAGCCCACAGAAAGAACACATACTCGTCGCCTTTGTGGAACTTCGGTGCGCCCGGCACCAGTTGCTCCATACCGTTGGCGATTCCGCCGCGCACTACGAATTCGGAGACGCTCTGACCCTTCAACCGCTCGCTCACCTGAACTTTATAGTGCGTATAAATCATTGGCCCGCTCACTGAGGTGTAGGAATCCAGCACCTTGGCCCGTACGATGGCGGTAGACTGGGTCGCCATGTCGGCCAGAGACAGGCGCGCCAAAGTGGCCCCACACAGCGGTGACAGGCACACCGACAGGATCGCCGTAAGTTGAAGAGCGCGCTTCACAAAATTGTAAAAAGCAGTTCTCGGTCCATTCGAACACATTGAAACGAATGCCTTTACATTCATTTTACACGGATTTGTGTGTACCTGCGACACGGTGATGAGACACACTGTCCCACCGCCCGCGTCAGGTCTTTCCCGGCCGCACGATCAGCATCGGCACCTGCAGGTGGTGCCTCACGGGATTGATTGTGTTACCGAAAATCAGATCCTTCAGGCCGCCGTGTCCGTGCGCCCCCATAATCAGCAGGTCGGGCTTCACTTCGCGCGCGTAGCGGATGATCTCCTTGGTGGGCGAAGGCGAATGCGAGATGCTGGTCTCCACCGAGATTTCCTGCACCCGTAATGACTGGGCGATCCGTTCCAGGTACTGTTCGCCCAATTCGACCTCGGCCGTGGATGACGCGCCGCCGTAAATCCGGCTCGTGACACCCTCTTCCACGTGCAGCAGGAAGATTTTCGCGCCGTAGATGCGCGCCATGGCGGCGGCGTGATTCAAAGCCAACTGGTCCAGTTCGGTGTGGTCCAGCGGCACCAGAATCCGGTGGTAGCGGGGAGCCGCGCCCGCTTCGGCGCCCTTGGTGTCGGGCAGAGTCACCGGCGCCATGCCGAGTTTGCGGCGCGTAAGCAGCGGTTCCAGCGTCACAAACCCCAGCAGCAGCAGCAGCGTGACTCCGGTAGGCACGGTAACTACCCACACCAACGGCCGCCACGCCCCCGCGTGGGCCAGCCATCCTGAAATCACCGGCACAGCCAGTATGATGTTCAACGCCACCACCACCAGTGCCGTGGCCCACGACAGAACTCGCACCCAGGCCGGATTGGCGAACGCGCCCATCCGCGTGCGGTCGCCAGTGAAGTGAATCAGCGGAATGATGGCGAAAGGCAGTTGCATGCTCAGCATCACCTGGCTGAGAATAATCAGACCGAACGTCGCCTGGTCGCCCGCGATGTAAATCGTCAACGCCGCCGGAATCACCGCCAATGACCGGGTGATGAGCCGGCGCAACCAGGGACGCATGCGGATATTCAGGTAGCCTTCCATCACTACCTGGCCCGCCAGCGTTCCGGTCAGTGTGGACGATTGGCCCGAACACAGCAGCGCCACGGCGAAGAGAATGCCCGCCAGGCTGGTACCCAGCAAAGGCACCAGCAACACCTGCGCCTGTTGAATTTCCGTGACGATGATGCCGCGCCGGAAAAACACGGCCGCCGCCAGCACCAGGATCGCGACATTGACGAACATCGCCCCGTTCAGCGCCACCGCCGAATCGATCAGGTTGTACCGGCACGCCGTCCGCTTGGCTGCCTCGTTCTGCCCGATGTGGCGGGTCTGTACCAGCGCTGAATGCAGGTACAGATTGTGCGGCATCACCGTGGCTCCCAGGATGCCGATGGCGATATACAGGCTGTTGCCGTCCAATCGCGGCGCCAGGCCGGTGAGCATCTCGCTCCAGCCCGGCTTGGCCCAGAAAATTTCGATGCAGAAGCACACCGCCATCACCGAGATCATCGCCAGCACGAAGGCTTCGATGACGCGGATGCCGAAACTCTGAAACCACAACACCAGCAGAGTGTCCGCCGCCGTGAGCAAAACGCCGTACAAAAGCGGAATGTGAAACAGCAGGTTCAGCGCGATGGCCGCCCCCAGCACCTCCGCCAGGTCGCAGGCTGCAATGGCGATTTCGCACAGCCCCCACAAAGCCAGGTTGATCCGGCGCGGGTAAGTCTCCCGGCACGCCTGCGCCAGGTCCCGTGCCGGAGACGATCCCCAGGCGCGCGCTCAAAGTCTGCAGCAGGATGGCCATGGCGTTGGACATGACCAGCACCCACAGCAAACGGTACCCGAAACGCGCTCCGCCTTCCAGGTCCGTGGCCCAGTTGCCCGGGTCCATATAACCCACGCTCACCAGGTACGCCGGTCCCGGCGAAAGCGAACATGCGGCGCCAGAAGGAGACCTGGCCCGTTCCGACGCTGGCATGCACGTCGGAAAGCGAGCGGTCATCGTGGCGCAAATTTCCCACCGTACTCATGGCAACTTAACTATAGTTAAGCAGGGCTCGGCCGGCAAGTCAATGCTTCGCTTCAGGGAAGGAATGGGATATAGTCCTACGGGGAGGGATTGAGGTGCGTACTCTGTTTCCGTTCCTGGTACTGCTTGCCTGTTCCGGGTTATCCGTGCGCGGTCCGGCAGCGGCCTCGCAAGCAGCGCCGCCGCCGGCGAGCGCCCTGGAGTGCGGGCCGATGGGCGCGTCTTCCATGCGGACCACGCTTTATTTCGGGCTCAATCGCAAGAGCGGCACCGTCAGCGAAGCCCAGTGGCGAAACTTCCTGCGCGACTATGTCACGCCGCGTTTCCCGCAAGGGCTCACCGTCTGGGAGGCCAACGGCCAGTGGCGGCGCGCCGACGGCGTCATTGTCCGCGAGCCTGCCAAAGTCCTGCTCCTGGTGCACGACGAATCCCCAGCCGTGAAGGCTGCCATCCTGGCCATCATCGAGGACTACAAAAAGGCCTTCGAGCAGGAGTCCGTGCTTTGGGAGACAGCCCGCGTGTGCGCGACTTTTTGAGGAATGGCCTACACTGCGCTGCCCGTTCCAGCCCGGCGCATCGCCAGTTTGATTTTTCGAGCCAGCGCGGTGGCCGTGTACGGCTTCTGCAGGAAGCCCGACAAGCCCTTTCCTTGAAACCGTTTGAGCGCTTCTTCCTCGCTGAATCCGCTGGAGAGAAGCACTGGAATATCCGCGCGAAGCTGCCGCAGGCGGTCGAGTGCTTCCTCGCCGGCCATCACCGGCATCGTCAGATCCAGGATCACCGCGGCGAATCCGTCCGGCCGGGCGGCGAAAGCATCCAGCGCCTCCTTCCCGTTCTGAGCCAGTTCCACGGTGTAGCCGCAATGCTCCAGGGCGAACTTCGCCAGGTTCCTCACCATGGCTTCGTCGTCCGCCACCAGGATGTTGCCAAATCCGTGAACGTCTACAGCATCGTCGGGCCCCTCGGCGGAGAACGGCGTTCCGGAGGCCGGCAGCGTCACCGTGATCACCGTCCCCATTCCCGGCGCCGATTCCACCGAGATGCTGCCGCGGTGCGCCCGGATGATCCCTAACACCGCCGCCAGGCCCAAACCCCGGCCCGTGAATTTGGTGGTGAAAAACGGGTCGAACATCTGCCCTTGGGTGGCCTCGTCCATCCCGCACCCGGTGTCCTTGACGGTCAGAACCGCCTGGGTTTCCTGGTTTGTCTCCCTGCGGCTGGTCTGAATTGTGACCGTGCCCGGCTCCTCGCCAATGGCTTCGGCGGCGTTGATCGCCAGGTTCATGATGAGCTGTTGCACCTGCGAGCGGTCGGCTTCCACGCGCGGCCCGCCGGGATCCAGTTCCAGGTGCAGATCCACCGAGCGCGGAACCGATGTGCGAATCAACGGTATGATCTCTGAAATCTGCTGCGACAGGTCCAGCGGCTCCACCATAGTCCGCCCTTTGCCGGCATAGGCCAGCATCTGCCCCACCAGCAGGGCGGCACGCTCGCTGGCGGCGATGATCTCGTCCATATGGACCCGCACGGCGTCGCCATTTTCCGGGTCCTGCAACGCCAGGCTGGCATTGCCCATGATGCCGGTCAACAGGTTATTGAAATCATGCGCCAGGCCGCCCGCCAATACTCCCAGGCTCTCTAATTTCTGGGTCTGGCGGAGTTGTTCCTCCATCCGCTTCTGCTCGCTGATATCGCGGCCAATCTGCGATACGCCTACTACCCGGCCCCCTTCATCGTGGACCGGAGAGATGGTGAGCGAGACCGGAATCGTATGGCCGCCCTTGCGCAGGCGGACGGTTTCGAAATGTCTGACCCCGCCGCCGCCGCGAATCCTTTCGGCAATGCCGGCCTCTTCCGGCACCCGGTCCGGCGGTAGCAGGGACGCCACGCTCTTTCCCACCATCTCCCCGCTGGTGTATCCGAAAATGCGCGCCGCCGCATCGTTCCAGCTTTGAATCACGCCGTCCAGGTCCGTAGACACAATCGCGTCCTCGCTGGACTCCACAATGGCGCGCAGCCGCGTGGAGACGGCTGTTTCCCGCCGCAGTTCCTCCAGACGCTTGGATGCCAGGCAGGCATTCGCCTCGACCCGCCGGTGCTGGCGCTTTTGCAGTTCCACCACCCAGATCACCGTCGCGCAGATCAGGCTGTATCCGCCCACCGATACCGAGCCCAGGCTGCCCGGAAAGGGTACCGGCGCGCCGGCGAAGAAGTGGGCGGCGGCGGCTCCGCCCACAATCGCGCTCAAGATGCCGGGCCCGGTTCCGAGATATCGCGCGCAAATCAACACCGCTACCACGGTGAAGGCATAAGGTATCCGCTTTTCCAGCAGCGGGCTCAATGCAAACCGCACCAGCAGGGATGCCCCGGCGCAAGCCAGGGCACCGCCATAACGCGCCGGTAAGGACTTCCATTCCGAGGGAGGTAGCAAGCTTTACCTCCGCCTATCATAGCCGATGGACCCTGATAACCCGGGTTAACGTTGTCATTCTCGCGCTTGAAAATCTTACCGATATTTTCACTTGCGTCCGGTGGGAAGAGCGCCTTAGAATTACCCCCATGATTAAAACCAGACTTACTTTTGCTGTCCTCGGTTCCTCCTTGCTGATCGGAGGCCTGGCATTCGCGCAACCCAAAAAGAACGTGAATCCGGCGCGTCATCCGAACATCGCGGCGGCGCAGCGGTTCAGCCAGCAGGCTTATGACAAGATCGTGGCCGCCCAACAGGCCAACGAATGGGATATGCAGGGGCACGCCCAGAAAGCCAAGGAACTGCTGGATCAGGCCAACAAAGAGTTGAGGGAAGCGGCCACGGCCGCCAATCGCGCCAAATAGTCAGCCGTTTTTACGCACTACCCAGGTAGTCATGCAGCGCTGGTCCTGGACGACGGTGGTTTTCAGGGGGTCGGCCAGGACGCCGCCCAGTTCGCCGGTCAATTGGAGCAGGAGTGCCTCGTCCACCAGATAGCGCTCCGATCCGTCGGGCAGAAGGAAGCGGCGCCCCGCGACGCGGTGCATCCGGTCCTCCATCCCGATCGTGGATGCCAGCCGGCAGAACAACATGCCGCCCGGTTTCAGCACGCGCCAGGTGCCGCGCAGCATGGCCAAAAAGTGACTGTCGTCGCGGGCGAAGTGCAGGACGGCGCTGCTCAGCACGACATCGGCGAAGGCGTCCGGAAAGGACATCTGTTCCAGCGGCTCCACGCGAAAGCTGGCGGCGGGAAGGGATGGCACCAGGCGATGGATCGAGTCGATGGCCCGCGGGTCCGCATCCACGCCGAACAGCTCATACCCCTCCTGGAAGAAATAGACCAGATTGCGGCCATGGCCGCACCCGGCGTCCAGAATTCGCATACCGGGCGCGATGCGTCCGCGCAGCAGTTGATCGAACAGGTAGATATCGATCTGGCCGAATTGCTCTCTCAGGTCTGGCATCAGTTCCCGGCGGGTACCCTCTGTATTTCGTCGATGACTATGGTATCCAATGGGAACCCTTTCGATTTTATGAGTTTCAACCCAAGTTGTTTTTCCAGGGCATTGAAGAGATTCGGCAGGCCGCTGGGGTCGCTGGCGGAACCAGAAGGCGAAGCGGCCCGGACCCCGGGGGCAACCACAACCGCGCTATCCGCGCCGCGGGCGTCGAATTTCAGTGTGTAGTCATATTTGCCTGCCAGCCCCGTCTTGTCCGCGATGTGATTGGTTTGCGCGCCGGTGGATTGCTGGAGGAAGGATCTCAGGTAGGGCTCGATCAACTCCGCGAGGGCGCAGTTCTGGAATTTCGCGTAAATTCCGTTCGACGCCATGCGGACACCTTTACCGTGACCCGGCGGCAAGAGGAGGAAACCATCGTCGCCCGATTTGCCGGTGGGTCCGGAGTCAGGGTCCGGGGCGTCCGGATTCGCCGGTTCCCGGAGTTTCGGTCCGCCCGGCGCGACCACAAGCTCATAACCGGGATAGGTTCGGGTTTCGTGGTGAAGCCGAATCCGGAATCGCTCCACCAGCAGATTCCGGAGCATTTCTCGGAACTGTTGCCGGGTCGTGCCGGGCGGCATAGTTGCGGTGATGTCGTAGAGATCTGCGTCGGGGGCCGAGGCCTTGAGCCACGCGGGACCGGCGATCCGGTAATACTCCACGTCCCAGGCTTTCATCAGGAGCTGCATCAGCGGGATTTGCGTGTAAACGATGCGCCCGGGATCGCCGGTTCCGGGTCCGCCGGACATCTTACCCGAAAGGCCCGGGATGAACCTTTTGCCGGCGACTTTCAGCGAGGCCGCTTCGAAGGCGGTGGGCTGGCTCCCTGTCTGACCGCCCGCCAGACCGGCGGCAAGGACTACGATTGGCAGCAGCATCCTTTCCATACTACGAACTCCCGATCAGAACGCCGGTGGCGAACACCAGAATGCCGCCGATCCCCACTTGCACCGCCGCGGACCACAACGTGGATTCCATATAGCGATGGCGAATCCAGGAGATGGCCGCCAGTTCCAGGATCACCACAATGATGGCGGCGGTCATGGCCGCCTGGAAGCCCGGAATAAGGAACGGCAGGGTATGGCCGATGCCGCCGAGCGAGGTCATGGCGCCGCAAATGGCGCCGCGCACCCACGGGTGGCCGCGGCCGGTGAGGCTGCCATCGTCGGACAGCGCCTCGGCGAACCCCATACTGATGCCGGCGCCCACCGAGGCGGCCAGTCCCACCAGGAAGGCGTCCCAGGGCTTATGGGTGGCGAGGGCGGCGGCAAAGACCGGCGCCAGCGTGGAGACCGAGCCATCCATCAGGCCGGCCAGACCCGGCTGCACAATCTGCAGCACGAACAGGCGGCGATTGGCCTTCTCCTCTTCGGCGCGCGTGTCGGGGCTGAGCTGATCTTTTTCCAACTCGTCCGCTCGATGCTCGTGGGAGCGCTCTTCCTGCGCCAGGTCGTCGAGCAACTGGCGGATGTTGGGATCCTGCGACCGCGTGGCGGCGGTCTCATAAAAGCGCCGCGTTTCCACTTCCATGGTGGAGACCTGCTTGCGAATGCGGTCCAGGTTGAGTGGCTGCGAGAGCCACAGCGCCTGGCGCTGCACGAAACCTTTCACGTCCTGGCGCCGGATAAGAGGGATGTGATCGCCGAATCGTTCCTGAAACAGCGCGATGAGGCGGCGGCGATGGCCGGATTCCTCCTGACGCATACCGTCGAACACGGATGCGGTACCGGGAAAATCGTGGCGCAAACCCTCGGCAAAATCGGCGTAGACGCGCTCGTCCTCTTCTTCCAGAGAGATGGCCAGGGCGAGCAGTTCCCGCTCGGTCAAGCTTTCAAAACTGCGCATAAACCTACAATAGCTGGAAGCGCGGGAGCGAGACTACCCGGCCGCCGCCGGCCCGCTGCGAGGATTCATCACGCGGAACGATGGCGAAGAATAGGTACCGGGTATGTATGGATCCGGAATCGCCTTGCGGTTTCCATCGCGCAACGAAGAGAAGTGCGGGGACATGATCTCTACGCCCGCTTCATTGAAGCTGTCCTGAATGTTCTGGCGCAGTTGGGCATAAGTCACGGCCATCTGCGCCGGCTGGCCGGTGTAGCCATTAATTTCATAGTGCACGTAGAAGTCGTCGAGACCCGTCTGCAGCACGAAAGGAGCCGGCTCTTTGAGGATTCCCTCGGTGCGCAGTGCCGCCGCGATCAACAGTTCGTGGATGTTCCGCCACGGCGCGTCGTAACCGATCGTCACGGTGGTGTGCAGAATCAGTGCCCGGCCGCCGGCGGAACCTGCGCTGAAATTGGTGATATGGCTCCCCAGCACCATGGCGTTGGGGACCGTGATCAGCTCGTTCTTGATGGTCTGGACGCGCGTGGCGAGCAGGGTTTTCTCCACCACGTCCCCGGTGGTATCCGCAATCTGGATGCGGTCGCCCACACGGAACGCTCGCGTGTACGTGAGGATTGTGCCGGCAACAATGTTGGCTACCGCGGAGGTGGATCCCAGCGAGAAGAGCACACCCAAAAAGATGGAGATCCCGCGAAACGCCGGGGATTCCGAACCGGGCAAATACGGGAAGATCACCACGGCCACGAATGCCAGGATCAGAAACCTCACAATCTTGTGGGTCGGGTCGGCCCATTCGGGATAGAATCCCGACCAGGTGATGTTGCCTCTCATCAACTGATCGAACAGGAACCGGGAGATCCGGATACACACGTAGGCCGCCACGCCGCAGACCATCACCACGAAGAGATTCGGTAAATAAGCAACGAACGCGGCAACCGCGGACCGCACCGGGTTCGCAATATAGCCCAGCAGCACCGGTGTGTACTCGCGCGTCCAGGGGAAGAAACTCAAAATCAGCGGTAAGTAGACATAGAGAATCACCAGCACGCAGGCAATGCGCAGCACCCGGACACAGAGAAGCAGGATATCGGCAATGCGATCCGACGACATCAGTTCGGCGCGCTGAAGGCGTATGGACCGGATGGCCGTGCCGCGGCCGGCATCGATCTTGCGGCAAACGGCCGGAAAGATCCGCCGCACGCCCCAGAGCAGAAACAGCAGCGACAGCGTGGCAATCAGGGAAAAAAGTACTCCCACTAAGATGCTGCGGTAACTGTACTGGGCGCGCCTCCGGGCAACCGCGGACCGGATGCTTTGTACATAGGCCGCGGCCAGATCGCTTCTCGATGTTCGGGCGGCCTGCGCGTCCGCGTCGGTTATGGTGAGAAGCACGCGGTCGCGAGCCACGATGTCGGTACTGGCATCGAAAGGCGCCGCGGCGATCGCTTCGGGAGGAATGGTCAGGTCCTTGGCCAGATCCAGCAGGCGGGTGGTGGTGGCCTCCGCGCGTTCCCGGGCTGTGAAGGGACCGAGATTAGCCTGAACGGTGAACAAGGTCCGGCCGTCGAGCGTCACAGGAACTCCTTCCGTCGCGGCGGCCGGACTCGAGGGAGCCTGGCCGAACGCGGAGGTAACGGCAATCGCAAGGCAGCCGGCGGCAATGGCGTATTGGAAGCGGCGGAATTCCATAAACATAAAGATTTCTCCTGCGCCACTATTTTGAATCATCCGCGGCCATCCAACGCAGCAGGACTCTGGTAGACTGATTCGAGACGCGCGCGCAGGGCGCGTCCTGTCCGCGGAAAGGGCTGCGCCCACCTGTGCGCTGTCTGGATTCACCTTTTCGATAACCTCTTTCGCCTGTCATGCGGACCAGGCACACGAAGGAGGCACTCTTGAATCTGGAACAACAAAAGAAACAGGCTCGCGAACTGTTGCGGGCCATCCGCGCCGGAAACCCCGGCGCCCTTGCCCGGCTGCGAGACCGGCATTTACGCTGGGCCGGTGTGGACGATGCGGCCGTCCGGCGGGAAGCTGCCCTGCACGATGCCCAGTTCGTGGTCGCCCGCGAGCAAGGGTTTGCCAGTTGGACCAAACTCAAGCTCTACGCAGAGGCCGGCCCCCAGGCTCGCCACACCCGGCTCTTTGTTGCCGACGTGCAATGGATTACGGACCGGGTACACGGCCTTCTGCGTACGCGGCAATCGGCGGGTCCGGCGGCACTGGAGCAGATTCGCGAATGGCACCCGCGTTTCAGCGGCTGCTCCGACGAAGAAATCCGGCAAGCCCCGTTTACCGAAGCCGATGCCCGGCTGGTCTATTCCCGGGAACATGGGTTCGATTCCTGGGATGACTTCGTCCACCGGGTGAACCTGCTCGCATCGGCCGCGAGCGCGCCGGCGGCCGAACCCTTTCTTGCGGCCTTTCGAGCTTTGGAATCCCACGATGCCGCGGCGCTCCAGTCGTTGTTGCGGGCCCATCCCCGGCTCGCGAAAGAACGCGGCACCAATGGAAATTCTCTCTTGAACCTGGCCGTGAGCCTCGCAGCCAAGGGCGACCCTGAGATGGGCCTTGCGCTGGTCGAAACGATGCTCGCCGCCGGTGGGGACGTGAACGATCCCAACGACCGCGGTTGGACGCCCCTGCACCAGGCGGCTTACTCCAACCAATCCGCCATTGCCGCCAGATTGATCGAAAGCGGAGCCGACCTGGACGCGGAAGCGCACGGCTCCGGCGGAACTCCGCTCATTGCCGCCTTGTTCTGGGGTCATCGGGAAGTGGCTGATGTGCTGGGCCGCCATTCCGCAGCCCCGGGGAATCTGCGCGCCGCGGCGGGGCTGGGCGACACGGACCTTTTGGAGAATTGCTTCAGCGGAGAAAAGGCCCTTACGTTCGAGGCTTGTGCGGCGCGAGGATTTTACCGGCCCCACAGCGGGTTCCCGGACTGGCAGCCGTCAGCCGGTCCGCAGGAGGTTTTGGACGAGGCTCTTGTCTGGGCCTGCAAGAGCGGCCGAACCGAAGTACTCGCCCGTCTGGTGCGCGCCGGCGCGCGGCTGGACGCCGACCCCTATCGCGGCACTCCCCTCATCTGGGCCGCGGTGCGCAACCGCATGGAAACGGCCGCCTGGCTGCTCGATCGCGGCGCGCCGGTCAATCAGAAAGCCACTTTCGGCGGCCTTTCCCACGGCCAGGGCGTCACCGCACTGCACATGGCATCGCAGAACGGCCACCTTTCCATGGTGCAGTTGCTCATTCAAGGAGGAGCCGATCCGAAGATCCAGGACGATCTTTATCACGGCGACGCTGCCGGAGCAGCAGACTACTTTGGCCAGATCGCCGTTCGAGATTACCTGCGCTCTCTGGGGACTTAGGTTACCTCGAGTTCCCCGTCTTTTGCTAGCATCAAGCCAGGATGGCATTCACCGAATTAACCAAACAACTGGCGCAGCAGGCGATTCTTTCGGCCACCTCCGAAAAGAAAGAGGCGCCCGCGCCGGTAGCGGCCGATAACACGGGTCTGACCATCTTCGGCGAGCTTCAGGCGATGCAGCGGGCGCTCAAAGAGGACGAAGAGCTGGTGGTGCTGTTTCAGAGCGGGGTGGAGCGGATCCGCGTGATGGAGCTGTTTTTGCGGTCGCCCCAGGTGGTGGTGCTCAGCGGGCAGGATGCCAACCGGAATCTGACGCGCGTAATCGCCCCGGCCGGTTCCCTGCAACTGCTGTGCAAGACCATGAAAGTCGCCGCCGGGGCCAAACCGGCGCGGGTAGCGCTGGTCACTCCGAAGAAAGATTCCACCGCGAAATAACGCAGGTATCGTGTTCGTAGCCCAGCGTGCTCACCGTAGCCGTGGAGAGCGCGAACAGGCGGGCATCCGAGGGCGGAAGTTCCAGCCAGCACGCCGTCAGGATGCGCAGAATGTGGCCATGCGCGAACAGCGCCACGTCGCCTCCCGCCTTCATGGCGCGCGCCAGCACGGCTTCGGCGCGCATGGCAGCCTGTTCGATGCCCTCGCCGTTGGGAACCCCATCGCGCCACAGCGACCATCCCGGCCGCTGTTTCAGAATCTCCGCGGTGGTGCGGCCTTCGTAATCGCCGTAGTTCCACTCCTGAAGGTTGGGGTCCACCTGCGCCACGTCACCGTAACCGGCCAGTTTGCAGGTGTCCAGGGCGCGCTGCAAAGGACTCGAGAGCACCAGGGCGAACGGACGCCCGTTCAGCACCCGGCGCAAGTTCACGGCCTCGCGGCGGCCCTCCTCGGTTAACGGAATATCGGTCCGGCCGGTGTGGGCCCCGGAAAGGCTCCACTCCGTCTGCCCGTGCCGTATCAGCCAGATCTCGCGGGCCATTACCGTTTGGGAGCGGCCACAGTCTGGGTCTTGGCGGCCGTCACATAGGGCGCCAGTTTTTCCATCGCGGCTTCCACGGTAATGCCGTAGTTCGCGCGCAACGGCTCAATCTTGCCGTGCTCGATGAACTGGTCGGGCCAGCCGATGCGCACCACCGGCGTGGCGATGCCCAGGTTGCTCAGTTCCTCCAGCACGGCGCTGCCGAAGCCGCCGCGCAGCACGTGGTCCTCCAGCGTCAGGATGACATCCACGCTGCGGGCGAAGAACTCCAGCATCTCCACGTCGATCGGCTTGGCGAAGCGGGCGTTGATCACCGCCGCGGCGACGCCTTCGCCCTTCCAGTTTGCGGGCGATCTCTTCGCGCCATCGGCACCAGCGCGCCCAGCGCGAAGATGGCCACGCGATCGTTGTCGCTGTGCTGCAGCAGTTCGGCCTTGCCGATGGGAATGGCGCTCGGGCACGTCCTTGACCGGCGTGCCCGGGCCCGACGCCGCGCGGATAGCGCACGGCGATCGGGCCGTCCCACTGCATGGCGGTGAACAGCATGTCGGCCAGCTCGTCCTCGTCCTTGGGCACCATGTGGACCATGTTGGGGATGCCGCGCAGATAGCTGATGTCGAAGAGGCCGTGGTGCGTGGGGCCGTCGTCGGCGGACAGGCCGCCGCGATCCATGCAGAAGACCACCGGCAGATTCTGCAGGCAGACGTCGTGCACGATGGGGTCGAAGGCGCGCTGCAGGAAGGTGGAGTAGATGGCGCAGAACGGCTTGAAGCCCTTGGCGGCCAGGCCGGCGGCGAACAGCACGGCGTGCTCCTCGGCGATGCCGACGTCGAAATACTTGTCCGGATGGTGCGGCTGGAAGCGGTCGAGGCCGGTGCCGTTGGGCATGGCCGCCGTGATGGCCACGACCTTGTCGGATTGCAGTTGGCCAGCTTCACCAGGGTGTCGGCGAAGACCTCGGAGTAAGTGCGGCTGGCTGAGCGGCTTGGTCTCGCCGGTCTCGGGATCGTACGGGCCCAGGCCGTGGAACTTCTTCTGCTTCTGCATGGCGGGCTCGAAGCCCTTGCCCTTCTGCGTGAGCACGTGCAGCAGCACGGGGCGGTCCTGCTTCTTGAGAAACTCGAACGTCTTGATCAGCGTGGCGATATCGTGGCCGTCGATGGGGCCGTAATACTTCAGCCCCAGCTCCTCGAAGATGACGCTGGGCCACAGCATGCTCTTGGCGGCCTCTTCGGCCTTGCGCGCCATCTGCAGCGGCCGATCTTGCCGCCCACCTTCTCGACGAACTTGCCGGCGCGCTCGTGCAGGTAGTCGTACCGCGGGCTGGTGACGATCTTGTTGAGGTAGCTGGCGATGGCGCCGACGTTCTTGTCGATGGACCACTCGTTGTCGTTCAGCACCACGATCAGCCGCTTGGTGTGGTGCGCGATGTTGTTGAGCGCCTCGTAGGTGATGCCGCAGGTGAAGGCGGCGTCGCCGGCCACCGCCACGACGTGTTCCTTGCCGCCCATCTTGTCGCGCGCCACGGCCATGCCGAGCGCCGCCGAAAGCGCCGTGCCGGCGTGGCCCGCGCCGTAGCAATCGTGCGGGCTTTCGGTGCGCAGCATGAAGCCGTTCAGCCCGCCCGGCGTGCGGATGGTGTGGAAGCGCTCGCGCCGGCCGGTGAGCAGCTTGTGGACGTAGGCCTGGTGGCTGACGTCGAAGAGGAAGTGGTCCTTGGGCGTGTCGAAGACGTAGTGCAGGGCGATGGTCAGCTCCACCACGCCCAGGTTCGGGCCCAGGTGCCCGCCGTTCGATGGAAAGCACGGTGATCAGTTCCTCGCGGATTTCCGCGGCCAGTTGTTCGAGATCGGAAATGGAGAGTCGCTTGACCTGCTCGGGGGAATCGATCCCGTCTAGAATGCGTGCCATCTCATAACATTGTAAAGGGAATTTGGCGCCCCGTAAGACCGGGGCGTATAATTCGGGTATGGCCGAGTTAGATATTCGGAGCAAGGAGTTTGACGACGCCGTCCGCGCCGCGGGTCACCAGGCCTTTCTGGATACTCTGGCGGCCGGGCTTCCCGTTTTCTACCTGGACGCCGACGGCCTCGATGTGATGGAACAGCCCGATGGCCGGAGGTTCGAGATCCGCTGGATTCCGGGCGCTCCCGCCGGTGAGAATTTCGAGATCCTTCGCGAACTCAAGACGCGCGCAGCCTGACAGGTTGCTTAAAAAGGCGAATGGGTCGCTAATCAACTCAGGTGAACCTGGATAAGTTCTTCGTCTTCATCTGCGTTTATCCGCGTTCATCGGCGGCTTGAGCATTTCCGGTGGGTTAAGCTGTAATCCTGTCTAAACTGTCTATTTGACGAAGATGTCCCATGTTGCCGGCAGACTTCATCAACGCGCCCTTGCCGCCTGGCAGCGAGGCGAGCCCGAGGCCGCCCTCGAACTGCTCCGCCGGGCCATAGAGGCCGATCCGCACTCGCCCGTCGCGGCCAATGACCTGGGCAACATGCTGGCGCAGCTCGGCAGGACCGCGGAAGCCATCGCCGCCTACCGCCGCGCGATCCGGATCGCGCCCGATTATCCCGAGGCCCATAACAATCTGGCCAACGCCTGCCAGATGGCCGGAGAACTGGAGGAAGCGGTGGCCGGCTACCAGGCTGCCCTGCGCCTGCGTCCGCGGTATGCCGAGGCGCATCGCAATCTGGGAAGCGCCCTATGGCGGCTGGGAAGGACGCAGGAGGCAGTCGCGGCGCTGACCGCGGCGGCGTCCTTGAATCCCGGTTACACCGAGGCGATCGCGCTCCTGGCGCATCAGCTCCGGCAGCTCTGCGACTGGAGTATGGCGGACGATCTCACCAGCCGGCTCATCGGCGCAGTAGAGGCCGGGTCCGGCGCGGTGAACCCGTTTGTGTTTCTGTCGCTCCCGGCCACTCCCCGGCAGCAACGGCTGTGCGCGGAGCAGTGGACCCGGGCACGAAGGCTGGGCGCCGGCGCCGCCCCGCCTCTTCCGGCGAAGCGCGACCGCATTACGCTCGGCTACCTCTCGGCCGACTTTCAGGAACATGCCACCGCCCACCTCATCGCCGAACTGTTCGTACTGCATGACCGCCAACGGTTTCGCGTGAACGGGTACTCCTATGGAACCGACGATGGCAGCGCCGCCCGGCGGAGATTGCGGGATTCCTTCGACACCTTCGTGGACCTGGAGAAGCTCTCCCATCAAGACGCCGCCGAACGGATTCGCGCCGATGGCGTCGACATCCTGGTGGACCTCAAAGGCTATACCACCGGCGCGCGGCCGGAGATCCTGGCGCTGCGGCCCGCCCCCATCCAGGTGAGCTACCTGGGCTTCCCCGGCACCATGGGGATGCCGGCCATCGATTACATCCTGGTGGACGAATTCGTTGTGCCCGCCGGACAGCAGGAGCAGTTCACGGAGAAACTGGTTCACCTGCCTCACTGCTACCAGGTGAACGATCGCCGCCGCCCCATCGCGCCCGCGCCCACCCGCGCCGCCTGCGGACTGCCGGAAAGCGGATTCGTGTTCTGCTGTTTCAACGCCGCGTACAAAATCACGCCCGCCATCTTCGACATTTGGATGCGGCTGCTGGACAAAGTGCCCGGAAGCATCCTGTGGCTTCTGGATACCAACGCCCCGGCGTCAGCGAACCTGCGGCGCGAGGCGGAAGCGCGGCGGAAAGGGGGCGCGGACCGGCTGGTATTTGCGCCCACGCTCGCGAATCCCGAACACCTGGCCCGTTTCGCTGTGGCCGACCTATTTCTGGACACCCTGCCGTACAACGCCCACACACTGACGAGCGACTCGCTGTGGGGCGGATGCCCCGTGCTGACCTGCGCGGGCGAGACGTTCGCCTCGCGGGTCGCCGGCAGCCTTCTGCACGCGGCCGGATTGCCGGAGCTGGTCACCTCCACCCTGGCGGAGTATGAATCGCTGGCATTGCGTCTGGCGGAGTCTCCCGAGGAACTAGCGGCCCTGCGCGCCCGGCTGCCGGAGACCGGCGGGAACTGCCGCTCTTCGATACGCCCCGCTTCGCCCGCGACCTCGAGGCCGCCTTCGAGTGGATGCTGCGCCAGCGGCAGCCATAGCCCCTCCCGGCTCCGCCTTCCCTATACTGGGAATATTGGCGCGTCCTTATGGAACCACGTAGGTGGAAGAGTACGGCGACCTATGCCGGCCTGCTGGCGGCCGCCTTTGCGGCGGGGGTGGCCGCAAGCTACAAGTTCGGCGCGCAGCTCGACAATTACGCCTACGACCAGATATTCCTCCGCTACCAGCCCAAACCCTGGACGCCGGAATCGGTGATCCTGGCCATCGATGAGCCGACCCTGGCGGACTGCGGCGGACTGGCCGGCATCCGCGCGCCCTTGGCCAAAGGCATGCGCCTGGTGGCCGCGGCACAGCCCAAGGCGGTAGCCCTCGACGTGATTCTGGCCGACCGCAAGTCCAGCGTGGAAGACCGCCAGACCGACGCCGAACTGACCGCCGCCCTGTGCGCGACTCCCCGCCTGGTGCTCGCCGCCGAACTGGTGAAGGATCACTTCGAATATCCGCTCCCGCAGTTCCGGGCCTGCGCCGCGGCCATCGGGCACGTCTACGCCGACCAGGACGAAGAAGACTCGCGCACCCGGGAAATCATGCTCGATAAACAGGCCGGGAAGGTGCGGCTCTGGGCCCTCTCGCTGGAGGCATTCCGGTTGAGCCGGGGCGCGGAGATCGTGGAATCCTCCGAAGGACCGCTCAAGATCGGCGGCACCACTATTCCCATTCGCTACGACACCTGGGAGGAAAACCGGCGGCGCGAAACCGACGGCCGGACCATGTACATCCGCTTCATTCCGAATCAGAACCCACAGGTGCCGGAGATCTCCCTGAAGGGATTGATCGACCATCCCGAACTCGCCTCGCAGTTGCGCGGGAAGGCCGTGTTCGTGGGTTTGACCGCCACCAGCGCGGTGGTTGACCGGCTCTTTACGCCCAAGGATTTCAAGACCCCAACCAGCGGTGTCCAAATCAACGCCGAAGCGTTCGAGACCATGAACCAGGGATTGTTCATCACCCACGTCAGCGATTCGACCGTGCTGTTTTTCAGCCTGGGTCTGCTGCTGGCGGCCGGGCTCTCTTTCCGCTATCTGCCGGGTTGGTGGGCGTATGCCGGAGGACTCGCGGTGCTGGTGGTTTCCGTGGTTACGCCTTACGTCTTTTTCACCCACCTGCGCGTCTTACCCGTGGCGACGCCGTTTCTGGTGGCGTGGTTCGGCACCCTGACGGCGGCGGCTTATTATCACCTGGTGGTGCGGCGCAACTGGCGCATCGAGCAGGCTTCGCGCACCCGCTACCAGCAGGCCATGCAGTTCGTCACCCACGAGATGCGCACGCCGCTTTCGGCCATCCAGGGTTCCAGCGAGCTGATCTCGCGCTACGCGCTGACCGAGGAGAAGCGCAAGCAGGTGGCCGATCTGATCAACTCCGAATCCAAGCGGCTGGCGCGCATGGTGGAAGTCTTTCTCAGCGTGGAGCGGCTCTCCGCCGGACAGATGGAGTTGAAGCGCGAGCCCATCCCGGTGAAGCAGATGGTGGAAGTCTGCGTGGAGCGCGCCCGCCCGCTGGCGGAGCGCAAGCACATCGCCATCCAGCTCGAGCCCGTTGCCGGAGGAGCTACAAATCACCGGCGACCGCGAACTGATGGAGTACGCCTGCTACAATCTACTTACTAACGCGGTGAAATACTCGCCCCAGCAGACCGAGGTCACGGTCTCCGCGCGGAAGGATGAACGGCCACATCCGGATCGCGGTGCAGGACCAGGGCATCGGCATGGACCAAAAGGAAGTCAAACAGATCTTTCAGAAGTTCTATCGGACCAAAAAGGCGGAAGAATCGGGCGAAGCGGGCACCGGAATCGGGCTTTCCATCGTCCAACAGATCGTGGAACAGCACGGCGGACAAATCGAAGTGACCAGCCAGCCCGGGCGTGGGCTCGTGCTTTACGCTGGTGCTTGCCGCGCGACCGTGCCCACCGCGGCGGAACGACATTGATGCAGAAATTACTATTAGTGGAAGACGATCCGGCGCTGCAGTTCACCATCCAGACGGCCCTGGAAGAGAAAGGCTACGCCGTGGACGCGGTGTCCACCACCGGCGACGCCATCGAGCGCCTGGCGGACAACGCCTACCCCATTGTCATTTCCGATATCTATATCGACGAGCGCACCGGCCTAGACGTGCTGAACGCCGCCAAAGTGCAAAGATCCGGCTGTGCCGGTGATCCTGATGACCGGCCGCGGCACCATGGAAACCGTGATGGCGGCCACGCGCGGCGGCGCGTTCGACTACATCGCCAAGCCCTTCGACCTGGACGTGATGCTGGACGCCATCGAGCGCGCCGAAGCATCGCGCAACGACGGCGAAGCCGAAGCCGAAGACGAAGAGCTGCCCGAAACCGAAATGATCGGCAATTCGCCCGGCATGGTGGAGATCTACAAGACAGTGGCGCGCGTGGCGCCCACCGACGCCACCGTGATCATCGAAGGCGAAACCGGGACCGGCAAGGAACTGGTGGCGCGCATGATCCATCGCAACAGCCGGCGCGCCGCGCAGCCCTTCGTGCCGGTGGATTGCGCCTCCATCGCGCCCGCTTGCTGGAAAGCGAACTGTTCGGCGCCATGCGCGGCGCGTTCACCGGCGCCGACCGCGACCGCATCGGCGTGTTCGAAGCGGCCAACCGCGGCACCGTGTTCCTGGACGAGATCGGCGACATCGGACCCGGAGTTTCAAGTGAAGCTGCTGCGCTTCCTGCAGGAGCGCGAAATCCGGCCGGTCGGCGCTTCGCGGTCCAAAGAAGTGGACGTGCGCGTGATCGCGGCCACCAATCGCGATCTGCAGAACATGGTGGACGAGGGCAAGTTCCGCGAGGACCTGTGGTACCGCCTGAACGTGGTCCGCATCGTCATGCCGCCCCTGCGCGAGCGCCGCAGCGACATCCCGCTGCTGGCGCGCTTCTTCTTCACAAGTACAACGGCAGTACAACCGCGAAGTGAAGCTGATGGACTCGGGCGTCAAGGCGCTGCAGGACTACACCTGGCCCGGCAATGTCCGCCAGTTGCAGCACCTGATCGAGCGGCTCACCATTCTGGCCGACCGCATCGATGCCGACGCGGTGCACAACGCGCTCACCGTGATGGAGTCGCGCGAGAAGCCCGTGGAGACCCTGGCCGATGCCGAAGAAGACCAGATCCGCCGCGTGCTGGCCGCCACCGGCGGCAACAAAAGCAAAGCCGCCCAGATTCTGGGGATCGAGCGCAAGACGCTGTACCGCAAGCTGGATCGGATGAAAGAATAGCCGGCACCCGGCGCCTTTTCAACCAGGGACGCCCTATCGCTGCGGGAATCCGAACATCAACCACGACTGATTGGCTACCCAATGCGGGTAAAGCTCCGTCATCTGATCGAACAGCTCCTGGTCGGACGTCGCGGTTTTCTGCACCCGATCGAAGTCCTGCAGGTAACGCTTGGTCTCCTGGATCGTCGAGGGAGAGTCGGGCGCGCCAGGCTTCTTGTGACCGGCGACGACCATCGCGGGGTTCAGCGCTGCTAACCGGTCCAGCGCCGCGATCCAGTTCTTTCGGCTCTCCGGGGTAGTGTCGCCGACGTATATCCGGCATTGGTTGTACACAACGTCGCCAGCGACGATCAGGCCGATCGATGGAACGTATAGAGACGTCGTATCGGCACTGTCGGTGTGGCCCTGCTCGATGATGCGCAATTCCTGGCCCTCGAGAGTGAACGTGTCGTGCTCATAAGGTTGAGGTGCAACCAATTTAGTGGCCACTTGCCCGGGAAACAACCGGCGGGCTAACCGCTCCACTGGGGGAGTGAAAGACATCTGCATGGCGTTCACCGTCTTGGGCGTTGCTATCGCCCGAGCGCTCGGGAAACGGTCGAGCAGAATGCTCAGACCGTAGAAGTGGTCGAAATGGCCGTGCGTTATATAGATGGTCTCCAGGTTGCGGTTGTGCAGCGCAACCCAATCCGCGAGAGCCTCGGCCTCAGCCACCGTCGTCATTGCGTCTACCAGCACCGCGTCGTACTCACCGAAGATCAAAGTCGACGTGATCGGGTCAAAGCCGAGCGCTTCGCCGAAGGGCTTTGGCCGCTCGCCTACCATTGTCTTTCCCGGTGCGGTAAAGACGTTAACACCAAGCGTGGGGGCGGTCATGTGCGTGGTCTCCGTAAGTTCATAGGATGCTCGTTTCTATGCCTGAACCTGGTGTTAACCATACGTAAGCTCGGTGCTCTGTCCGACCTCGATAATGTAACCGTCAGGATCGCGGATGTAGCAGCGCGTCTCCCCGTACTTGGGGATCGGCTCGGTGATGAACTCGGCTCCGCGACTTTTCCATAATTTATAGCATGCTTGAATATCCGCAACCCGGATATTCATAAAGCTGCTGATCTTATCCGGGTCGGCGAGGACGCTAAGCGTTACCGACGGCTTGTCGGGGGTCGGCCCGCCCCCGACGTTGACAAGGAGCCACGTATTCGCGATCTGAATGTACCCAGGCGCGCCCTTGCTGTCGCCTCTGCTCAGAGCGCGGCCGTCGAAGACCGTTTCATAGAAGCGAAGCGACCGGTCGATGTCCGCGACGGTGAGAAAATGTGCGACGCTGATTCCGTCCCGCGGGGGCATCTCATAGCTCTTCTGTTCGATTTGTACGCTGTTTATTGACAGCTCCAATTTCGATACAGTCATGAGTTTCAGAAGCGCCTGAGCGGCCGAGGTCGACGACGCAGGATTCTGGCCAGTAATGAGACGGCCGTCAGTGATAGAAAAAGCCTGCCAGTTCGCCACCTTCTCGTATATCGCACCGAGCCGCAGCAGTTCATCTTCGACCAGGAACGGCACAACCTTCGTGAGCCGCATCTCCTCTTCCTCGCCGTTCGTGAACCCGGCGACGTGTTTTCCTTTCACCAGCGGAGCGCCCTGGTATGTAACGTGGCGAAGCACCCCGGGCGAATGGCACACCAATGCGATTGGCTTGCCGGAATTGTAGAAGGCCTCCAGAAGGGCGATCGACGTAGGGCTCTCCGCCAGATCCCACATCGGGCCGTGCCCACCGGGATAGAAAACGGTATCGAAGTCTTCCGCCTTCACCTCCGCAAGTCTGACCGTGTTGGCGAGAGCCTTTTGCGCCGCCGCGTCCTTCTTGAACCGCGTCATCGCCGGCGTTTGATTTTCAGGCAGATCGCTTTTCGGATCGAGCGGAGGCTGCCCGCCTTTCGGAGAGGCGAGCGTCAGCTCAATGCCGGCATCCCTGAATACGAAATAGGGGGCCGCGAATTCCTCGAGCCAAAAGCCAGTCTTGCGGCCGGTGTTGCCTAATTGATCGTGCGACGTTAGCACCATCAGTATTTTCATGGTCGTTCTCCTTTGTCTTGGCATCCGGATTGACTCAGCATGCAAGGTGCTGTCCGCCCGCCACGGACCAATGCACGCATGTCGCGTGCCACTGTGAAGGTATAGAAACCAAAGACAGAGCGGCGACCGTCTCAGCCTTATGTTCGCCGGCCGACGCAGCGGGTCGACGCGATGCGACTTTCCAATTCAGGTCCCGAACGTCGCTTCATCTGCTGCTGCGTGCGCCCGGCACCGCGGCCTTCGCCATTCTCTCCATCGCGCTCCGCGTGGGTGCCCCGCGAGAAGCCCGTGGACACCCTCGCGGATCCCGAAGAGGACCAGATCCGCCGCGTTCTGGCCGCCGCTGGCGGTAACAAAAAGTAAAGCCGCCCGGATTCTGAGCACCGGCCCGAACGCGAACGTCCGGATACCGCGCAACGGCACAGCGGAGGGCCTGCGCTTGCAGTTGATATCCACGCCCGCGATGGGATCTCCAGTGACGTGGTCGAAACGCATGAAACCGGACTGGCCTGTGTAAGCAACGGGCGTTACTATCTGGAGTGACCCGGCGCATGAGTGCTGAGGAACAGTGGAATCCAGATCGCCGGGTCACTTCGGAAAGAGACGTTTGAAGGAAGCCGATTGGGAGCATTCCAAATGTGGAGCATCGCCCAGAAGATTACTCCATCTGTCTGGTGAACGCAAACGGTCGAAGAGAGAGCATCGAACAACGAGCACGCGTAGCGTCCGCCGCGCCAGCGGCTTCGTTCAAACGGCGTAGCGTTTACTTGGACCATTGGGAGTATCGGCGACTCGGAAATTGGTTCCACTCCAGTGACATCTTCGATGACAATACCCTATTCCAGTCAGGGCGTCCCGCGGACCGAGTTACCCACCAGCACAAGCGTCAGCCCGATCATGACTACCACAGTCACCCAGGTGGCGAAGTTGAACCATTGCGGATTGACCCACTCGCCCATCAGGTCGCTCTTATTGATCAGCATCACCATGAAGATCAGGACGAACGGCAGCAGCACGCCGTTCAAGCACCTGCGACAGCAGAATCATCTGGACCAGCGGGAAGCCCGGGATCAGGACCACGCCGCGCGCCCACCACGATCAGCAGCGTATACAGGAAATAGAAGATGGGCGCTTCGCGGATGCGCCTGTTCACGCCGGCTTCGAAGCCCAGCCCTTCGCACACCGAATAGGCCGTGGAGAGCGGCAGAATGCAGGCGGCGAAAATCGACGCATTGAACAGTCCGGCGCTGAACAGAAGGAAGGCATACTGGCCGAACGGCTTCAGCGCCATGCGCGGCCTCGTTGGCATCCTGAATGTCGCGGGGATGCCACGCTGTAGATGGCGCCGGCGCACGCCACGATGATGAAGAACGCGATCACGTCGGTCATGATGCAGCCGACGATCACTTCGATGCGCGACGCCGCGTACTCCTTGGCGCGTGACGCCCTTTTCCACCACGGCCGATTGCAGATAGAACTGCATCCAGGGCGCGATGGTGGTGCCCACCATGCCGATCAGCATGTAGATGTAGCCGCTGTCCAGCATCAGCACCGGCTTGACGCTATAGATGGCCGCCTCTTTCCAGTCCGGCTTGACCAGGAAGCCGGAGATGATGTAAGTGACGTAGATGACGCAGGCGAACAGAAAGATCTTCTCGACGCTGCGGTAGTTGCCTTTGACCACCAGGAACCAGACGGCGACGGCCGCCAGCGGCACCGAGATGTACCGGCTGATGTGGAACAGCTCCAGCGAACTGGCGATGCCGGCGAATTCCGCCATCACGTTGGTGAGGTTGGCCAGCACCAGCAGGATCATCATCAGGAACGTCATGCGCAAGCCGAACTCTTCGCGGATCAGGTCGGACAAGCCCTTTGCCGGTGACCGCGCCCATGCGCGAACACATCTCCTGGGTGATGATCAGCACCACGGTGATGGGCAGCAGAGTCCACAGCGGCAGATAGCCGTACTTGGCGCCGGCGGCGGAATAAGTGTAGATGCCGCCGGAATCGTTATCCACGATGGCGGTGATGAAGCCCGGGCCCGAGCACGGCCAGGAAGACCGCGATCTGATAGCGGAAGCGGCTCAGGAGTTGCCCCATCCGCTCACTTCTGCCTCAGCACGGAGATGATATCGTCGGCGGTGATGACGCCGGCCAGTTTGCCGTCCTCGTCCACCACGGGCAAAGTGAGCAGGTTGTATTTGTCGAACAGTTCGGTGACGCGGTCCTGGTTTTCGTCCACGGTCACCTGGATCAGGGTTTCGGCGGCCAGGTCCTTCAGCTTGGCGTCGCCGGCGGCCAGGAACAGCCGCGCCAGCGGAATGGAAGCGGTCAGCCGCTCCTCCTCATCCACCAGGAACAGGGTGTTGAGGTTTTCCAGCAGGTCTTCGTTGCCCGCGCAGCGCGGCCAGGGCATCCATCACGGAAGCGTTCTCGGTGCAGGGCTACGAATTCGGTATTCATCATGCCGCCGGCGGTGTCCTCTTCGAATTCGAGCAACTCGCGGACTTCGGTCTTGGGCGCCGGAATCCATTTCGTCGAGGATCTCTTCGGGGTTTCCGTCTTCCAGTTCGGAGAGGACGTCGGCGGCTTCGTCGGGGGACATCTCTTCCACGATGTCGGCGGCCTTTTCCGGCTCCAGGGATTCCAGAATGCTGGCCTGCATCTTGGGATCCGACTTCGGAGAGGGCGTCGGCGGCCACTTCGCTGTCGATGGTCTCGAAGATGGCTTCGCGCTCGGCCGGGCTGAGTTCTTCGACGATGTCGGCCAGGTCGGCCGGGTGCATCTCCTCCAGCTTGTCGTAGGAGATGTTGAGGCGCAGGCGGCGCAGCGGGTCGGGCTCCACCACGTTGCAGAATTCCCAGCGGATCGAGTTGGAGCGGATGGGCTGCCTGCAGGCGGCGGATCCAGCGCGGCGGCACGGCGCCCTGCAGCAGGCGGCGAAGCATGCTGCGCATCCCGATATCGACTTCCAGCACGACGAGCGTGTCGCGCTCGCCGTCGTTGCGGATCGCCATGGTGACGTCGGTGACGCGGACCACTTTGCGGCCGGTCACGTCGATGATCTGCTGGTCCAGCAGGTCGCGCCCGATGCGCAGCATGTACTCGTCGTCGTGGTAGGGGATGAGTTTCTCGTCGCTGAGGTAGATGCCCTTGCCGAGGACGATGGAGCGGATCTGGTCGTAGCGGACGGTGAGCCAGGCATCGCCGCCGCCCACCAGGAAGCGGTCGATGCGGGAAGCGTGGACCAGCGGGACCAGGGCGGCGTCTTTGACGCGGCCGATGCGCCGGCCCTTGAGGTCGTGGACCGGCATGGACAAGAGTTCGGTAAAGAACAGAAGAGTTGTCCGCCATCGATACGTCCCGGCGCCAGAAAGACACGAGCGCGAATTCGGACAGCATCCGACTTGGGTCCTGCAGGTGCGCTCTACACGGCTTTCCGACGCCATTTCCAATATGGCGCATCCGGCCGGGAAGCCGCAAGGGAAAAGTATTTGCGTGTGCTAAAGGCACACTACGTTCGTAAAATCTCCCGCTTTATGTTTCAGTTACGAGGTGCCGTTGAGTATCATGCGAATATGCTTCGGGGATCCCTTCTACCGACCCTACTGCTGGTGCTGCTGGCCTGCGCCGCCGCGGCGCAACCCGCGCCATCCGGCTACGTGGGAAGCAATGTGTGCAAGACGTGCCATGCCGATGTGTGGTTCAACTTCTACAAGAATCCGCACTATAAGAGCATCGCGTCCGGCAAGGAGCCTCCCGAACGGACGGGCTGCGAGGGGTGCCACGGGCCGGGCGGGGCGCACGTGGCGGCGCGGGGCGGCAAGACCACCATCCCGAGGGCGTTTTCGCTGATGCAGCCCAAGGCGGTGATGGACGCCTGCCTGACGTGCCACGCCGGCAATTTCGATAAGGCCAATATCCGGCGGAGCGAGCACACCCAGAACGATGTGCCTTGCACCAGTTGCCATTCGATACACCATTCCGCGACTCCCAGGTTCCTGCTGGCGAAAAAACAAACCGAGCTGTGCTACGGCTGCCATGCGAATATCCGGGCGCAGTTCGAAATGCCCTCGAGGCACCGGGTGAACGAGGGCTTCATGGAGTGCTCCGATTGCCACAATCCGCACGGCGCGTTTGCGCCGAACGGCATGGCGGACCGTCCGCGCATGGTGGAGCCGGGCCTGCTGAACGAAGAGCCCTGTCTGAAATGCCACGTGGACAAGCGCGGTCCGTTCGTTTACGAGCATGCGTCGGTGGCCGTGGAAGGCTGCGAGGCATGCCATTCCCCGCACGGATCCATGAATTCGCGGCTGCTGCGGCGCCCGGTGATGGCCACGCTCTGCCTGGAATGCCATAACGGCAGCAGCTTCGGGACGCGCAATGCGGGCGTCGACCTGCAAACGGCGACGCATAACCTGCTGGACCCGAAATTCCAGAAGTGCACCACGTGCCATGTGCGCATCCACGGATCCAACAGCAGCTTTTACTTCTTGAGGTGACGCCATGCTGAGAACCTTACTGATTTTCGCGGCGTTTGGCCTGCTTGAGGCACAGCAGGTGGTGGCCCCCACCCCGGACCAGGTGGGCTCCCCGCGCGGCGAAAATACCGGCAATTACAACGTGACCAATTCGTTCGAAACGGGCTACCGGTTCAGCCAGGTGGGCGGCGATGTGGGGATGTATCGCAGCGACGTGAACTACGGCAACGGCCTGCGCCTGCTGGGCAGCAGCCTGACCGTGAATTCAAAAGACGGGCACGGCAAGTATTTCGACGAAATCGTGCTGAACACGCTCGGCCTGGGCAACGACCCCTACCAGGCGGTGACGCTGCGCGTGCAGAAGAACAATCTGTACCGGTACGACATGACGTGGCGGCTGGACGACTATTTCAATCCGGGGCTGACGATTTCCGGCGGCCTTCACCAGATGGATACCAGCCGCATTCTGCAGGATCACGACCTGACTCTTTTTCCGCAATCGGACGTAAGTTTCGATCTGGGATACAGCCGCAATACGCAGACCGGACCCGCGCTGGGGTCGATTCAACTGTTCGACGACCGCGGCTCGGCGTTTCCGTACTTTACGGATGTGCGGCGCCAGTGGAACGAGTATCGGGTGGGGATGACGGCTCATTATGCAGGCTTCACGTTGACCCTACGCCGCACCTGGGAGTACTTCAAAGACGATACAAATTCGTCGCTGACCGGGCTGGAAGCGGCCAATACGCCTTTCGATTCCACCACGCTGAACCAGTTCCAGCGCACGGCGCCGTATCATGGGTCCAATCCGGGGTGGCTGGGGAATCTGCATGCCGATCATAAGTATTGGGGCATGAACGCCAGGATGACCTACGTTTCGGGCAGCGGCGATTTCGCCATGGACGAACTGGCCGTCGGGTTGAGCCGCTTCGGCGCGGCTACCAACCAGCAGGTGCTGGTGAACGGGAACGCCCAGCGGCCGGTGATGGCGGGAGATTTCACCGCGAGCCTGTTTCCCACCGATAAGCTGACCGTCGTGAACAACACGGCGGTACACAACACGCGGATCGATGGCGATTCGTTCCTGTCGCAGTTCAACAACGGCACGGGGCAGGCGACCACTCTGAATTTCAATTTCCTGGGTGTGCGGACCGTCGCCAATTCCACCGACATCAATTACCGGTGGAAGAACTGGCTCGGTTTCTCGGCGGGATACGTGTATTCCGACCGGCAGATCCGGCTGGAGGAGGCGTTCGCCTTTCCACAGGTAGCCGGGACTGCGTCGAGCGACCTCTATTCGCAGGATAGCCATCTGAACGCCGAGCGATTGGGTGTGCGCCTCCGGCCTTTGAAGGAGTTGACGATCAATGTGGATGGCGAGATCGGTCACGCCGATCATCCGCTGGCCACCATCAGCGACCGCAATTACCATACTCTCGGTGGACGCGTGCAATATCGCAAGAAGACTCTGCAAGTGGGCGCGCAATATCACCAGGTGTACAACGAGAACGCGCCGCTGAATCTGCTGTCATTTAGTTCGCGCTCGCGTACAGCTAGCGCCAACGCGTCGTGGGCGCCCAAGAGTTGGTTTTCGTTCGACGCCAGCTACACCAATCTGCACCTGGACACGGTCGGCGCGCTGCAATTCTTCGCGGGCACCAGCTTTTCGCAATTGCAGACGGCATATTCGTCGATCTACGTAAGCAATATTCACGCAGCGAACCTGGGGGTGCGGTTCAGCGCCTTTAAAAAAGCGGATCTCTTCTTCGGCTACGCGATCACCAAGGATGTGGGCGACGGGCGTGCGACTCAAGTGCCGGTGGGTGAGACCGATCCGGTACAGGCGCAGTTGGACGCCTTCCGGACGTTCCCTTTGACGTACCAATCGCCCATGGCACGCTTGAGTGTGCGAATCAGCCCCAAGCTTCGCTGGAACGTGGGCTATCAGTATTACGGCTACAACGAACAGTTCCAGTTGTTCAGCTATCCCGAGAATTATCACGCTCACACCGGGTACACCAGCCTGCTCTGGTCCTTCTGAAACTCAATCCCCTCAACAACTTACAAAAATCCCCGTTAGTCCAAATGGTATACGTAGGATAGGCCTCCAGGCCTGTCCAGGCGAGCGCAGATCGCCAGGCAGATCGCCGACGACCGCTGGCGCATGAAGCGCGCCTCCGCCATCGAAAGCGCCGTCCTCGTCCGCGGCCTGAACCATCCCGACGACGCCCTCTCCGGCAACGAGCAGGTCGATGTCGCCCTCGCTCAGGGCCGCGTCTGGAACGAACAGAAAAAGGACCTCAACCTCCTCACCCTCTACGAAAACCGCATCCAGCGCCGTATCGAAAAGAACACCGCCTCGCCGCCCATCACAAACGCCTCGAATCCGTCCGCAAACCGGTCGGGAGGGCCGCCTAAGACTATTCCCCCACCCCCAATCCCCACCCCCAATCCCCAGCGAGCGAAGCTCGCCACATTGACACCCCCTTTTGGGTGCTGTTAGCCTGAATTTTCATGCCTGAAGCGCCTTCGCTCCGCGTTACGCCGCTCCATTCCCTGCATTGCGACCTTTGCGCCCGGATGGTCGATTTCGGCGGGTGGGACATGCCGGTGCAGTATTCCGGGATCATCGATGAGCACAATACCGTGCGGAACGCCGTGGGCCTCTTCGATGTGAGCCACATGGGAGAGATCGAAATCCGCGGGCCGGAGGCTGGTAAACTCACCGACTTCGTCACCACCAACAATGTCGCCAAACTGAAAATCGGCCAGGCGCACTACTCCGGCCTGCTCTACGAACATGGCGGCTTCGTGGACGATATCCTGGTTCACAAAGTGGCCGACGACCATTATTTTCTCTGCGTGAACGCCTCCAACCAGGATAAGGACTTCGAGCACATCCGCTCGCTGAACCGGCTCGACGCCGAGGTGGAAAATAACGGCGACAAGTACGCGCAGTTGGCCATCCAGGGTCCCAAGGCCCGCGCTACTTTGCAGAAGCTGACCCCGGTAGACCTGGCGGGCATCAAGTATTACTGGTTTACCGATGGCGAAGTCTCCGGCACGCCGGCGCGAATCGCCCACACCGGGTATACCGGCGAAGACGGTTTCGAAATCTACGTGCCGCCCTCGGAGGCCGCGCGCATGTGGAAACTGGTGCTGGAGGCGGGCGCCGGGTTCGGCATCAAACCGGCGGGATTGGGCGCGCGCAATACCCTGCGACTGGAAGCCAAGATGGCGCTGTACGGCCACGAGATCGATGCTTCGATTTCGCCCCTGGAGGCCGGGCTCGACTGGATCGTCAAGTTCGACAAAGGCGATTTCGTGGGGCGCGCCGCGCTGTTGAAGCAGAAGGAAAGCGGCCTCACGCGCGGGCTGGTGGGTTTCGAAATGCGCGGCCGGGGCATTGGCCGCGATGGTTATGAAGTTTACCTGGAAGGCGCGCCCGCTGGTTGGGTCACCAGCGGCTCGCCTTCGCCGACTTTGGGTAAGAACATCGGGCTCTGCTACCTGCCCATAGCGCAGGCGCAGCCGGGCAAGACCATCCAGGTTATGATCCGCAACCAGCCTGTGGATGCGGTGACGGTGGAAACTCCGTTTTACAAGCGAGCAAAATAGAAAATGTATCCAGAAAACTTCCGCTACACCAAGGAACACGAGTGGATCCACGTGGAAGGAGACACCGGAACGATCGGGATTACCGATCACGCACAAGAGGAACTGGGCGATATCGTTTATGTCGATCTGCCAAAGCCGGGATCGCACATCGAACAGGGCAAATCGCTCGGGTCGGTCGAATCGGTGAAGGCGGTTTCCGACGTCTATTCGCCGGTGAGCGGGGAAGTGCTGGAAGCCAATGGGCTTTTGGCCGATTCGCCGGAGAAGTTGAACGAAGATCCTCATGCCTCGGCGTGGCTGGTGAAGGTCAAATTGAGCGCCCCCGCGGAAGTCGAGAATCTTATGACGGCCGCGGACTATCAAACCTATATAGGAGCTGAAAAGTAGTTGCGCTATCTTCCGAAGTCTGAATCCGAGCGCCGCCAGATGCTGGACGTGTGCGGCGCCGGGTCCCCCGAAGAATTGTTTTCCCATTTGCCCGAAGCGGCGCGCCTGCATCGCCCGCTGGATCTGCCGCCGGGGATCTCCGAATACGAGATTGTGGAGTACTTTAACCAGCGCGCCGCCGAAAACGGAATCGGGTACACGAGCTTTCTGGGCGCCGGCGTGTATCGCCACTATCGCCCGGTGCTGGTGGATACGGTGGTATCGCGCGGCGAGTTTCTGACATCGTACACACCCTACCAGGCGGAGATCTCGCAGGGGACGCTCACCGCCATTTTCGAATTCCAGACCATGATCTGCCAGTTGACCGGCATGGATGTGGCTAACGCTTCGATGTACGATGGCTCTACCGCCGTGCCCGAAGCCGCCATGATGGCCGTGCGCGCCACTGGCAAAGGCCGGGTCCTGGTTGCGAGGACGGTGCATCCCGAATATCGCGAAGTGCTGCGCACCTATGCCCGGAACCAGGGGATGCCGGTGGAGGAATTCGGCTATGTGGAGGGCGCCGGCACGCTCGATCTGGAAGACCTGGAGCGCAAGCTGGACGATTTCACCGGCGCGGTGATCATTCAATCGCCCAATTTCTTCGGCATCGTGGAGCAGGTGAAAGCGGCGGCGGAGATCGCCCACAAGCGCGGCGCGCTGCTTGTGCTGATCTTTACGGAAGCCGTCTCGCTGGGCATTCTGGAGCCGCCCGCCGCCGCCGATATCGTAGCCGGCGAATTGCAGAGCTTCGCCATCACGCCCAGCTATGGCGGCCCTTACGCCGGCATCATCGCCACCAAGGAAAAGCTGATTCGCCAGATGCCCGGGCGCCTGGTGGGGCAGACGACGGATTCGCGCGGCAATCGCGCCTTCTGCCTGACGCTGGCCACGCGCGAGCAGCACATCCGCCGCGAGAAGGCCACCTGCAACATCTGCACCAACCAGGCGCTGATCGCGCTTATGGCGACGGTCTTCATGTCGGTATACGGCAAGCTGGGGCTGCGCGAACTGGCGGAGCAGAACCTGGCCAAGTCGCATTACCTGGCCGGCAAGCTGACGCCGCGTTTCAGCGGAAAGTTCTTCAACGAATTCGTCGCCAAGGTCGGCTCGCCCGACGCGGTCAATAAAGCATTGCTGAAAAAGAAAATCATCGGCGGCCTGCCGCTGGGCCGCTTCTATCCCGAACTGGCCGATTGCATGTTGCTCTGCGCCACGGAGATGTCGCGAAAGGGCGATATGGATACCGTAGGGCAGGCCGTTCAGCCGGCGGCCACGGAAGTGGCGGAGGTGCTGGCATGATCGGCAAAGTCCGCCAGCATCTTTCGCAGAATGAAGCGCTGCTGTTCGAGCGCAGTTCGCCGGGCAAAAAGGCGTATCAGCTTCCCGAGCTCGATGTGCCCGCGGTGGATGCCGCCGAGGCGCTGGGCGCGGAGAACGTGCGCGCGGAGATCGAAGGCTTCCCCGAAGTCAGCGAAGTGGAAGCCATCCGCCACTTCACGCGCCTTTCCACCTGGAATTACGCCATCGATCACGGCATGTATCCGCTGGGTTCCTGCACCATGAAGTACAACCCGCGGATCAACGAACTGGTGGCGCGCATCGAAGGCCTGGCCTGGGCGCATCCCTATCAGCCCGAAGCGCTGTCGCAGGGCTGCATGCAGGTGATGGCGCGGCTGGAAGCTGCTGCTGGCGGAAATCACCGGCATGGACGCGGTGACGCTCCAGCCCGCCGCCGGCGCGCACGGCGAACTCACCGGCATCCTGCTGATTCGCGCGCTGCTCGAAAAGCGCGGCAATCCGCGCAAGAAGATCCTGATTCCCGATTCGGCGCACGGCACCAATCCCGCCACGGCGGCGATCGCCGGCTACGCGGTGGAGAATATCAAATCCAGCGAGCACCGGCGTGCGTGGACCTGGGCGCGCTCGAAGGCCTGGTGACTGAAGACGTCGCCGCCCTGATGGTGACCAATCCCAATACGCTCGGCGTGTTCGAAGAAAACATCATCCGGGTGGCCGAGATTCTGCACCAGAAGGGCGCCATGCTGTACATGGACGGCGCCAACATGAACGCGCTGGTAGGCATCGCGCGGCCCGGCGATTTCGGCGTGGACGTGATGCACCTCAATCTGCACAAGACGTTTTCCACGCCGCATGGCGGCGGCGGGCCCGGCGCGGGTCCGGTGGCGTGAAGAAGCTGCTGGAGCCTTTCCTGCCCACGCCGCGCCTGAAGCGCGTCGGGCAAGAAGCTGGACCTTCGATTACAAGCGCAAGCACTCCATCGGCCGCGTGAAGGCCTTCTACGGCAACTTCGGCGTGCTGGTGCGCGCGCTGGCCTACATCCTGGCGCACGGCGGCCCCGGCCTGCGCAACGCCACCATGGACGCGGTGCTCAACGCCGTCTACATCCGCAAACAACTGGAGCCCTACTTCGACCTGCCGTACCCTTCGCCCAACATGCACGAAGTGGTCTTCAGCGACGACCGGCAGGCGAAACTCGGCGTGCGCACCGGCGATATCGCCAAGCGGCTGATCGATTACGGCTTCCATCCCTACACCGTGAGCTTCCCGCTGATCGTGCACGGCGCGCTGATGATCGAGCCCACCGAGACCGAAGGCAAGCTGGAGACTCGACCAGTTCATCGACGCCATGATCTCGATCGCCAAAGAAGTCGAGACCGATCCGGAAATGGTGAAGAACGCGCCCTACGGCACGCGCACCAGCAAGGTGGATGAAGTCACCGCCGCGCGCAAGCCGGTACTGCGATGGAAGCCGGCGTAAACGCCGCGGCCGCTCGCTGCTGGTCCTCGGGCTGGTCTTTCTGATGCGGGCTGCCGTTCCTCAATCAGGCGCGGTGCAGGGCGACGACCACATTTATCTCAGCACCGCCACGCACGCGCTGATCGAGCCGCTGCATCCCAACAACACGCAAGTATGTTTTCCGCGGGGACGTGGTGGACCTGCGCGGGCATACCGCACCCGCCGCTGGATGGCTGGGTGCTGGCAGGCCTGATTGCCGTCTTCGGCGATGTGAAGGAAGTTCCGTTTCACGCGGCTTACACGGTGTTCTCGCTGATTGCCGCGGCGTCGATGTGGTCTCTGGCGCAGCAGCTTCTCGCCGCATCCGCTATGGGCCACGCTGCTGTTCCTGGCAGTCCCGGCGTTCGTGGTGAACGGCAACTCTTTCGAAACCGACGTGCCGTTTCTCGCCTTCTGGATGGCTGGCAATCGCGCTCTTCTGTCCGGCAGACTCTGGAGTCGCGGCGTATCGCGATGGTGCTGGCCACTCTGACGGCTTACCAGGCCATTTTGCTTAGTCCCATTCTGGCGGTCTACCTGCTGGCTGAATCCAGCCGCGAACCGGAGGCGCTGGCTGGCGCTGCTGGTTCCCCCCGTCACCATCGTGGCGTGGCAGATTTTCGAACGCGCTCTCCACCGGCGCGCATGCCGGCCGAGGTGCTGACCGGGTACCTCACCTTTTACGAGACGCTCCAGGCCAAACTTCAGAACGCCCTGATGCTGTTCATCCATTCCTGGTTCATCGTCTTTCCCGCCTTGCTGCCGCCGGCCGTGGTGCTGGCCTGGCGCAAGCGGCGCGAGCCGCGATACGCGATTTCTGCTGGCCTGGATCGCCATCTTCTTCGCCTGAGCGTGGTGGCCCTGGCATTTGCCGGTTCCGCGCGCTACCTGCTGCCCATGGCCGCGCCGGTCGCGCTGCTGGCATCGCAACTCCGCCCCAAATGGCTGGCAGCCGGATTCGCCCTGCAAATGGCGCTCAGCCTGGGGCTCGCTGCCATGAACCATCAGCACTGGGACGCCTATCGCGACTTCGCCGCGAGTTTGCGCCGTGTCGCCGGGAGCCATCGCGTTTGGGTGGATGACGAATGGGGGCTCCGCTTCTACATCGAGCGCGACGGCGGGCCCTGCCGCTCACACACAAACAACTCCTGCGCCCCGGCGATATCGTGGTATCGAGCGAACTGGGCCACGCGTAGAGATTCACGCGCCGGTCACGCCGATCATGCAAACTCTGGTGATCCGCCCTTCGATCCCGCTGCGGCTCATCGGCCTGGAGACGCATTCGGGCTACTCCACGGCCTCGCGCGGCTTCTGGCCGTTTGGCGTTTCCACCGGCGTGGTCGATCGCGTCCGCGCCTGCAGATCGGCGAGCGCCACCCCACGCTGGAATACCTCACCATGGATGCGCCCGAGGCCGCCGAACAGATCGTCAGCGGCATCTGGCCGAGACCATTGGATGTCGCGCAGCGCCGTGGTGGTGCTGCGCAATCCAGCCGTGCCGCACGCCGCTCCGTGCGTCGCATTCTATATCCCGGATAAGGCCCGCGCGCGCAAGGTGACCCTGCTGCTGGACGGCCGCGAGGTGGCCTCGCAGACGTTCCCCGCGCCCGGAGCCTATACGCTGGCCTCCGCGCCGGTACGCGCCGCCGGAGCGCACTGCCACCGTGGAAATCGACCTGGACCAGACCTTTACCGTCCCCGGAGACGAGCGCGAGCTGGGCGTGATCGTGACCGGTGTCGGGTTCAAGCAGTAGTATCCTGAACACAGGAGAATCGAACATGGGATGTGGAAGCGGTGGACTCAACCAGATTGAAAACGCGATTCGCGCCGGGAGCGCGCAAGGTGTTTTGCGTGAAGTTCCAGCGCGAAATGGAAGGCCTGGACGAAATGCCCGTTCGAAGGCCATCCGCTGGGACAGAAGATCTACGACAACGTCTCCAAGGAAGCCTGGAAGATGTGGGTGGAGCACATGAAGATGCTCATGAACGAATATCGCCTCAACCTGGGCACCGCAGCAGGCGCAGGAGTTCCTGATCCAGCAGATGGACAACTACTTCTTCGGCGAAGGCGCCGCCCTGCCGCCGGATTTCGTGCCGCCTAGAGCGAAGGGCTGAAGGTTTCCAGAGCGGTGGCGATCTGAAATCGCAGCTCCGCGTGCGAGTGGCGCAGCGCCCGTTCCACTTCGCCCGCCGTCGCCGCGCGCGCAAAGATGAATCCCAGGTAGCTGGCGCCTTCCGGCAGCGGAACCAGGCGCTGCCCCGGCTGCGCCGTGATGATCACTTCTCGATCCGGACTGCGATGCCGCTCAACGCCGCTGACCGATTCGTAAATGCCGGCCTTGGGAATCGGGATCATCATCACGCCGGAGGCCGATCCTTCCAGCTGCACCCGGACACGTCTTCGCCCAGCGCGTGGCGCAGGATCAGCTCTTCGAGCGGAATGCCATCGGCCGAATCGCAGCGTTCGGGCGCACAGGCCGCCGATGGGCCGCGCGGCGTTTCCAGCATCCAGGCGCCTTCGCCGTTGTAGCGCAGCTCGGCATGCACCGGGCCGTGGCGCAGGCCCAGCGCCCGCACCGCGTGCGCGGTGGTTTCGATCAACGCGTCGCTGCACGTCCGCCGGCTTCGCGCGACGGCGTCACGTAGATGGTCTCCTCGAAGAATGGACCCTCCAGCGGATCGGGCTTATCGAAGATCGCCAGCGGCGGAATTCGCCGGCCGTGACCAGCCCTTCGACGGCGAACTCGCGCCCGGGGATGTAGCTTTCCACTTGCAACTCGCCGCTCGCCCATCTTGCCGATGCGCCGGAACGCGGCGACGAATTCCGCGGGATCGTTGGCGCGGATCACGCCGCGGCTGGCGGAGAGCCCCAGCGGCTTGAGCACGCAGGGATAGGAGGCGCGCGCCGCCAGCGCGACCGGATCGTCATCGAAGGCCGCGCGAAAGAACCACGGCACGCGCATTCCGGCCGCCTGGTAGAGTTGGCGCGCCAGGTACTTATCGTGGCAGGCGCGCGCGGCGGCCGGCGGATGGAACGGCACGCCGCAGCATCTCCGCGGCTTGCGCCGCCAGCACCGCGGGGCCGTCGCCCACCGCCGCCACGCCATCGAACTGCATGCCGCGCAGCGTGTCCAACGATTCGGCGAGCCGGTCGAACTTCACCGCCACAGCGCGATCGCCCCAGGGATCGTCCATCACGTGGCAGCGATCGGTCGCCAGCGTGAGGTCGACGCCCAGCCGCCGCGCCGCGTCGGCGAAGACGCGAATCTGGTAGCCGGTGGTGGCGGCGAAAAGCAGTAACCGTTTGTTCACACTAATTCTATTGTCGCTCTCGGAGGTGTGCGTATGAAATACGTTATCGTAGTGTTGTGAAAGCACTGGTCAAGAGCAAGCGCGAGCCGGGTCTGTGGCTGGAAGACATCGACGTCCCCAAGATCGGCATCAACGATGTGCTGATCCGCGTGCTGCGCACCGGCATCTGCGGCACCGACGTGCACATCTACAAATGGGACGATTGGGCGCAGACACACCATCCCCGTGCCCATGGCCATCGGCCACGAATTCGTGGGCGAGATCGTCGAGGTCGGCTCGAACGTCACCGATTTCTTTCCCGGGCGACATCGTCAGCGGCGAAGGCCACGTGGTCTGCGGCCGCTGCCGCAACTGCCTGGCCGGGCGGCGCCATCTGTGCGCGCACACGCAGGGCGTGGGCGTGAACCGGCCGGGCGCGTTCGCCGAATACATCGCGCTGCCGATGACCAACATCTGGCGTCACCACGACGGCGTCGACCGCTGGATGTCGCCGCCATTTTCGATCCCTTCGGCAACGCCGTGCACACCGCGCTGTCGTTTCCGGTGCTGGGCGAAGACGTGCTGATCACCGGCGCCGGCCCCATCGGCATCATGGCCGCGGCGGTGGCGCAGCATGCCGGGCGCGCGCTACGTCGTGATCACCGACGTGAATCCGTACCGCCTGGAACTGGCGCGCAAGATGGGCGTGACCGCGGCGCTGTGAATGTGCGCGAGACGAAGCTGGCCGACGTGCAGAAGCAGCTCGGCATGACCGAGGGCTTCGACGTCGGCCTGGAGATGTCCGGCAACGCCGCCGGCGTTCCGCGACATGCTCGCCAACATGAGCCACGGCGCGAAAATCGCCATGCTCGGCATTCCCGATCGACGAGATGGCCATCGACTGGCGCACCGTGATCTTCAACATGCTCACCATCAAAGGCATCTACGGCCGCGAAATGTACGAAACCTGGTACAAGATGACGGTGATGCTGCAATCGGGCCTGGACATCACTCCGGTGATCACGCACCGCTTCCACTACACCGAATTCGAAAAGGGATTCGAAGTGATGATCTCGGCGAATTCGGGCAAAGTGATTCTGAACTGGGACAGTTAAATAATTTAGTGCAGTGAATAGATGGATAGGCAAGTCGTGTCTAATGCGCGATAGGTAGCGCCTCAGACGGCTCGGGGACCTGAAACCCGAGGACGATACGCCTCCACTCGACTTTAGGCTTCTGGAAATTCACGAGAAGACAGAGAGTCAGACCGGAGGCGCAAAGATAGTTCAGACATTGCGCCGTGTGTTCGTTGACGAGGCGTTCGACACATTTCAACTCCACCACCAGCAGGTTCTCGACGAGGAGATCGGCAAAATACTCTCCCACTGCGTAGCCCTTGTAAGTGACGGCAAAAGAAGCTTCGGCAGTGGCCCGGATGCCACGGAGGCCGAGTTCTCTGAGCAAAGCACGCTGGTATACTTTCTCGAGGAATCCGGCGCCAAACGTGTTGGAAACTTCGAACACGGCGCCAAGCACCTTCTCGCTTAAACGATTCAGGTCTGTGTTGGGGTGAACCCCTTCGGTGAGACACGAGGGAAAAGACGCAGTTGCAGTTCGATGATAATCCGATTCTCCACCTGCCGTCCAGAGTTATTCTGGCATTGCCGGGGAAGCGGAGACGGGCAATGCTGGCGAGCAACCCGATCAAGGAATAGCCGGTGCGGAACTCATCGCGGACGATGAGAAGGGCGTGGTCCTCCCGACGCGTTCTTTTGCCTGGGCCCGGGGCCGACCAGCGGGAGGCGGTCGGCTCCGCCCCGGGATTTGGTTTTCGTTCTGAACCACATCGGACCGATAGATTCCGCCATGCCTTGAAAACGCATACTGAGCGCTCAGTATGATGTGAAGCTGCTAGAAGATGGTGGCGGGGAAGGGATCGTTGCAAACCCTCCTGAGCGATTAAGAAATCACCCGGACTTACCGGTCCGGTCGTGCGGAGCGTTTCCCGGTTATGGGCAACTTTCGCCTTCGCGCCACTTCCTTTCGATTGGTTTACCCCCGTCATGTCCCACCGCAATGATGGGGGGCGAGAAGAACTTTATGACAGCCGCATCGTGCAATTCGCCAGGCAGTGCAGGCGCCGCCGCTGCCTCGCGTTCAAATTCCTCCGGCGTACGGTATCCCAATGCCGAATGCAGCCGCAGGCGATTGTAGTACGCTCCCAGAAACTCTTCCAGATGTTCGGAAAGCTGGTCGAAATCCGCATACTGATTGCAGTAGATTTCCTCCTGTTTCAAGGTCTTCATAAAACTCTCACAAGCCGCGTTGTCGTAGGGATTGGCCGGACGGCTCATGCTCGGGACCATTTGGCTGGCTTTCAGCACTTCAGCGTATTCGGCGCTCGCATACTGAGTTCCCTGATCGGAGTGATGCACCACTCCCGGTGGTGGCTGACGCTGGCCGATGGCCTGTTGTAGCGCCCTCACCGCCACCCTGGCCGTCAAGCTTCGATCCAAGGCCCAACCAATGGCCTTGCGCGAGTACCGGTCGATCACCACCGCCAAAAAAACGAACTCGGTCCGCAGACGAATATATGTGATGTCCGCCACCCATAGCTGGTTGATGGCGGTCACCGTCATGCGCGCCGCAAGGTTCAGATACACCTGGCAGTCATGTTTCGAATCCGTCGTCAGAATGTACTTGCTGTAGCGAATAGCCAGCAGGTTGTCTTCGCGCATGATCCGCGAGACTCGTTTATGGTTGATGACCATCCCCTGGCGATGCAAATCCTCCGTGACGCGCCGGTAGCCGTAACGGCGGCGGTGCCTCAGGACCACCTCCTGGATGGATGCCCGCGCCGCCATTTCCGCTTCGTCTGGCGCTGCCGCCTCCCAATGTCGGTAATAGCTGGCCCGACTGACCCCAGCCAAGTGACACATCCGTTCGACGCTCAACGTGAGCTAGGCTCCGCTAGCTTGCCTTGCTCTTGCGCCCACGACTGGATGGTGTCGTAGATGCTGTTTCGCCGCTGTCGATGGTCAGATGGCGATCCGCCTTGATCTTGAGCAAGGCACTTCGAAAAAAACTGTTTTCCAAGGTTTTGTCGGCCAGCGCCACCTTCAGCCTGGCGATTTCCTCGCGGTGTTTTTGCTCTTTGCGGTCTTCTGGGGCAATTCCCAGATTCGCATGCCGCGGCTCCGGCCGTCCCTCGAACTGATACTTCCAGGTGTAGAGCAGCTTGCGCTCGATGTTCAGCTCACGAGCCAGTTCATGAATGTTTTGGCAGGTTTTCATCCGTTCAACGGCCTGCCGCTTGAATTCCACGGTGTGACGACGCCACTTTGCCTTCTTCGCCATTTCTTCGCACTCCATTCAATGCAAAGTGCGTCTATTCGGAGTGTCTCACTTTTGGGGTTCAGTCCATCTTTGGGGTGAAACCGGGACTCGATCTGTCCAGTTGATTCTTGGATACTAAATCATTGGATACTAAATCAGATGATTGCCCTGCCCGCCCTACTGGTAGCGAAGCGCGTCCAGCGGATCCAGGCGGCTGGCGCGGCGGGCCGGAATGAGGCATGCCGCCAGGGAGACCAGCCCGAGGAGGGCGGCGACCAACACGATGGTGAACGGGTCGCGTCCGTCCAACTCGTATAGCAGGCTGCTCAGGACGCGGCCGAAGGCCATCGCCACGGCGGCCGCGGCCAGCAGACCGGCGGCGACCGGCGCCATTCCCTGCCAGAGGATCAGGCCGTACAGATCCCCCGACCGTGCGCCTAGTGCGGCGCGGATTCCCAGTTCCGAAGTGCGCCGCACCACCGAATAAGACACCACGGCATAGATGCCGAAGCTGGCGACCAGTAGGGCCATCAGGGCAAAGCCGGCGGCCAGAAGCATCTGAAAGCGGCGAGTGCCGATGCTCAGGTCGAGCACTTCCGACATCGTGCGCATGGGCGGCGCCGGGACGTTCGGATCGGCCGTGCGGATGGCTGCCCGCAGTGCGCCGGCAATGGACTGGGGGGCGCCTGCGGCACGCGCGACGAGCACTGTCCGGTACGGCATCCATTCCCAATAGCCGCGATACATCATCGCCACCGGTGCCTGGTCGGCCTCGGCCCGAACGTCGCCGGCCACGCCGATTACTTCGAACCACTCGTTGTTCCCGCGTGTGAACCGGCGGCCCAACGGGTCCTGCCCCGGCCAAAGGGATGCCGCCAGGCGGGCGGAAATCACAGCGCGCTGGTGGCCGCGGTCGCTCTCGCTGAGTGGACGGCCGGCATGCAAGGGAATGCCCATGGTACGGAAGTAGTCGGGGCTGACAAAGCGGACATTCACGGAAAACTCCGGGCTGGAGCCGCCAGTGGTGGAGACTCCGTCGACCCAGGTTTCACCTTGCAGCGGCAAGGCCGAAGAGATGGCGGCCGCCTGCACGCCGGGCTGCGTGGACAGAGCGGCGAAGAGCCTGCGGTAGAAGCCGTCGCGAGCCGCTTCCGGCTGATACTGGTCGCCTGACAAGCCGATGTCCACCGCTAGAACCGTGGGCGCGCGGAAACCTTTATCGGCGCGAATGAGCCGCACGAAGCTGTTCACGAGCATACCGGCGAGGATCAGCAGCGCGGCGCTCAGACCTACTTCGGTCGCGACCAGGACGCTCCGCAGCCGCATCGTACCGGCGGACGCGGTGGCGCCCCGCGTGGCGGAACGCAGGGTGTCCTGCGGATCGGTGCGGCTCGCGCGCCAGGCGGGAAGAAACCCAAAGAGAAGAGCGGTAACAGCCGCCAGCGCGGCCGCGAACGCCATGACGCGGCCATCCAGCGTCACCTCGTCGAGCCGCGGTATGCCGGCGGGCGCGTAGGCCTTCAGCAAATCGATGCCGGCAGTGGCGATGCCGGCCGCCAGCAGTCCTCCACAAAAGGCCAGGAGCAGGGATTCCGACAGTCCGCGACGGACGAGCGCGCCACGTGAAGCTCCCAGCGCGGCTCGCACGGCGAACTCCCGGCTGTGGCTTTCGCTGCGCGCCAGCAGAAGGTTGGCCAGGTTGACGCAGATAATCAGCAGCAGCGCCGCGATGGCGCTCAAAAGCACCAGCAGGCCGCGCCGCGACTTGCCGGCCACGGTCTCAAGCAGGGGAGTAACCAGCGCTCGCAGGTTTATCTTCTCCCCCGCCATGGCCTCCATGCGCGCTTGTACGGCCTCGAGTTGGGACACTGCCTGTTCCCGTGAAGCGCCGGGCTTCAGCCGGGCGATGACGCCGTAGTTGTGCGTGCCGAGCAACTGTTCCAGCTCGCCCTTGGCAAAGACCTTGGGCACGAAAACTTCGGCGTGCGGCGCCACCGCCTGGCCAATGTCAAACGCGTTGCGGTCCGGAAAGCGGAAATCGGGCCCGAGGATTCCGACTACGGTGCGGGGACGGCCGTTCAGGGTGACGGAGCGGCCCACCAGTGAAGGGTCGGCGTGGAACCGGCGGCGCCAAAGACCGTCGGTCAGAATCGCGACCGTGTCCTTGCCCTCCTGTTCCTCATCGTCGCGAAAATCACGGCCCTGCGCGGGCATGACCCGCAGGACGCGGAAGAGGTTCGCCGACACGATCGCCGCATCCAGGCGCTCCGGGTCACCCCACCCGGTCAGGTTCAGAGTCCCGGGCTGGAACACGGACATACTCTCCAGCGCGGGGCAGGATTTGCGCCACTCGACGAAGTGACGGGCATTGACGGGCAGCGAAGGATACAGTGGGGCGATTTTCGGAATGACTTCGCGAATACTCACCAGGCGTTCCGGTTGCGCGTAGGGAAGAGGCTTGAGCAGAACGCCGTTTACCAGAGAGAAGATCACGCTGGTGGCCCCGAGGCCCAATCCGAGCATGAGAATCGCCGGCGCCGCGAAACCGGGTTCCCGGAGCAGGGACCGCGCGGCGTGGCCCAGGTCGCCGATGAGCTTCATGTAAACTCCAACGCAGTTTGGACGCGATAGTTCCCAAGATGTTAGGCGATTGGAGTCCGCGGCCTTAATTGACCGGCCGTTCCGGCTTCAGGTATTTCGCCAGAAACCGGTATACATCCCGCCGGGATTCCTGGGCCAGCTTCGTATCCAGGCGGCCGAATTCGTGGCCCCCCGGCGCATTGTCGTAAATCTTGTATTCGAACGTCTTCCCGGCTGCCTTCAGCGCCGCCACGAAACGCTGCACCTCGATTACGTTCACGTCTTCGTCATTGGTGTTGCCGTGAATCAGCAGCGGCGTCTCCAGTTTGTCCGCATAGGTGATGGGCGACCGCTTCAAATACTCCTGAATATCGCCTTGCACGGTCTTCCCGATGTGCTGCGGGGCCGAAAAAATCGCCTGATAGGAAGGATCGTGATAGCCCAGCCGCAGCACCAGGTCGGTGACCGGAACGCCGGCATACGCCACTGCGTAGGCGCCCGGATGCAGCAGGATGTTCATCAGGGTGATCATGCCGCCGTGGCTCCAGCCGATCATCCCCACGCGCTTTTCATCCAGAAACGGATAGTTGTCCAGCATCCATGCGCGCGCCTGGAAAACGTCTTCCACTTCCAGCCCGCCGTAGTCGATCTCGTTGTAGAATCCGCCGCCATAGCCGGTGCTGCCGCGATAATCCGGGCCGATCACCGAGTAGCCCTGCTCCACCAGCGACCGCACTACGCCATATTCGTAATCGTGCCCGAAATCGCTGTGGATTCCCTGGTGTGCAAATACGATGAGCGGTTGTTTTTTCGTTTTGTCGATATTCTTGGGCACGAAGGTCATGGCATGAATGATCAGCGGGTTCTTCGCGCCGGGCGCGGTGGGATTCGGCGGCCGGTGGCGCGGCGCGCTGGTATAGCGGATCTGGTGGACGTCGGCGATATCGCCAAGCTCGGTGTGCCACTCCTGGATCTCGAGGGCTTTCATCAGAATGTCGTTGCCCTGATCGCGGCCCGCGCCGGCAGCCTGTACGGCACCGGCCGTACCTGCGGCAGCGGGCGCTCCCGGCGCTGGAGTTGCAGGAGCCGCGCCCGACCTTTGTGCCAGAGCCAGCGAACAGACAAACACACACACCACACCGATTCGCAATATCATCAAAACTCCCCTCGTATTCCGTGAGTATAAGCTGACGGGAGCGTTCTTGACCAGTCGCGCAATTTGACAAATTCGGCTCTCGCGGGGTAAAAATACTCATGCGAAATCCTTCCCGGCGCGAGTTTCTCGCCGCCAGCGCTGGAACGCTCGCCGCCGGATTCGCTTTCGCCCAAGCCCCCTCCGATCTGTGCGCGCTCACCCTGAAACAGGCTTCCGTCGGGCATTCGGGCGAAGAAATTCTCTCCCGTCGATCTCACCGAAGCCTGCCTCGATTCCATCCAAACCTGGAATCCGAAAATCAACGCCTGGATCACGGTGATGCGCGAGAAAGCGCTGGCGCAGGCCAAGACCCTGGCGGACGAACAGGCGGCGGGGCACTTTCGCGGTCCGCTGCATGGCATTCCCATCGGCATGAAGGACAGCATCGATACCGCCGGAGTCGCACCACGGCCGCCAGCGCGGTTTACGAATACCGCTTTCCCGCCGAGGACGCCGAGGTGGTGCGCCGCCTGAAAGCGGCGGGCGCGGTGCTGATCGGCAAGTGCAACATGCACGAGTTCGACGCCGGCGCTTCGTCCGCCGTCAGCTACTGGGGGCCGGTGCGCAATCCGTGGAACCTGGAGCGCATTTCCGGCGGCCCGTCGGGCGGATCGGCCGCCGCCGTGGCCATGGGCAACTGCTTTGCGGCGCTGGGCACGGATTCGGGCGGCGGCATCCGCATTCCGGCTGCGGATTGCGGCGTCACCGGGCTTGAAGCCCACCTATGGCCGGGTCAGCCTGCGCGGCATCGTGCCGTTTGCCTGGTCGCTGGATCATTGCGGCCCCATGGCGCGCACGCGTGGAAGATGCGGCTCTGGTGCTCCAGCAGATCGCGGGCTACGACCACCTGGATATCGACAGCGTCGACAAGCCGCGTTCCCGATTACGCGGCCGGCCTGACCGCGCCGGTAGCGCAGTTCCGCATCGGCATCGCGGCGCAGTTTTTCGATCACCTCGACGACGAAGTGGCCCGCGCCGTCGAAGACGCGCTCGGCGTGCTGAACAAACTGACCAAGGGATCGCACGAGGTAGGTCTGCCGTCGCTGCTGCATGCGGGTGTCTCGGCGGAGATCGCCGCGTACCACGAAAATCTCCGCGGCGTGAACGGCGGCGGATACGAACCCGCCACGGCGCGCGTGTTTCCCGGCGCGCAGGATGCTTCCGCGCGGTGGACTACGTCCGCGGATGGCGCGACCTCACCATGGTCCGCCGCACCGTGGATGAGGAGGTGTTCGGGAAGCAGAACGTGGATGTGCTGGTTGCGCCCGTAGTGCGGCATGTGCCGGCGCTGATCGAAGAGGAGTTGAACCCGGCGGCGGAGGAGGAGGCGGGGGAGGCCGCGGCGGCGGGCGGAGGCGGAGCTGGCGGAGGCGGACGGCGGCGCGGGCGGAGGACGGCGGCGGACGTGCTGCGCGTGCGTGCTCGATGCCGAAGACAATACCCGCCCGTTCAACGGCTATGGACTGCCCGTGATCTCCATTCCCTGCGGGTTCTCGAAAGAGGGCCTGCCGATCGGCCTGCAGATCGCCGGACCGCTCTTCGGCGAGTCGAGTGTGCTCGCGCTGGCGCACGCGTACCAGCAGGAGACCGACTGGCACAAGCGAAGGCCGCCGTTACAGCCCGACACCAAAGTGCCGGCGTTGTCCAAGAGCGCGTCCGAGCAGACCGGCGGTTAGGCGGCAAGGTAACCAGCGATGCAGAATTCAGGCGATCCCATCTCCTGGACCCTCAGGCAGGCATCCGAGAATCTACGCGCGCGCAAGATCTCCTCGGTCGAACTCACCCAGGCCTGCCTCGACCGCATCCACACGTTCAATCCCAAAGATCGACGCCTGGATCACGGTGATGCGGGAACAGGCGCTGGCGCAGGCCAAGGCGCTTGACAAGGAAGCAGGCCGCGGGCCATTGGCGCGGCCCGCTGCACGGCATTCCCATCGGCCTCAAGGACAATATCGATGCCGCGGGCGTGCGCACCACGGCCGGCAGCAAGACTCTGGCGGGCAATATCGCAACGGAGGATGCCGAAGTGACGCGGCGACTGCGCGCCGCCGGCGCGGTGCTCGTCGGCAAGTGCAACATGCACATCTTCGCCTCCGGGCGCCACCTCCGCCGTGAGCTACTACGGACCGGTGCGCAATCCCTGGAATCTGGAAATGATCGCGGGCGGATCGTCGGGAGGTTCCGCCGCGGCCGTCGCCATGGATAACTGCTACGCCGCGCTGGGCACCGATACCGGCGGCTCCATTCGCACGCCGTCGGCGATGTGCGGCGTCACCGGATTCAAGGCGACCTACGGCCGCGTCAGCATTCGCGGCATCGTGCCGCTTACGTGGTCGCTGGATCATTGCGGTCCCATCGCCCGCACGGTGGAAGACACGGCGCTGGTGCTGCGGACAATCGCCGGCTACGACCGGCTCGATCTGCAATCGGTCGATTACCCCGTGCCGGATTATTCGACCGCCATCGGCGCGCCGGTGGCGCAGTTCCGCCTGGGCATTTCGCCGCAATTCTACGATGGCCTGGAGCCCGACGTGGCGAGTGCGCATGGACGCAGCCACCGCGAGTGCTCAACAAGATGACCAAGGGCGCCAAGGAAATCGAGTTGCCATCGATCCTGGGCACGGGCGCGAACAGCGAGGGCGGCGTTTATCGCGAAGACCTGGGAAGCGGCTTCGTGCGCGCCGAAACGGAAAGTGCCGATGGCGGGCGGAGGTGGCGGGCGGCGGGGCGCGGCGGATCCCGTGCGGTCGATTACATCCGCGAATGGCGCGCGCTTCGCCTGGTGCGCCGCATCGTGGACGACGAAGTCTTCCGCAAGCAGGAAGTCGACCTGATCGTTACGCCCACCATCCGCGAGGTGGCGTGGAGCATCGAAGAGGAACTGACGCGCGCCGCCAATGCCCGCGCGCGCAATCCCAAGCCCGGAAACACGCGCGCGCTGGACGATTACGGCCTGCCGACCATCACCGTCCCCTGCGGATTCTCGAAGAGCGGCCTGCCTATCGGCCTGCAGATCAGCGGCGCGAACTGGCGCGAGGTGGACGTGCTGGCTCTGGCCCACGCCTATCAGCAGGCCACGGACTGGCATACGCGCCGCCCGCCGCTCACGCCCGATACCAAAGTGCCGGTCTTATCCAAAGCGGCGGCGAGTCAAACCGGCGAAGCGGTGACGCGGTAGGGCTCAGCGGCCAGGTATTCACGTACGACCGCGGCGCGCGCTTCGGTGAGTTTGCGATCCGTATCGGTGTCGCCTGAGCTTGTCTCCTTTGAGCTTCGCGCTATCAGGCTTATCGAACAGCTTCGGCACGGCGTGAGTTAATTAAAGCTCTGACTGGGACTGCCGGCGGCCTCCAAGCCCGATTTTAAAAGCTTGCGCACGCCGTATTTCCACTGCCACTCAAGGGCCAAATGGCCGGGGCTCGCCCGCCGGACTGACAAGAGCCGTACATTAAGCGGCGCGGTGAGCGCGAGTCCGAGCCGCCTTTTTCGCAGCCCGTTTCCGGCCCACGGCTCCCTTAGTGCGTACGGCCTTTTTCGCCGAGGCGCTACGCTTGGCGCTTCCGCGTTTGGCGGCGCTGCTTTTCGCCTGCCTGGAGATTGCCGCATGCGATGCCGCTCCGGATCCCTCACGCTTGAGGGCGCCCAGAGCCGCACGGGAGCGGGTGGGGTTCGGTTTACGCGCGGTCGCCTTGGTAGCTTTCTGCCCGCGCCTGGCCGGAACCTTTACGCCAGCCCGCCTGGCCTTGGAAAGTCCGATAGCGATGGCCTGTTTGGTGGAACGCGCACCGTGTTTGCCTTCCCGAATATGTTCCATCTCTTCCTGTACGTAGGCTCCTGCTTTGGATGACTGAGACTTGGCCCTACGTGCGCGCTCTTTGGTCTTCTTCTCCGGCATCGCTAGAGTCCTCCGCCACCGCGCAGGGTCTTCCTCTCGGGGTACTCTTCCTCCCAGTAAGGCTCGGCTCCATAATGCCGAAATATTTGAGACCGGAACGTGGTGTCGGCCAGGTCGGGCCAGTTGTTTTTGTCGAAACCCGGTGCGCTCTCCAGCGTCGCCTTATCTACATTGAGGATGAAACACTTCTCATCTTCGTCCACCTGGAGCGCGCTCCATGGCAACGCGAACAGCTTATTCCCCATGCCCAACACCCCGCCGAACGACAGAACCGCATAGGCAATGCGGCCAGAGGGAATGTCGATCATGATCTCGTCCACATTACCCAGGTCTTCACCAGCGGCGTTTCGCACATTATCCCCGTTCAATGTGCTGGCCGCCATAACACGGCGATAGTTATTCTCTGGATCGGTTTTTTTGATTTTGCCTTCTCGCATGAAAAGCTCCTTTACCCGGTGGAACACTTGCACCTTTGTTGCCTTTCTGCGGGCCGGGATGTTCCGGTTCTCACCAGATTCCGCTTACGGAAGGCTCGCGGGCTTTGTGGCGACCTGAATGTTATTTACCACCCGGCTTACTTTTGGGACAGTCATGGTGACCGTTCCGGCTTTGGCTTTGATGTCCGCCGAATCCACCTGGCCTGCCAGGGTCACTACGCCATTGGTCGAGTCAACCGAGACGTTGGTCACTGTGGTGGGGCCAATCTCCGACGCCAGCTTGGATTTCACCTGCGCCACAATCCCGATGTCATTTACCTGAGATTCCGGGGATTCATTGGTTCTGCAACCGGCCAGGAAGAGCCCTAACACCACCACCGGCAAAAGCAATCTCATTTGTGCCTCCCGCAAGGTAGCGAGCAATTCGACTCCCAAAGTGGTGTGGAACTGTATCAATGAAAACGCTTCTTGTAAAAGAAGTCGAGAGCGAATTCTCCGAATACATCACGCTGTGCGACGGCGGAAAACTGAGGGCTGATGGCCCATTCGATGCGGATGGCACTGGGATTGGTTTGTGTGACGTCCTGTATATACGTGAATGTGATATCCTGCGTCACCTGCTGTTGCAAAGTAAGCGTCGCCTGCGGGTTGTTGCTGGTCTCCCCCACGATTTGCGGGTTGATGGACAACTTGGAGACGCCGAAGAGCCGCTGCAAGCGCCCTGACACCGGGTTTGCGATTGCGGTTCCGAGGGCTGCGGAAGCGCCTGCCTGCTCCAGGTTCTGCTGTTGAGGCGATGGCTGATGCGCGGCCAGCACCGGGTCGGTAGTGGGTTGTTTGCCCGAAGCCAGAAGAGACACGATCTGCTGAAACTCCAGGGGAGGGTCGGAGTGATAGGAAAGCTTCAGCTTGGTCATGGGACCGGAAACGCTGAGACTTACATCGACGCCTTGCACCGTGGTCTCCAAATCGACATTGAGGACGGGAGTGATTTCATTGGCGTCGTAAAACGAGACCGTTCCCTGGTCGACGGAGTATTTCGCGCCAAAGAAGACCACATCGCCCGAATTGATAACCAACCGGCCGATCATGCCGGGATGGTCCGGGGTGCCGCGAAGGTTCAGGTCCGCGTCCGCCTGAAGATTTTCCGTGAGCGCCGTGCGGAACTGAACAGACGGTGAGGTGCGGATGCGAACGTCGAATCGCATTCCTCCCAGCAGTCCTGTGCTGGCTGTGTTTGCCGAGGGAGGCGCCGCCGCGGATGTCAGGATGGAACCTACATCGCTATGCGAGTGGATGGCCACGCTCAGCACAGTCACGCTCCCGGAGACCAGGCTTCTGGATTCGGTACCCGCGAGTAGAAGCCGGGCATTCGCCTCTGTAGTTACAGTCTCCGGGTAATCCACGTGGATGTGACTGGCGGTTGCCTGGATCCGAAATTGAGGCTCCGCGCCGGAGTAAGTCACGTAGCCGGCCAGTGTCACTTTGCCGCCGCCGGTTTCACCGGACAGGTTCTGGATCACAGCTTGATTGCCATTGAAGTTCACCGTACCATTCGCGTTGGTAAGCCCATTAGGAAGGCTCATCGCGTGGAACGAAGCTTTTTGCAATTGAAGGCTTCCGCGAATCACGGGCTGCGAAGCATCGCCGGTAGCGGTCGCGTTCAGAGTGACCGCACCGGAAGAGAAGATATCGGAACTGAACGCCTCCAGAGCATTGAGCTTGAAATTGCCATTGGCGTGCAGATTAAACGCTTGGGGAGCTTTGATAGACGCTGTTCCGCCGATGGCAAGATCTACGTACGGGCCGCTCAATTGGAAATGTTGCACGGTGACAACCGAGTTTGCCAGCGACACCTCCACATTCCCGGCGTTGCGCACCTCAAAGGCGACGCGCGGCGCTTTGGCAGCGCCGGTAGCGACCGCGTGCGCCTCCAACTTCGTCAATTGCACATTGCCCTGCATCGCCTCGGGGCGAGCCACCGGACCCGAGACGGTTGCGTGCCCGTCCAGAGATGCGTCGAACGGCTGAGTGGTGGCGGAGAGGATCGGGCTCAGGTTGGACCAGGTGACTCCAGTGAATGTGAGTTGCGCGTTGACCGGATAGCCGGCGGCAAGATCCAGCCGTCCGGAGCCTTCGATGTTGGAGCGGGCGAAGTCCGATTTCAGATGGAATGCCACAGTATTGCCGCTGGCGTTCGCAGTGGCGGTGAGGCCGCCCAGTTCCTTCTTATTCATGCTCAGGCTCTGCGCCGCCAGCCGGGCATCCAGAGTAGAAATGGCAATGGGTGCGTTGCCGCGAAGATCGGCTGCACCGTTCGCGGTCAATTGCACCAGGCCTGAGAGCCCAGGCCGCGCGGCCGCCAGTGTATGGATGCGGGAGAGTTGGATTTCATTGCTCCGGGCGCGGAATTGAACCCGCCCATGCCGCAAATCGCCCGCCGCGTGATTGAAACTGCCGCTCATGTCGAGCGTGGAGGGTCCATCCTCAATGTGGAACTGTGACACGTCCACCAGCACATCGGTGTAATTGAAAGAGGTCTGAAGACGTGTGAACGGCTCGTTATAAGCCGCGCCATTGACAATCGTCGCGGTGCCTTTTGCCTGAGGGTTCTTCAGCGTCCCGCTCACCTGGGCATTTCCGGATAGCGCGCCTTTCACCGGAATGTCGCGCTGCCCGGCTAGAGCCAGAATGCGATCGATGGGAAGATTCGCGATGTTCGCCGAGGCGCTGGTCTGGTGATCGCCGGCCAGTTGGCTTTCACCGTTCACCCGGATCGTGGAGCCAGCGAAGTTGGAAGTAATGTTGTAGTGGAGTTCCGATCCGGCCGTCGAGGCTGTGGCATCCAGGCTGCCCAATGCCTGACCATCCATCGCCAGATTGTGCGCCGACGCGGTAGCGTTCAGCGCAGTCACCTGCACCTCTGTACCGCCTGGCGAGGCGCCAATCGACGCGGTGGCATCGGCGTTCAGGTTGAGGAGTCCGCCCAGCCCGGGCCGGTCCTTTACCAGCGATTGGAATTGGGCCAGTTGAATCTGATTGCTGGCCACATGCGCCGTCAGTAACCCGTGTTGCAGATCGTTCACGGCGTGCTGATAGTGAGCCGTGGCATCGATTCGCGATGGCCCGGCCACAACGCTCAAACTCGGCACGTCGATCACAGTCTGATTGAGAGCGGCGCGCCCGGCGATGCTGTCGAACGGTTCCCCCTGAATGAATCCGTGGTCAATTTCGAAATCCGCGCTTCCGGCCGGCGAGCCCACGGTGCCGGCGAGGTGGGCATCGGCATGGAATCCGCCGCTGGCAGGGATGCCGGTCTGCCCCGCAACGGCCAGCACATCCTGCAGATCGGCGTTGCGAATCACAAGGTCGGCCTTGAGCTGGTCATAGTTCTCCGGCTTCCACTGGTGCAGTCCGACGGCCGCCGAAAACTGCGCCTGCAGCGTCCCGCGAGTCAAGACCGCATTGTTGACGTTGACTGCCGATTGCGTAGCGTCCACGCCGGCGGCGAAGCGAGTGAATGGCCGGCCACTCACCGCGAAGTTGGTAGCGGCCACCTGGCCGGCGATTTGAGGCGCGGACAGACTGCCGGAAATCGTAGCATCCACCGTGGCGGCGCCGTTTCCCGCGAAGGTGACGGGAATGGCCGCAAATGGCCGCAAATCATCGAAGTTGCGAGAGACCAGTCTGACTTGAATCCGCCGGCCGAGGGAGCCGCTGAAATCGGCACTCGTGTGCGGCAGCGCCAGGTGAGAATGATCCACGTTAATGATTCCCGTGCGCCCGTTGTAATCGAGGCCCAGGTGTCCTGAAACTGGAATGCCGCGCGGCGCGGGCGCGATTTCGAGACCCGCCTTAGCCGCCAGTGTTGAAGCATTGCGAACGTCGCCGGTCGCCGCCAGCCTGCCCGAGACAACGCCATCGTAGCCGCGCGCCTTGGGCGCGAAAACCCCAGCGAGCCGGGCGATATCGAAATCGCGAAGTGTGCCGTCGAGATGGTACTGCGCAAGCTCCTCAATGCCCGCCGACCCGGCGAACGTGCCGCCGAGCACCGAGAGCCGCAAGCCGGAGAGTTCGATGCGGCGATTATCCGCATTGACCGCGGAATCCAGGCTGACATTGCGGATGCTGGTGTCCCGCTGATGGAAGCCGACTCCGCGGGCGTCCAGGTTGCCGGCCACTTTGTAGTTGTTATTCGCATCCATGGTGGCGTCGCCGTCTGCCTTGACGACACCCTCCGGTTTTGCGCTTACACGCAACAGCGTGCCGATTTCACCCAGCGAAAGTGTCGACCGGAATTGCATTCGGGGTTGCTGAGCCGCATCCTTCAGGGCGCCGGAAGCTTCGATGTTGCTGGCGCCAAGACTGGCGCGCGCCGATTGCAGGTTCACACGTGCACTATCCATGGAGCCGGTCACGTCCGCCAACAGGAATCGAGGGCCGTGTACTGTGTCGAGCGGCATGGTGAGACCCAATGCGCGTTTGGCTTCATCGAGCGCCACCTTGGCGTTGACGTGGGCCGATATCCGCGGATCGATCAAGTGATCCATTGATCCGGTCAACAGGATCTGTGAGTTCGCGGTCCGCAACAGGGCATTCGCAAGCGTGATCTTGTCTTTCTCCATGGTCAGCGGCAAATGGACGTCCATATCGAGCGGTGGATTTCCGCTGGACTGGACTCGGAGGGGCAAGACATCGATTTCGCCGGCATAACTGGTCTTCGCGATGCTGTATGTCATTTGTGCGCGCAATCCGGCACCGCTAGCGCTAAGATTGCTCTTCCGGTCGCCGAATTGAACAGAGCCATTACGAAGGTCGAATCGCCCGATGGCCAGATCGACAATTGTTTCCACATCAGTCTTGCCGTTGCTCCTGGGTTGAATTTTCGGAGCCGGTATATTTGTATGGCCGTCCGCGTAGACAATCACATTGGCCTTCGGCGTGTCTACCAGCAGATACGCAAGATCCACGAATCCGTGGAACGGCGAAGTCAATTTGAGATCCACCTGCACCAGGTTGGCGCGCAATAGCGGAGCCGCACTTGCCGGCTCCAGCCCATGGATCACAAGGTCACGCACCTGTGCGCGCAGGTGGGTCCAATCGAAACCGAAAGACGCAATCTCCACCTTCCCGCCGGTTGCTTCTTGCACCGCCGTGATGATTTTGTCGCGAACCATGTTGCGGAACCAATCCGTTCGCACAATGACGATTCCGGCCACGAAGACGACCGTTACCAGGCCGAACAGTGAGGTGGCGAGAATGGTAAGGATCTTCCTGCGGCGAGTCATTGAAACGCCTCCGGCTTTAGTATGATTTTGGTGTTGGCGCGCGCATCCTTGAGCCAGGCGTCCATCTGCTGATCGATGCTGGACGCAGCGCCATCGGTTACAGCGCGGTCCGCGGACTGCGATGGTTCTGCCTGCTGCACGGGGCGGAAGCGGAGATTGGTAAACTCGATGGCAGTCAGTTGCCAGAGCAGGCGTTGTTTCAACTGCTCCTCAGTCACTCCGTATTTCTGTAACGCGGCGCGGTACGCGGCCGGCGAAGGGTAATGTTCCTGGCGGAATTTGCGTAACAGCGCATCGCTCCTGCGCGGCGCCCGGTTTCGCGAAGCCGCCGCTTTCCATATCGCGGCGAACGAGTTCCTGATCCACCAGATGTTCGGCGGCTTCCCGGCGCGCCAGGGGACCCAGGTCCAGCGGCTGGCCGTTGATAAATTCGGTGAGGCGGAGGTCATCGAGTAATTCGCTCTCCGTGATTACCTTCTTATCGATCACAATCGCGACGCGGTCGATCACAGCAGCATACATAGAAAACACCGCCAGAGCGGCGGCAAAGAATCGAAAGGGAAGGCGGAAGCGCGGTCGCATGTCAGAATGCCTGTCCTATGGAAAAGAAGAATTGGAAGTGACCCGAATTAGTCACAGTTTTCTGCGCGCCGCCGAAAAGAAGCTGCTCATAAGTTCCTTGCAGGCCGTTGAATGTCGGCGGATTGAGCGCGTACGCCAGATCGATTCGCAACGGGCCGAGCGGAGTCTTGTACCGGATGCCAAACCCGACGGCGTGGACCATATAGTTGAAGTCGGTCAGGTCCCTCTGGTGCACACGAAACGAAAGCGCGCCCAGGCTGGTATAAACGTTCCCCATATCGTGGAAAAGCACCCCCTGGATATTCTCGCCAATAAAAGGGAAGCGGAGTTCCGTGCTGTGCAGGAACAACGCGTTGCCGCCCAGCGGAAAGCCGGTTTCGGAGTCGCGTGGCCCGGCCTGGTCCGTGGCAAACGCTCGAATGCTGGATTCGCCGCCGCTGAAGAACCGCTCGGGCAGCGGAATATACTCCGTGGTCGCAATGCCGCCGGTGTTCGTCGGGAGGATCACTCCAAACTCGGTATTGCTGGCGGCCACGATGTTTTTAGGAAGCTGCTTGTAATAAGAATTACGCGCCAGAACACGCATGAAATTCACGCTGCCCCCGAAATCATGGGAAGCGTAGGACACATCCAGGCTGTTATAAATTCCGTGGTGCGCATCAGCCGGGTCGTCGCGACGGTCCTGCACCAGGTTCACGGCGAAGGCGGCCACTCGCGATGGCTGCGAGTAGAGCGGAATCAGAAGAGGGTTAATCTTGAGCGAGGTCTGGTCCACGCGGTCGTCCGTCCAAGAGTATCGGAACAGCAGGTTGGTGGCCTTGCTCACGCGTTGCGAGACTTGAACGGCGCCCTGGTATTTCACCGCTGTGAAGGTAAGCACATCGCGTGTGTTATCGTACAGTCCAGTCACTGTAATATTGCGCCCTTCGACGTTGCGAAATCTCGGAATGGAGTAAGTCATGGCGGCGCGGCGGTCGAGGGTGGAATACCGCCCATTGAACAAGAGGCTGTGACCCAGACCCCACAGGTTGAGGCGGCTGAGTTGCAAATCGACGCGTGGGGCAAAGCCGGTGGTTCCGGTGGGATTGCTGACGCTGGTGGCGCTACCGCCGATCTTGGCGATTTCCGCGCCTAACCCCACGCCCAGGGCATAAAGATGGCCTTCCACGCAATGGAAGTCCACATATTTATCCGTTTCGTCGCCATCCGGATTCTGGATCGCCATGTCAACTTTATCGAACACACCCAGATTGTAGAGCCGGCGCTGCATGCGGCCCATCTCCGTCCACGAAAGAGGGTCACCGGGGTGCAGAGTGATCAGCGGATTCACCAGCCGGCGCCGCGAGGTGTGCAGGCCGGAGATGAGTACATCGCGGACGTACCGGGGCTCCCCTTCGCTAATGTTGTACTGCACATCGACCCGGTAGGGGCCGGCGGGCGTGGTGCGGTAAGCGAACGTGGCATTCGGGTACCCGGCTGATTGGTAGGCTTCGATGATGGTATCGCGGTCCATCGCGACGTTGGTTTCACTGTATGGCTGGCCGGCGATGGACGCAAGCGTGCCAAGGATGGCCGATTTATCTTTGAGCGTGACGCCGGTTACCGTCAGACGCGATACCAGATACTGCGGCCCCTCGACGATGTTCATCGTAATCGCGACATCGCCCTTCCTGCCCCGATAGTTGTCGGCGGCATCAACCGAGACTTTGCAATCGCGGAAGCCGCTGTCGTGATACAGAGCTTCGATGGAGTCCGCGTCGCGCGTCGCGAAGCTTCCGCTGTAGCGCCCGTGCCGCAGACGGATGAGCCCCTTTGGCTGAATGTACATTCGCTCGCGGATCTGTTGCGTAGTGAAATACCGGTTGCCTTTGACCTCCACCCGGACCACGCGGTGCACCTCGCCCAGACTCACTTTGTACGTGATGGTCTGAAGGTCTGCGGTGGTGTTTTTGGACGCGTAATCTACTTCGACATCGAAGTACCCCTTGTTCTGAAAGTAATCTCGGAGATTGCGCGCGCCGGATACCAGAAGATCTTCGTTCACGGTCCCTTCATCGAATATCGGCACATACGTCTTCAGGGTTCCCTGGGATACTTTCGCACCCTCCGTGTTGAGCTTGATCTTGGGTCCGCCGTCTACCCGAATGGTGGGACGGACGCGGTACTGCGAGGAGAGGAAGTCAAGGTGATCCACGGACACTTCGGCCGTGAGGCGATCCTGCTTCTCATATTTCCCGCGGATCTTGTCCACGCCGTTCTGAACGTTAGTCTGCGTGGCGAGTTTCCACGGGAAGAAAAGGATCTCCTTGTATTTGGCGGCATGCGCCACGTCGTCCGGGCTAATTTTCGGGTCGCCGGTGATATTGGGCAGGGTCAAACGGGCGCGTTTGTTGGACTCCACCCGAAATGTGACGGCTACCTGATCGTGCTGCGCATCGCGGACTACCCGCGGAGTGACGGTGCCGCGGTACAGGCCATTGCGTTGCAGCAGGGCTTTCAGCCTGCCAACCGCCGTGTCGAGGTCAGAGTCGCTGAACGGCGTGCCCAAATCCAACCTCGTGGCGTTAGCCAGTTGGCTGCTGTTCGGCGGATTACTGATTTTACCCTCAACCTCTACAGTTCCCACGAACCACTGCTTAGTCGTGTGGAAGATTAAGGTCAATCCGGAAGCGGCGGGCTCGGTATCCGCTTCCACGTTGGAGTATTCGCCGGTGCCATAGAGCCGCTTGATCGCTGCCCGGACTTCCGCCAGTCGCAGCGGAGTGCCTTGGTTGACGTTTACCAGTTTCTTTAAGGCGGCTTCACTGAGCGGCTGCGCCGCGGGAACAAACCGGACCGCAGTCACGGCTTTTCCTTCATATTGGGCGGGTGGCGTCAGGTCGTCGGACCAGGCTATCGATGCCAATATCAAAATAATCGGCAACCCCCCAGCCAGTCGTGACGCCATGCTCTGTCATTCACTAGCAAGTCGCCTGCCGAAGTGTGAACGAACACCGGGAGACGCTGGCGGGAGGATTGCAAGCAGAGGATATTGTGAATGAGCGCGAATTCAAACAGCATCTGAAGGATTTGGCCCACGGCCATCACCATCCTGACCAGCACGACTGGCAGGAAGCGGGTACGGCTAGAAAAAAACCGTAACCCGAATGCCGCCCGGCCGCTGGTCTCAACAAGTCACTCACTCCAGCAATGCGCTGGATCTGGAGCCTGGGGTTTTCACCGGAACCGCGAGGGGCATTGCGCGGTCGCTGAAGCGATCTGCCGAGCGAAGCCGCAGGCGCAGAGGAACACCTTTCCAGTCTGCCATGTCCATGCTGAACTTTTATATCAACCGTGCCGGTAAGACGCTGCCTTCCGGGCGCAAACATGTGCTCACGCGCCAAGGCGGAACTGCGCCGATTGTATGGAAAGTGACGAACGCTCCCGCCGTATACGGATGCCTCAGACGGTGCTCTCCTGCGCCGGCAAAGTGAAATAGAACACGGCGCCCTCGCCGAGTTCCGATTCCACCCAGATTCGCCCCTCGTGGCGAGTCACAATCTTCCGGCAGATGGCGAGTCCCATCCCACTGCCCGCCGTCTTATCGTGAGGCTGCAGCACCCGGAAAATGCCGAAGATCTTTTCCGCGTACTGCGGCTCGATCCCGATTCCGTTGTCTCTCACCGACATCAGCCATTCAGTTCCCTGCGTTTCCGCCGAAATGTGAATCCTGGGAGGGGCATCGCCGCGATACTTAATGGAGTTGACCAGCAGATTCTGGAACAGGCGCGTAAGTTGAACCGGATCGCCCTTGACGCACGGCAGGGCATCGTAAGTAATTTGCGCTCCGCTTTCATCGATCAGCGATTGAATATTGTGCATGGCATCGGTTAACGCGATCTCGCAACCGACGGTGGTGAAGAAATCGGTCCCACGAGCATCCACGCGGGAGAAGTCCAACAGATGGTGGACCAGCTTCTCCATGCGCTCGGCATTCTCCACGATGAATCTGATGAACTGGTCGGCATCGCCTCCCAGTTGGCCGCGGTAGCGCTTGGCCAAAAGCTGGGCGTACACCGAAACCGTGCGCAAAGGCTCCTGCAGATCGTGGCTGGCGATGTAAGCAAACTGCTGCAGTTCTTCATTGGAGCGCATCAGTTCCTGCGTGCGGGCCAGGACTCGCTCCTCCAGACTGGCATTGAGCCGCCGGATCTGCTCTTCCGCCTTCTTACGCTCGCTGATGTCGCGAATCGCACTCGTCACCACCACGTCGTCATCAGTCTGCCACGGGCTGAAACTGATCTCGACCGGGAAGGAGAGACCGCTGGCGCGGAACGCCAGCAGTTCCACCCCACCTTCGGTTGGCTGCGCATGCATCAGCCCCCGATCGTCCCTCCATGCAGGCCGAAGACGATAGCCCCACCCCGGCACCAGGTCGCGAATGCTTCTCGAGATTAACTGTTCCCGCGGCCGCTCGAAGAGCACTTCTGTCTGCGAATTGACCATGATGATTTCGCCATCGGCGCGGCACATCACCATGGCATCCGGAGCCGCTTCGAACAGGGAGCGAAACTTCAGTTCCGCCTTCTGTAGAATCTCCGCCTGTTTGCGTAGCGCATCCGCCTGCTCCACCAGCTTGGCGTTGCTCCGGCTGAGTTCAACGAACACGGACACTTTGGAGCGGAGAATTTCAGGAACGATCGGCTTGAAAAGGAAGTCCACCGCGCCCAGGTCGTACCCCCGGAACAAGTGTTCTTCGTTGCGGTATCCGGTCAGAAACAGAATGGGAATCTGCCGGGAACGGGGCCGGCTGCGAATCAGCTCGGCCGTTTCGAACCCGTCCATGTCCGGCATGCGCACATCGAGCAGGATGGCCGCGAAATCGTCATTCAGAACGTGGTGCAGCGCCTCTTTCCCCGAACCAGCCAGGACCAGCTCTTCGCCCAGACTGCTCAACGCCGCCTCCAGGGAAACCAGGTTCTCCGGAGTGTCATCCACCAATAGGATCTTGACTCTCCTTTCCACAACTGAAGGTTTGCCGGGTTGGTATACGGCGGCTGACATAGGCAATCTATCTCGCCACCGTCATAGTGGTCTGCGCCGGCTCATAACTGCGAACCAGCCAGACGCGCAGAATCGAGAAGAGCTGGTCCAGGTCCACTGGCTTGGTGATGTAATCCGAGGCGCCCGCCTCGATGCATTTGGCGCGGTCCCCTTTCATGGCCTTAGCGGTCACAGCGATGATGGGGAGCGTTCGGAATTCCGCAATCTGGCGGATCGCCTTCATCGTCTCATAGCCATCCATTTCCGGCATCATGATATCCATCAGTACGGCATCCACACCGGGCGTCCGCAGCAGTGTCTCAATTCCAGTGCGTCCATTTTCGGCGTGCACCACCTGGAGGTTATGCTGTTCAAGCACGGTGGAAAGCGCGAAAATATTGCGGACGTCGTCGTCTACTACAAGGACCTTCTTTCCTGCCAGGGTGGAGTCATTGCGCCGGATCGAGCTCAGGATCTCCTGCTGGGATTCGGACAGGTCGGCTTCGGCTCGGTGCAGGAAGTGCACTGTTTCTTCCAGCAGCCGGTCTATGGATTCGGCGTATCGTACCACGCTCTGCCGCGCCAAACGGCGAATTTCCGCATCTAAAGCGTGGCCCGGATTCGGCGGACCGCAAATCACCAGGGGCGGCGTTTGCGGGCTGCTGCCCGCCTGGATTTCGTCTGCCAACTGCACGGCAGGTATGTCCACAAGTGTAAGATCGATCACAATACCGTCCAGGTACTGTTGCTTGACCACCGCTAGCGCTTCGCCGCCGGATCCCACGGCAATAATATCCACGTCTTTGCCGCCGAGGAATTCCCGCCAGTGCGAACGCCTCAAATCTTCGCCGGCAACGATCAGTAGTTTCTTACTGCGCCGCACCAGAGAATGATGGATCTTGTCAAATGCCGTGTTGAGGTTATCCTTGGTGACCGACTTCTCCAGGTACGTCATGGCTCCCAAAGCCAGCCCGCGCCGCCGGTTTTCGTCCCCCGTAATCACGTGCACGGGAATGTGGCGGGTAGCCGGATCGTGCTTCAATCGGTCCAGTATAGTCCATCCAGCCATGTCCGGCAGAGTGATGTCCAGCGTGATCGCGCTCGGCACGAACTCGCGTGCCAGGCTCAGCGCCGTTACTCCGCGCAGCGCCACCAGCCCTTTGATGCCCCGGTCGTGGGCGAGTTCCAGCAGGATGCGGGCGAACGTTATGTCATCTTCGACAATCAGCAATACCGGGTCGCCTGGCTGGATCAGATTGCGATCGTCGTCGATTTCGATATCGTGGACAACCGCGGTCGTCACCTGCGACGGCGGAGGCAGAATGATGTCCAGGCTTTCATTGTCACTTGCGACCGCGGCGTCCGTCTGCATGACAACCGGCACGGGCCGGATATCAGACGGTGAGACTCGCGTTTCAGACTTCGTAGTCGAAACCAGCGCGACATAAGTCTGCGGAAGGTACAGCGTGAAAGTGCTGCCCGAGCCAGGCGCGCTCTGCAGCCGGATTTCGCCGCCCAGCAGGCGCGTCAACTCGCGGCTGATCGAAAGACCCAGCCCCGTCCCGCCGTACTTGCGGCTGGTGGTGCCATCCGCCTGCTGGAACGCTTCGAAAATGATGCGCTGCTTTTCGTGGGGAATGCCGATTCCGGTATCGACCACCGAAAATGCGATCACCGATTTGACGCGGTTCAGCACGGTATGATTCGGGCTCCAGCCGGAGTTGGCCCGTTCCATGCGCAGACGCACCATGCCGTGCTCGGTGAACTTGAGGGCGTTGGACAGCAGGTTCTTGAGCACCTGCTGCAGCCTCTTGGCATCCGTGAGGATGGTCTCCGCCGGGAGATTCTCGCCCAATTCGATGGCGAACTCGAGGCCCTTGCCCTCGGCCACGTGGCGGAAGGTCCGCGAGCAGAAATCGCGCAGTTCACCGAAGCGGACGCTGCCCACTTCCACGTCCATCTTCCCCGATTCGATCTTGCTGAGGTCCAGAATGTCGTTGATCAGCGCCAGAAGGTCCGTGCCCGAAGAGTGGATCGTTTCCGCGTATTTAACCTGTTTGGACGTCAGCGTACCTTCCGTATTTTCCGCCAGCATTTGCGCCAGAATCAGCAAATTGTTCAGAGGCGTGCGCAACTCATGACTCATGTTGGCCAGAAACTCGCTCTTGTACTTCGACGTGAGCGAAAGCTGCTCGGCCTTATCCTCCAGCGCCGCCTTGGCCTGTTCCACTTCGCGATTCTTAGTCTCGACCTCGTTCTTCTGTTCGGCCAGAAGCTGGGCCTTTTCCTCCAGTTCGAGGTTAGTCTTCTGAAGCTGCTCCGCCAGCGCCTGGCTCTGTTTCAGCAACTGCTCCGTGCGCATAGTGGCGGCGATGGTGTTCAGCATGATGCCGATGCCCTGCGTGAGCTGATCGAGAAACGCCAGGTTGACGTCCGTGAAGTGGCGGAAAGAGGCCAGCTCCAGCACGGCTCTGGCTTCTCCTTCGAATAGCACCGGCAGCACCACGATGCTCACCGGCGTGCCCTCCCCGAGACTCGACGTAATCTTGATGTAGTCCGTGGGAACGTCAGTCAACAGGATCCGGCGCTTTACCAGTCCGCACTGGCCCACCAGGCCCTGTCCCAGTTGGAACTGGGACGGGACGCGGTCGTTCGAGCCGTATGCCGCCAGCAGCTTGAGGCATTCCGAGCCCTCGCCGTCCTCGGCCAGGTAGAAGGTTCCATATTGTGCGCCCACCAGCGGGGTCAGTTCATTGAGAAGCAGCCGGGTCACGGTCAGCAGGTCGCGCTGCCCCTGCATCATGCCGGTGAACTTGGCGATGTTCGTCTTCAGCCAGTCCTGGTCCGTATTCTTGCGGGTGGTCTCGGCCAGGTTGACGATCATCTCATTGATGTTGTCTTTGAGGGCCGCTACTTCACCCAGCGCCTCCACCGCGATCGACCGCGTCAGGTCGCCCTTTGTGACTGCCGTCGCCACGTCTGCAATCGCGCGGACCTGCGTGGTGAGGTTGGCGGCAAGCTGGTTCACGTTGTCCGTAAGGTCGCGCCAGATTCCGGCCGCCCCTGGCACCAGGGCCTGGCCGCCGAGTTTGCCCTCGATGCCCACTTCGCGCGCCACGTTGCTTACCTGATCGGCAAACACGGCCAGCGTATCGATCATCCCGTTGATGGTGTCCGCCAGCGACGCAATTTCGCCTTTCGTCTCCAGCACCAGTTTCCGCTTGAGGTTGCCGTTGGCGACGTCAGTGACCACTTTCGCAATGCCGCGGACCTGCGTGGTGAGGTTGGCCGCCATGGAATTGACATTATCTGTAAGATCTTTCCACGTGCCAGCAACACCACGCACTTCGGCCTGGCCGCCCAGTTCTCCTTCGGTACCGACTTCGCGAGCGACGCGTGTCACCTCCGATGCAAAGCTGTTGAGCTGGTCCACCATCGTATTGATGGTGTTCTTCAGCTCCAGAATTTCGCCGCGCACATCCACGGTAATTTTGCGGCTCAAATCGCCGTTGGCCACCGCTGTAGTGACTTGGGCGATATTACGGACCTGGGCCGTCAGGTTTCCAGCCATCGAGTTGACCGAATCGGTAAGATCCTTCCAGGTTCCAGCCACACCGCGCACTTCGGCCTGCCCGCCCAATTTACCTTCGGTACCCACCTCGCGCGCCACGCGAGTCACTTCCGCGGCGAAGGACCCAAGCTGGTCCACCATCGTGTTGATCGTGTTCTTCAGCTCCAGAATTTCTCCGCGCACATCCACTGTAATCTTGCGGGACAAATCGCCCCTGGCCACCGCGGTAGTCACCTCCGCGATGTTGCGCACTTGCATAGTCAGGTTGGCGGCCATGGAATTGACACTATCCGTGAGATCCTTCCACGTCCCGGCCACGCCCTTTACATCCGCCTGCCCGCCGAGTTTGCCCTCCGTTCCCACCTCGCGTGCGACGCGAGTCACTTCGGAAGCGAAAGAGCTAAGCTGGTCCACCATTGTGTTAATGGTGTTCTTGAGCGCCTGAATCTCTCCGCGCGCATCCACGGTGATTTTCGTAGTCAAATCCCCTTTGGCCACGGCTGTAGTCACACCGGCGATGTTGCGTACCTGGTTGGTCAGGTTACTGGCCATGGAGTTGACCGAGTCGGTGAGGTCCTTCCACGTGCCCGCCACGCCGCGCACGTCCGCCTGTCCGCCCAGTTTGCCCTCGGTGCCCACTTCGCGCGCCACGCGAGTCACTTCGCCGGCGAACGCATTGAGCTGATCCACCATGATGTTGACGGTGTTCTTCAGCTCCAGAATCTCGCCGCGCACGTCCACCGTGATTTTTCGGCTTAAGTCGCCCCTGGCAACCGCCGTAGTCACCTCGGCGATGTTGCGGACCTGCGCCGTCAGGTTGCCGGCCATGAAATTGACGGAGTCGGTCAGGTCTTTCCAGGTGCCGCCCACGCCTTTCACATCCGCCTGTCCGCCGAGTTTGCCTTCGGTGCCCACCTCGCGCGCCACGCGAGTCACTTCTCCGGCGAATGCATTGAGCTGGTCCACCATCGTATTAATGGTGTTCTTCAATTCCAGAATTTCGCCGAGCACGTCCACGGTGATCTTGCGGCTTAAATCGCCTCTGGCCACCGCAGTGGTCACCTCCGCGATGTTGCGGACCTGTGCGGTCAGGTTGCCCGCCATGGAATTGACTGAGTCGGTGAGATCCTTCCACGTGCCGGCCACGCCGCGCACGTCGGCCTGCCCGCCGAGTTTGCCTTCAGTGCCCACTTCGCGCGCCACACGAGTCACTTCGGAAGCGAACGAACTGAGCTGATCGACCATCGTGTTAATGGTGTTCTTTAATTCCAGAATTTCGCCGCGCACGTCCACCGTAATTTTGCGGCTCAAATCGCCCCTGGCCACCGCGGTAGTCACCTCCGCGATATTACGCACCTGGTTGGTGAGGTTGCTAGCCATGGAGTTCACTGAATCGGTAAGATCCTTCCACGTGCCGGCCATGCCGCGGACGTCCGCCTGTCCTCCGAGTTTGCCTTCGGTTCCCACCTCGCGCGCCACGCGAGTCACTTCGCCGGCGAATGCATTCAGTTGGTCCACCATGGTATTGATGGTGTTCTTCAACTCCAGAATTTCACCGCGTACATCCACGGTGATCTTACGCGAGAGGTCGCCAGTGGCCACGGCGGTAGTCACCTCGGCGATGTTGCGGACCTGGGCCGTCAGATTACCGGCCATGGAGTTTACACTATCGGTCAGGTCCTTCCACACGCCGCCAACGCCCTGCACTTCAGCCTGGCCGCCCAATTCGCCTTCTGTGCCCACTTCGCGCGCCACACGAGTCACTTCGCCGGCGAACGCATTGAGTTGGTCCACCATGGTATTGATGGTGTTTTTCAGCTCCAGGATTTCGCCCTGCACCAGCACGGTGATTTTGCGGCTCAGGTCGCCTCTGGCCACGGCCGTCGTGACTTCGGCGATGTTGCGTACCTGCGCCGTCAGGTTGCCGGCCATGGAGTTCACACTGTCCGTTAAGTCTTTCCAGACGCCGGCGACGTCCTTGACCACCGCCTGCCCGCCCAGTTTGCCTTCAGTGCCCACCTCGCGGGCAACGCGAGTCACTTCGCTGGCGAAGCTGTTGAGCTGGTCCACCATGGTGTTGACGGTGTTCTTCAGTTCCAGGATTTCGCCGCGCGCGTCCACCGTGATCTTGGTGGAAAGGTCCCCCCTGGCCACGGCAGTAGTCACGCCAGCTATGTTGCGGACCTGGTTGGTCAGATTGCCCGCCATCGAATTCACACTCTCGGTGAGGTCCTTCCAGGTGCCTGCCACGCCCTTGACCTCGGCCTGGCCACCCAGTTTGCCGTCTGTACCCACTTCGCGCGCCACGCGAGTCACTTCCGATGCGAAGGAGCTGAGCTGGTCCACCATGGTATTGATGGTGTTCTTCAACTCCAGAATTTCGCCACGCACCGCCACCGTAATTTTGCGCGACAGATCCCCATTGGCCACTGCCGTCGTCACCTCGGCGATATTGCGGACCTGCGCCGTCAGGTTGCCCGCCATGGAGTTCACGCTATCCGTCAAATCCTTCCAAGTGCCCGACCCGCCGCGTACATCCGCCTGCCCGCCCAGGATGCCTTCGGTACCCACTTCGCGGGCTACGCGAGTCACTTCGCTGGCAAAGGCATTGAGCTGATCGACCATGGTATTGATCGTATTCTTCAACTCCAGGATTTCGCCGCGTACGTCCACCGTGATTTTCCGCGAGAGGTCGCCGTTGGCCACTGCCGTAGTCACCTCCGCAATGTTGCGGACTTGCGCCGTCAGGTTGCCCGCCATGGAGTTGACGCTGTCGGTAAGGTCTTTCCAGACGCCCGCCACGCCTTTTACCACCGCCTGGCCGCCCAGTTTCCCTTCGGTGCCGACTTCGCGGGCCACGCGAGTGACTTCGGAAGCGAATGAGCCGAGTTGATCCACCATAGTATTGATCGTGTTCTTCAACTCCAGAATTTCGCCCTGCACATCCACCGTGATCTTGCGCGACAGATCGCCGTTGGCCACCGCGGTCGTCACTTCGGCGATGTTGCGGACCTGCGCCGTCAGGTTGCCCGCCATGGAGTTCACGCTGTCGGTAAGATCCTTCCATACGCCACCGACGCCTTTCACCACCGCCTGGCCCCCCAGTTTGCCTTCCGTGCCAACTTCGCGAGCCACGCGAGTGACTTCGGAAGCGAATGAGTTCAACTGCGCCACCATCGTATTCACCACACGCGCGGTGTGCAGAAACTCACCTTTCAGGGAGCGGCCGTCCACTTCCAACGCCATGGTCTGTGAGAGATCTCCCTTAGCCACCGAACCGATCACTCGCGCCACTTCCGTGGATGGCTGAACCAGGTCCCCAATCAACCCGTTAACCGAATCCAGGCACTCCGCCCATCCGCCCGCTGCCGAACCGAGACTTGCCCGCTGGCTGATTTTGCCCTCCTTGCCCACGGCGCTGCTGATGCGTGCGAACTCACTGGCCATACGCTCATTCAACTGAAAAATGTCGTTCAGAGTGTCGGCGATCTTCCCCGCTAACCCGGTCTGGTCGACCGGAAGGCGGGCGGAAAAGTCACCGTTTCGAAAGGCGATGAGCGTCCGGAGCAAAGCACTGGTATCGAGAGCGTCGGTTGCGGATTCGGTCTTCATTGTCGGGCTCCTGTCGTCAACATAAGGTGAACGGCTATGCGTCTCGCAATTTCGTACTGGACTGCTCCAGTAAAGCTTTGAACACGGCTCCGAGGGCAAGAAACTGATCCAGGCTCGAGGGTTTCCGGAGATAGTGAGACGCTCCCAGGCGGGTCGCCACATCGCGATCGCGCGGTGAATCCGAAGAGGTCAGCACCACCACCGGCACGCCATCCATACGGGGCATCTCGCGCAGCTTTTCGAGAATCTCGAGACCATCGTGCCGCGGTAGGTTCAAATCCAGAATAATCAGACTGAACTGTTGGGGTGTCGCTTGCTGGTTCGTGGCGGAAATAATTTGTAAGACTTCCTTGCCATCTGGCGCCACGTGCATCACGCACGTGACTTGATGTTCCTTAAGAGCCTCGCGGATCAGGTAGACGTCGGCGGGATTGTCGTCGGCCACCAGGATTTCAGGCTTGATGTCAGGCACTGGTGAAAGTTTTGCATCCCCAGTGGTGCAAATCTTGGCGCGCTCTTCCTTCATCTTCCCCTGCCGGAACATTCAGCCGGTACTGAAATTATCATTTCTGCACTCATTTTCATGCCAGTTGGTACACTCGATGGCGTTCAGCCTCAGCACTTTGTTGTCCAACTCCAGTCCGGTCAACTGCGGCATTCGCGATGACCCCATGCTAGCTGAATCACGGTTTTCCCAAGAACCGCAATCCGCATATGTCTGTTCGTATAAGTACACAAGCCGGGTCCAATTGTGGCTGTAGAGACGGAATCGGCGCTTCATGTGCTTTGATCAATCGTGCCACAGAGGCTTTCAGGAGCCCTTCAGGACAATGACGAACATTCGCCGACCTCCCGAATCCGCGTTTCGGGACTTACCGAATTGGGCAATACCGCCTTTTACGTGCGCATGGCCAGAGGATTGCACCCGCCTTAACCCGGGGGCTGGCTGGGGTCTGGAAGTGGGCGTAGCTCTGCGGCTATCTAAGGTCCGAACCTGCCAATGACGCAGAATCCAAAAACCATTCTGGTAATCGACGACGAAGAGTCTCAGCGCGAAACTTTGAGCGAGATTCTTTCTCGCGCCGGCTTCCGCGTGCTGACAGGAGGAGGCTACGCCGATGGCGTGTCACTCTATCAGCAATACGGACCCGAGATCGCCCTTCTGCTAGTGGATGTTTCGTTACCGCAGGAAAACGGTTTTGAACTGGCCAAGGCTCTGTGCAGGATCGAGCCGGGCCTGCGGGTGCTTTTCATGTCGGGCGGCGTCGGAGCGGAACTGTGCCGGTTTTACGGCATATCCGCCTCCACGGCCGGCAATCTCCTGGCGAAGCCGGTTGTGTCCGGCGCCCTGCTACGCAAAATCCGGCAGATGCTTGGGGTAAATTGAGCGCACTGTGCGAATGCCGTCAAATGGCGAAGAATCTCCCCCATCCATTTCGCGGTCAGACTACAATAATGGACTGCGGGAGGGGATGGAAGCCTTGGCAGCCCACATAATGGTGGTCGACGACGAGGAAGGCCAGAGATCCGACCTGGCGGCAATGGTCCAGTCCTTCGGCTTTCAGGTCATGGCGGCGAAAGAGGGGCGCGACGCGCTGAACAAGCTTGCCGCATTCCCCGCCAGCGCCATACTGACCGACCTGGTGATGCCTGGCATGGACGGCTTTGCGTTCCTAAGGGAACTGAACGCTCAGGGCAATCGTACACCTGCGATTGTGCTCACGGCTTTTGGCAGCATCGACCAGGCCATCTCGGTGGTCCATGACTTGAAGGCTTTCTGGTTCCTGGAAAAACCGGTGCAGCCCGGAGTTCTGCGCGTTCTTCTGGGCCGGGCGCTGGAGCAAAACCACCTGGTGGAAGAAACCGACCGGCTTAGCAGGCAGCTAGCCTATCAGGGAGTGCTGGGCGATCTGGTGGGCAATTCCGCGCCCATGCAGGAGATTTTCTCGCTGATCCGGCAGGTGGCGCCGACCACGGCCTCGGTCCTGATCAGCGGGGAAAGCGGAACCGGTAAGGAACTCGTCGCACGCGCGATCCATTCGCTGAGCCCGCGCAGCGGAGCCCCGTTTGTGGCCGTGAACTGCGCCGCGCTTCCCGAGAGCCTGATGGAAAGCGAGTTGTTCGGGCACGAGAAAGGCGCATTCACGGGCGCGGTGGAGCGCCGCGCCGGCTGCTTCGAACAGGCTCAGAACGGCACGCTGCTGCTCGACGAGATCGGCGAAATGCCCGTGGCTACCCAGGCCAAACTGCTCCGCGTGATTGAGGAATCGAAGGTGCGCCGCCTGGGCGGTACCAGCGACATCCGCGTGTCCGTGCGCGTCCTGGCAGCCACCAATCGCTCGCCGGAGAAGGCTGTGCAGAGCAAATTGCTGCGCGAAGACTTGTATTACCGGCTGAATGTCTTCCATATCTCGATGCCGCCGCTGCGCGAACGCAAGCAGGACATCCCGCTGATGGCCTCCGCTTTGCTCCGCGATCTCAACCGCAAACATGGCTGCCGTGCAACGAATCTCAGTCCGGAAGTGCTGGATCGCCTGCAGGCCCACAGTTGGCCGGGCAACGTGCGCGAACTGCGCAATCTCATCGAGCGCGCCGTGATAGTGGCGGGCGCCGGGGAAATCGAACTCCGCCACCTTCCCGGCTCTGCCATGCCGGCGCCGCAACCGTCCGTTCCGGCTTCGCAGGCTCCCGCGGAAGACGTGCTGCAGATTCGTGCCGGGTTCCGCATGAGCGAAGTCGAAGAGGCTTACATTCGCCTCACTCTGAAGCAGACCAACAACAACCGGCGGAAGGCGGCGGAAATGCTTGGACTGTGCCTGCGCACTTTGCATAACAAGCTCCGGTTGCTCGAGGGGAAAAAGGCGCGAAGCGCGGCGCAGGGCCAGGAGACGACGGGATAATCCGGCATCACCGTTCGGCGGGCAGGGTGAAGAAAATCGTGGAATTCCCGCCGGCCTGCCTCTCTAACCGGATGCGGCCTCCATGGCCCACCACAATTGCGCGGCTAATCGCGAGTTCCATTCCCGATCCGTCAAAACCACCGCCGGACGTGGGCGAGAACGGCCGGAAGAGGGTCTCGGTATCGGCGGCATCGAGCGTGCCATTGTCGTGGACCCCGAAGATACATTCCGATGCCTGAGTTCGGCGCTGATATGAATGCGAACAGGAGCGCTGCCATTGCTGTGCGTCAGGGCATTCAGCAGCAAACTCTCCCATAGCTGCAACAGCCGGTCCGCATTACCCGGCACAATGGGCAAGCGGTCGTAAGTTACTTGCGCGTTTCGATCGGTGAGCGTCCGGGCCAGTTTCGCCAGCGCGGTTCGCAGAATCACCTCCATGGGCACCGGCGTGAAACTCGCCTCTTCCATCTCGAGCGCCAGGGCATAAGCGGATAATCCGTCCACCACCTGATCGATTTTTTGAGCACCGCCGGTGATGAAGCCGATCCTTTGCTCGAAATCGACAGGCCGCGAAGCGTCACGGCTCTTCACCAGTAACTCCGCGTGCGCCCGGATCGCCCGCGCCGAGGATCGCAGATCGTGGCAGGCGCGCAGCAACAACTCACTCACTTCGCTCGCTGGCATAATCTGATGGTACCCCGGCTACTCACGGTGCCATTCATTCCGGAGATTGTGGAGTACCACGGCTGTGGCAACGCCGCCCGCATCGGCCACCACATCCAGATACTCGAAACGATTGCCGTAAACTCTGGTCTGCGCAAACTCCAAAAGAATACCGAACGACAAAATCATCAGGGCGGTTCGCGCCACCGCGCTGGTGCTGCGGACCCGCCACGTGGTGAGAATGCAGGCCGCCAGAAAAGCCGCATAATGCTCGCAATCGTGGACCATCCCGAAGGTCGCCATGCGGCCCTTCCAGGGTTGCGGCAGCAGAGCGAAACAGGCGATAAGCGCCAGCGTGCTGATGCCGGCCAACCGGGAGGCAGTCATCGGACATAGTGCCGCCATGCCACCAGGCTGTATTCAGTGAGGAGGCGCACCGGACGGAATACTCGATGCAGGAAGGCCAGTTGCGGAGGCAATTGCATCCACTCGTTGGCTTCCGGATGCGGCGGCCGGATCGCCGAGTAGAACAGGATGCGGGCACGATCGGCCCACCGCTCTCTGCTTCGCATCATAAAAAGGTAGCGGCTGGCTCTGAGTTGATAGTGCGATTGGCCGGCGGGTATGACAAACAGTTCCGTGTGCACTCGCGCCGCCAACCGGCGGGCGGCGGAATCCGCTTCCAGACTTCTCCTCACTTGCTCGGGTAACTCGGCGCCTTGCGATTGCGCCAGGTAAAGGCCTAAATGCAGCAGGCGAAGGATCCCCAAGCTCTCCGCCCGCTCCAGGACGGCAGGCCAATTAAGTGACTGCGTCATGCGAATCACTTCCGCCAGGCAGGTAATCCACTCAATGCGCTCCCAGCAATGCTTGGCTCCGTGAACGCACAGGTATAGAACCAGGTCTTCTGTAGCCAGCGTGGAAGCCTCGTGGCCGGGCAACGCGATTCTGGTGGCGCGATGCCAGAACGCGGCCAGGGGAAGATCCACCGAGGCATTCCGCTCACAGAAACGCCAGTGAAGTTCCACCACGAATCCCCCGGGACTCATCCCGGAATTGCATGGCGCATTCGTTCTCCACGTAACTCCGCTCCTGTTCGGCCGTGAATCGAAGTGCCGGCCGGTATCCGAGCGCGCCCAGGGCCTCGCTGCCCAGGCTCAGATGGCTTTCCGGCACCAGAATGTCCAGATCGCAGAAAGAGCGAAACGAAATGCTGCCGTAAGCGGCCATGGCGACCGCGGGACCTTTGCACGGCATCGCCGGAATTCCCAGTCTTTCAAAGGTCCGCCAGGATGCGGGCGAGTTCGCCGTTCAGAGCCATGCTCCGCGCCACTCGCAAGCGGACCGCGGCGCACAGGCTGTCCAGCACCGGCGGCGGGACCTTGCACAAACAGCCCTCCCGTTCCAGGGTGGAATACAGCAACACCAGAATGCGATGCCGGTCCGCCATCTGCAGCAACAACCGCCAGTCCAGCGGTTCCGCCATAAGGTTCTTGAATTTCGCGGATTCCTCCGCGTCAACTGCCTGCGGGCTCCGAGAAGCAACAAGGCATGCTCGGGTCTTCCGGAATCCATGCTATTGTTTCGTCCCTTCGCGGTGTTTGAGAATACGGTCCAGCACACCGCGGATTTCATGCAGACCGTGAAAAGTTCGCACGCGGTAGACAGGCACAACATTCGCCAGTTGGGCGCACATCCGCAGGTGCTTCCCGTCGCCTTCCACTCCCCAGCGCGTGGGAACGGAATGGCGAATCAATTCCCTCATTGTGTCGACCGGTGGAAAGCCTGCTCACTTCGGGGGCTGCATCCCGGTCCAGCACGTAGATCGCATCGAGCGGTACCGGCCCCGTGCTAAACCCGTCCAGCACCGGTTGCGCATGCTTCACCTGCGACTCATGCACGGGCCGGAGATAGGAACGGTTATAGCCTAACGCGGCGGCTACCTCAGGGTATATTTTCAGACTCGGAAATGCAGGCAGAACGCTGGGCGGCGATTCTCTAAGATTGAGCGCGGCGTTATCGTCGGCAACCACGGAGTAGCCGCGGGCATGAAAGCCCGAGGCCATCGTCGATTTGCCCGCACCCACTGAACCCACAAACGCGAAACAGCGGCCGCCGGCGCTCACGATGCTGGCGTGCAGCACAAATAACCCTCGCTGATGGAGAATCGCGGCCAGCATCATCCCCTGTACATAGAGCCGCAGCAGCGCGGACTCCGCGCCCGGCTCGGGTGTGACGATCACCTTTCGGCCGCCGCACACCTGGAACTGGCCGGCTCGGGGATAGGAAAAATATGCCTCCGCGTCCGGATTCGACCGCCACTGAATGGACTGCGTTCCGTCCAGCGGCCGGGCTTCGGTAAGACGGATATCGACATCGCCGCCGGTTTGCGCCGGAGGCAATTCGAGCAAGGGAATTTCGGAACCGATTCGTAAACTGTAAGCCGAGTAATAGAGCACGATATTATTTCTTTTCTTCCAGCATCCAAAAAACCGGGTGGGGCAGTCGTTTCCGGCTGCCCACCCGGCAACACGATTCAACTATTAGCCGCTGATGGAATTGTTCTCGAAGAGGAAACCATCGGCGCCGCCCATAGTCTTATTTTTTGCCAGCGTGAGAGTTTCAACATCGCCGAGAATCGTCAATTGGGGCTGATTCCATTCCTTTTTGTTCAAGGATTCAGTCATCGGTTTTTTCTCCTTTCTGCTCCCCACCGGATAATCCCGGTGAGTTGCTGAATTAAGACGCAAATCCGGCAGACCGCAACCAAAGGGCCAGGTTCAAGGTGGCGAATAGTTGAATTCCTTCGCCCTGTCCCTGTGAGTGGCCTTTTTGATATGCGGTGTACGCGGCGCGAACGGCGTCCGCATCGATAAACGGCGCCAGTTCGGCGGTGCCGCGAAGTGATATTTCCTCCAGCCGCTCCCGCTCGAAATCGAGCAGACGGAGATAGAAATTCGGACTCAGATTTCCTTTTCGAGGGCGCCACTGGATGTCTGGCGGAAGAATGCCGGACATCGCGCGCCGCTGGATATAGCGATTCCATCCGTTGCCAAGTTTCTGTTCTGCCGGCAGCGCCACGCAAAACTCCATCAACCGGCGATCGAAAAACGGGTAGCGCGCCTCAACTTCGAACGCCGCGCTGGCCTTGTCGGCGATCTCCAGGGTATAGGCGTACAGTGCCTGATTCAGCCCCATGCAATGCGTTTCCCGAGCCGTTCGAGTCAGAGTCCACCGGGTCTGGTCGCGCAACAGGCGCCGCGCTCTTTCTTCGATGTGGGTTCGCGCCTTGAATTCCGGATTGATGAAAATATACCCTCGCCGCAGCGCCCGCCCGCGGGTTCGCAGGAACGTCCGCAAACGGTACGCCCACGCCGGCGCCAGCGGCTTTCACGCAGTACTCATGCAGTATCCGCTTCGGTGCGATGCCGGCAAGATGATGCTGCGAGAGCAGCCGCGTTTCGCGCCACAGCCTGATCCAGCGCAGTGTTTGGGCGAGTTCGGTCAAACGTTCGAACCCATGAGACACCGTACTGTCCCCATCGAATCCATCCAGAAACACGCGTACACCCTGTTTCCGCGCCGCGTCGTACATAGCCCAGTGCAGATAAAGATTGGGAGCATAATTGGCGTGATCCAGGTGATAGTGCATCCTGTCGACTTGCCACAGAGGGCTCAGGCGATCCGCCTCGATAAAGTGCGGCGCGAAGTTGCCGCCCTCCAGTACGGCCTGCATCTGCGGCCGTTCATCGATCTTGCGCAGATCCTTTTCAGGCAGGCTCGGAAAAATCAGTGAGAACGTGCGCAGCGGTCCCGCGCCTTCGGGCAGCATTCGCGCCGCGGCACAGGCCACCGAAGAAGAGTCGAGTCCGCCGCTCAGAGCGGCCCCCACCGGGTAGGCGCTGCGAGTTCGGCAGCGCACTGCTTTCAGGAAAATATCCTTGAATGCTTCCGCATATTCTCCATCGGAGCCCAGACGCAACTCGCTTCGGGAATCGAGCGCCCAGTATTCGCGCAACTGGGCCTTGTCCGTTGTGATTGTGAGGGTGTGGGCGCCAGGCAGGCGAAAAATGTCCTCGTAAAAAGTTCCCGCCCGATCTTCGAAGAGCGTGACCAGATATTCGGCCACGCGAAGTTCGTTGAGTCTCCGCGGCACCTCGGGCAACGCAAAGAGCGCTTTAATTTCCGAGGCGAACGAAAAGGCTCTCGGCGACAAGTGATAATAAAGGCCCTTCACGCCCATCGGATCGCAAGCGCAAAACAGGCGCCTCGCCGGCCGGTCCCAAATTACAAAGGCAAAATCGCCCAGAATCCGCCGCGGGCAATCCCCGCCCCATTTTCGGTACGCCGCCAGAATGAGTTCGGAATCCGCCGGTTGCGCGGAGGGATCATGCCGCCACAAATCGTCCATCAACTCTTCGCGATTGTCGACGCGGACATCGGCGGTAATGGCATAATCGCCTTCTTGCGAAACCAGGGGCTGGCGCTCGTGAAACGATTCAGGAGTGATGCGCAGCATGCAATGCCCCAACGCCACCGGCCCATCGGCCCACGCTGACTGGGCATCGGGTCCGCGGTGGCTCATTCGGGCGTTCATAGCCTGGACCTGATCCGCGGCCGCGTTTTCGCCGGCCCTGCTGAACTTTCCACAAATTCCACTCATGTCAGTAACCGCTCGATCTCCGGAAACGGCGTGTATTGTTTGACCACGGCGAGCGGTCCACCCACTACCACTCTTCCTTCAAATTCCAGCCAGGCATGGGCCGCGAACGCGCCGGCTTGCCGCTGGGCACCCAGTCGCAGCGTCACAGGGTAACGGTGCCGGTTCAGCAGAGCCTCGGCTACCAGGGCAGTAACCAGACAGGTGCCGCCCACCGGGGAAAATCGTGTTGCCCGGGCGGCGCAACGCAGGAGCCGCTCCATGGAAACTCGCTTCTTCACAGACAGTGGCCGGCTCGGAGAGAATACTCGTCTCAGTCCCCGGCGCACAAATCGAACCGGGAGAAAGCTCAGGAATACGCGCACCGCGACTGTCGCGCCCAAGGCTTGGGCGAATGCCAGGTATTCCCGCTTCGGCCTGCCAAGCAGCCTTACCATCACGACTCCAGGCTGATCAAGCACCGCTCCGCCAATCGATCCAACAGCGCCGTGACGTCCGCTTCGCATCTTTCCGCCGTCACATCGTATTCCTTCCGCAGCTCTTCACACAGTGCCGAGACCGTGCAGCCCTTCTGAAGGTGCTGCCAGATGGCGGAACCTACCGGATTCAAGGCAAAATACTGCCCGGACGCGATGTCCAGAATCACGGTCTCGCCCGCCACTTCACACGAGGTGGCGTGCGGTGTGGGGACTATTTGGGTGGAAGCTGTGAGAGTCTCCATTGCAACTCCTTGTTGAAAATGTTCGAAAATACTCAGTACTTCAACTCTTCTGTGTGATATAATCCGAATCTGAAGATACTCCGGGGCTGCTGCTGCTCATGATCCGCCGCATGTTGGTAACTCTGCTGCCGTACTTTCCTGACCCCCAAATTCGCTAAAGCTCAGGACTGCTGCTTTTCACCATCAGGCGAACGTGGGAGCAGTGTGCCTGGACCTTGTCTTGCTAACTAGACTATGCACGCCACTAACCAGTTTATGAAGTTGAGATACTCGCTTGGTGCTATCCTGTGCGTCGCCACACTGGCTGCCTGGCCCCTTTGCGCGGCCACCGACGTTAGCGCGTACGGCGCCAAAGGCGATGGGCAGTCCGACGACACCAACGCTCTGCAGAGCGCCATCAATTCCACACCCGCTGGTGGAACTCTCACTTTCGGCACCTCCAACAAGGTATTTCTGATCAGTTCCCGCCTGATCCTTCAGCCCAACCGGATCTATCAGGGTCAGGGGACCATCCGCATGAAGTCCGGTACCGCGCCTCACACGGCCATCGCCAAACTCTCTTACAACGCGGCGAATAACACTACTATCAATGGCATCACATTTGATGCAAATGAGGTTGGCGGCGCCCTGCAAATCGGAGTGGACGGCGCCGCTGCCATACCCGCCAGCGGAGTTCAGCTTAGCCACCTGGTCTTTCGAAATACTTCGTCTTCGCCCACAGGCCCGTGGGATGGCGCGGTATATGCTCCAGTCGGTCTCATCAACTCTCAGATCACCAATAATCAGATTGTCAATTGCGGATATGGTATATACGTGGCGGATCTTAACTCCGTCACTATATCCAATAACTACTTTCAAGGCGTTCACTACGGAGACGCGATCTCGGTGGTGTTTAATTCCGCTCCTTTCGCTTACGGCCAGGCTATCTTGATTTCGCAGAACACCGGCCAGCATCTGGGCCGTATGGGAATCGAGTTGTGGCCCAACGGAGGGAATGTGGCGCAAAGCTCTCAGGTGGAGGGCGTCGTCGTCTCCGGCAATACCTTTTCTCAATGGGACATGGGTTTTAATTCCGACACGTTTGGTATTTCGGTCATGGCAGGCAAGCAAAACACCGTGGCCAACAACAAACTTGTGGGTGCCGGCGCGGGTTACGGCATCGAGCTTGGCACGGAGCAGTCCTCTATTACGCAAAATAGTGTAAGCGGGTTTTCCACAGGTATCATCCTGCATGACAGTTCGAATTCCACGGTAAACGGAAATCTGCTGACAGCCCAACTCAACGATGGGATCGAATTCTCCAACGCTCCCGGATCCAGGGCCAACATTGCGGTACAGAACAACAGCATTATCGACGCCCAAATCTTCGGTATCTTTGTAAACACCAACACCTGGAGCGGGAGCAGCATCACTGGCAACTTCATCTCGCGAACCGACGGAGTTTATAGTACCGACCAAAATCAGTCCTTTACGGGTATCGCCACGTCCCCGCCCGTGACTCCCGTGACAGTAAGCGGCAACTCCATTACGCAGGCTGGGGTTACCGGGCCCTCGAGTTTTGGATTCATTGGAATCCGTCTTAACGGAGGCGCCGGGGCTAATGCGAAGTCGACTTATCAAAACAACACCATTCTTTCCCAGCTACTACTTAGCAACAGCGTCGGTCTCTTTGGTAATTCCGGCGGGACGATGGACGGAACGATCATCCAGGGCAACACTTTCACCGGACTCAATGCCGCATCCGGCGGCGCTCCATCCAGCGGGGCCATCAGCAATGGAAATATGATCTACAACTGCACTTCCGCCGGACCAATCACCCTGACGCCTTAGCTTCCGGGCGGAGTTGTGTCGAGCCATTTCGTAAATATTCATCAATTGCCGGTAATTCGAATTCGCGTTGTAACTCGCCAGGTATCGCAAGCGTGCCTGGCGTCCCATTTCTGTCACCCGTTCCGGATTCTCCTGGCACCATGTCAATTTCGACGCGAGAGCGGCGGCGTTGCCCGACTCGAAATGAAGGCCGGTCGTGCCGGATGTAACCAGGCAGGTCAACGATCCAAGGTTGCTCGCCAGCACGGGTAATCCGGTGGCAAAGGCCTCCAACACTGTCAGCGGCAGCCCCTCATACCATAGCGAGGGAAACACCAGCACGCGCGCCCGCTTCATCTGCTCTTGTAGACCCTCGCTGGTCAGTTGCCCCAGATACTCAATGCGCGGATCCCGTCTGCAAGCCTGCGCCACCGCATCTTTCAAGGGACCATCGCCCGCGATTCTCAACTGTACGGGACAATCCAGCACCTCCCATGCCGCGAGCAGGGTCTCGATGCCTTTCTCCGCCGAGAGTCTTCCGGCAAACAGAGCAAAAGTTTCACGGGCCTCCGAGTAGCCCGGATCCACCGCGACGAAATTCGGTTTCACCACGACTCGCTGCGCCGGCAAGCCTCCCTGCACGAATTTTCTTCGGGCGAATTCCGTGAGCGCAATCCACACGTCTACCGCCCGCGACCAGGTTCCCGCAGCCCGGTGTGCCGTCAGCATGAGCGCCGTGACCGCCGATGCGCAACGGCTTTCCCGATAGCAGGCGTAGCGTATGGCATTCCACGAGCCCCATGGAGAAACACAGGACTCACATGGAACCCCGTCTCTCAGCATCGTGGCCGCCGGACAAAGAAGCCGGTAATTGTGGAGTGTGGCTATGACCGGAATTCCCTCCGCCCGGGCCGCATAAAATGCCGCTGGAGACATCACCGGAAAGGTGTTGTGAAAATGACATATATCCGGCCGCCGGTTTCGCAGCAGGGCTCGCAGCTCTGAGTAAGTGGAGGAACTCCAGATTGTCCTGGCGGCCAGTCTCGGCCAGGCCATTCCATCAGTCTGATCGTTGTGTTGACGGTACTCTACCACCTCATGACCGTTCCGCCGGAGTAAGGCGGCCTCATCGGCGAATACCCGGTCTTCACCGCCCGGCAGTTTGTAAGACGTATGTGCGAGTAAAATGCGCATAACTGAAGACCTTGGTGTAAAGCGGCGCGGCCGACATACCCAGCAGCACGTAAAATGGCACCGCCCCAAATGGTGTCTCGAAAGAGTTGCCGAAGAAAGCGCCGGAGAGAAAAGTCAGCCAGATCACCGGCCCGAAAGGATTCCCTGTAAGGTGCCACGAATGCCATAGCGTCCTTGCCAGCGCGAGCTGCAGTGCAAAGAAAACCGCCACTCCGATCCATCCGCCGTATCCCAGGGCATAGAAAAACACGCTATGCGGTGTCCGTATGTCGCGCTCCTTGTAACCCACCAGTGCCGCCAGGGGATAGCCGTACCCCTGCCCCAGAAAGGCGCTCTCGGTGTCTTGGTGGGTTTCTTCCCAGATTCGGGTCCACCACCTGACCCGCCACTGCGCGGTGCCTGCTTGCGACTTAGCGTCCGGATCCCACTGTTGCGCGAGTTCCTCATCGAACGGCGCCACCACGCGCCCAATGATCTCGCGACTCGAGATCTGTCCGCCGCGCGTTACCGGCGCCGGCGCGCGCACATCCGCTAGTACTCCCACCGCCAGTAACGCGGCAACGGCGGCAAAAGCTCCCAGGAGGCGACCCACCCTCCGCGTTAGAAAACACCACAGCATCGCGCCCAGGATGAAGCCGAGATACTCGGCGCGTACCTGCAGGCAAAGCATTACCACCAGATTCAACAGCAGCAGGTGCCAGACACGAGACACTCTCTTTTCCAGGCACAACAAACCGAGAACCACGATGGACGAGCCCTCGGGCTGGCCGAAGATCTGGACATCCACCGTGCCCGGCACCGAAATCGGAATCCGATTGAGGAAGATGATATACGCGACTCCATACAGGCCGTTGGCCCAGGCAGCCAGATGAATCGTTCGCCGGAGCAGGGAACGGTCTACCGTCGCAATCCACAGCCCAATGAAAAAGCAGATGGGATAGTAGTGGAACGCAAACCCCTGCAACGCGAGGACAGCGGGATATTCTTTCCCCAGGCCGCGGAGCAGTTCCAGCAAGCCGTAGCCCAGAAAGCACGCAAACGCGATTGCGATTTCGCTCAGCGGCGATGGCTGCATCAGCGGCTCGATCCACCCCCGCAGCACGGCTCTGGGTCGGGTTACCAGGAATGTCCCGATCGCTATCTCGCCAAGAAACACTTTTGCCGGGGGAACGCCCAGATAGGCGAACGCGCGTGTCATGGTCAGGTAACCCACCACCAGGATCATGAACAGCTTAGGCCAAACCTTCATAGAGGTCCCTCCAAGCCGACACGAAGTGGTCGCTGCCGTACCGCATTACGGTTTGCCGCGCGCGGTCTCCCATTTGCCGGCGCTGCTCCGAAGTCATAGTGGCGATGCGGCGCATCCCGGCGGCCACGCTGTCCGCCGTTCTTTCAATAACTACTCCGTTGAGATTGTGATCTAACATTTCCTCCACGCCGTTGACCTTGGTGGCGACCAGCGGCAGGCCCGCCGCTGCCGCCTCCAGCGCTACCAGCGGAAACACTTCGTAGCAGGAAGGCAAGATGAACGCGTCGGCGGCCCAATAGTACGGGCGAAGGTCCCGCTGCATTCCCTCAAAGCGCACTCGTCCCGGCGATTCCCATCGCCTCCACACGCGCCTGGTAACTCGCGATGAGATTACGCTCTCCTCCAGCCACCAGCAACCGCAACGGACCATCGCCGGCCTGCCGGATTGCTTCCAGCACCAGCGGTAGACCCTTGCGCTCGAAGTGTCCCAGCGCGACGAATACGAATACCACTTCGTCCGGCGCGATGCCGTGCTGGCGGCGGATCTCCTCCCGCAACTGTTCATCGGGCGGCCGTAGGCGTTCCACATCTACAGGATTTGGCAGCAGCCGGAGCTTGGTTCCCTGTTGGGGATAGGCTTCCGCCAACTCGCTCATCAGCCCTCGCGACGGCGCCACGATGTGCCGCACTCGCCGGTAGACAGCGGGTTCCATGACTGCCGCGGCCCGATGTGCCAAGCCGCGCACCAAACCGCGCAGTCCTCTGGCGCGTGTCTCGTGCCAATGCCGCTGCAGGTAAAGGCGGTGACAGAAATGCGAATAGGAAATATCCCCGAACAACAGATTGGATTCCACCATCTGCACAAGATCGAAGCGCGCACCAAGCGCCAGTCGCTGGTAGGAATATGCCAGCGGCGCCACCAGATGATATAGCGCATACAGCAACACGTAAGGTCTCACCGGCAGAGGCAGTTTGACCCAACGGATCCGTTCCGGGCAGGGGTTCTCGAACTCCACTGCGAATACCGTGAATTCGTGGAGGTGGCAGAGTCCCTTGAGCACACGCAGGTGGCAGCTTCCCACGGGGTTGGTCGATACCACACGATAATCGAAAACGGCAATACGCATTGGGGTGCCGGGTCTCTCAGAGAACATCAGGACTCAGCCGGATGGGCCGGCGAAATCCGGTAAGTACGCGAATCACGGTGCGCTTCAAAGCGTTGGACGACGTGGCGGCGTTCAGCCATGGTTGCCGCCATCGCCGGGGCAGCGCCGCCGCCACTCCGAAGAGCCACGGCAGCACCAGTTTCTGGCGGACTCCATACAGGTCGTCCGCCAGGATCGCCCGCACCGCGGAAAAATACCGCCGATATAGCCGCATACGGGATTCACCTTCTAACAGGTGCGCAATCAGCAGTTCCAAAGCGATGTGAAGGTTGTTTTGAACGTCCAGCGATTCGCACCATTCCATCTCGCTCAGCCGTTCATTGACGCCTTCCACCACCTTGGTCATCAGGACGGCGCCCATACGAGCCGATTTGGCGTCCACTCCCAGTCTTCCACCCGTGTTAGATCCGTGAATCCGGTAAATGGAAAGCTCATCGGCCAAGTAAGTCGTCTTACTGAGGAGCGGAAACAGAGTAAACAGAAATCCGTCCGCTCCTGCCGCAAATTGTCGATCCGGGATAGGAAAGCCGATCTCCCCCAACTCACGGCGGAACGCCAGGCCGCTCGACGGCATGTAACGCCAGCGGCCGCCCCGCCGCAGAACCCGGTCGGCGATCCAGCCTTCTTCGAATGCCCCCAGGATCGGGATACGGTGAAGCAGTACGCCCTGCGCATCCACCAGCGTCATCGCGTGCACCAGCACGCCCGCATCCGGGCACTTGGCAAAACGTCCTACCACGCTGGCGAGTTTTTCCGCAGCGAAAGCATCGTCGGCATCCAGACAGCAGATGATGTCGCCATTGCTCGCCGCATATGCCATGTTGAATGCAGAAGCCTGTCCCCCATTTTGTTTTCGCAGTAACTTGATCCTGGAATCGCGGTCCGCAAAGCGAGATACCACCTCTCCGGAGTTATCCGTCGAACCATCGTCGCAGACTATCAATTCCCAATTGGTATAAGTTTGCGCGAGCACACTTCCGATGCATTCCGGAAGATAGCAGGCGTAGTTATATGCCGGGACCAATACCGACACCAGTGGACCGGGCGGCAGCGGTCGCAATGTCAGCGGCTGTCTCGGCGGACGCGCGGAGATCGTCCTCGGACTCATGCCGGATTCTCCATATCCGGCAATGCCATCGCCGGAACGGCCGGCGCTCGCCGGAAGCGTCCTCGCAGCAGAATCAAGTTCGCGACAACGAAAATAAACAGCTCCGCGCTGACCACCGCATACGCCATGCCCATCTGCTGATACCGCGGCGCCATCATCACCGCCATACAGATATTCACGATGCTGGCGCCCAGAATAACCCGGTTCAGTGTGCGGTCCATCCCCATTGGCGCCATCCATTGCGTACACAACACTGTATTCAAGCCAATGAGCAGGGGTAACACGGCCAGAAACCGTAAAACGGGAATCGCCGGTCCAAACTCGTGCCCCAATAAGATGCGGACCAGCAGGGGCGCGGAGACATATACTGCCACCCCCAAAAAGAAACCGCCCACTCCGGCTACTATGGCATTGGTCTTCAAGAGTTGAGATCCTGCACGGCGGTCGTGTACTGCAAGTTTACTCAGGCGCGGAAACAGCGCCTGGTTGAACGGATTCAACAGGCCCATAAAAGCCTTGCTGATCTTTTCGGCGCCCGCAAAAAAGCCAACGGCCGTTGGCGGGGCGAACAATCCCAGGAGGAAGGAGTTACCCGACGTGTATAGCATAGCCGTACTGCGAAACAGGAATAACGTCCACCCTGTGCGAAGCGCGTGCCGTATCCGGCCAACGGTGACCCTGCAAAACGGGACCCGTCGATACATCAAAACCAGGCCGACCCCTGTCGAGATCAACGAAGCCGTTGCCTGCAAACCGGGCACGCGCCACGCGTCCGCGGGATGATGCACGAAAATGAACACAGCGGCCGCGGCGGCGGTCTTCGCACCCACTTCGAGTGTCGCCACTACCTTCAGCCTTTCGCATCCCTGGAAGTACCACATCGGATTTAACCCCAGGGCGATCCCCGCGATGACTCCGGCCCAAAGTACCCTCGGGTGTTCCTGCAAGCCGGGAATCACGTGCTGGAATGCCAGTGTCAAAGCGATGCCTGCCGTGGCCAGTAACGCCTTTGCGCCGACGACACCCGCAACCAGGTCGGCGATCTTTTCCGGAACCCCGCGATGACGCGCTACTTCCCGGGTGGCCGACAGATTGAATCCGTATTCCACAACGAGGTTCAAATAACTTCCCAAACCCTGCGCCATCGCCACCAGGCCCCATGTGGATACGCCGAGCGTACGTACCAGGTAAGGAACCGTGAACAAAGGCACGGCATAGTTCACCAGATAGGCGCCGTAAAGCGAGACGACGTTCTCTGCGACGCCCTCGCCCAACTTCGCCCGAACCCAATCCATGCCCCAACGGACCACCTAATTCGCCGCCGCGACTTGCGGCAGACGGCCCGTTTGCTGTAACTGCGCCACAACGAATCGATAGGTTGTAGCCAGGCCCTCCTCAAGAGTTACCGAGGGCTCCCACCGCAGCACTTCACGCAACCGGCTGTTATCGCTATTCCGTCCGCGCACTCCCTGGGGTTTGGACGGATCGTAAGTCTTGTATGATTGTCTTACCCGCGATACCGGCAACCATGTCCACAAGCTGATTGATGGTGATCAGACGGTCCTGGCCCAGATTCAGCGGGGCGGCATAATCGCTGTTCATGATGCGGTAAATGCCTTCCACGCAATCGTCGATGTAACAATATGAGCGGGTCTGCTCCCCGTCGCCCCACACCTCGATGCTGGCGCCGTCTGCGGCCAGCGCCACCTTGCGGCAGATTGCCGCTGGACTCTTCTCCCGGCCACCGTCATAAGAGCCCAACGGACCAAAGATATTGTGAAAGCGAACCACCCGCGTCTCCAGGTTGAACTCCTCCCCGTAATGTCTGCAAGTCCGTTCCATGTACAGTTTCTCCCACCCATAGCCGTCTTCGGCATCGGCGGGGTAAGCGTCTTCTTCCCGCAGTGGGGTCACATCCGCGCTCTTCTGCAGGTATCCTGGGTAGACACAGGCGCTGGAGGTAAACAGGAACCGTTGCACACCATTACTCCGAGCGGCCTCGATGCTGTTCATGTTGATCATCGTGTTGTTACGAACGATCGCGGCCTTGTGTGTTTCGATAAAACCAATCCCTCCCATGTCAGCGGCCAGAGCGTACACGCGATCGATTCCTTTAGTGGCTCGCTCGCACATACTCTGCCGCCGCAAGTCCAAAACCAGGTACTCGTTTGCGGCGGTCGGCTCGTACTCCGGTTTCTTGACATCCACACCACGCACCCAGTAGCCGCGCTCTACCAGGTATTTCACCAGGTGATGCCCGATAAATCCGCCCGCTCCGGTAACCAGTATCCGTTGTTGCTTCATCTACTTTGTTTGCCTTTCTTCTGCGTTTTAATGTTTCGCCGGCGATTCCTTCCAGGCGGCTTCGTGTATCCGGCAATCGAACCATTGAAGGGCCCACAAAGGAAGAAACCGGGGAGTTACTACCAGGTAACGATGCCACAGGCGCCGTGGTTCCGCCCAGAGTCTAAATAGCCACTCAAGGCCATGCCTCTGAATCCACGGCGGCGCCTGCCGTACCTTTCCCGCGTGGAAATCGAAAGCCGCCCCCACTCCCGCCAGAATGACCCCTGGGAACCGGTCCCGATGATGGAACATCCACCGCTCCTGCTTGGGCGTGCTAATGCCGACAAAAACGATGTCCGCATCGGACTCGATGATCCGCCGCACTACCCGTTCGTCCTCTTCGTCGCTAAGTGGACGGAATGGCGGTGAGTACGCTCCCACAATCTGAAGCCCTGGAAATCTCGCGGTCAGGCGAGCACCCAGCGCTTCCAGGCTATCCTCGGTTCCTCCGTATAGGAAGAGTCTGTGGCCGCGCTCCGCCGCGTCCTCGCAGAGACGAAGCATCGCTGTAGGCCCATACACTCTTTCCTGCGTCCTGACTCCGAATGACCGCAGCGCCCAAACTACCGGCATGCCATCAGGCGCCACCACGTCAGCCGCATTCAAAATGACGCCGACTTCCCGATCGTCGCGCGAGGTGATTAGACCGTGAACGGACAGGAAGCAAACATAGCGCGCATTCGCTCCGCCGCTCCCGGTTCTCCGGTTCGCGATCCACCCGCGACATACCTCCGCCAGTTCGGAGTAGCTGGTTCTGCTAACACCAACGTTCAAAACATTCCTTTTGGGAGGCTTGGAAATCTGCAAAGTCATTAGTAAGCTCCGCGACCGGAAATCACCGCGCGCGGCGTGGCCATTAGAATCGATATGTCCAATCGCAGCGACCAGTCACGGATGTATTGCACATCCAGTTCCATCATCTCGTTGAAAGGTACGTCGCTGCGGCCGCTTACCTGCCAAAGCCCGGTGATGCCAGGCCTCACTCGCGCCCTCTGTTCGGCCCACGCCCTGAATTTCTGGCTCATGCCATCGGGATCGAGATCTTCCGCCGGCAGCGGCCGCGGACCTACCAGCGACATGTCGCCGAGGAGCACGTTGAACAACTGTGGAAGTTCGTCCAGGCTGAAGCGCCGCAGCACCCGCCCTAGTGGCGTGATACGGGGGTCGCGGCGCACCTTGAATAGGTGGCCGGAATGTTGGTTCTGGTCCGCCAGTTCGCGGTGGTCCGGACCTCCACTATACATCGAGCGGAACTTCCAGAAGGTGAAGTACCGTCCCCCTTTGCCCACCCGGGGCGCGCGGTAAAGCACCGGTCCGGCCGAAGTTAGTAGGATGAGCCCCGCAATAAGTACAAGTAAGGGCAGTATAAATAGAATGACTACCAGGGAAACGGCCACGTCGGTACTGCGCTTCAGGACATCCTGCCACGCCGCATAGGGAGCTGGCTGGACATCTACCAGGTGAAGGCCGTATTGATTGTGATAACTTACCTGGGCATCGGGAAACACAGTCGATATGGGCCGGCTTACCGTTACGCCCATGCGCTTGAGGACTTCCCCGCAGTGTTCCACTTCCGGCTCGGTGAGGGTGTCGCACGCGAAGATGATGCGATCCAGACTCTCGCGATTAACCACCTCCGCCAGGTCGTGCGTTGTTCCCAGTACGGGCAGCGGCGGGTCCAACACTTCAAAACTTAGTTGCGTGCCGGTGCCCGCCATGGCGAAGCCCGCGGGTAGGATCAGGCCCCGGACGGACGCTCCGCTCGTCGAGACGCCAATTGCCTGCACGACTTCCTGTGCCAGCCGCCCGAAACCCAGCACGGCAATCCGCTTCTGGCCCGGCCGCCACCGCGCGATAAGTCGCGCGATCGCACTGGCCGTAAAGAACGAGGCGGCGAGGGTAAGAAAACTGATCGGCACAAACAACAGGATGAAGGATCGCGATAAGCCGCTGCCGAATCGACTGGACGCAAACGTAAGGATGACCGCAATGATGCTGACCGCGGTAGCCGATTCCGCCACCCGGAACAAACCGGTTCCCAGCGTCTCGCCCACTTCGCGGCTGTAGGTCTTCCGACCGGTGGCGGTCAATAGCCATAGCAAGACAATGGCCATAAGTGGCGGAGCAATCTCGTGAATAGTCGACCGGGACAGCGTGATTGCCATGTACGGATTCAAAAGAAGCCTTATCTCCAAAGTAATTCGCCACGCTACGGCCAAAGCCGCACAATCGCAAAGCAGATGCAGAAGATAAAAATAAGGGCTCCGTACAAAAGAAGGAGCCGAAAGGGACTTACAAGATAACAAGTGCTCGATCCTCCTTTCTAATCAAGCCGCAAAATAGGCTTCGATGTGTTTGTCGTACGGGTATACCCCGTATCCGTTCTGTTTCGGATCCCAGTCATTGAGTACCGTTTTACCGTTCCAAGCACTGTAATACCGTCCTCGTGCAATCGCTGCTCCGCCGCCATGGCTGCCTCCCAGCGAACCCGGCCAGCCCGGATCACTAGAATGACGCCGTCAGAAATGCGACCCAGCACGCGTGCATCGGCGAGATTCAACAAAGGTGGCGTGTCGATGAGCACTACGTTGAATTCCCGCCTGAACTCCTCGATCAGGCTGCTCATCCTGGGGGAATACAACAGGTCGGAAGAACTCAGGCCGGTGCCTCCGCTCGGCAGTAAGCACAAATTCGGAACCGCGGTCTGTACAATGCAATCCTCGACTGAAGTCTTTGGTGAGACGTCCGGATTGAGAAGGTCGGCAATCCCCCTGTCGTTCTCGCATCCGAATACCGTGTGGAGCCTGGCCCTTCGCCGGTCTCCGTCAATCAACAACACCCTGCCCGCCACGCCGGCCAGCGAAATTGCCATATTACTCGCCACCGTCGTCTTGCCTTCCCCCGGACTCAGGCTGGTGACCACTAGGACGCGATGATCGTCCTTCCCCTGTCCTGGTAACAGCAAGGACGCGCTGGCAGAACGGAACGACTCCGCGAGCAGGCAGGAGCTCGAACGCCAGGTAACAGTTTCCAGCCGGGAGTCTCGGGAGTGCCCAAAAAGTACACCGGACCCCAGGCGCCCGCTCACGCGCAGGCCATCAACTGACCGTAACCCGGCCTGTCTCGCCATGGGAATGACTCCTAGTTCCGGAGCCCTCAGGTATTGTTTGGATTCGCCGGGCTCCATGATGGTACGTTTTGCCCCGGCCCTCGATATCAGGATAAATGTGG
>CAWKYG010000061.1:0-24142 GCA_963853855.1 uncultured Solibacteraceae bacterium | reverse complement strand
GTTATGTAGCCTGACACATAGTATTGTTCCAGGAAGCGCTGCAAGGCGGCGGGCAGGTTCTGTTGTTCGTGGTGGCGGTCGTAAAACGGGAAGCCTGTGACGATGGTCTGAGGCGGCCAGTCGCGCTGCGGCCGGGCCAGGCATTGGGCGAACAGCGCCAGCACGCGGAGCGGCGAGTGCTGGCCTTCGAAGAGCGGATTCCGGCCTGCGTCCAGCCCGAGTTCCTGGCGCAGTTTCGCAACCGGCCGAAGCCAGGCGGATGTCTGCGAGCTTCCGCGCGATGAGACCCCGCACTGGCGCCGGTCCCAGCGCACGCAGGTTCACCAGCCAGGGCGCCGGCGCCAGCACCGGTGGATCGTACGCGGAGAATAACGAGGCAGGGGCAAGCATGGTGGAGACCCACGGCACTCCCGTTTTCTGCGCCGCCAGGACCGAACCGAATGTGATGGGGTGTGTGACCACGACGTCCGCCTGTTGCGCCGCCGGCAGCGTATCCTGGGTGGCTTTTCCCGGGTGGCTGCCGCCAGGAAGCGGATGACCCGCTCGGTGCCGCGCCGCGCCTCCATCATCTGTTCGAGCATGGCGCTGTCCACGACCGAGACATCGGGACGGGGGCACGAACTCCAGCCCTTCGCTCCCGCACCTTGGGTTCATAGACGGCGCTGGTGGCGACGGTGACGTGATGGCCACGGCGGCGCAATTCAATCCCGATTGCCATGTACGGGTGCAAATCGCCGTAGGAACCGAAGGTGGTCAGGAGAACCCGCAGGCTCTTATTTTACCTTGACGGTGAACTTTTCCTGGTCGGTGCTGCCCTCGACGCCGCGCGCTACCAGCGCGTAGTTGTGCGTGATCTTCGGGATAGAAGCGGGCGCAGTTCTTCGCGATGGGCGCCAGGCTCCAGCCGATGGGCGCGAGACTCCACCGAATCGGTATGCGCGACGCCGTAGCAGAGCGTCACGGCATCGCCGCGGACGATCTCTTTGTGGCTGACGGCGAAGAAGAATCAACAGCAGGGCGGGCTTCACGCGCACTTCGAAACTCTCGGAGACCTGCCGGCCATCGATGCCTTCGGCCACCAGTTTGTAGCGGCTGTCGCGGTGGGGCTCGGCCCAAAAGCAGCGGGTCAGGGCCGGAGTCAACTGTTCGATGGGCGGCTCGATGCGGACGGCACTAGCGTTCTGCACGCCGTAGCAGATGATTTCGGGGTCGCCCTCGCGGATTTCGCCGGCGGTGGCGTAAAACGAGACGATCCCGGGCATACGATCGACGGGGACGGCGCTGGCGTGCTGGTGAGCGGCGGCTGACACCTGCGCGCGCCGATGCAGAAGCGTCCAGCCCAGATGCAGCAGGGCAATCACGAGCACGACCCACAGGGTTAGGGTGATTCGTCTCATGTTCTTTGGAACCCAGATTACTGCTGCGGGTTCCCTGTAGCGGAGTAAAAGGTCTGAATTAGTAAAAGTCTAAGTTAGCAAGACGGACAGGCCGGAGGCCTATCCTACCAGACCTTGGATCACCAGCTCGGCCAGCGCCTCGGCATACTTCTGCGAAGGCGGCTCATTCTTCACCAGGAAGCGGTAATACAGCGGGCCGTACAGGGAATCCAGCACCAGGTCGAGGTCGGCGTCCTTGCGCAATTGTCCGCTGGCCTGCTTCTGGCGCAGCATCTCTTTGGCCTCCGCGCGCCGCGGATCGCTCCAGATGGAACGGAAGGCCGCCGCCACTTCCGGATCGCTGCGCGCCGCCACCACGAAAGATCGCAGCATTCGCCCGCCGCGGCCCGAGAGCACCCGCGCGAAATTCCGCACCTGCGTCGTCAGATCCTCGCGCAGCGATCCGGTGTCGCGCAGAGGCAGTTCCGGCGCCACCGCTTCGCGGAACGCTTCGATCACCACCGCCGCTTTGTTGGGCCACCAGCGGTATACCGTGGCTTTGCTGGCGCCGGCGCGTTCGGCGATGGCTTCGGCGGTCACCTGCGCGAAGGCCGTCTCGTCCATCAGGTCGAGCGCCGCCTTGAGGATCCGCCGCCGCGCGGCCTCGTCCCGCGGCCGGCCCCTCCCGCGCGCGTGCTTTTGTTGGCGTGGCCATCTCGTGCGACAATCTTGAATATACGAATTTCGAAACGCCTGTGTCTACTATTTCCGAGACAGGCGATGCGCTCGAATGTGGAGTGATCAGGGATGTGGATTGTCCGACTTGCGCTGGCGCGGCCCTACACGTTCATCGTGCTGGCGCTGCTGATTCTGATTCTGGCGCCGGTCATCATTCTCCGCACGCCCACCGATATTTTCCCGAACATCGATATCCCGGTGATCGCCGCGGCGTTCAACTACACCGGCCTGAGCGCCGAGGAGATGGAAGAGCGCATCACCTCCATTTACGAGCGCTCGCTCACCACCACGGTCAACGATATCGAGCACATCGAATCGCAGTCCATCGACGGGCGCGCCATCATCAAGGTCTTCTTCCAGCCCGGCGCCAACATCAACGCCGCGGTGGCGCAGGTGAGCGCCATTTCGCAGCCCATCCTGCGGCAATTGCCGCCCGGCACGACGCCGCCGTTTCTGCTCACCTACAACGCCTCCAGCGTGCCCATCATGCAACTCGGCCTTGGCGGGCGCGGGCTCAGCGAACAGGCGCTGTTCGATTACGGCGTCAACTTCATCCGCACGCGCCTGGTGACCATCCCCGGCTGCGCCATCCCGTACCCTTACGGCGGCAAACAGCGCCAGATCATGGTGGATATCAACCCCGCGGCGATGCAGTCCAAGGGGCTCTCGCCGGCCGACGTCACCGACGCCATCGCCAACCAGAACCTGATCATCCCGGCCGGCACTTCGAAGATCGGCCAGTTCGAATACGACGTGGACCTGAATTCCAGCCCCACCACGGTCGAGGCGTTCAACGATTTTCCCATCAAAGTGGTGAACGGCACGCCGATCTATATCCGCGATATCGGCCACGTGCGCGACGGCTTCGCGCCGCAGACCAACATCGTGCGCCAGGATGGCAGCCGCGCGCGTGCTGCTCACCGTGATGAAGGCCGGAACGCTTCCACGCTCGCGGTGGTGGACGGCGTGCGCAAGCTGCTGCCGGTGGTGGCCGCCACGCTGCCGCCGGAATTGAAGATCCAGCCGCTGGCCGATCAATCCATCTTCGTGCGCGCCTCCATCAACGGCGTGATCCGCGAAGCGGTCATCGCCGCGTGCCTCACCGGCTTGATGATCCTGCTGTTCCTGGGCAGTTGGCGCAGCACGCTGATCATCGCCATCTCCATTCCGCTCTCCATTCTGACGTCGATCATCGTGCTCAGCTTCCTGCACGAGACCATCAACATCATGACGCTGGGCGGCCTGGCGCTGGCGGTCGGCATCCTGGTGGACGACGCCACGGTGGAGATCGAAAACGTCAACCGCAATCTGGACCAGGGCAAGGAAATCGAGCAGGCGATTCTGGACGGCGCCTCGCAGATCGCCGTTCCCGCCCTGGTCTCCACGCTGTGCATCTGCATCGTGTTCCTGCCCATGTTCTTTCTCAGCGGCGTGGCGCGCTACCTGTTCGTGCCGCTGGCCGAAGCGGTGGTGTTCGCCATGCTGGCCTCCTACGGCCTTTCGCGAACGCTGGTGCCGACGCTGGCGAAGTACCTGTTGAAACTGCAGCACCACGGCCCCAGCCGCAATCCGCTGGTGCTGTTGCAGCGGGCGTTCGAGCACGGCTTCGACCATCTGCGCGACGGCTATCAGGCCATCCTGACGGCGCTGGTGCACCGCCGCGTCGCTCTTCGTGCCGCGTCTTCCTGCTGGTCTGCCTGTCCGGCTTTTCTGCTCTATCCCTGGCTCGGCCAGGATTTCTTTCCCGCGTCCGACACCGGCCAGTTCAAGCTGCACCTGCGCGCCAAGACCGGCACCCGCATCGAAGAGACCGCGCGCATCTGCGACCTGGTGGAGCAATCCATCCGCCGCCAGATTCCACGCGATCAGTTGCTCAACATTCTGGACGAGATCGGCCTGCCCTACAGCAGCATCAACACCATCTACAGCAATTCGGCGCCGGTGGGCCCGGCCGATGCCGATATCATGGTCGCCCTCACCAAGGAGCACCGCCCCACCGAGGAGTTCGTGCGCGTCCTGCGCGCCAGCCTGCCGCGGGAATTTCCCGGCACCGACTTCTACTTCCTGCCCGACGACATCGTCAGCCAGATTCTCAACTTCGGCCTGCCCGCGCCCATCGACGTCCAGATCGTCGGCAAGAACGTGGACGCCAACCGCGAGCTCGCCGACCGCATCATGGACCAGATGCGCCGCATCCCCGGCATCGCCGACCTGCGCATCCAGCAGACCTTCGACCAGCCCAAGCTGCACATCTTCACCGACCGCACCAAAGCCGCCGAAAGCGGCTACACGCAGGCCGACGTGGCGCAGAGCCTGCTGATCTCGCTGAGCGGCAGTTTCCAGACGCAGCCCACCTTCTGGCTCAACCCGCAGAACGGCGTCAGCTACAACGTGGTCACGCAGGCGCCGCAGTACGACGTGCAATCGCTGCAGGCGCTGCGCAATCTGCCGCTCACGGTGGGCCAGTCGCGGCACGCCCGGAAATTCTCAACGATGTCACCTCCATCAGCCGCGGCAACGGCATGGCCGTCGGTGAACCATTACGATATCCAGCGCACCATCGACATTTTCGGCGCGGTGGATGGCCGCGACCTGGCGAGCGTCGGCGCGCGAAGTGGAGCGCATCGTGAACGCCAACCGCCGCAGCCTGGTGCGCGGCTCGGAGATGCTGGTGCGCGGCCAGGTGGACACCATGCGCAAATCGTTCTCCGGCCTGGTTGCGGGCCTGATCTTCGCCATCGTGCTGGTGTATCTGCTGATCGTCGTGAACTTTCAATCCTGGCTCGATCCGTTCATCATCATTACGGCGCTGCCCGCCGCGCTGGCCGGAATCGTCCTGATGCTGTTCACCACCCACACCACGCTCAGCGTGCCCGCCATGATGGGCGCCATCATGTGCATGGGCGTGGCCACCGCCAACAGCATCCTGGTGATCAGCTTCGCCAAGGACATGCTGCTGGAAGTTCACGACCCGGTGGACGCCGCGCTGGCCGCCGGCTTCACGCGCTTCCGCCCGGTCATCATGACGGCGCTGGCCATGATCATCGGCATGGTTCCGATGGCGCTGGGGATGGGCGAAGGCGGCGAGCAGAATGCGCCGCTGGGCCGCGCCGTGATCGGCGGCCTGCTGTTCGCCACGGTGGCGACCCTGATCTTTGTGCCCGCGGTTTTCGCCTTGCTGCACGGCGCGGCGCCGGCCGGCGCACCGGAGGTTCCCGCACATGAGTAGCCAGGAGACTGCTCACCCCGAATCAGCCGCCGCCGCCGCGGCTCTCGATGCTGTCCTGGATCTGGCATCGCGGTGGTGCTCTGCGCCGTCGCGGGCGCTATCGCCTACGCCGTCGTCACCGGCATCGCGGCGCGGGTCCACGCCGCCACCGCACTGAAACAGCAGACCCTGGAGATGGCCGTGCCCACAGTGACCGGTGATCCATCCCAAGCGCGGCGCGGCGGCCGAAGAAGTGGTGCTTCCCGGCAACGCCCAGGCTTACGTCGCCACGCCGATTTACGCCCGCACCAACGGCTACCTGAAGAACTGGTACTTCGATATCGGCGCGCACGTCAAGGCCGGCCAGCTGCTGGCCGAGATCGAAACTCCCGAAGTGGACCGCCAGCTCGACCAGGCGCGCGCCGACCTGGCCACCGCCCAGGCCAACTACGATCTCTCCCAGACCACCGCCGCGCGCTATCAGTCGCTGTTCAAGAGCGATTCGGTGGCCAAGCAGGACGTGGACGACCGCGTCGGCGATCTGCAGGCCAAGAAGGCCATGGTGGATTCGGCCACCTTCAACGTGCGGCGCCTGGAAGAGACGCAGCACTTCCAGAAGGTCTACGCCCCGTTCGATGGCGTCATCACCGCGCGCAATATCGATATCGGCGCGCTGATCAACGCCGGCGGCAACGCGCCCGGCAAGGAACTGTTCGATATCGCCGCCACCAGGCAAGCTGCGCGTCTACATCAACGTGCCGCAGCAGTATTCGCGCGACGTCCGCCCCGGCGGCAGCGCCGACCTGACCCTGGCGGAATTTCCCGGCCGCCGGTTCGCGGGCAAAATCGTGCGCAACGCCGATGCCATCGATCCCGCTTCGCGCACGCTGCTGACGGAAGTGGACGTCGACAATCCGACGGGCGAATTGCTGCCCGGCGCGTTTCTCTCGGTGCACCTCAAGCTCAGTTCCAAGACCGGCACAGTGGTGGTTCCGGTCAATGCGCTGATTTTCCGCTCCGCAGGGCATGCAGGTCGCGGTGGTTCGCGGACAACAAGGCGGAGCTGGTGCCGATCACCATCGGCCGCGATTACGGCACGGAAGTGGAAGTGCTTTCCGGCGTCACCGCACAGGACGAAGTCATCGAGAATCCCTCGGACTCGCTGACTTCCGGCACGGAGGTGCGGCTGGCGAAGGCGGCGGAGAAGTGATGCGCCGTAGGCTGGTGCGTGGCGATCTGCGCATTGGCTGCTGGCGGGCTGCACGGTGGGCCCGAAATACACCAAGCCGCCAGTGCCGGCCGCTCCGGCATTCAACGAGCAGCCGCCACAATCGTTCACCGAATCGCCCGGGTGGAAGCAGGCGCAGCCCGCCGACACCACGCTTGCGCGCCGATTGGTGGCAGTTCTTCGGCAACGCCGGAACTCAACGGCCTGGAAGAGCAGGTCAACCCCTCCAACCAGACGTCTGAAGGCCGCGGACGCACGGTTTCGCGAGGCCCGCGCGCTGATTCAGATCAACCGCTCCGGCCTCTATCCCACCATCTCCACCGTCGCCCTCCATCACCACCAACCGCCTCTCGAGCAATGCGCCACTGGGCACTCACGCCGGCGACTTCGGCCAATACACCCTGCCCATCGACGTGAATTACGAACTGGACGCCTGGGGACGCGTCCGCCGCTCGATTGCCGCCGCCCGCGAAGAGACCCAGGCCAGCGCGGGCGACCTGGAAACCATTCGCCTCAGCCTGCATGCCGAACTGGCCATCGACTATTTCGAACTCCGCAGCCTGGATTCGCGAGAAGCAGCTTCTGGACGAGACGCTGGTGGCCTACCAGAGAGCCCTCGACCTGACGCAGAACCGCTTCGACGGCGGCCTGAGCTTCGCGGGCCGAAGTGGCGCAGGCGCGGACCCAACTGGAAACCACGCGCGCGCAGGACATCGGCGTGGGCGTCTCGCGGGCCACCTTCCGAGCATGCCATCGCGATTCTGATGGGACGCACTCCGGAGAGCCTGGCGCTGGCCCCCGCGCCGCTGCACAGCGAGCCGCCGGTGATTCCCGTCGGGCGTGCCGTCGCAACTGCTGGAGCGCCGCCCGGACATCGCCGCCGCCGAGCGCCGCGCGGCCGAAGCCAACGAGCAGATCGGCATCGCGCGCGCGGCCTTTTTCCCGACGCTGCTGCTGACCGCGACGGGCGGTTTCGAAGGCAGCAACCCGGTGAACTGGCTCACCTGGCCCAGCCGCTTGTGGGCCGTGGGACCGACGCGTGGCGCAAACCATTTTCGATGCGGGCCGGCGGCGCGCCGTGTCCGAATCCGCCGCTGGCCGCCTACGACGAGGCGGTCGCCAATTATCGCCAGGCGGCCCTGACAGCCTTCCAGGAGGTGGAAGACAATCTGGCCACCCTGCGCGTTCTGGAGGAGCAATCGCAAGCCCAGCGGGTGGCGGTGGAAGCCGCGCAACAATCGCTGGACCTTTCGCTCAACCGGTACAAAGGCGGCCTGGTGACGTACCTGGAAGTGATCACGGCCCAAAGCATCGCGCTGCAGAACCAGATACACCGAAGTAGACATCCTGCGCCGGCGGATGGATGCCAGCGTGCTGCTGATCAAAGCCCTCGGCGGCGGCTGGGATGTTTCCAAGCTGCCGGCGACCTAGTATCTCTGTTCACACCCTTTTACCTTTTCTTTTCCACGTAACATGAACCACTTACGCTCACTTACCCCCGGTATCCATAACTCCGCATGATCCAATGAAGTTGGAAGGATATCTATGGAAGATCAACTGGTAACTCCCAAACCGCGCGATCCCCGCGCCCTGAACGCATATAGGCATGGCCTCACCGGCCAGGTCCTCATCCTCACTCCTGAAGATGAAGCCGCCTACAAGGCCCACTGCCACAACCTCCACGAATTCTGGGCCCCCGTCGGAGGCATGGAAATCGAACTCGTCCAGGAGATCGCCGACGACCGTTGGCGCCTCAAGCACGCCGCCGCCCTCATCAACAACGGCTTCGCTCTCGGCATGACCCGCCCCGATACCATCACCGCGCACCACCCCGAAATCGACGCCGCCTTCGCCCAAACCCGCACCTGGCACGACGACCAGAAAAGCCTCGCCCTCCTCAGCCTCTACCAGCAGCGCATTAAGAACAAAGAAACCAAAACCACAACCCTCCTCCGCCAGTTGCAGCAGGAGCGCCGCGAAGCCCTAAAGCAAGCCATAGAAGAAGCCGCCCTCCTGGCCCAACTAGCCGCAAGCAAAGCAGAATCCTTCGATATCCAACGCGATCTCCCCCACTTAACCAGCTACCCCCAATTTGATTTTTCAACCCCCGAACTAGCCCATTTAATCCGCCACGCCCAACGCCTCGCCGAGGCGAGAAAGCTCTTCCAAAAGCCCCAACGTATGGCCGCCTAAATGAGACTAAACCCCCACCCCCAACCCCCATCCCTAACCCCCAGCGCGTAGCGCGCCGGCCCCAGGCGCGCCCCGCGCGCCACTAATCCCCGGCCCCCGGCCCCAGGCCCCCGGGCCCCAGGCGCGCCCCGCGTGCCGCTAATCCCCGGCCCCCGGCCCCAGGCCCCCGGCCCCAGGCGCGCCCCGCGCGCCTAACCCTCGAACCCGAAGCGCGCCGCCAGATCCACCAGCTTGAGCACTTTGTAAATGTCCATATTGACGCCCCGCAGCACCACCCGGACACTTCGTTCGTCCGCCAACCCGGCCAGCTCCTCCAGCGCCCGGATCGCGTTAGCATCGATCCGCGCGACCGCGCCGAAATCCAGAACTATTTCCTCCGCCGCACCGCCCAATTGCTCCACGGCCTCCTGCCGCAAACTGTGGGCCGCGTGCTCCGGATCGATTTTGATACCCATACGATTCTCTGTCATACATGCGACCATTCTTTCGCGTTCCCCTGTTCGGCTTCCGCCGGGCTGCGCCCCCGGTATGCCCTCCAGAACAATTCGATCAGTTCGCTCACCAGCGGCATCCGGGGGTTGGAGCGCCAGGAGGGGTCGTCGAACGCTACCTTAGCCAGGTCGGGTATGGCGCGCTCGAATTCCGCCTCGCCAATCCCCAGCTCCGCGATGGAACGCGGAATGCCCAGCGCGGTCGAGCAACTGCGAAGTCGCCGCCACCAGGTTCGCCACCTTCTCCGCCACCGTATCGCCGCCCAGGTTCAGCAGGTCTGCCACCGCGGCATACTTCTTGTGCGCCACATACGCCCGCTGGTTGGGAGACGGCATGAACTTGGAAGGTACCGAGGCGTTGTAATGAATCACGTGCGGCAGCATCATCGCGTTCGCCTTCCCGTGAGAAACGCCGAATCGCGCCCCGAACGCGTGCGCCAGTGCGTGATTCACTCCCACCGATGCGTTCGAAAAGGCCAGCGCCGCAATGCACGCCGCGTTGTGCATCATGCTGCGCGCCTCTTCGTCGCCCGGCTGCTCGTAGGCCGTCGGCAGATACCGGAATACCAGGCGAATCGCCTGCATCGCATTCGAATCCGTATACGGCGAGGCATGAATCGAAACGCCCGCCTCCAGCGCGTGCGTCAGGCAATCGATCCCGGTATCCGCCGTAAGCCCCTTCGGCATGGACATCACAAACTGCGGATCCACGATGGCCACGTCGGGACTCAGCGAATAGTCCGCCAGCGTGACCTTGCGCCCGTGTTCCTTATCGATCAGCACCGCGAACGGCGTCACCTCGCTGCCCGTGCCGCTCGTCGTCGAAATGGCAATCAGCCGCACCCGGTTGGCTTTCGCGGTGGGGTATTGCACCACGCGTTTGCGGATGTCCAGGAACGGCGCCGCCAGTTCCTCGATGTCTGCCTCCGGCGATTCGTACTTCAGCTTCATGATTTTCGCCGCGTCGATCACCGACCCGCCGCCCAGTGCCACAATCTGGTCCGCCTGGTGCAGCTTGAGCGCTTCCACGCCCTGCATCACCACGTTCAGTTCCGGTTCGGCGTCCGGAATGGCCAGCACCCGCACCAGCGTCTGCTCCGGGATGGCACGCCGCACCACCGCTACATACCCCATCTGCTCCAGCATGGGATTGGTCACGATCAGCGTGGCGCGCGAGGAAAACTGGCGCAGGTTCTCCACCGCGTTCATGTTGAAATAAATTTGATTCGGAACGCGAAACCACATATGGGCTTGGGTCCTCCGTGCCACCCTCTTGATGTTCAGGTAATGATACAGGTTGACGTTGTCGGTGGTGCTGTTGCCCCCGCCCGTGCCGCAGCCGAACGAAAACGTGGGCACCATGTCGTTGTACACGCCGCCCAGGGCCCCGATCGATCCGGGAGAATTCGCAATGATCCGCCCGGCATCCATCATTTCGCTGAATTTCCGGATGATCGCTTCGTTGCGCGAGAAGATCACCGCCGTATGTCCCAGCCCTCCCGCGTGGTTCACGTCGATGCACACGCGCAGCGCTTCGTCGGTGGACTTCGCGCGGTAGACCGCCAGCACCGGAAACAGCTTCTCCACCGAAAGCGGATGCTCGCGCCCCACGCCGCCAATCGGCGCCACCAGCAGCTTGGTGTCGGGCGGCACCCGCAGCCCGCACACACGCGCGATATCCGTCGCCTTCTGTCCTACCGCCATCGCCTGCATGAACCCGGTCTTGGGGTCGATTACGGTGCGGCCCAGCAGACCGGTTTCTCTCTCGTCGCAGATGTGCGCCCCCAGGTCGGCGAATTTGCGCAGCGCCAGGTCGTAAATCTCGTCGTCGATCACCACCGTCTGTTCCGAGGCGCAGATGGTGCCGTTGTCGAACGTTTTGGAGGTGATGATGTCCACCACCGCCATGTCCAGCCGGGCGGTCTTCTCCAGGTATACCGGCGTGTTGCCCGGGCCCACCCCCAGCGCCGGCTTGCCGGAGCTGTACGCCGCCCTCACCGCTCCCGGTCCACCCGTCGCGTCGATCAGCTTCACTTCTTTGTGATGCATCAGGTACACGTTGTCCGGAATCGTCGGCGCTTCCACGCAGGTGAATACTCCCTCCGGCGCGCCGTGGTGCACCGCCGCTTCGTACATGATGCGGATGGCCTCCGCGCAGCAGCGCCAGGCCTTCGGGTGCGGCCCGAACAGTACCGCATTCCGCGTCTTGATCGCCATGATGCATTTGAAGAGCACCGTCGAGGTCGGGTTGGTGATGGGGGTCAGCGAGAAAATCAGCCCGATCGGTTCGGCCACTTCCACCAGGCCGCGTTCCGGAAACTCGCGAATCGTCCCGACGCTGGGCTTGTCGCGGATGTAGTTGTAGACAAACTCGGTGGCCACCATGTTCTTGATGGCTTTGTCCTCCAGCACGCCCAGGCGTGTTTCTTCGATCGCCAGGCGCGCCAGGTATTGAGCCTGCTGAAGTCCGGCCAGGACCATCGCTTTGACAATCCGGTCCACGTCCTGTTGACTGAATTGCGTGAAAACAGCGGCCGCCGTCTTGCCTTGCCTGACCAGGCCTTCCAGGTAAGCGATGCGGCCGTCCGTGAGGGGTGCAGCGTTCTCCGTCATGCGTCACCAACGGTAATTCGGAACTGTTTAACTGATAATATAGTGCGCCCCGGTGACGGGCGTGTCAATCCGCCACGGATTGTAGCGATGCCGGCAGCTTCACAACGAATGCCGATTCGAATTCCCTGGCCGTCTTGCGCACCGCCGAAGCCAGGGTCTCCGCTTCCGCCTGCGTCGCCGCCGTGCCCACCAGTACGCACCAGAGGCTGCTATCGGACGCAGACGGAACCATGCGCGCCGTGCCGTAAAGCTTTTCCATCAGCGCGCGCGTGCGCTCCGCATTCGCCTGAACGCGGAACGTGCCCGCCTGCACTGCGAATAGCGTGCGCGCGTCCGGGCGGGGCTCCTGCATCACTTCCAGCGCCACCGGCACCACGCCGGGCTCTACCATGCCCAGTCGCCGGGCGGCGGCATTGGAAAGATCCACGATGCGCGATTCGATGTAGGGGCCGCGGTCGTTGATCAGCACCACCACGCTCGCGCCGGTATCGGTCCGCCGGATCCGGACCGTCGTCCCGAACGGCAGACTGCGATGCGCCGCCGTGAGCTGTTCCTGGTGGAACACCGCGCCGCTCGCCGCCACCCGGCCATTGAATTCGGCCCCGTACCAGCTCGCCAGGCCCTTCTCCGCGGGCTGGGCGCACGCGGCCACGCAGGCACACGCCAACGCGCCCGCCAGCATCGCGGCCATGGAACGCAAATTATGCAGATCGCCAGTATAACGCACGTCACATTTTCAGTTGCAAACATCGTCCGCGTCCAGAGTGTCCTTGGTGATACCCCTGCGGCAACTATCGGTAAGCGGCGCGAGCCGTGCGAGATCATAGAGAACGTGCAGACTCTTCCCTCAGACCCGGCCCAGGCGCTTGCTACCCTGCCGCTCGGCCAGGGCGCGCGGATCGAACGGCAATGGCTGCAGGACACCCTGGCATGGCTGAAGAGCGCTTCGCCGGAAACGCGCGCGCCGCTGTTCCAGCGCCTGGCCGAAGAGATCCTCGGGCAAGCCGCCCTCCGCGAGAAGTTCCAGCAGATCTGGGTCCGGGCTTTTGCCGCCAGGGTGTACGCGGAAGCCGGACTGCCCGAAGCCACCTCCCTGGCGCGCGAATTCCTGAACCGCGTCAAAAGACGTGTCCTGCCCCAGTTGGAAGACGCCCTCGATCTGTACGCCGCCCTCCAGACGGCGGAATTGGATCGCGAGGACGCCCAGTGGTTCGCCGGTCTCAGCGAACAGGCCGTGGCTCCGTGGCGGGATCTCCTGGCCTCATCCGCCGGCGATTTACCGGTGGCCGTCCGCTTGCTCGCGCTGCGCGCCGCGGCCATCGGCCTCTCCCGCGCGCTGCTGAAACTCATGCCTCACCGGGACGAGACCGAGTCGCCTTTCTTCGACCTGGTGGAAGCCGCCGGCGTGTTCGCCGGATCTCCAGCCGATTCCGTCGCGCGCCGCCGGTTTCAGGAAATCGTGTTCCGCTGCCGCGTCTCCGCCGGCATTTCCCATGCGCGCATGGAAGAGCAGGGCGTCTCTTCGGATCTGGTCTTTCGACTGGACCTGGTGATCGCCCAACTCGACCGCATCGAGGTCCTCCTGCGGGTCATCTCCGGCCAGGAAGACGGCCGGGCGTTCGGCTGTATGTTGATTCGCGCCTTTGCCGGCGAGCGCAGCGTTCATCTTCTGTTGCGCAACAGCGTGAATCGCGTGGCCCGCCAGATTGTCACCCACACCGGCAAGAGCGGCGAGCACTATATCGCCGGCTCGCGGCGCGATTGGTTCCTCATGGGTTGCGGCGCAGTGGGCGCCGGCGCGATTACCGCATTCACCGCCATGTTCAAATACCTGTTCGCGGCCATGGCCCTGGCCCCCTTGTGGATCGGGGTGGCCCATAGTCTCAACTACACCGCCAGCTTTGTACTGATGCAGTTCCTGGGCTGGCGCCTGGCCTCCAAGATGCCCTCCATGACCGCCGCCGCGCTCTGCGAAGCCATGGAGAAAGACGATGGCATGCAGGCGGAAATCAAGCTGGTGGCCGCCATTTCGCGCACCCAGACCATCGTCACCGTGGGCAACCTGCTCGGCGCCATCCCGCTGGCGGTTCTGCTCGACCTGTTCCTGCAATGGTTGGGCGGCAACCCCTTCCTCTCTCCGGAAGCCGCCCATCACGGGGTAGCTTCTCTCCACCTGCTGCGGTCGTTCACCATTCCCTTCGCCGCCCTCACCGGATGCTTCCTGTGGTTCTCGGGCCTGTTCGCCGGGTGGACTGCCAACTGGATGGTGATCCACCGGCTGCCCGCGGCCATCGCGCAGAGCCGCCGCATTCGCGCCGTGCTGGGCGGGGATGCGGCGGCGGAGTTAGGCGAAATAGTGGACCGCCATTTCAGCGGCGTGGCCGGTTACGTTTGTTTGGGCCTCCTGCTGGGCCTGCTTCCGTTTGTCAGCGTGTTCGCCGGAGTGCCCCTCGAAGTGCGGCACATCACGCTGGCCAGCGCCTCTCTGGCCTATGCCGTCAGTTCGCTCGCCTGGAGCGGTCCGCTGCCCTGGCGCGAAGTCGCCTGGGCCGCATGCGGACTCGTGGCCACCGGGCTGCTCAACCTCAGCATCTCCTTCGCGCTCGGCTTGTGGTTGGCCGTGCGCGCGCGCAACCTCGATACCCGGGGACGCCTAACCCTGCTGCGCGAACTGTGGAACGAGTTCCGCCGGCATCCGGCCATCTTCTTGTGGAGGCAGAATTCATAGCCGTTTCGATGCCAGGTACCGTATAGTGTCTTCGACGTGATGATCTCGGTTGGCCGGATTTCGTGAAATGTCGCGATCTCCTTTTCTGGTATCGCAATGCTGATTCCTGTAAACAGCACCTTCGCCGCCTTTGCAGGCGGCGAGCAGGTTTGAGTACGTCAACTCCTCCTCGGCGTATCTCGCCCGACAGTGCCAGTGCTCAATCTTCATCTCGCCGGGGTCATCGCCAATCGGTGACACACAGTAACAGCAAAGGCCACGCTGCTCCCGCACGAGATGGCTTCTCAATGCGTCCTTATCACGAAAGCCGTTGTAATTCGCGCCCGGACTATGACGGTACTCGGTGAGGCTGGCAGGCTCCTGCCGCTTCTGAATCGTCCTCATGCCGTTTCCAGAAATGTCATCAATGAACGTGCCCGGGTTACGTCCGCATCTCCGGGGCCGAGTTCTGCCTCCAATTCGGACAAGAGCTGTCTCGCTTCCGCAAACTGCTCGCCGTCAATTGCTCTGAACAATTGTGCTAATCGCTTTCCGACATCGACGTTTCTGGACGGTGTATCCATGACTTCTTCAAGCACCCGACTGGAGTCGATGCCGAACGATCGAGGAGGTATAGTCGTCTGGCCGTCGTCTAAGAGCCTGATCTCGTCCGGGAGCGCCTCGCCAATTAGCTGCGGGGAGTGCGTCGTGGTGATGAACTGGACTTTTGGGAAAGTCCTCTTGAGATCGTGGATCACTCGGCGCTGCCATTTTGGATGAAGGTGCAAATCCAGCTCATCGATCATGACCACTCCCGACGTCTCATGTAACGCCGCGAGAGCGAGATGGGGATTGAGTTTAGCACTTCTTGCAGCTAAGTCTCCGACGAGCGTGAGCATGATGCGCTGTCCGTCGCTAAGATTCGACAGGAGCTGCGGCCCGTATTGATCAGTTGTAACGACTAGATCCCGGTATCGACCGTCGTAATACACGGACTTCGCACCTTCCACGCATGCGACAATTGCATCTTTCACCAACTTTAGTGCCGCATTGTCCTCTTCTCGCGGCAGCGAGGCTGTTGTCTCATCGCGGATCCAGTTGATTAGAGCCGTTTCTTGAATCGTAAAGTTGAAAGAATCGCGATACCCATCGAATCGTGACGGCTTACGTCTTGACTTCTCCGCTCCTCCTCTCGGCGTTCGGTGAGTCTTTTCGAACCACAAACGCTCCGTTCCGTACGCGACAATAAGGGGCAACGCGATGTCCTCACCGGCTCTCACGCGCTTTTCGGCATCATTTGCAGCCGTAATGATCGACTGGGCGCTCCCGGTTGTGGTACGCCCGCCTTCGTGGTTCAGTTCTCGCGACCACCGCATCCGTTGGTCGAGCACAACACCCACGCACTCTATGCGGCAAGGAAACTGTTTCTCAAAGGTGTAGCCGTCCGGATGGGCGTGTGCCGCAAGCCGCACTTCTTCGGCGGCTATACCAGGGCTCCTTTCCACTCCACGAAGCCCCAGAAACCAACTGCCAACCGCAACGGCAAGCGCATCAAGCACGGAGGTCTTCCCGGTCGCGTTATCGCCGGCGAGGAGGTTGAATTGCGGCCCGAACTTGAATATTCGATGATCGAATCCGTCAAAATTCGTGATGGTGAGTTCATCAATACGCATTTGAGGACCTTGCGTTGTGTCATCGTTCATAGCTTAGCGGAGTGCGGCCGTCGAAGGACAGCGGCAGTGGCCATATCGTAGATGGGCTGATTCGAGAGCGCTGAAAAGGGCCCCAGGTCGGCTTCTGGGAGATTAGCACCCAGTAAACGCCCTCTGTTCCGCCCATCCCGAACTGACCTTTTCCGCTCGCCGGCGCACCCGATGCAGTTCCGCCGCCGCGGCGCGAGCCTGCCTGTCGAAATCGGATGCGGGACGGTCCCACCACGGTCAGCCGGTTGGCGAGCTCCACTTCGAGCACGCTTGCCAGGCGCTCGCGTACAAATGCGATGACGGCTCCCCGTCCCGAAGTGTCCGGTCGAAACAAGACCACTCCCGCATGTTGGTGCACCGGATCGCGCTGCAGATTGGCAATACCCTTGTCGAGCGTGAACAAGATCTGGTAGGCAGCGAAGGCCGCATCCGCAACTGTCGGATCTGCCGCACCCCGAAGTCCTTCGTCATTGACCGTGTCGGCATCGCATCGCCCGGATCGGCACAAGACGTTTCTTCGTGCGCCAGCTCTGCCGCGCAGGCCAGCGCCGCATGGATGTGGCCAAGGCTCAGGGAGGGATAACTGGCCAGAATCTCATCCTTTGTAGCACCCTCGGCAAGACTGTCAAGTGGGCTACTGTTTAGGAACTCTTGCCGCGGGGCGCCTCCCCACCCGCTTACTCTACAGTCACCACTTTCCAGCTCTTGTCCGGATTGAAGCGCGTCGTCTGGCGCGCCAGCGTACTCGTAGCAGCGCCGAGATCCTTCTGATACACCTTACCTTTGTGGTTCACGATGAAGGTCTTGATGCCGGAGACTCCGTATTCCGCCGGATAAGCAATCAGCGCGAACCCGCCGATCATTTTCCCTTTGACCACATAGTCGATCGCGCCGCCTTCGGCGTCCGGACCCTGCGCCTTCAGGATGCGGAAGTAGTAGCCGTGATACGGTTCCGGCTTTTTGCCTTCGGCCACCATCGCGGCGGAAGCGTCCGCAAAGGCTTTGGGCACCAGGTTCTCCGGCGCGCCTTCCCAGTACAGGCCGTCCTTTTTGCCGGGGGAACTGATGATCTTCTGAGCGTACTGCAGGACGCCGGCGGCCGTGCGGTCGCGCGAAGCGTAATCCATCTGCGCCTCTACATAAGCCCGGCAGACCTCCAGCGAGGTCAGTTCGTTGCGCCCGATGCGCCGCGCCAGAACTTCCACCCGCCCCGTTGCCGCGTCGAAATGCCACTTCCCTTTTTCCAGCACGATCGGCACCGGCATGGGCCAATCGTCGGGTCCCACGATCAGCGTCGCCCGGTCCTTGTCCGCGTCCACTTCCACTTTCATTTTCTGGCGTGCCAGTTCCGCAAAATGCGCACGGCCTTCTTTATCGGCCGCGGCATCCCCGGATTCGACAATGTCCTTACCGCCCGGGCCAAAGATCTGAAGCATGGCCGCGGTATTGTTAGCGCCGGCAGCGTCGATCAGCGCCTGGGCCGCCTCCTCCGCCGAATCGAATGTCTTCTGCCCGGTTTGCGCGAAGGCGGGGACCCATGCGATCCCCGCCGTCAATGCTACGATCGCCACGGCAACTCGAGCGATCATTTCCTGCCTCCTCTGCCGCCCCCTCCACCGCCGGAAGGATGTCCGCCTCCACCGCCGGAGGGACGACTGCCGCCGCCGAACGTCCGGCCGGATGAAGAGCTACGCGCCGGCCCCATGCTGGAATAGCCATGGTCGGCATTCTGCCGCGCGGCAGCGCCGTTGTTCATTCCACCGAACACCCCGCGATTCTGCGCCGGCGGCGTGCTTCGCGGCACCTCGCGATTGCCGAATCGCTCCCCGCCCTGCGGCCGGACCTGTTCCGGACTCGGCCGCGAAATATTCTGCCGGACATTGCTCCGATACTGATTGCGCAACGCCTGGTTCGCGTACGGCACGCCTTCGCGGTGCGCCACATCGTGCGTCCACACCGAGGTGCCGCGCACATCGCGGCCGTTCCCGCCATTGAAGTTGTACCGGTGGATGAACGAATTGTTTACGATCACCGTGCGGTTACCCCATCCGGGATGCCAACCCCATCCGCCCCAGCCGTGCCAGCCCGCGCCGAAGAAGAAGCCTACGTTCACAGGTCCGCCGAATCCGAAGTACAGGCCCCCGGTCAGGAAAGAGCGGGGCGGCCACCACCATTGAGGATAGGGGTACCACAATGGCGGTCCCCAGATCCACGTGGGATCGTACACCGGCACATAAATCACATCCGGACTGGCCGGTTCGATTTCGATATAAGGAGCGCCCGCGTCCGCCGAAGTCGTCACCGTTTCCTGCGGCGTCGATTGCAACTTGCCGGCCTGTTGCGCCGACTGCCGCATGCGCTGCACCGCCGCCATCACATCCGCCTGCTGCGCCAGAAAAGCGTTGCCCAGGTTCGTCGTCCAGGCCACGTCGTCATTCAGCCGCTTCAACACGTCCGGATAAATCACCAGCGCCTGCACGCTGGCGTCCCAGTTCTGCTCCTGCGCGGCCTGCGTAAGAGCCGGTCCGGTCAGACCGGGATTCTTTTGCTGCCACTGATACGCCTGCACTACCTCCAGCGGGTAGGTCGAGGCCACTAGAACCTGGCTCAACAAGGGGTCCGGATACAGCGCCACCGGCGCGACCAGATCGTTCAATTGATCCGGACTGAGCATCTGATCGGGGGGTGGCGGAGCCGGAGGTGCCCCCTGAGCCAGGAGAGCCCCCGCTCCAAACAGCCAGACGCCAACAAGAACCGCGGCCCGCCGCCGCGTGCCTGCTGAAAACAAATTGTGTCGCATGTTGAACCTCCTTCAACCTGCTCACTACTTCCAAATCCACTTCATTATACGTTGTGATTCTCACGCAAGTTACCGGCCCCTAAGAGCTATATCATTGAAAAGACTTAATCTAGAAGCTTTCAGAACCCCTCGCGCGTCGACTCCGGCAGGTACCCTATCTTTTGGCCCTATCTTTTGGTCAATCTTTTGATTGCCAGGCGTGCGAATCCGCTTATAATCAGGTTGGGGGAGATCCTGTATGTCAACGTTGGACATTCCAGAAGTACTGATTCTGCTGGGCATTGCGGCGGGAATAGTCTGGGCGATCTATAACTGGACGCATCCACACTACCCCACCCCGCGCCGGTAGCGATTCTTCAGCCCTTTCGCGAACTGGCCAGAGAGCTCTCCAGCGCAATGCGCACTAACTGGCTCCGCGTGCGCACTCTGGTCTTCTGAAACAACTGCTGCAAGGTAGCTTTAATGGCGCTCTCGGACACCCCCAGTTGCCCCGCAATCTCCTTATTCGTCAGCCCCTCGAAAAGTCCCCGCAGAACTTCCTGTTCCCTCTCCGTGAGCAGCTTGCGGAAGCTCGGCTCCTGATGCTGGGGAACCTGGTTTGCCAGCATTTGAATCACCCGCTGGTCCACCCACATTTCACCGGCCGCGACCAGCCGGATCGCCTGCGCCAGGCTGCCCGGGGAGTTGTGCTTGAGAAAGATCCCCGAAGCGCCCATGCGCAGGGCGGCGGAGGATTCCGCGGCACTCATACCCGCAGTCACCATCAGGATTTTGCCTGTGAACCCGGCCTCACGCGCCCGCGTGAGGAACTGCGCGCCCAAATCTTCGCCCAGATCGAAATCCAGCAGCACCACGTCCACCGGCTTCAGCCTCATGATCTCCAAAGCTTCCGCCGTGGTGCCGCAATGCCCTGCCATTTCGAAGTCGCTTTCGGAAGCGAGCAGCCGGCTCAGGCTTTCGCGAAACAGCACGTGATCGTCAAGCAATAAGAGTCTTATGCGTTCCATACGTGCCCGCCTGCCCGAAGGAGGATTCCGCCGGTCCGGCCACCGCCAGTTCAATGATAAAGGAGCAGCCCGGAACCGAAGGATCGTGACGCAGGTCGCCGTGAAACGACCGCACAAATGCCCGCGAAAGAAACAGTCCCAAACCCGTGGATTCGGCCCCTTTCTGGAAGGGCTGGAACAGCTTCTCCGACGACCGGATGCCCGGCCCGGAATCCGTAACCCGGATCGAAACCAGGGGACCTTTCGCTGCTACCGTGATATCGATTTTCTTTACCTCCGCGCTCTCCAGGGCACGCGCGCTGTTCTTGGTCAGGTTAAGCAGCACCTGCAGCAAGGTATGGCGATCGGCCCACACCGGCGGCAGATCGTCCGGAACGTACCAGTGTACGGCGATATCGGCCTCCTGGCACACCGGGTCAAGCACGATTCGCAGATCGTCCAGCGTTTCGGTCAGGTCGATGCCGTCCACTTGCGACTGGCTGGCGCTCTGCTTGAGTTCCAGGGAAGCGATCTTGTTGAGGGTCTCCACCAGCGACCCCAGCGCTTCGAAATCCTTGTTGCCATTCAGCGCGCCGTGGCGCACCAGGTTTTCGTAAATGATCCCGATGGCGCCGCACACGTTGCGAACTTCGTGGGAAACCGCGCCCACCAGGATGCGCGAGCCGGCCATGAGCTGTTCCAGGCCGGCCTCTTCGCGCTCCCGCAATTCCTCCGAAGCGTCCACCACCAGCGCGGCCAGCCGCGGTCCCATGGCCGTCTGGTAGGTGGAGAAGAAAACGTTGGCCAGAAAAACATCGCCGTGCTCCCGTTCGCCGCGGCATTGCATTTCGGTGCGGAACGCCTGCGGCGTCTCGCCGAGAAAGGGCACGCGTCCCAACGCCGGCACATAGCGCCGGATGTTGCATCCGGGCAGGGTTCCCGGCTCCACGCCGAACAGCCGGTGAGCCGCCATGTTGGCCCGCTGATCAGGCAATCGGCCGTCATGGTCAGAATCGCCACCGGGCTGCTATCGATCAGAAACTCGAGCTGCTCTTCGGCTTCGCGACGCGCGGCGGCTTCGCTTTCCACGCGGTGGAGGTTCTCCAGTTCCCGCCGCCGGCTGCGCATGATTTCGAACGCGAACAATCCCGTGCCCGCCAGCGAGGTGAAGACCAGGATGTCCTGCGGCAGCGGCAATGGCGGCCGAAAAGCGGTACGGATCGAACAGGTCCGCCAGCAGGGTGCAAAGCAGCGCCGTAATCAGCACCTGCCAGCGCGGCCGCACGCTTCCCACCAGCAGCACCGGAAACAGGTACAGGAACCCGAACGCGATCGGCGCGTCCACCCGCCAGTCGATCACTGCCGTAACCACGATCAGCGCAAACGCCAGCCAGACGCGTGAACTCCCATCGAAGTGTCGAAATGTCATGCGCCGGAGTCCCTGGTTAAATCTTAGGAAAAAAGGCATTTGGCACCAAGGCTCTTGGCCGAAAGATAGGTTGACTTCACCTGAAAGATAGGTGGAGGCCGGAGCCCGAGTCTCGCTACATTCAGAATAGCAGGACATTCCAGTGAGCAGCCGTCTCCCAGCCGGAGATCGATGTCCCCTGTTCTCGCGGCGTATGCGATCCGGAACACCCATTCTTTCTTGGAGGAGAGATGCAGCGCCATTCATGGCGTGTTTGGAGCGGAATTCTGGCGGTGATCTGTTTCTGCGGCACTGCTTTCGCCCAGACCGGCGGCTCGCCCTTGACCTGGGAACAGGTCAAAGCCCGATTCGTTGCCTCTAACCCCAACCTCAAAGCCGGCGAACTGAACATCCAGGAATCCAAGGCCCAGGAGATCACCGCCTATCTCCGCCCCAATCCGGATGTCACCCTGTCCATGGACCAGCTTGATTTCTTCTCCGGAAATCCCTACCGTCCGTTTCAATACGCCTTCCCCCTGGTCGCCTTCAGCTACCTCCACGAGCGGCAGCATAAGCGCGAACTCCGCCTGGAGAGCGCCCAAAACAACACCGCCATCAGCTCGGCGCAGCAGCAGGACCTGGAACGGACCCTGTTGTTCACCCTGCGCAGCGCTTTCGTGCAGGCGCTTCAGGCCCAAGCGCTCCTGGAGAATGCCAAAGAGAACCTGGACTATTTTCAAAAACAGTTGTCCATCAACCGCGATCGCTACCAGGCAGGCGACATCGCCCGTGTGGATCTGGACCGCGTGGTCCTGCAGCGCGTGCAATACGAATCCGACTTTCAGACCGCGCAGGTGAACCTGCGGACCGCCAAAATCACACTCCTCGCTTTACTCAACGACCGCACCCCGGTGGATCGCTTCGACATCGCCGGCCGGTTTGATTTCTCTGACAATCTGATGCCCCTGGAACAATTTCACACCGAAGCGCTAGCCGCGCGCCCGGACCTGAAAGCCGCCGTCATGGCCGTGCAGAAAGCCCAGACCGACCACAAACTCGCGGTCGCCAATGGCTCCACCGATCCCACCTTCGGAGCCGACTTCGGACGCAATCCGCCCATCCAGGTCTATATGGGCGTCAGCGTCAATATCCCGCTGCGCATCTTCGACCGCAATCAGGGTGAGAAGGCGCGGACCGAAATCGATATCGTCCATGCCGAACGCCAAAAGGACGCCGCCGAAGCCCAGGTCTACAGCGACGTGGATTCGGCCTATTTCACCCTGGTGAGCACCCTGAACCAGCTTCGCTCTTACAAAGGCAGCGACGGGTATCTGGAGACCGCCGCGCGGATTCGCGAGATCATTTCCTTTTCCTTCCAGCACGGCCAGGCGGCCCTGCTGGATTACCTGGACGCGCAGAGGGACTACCGCGCCACCCAAGTTGCTTATGTGAACCTGGTGGGTTCGTACTTGACCGCCGCGGGACAATTGAATCTGGCGGTAGGCCGCGAGGTCATTCCATGAAATCCAACAACCGCTCCCGCACGACCGCGCCTCTCATTCTCACGAGTGACCGCCCCCGCACGACCGCGCCTCCGACCCTCACGAACAACCGCCGCTTCACGACCGCGCCTCCGACCCTCACGAACAACCGCCCCCTCACGACCACGCCTCCCATTCCCACGAACAACCGCCGCCTCACGACCGCGCCTCCCATTCTCACGAACAACCGCCTCCCGTCACGACCGCGCCTCCGACCCTCACGACCTCGCCTGCGATTAACAACGAATCCGAGCCGCGCGCGTCAGCAAGCGGTCTTCTTCCATGCCGTTGCTCATCGCCCTCACAACCCTCGCTCTGATTCTGGCGGGCTGCGGAGCCAAGGGCGGCGAACCCGATCCGAAGGCCGGAGCGCCTCCGCCCGCACAGGTGGAACAGGAGCCCAGTAGCGACCTGGTGAAAGTGGATCATCCGGACCAGTTCGCCATAGTCGCCGCCGCGGCAAGATCGGTGGCGCCGGAGTTGAACGTCACCGGCGTTGTGAATGTGGACGTCTCGCGCAATGTCCCGGTCATCTCCCTGGCCTCGGGCCGTGTGGTCGAGATTCGCGCCAAGCTGGGCGACACAGTCACCAAAGGCCAGCTTCTGATGCGCGTGCAGAGCTCCGATATCTCCGGCGCATTTGCCGATTACCGTCACGCCGTGGCGGACGAAGTGCTCGCGCACGCCCAACTCGACCGCGCCCAGTTGCTCTTCGACAAAGGCGCCATCGCGCAAAAAGAAGTGGAAGTCGCCCAGGACGCCGAAGCCAAGGCCAAAATCGACGTCGAAACCGCCCAGGAACACCTGCGCGTCCTGGGAGCCGACTTGCACCAGCCCACCGCCGTCGTCGATATCACGGCGCCCATCTCCGGCGTAATCGTGGAACAGAATGTGACCAACGCGGCCGGCGTCAAAACCCTGGACAATTCCCCCAACCTGTTCACCATCGCCGATCTTTCCAGCGTCTGGATCATGTGCGACGTGTATGAAAACGATCTGGCCAACGTGCGCCTGGGAGAGCCCGCCGACATCCGCCTGAACGCCTATCCCGACCGCGTATTCAAAGGCCGCATCGACAACATCGGCCCCATCCTCGACCCCAACATTCGAGCCGCCAAAGTGCGTCTGCAGGTGCAGAATCCGGCCGCCT
>CAWKYG010000060.1:0-39412 GCA_963853855.1 uncultured Solibacteraceae bacterium | reverse complement strand
CGATATTCGGCACGATGCGCAGTTCCTCCAGCGCAAAGAGGCAAACGTTGGTGGTATCGGTGGCGGTGGTGGAACTGGTGGCGGCGTAAGTACCTGCCACGCGCGCGGCATCCTCGGTGGAAATGAGCGCATGCGCGTAATACCCCCAGTCGAATGCGCCCACGAAAAGAAAGGCCAGCCACGGCAGCATCAGTGCCATTTCAAGCGCACTCCCCCCGCGGCATCTCGATCTTCTGGATTGTTTCATACATCCCCTAACGTTTGAATATCAGTTCCGCTATCCAGCATCAAGCTGTCAAAAGTTAATCCTCACTTTTTTATGAGGGGTTTTAGCGATTGCAATACGGTATGGGCCACCACCACCGTGCCTTCCGCGTTGGGATGCAGACCATCGCGCTGCATCAGGCGGCCATCTCCGCCCACGCCCGCCAGCAGGAACGGAATGAGTGGAATCCTGTATTTGGCGGCGAGTTCGGGGTACATCGCCCGAAACTTGCCGATATACGCGGGACCATAGTTCGGGGGTAAGGTGATGCCTGCGAGAAGCACCTGCACGCCCGCCTGCCGCAATGCCTGGATGATCTTTCCGAGGTTATCTTCGGTAACAGCCACGGGCTGTCCGCGCAGTCCATCGTTGGCGCCTAATTCCAACACCACCAGCACGGGCTTGTCGGCCAGCACCAGGGACACGCGCTCCAGTCCATCCTGCGTGGTGTCGCCGCTGACTCCGAAATTGGCCACGCGATAGCGATAGCCTTCGCGGTCCAACTCGCGCTGCAGCAGGGCGGGAAAACTCTGCTCCGGTTCGAGGCCCAGCCCGGCGGTGAGGCTATCGCCGAAGCAGGCGATTTCCGGCCGCGTGTCCACAGGCTTGGCCGTGGGTTTCGGCGCTTCGGAGGCAGCGCGGCGCGCTCGATGCGGTTTCCTGCTGCCGGCAGCCGCACAACGCCAGGGCCAGCGCGAACACACAAAGTTTGGTCATCCCAATGCCATAATAAAGGTTGATTCAGGTCCGCGCGCTCACCAAGTCCATCGATACCGGCACGCATCGTGTGGATATCCTCAAAGGCATCGACCTGGAGATTCCCAAGCGGCCAGTTCGCCGCCATCATGGGTCCTTCCGGCAGCGGAAAGAGCACGCTGCTGGGCCTGCTGGCCGGCCTCGATTCGCCCACCAGCGGCCAGGTCCTGCTGGATGGCGAAGACATCACCGCGCCTGAGCGAAGACCAGATGGCGCTGCTGCGCGGCCGCAAGATCGGCTTCGTCTTCCAGTCCTACCACCTGATCCCCACGCTGACCGCCGAGGAGAACGTGCTGCTGCCCATGGAACTGGCCGGCAGCGCTGCCGGCGGCCGCGAGCGCGCGCCGCGAACTGCTGGACCGCGTGGGACTGGAGGGCCGGTTCGATCATTACCCGGTGCAGCTTTCCGGCGGCGAGCAGCAGCGCGTGGCCCTGGCGCGCGCCTTCGCCCTGCGCCCGCCCATCCTGCTGGCCGATGAGCCCACCGGCAACCTGGATAGCGCCACCGGCCAAGTCGTGCTCGACCTGCTGCTGGCGCTGAACCGCGAGCAGGGCACCACGCTGGTGCTGGTGACCCACGAGCAGTCGCTGGCCGACGTGCGCCGACCGCCGCATCGTACTGCGCGACGGCCTGGTGGTCAGCCAGTGAACCCGCAGCTTCCCTGGCGCGTGGCCATCCGCATCGCCTGGCGGGAAATGCGCGCGTCCGCGCTCGCGATTCCTGTTCGTGGTGCTGGCCGTGGCCGTCGGCGTGGGCTCGCTCACCGGCGTGCGCGGCTTCAGCCGCGCCTTCCGCCACATGCTGCTGCGCGAAGCCCGCACCCTGATGGCGGGCGACATGTCCGCTGCGCGTCTTCGCCATGCCCACCAGCCGAGCAGGACGCCGTGCTACAAGACCTGGCGCGCCGCGGCGTGCGCCGCACACCTGGATCACCGAGACGGTCACCATGGCCTCATCGGCGGCGCGCCGCAGACCCGGTGCTGATCTCCGTCAAAGCCGTGGATCCCGCGCGCCTATCCTTTTTATGGCGAGGTGAAGCTCGACCCGCCGCAGCCGCTGCGCGCGCGCGCTCGACGCCCATACCGTCGTAGTCTCCGACGACCTGCTGGTGCGCCTCAAAGTGCAAGACCGGCGACACGCTGCGCATCGGCGGGCAGGATTTCCGCATCGCCGGCGTGGTGACATCCGAACCCGACCGCATGACCGGCAGCCTGAACGTCGGCCCGCGCGTGATGATCACCCGCGACGGGCTGGACCGCACCGGCCTGATCAGCCTGGGCAGCCGCGCCGCCGAGCGCTACCTGTTCCGCCTGCCCGCCACCGGCCCTCCCGGCGTGGGCGAAGTGCGCCAGATCCTGAAGGACAACTTTCCCCGAAGCCACCATCGCCGATTACACGCGAGACGCATCCCATCATCACGCGCGGGCTGGACCGCTCCACCACCTTCCTCAGCCTGATCGGCCTGATCGCGCTGGTGATCGGCGCCATGGGCGTGGGCAGCGCCATGCACGGCCACTTGCAGCAGAAGCTGGATTCCATCGCGGTGATGAAATGCATGGGCGCGCGCTCGGCGCAGGTCATCCGCATCTACACGGCGCAGACGCTGATGCTGGGGCTCGGCGGCGGAGTGCTGGGCGCGCTGCTGGGCATCGCGGTGGCGGCCGCATTTCCCGGCACTGATCGCGCAGCTATTTCACGCATCGAGGCGGTCGGCCGCCTGGGATGCCTGGCCCGCGGTGCAGGGCGTGGCCATCGCCTGCCTGGTGACGCTCCTGTTCACCCTGCCGCCGCTGCTGGGCATCCGCGCCATCCGGCCCGCCGAAGTCTTCCGCCGCGATGTGTCCGCGAACCAGCGCGGGCGCGGCACGTGCGATGGCCGGTCCTGGCGCGCTGCGGGCGCTGCCATCCTGCTGGGCACGGGCGCCGTGGCGGCCACGCTCACCGGAGGGCAATTTCCGCGACGCGCTGCGCACCGGCGGGATCTTCGCCGCCGGCCTGGCCGTCGGCCTGGCGCTGCTCTCGGCGGCCGCCTGGCTGCTGCTGCGCGGCGTCCGCGCGGCTGCTCGCGTCACGCGCCCGCCGCCCTGCCCGGCATGCTGCGCCATGGCATCGCCAACCTCTACCGGCCCGGCAACCAGGCGCAATCCGCGGTGGTCGCGCTGGGCGTGGGCGTGATGTTCACCCTCACCGTGTTCCTGGTGCAGAACGCGCTGGTGCGCCAGATCCGCGGCAGCGCGCCGCCCGGAATGCCCAACGTTTTCCTGCTGGATATTCCCGGCGCCGCAGCGCCAGGCCGTGGCCGATTTCATCGCCAGCCAGCCCGGAGTCGACCGCCGCGCCCGATGTGGCCGAGGCCGTCGCCGCCCGCATCGCCGCCATCGATGGCGTGCCCGTCGAGCAACTGCCGCTGCGCGATTTCGGCCGCCGCTTCCTGCGCACCCGCTCGGTGACCGAAATGGAGGCCAAGCCGCCCGAAACCGCAGATCCTGAGCGGCGCCTGGTGGCGTCCCGGCGACCGCGATCCCGCAGGCCTGCGTCACCGAGGAAGCCGCCCGCATCCTGCACCTCAAAACCGGGATCGGTGATCGATTGGGACATCTGGAAGCGGCCCGTGCGCACGCGCGTGGCCTGCATCCAGCGCACCGAATCCATCCGCATGAGCGCGCGCTTCGAATTCATCTTCAGTCCCGGCCAGCTTACCGGCTTGCCCGCGGTCTACTACGGCAGCGCGCGCGTGCGCCCGCCCGATGTGCCGCTCGCTGCAGCGCGTCATGTACCAGCGCTTCCCCACCGTCACGGTGGTCAACATGGCGGACGTGATGCAGATCGTGGAAGACGTGGTGGACCGCATCGCGCTGGTGATCCGCTTCATTTCGGCGTTCACCATTCTGGCCGGCGCCGTGATGGTGGCCTCCAGCATAGCCGGCACGCGCTTCCGCCGCATGCGCGAAGTCGTGATTCTGAAAACGCTGGGCGCCACCCGGCAGCCGCATCGCGTGGATCTTCTCGGTGGAGTTCCTGGCGCTCGGCGCCGTCGCCGGCGCTATGGGCACCCTGCTGGCATCGGGGTTCGCGGCGCTGGTGCTGAAACAGTTGCTGGATATCGAATTCCACCCCGACGCGCTCTCCAGCGGGGTCGACTATCGCGCTCACCGCCCTGGTGGCCGCGGCGGCCGGATGGGCGGCCAGTTTCCGCATCCTCGGCCGCAAGCCGCTGGAAATCCTGCGAGGCGAGTAACGGCGGCTCCGCGCGCGTCAGCACGCGCAAACACCTATGCCGGTTTGTTTAAATCGAAAAGTAGTACCTCTGGAATTAAGCCTCGTCGGAGTAACCTGTGGGTCACCGATAGGCCGGCTCACAATTCGTTCTTGCCCGGGGCCTGGAATTCTCAGGTGCTGCTTCGCTAATCTTGGTCATGTCGATGGTCGTCGGCGAGGGGTTCCTTTGCGGAGGCCTCGGCTCCAGGTGGTTCACGGAACGGTTCCACAGAAATGCGCTCGTAACGCACTTCCAGGACGATCAGATATTCTGTACCGCCCGGCGCTTGGAGAGCTACGCGGTCGCCCGCTGCCGACTTCATCAAAGCCCGTCCCAGAGGCGACATCCAACTGATGTGGTTGCGGTTGAGATCGACCTCGTCGGTGCCCACGATGCTCACCACTCGCTCCGTTCCCGCGGCATTGGCATAGCGCACGGTCGCTCCGAAGAATGCCCGCGTTGCCGCCAGCCCCGCTCTCGGACGTTCCGGGTCCACCACTGCCGCGGCATCGATTCGCTTCGTGAGAAAGCGAATCCGCCCATCGATCTGGCGCAGCCGCCTCTTCCCGTACTGATAGTCGGCGTTTTCACTGCGATCGCCGTTGCTCGCCGCCCACGACACCACTTTCGTCACGGCCGGCCGTTCCCTGGTGAGCAGAAACCGGTGCTCCTCTGTGAGGCGCTGCAGGCCGCTTGGCGTTATATAGTTCTTGCCTCGTGTTGCGGGCTCGTCTCCTTGCGGTTTTCTGGTAAACCCTTTTCGCATATCGTAGTCCTTCAAGCGCGAGTCCTGTGGACTCCCACGCAATCTTCTATTGATCCTATCCTTCCTCTCGGACAAGTGCCGGCGAAGGCATGGTGAGCGCGGAATTTGCTCGCTCTGGTCGCGAAGTGGCGAGTGATCCATTCTCCCTAGCAGGAACTGAAGTCTGACGATTTTCTAATCAACCCTTCGCCGTCAGGGAGGATCGATCACCTGCCAATCGGGTTGCTCCAGTTCGAATACCAGCCAACACACTGCGTTTCCTGGGCTCCGAGTCACTGAACCCAAAAACGCTATCACGCGGTGCGGGAACCACTTCTTCCCTGTGATCAGAATCCATCATTGAAACCCACGAAACCGACCATCGGGCAGCCCGTTTCACTGTTTTGCCTATGCGGGGCCGGACAAACTCAGATCACCGCCTCGTTCGGCGGCTCCTCGCAAATGCATCAATGCCCGTTTCACCAGAGCGCAGGAAGTCCAAGAAGACTATCCCCTTTAGCTGGCATGTCTCGTAGAGACTCATTAGGACGAGATATTGGCGCATACCCCCTTCCGTCGAAGTACCGCCGATGCCCCTGCGGAACATCGCAAAAGCTTTCACAGCGTGCTCAGCATTGTTGTTGTTCCACGCAACTCCGTCGTAGTCGAGAAATGTGAAAAGCGAGGCACGGTAATTCTCGGAATTCGTTGCACTACGGTGAGATACTGAAAGGCGTGCCAACCATACTGATGGTGGGGCCATACCGCATCTATTTTTACAGCCATGAGCCAAACGAGCCTCCCCATGTGCATGTGGATCGCGACGATCAGTCGGCGAAGTTCTGGCTGGACCCGGTTGCGCTGGCCAGAAATCTTGGCTTCGGTCCGGCGGAGCTTCGGCGAGTCCACCGGCTAGTGGCGGAGAATCGCAATTTCTTGTTGGAGAAATGGAATGAACGCTTCCCATCTTAATTCCGGCGAACGGGTACGCGACGTACACGTCACTGAAGACACACTGGCGGTGGACCTCGCAGACGGGCGCACAATCATCGTGCCACTGACGTGGTATCCCCGGCTTTTGAACGCTACCATGGAACAGCGATCTCGCTGGAAAGTAAGCGGAGCAGGCTATGGGATTCACTGGCCGGACATCGATGAAGACCTGAGCACGGAAGGCTTACTCCGCGGCGCGCCTGCCGCCGCAGAACCCGCTCGTCTTGGCCGCTAGGCGGGTCACGCGGATTGGCCACTCGGAAGCCGGCGCCAGACGGCCTGGCCTACGGTTACTCCTGCCTTGTCGTTAAGTGGCGGCTCACCTGGTCACGATTTCGTATCGATCAGCCTGTCGAGAGGGGACCCAACATTCGCAAATCTATAACTTCGTATGATCCATGTAATTGGAGGAAGAAGACCTGCACGAATTCTGAGCCCTCATCAACAACAGGTTCGCTCCCGGCATGACCCGGCCCGATACCATCACCGCGCACAACCCGGAGATCGATGCGGCCCTATTGCCCCGCAATTTGATTTTTCAGCCCCCGAACTTCCCCGGCCCCCGCGCGCGAAGCGCGCCCCTACTGCGTGACCTTCACCACGAAGTACATGATCTCCTTGCCCGGCTCCACCTTCACATGATGCGGCACCTTCGCCGGAATCGAAACCACATCGCCGGTCGAGATCTTCCGCTCCGTTTCGCCGGCGATTCCACTGCCGCGCATCTCGTGGGGCGCGGTAGTCTTACCGTCCACCAGTTTGCCGCCCACCACCAGGGTGGCTTGGCCGGATTCCACGACGAATACATCCGCCTGCGTTTCGTGAAACAGAAGTTCACCGCGGCGGAGACCGCAAGCGATCAGCATCGCGAGAATGGCGTGGTTCCGTTTCCCGCGAAGAGTGGCGGTGTCCGACCGCTCCGGCAAGAGTTTGCCCCGGGCGGGGTGAGATGCCACGCGGCGTACCGCCGCCAGAGGCAGATTGATGGTGTTCGGAGCGTACCCTTTCTGTTCCAGGTAAATCCGGTACCTCGGGACCACGGTGCGATTGAAGGCCAGGCGCGGCTCAGAGCAATACCACTCGACGAAGTCGTTAATGGCGTGGTCGTACGTTCGTTGCCCGCTCACGAAGGTGAGTGTATTGAGAACAGCAGATTTGGCTTGTTCGAGATCCGGCAGTGCCAGGACCCGCTTCGGAATTCTCTTCTTTCGAGATTTCGACATGAGCGACGGACTCCTTCGACCGTCGCCCTTGTTTGGCCGCCGAACGCGTAGAATGAAGAGAGGATCACGTGTCATGGACGTAACGCTGCCGGCGGATTTGACAAAACAGGTCGAGCAGGAACTCGCTAGCGGCCGCTATCGGAGCCGCGATGAACTGATCGAGCAGGCCGTCCGGCAGTTCTTCGACGAGCGCCGCAGTGCGCGCGCCAGCAGCGGCTCGTCTCCTCCGCAGAATCGGCCAGGCGGTCGTTGATCAGCGGCCGCTTGTATGAGCGAGTGTCTGATTCCCAGCCCGGAATGACGGGCATACCGCTCGTGGTCCTGGACGCCTGCGTCCTCGCCAACTTCTCTTTATGCGATACGCTCCTGCGCCTCGCGGAACCGCCCCGGCTCTTTGAGCCGAAATGGTCAGAGGAGATTATTCGAGAGACTACCCATACGTTGGAATTGAAACTTGGATGGCCCAACTCTCTGACCACTCATCTTGAAAAGGGAGCTGCGTGCCCACTTCAGCGAGGCCTGGATCAGTGATTACTGAGCCGCTGATTCCGAGGATGACGAACGATGAAAAGGACCGCCACGTAGTCGCCGCCGCGGTCGCACGGTGGGGCCGCGATCATCTTGACCCTTACAACCTTCGCCACTTCAGGCCAGAGCACCTGGCGATGTGGGGTGTCCGCGCGCTGCATCCACTCTCTCCAGAAACCTTCACGCCGACCGTTGGCGGCTCAAGCACGCCGGCTCCCTCATCAACAACAGCTTCGCCCTGGGCATGACCCGGCCCGATACCATCACCGCGCACCACCCGGAGATCGATGCGGCCCTATTGCCCCACAATTTGATTTTTCAGCCCCCGAACTTCCCCGGCCCCCGCGCGCGAAGCGCGCCCCTACTGCGTGACCTTCACCACGAAGTACATGATCTCCTTGCCCGGATCCACCTTCACATGATGCGGCACCTTCGCCGGAATCGAAACCACATCGCCAGTCGAGATCTTCCGTTCCGTTCCACCGACAATCCCACTGCCGCGCATCTCGTGGGGCGCGGTAGTCTTACCGTCCACCAGTTTGCCGCCCACCACCAGGGTGGCTTCGCCGGATTCCACGACGAATACATCCGCCTGCGTTTCGTGATACTCGGCCGTCGACGTGCCGGTCCGCAGAACCGAGATGAACGAATAGTTGCCCACCCCCGGTATGGCCTGCGTCGCGGTGTGGTCGACCACCTTCGGCGCCAGAGTCCTGGCCATGGATTTCAGCTCGGCGGCTTTCCATACGTGGAAACCGTCCGGATCGCCGGCGGGCAACGCGAAGCCGGCACACAAGAGAAGCGTAGCGATGAGTTTCATTCCTGAAGTGTACGCCCGATGGAAGCCCCCTGCTAAAATTCCAGGGATGCGCTTCCTCGGTATTTTCCTCTTAACAGGGCTTGCCTATGGCGCCGCCTGCACCAGCGCCTCGCCGGCCTGCACCGAATTCGTCACCCTCGCCGGCGGCCCTTCCCGGTCCCTCATCTATCGCTCTCACCCCCTGGACGCGCGCGACGACAGAATTACCCGGGCCCTTATCGTCATCCACGGCACCAACCGCGATGCCGACAATTATTTCCGCACCGCCCTGGCCGCGGCGTTCCTGGCCAATGCGCTGGAGGATACCGAGGTGATCGTGCCGCGTATCGCCTCCAATTCCGGGACCTGCCACGACGCCCTGGCCGCCAACGAAGTCAGCTATAGCTGCGGCGGCGACAGTTGGCGGTCCGGCGGCACCGCCACCAATAATGAAAAGCTGACCTCTTTCGATTTCGTCGACGAACTCCTCCGCAAACTGGCGGGCCGCCAGTCCTTCCCGAATCTGAAGGCCATCGTGCTGGCCGGTCACTCCGCGGGCGGCCAGTTCGTCAATCGCTATGAGATGAGCAACCGGATTCAGGAAAAACTCGCCGTGCCGGTCACCTATGTGGTCGCCAACCCCTCCAGCTATGCGTACCTGGACAACACCCGGCCGGTGCTCGATGGCGTCGGCTTCCGCCCCTACAGCGACGCCCGCAACTGCATCACCTACGACCACTGGCCCTACGGTTTGCAGGGCCGCACCGGATATGCCGCGCGCTCCAGCGACGAGCAGTTACGAAAGCAGCTTGCCTCCCGTCCCGTCACTTACCTGCTGGGCGACCTGGATACTCTGCCGCTCGGCGGATTCGACAGTTCCTGCCCGGCGATGGCGCAGGGCTCCAACCGGCTGGCACGGGGCCTGGCCTTCGCCCGATACGTGAATGAAAAGTTCGAGGCCAAGCATCAGGTACAAGTGGTGGAATTGTGCGGCCATAACGCGCGCTGCATGTTCACGGCGGAATCCGCGCTTCCGCTGCTGTTTCCGAAAACGGGCGCGCATTGATCTCGCCCGCCCGCACTACCGCGTTCGACATTCTGCGCAAGGTGGAAGCCGGCGGCTACGCCTCCGATCTGCTGCTGGCGGACAGCGCCGGACTCGACTCGCGCGACGCCGGGCTGGCCCCGGAGATCGTCTTCGGCGTGCTCCGCTACCGCGCGCAGCTCGATTACCTGATCGACGCATTACTCCGGCCGCCGCCAGAAGCTCGATGTCGAAGTGCGCATCGCGCTGCGCATGGGCATCTACCAGCTTCGCTACCTGGAGCGCATCCCGGCGCACGCCGCCGTGGCCGAGAGCGTCGAGCTGGTGAAGCGCGCGCGCAAACGCTCGGCGGCCGGCTTCGTGAATGCCGTTCTGCGCCAGGTGGATCGCGATCCGGTCGCGTGGCCGGACCGCGAGATCGAGCTCTCGTGCCCCGAGTGGCTGCTGGCGCGCTGGGAGCGGCAGTTCGGCGCGGAGGCCGCCGAGGCCATCGCCCGCGCCGCGCCTTGCCGAGCCCGTCGACCTACACCGCGCCGGGCGGCCGCATGCAGGATATCGGCTCGCAATCCATCGTGCCGCTGCTGCGCCTCGACGCCGGGCCAGAGTTTCCTCGATCTCTGCGCCGCGCCCGGGAACAAGACGGCGCAGGCGCTGGAAGCGGGCGTGCGCGCGGTCGCCTGCGACCTCCATCTCCACCGCCTGGCGCAGCTCGAAGAGCCTCGAACGCCGCGCTGGTGGTGCTGGACGGCACCCGCCCGCTGCCCTTCGCCGCCGGCTTCGACCGCATCCTGGTGGACGCTCCCTGCTCCGGCACCGGCACGCTCGGCCGCAATCCCGGAAATCAAGTGGCGGCTCACTCCGGCCGATCTCGACGACCTGCAGCGCCGCCAGACGCGCCCTGCTGACCAATGCGCGCGCCGCGCCTCGCGCCCGGCGGCCGCTGGTCTATTCCACCTGCTCGCTCGAGCCCGAGGAGAACGAGGAGGTGGTCGCCGGCGTGCCGCCGGAGCTGGTCGATCGAGACCATGCGAGCGCATTCCGGGCCGCGACCCCGGGGACGGTTTTGCGCCGCTGTGATAAAATCGGACAAGCCCGTAAATGGTTGAAATTGTTCCCTCAATCCTGTCGGCGGACTTTGCCCGCCTGGCCGAAGAGATCGCCCGCGTGGAGCGCGGCGGCGCCACGCATGCTCCATCTGGACGTGATGGACGGCCATTTCGTCCCCAACCTCACCATCGGGCCGCCGGTGGTGGAGTCGATCCGCAAGTCCACGCGCGCTGCATCTGGACGTGCACCTGATGATCGAGAATCCGGACCGCTACGCCGCGGACGTTCGTGCAAGGCGGGCGCCAATTCGGTTTCGGTGCATTACGAGGCCTGCCGCCACCTGGATGGCACTCTGGAGATGATCCGCAAGGCGGGCGCCATGGCGGGAGTGGTGCTGAATCCGGCCACTCCGGTGCGCGTGCTGGAAGACGTGCTGGAAGTGGCGGACTACGTGCTTCTGATGAGCGTGAATCCGGGGTTTGGGGGACAGAAGTTGATCCCGTACGTGCTCGAGAAGGTGCGCAAGCTGGATCGGATGCGGCGGGAGAAGAAGTTAGCGCTGCCCATCGAAATCGATGGCGGCGTGCATCTGGAGAATCTGGCGGAAGTGGTGCGCGCCGGGTGTGACTGGATCGTCACAGGGTCGGCTATCTTTCACAGTCCGGACCCGGAAGCTACCGTGCGGGAGATGCGCGAAATCGCGGCGCAAGCTACCGCCGTGCAGGTGCTGAAAGTTGCGAGGGTGAGATTCATATGGTTCGAAACGCCATTCGTAACGCCGCAGTGTTTGGGGCGCGTCGCGGTCTCTGCTGATTGCCTCCGGGCTGCCGCAACAAAGTACGAAATCCCATCACCAAGGACACGCAGCAGCCCGACAAGGTGCTGTTCGACACCGCCATCGACGATATCGAGCACGGCCGCTACGAGCGCGCGCGGCTGACTCTGCAGACGCTCATGAACACCTACGACACCAGCGAGTATCTGGCCAAGGCCAAGCTGGCCGTGGCCGATAGCTGGTACCGCGAAGGCGGCGCGCACGGGTTTGCGCAGGCCGAAGCCGAATACAAGGACTTCATCCTGTTCTATCCCAGATGGAAGAGGCCGCCGAAGCGCAGGAGCAAGATCTGCAAGATGCAATACCAGCAGATGGACAAGACCGACCGCGATCCCGCTGCACGCCTGCCGCGCCGAGGAAGAATGCAAGCAGGTGCTGGTGCAGTTCCCCAACAGCAAGTTCGCGCCCGAGGCGCAGCAGTACATGCGCAACGTCCAGGAAGTGCTGGCCGACGAGGAGTACAAGGTGGGCAGTCTTCTATGCACAAGCAAGGGCAGCTTCCCGGCCGCGGCCAACCGCCTGCAGGCGCTCACGCGATCAGTATCCGCTGTACAGCAATGCCGACGATGCGCTGTGGCTGCAAGCCGAGGCTTACCAGCGCATGGGCGACAAGTTCGAAAACCAGCAGGCCGCGGCTACACCAAGATCGTGAGGGATTATCCGCTGAGCACTCACGTGGAGGAAGCCACGCTCGCGGCTGAAGGCCATGGGCCGGCCGGTGCCGGAAGCCGACCCGGTGGCGTACGCCCGCGCGAAGTACGAGCTGGAAACCGGCAGAAGCGCAGCTTCCTGAGCAAAGTCTGGGGACCGTTCAGTTCCCATCCCGATCTTACCGGCGCCGCCAATCCGGCACGCCCACGATGCAGAGCTTTATGCCCAAGACTCCGGCCAGCGTCCCGGCCATTGCCGCCGGCGCGGCGGGCACCAGCGCCAATCCGGCTCCCACGGGAGTGGAATCGAATGTCACCGGCACCATGGTGAACAACACTTCGCTGATCGATAAGGCACCCAACGAACTGCCCGGCGCCACCGGGCGGCGCGGGAGCCTCCGGCACTGCCGCGGGCATGGCTACCGGAGTCGCCGCCGGAACCGCAGCCGCAACGCCCGCCGCCGCAACGCCGGCAGCCGCGACGCCGGCAGCCGCGGCGCCTGTCGACCCCACCGCGCCCAAGCCTCCGAACCCGAATGCGCCGCTGCCCATGAACCACACCGGCACCGCCAAACCGCTCTCCCTGGCCCAGCAGCAGAAGGCCATCGCCAGGCAGCAGGAGCAGTTTAAGAAGGCTCAGGGCAGGGCCAAAAAGGCCCAGGAAGAGGCCGAGAAGAAGAAGCAGCAGGAAGCGGCCAAGGCAGCCAAAAAGAAGAAACGACCAGAAACCGGCTGAACAGACGCCCAGCCAGACGCCGCAGACCTCCAAGCAATGAGCCGCATTCTGCTGGTGGACGACAGCCCGCACGCCCAGCGCATGGGCGAGCGCATCCTCAGCGATGAGGGCTATGAGGTAGTCACCGTCAGCAATGCCGATTCGGCGCTGATCCGCCTGGAGGACGTGGATCCCGACGTGGTGCTGGCCGATACCGTGATGCCCGGCCGCACCGGCTACGATATCTGCCAGTACGTCAAGATGAGCCCGCGCCACCGCCACGTGCGCGTGATTCTGACCGCCGGCGTGCTGGAGCCGTTCGACGAAGCGCAGACCCAGCGCGTGGAGGCGGACGGCACCCTGAAGAAGCCTTTCGAAGCCAGCGCCCTGCTGGCCGCCGTCAAGCCGCTGGCCGAGGAAGCGGCGCGGCTGCGCTCGGAAAGCGCGCCCGGGGGACGGCCGGCCGGCGGAGCGGCGCGGCACCGGCAAGCGCCGCGCCCGCGGCGCCGTTCGTCGCCGTGGTGGATGCCGAGCAGGTGCGCGCCGCGGTGACCGTGGCGCTGGATGCCGCCATGGAGAACATGGTCGACGAGATCACCCGCCGCGTGCTGGCTGCGCTGCAATACCAATAAGCCGACAGGCGCGGAGACCGGCAGCCGGCGCCCGCAGATTCGCCCGTCGCCGCTCCGCATCTGTCGACACTGCCGCTGGCGCCGGCCGCGCCCGCATCGCCATCCGCCGTTGCCCCCGCCGCCGAGCCGGTCCGCCGCGTGACCCCGTTGCGGCTCCGTTCCGGTTCTATACTGGGATTGGAGATCAGCCGTCCGGACGAACCCAGGCCCCGATCCCGGATCCAAGTCCGGACCCTCAATAAACTAACGTATGCCCGACAACAGTTTTGACGTAGTTTCCAAGATCGAAATGCCGGAAGTGCTGAACGCCGTGCAGCAGGCGCTGAAGGAAATCCATCAGCGCTTCGACCTGAAGGACTCCCACTCCAATATCGAGCTGAACGAGAAGGACAACAAGATCGTGCTGGCCAGCAAGGACGAGTTCAAGCTGAAGGCCGTGGTCGATATTCTGCGAATCCAAGCTGGTGAAGCGCCAGGTGCCGCTGAAGGGCCTGACCTACGGCGACGATCATTCCCGCCGCCGGTTCCACGGTGAAGCAGGAGATCACGCTGCAGCAGGGCATCGCCATCGAAAAGGCGCGCGAGATCGTCAAGACGATCAAGGACAGCAAGCTCAAAGTGCAGGCCTCCATCCAGGGCGATTTCGTGCGCGTCGCCGGCAGCGACCGCGATACCCTGCAAAGCGTGATCAAGCTGCTGCGCGATGCCGATTTCGGCATCGACATGCAGTTCATCAATTACCGCACCAACTGAGTGCCGCGCCGCATCGAATCGCACTGCGCTGGCCGGTCCCGCGGGACGGCTGGAAGCGCTGCTGGAAGAGCCGGAAGATCGCGCTCCGCGCCTGGCGGCGGTGGTTTGCCATCCGCACCCGCTCTACGGCGGCACCATGCACAACAAAGTGGTCTACCGCCTGGCGCGCGGATTGCGCCGCGCCGGAGCCGGTGGTGCTGCGCTTCAACTTCCGCGGCGTGGGCGGCAGCGAGGGCGAGCACGCCCATCTGGCCGGCGAAATCGAAGACGCGCGCGCGGCGCTCGCCTGGCTGCGCGCGCGCTACCCGGACCTGCCGTTCGCGCTGGCGGGCTTCTCCTTCGGCTCGCGCGTCATCACGCGGCTGGGGTGCCAGGCGGAGGGCGCGCTGTTTCTGATGGCGCTGGGCTTTCCCACGAGCATGGGCGACAGCGGTTACCTGGAGCAATGCGCCGCGCCGCAAGATCTTCATTCAGAGCACGCACGACCAGTTCGGCACCGCGACCCGCAATCGAGGCTCTCTACCAGCGGCTCCCCGAGCCCAAAATGCTGCGCTGGGTGGAAGCCGCCGACCACTTCTTTGCCGGCGCGCTGGATTCCCTGGAAGCAGAGGTACACGAAACGGCTGCTGGATTCGGCACGCTCACTGTGCCATCCTGAACGGTTCCTATGGACATCATCACCGGCAATGTCGGATGGATTGAAGTCATTTGCGGGCCCATGTTTTCGGGCAAAAGCGAAGAGCTGATCCGGCGCCTGCGCAGGGCCATGATCGCGCGCAAACGGGTGGAAGTTTTCAAGCCCACCATTGACGACCGCTATTCCAGCGACGAAATCGTCTCCCACGGCGACCTGCGCATGAAGTCGCAGGTGGTCTCCAGCGCCGCGGAGATCGTCGAGCGCATCGACTGGCGGTCGGAAGTGGTGGGCGTCGATGAGGCCAACTTCATGGGCCCGGAGCTGGTGGACGGTGGCCCAGCGCCTGGCCGACAGCGGCAAGCAGGTGATTATCGCCGGGCTGGATACCGATTACCTGGGCCGCCCCTTCGCGCCCATACCCGATCTGCTGGCGCACGCCGAATCCATCACCAAGACCCTGGCCATCTGCGTCCGCTGCGGCAATCCCGCCAAGCACACCCAGCGCCTGCGCGGCTGCGACGACCTGATCGTGGTGGGCGCCTCCGATATGTACGAGGCCCGCTGCCGCCGCTGCTTCGAGCCGGGCATCCCCAAGCAGACCGAAATGGAATTCGTAAAGGCCAAGCGCCAGGAAAAGGAATTTCTCTCACCACGGAGGCGCGGAGACACGGAGAAAGACGCGGAGAAAACCAGATGGTTTATCCTCCGTGCTTTCTCCGTGCCTCCGCGCCTCCGTGGTGATCCGGCCCTCAGATTTTGTCGATCTCCCTTAGCGCCGGGAACAGCTTCGACCACAGCGCCACGATCGCTATGGTGCCGATACCGCCGAGGACCACAGCGGGGACCGTGCCGAACCATTGCGCGGTGAGGCCGCTTTCGAACTGGCCGACTTCGTTGGACGCTCCCACAAACAGCATATTTACCGCGCTCACCCGGCCGCGCATTTCGTCGGGAGTGTGGAGCTGCACCATGGTGTGGCGCACGATCACGCTGACCATGTCGCATGCCCCCACCAGCACCAGCGCCCCCAGCGAGAGGAGCACGCTGCGCGACATCCGAACACCACGGTGAATACACCGAAGCCCGCCACGCACCACAGCATGGCGGCGCCGGCGTGACGCCGCAGCGGCCAGTGCGCCACCGCAATCGAAGTCACCAGCGCGCCAATGCCCGGCGCGCCGCGCAGAATCCCGAGGCCGGTCGTGCCGATGTGCAGAATCTCCTTAGCGTACACCGGCAGCAACGCCACCGCGCCGCCCAGCAGCACCGCGAACAGGTCCAGGGAGATGGCGCCGAGGATCAGTGGATTGCGCCAGATGTAGCGCAAGCCGCCCAGCACCATCTCCGCGGTAGCCGCCTTGCGCGGCCGCTCCACGTGCGGCACGCGCAGGCGCGACACCAGCACCAGGCCCGCCAGCGTGAACGCCGCCGAACAGCCGTACACGGGCATGGGATTTCCGGTGAAGCCGTAGAGTAAGCCGCCCACCGCCGGACCGAGAATGGTGGCGCTCATAAAGACGCTGGAGCTCCACGCGACCGCGTTCTGGAAATGCTCTTCCGGCACCAGGAGCGGCAGAAATGCCTGGCCCGCCGGTCCGTTGAACGCCCGCACCACGCCGTTGCCCAGGAGCACCGCGTAGATGGGCCAGGCGGTGGCAATCCCGCGAGCCGTCAACGCCAGCAGGGCCAGCGAACATGCCGAGAAGGCCAGGTAGCAGGTTTGCAGAATGCGCTGGCGCGGCACGCGATCGGCCGTGTGCCCGGCCAGCAGAAACAGGAAGATTCCCGGGAGGAATTGCGCCAGCCCCACCAACCCTAAATCCAGCGGGCGGTTCGTCAGGGCGTACACCTGCCAGCCTACCGCCACGGCCTGCATCTCCGTGGCGGACGTAATCAGGAATCGCGCCGTCATGAAATAGCGGAAGTTGGGATATTGGAAAGCGACGCGCCCAGGCACTGTTTCAATTATCACCCGGCAAAGACCCGTCTCCTGTCCCGACAGTATAGTCATGGGAGACGGGGGGTTGCACAATGGAATCAAGCGAGAGAAGCGCATTTTGGTCTGGAAACAATGGGAGCGGCTAACAGCATCAGTGGCCGCTCCCGATTCTTTTGTGGCAGAATGTCGCCAGTGCGCCTTTCCTTCATATCTCTGCTTTTGTGCCTGCCGGCAGGACTCGCGGCACAGGACCCTGTTTTTCGCACGGGAGTTTCGCTGGTCCGCATCGATGCGCAGGCCACTGACGGCTCCGGGCTGATCGACGGTCTGGGCAAAGACGATTTCCAGGTACGCGATAACGGGATCGTCCAATCCATCCTCTACGTTTCGCAGGATGAGGATCCGCTCGACCTCATGCTGCTGTTCGATGTCAGCGGCAGCATGCTGCCCGCCGTGCGCCGCCTTGCCGTTTCGGCCCACACGGCACTTTCCGAACTGCGCAAAGGGGACCGGGTGGCGGTGGCCGATTTCAATACCAGCGCGAATCTTCTGGCGCCCTTCAACGGGAATCTCGACGAGGTGGTCCAGAAGGTTGGGGATATTGTGGATGTGCGCTTCGGCGGCGGCACCTTCATCCTCAAAGCGCTGGATGACGCGGCGCAATATTTTTCGCACAACGCCGACGAGCACCGGCGTCATGCCGTCCTGATCTTCACCGACGATGGAGGCCAGTGCTCGGCGAGCGAGAAGAAGGTGGTGGATCACCTGTGGCAGTCGGATATTCTGGTATGCGGCCTGATTGTTCCGACCACGCCAATGATCAGGACGGGCTTCCCCGCGCTCGGCGCGTGCGAGAGCATGAGGGGCTCGGCCGAAAAGACCGGCGGAGAAACGGTCAACGCCGACGATCCCGGCCATGCCTTCCGCGAGATGGTGCGGCGGATGCGCAAACGGTACAGCATCTACTACGCCATGCCGGCGGCCAAGCCGGGTTCGGCGCGCAAGGTCACGGTGGAACTCGGGGGCGCTGCCAAGGCGCGCTATCCGAATGGAATCGTGCTGGCGCGCAAAGGCTACCTGATTCCCAAAAAGTAAGGCGGCGCTAAAGCGAGCGTCTGGCCTTCACTGCCGCCAGTTTGGAAGCATGCTTTTCGCCCCAGGCGCCCAGGGCGAGAATCGGCTCGCGCAGCGGAGCGGCCCAGCGGCGTGAGCGAATACTCCACGCGCAACGGTACTTCGGCGTACACTTTCCGCTTCACCACGCCCATCTCTTCGAAGCGCTTGAGCGTGCGGGAGAGCTCGCGATGCGTGACGCGGCCGACGGATTTGTTGAGATCTCCGAAACGCACCGGCCCGCCGGCCAGTAACAGATTGTATATCACGGGCAGCGCCCATTTTGAGGCGATCAACGCGATCAGGCGGGTCATCGGACACTCGTCTTCGGGGGATTCGTTTTTACCCATAGTCTCCAATGGTATGTATTGTATACTAGGTATCGAAAGGATCAAATGGCCCTATGGCGCAAGAAAACTGGAAGCTCGATACGGTTCACTCTCATGTTGGTTTTTCTATCCGGCACCTGATGATTTCCAAGGTCACCGGGTATTTTAAGGTATGGTCTGGCACGCTGATTACCGATGAAGCCAATCCCGAGGCCTCCAGCGTGGAAGTGGAGATCGACGCGGCCAGCATCGATACCAAGGAACCGCAGCGCGACGAGCACCTGCGATCCGCCGATTTTCTGGACGCGGCCAACTATCCCAAGATCACCTTCAAAAGCACCAAGGTGGCCAAAGAGGACGATGAGGAGTACCACGTGACGGGAACGCTGACCATCCACGGTGTATCGAAGGAAGTAGTGCTGGACACCGAATATGCGGGGCGGCAAAAGGACCCCTGGGGAGGGGAGCGTGCCGGTTTTTCGGCCAAGACAACCATCAACCGTCACGACTTCGGCCTGGCTTTCAACATGCCCCTGGAAGGCGGCGGGGTGATGGTGGGAGAAAAGGTCACCATCACGCTGGAAATCGAAGCGGTAAAAGTTTAGGTTTCAGGCCGCCGGAGCAATGTCCGCGCCGAGTCCGATCTGCTGAATCAGGCTCAAGGCCTGGGCGTGGTCATCCGGCAGCACCACCAGGACCAGGGGCATGGCCGCATTTCCGGTAAAGCGGAAAGTGTAAGGCATCTGGGCCACGCGCAGCACCGCCACGTGGGTGATGGCGATGGCATACCCCGCCGCCGTATCGCGGTAAGACATCAGGCTGGCGCCTGCGCTCCCGAGTTCGTCGGAAGCTTCTACCAGGCGGTCCCAGGGAAAGGCCCATCGCGGCATGGCGGTGACGGGGGCGCCATTGACGACGCCGCCCAACAGGGCGGCCACGCGCTGGATCAGCATCTCTTCGCTGAAGGGCTTGATCAGCACCATGTCGGGAGCGCGGCGGGCGATACTCTCCATGGCAATACTGTCGCCCAGCCCCGACATGTACAGTATTCGAAATCCTGGTCTGCGCCGCTCCAGCTCGGCGGCCAGATCCAGCCCGCTCTTCCCGGGCAGAATCATATCCAGGATGGCGAAGGAAACCGAGGGGTTCGATTCGAACTCCACAATCCCCTGTTCGGCGGTTTCCGCCGCCACAACCGGAAAGCCGTGGGCGGCTAACATGCCGATGACCGCGCCGCGCACCAGATCGTTATCCTCCACCAGCAGCACGGTTGGTTGCGCTTGGTCCATTGTTTTTGCGAAATTATCAGATTCAGTCTAACGCAAACACCCGCTGGCGCAACTGTTTTCGCAACGCTGCAAGTACTATACTGCCGTAGTCCACCCAGGTTAACAGGGGCAAACTGCCACACTTCACGGTAAGGCGGCTCCAATCTGCTTGCGGTTGTATTCCCGCAATATGGCTCCTGAAGTGCTGCGTTCCGTCAGGTATGAGCGCCATGCTTCGCGGATTCTGCTTCGCTCTTGTGAGTATTCTTACATTGGCCGCACAGCAACCGGAGGCAAAAAGTTCCGCGGCCGCCGGCTCCGCTTCGACCGACAAACGGATTTTGGGAATCATCCCTAACTATCGAACTTACCCTAGCCTGAAGGAATACAAACCCATCAGTGCCAAGGAAAAATTTGGAATCGCAACGCAGGACGCGTTCGACCGCGGAACCTTCGCGTTGGCCGCGGCATTCGCCGGATACTCCCAACTAACGAATGCGAACCCTTCGTTTGGCCAGGGCATAGAGGGCTACAGCCATTACTTTGTGACGTCATTCGCCGACTGGTCGATTGGGGACTACATGACCGAGGCGGTGTTCCCGGTGATGCTGCACCAGGACCCACGCTACTTCCGGCGGGGAACCGGCAGCGGACGGAGCCGGCTATTTTACGCGGTGGGCCAACTGGTCTGGACCCGCACCGATTCCGGCGGCCACATGTTCAACTTCTCGGAGATCGGCGGGAATGCCGCGGCCACGGCGATCTCGCAGGCCTATTATCCGGAAAATCGCACGGCCGGGAACGCAGTCACGAAGCTGGGAATTCAGGTGGGCATGGATGCGGCGTCCAATATCATGAAAGAATTCTGGCCCGATCTGCACCGCAAGCTGTCTCGCAGGCACGCCGAACCGGAGACCTCGCATTGAAAGTGCTACCCGCGGCGTGATACAGTCCCCATCATGCGTAAATGGATGGTTGGGACGGTGGCGCTGTGCGCCTGCCTCTGGCTGCAGGCACAGGAAAAGGAGCACGTCAGTCTCGCGATCGCACATCAGATCCGGAACGAAGCGTTCGGCAGAAACTCGAAGGTGATGGACACTTCGTTCTATTTGACCGATGTGCATGGACCGCGGCTCACCGGCTCGCCCCAGGTGAAACGCGCGGCGGAATGGGCGATCAGGCAACTGACCGATTGGGGCCTGGTGAACGCCAAGATGGAGCCGTGGGGCACCAGTTTCGGCAAAGGCTGGGAGTGCACCCGCTATGTGGCGATGATGAAGACGCCGGAATTCCAACCGATTATCGGATTCGCGGCGCCGTGGTCCGGCAGCACCGCGGGCGATGTGACCGGCGATGCCGTGGAGGCTGTGATTACCAACGCCGAGGAAATGGAGCAGTGGAAGGGCAAGCTGAAGGGCAAGATCGTGCTAACCGCCGCGGCGCATCCGGATGAGCTGCCGGTGACTCCGCTGGCCGTTCGCTTAACGGATGAGGAACTGGCAGCCGCCGCGGTGGCTCCCGATCCCATCTCCGGCAATCCCTCTTCCCTCCCCCTGGGCTTCGTGCGCGGCGCTCCGTTGAACGGCGGGCCGGCCGGCGGCGGACGCGGCGGACGCGGCGCGGCGGGCGGCCGGGGCGGTCGCGGGGGCGCCAACAATTTCCGCGCCGAACTGGCGAAATTCTGGAAGGATGAAGGCGTACTGGTGCTGGTGCAACCGGGCAGCGGCGCTGCCGATGGCGGCACCATCATGGGCTCCGGCCAGGTGCTGCGCACCGCGGCCGACGAACCACCGCTTCCCACGGTGATCATCGCCAACGAGCACTATAACCGCATCACTCGCCTGCTGGAAAAGAAGATTCCGGTCAGCCTGGAATTCGACATCCAGACCAGGCTCACCGATGTAGCCGACTCCTTCAACATCACCGCCGAAATTCCGGGTACCGACCCGCGCGCCGGAATCGTCATGGTGGGCGGGCACTTCGATTCCTGGACCGGCGGCACCGGCGCCACCGATAACGGCGCGGGCTCGGCGGTCGCCATGGAAGCGGTGCGCATTTTGAAATCGCTCAACCTGAAAATGGCGCGCACCGTGCGCATCGCCTTGTGGACCGGCGAAGAGCAGGGGCTCCTCGGCTCGCGCGCTTACGTGAAAGAACACTTTGCCGATCCGGCGGACATGAAACCCAAGCCGGAGCATGCCAAACTGGCGGCGTACTTCAACCTGGATAACGGCGGCGGGCGCATCCGCGGCATCTACATGCAGGACAACGATGAGATGCGGCCGATTTTTGAGGCGTGGCTGGAGCCGTTCAAAGACCTGGGCGCGACCACCCTCACCATCCGCAACACCGGCAGCACCGACCACGTCTCTTTCGACGCCGTGGGCCTGCCTGCCTTCCAGTTTATTCAGGACCCGCTGGACTACGGCACTCGCACGCACCATTCCAATATGGACGTGTACGACCGGCTACAGGCCAACGATATGGAGCAGGCATCGGCAGTAGAGGCGTGGTGCGTATACAACGCGGCGGTTCGTCCGGAAATGCTGCCGCGCAAGCCCATGCCCAAGCCGTCCGCCGGCCGGGGCGGGCGCGGGCAATAAGCCCTAACCTTACTGTGTCCGCGCAGTCTAACGGGTGATGCTCGCGGACTTTCGGTATGCGTTCCGGACCCTGAGGCAATCGCCGCGGTTTTCGGCAGCGGCAGTAGTGGCGCTGGCGCTGGGTATCGGAGCCAACAGCGCCATGTTCAGCGTGGTGTACGGAGTGTTGCTGCGGCCTCTGCCGTTTCCCCAGCCGGACCGGTTGGTATTCGTGCAGGAAGCCAGCCTGCGGCATGAAGGCACCAGCCCCACCTCGCCCGCCACGTTGCGCGACTGGCGCGAGCAGCAGCATGTTTTCGAATCCATGGCGGCGGCCGAATTGTGGGGCGCTTCGCTGACCGGCAGCGGCCGGCCGGAAGAAGTTTCGGGACTGCGTGTTTCGTCCTCGCTGCTTTCGGTTCTGCGTGTTTCGCCTGCGCTGGGCCGCGGATTTCAGGATGACGAGGAACAAACCGTCGTCTTGAGCCATGCGCTGTGGGAGCGGCGCTTCGGCGGAAACCGGGCGGCCATCGGGCGCGACGTCATCCTCAACGGGGCAAGCTATCGCGTGATCGGGGTGATGCCCGCGGGATTCCGCTTTCCTCCATTTTGGGCGGAAAAAGCGGAGCTCTGGGTCCCGCTGAGATTTGCGGCGGATCGCGCCAACGATCGCGGAAGCCGCTCTCTGCGGGTGTTCGCGCGCCTGCGTGATGGCGTAACCCTGGGACAGGCGCAGGCGGAAATGAGCACCATCGCCAGCCGGCTTCAGCACGCATTCCCGGAATCCTACGGGACCGATGCGGGAGCGCGCGTGCTATCGCTGGCCGAGGTCACCGTGGGAAGAGTGAAGCCGGCATTGCTGGTGTTACTGGGCGCGGTGACGTTTCTACTGCTCCTCGCCTGTGCCAACGTCGCGAATCTGCTGCTGGCGCGCGCCAGCGGACGGCAGAAAGAGATGGCCCTCCGGCTGGCGCTGGGCGCCCCCCGCTGGCGGCTGGTGCGGCAACTGCTGGCGGAGAGTCTGACGCTCTCGGCGGCGGGCGGGGCGGTGGGCCTGATGCTGGCCTGGGCCGCGGTGCACGCCCTGGCGGCGGCCATTCCGGATGCCAGCCGCTTCACGCTGCCGCGCTATCAGGAACTGGGCATCGGCACGGTGGTGATCCTGTTTACGTTCGGAGTCTGCGCCGTCACCGGAGTGCTGTTCGGCCTGGCGCCGGCGCTGCAGTTTTCCAGGCTGGACCTGCAAGGCACGCTGAAAGAAGGCGGACGCGGAGCGTCGCACCGCACGCGCACCATACCGCGCAGCCTCCTGGTAGTGGGGGAAGTCGCCGTCTCCCTGATGCTGCTGGCGGGCGCCGGCCTGATGGCGCGCAGCATGGCGCGACTGGGCGCGGTGGATGCCGGGTTCGACCCTCGCCATGTCCTGACCATGCGCGTGGTTCTCTCCGGCCCCGCGTATGCCGCCCCGGAGAAACGCACGCGGTTCTATCGCCAGGCAATCGAACAGGTCGCGGCGGTTCCGGGCGTGGAATCGGCGGCGGGCATCAATCATCTGCCGCTGGCGGGAGACCTTTGGACCTTCTCCTTCACGGTGGAAGGTCGCCCCGCGCCCAAACTGGCGGACGTTCCCGGCGCGGCGTTCCGCGTGGCGACGCCGGGCTACTTTCAAACCATGGGCGTCCCTTTGTTGCGCGGGCGCGATGTCAGCGAGCGCGATGATTCCGGCGCGCCCCTGGTAGTGGTCATCAACCGCACCATGGCCCAGCGCTACTGGCCGGGCGAAGACGCGGTGGGCAAACGGATCCGGTTGGGCGGACCGAACTCGAAATCGCCGTGGATTACGGTGGTGGGCGTAATCAAGGATGTCGAGCAGGCGGAATGGGGCGCCGCAGCCGGCAACGAATTCTACTTTCCCTACCGGCAGAATCCGGAGGACATTCAGAAATACATTACGGTGGTGGCGCGGGCCGCGGGAGATCCGGCGGCAATGGCGGGAGCCATTGAAAAGGGAATCCGGTCGCTGGACCAGGACGCTCTGGTGGCGGATGTGGCCACCATGCGGCAGGTGGTGGAGCGCGCCGTGTGGCAGCCGCGATCTTCCACCAGGTTGTTCGCCGGATTCGCCGCGCTGGCGCTGGTGCTGGCGGCGATCGGCATTTACGGAGTAATCTCCTATGGCGTGAGCCAGCGGCGGCAGGAGATCGGCATTCGCATGGCGCTGGGCGCGCGTCCCGCCGACGTGCTTGGTGCGGTGCTGGGAGAAGGCGCCCTGCTGGCCGCCGCGGGAACGGCCCTGGGCCTGGCGGGCGCGCTGGCGCTGACGCGTTACCTGGCGTCGCTGCTGTACGAGGTGAGCGCTACCGATCCTGCAGTGCTTGCCGCCTCGGCGGGGATTCTGGTTGTGATCGCCATGGGCGCCGCGTTCCTGCCTGCGCGCCGCGCCACGCGCGTGGACCCGGTGATCGCTCTGCGGGAGTAGCGTGGGGAGAAAATCGGGGAGCTCATCGCGGAGGCGCGGAGGCGCGGAGGAAGACGCGGAGAAAATCATGAGGAATTGAGATCTGAAGTCCTGCCACTCTCGCGAAGGCCATCGCGAGCGTAACAAACACCTCGGTTTTCTCGCTCTTCTCCGCGGCTCCGCGATGGGGGGGAAATCGGGGAGCTCATCGCGGAGGCGCGGAGGCGCGGAGAAAGACGCGGAGAAAATCATGAGGAACTGAGATCTGAAGTCCTGCCACTCTCGCGAAGGCCATCGCGAGCGTAACAAACACGCTCTTCTCCGCGGCTCCGCGATGGGGGAAAAATCGGGGAAGGCTCATCGCGGAGGCGCGGAGGCGCGGAGGAAGACGCGGAGAAAATCATGAGGAATTGAGATCTGAAGTCCTGCCACTCTCGCGAAGGCCATCGCGAGCGTAACAAACACCTCGGTTTTCTCGCTCTTCTCCGCGGCTCCGCGATGGGGAGAAAATCGGGGAGCTCATCGCGGAGGCGCGGAGGCGCGGAGGAAGACGCGGAGAAAATCATGAGGAATTGAGATCTGAGGTCCTGCCACTCTCGCGAAGGCCATCGCGAGCGTAACAAGCACCGCTCTTCTCCGCGGCTCCGCGATGGGGGGAAAATCGGGGAGCTCATCGCGGAGGCGCCGAGGCACGGAGGAAGACGCGGAGAAAATCATGAGGAACTGAGATCTGAAGTCCTGCCACTCTCGCGAAGGCCATCGCGAGCGTAACAAACACCTCGGTTTTCTCCGCGGCTCCGCGTCTCCGCGATGAGTTCAGGCCTTACGCTTTGTAGACCTTCCAGAAGACTTCACGGAACTTTGCCATGTCGGCGTCGGTGCCGATACTGACGCGGAGCATGTTATCGAGAGGCGGGAAGGGGCGGCCGGGGGCGACACCGAGGCCCGGCATCTTCGTGATGAATTCGCGGGCGTTGCGGCCCACGTCGATCATCACGAAGTTGGCGTTCGGATCGATGAACTTCACGCCGCGCTGCTGCAGCCAGGCGGTGAGTTCGCGGCGCGTCTTCACAAGCGCGGCCTTGCGCGTGCGGAGGATGTTGTCCTTATCGCCAAGGGCCGCCACGGCGGCACGCGCGCCCACAATCGAAATCACGTTCAACGACAGTCGGGACATTTGTTCGATGATGTCCGGACGGGCGGCGGCGAAGCCCACACGCAGACCGGCCATTCCGTAGATCTTGGAGAACGTCCGGGTCACGATGACGTTCTTACCTTGATGCACATAGGGCAAAGCGCTCTTCACGTCGGGCCGCTCGACGAAGTGGATGTAAGCCTCGTCCACCAGCAGGGTCGTGTTGGCAGGAAGATACTTGACCACCCAATCGATTTCGTCGGCGGTGGTAACGGCGGATGTCGGGTTGTTGGGATTGCATAGATAGATCATTCCGCCGTGGGCCTTATCGGCCGCATCCACCATGGCGCCGATATCGGCGGTGTAGTGCTCGCGCAGTTTGGTGAGAATTACCGGGTGGCCGAGGTTGCGCGCTACGTCGCGTGGTCCCTCGTAAGCCGGGTTGGCCATGATGAGCGGCCGCGTGGGCGAGGTAAACAACTCGACCGCAATATGCAGCACTTCGCTCGACCCCGAACCTACCACGATCTGCTCGGCGGTGAGTCCTTCGGACTTCGCCATCGTGTCGTAAATGCCGGGGAATTCGTTGTAATGGTAGCGGCCGGTATTGGTCATGACGGCGCGCATGGCATCGAGCGAGCAGTTCGGCGGGCCGGCGGGATTCTCATTGGCGTTGAGCCACACCATATCCTGCGGGATGACAACACCCCGGACCGCGGCTCGCTGCGCGTAGGCCGCCTCGGGAAGCAAGCGGGCCGCCGCAGCGGCAGCGCTCATCTGTGCGAAAAATCCCCTACGTGTGGGCATGATATTTTCTCTCCGGTACTGGTCATCATACCGTAAACAATGGCCGGACAACTCCTGCCTCCCCGTTGCGGTGGGGGCGCAAAGATACGTGATGCTCATGATGCTATGATGGAAGCACCATGAGCATCAGGACTACGATTACCCTGGACGAGGACGTCCTGGAGCGGGTGAAGGCGGAGAGCCGGACACGGGGAGCTTCGTTTCGAGAAACTCTGAACGACCTGCTGCGCCTGGCGCTTGTGGCCCGGTCGTCGCCGCCCGCGCGTCCGGCTTTCCGCGTGAAGGCCAGGCACATGGGTTACCGCCCGGGGTTGAATTATGACGACATCGAGTCGCTGCTGGAATACGGCGAAGGCGGGCATCACGCTTGATCGTTCTCGATGCGAATATTCTCTTATACGCCTACAATGCCGATGCGCCCGAACACGCAGCGTCGGCGGCGTGGCTGGAGCGCGCGGTCGCGGGAAGAGACCCTGTCGGTTTGCCGCTGATGGTGGTTTGGGCCTTTCTGCGCATCAGCACGAACCCACGGTTGTGGCCGGACCCGCTGCCTGCACGCGAAGCGTTCCGGATTGTTAAGGAATTATTGGCGCTCCCGGGAGTGGTCCTGCTGCAGGCAGGTACGCGCCACCTTGAGATTCTGGAGCAACTGGTGACCCGGTGCAAAGCCGCCGGCCCGCTTTTGACGGATGCGGCTCTGGCGGCGCTCGCCCTGGAAAATGGCGCGACCCTCGCTTCGACAGACCGCGATTTCGGGCGGTTCGACGGCCTGCGCTGGATCAATCCGCTCGCTAAGACGGGCCGTTGAAGATCGTACGTTGAAACGTTAAATTGTGCGCGGCAGGGCTTCGGGTGTGCCCCGCTTCACAGAGAAAATTACGCTGCGTGCGCTAGACTGCGAGGTTTGAACAGGCCCCGCAAGCAAGCGGTGCGGGATGCAGTCCCCTCGCACCGTTCCTTCATAGTCCCGGGAAAACTTGCCCTTCTGTGCTTTGCTTTCGTTACCGGTGTTTTGTATCTCTACTCACGGGCGCTGCACGGCCAACTTCATATTTGACGATCTGGAGCTTCCCTATTCCAACGCCGCGCGCAACGGACCGCTCTCCGCCTGGATCTCCGGCACGGGCGTACGGCCCGTTCTGATGTTCTCGTACTGGCTGAACTATCACCTGCTGGGCGCCAGTCCGCTGGGCTACCATTTCGTGAATGTAGGGATTCATCTCATCAATACCGTGCTGGTGTTTCTGGTGCTGCGCCGGTTGCTGGAGAAGGCCGGATGGCCGCAACCGAAAACAAATATCGCATCCCTTGTTGGCGCCCTGGTGTTTGCGATCCACCCTCTCCAGACGGAATCCGTCTCCTACGTGGCTGGACGATCGGAGAGCCTGGCCGCGCTATTTCTGCTGCTGGCGTATGCCGTGTTTCTGTACCGGCGCCACGACTCGATCTCCTGGAAGGAGGCATGGCTGGTGCTGCTTTTGTTCACCGCCGGCCTGCTGACCAAGGAAAACGCAGTGAGCCTGGCGGCCATCCTGGTCCTCACCGACCTTTTCTGGCCGGTGCCGTTTTCACTCGACGGGCTGAAGGGAACTGGCGGCTCTACTGCCTGATGGTGCCGGGAGCGATGGCCGCCGCGATCGCCGTATTTCGCATGTTGGCGACGGCCACATCGGCGGGTTTTTCGGTGGCCACTTTCAAGTGGTATCAATATGCATTTACCGAGGCACGGGCAGTGTTCACGTACATCCGGATGGCGATATTGCCATACGGCCAGTCCCTGGATCACGACTACGCAACGTCGCACACCATCACCGAGCACGGCGCCATTTACTATATGGTGCTGCTGGCCGCGATGGTGACCGCGTCGCTGCTCCTGCGGCGGCGGTATCCACTGTTTTGTTTCGGTGTGCTGATGTTTCTGATCTGGCTGGCGCCGACCTCCTCGATTGTTCCGCTGGACGATGCGCTGGTCGAGCGGCGCATGTACCTTCCGCTGCTGGGCCTGATTCTGATGGGCTGCGAGGCGGGACTGCGGCTACGGGTTTCCACCGCGACCGGCGCCGCGCTGGTCTGCCTGCTGGCTCTCGTCTTCGGCAAGCTTTGTTACGACCGGAATCGATTATGGGGCGAGCCGGATAAACTGGTCGAACTGGCGGCTGCCGACGCTGTGCACAATCCCCGTCCGTTGCTCAATTTCTCGGAGATCCTGCTGCAACGCCACCGGTGCGACCTGGCGCCTCCGTACCTTCAGCGCGCCGAGCGCCGGCTTCCGAACAACTACTATGTGGACGTGGCGTGGGGACGCACGCTGGCTTGCCTGGGGCGGTTCGATCAGGCCATCGCGCGGCTCAAGGCGGCTGCCCGGCTGCGCCCGTGCTCGCGGGTTTACGAGTGGATGGGGCTGGTGTACGCGCAAATGGGACGCTCCACCGACGCGGGCGAAACGCTCAAGAAGGCTGTGGTTCTTGGGCCGGATTCGGCTACGGCGCACGGCTCGCTGGCCCTGTGGTACGAGAAGAACCATGAGTTAGACGCGGCGGAGCAGGAGTACCGCAGAGCGCTCGCGCTCAATCGCGGCGACCCTTGGGCGTTGAACGGCTGGGCGCGCGTGCACGCGCTGACCGGCGATCATAGCGCCGGTTTTTAGCAGGGCTTGCCGCCGAAATCTTCGGTTCCTCGAACGCTTGCCGGCATGGTACGAGTGTCGTAATATGGGAGGCGTATGATCCGTTCCTGCCGGGACAAAGACGCGGAGCGGCTGCTGGAGCGGAAATTCAGCAGGCGTCTCCAGGCGATCGAGAAGTCCGCCCGTGTCCGACTGGAAGTACTTGACGCAGTAACATCGCTTGCAGATCTCGAGTTGCCCGGTTTCCGGCTGGAGGCCCTCAAGGGCGATCGGAAGGGGCAGTACAGTATTCGAATCAATGACCCATACCGGATCTGCTTCAGGTGGCGGGACGGGGATGCCCACGACGTGGAGATTGTCGACTATCACTAAAAGGAACTGAGATGGCAATTCAGAAATCAACACGGCTTCAGCCGCTTCATCCTGGCGAGGTGCTCAAAGAACTGCTGACCGATGCGGGATTGACGGTCAACGCGCTGGCTCTCGCCCTGCGAGTGCCTGCAAACCGAATCGGGGGAATCGTCAAAGGGCAGCGGGGCATAACGGGCGATACGGCTTTACGATTGGCGCGTTATTGGGGAACATCCGCCCAGATGTGGATGAACCTGCAGGCGAAGTATGACCTTGCCGTGGCCGAGGATGCGGCGGCCGCCTGGCGGACGGTTCGGCCGTGACCGGCGTCATCTGTCGACGACTTCCACCGCAGGCCAGCCTGATTTCCAGGTAAGCGGCATGATGGCGAGGGTTGCTTTCCCTCCCATTCGGGTATCGCCCTCAAAATCGGAAGTGAACCAACTCTTTCCGTTATCGACAAGAATGCTGGCGTGACCGGGTCCGACCAGCGGTCCCATCTTCGTAGGAACCAGGATAGTGCCGCCGGCTCTGAGCATCTCGACGCCATCCTTGTCGATGTACGGGCCGGTAATCTTGCGGCTTCGCCCGACGCGAATGCTGTAAGTGCTGTTCACACCGCGGCAGCACGCGCCAAAATTGACGAAGAGATAGTAATAGCCATCATGCTTGTATAGGCACGCCGCCTCAATCTCATCGTTGGATGCCACCTGTAGGAACGGCGCATCGGGGATCAATCGCTTACCGGTTTTCGGGTCGAGTTGCACGAGCCTGATTCCGCCCGCGAAGGAGCCGAACGCCAGCCACAGAGTCCCGTCCTCATCGGAAAACACGGAGGGATCGATTGCGTTGAGGTTGTTGCTCTTCTGCGATTGCACGACAACGCCGTGATCGGTCCAGCCATAGGCGGGATCGCCCGGATCGAGAGTGGGAGTGGTTGCGAGCCCGATTGCCGAATGAGGCAGGCCGCCGGCGGACACGGAGTAGTAGAGCAGATAGCGATCGCCGAGGTGGATGATGTCCGGAGCCCAGTAGTTCATGTTCCGGTTCTCGGGAACAACTGTGGCAGGCCACTCGGGCGCTGTCCGGAACACTGGCGGGCCGGGTTCCCACTTCACCAGATCCCTGGAATGAAAGGAAGGAATGCCACGCCCTGTATAAAAGACCCAGAACTCATTTTTGCATTTTACGACGGTCGACGGGTCGCGAAGTATCTACGGCGACCTATCAGAACTGGATGATATAGGAATCGATATATCATCAAGGTATTTCGTTGAACCTCAAGTGCTCAAGGAAGCCAGGGATGACTTCTTGAAGGCCATCGTAGAAAGGAGGCCCAGGTTCTCCGGAGTCTGAATGAACTCCAGGATCGATTAAATTCGTACAAGCATCGAGGCTATCAAGCTATTAGTAATACAATTTACCATTACTTTATATGGGCATACAACAATAATATATATCGACCGCTTGTGTCTCGAGATACAATTGCAATGTTAGATGACTTCGCGAGTTGGCCCGTCCAGGCAGGGATGAGGACACTGGCTTTCTGGAGAAGAACCCCGGCGTCGAGACCACAGGGTGGTCGCCTGACGCCGTCGATATTAAGGACTGCAACACATACATCGATCCAAGGAAAAAATTGAGATTCGAGTTGGTTTCCTGGAATCCTGTCCGGGAAACAGAGGAAGCCTACAAGAAAAGGGTCATAGCCAAGGTGTCGCGATACCTAGATCGGACACTCCGAAAATACTTTTCCCCGCGGCCTCCAGACCATCACGAGAAATCCCATTACGCATGGCTGGTTGAGTATCAAATCAACGGACTTTCGTATAGTAAAATAGCAAAAAAAGAAAGCATGGATAGAAATACTATCACGCCTGCGATTCGGAACCTGGCAAAGCTTCTGTTCGCAGAGCAGTGGAGATGGTGGCTACGACCCCAGGATGTGGGAGGGAGGCCGAAATCGAAAACATCTTAGGCCCTGATCAAGCGTCGCCGCAGTTGTAAGTCGGGCGAACAGTGACAAGAAACTCGAGAGCTCTCGGTGTTTTCGGCACATTTGATCGGGCTACACGAATCCGTTGACCGAGATCACGAGAAGATCTTGATTGAGACTCAGTCCACACCGCCACCACGCTGGGGGCCGGCGGATAGGTTCCCGACCAGAAGGCGGATAATCCGCCGCCGGCTCGCCAATCCGGTCATTGGCCCCCCCCCATGACGGTGTTCGCCGCAGGCGTCGTCCAGTATGAGGTTGCCGACAGGCCCCCCAACTCCTGCGGCGAAATCGGCGCCATCCAGCTACTTGGCCGCAAGTTCGGGCTGTCCGAGGCCAGCCACGAGCGGCTCCGCCTGCTCAAATAGCACTTGCATGAGCATAAGTCCGAAGACGTTCTCGACTTGCCCTGCTACACCCATCGCAACAGCACATGTCTCGACGACATCGAGCCGCGGCGTAACGATGTCGTGTTCCTCGACGTCTTGGAGGCCACCCACTTCCCCGATGCTCCGTGGAAATGAGCGCGTAAAACGGACCCACCCTGGGGCAAAATGAGCGCATAAAACGGACCCACCCCAGCACCCTCCGCGTAGACTGGCTTCTTTCGACCCCAGCCACTCTCCGCGGAGGCTAAGGATGTGCTTACGGTGGACGATTACGGAGCGATTCGCCGGGCGCACCGCGATGGCTTGTCCATCCGCGAGATCGCGCTCACGTTTCATCACTCACGGTACAAGATCCGGGAGATCCTCCAACAGGCCGAGCCGGTTCCTGGCCTTCAGACGAGGGACCGCCCCGCACCCGTCTTGGGACCTCTGCATGCCATCATCGACCAGATCCTGGCCGAGGATGAGCACGCCCCGCCCAAACAGCGGCACACCGCCAAGCAGCTCTTTCGCCGCTTGGGCCACGACCATGGCTATACCGGCTGCTACGGCCAGGTCCAACGCTACGTCCTGAAGCACCGCCGGCGACACCGGGACACCTTCATTCCTCTGGCTCACCTCCCCGGTCGGCGGCTCGAAGCCGATTTCGGCCACATCCACGTTGACTTCCCCGACGGCCGACGCCCGATCCCCTTCCTGGTCACCGTCTGGGCCTACTCCAACTATCCCTTTGTCATCGCGCTGCCCACCGAGCGCACCGAGGCCATCTTGGGCGGCATGGTGGCCGCCTTCGAGTTCTTCGCCACGGCCCCGAGGGAGGTCTGGTGGGACAACCCCAAGACGGTGGCCAAGCTCATCTTCAAGGGGCGGCGGCGCGAACTCCATCCCCGCTACGCGGCGCTGGCCAGTCACTACGCCTTCGACCCCCGGTTCTGTTTGCCGGCGCACGGCAATGAGAAACCCGACGCCGAGGGGACGGTCAAGGCCGTGCAACGCCGCTTTGCCACCCCGGTCCCGAGGGTCGCCGGGTTCGACGAGCTGAACCGCCGGCTCCGTCGGCTCTGCCTGGCCGAGCGGGAGCGGATCGTGGAGTCGATGTCCGGGCCGTTCCGGATCGGGGACCGATTCGCCGAAGAGCTCGCCGTGGCCGGGGGACTCCCTCAACGGCCGTTCGACGCCTGTATCGAGCACCCGGCGGTCACCGTGGACAAGTACCAGACCGTGACCTTCGACCGCAACCAGTACAGCGTCCCCCGCGACTACGCCTTCCACATCGTGGCGGTCAAGGGGTATGTCGATCGCGTCGTGATCGTCGCCGGTGGTCAGGTCGTCGCGTCCCATCCGCGGCATTACGAGCGGTGCGCACGGTGCTCGACCCGCACCACTATCTGGTCGCCCTGGGCCGGCGGCCGGCGGCCTTGGACCACGCGCCGGTGTTTCGCGATTGGGACCTGCCCCCGGCTTCCGCGCCCTGCGCGCCGCCCTGGAAGAGCGGCACGGAGACCGGGCGGGGAGCCGGCACTACATCCGGGTCTTGCAACTGCTGAACGCGCACCCGCAAGCCCGGGTGGAGCGGGCGATCGAGGCGGGCGGGGCCGCGGGGGTCCTGACCGCCGAGGCGATCATCCAGCGGGTGCGGGCGCTGGCCGCCGCCGAGGCATTACAGCATGACGCAAAAGAATATTGCTGTGAACCTATGATGGGATCTGGGGTCGAGGTGCCGGCGCCGGACCTGGGCCGCTTCAACCGGCTGTTGGACGACCCGCCCGGCCGGGCCCGCCCGGAAAGGAGAATATGTAAATTAATACATAGTATCATGAGACGGCTGCCGCCGGGTGCCGCGGCGGTAGTCGGGCCACCGCGGCGGTCAATTGCTGGAACGACAGATGATTACGGTCGAATGATTGTGCGCCGGGGTCGGCCCCCGCCCGGACCGATCCGCGCGACCCGCGGCGGGGGCGGACCGAGGGAGGAGGGGATGACGCGAGCTAGAAATATCAATTGTTAGCAAGTTCATAAGATTGAATTGCGGTGTTGTCGCCGGGCTCGACGGTCGGGTGCGGTTCGACAGCCCGCGGATCTCGAGGAGGACGGTGAGATGGCGGATGCCACGACGGAACTGCTCAAGGTGCAGCTCAAGCAATTGCGCCTGCCGGCGATGGTCCAGGAGTTGGAGAAGCTGTCGCGGGAAGCGGCTTCAGCCAATCAGACCTATGAGCAATTCCTGCTGCAATTGACCGCGATCGAGCTGGCGGCGCCGCCGCCCATACCCTGGCGACTCGGATCAAGCAGGCCGAATTCCCGGTCCTGAAGGACTTCGACACCTACGACTTCAGCGCGGTGCCGAACCTGCCCAAGCCCAAGCTCCTGGAGTTGGCTCGGGGAGAATGGCTCGACCAGAAATTCAACACATGTTTCGTTGGGAGTACAGGTACGGGCAAGACGCACCTGGCCATCGCGCTGGGGCTGGCGGCGTGCCGTCAGGGCCACCGGGTGCGGTTCGTCACGGCACCAGCGTTGGTCAGCCTGCTGGAGAAGGCTCAGAAGCAGTACACGCTGGATCGGTTGCTCAACCAGCTCGAGAAGACGGACCTGCTGATCTGCGACGAGCTGGGCTACGTGTCGTTCAGCCGCAACGGCGTGGAGCTGCTGTTCCGGGTCTTCACGGATCGGTATGAGCGCTCCAGCACGCTGATCACGAGCAACCTGGCGTTCGCCGACTGGAACCAAGTGTTCCAGGGAGAACGCATGACGGCGGCGTTACTGGACCGGGTCACGCACCGGTGCCACATCTTCGAGATGAACGGGGAGAGTTATCGATTCCGCGAGTCGATGAGAGCCAGGAAGGGACGGAAGGGAGCGTGACGATGGGCTTGCCGTTCTTGCCCAGAATGGCTACTTTGAAGGACCAGGTGGGACCGTTTTAGTGCTTGAGGGTGGGTCCGTTTTACGCGCTCATTTCCACTCCGACCCTCGGCGACTTGCGCCACCTCTTCCCCGAGGTCGTCCAGGTCGTCTAGGAACGTGTCCGAGAATTGGTCTGTGTTTCGGCCTGGCCCCTGGGTTTCCGCTGGGCTTTGGCCTTTTCGGCCTCAGCCCAGACCTCGGCGCGCACTATCCCCCTCAACTCACACCGCGATGCAGCCGCGTCGCCAAATCTTCAGAAGATTGTGGGTCAAACCGATCAGTTGCCACTCCGCTGAAACCTTCTCCATGCCGCGCAGCAGAAACCCGCGGATGCCCCGCGCCCCCTTGATCTGGCCGAAGACCGGCTCAACGATCTGCTTCCGCGCCGCATAAAGGGCCTTGCCGGCCGCCGTGCGCAGTTTGTGCTGCATCTTCTCCTTCACGCTGGCCTCCGACGAGGGGGCCGTGGCTTCCGGTTCCGCCGCGACGGCGTGGTGCTTCTGCCGCTCGACGGCCACATACGGATCCATACCGATCTGCTCCAGACCTTCCACCGCTTTCGCACTGAAATAGCCCGTGTCGGCCGTGTTCGGAATCGGTGCGGCAGTCCCGTTGGCCCCCGTGGGCCGCTCGATCCCCGCAGCCTTCAAGTTCTCCAGGGCCGCTCGGGCCATCGGCAGTGCCTGCTGCTTGTCGTTGGTGTCGCGGGTCACTCCCGCCGTCACGATGATCTGGTTCGCACCATCCACGACCGCTTGGGCGTTGTACGAATAATCGAAGCCCTTGTTGCTCTGCTTCATGATCTTCGCTTCGGGGTCGGTGAAGTTCGTTTGCGCCTTCTCCTCGGCGGTCGGATCGATGGGAGCGGGTTCCTTGCCCCGGCGCTTGCGGCCTTCCGCTTCCCGCTGGGCTTGGGCCTGGTCCCGGCGACGTTGTTCCTCATCCGCCTTGGCAGTGGCCTCGGCTTCCAGCCGCGCTTTCGCCTCGAGGATCTTGGCCAAGCGGTCTTCACGCCGCTGCAATTCCGCCGGCAGTTCATCGCCACGACGGCCCCCCAGCGCCGCGTCTTGCTCGGCGTCAACCTGCTCGGCGTCCTTGAACAATTGGTCGATCTCGGCCGTGAGCCGTTCGATTTCCTTGTCCATGTAGCCGTAGCTCATCGCCTTGTGCCGCGAGGCGTTGGCTCCCATCTTGGTCCCGTCGGTGGACAGATTTCCCAACGTGACCATCCCCATCTCGCCAGCGATGCGCAACACCTCGAGGAACAGGGGCTTCAACGCCGCCGTGTGGATCTTGCGGAAATCGCTGATGGTGCGGAAGTCGGGCCGATCGTGGCCGACGATGGCTCGAAAGGCCAGATTGCGCTGGCAGGCGGCGGCGATCTTGCGGCTGGAACGGATGCCCAGGGCGTAGGCGTAGACCAGTAGGGTCACCATCATGGTGACGTCGAACGGCGGCTGGCCGCGCAGCTCCTGGGCATAAAACTGATGAAAGGGAGTGAGGTCGAGCTGCGGGATGAGATCGATGAGGAAGAAGACCAGGTCGTCTTCAGGGAGCGCGTCGCGCGGTGAGATCGCGTCGTGGCCGTTCTGTTGGGGGTCCCAGGCCCGGTAGTTCTTGCGTCGGCCGTCCATGATTCGGCTCCCCGATGAGGTATCAAGGCGGTGGGAAGGTCGGAAACCCCCATTGTGCCCGAACCGACTCCGCCTGTGCACATAGCTCATCCGCTAGGACGCGGGTTGGGATACTCGGACATTTTCCTAGCATGTCTCCGATTGAATGCGAATCAAAGTCTGTAAGGAGCAAGGTCCCCAGGGTCTTCGACGAGGCCGTCCTCGACATCGGCGACAGCGGTGCCTGTAGCTAGCTGGGCATCGATATAGCTTCCGACAGGTCCTGGGGCTAGCACCCCTTGAACATCAGCTCGGCCAACACCGACGAGGTGATCCACATCGTCAACCGACCCGGTAACGGTCTCTCTCACGAAAGCGCCGTCAAACAGCTCGAGTTGGCGATCCTTATCTGCCGCGATTCTGGCTTCCGCCTTATCGACCTCCGTTGCGACATCGACCTCATCCAGACCGTGGCACTTATATGCGCGGGACGCCGAAGGAAAGAGTTCCTCCGCGGCATCGATGCCAGACCCAACCTCATGGTGATGTCGTAGAGCGGCTTGCGTACTCAAAGAGACCAAGACGGCCGCCATATACGGACAAGGGTAGGCCGCAGATGCCTCGAGATGGTCGGGGACCGGACCGTCCGCAGGCGAGGGACGAAGATATTGAGCAGATTCTCCGAGGATTCAGCCGAGGTGGTGTACCGTCGTACTGTCGTCGAGATGATCAGAGTGGAGGAGGGCCAAACGCCGGCGTCCGACGAGATCCGCTATCGGTTCTTCCTGACCAACGAACTCAAGTGCACGCGGCATGAACTGGCGCGGGGCCGACAACCGCATCGACCAGAAGAACCTGAGCACGACTCAGGGCGAGCGCACCTGTGCGTGCGGCAGGAGACGACCCCATGGACAACCGGGGTAGCTGAAGGAAGCATCCCCAGTCAGAACTGGCGCAGTTGCACGCCAAGGAAAGCGGCGAGGATTTCGTAGTGTGAGCCGGCACTCAACCTTCTAGGCGTGCGGACCGAACCGGGACGTCCGAACGGAGCCTGCCTTGATATGTCATTGGTTCGTTCTCTACGTCCCTGCTCTTTCCGCACTCATTTCTTCCGAGCCTTTCGATTCGGTCCAGGCTCATATTGGCAAACCCGCGGAGTCAGCACCTCCATCACTTTTCGGCATGTTCCGGAACAGCGAGGCGCGAGGATTCTCCTGACGACGCTGGTTGTCGCTTGTTGACGATGCTTTTCAGCGTTCGAGAACACCATCCTAGGGGACGATCATATGACGAATCGCCAAAGATTTGAGCGTAGCGGCAGCAACGCAATCCTGCCGGACCAGCCTCGTGATGGCATTTCGGAATCCTCGCTCGGGATCTCTGGATCTACGGTTCCCGCGGCGAATCGGTTGTCACTCCCGAGGACCAGAGCGTCCCAACAATCCTCAGCCTCGGCCCAGATCGACGAAGTTACTTCTGACTGTCGATGACCTAGCCGTCATCCTTGACGTTTCCCGCCGAACCGGTATTCCGCTTTGTGCACGCGGCGTGATCCCCAAACCTCTACGGATCGGCGGGACTCTTCTGCGGTGGAGATCGAACGACATCGATCGGTTTCTCGAAAGTCTCGCTAGACCTGAAAAAACGACGGCCGCCGCACCCAACCAAGAGAACGGCGGCCGTCGTGAGCCCAAGGAGATTGACCACTTTGGACATCAGAATTATATACGAATTTTTCCGTGCTGGCAAGCTTCAGCGCGCTCGCCAACTCGCGAATTACGAGCAGTTTGCGATGATGCTCTGCGGCGAGACCTGCCCCAGAGAAATATTGCCCCTGGACTGGCCCGGAGGCTCGCACCAGCCCGAAGCGGTGGTTGACACGGTGCCAGCGACGACGGCTGGAGTTGACTCTTCCCCTGACGATCGCGACGTCATCCTCGGCTTCACGGGCCGGCAGGTCTCTCGCGGCAGATCGTCGAACCGAGAATGCCGGCAGCGACTCGGAGAGGCACGACCTCGCGATCATCGCAAGGCCGCGCCTCGTCTCCTCCATCCACAGGACTTGGCGCGAGCAGACACGGCCAAGTCTGGCACGGACTCATAGAAGGAGATCGACCAGCCCTTGCCGTGCGAGGGCGACCAGATTCGTGGAAGCGAGTGTCGGTCGGCCGTGCCCCGCGTGGGCCGGTCGGCCGGCGAGGAGCCTTCTGAACCAATGACCATCGAGGAACAGTTCATGGCGAAGCCTACCGTGAGCAAGAGATCAGTCGCGATCTACAACTCGCCGAGACGAAATGACGCCGGCGGAGCAGCGTCAACTCGAGCGAGTCACCTACTGGAGGATGAGCATCTTCTGCGTCGAAGAGGCCACCAAGTCCGTTCTCGACACGATCGAGGTCCCGTTCGTTGGCCTGGATCCGGATCTGGCTTTGAACTACTCGATCGAGGCGGCCAGCCGCATGCTCCAGCATCCCGATCCGGATCTGCGATGGGACCACGACGTCGCTTTTTTGTTCAAGGCCCCCGGTTACTCGCCGTTCTCCGGATCGGCCCTGATGCTCCGCATCTTACCATGTTCGACCAGAGCACGGGCAGCCGAGCGAAACCGAGAGTCCGACACCTCGAAAGTACCGTTGACCGAGCATCTCCTGGCTCGATGGCTCGATCGACTCCACCGGCTTTGGGCTGGGGACACCGATCGCCGGCAGGGACCGCGACACCCTGGTTAACACGCTGGTCGAGTCGATGTGCGAGAAGACGCGCCATCCCGAGGCGGACCGCAGACAGACCGAGGACGTTGTGCTCACCTTTCGGGGCCGAATCCTCGTGGAAAGTCTCCAGCAGAACGATGGGAACCCGATCGTCAAACGGTTTGACGCGCCTGCCTCTCCGGGCACCTGTGCAGCCAGTCTGCCCGCGCCAGCGAGCCCCCCTTCGTCGCGAGCCCGATGAATCGACGAGGACCGGTCGCTCTGATTTGCGTCCGGATCGTCCAGTGCACCTCCAGGAGTAACT
>CAWKYG010000059.1:0-43356 GCA_963853855.1 uncultured Solibacteraceae bacterium | reverse complement strand
TCCCGGCGTTTGGATTCGGCCAGTTTGGCCTGGTGATGCAGGATGGTTTTCGAGAGTTTGTCGAGGCGGTTCAGTAGGGTTTTCAACTTGCGGTATTGCAGAGCCGCCTTCCGGTACAGCGGAGCGGCTTCTGGTGAGAGTTTGACGTTGACCGTTTTGCCGTTGGCCTTGTAGGTAAGCTCGAAGTAGGGGCCGTGACGTTTGGTCGCGTCGGAGGCACAGGCGCACCGAGCTTTGCCACACTTCATCATCCGCTTCAGAACTGTACCTTTGCAGAAACAGTCGATCTGTTCGAGACCCCGCCTGAGTTCCAGGAATCGTTGCGTGTGCCGTTCCAAGGCGGCATTCTGCGGAACGGAGTGACTTCCGCTTTTGGAAACAAAAACACGTGACATTGTTCTTACGGTGATATTACCGTAAGAACATGGCAACTGCAACCTCTTTCTCTGCTGACGCGACACCTGCGTTGATTGAGTTCTCTCTGCTGGAGTCCTGGCTGGCATCCTCCGGCGCGCTCCAACTCCCGCTCCACCAGATCGAGTCCCAGCAACACGCCAGAGGCCGCGAGGTCCAACGCCTGCTCCTCCAAGCTCACTTGCAGCATCGCGGCGATGGAGATGTGGGGCCTGCTTTGCAACTGGAACTGCCAGACGGTGAGGTGCTCTATTCTCACCGCCGTCTCAGCGACCGATCCCTGACCACTGTCTTTGGAACCGTGGAACTCGTCCGTATGGGCTACTCCCGGCCTGGCGCGCCGAGCATCTTTCCGCTCGATAAAGCGCTGGCCTTGCCGGCGCGATCCTTCTCCTACGAACTCCAGCGCCGTTTGGTCAAGGCTGCCGTGCAGAACCCGTTCTTGGAATCGGTCCAGACCATCGCCGAGTTGACCGGCGTTTCCGTCTCCAAACGCAGCTTGGAAGAGATCCTGCCGGATGCAGCGCGAGATTTCGACGCCTTCTACCAACAGCGCTCTGTGGCTACCGCCGCCGGCGCGATCCTGGTGGCCGCCGTTGACGGCAAGGGCATTCCCATGGTCAAGCCTGGCGGCGCACAACCCAAAGCCCGGCTGACCAAAGGGCAGAAGGCTAACAAAAAACGCATGGCCACGGTCGCTACCGTTTTCACCCGCGCGCCTTGGATACGGACACCGCAACAAGTCATCGAAAGCCTTTTCCCCACTTCCCGCCCAGCATCCGGTGAAACTCCTCCTCCCCCACGTCCGGAGAACAAGCGGGTGTGGGCGAGTTTGCTCAAGGGTAAGACCGCCGTGATCCAGGAGGTAGCCGAAGAGATGGACCGTCGCGATCCCTCACGATCCATGACCCGTTTGGCCTTGACCGATGGGGAACGTGCGCTCCAGATTCGAGTCGACCAGAAACTCAACGTCACCTTGATCCTGGATCTGATCCACGTGCTGGAGAAACTCTGGAAGGCCGCCTATTGCTTCCATACAGAGGCAAGCCTGGAAGCCGACCTTTGGGTCATCGATCGAACCCTACGCATTCTCTTCGGCGAGGTTGGCCAGGTCGTCAAGGGCATCCGCCAAAGCGTCACCAAGCGCGGCCTGTCCGGTCCCAAACGCAAAACCCTGAACGCAGTCGCCAACTACCTCTACCGCAACCGCGCCCGCATGCGGTACCACGAATACCTCGCCAACGGCTGGCCGATTGCCAGCGGCCCGGTCGAAGGCGCCTGCAAGAACCTCATCAAAGATCGCATGGAACGATCCGGCATGCGGTGGACCGAGCAAATGGCTGAAGCACTCGTCCAACTCCGGGCCATCTATCTGTCAGGGGATTTTGATCGCTACTGGGAATTCCACATCGAACAGGACCAGCGACGCCTATACCCCGCCTGGACCGTCGTTCCAAAGTAGCCACACCCAAATCAAATGGCTTCCATAGAACGCCACAGGCGCCGCGGGGAAACAGATCCCTCAGGTAGGGGCAATCCACCCGGTCGGCAATGACCAACATAGTGACGAGAGGGTAGCTGTGACAAAGAAGGGCAAGAGCGCTCTCCCAACGGCCGTCAGCGAAGGTCACATCCGTCAGTAAGACGGTACTCTCCGTCACAGTGAGCAGGAAATCGGCCTTTTCGAGCGATTCGGCATGGTGCATGCGGATGCCGGATGGCCGAAAGACATTGCACAGGAAGCTGAACTCGGAATCAAACGAGGTCAGGACCACACAATCGATGTACAGGTCGACCGGTTGATTGGGCATGGACTCCTTTCCGCGCTTCCGCGGCGTGTCTTTCCCCTGACATCATGTTAGGCTCCGGCCGCCGCAACGAACATACTGCAAGCGAAGTACCAGGGCGGGATTGGGATAGTAAGGCAGCGCGGCTAGTTGCACATTTCACCAAAACTACCGGATTTGCGGTATTCTCCGGCAAGGGACGAAACCATATTCTTGAGTTCGAACAGTTGCCATGCCGATTTCGGGATTCAGAGCGCAGTCTCGATGGGCGCGGCTCGGAGCGCTGGCGGGGCTGCTCACGGCGGGTACTGCCGCGCAGACGGTGATTGATCCCTCGCAATTGCCGCCGGATGTCCAGGGATTCGACCCGAATGCGGTTCACTTACCGGTGCCGTGCGACGTGGATCCGATTGAGCCATCCCTCAATTTCGGCTTGCGATTTGAAACAGGATACGTATTACATGTGCCGCTGAAGATTTACCAGGGCAAGCGACACCGTTGGAACCTGGTGTTCCGGGTGACGCCGCAGGGCGGGCGATCGGTCTATTTCCTGGATTCAATCGATGTGCCGGCAATTCCCCAGACTAAAGCGGTCGGCGAGGTGCTCGGCTTTTTTCTTCTCGGCGAGGGCCACCACGAAGTGAAATGGAGCCTCTTGGACGACCTCGGGCGCGTCTGCCGCAAGGAATGGACGCTTGACGCCAAGGCGCAGCATAATGAGCGGGTACTGATGCCCCCGGGCACGGCAGGTGATCTCTCCTGGAGTCCGGCCCATACCGCCGGCACCGGGTACCCACGGCGAACCACTGTGCTTCTGAATCCGGCGCTGCCGGGTGCGCCTCAGGCGTCCGGAAACACGGGCACAAGAGCGCTCGAAGATGCCAGTCTGGTTGCCGGCAAATAGGCCACTGTGCTTCGGAACAAGACCGGGGCGTGGGACCTACGGGCAAATCTCATTATGCGGGAGATCCAGGCGGCGCCGCTTTCCGACGAGGTGGTATTTCTGGGACTCCGCGAGGGGAGCGCCGCAAATGCCGCGTTTTTCTATCTCCAATACACTTCGGGCCGGCGACCGCCGCCTAAAAGGAAAAACGCTTGCCGTTCGCGCACCACGCGAGCTTGACCAGGCGATCGAAAGAAATGGAGAAGCGCGCGAAATGACGACGGTGTTGCGTGCCGCCCTTGTCCTGATGGCGCTGGCCTGGACGGCGCGGCCGGAGGCGTCCGACATCGACAGAGTGGCGCACGATTGCGGCACAGGCAAGGCTGATGCCTGCGCACAACTATCGGCGAAGGCTCGAGCTTCGCACGATGGTTCGATGCGCCGGGCCGCAGCCCAGCGATTGATTCAGGCGCGCTTGCGATACTGCGTTTCTACTGCCGGGGAGCACTCACTATGGCATGCAGGACAGCGTGTACGACTCGATACGGAATATCTGTTCGAACACGAACTGGAGGCTTCGCGTCAGGCGGAGATTGAAAGAGCGGGCGATCAGTTCGTGGCTGATGCGCTCCGGTCCGCGGGGCTTGAAGTTGGCAGGGATTCGAAACCGGGCGATGCGGTTGTGGAACTCACGCTGTTGGGGGCGGCCCGGGCATGGCTCTTCGGTACAACCGAGTTCGGCGGGTCCTTGGGGGATATAGACAATAGCGTAGGAACGGTGCTGTATCCGGATGCGACCTGGGAAGGCGTTGTAACGGTAAGGGACTGTCTAGAAATAACGTTACCGGATATCAGGATTTCCGGGGACGAATTTCGTAGTTCCATTCTCCATGGAACTGATCTCTGTGGAGATTGAGTTGGGCGATCTCCTGGTCGGAAACTTTGACGCCCTTGGCGTAGGCGCGGATATCCAGTTCGGAATGGACCTTCAGCCCGGTAGTCGTACGAGTGGCCGCGATCAGGCTCACGATGACCTCAAGACTGATCAATGGCTTACCGCGCCAGTTTTGCGTTATGCGCGAAAAGAGCCGGTGCTCGATCTTGTTCCATTTGCTGGTGCCGGGCGGAAAATGGCAGACGGCGATGCTCAATGCGCTTTCATCGGCGAATTTTTGCAGTTCCAGTTTCCACAACCGTACGCGGGAGCCGTTGCTTCCACCGCCGTCAGCGGTAATCAGCAGACTGGTCGCCTTTGGATATGCCTGCTGTCCCATTGACCGCCACCAGCGGCGAATGCTTTCCACCGCGAACTCGGCGGTGTCATGGTCCACACCGACACTCACCCACCCGGTATTCAGGCCAATGTCGTAAATCCCGTAGGGGTTCGCCCGTCCGAGTTCCGGAATCAGGAAATCGTGGACCCTCACCTTCTCCGGATCTCCCTTCGGGCGCAATTCCTTGCCCGTATTCTTAAAATCGCCAATTAATTCTTTCTTTTTCGTGTCCACCGAGATGACTGGCGCTTTCCCGCCCAGATACTGCTTCACCTTGTTGTTGACGTATTCAAACTGGGCATTCCGGTCGGGATGGCTGGCTCCTTCGTTGGTCTTGCGGTTGGCTTGCAGACTGTACTCAAGTTCGTGCAGCAGGTCTGCCACCACCTGGTGACTCACCGCATGCCCCTTGCTCTTTAGTTCGGCTTCCAGATTCCGAACGCTGCGGCAGGTCCATCGTAAAGGCGACTCCGGATCGCCACGTGTCGTTGACTCCAATAGTTCCTCAAGGTCGGACTTCAACGAAGGGTCCAATTCCACGGCGCTCTTCCTGCCGCCTCCCGCACGGCGTATGCGCCTCTCTGGCAACACCGCAGCCTCCTTCAACTCCGCGATCCCCTGACGGATCACCTGCCGCGACACTCCCGTTGCCTTCGACACGATCGAGAGACCCCCGGGCCCCATCGCCTCGCTCTCGGCGGCCACCAGCAGGCGCCGCGAGCGCTCGTCCAACACTCCCCGCAACCTCTTAAAACGCTCCTCGATTCCGGTGGGTATCTCCATACTCACCAGCGTACCCCAAAACATTCTTATGTGGTAATGTTATTTCTAGACAGTCCCTAAGAAGGGCAGGGAGGTGCATCTACTCTGAACCGCTTCGGCCGGAGACCACGCACAGGCTTGTGTTTGACGGCACGGTGCACCGCAAGCCGCGCGCCATTCCGCGGGGATCTGGCCAGTGCACTGGCGCCGGTCATGGTCCGGCTGGGAACGGCACTAAACGGGACAGCGGCAATCGCCCGGATGGCAACGAGCGCGAGCGCGCAGAAAATCCGTGAAACCGCTCTTGAGCGGCTCCGCGATCAGAATGTGCTGTGCGTAATTGCCAAAAATGACAGCAGCGAACTGTTGCGATGGACGGCGGTCGGCAGGCTGAAGAACCAGGGCGCGCTTGCCGAGTCGGCGCGTCATGATGGCAGCACCATCGTCCGGCTGGCAGCAGTCCAAAGGCTGACGGATGCGGTCGCGCTTGCGGAAATCGCGCGTGACGATGCCGACCCGGGAGTGCGAAAGAAAGCACAATTCAAGCTGGAGAAACTCGGGAAGTCCCGCTGAAGGTGTTTCAAATTGCGCAACTCTCATCGCTGCGCAAATCCGAAACTGGACGATTTGACCCCAGGCTCACCGCCGCCTGTTTTTGAGTTCTACGGACGCAGGCAAACGAAAGCGCCGGCAAGGTGCTCTGACCCGGCGCTGATGCAGGAGTCTTTCAAGTTAGCGGCGACCACCGCCGCCGTGGCCGCCGCCGCCAAAGTGGCCCCCACCTCCGCCGCCTCCGAAGCTCCGGCCCCCACCGCCTCCGAAGCTGCGGGCACCGCCGCCACCAAAGCTGCGGGCGCCGCCACCAAAGCTGCGGGCACCGCCACCAAAGCTGCGGGCACCGCCACCAAAGCTGCGGGCGCCACCGCCATTGAAGCTACGGGCAGCGCCACCGTTGAAGCTGCGGGCTGCCCCACCGCTGAAGCTGCGGGCAGCACCACCGTTGAAGCTACGGGCAGCACCACCGTTGAAGCTGCGGGCTGCCCCACCGCTGAAGCTGCGAGCAGCACCACCGTTGAAGCTACGGGCAGCCCCACCGTTGAAGCTGCGGGCTGCCCCACCGTTGAAGCTCCGAGCAGCGCCGCCGTTAAAGCTCCGAGCAGCGCCACCGTTAAAGCTCCGAGCAGCGCCACCGTTAAAGCTGCGGGCGGTGCCACCGTTCAACCCGCGAGCAGCGCCACCGTTCAAGCCGCGCGAAGCGACACTATTGAAGCCACGAGCAGCGCTCCCGTTGAAGCGGCTGCCCATCCTGGCGGCGTTGGCGCGCGATACAGCACCATACCGCTGATTAAGTCCGCGGTTTGGATAAGCCACTCCCAAACGGTGCATGGGATTGTGAGTCCAGGCGCCCCGTCCGGCAAACCCGCCAATGCCGCCCCGGAATCCGTAGTTACGGAAGAATGCATGGTTTACATAAACGCCGTGGCCAAACCAGTTTGGCCCCCAGCCCCAACCACCCCATCCACCCCAGCCGCCGCCCCAACCCCAGCCGCCGAAGCAGAGGTCAAGATTGAAACCCGGCCAAAAACCAAATCCGAAGTCCGGGTAGAGCAACGGAGGATAGTAGCCGTAGTCCGGAGGTCCCCAAATGTACGATGGATCATAAGTCGGCACGTAAATCACCTGAGGCTGGGCGGGTTCGATTTCGATAGCGGACTGGCCATTTTCGGTGTCCTGGGTTACAACCTGTTGCGGAGAGGAATTCAGCTTGCCATTTGCCCTGGCCGTGGCGCGCATTCGTTGGACCGCGCTCATCACGTCGGCCTGCTGTGCCAGGAAGGCGTTGCCGAGGTCAGTAGTCCATCGGATGTCCTGATTCAATAAGGACAGAACGTTCGGAAACGCGACCAGCGCCTGCACACTGGGATCCCAGTTTTGATCCTTGGCAGCGTCCATCAGGACGGAACCCGTTAGACTGGCGTTCTTCTGGAGCCATTGCTGGGCTTCCACCACTTCAAGAGGATAAGTAGTGGCGACAAGGACTTGGCTCAGCATTGGGTCCGGGTACAGGGCGATGGGCGCCACCAAGTCGTCCAATTGTTGGGGCGAAAGGAGTTGCGCCGGTGGCTGCTGGCCGGGTGGCGGTGCCGGAGTTTGTGCGCGGACTATAGCCGCACCTCCCGCGAAAATCCAGACCAATCCGACCGTGAAGAGCCGCTGAAACGACGAAGTTCGCGATTTCATGTGCCGCCTCCCTTCCTTCTCCAATATGATAGATGCGCCGCCCACTGGTCCGGTAACCGGCAGGGGAATCACTCCTGTCCTTTTGTTGGATTTCTCCCTGAAAGACGGTATAAGGCGAATGCCTGCTGAGAAGAGCGCGACCGAATGTGCTCGATCGCACCGGCGAGATCGGATGGAAACCAGAGGGTTCGCAGAGAGGGCTTCGCCGAGTCCGGGGTCGGGGCCGTCGCCGACGTGTTGCCAAAGGCGCGACGTGCAATGCCCAAGATGGTGCTTGAGGTTCCGGCTCAGTTTGTTGAGATGGGAAAGGCAACGGCAGAACATTTGGCGATGCTGCAGCGAACCGTGGATCGGCTGGGTGGGGGAAGGCGGACGATGATGCAGCGGTGGAAGCGGCGATAGCGGAAGGGCATCCAGGACGGAGATAGCCACCCACGGCGCAATCTTGAAGAGTCTGGACATGGATGTTCCAGCCATGGTGACCGGCGGGATTCGGTACACGCGAGTGGGACGGTGCGAGGGGCCTACCACACGATGATCGGTTCGGTCTCCGTGGAGCGGTACCGGCAATCGGGAGAACGAGGGGGACAGCCTGAGGGAGAGTCGTGGATGCGGTGAGCTTGCGCGCGGGAGTAGCGGGGGACGGGTGGTTGCCGCGGACGGCGAGGGCGATGAGCTATGCCGTGCAGCAGGGCACGTCGCGCGAAGCGCAAGCGACGGCGCAGGAGTTTGGACGCCTGTCTTATTCGCGCGCGAGTTTCGAGCGGGTGCGCACTGGCGATAGCCGATCAGCAAGATACCGAGGACGCTCTGATTGAGGCCGTCGAAGTGCCCGAGGAGGTAGCATCGGTGAGTGTGTCGCTAGACGCGACCGTATGGTCGGCGATGTGGCGACGCTGCGGAGCAAGCGACCGGACCTGAAAATCGAACTCGCGCATGTGCTGGAGGATTCGGCGAACGGTACTGTTAGGGCGTGTTCGCGGGTGGGCATCAACAGAAGACGTGACCTACATTTACTTTTCCCCGGACTCTACTCGTAACAGGGTATAGGAAAGGGCGGGGGCGGTGAACTATATTCAGGCTGGGTGATCAGTCGTGGCTGAATTCATGTCGATTGAGATTGCTGAATATATCGAGCGGGCATTAGGAGCGCTGGCGGGTCGCCCTCACGGCGGCTGTCGAATTGTAGAAACTCCGTGCGCGTTTCTCGACCTTTCCGGACACACTTACTGCGCGGGTGCGCTAGGTCTGGCACTTATCGGAAAAGCCGGCGATCCACAGGCGGCACTCGATGCGTGGCTGCAGGTCTCCAACACTTCTCCGGCGGGCAAGTTCGAAGCGGCGTCCGCGCTGTTAGGCATTTCGGCGGGGCTGGCGAAGCTGGTAGAAATCAATCACCGCAATGGCGTGCCGGCCGCTGAAATTGCCGGCTGCCTGCGGATTGGAACCTTGGGTATCTCGTTCCGCACACGACCCGCGCCGCACGAAATCGCGAAGGCCGTGCAAGCCGAGCACAAAGCACCACTAAGTGCGGGCTTGAAGGTGTTGCGCGCCGTGCGGACGACGCCCGATGCCGGCAAGAATTTCGAGCACTCCTTTATCTAAGGTGGCAGAAACGGTACTTGGGTCGATGAGGCTGGGCAGGTCAAAGCGGCGAAACAAGTGCCGGCCGAATTCGCAGAAATGAAGCCTGGCGTCCAGGCCCTCGTGCTGGTGCGTTTCGGTACCCTGGATGAGAAGTGAATGCGGGGTTGCAGTAACCTGAATCGACTTGTGGCTAAAGCCGGGCACGGCCACCCGCAACACAAGAGTGGACGTATTTTCGAACATCTCCGCACGAGGGCTCCAGAGCATTTTCCGCTCGGCGCGCAGCCAGTCTTCCCAATCGTTGCCCAGAGTTCGGCCGCGCTCCTGGAAGTAATCGAAAGCGCGGTGCCTGACGTCCTCAAGGTGTTGCTCGGTAAGCGCCGAGACAGTGGACAACGCCACGTCCGGGTCATGAATTCTAGCGATAGAAATGCCTGGTATCATACATTACCCTTGTGTAACTTTGATAAATGTCTGTCGTGTTCCGGCTGCTTCGCCAGCTTTTCCAACTGGTCCTGATACGAAGCCAGCCAATGGGCGAATCCACCACACTGGCGGGAATCAAGCTGGGGCGGCGAAGAGATTTGGCCCGTCTTTCCGCGGCGGGTGCGCAACAGCTTCCATCGGAGCGTCATGTTACTGTCTTTCCCGGCGAGTGTGAACGAGTTCCTGGGCAACGAGTGGCACGAACACCAGGGACTCCACACCGTCGCTAAGAGCGATAACCACATATACGATTCCGGCTGTCAACAGGAACAGTTCCCATATAAGCCGTTTGGTCACGCGATTACGCCATACTTTCCGCCGCCGGGCGGCCCACGGTGAGATTTCTTGGGAGAGGCAGACAGACCTCGATCGTGGTGCCTTCCCCGGGGTCGGATTTTACCAGCAGGGTTCCTCCCAGGCTCTCGGCGCGTTCGTGCATACCGATCAGACCCAATCCGGAGGGACGGGGCTTGCGAAATCCGCGCCCATCGTCGCGGATGGTGACCGAGATGCGGCCCTCGCCAGCCTTCAGCGTAATTTCGACACTGCTGGCGCGAGCGTGCCGGCATACGTTGTTGAGCGCCTCCTGCACGATGCGGAAGATGTTGATCTTGTGTTCCTCGGGAAGTTCATCGGGGATACCGGCAGAAACCAGCTTGACCTTGACACCGGTGGATCGGGAGACCTGGTTGGCCTGCCACTCCAGCGCCGCAGGCAGGCCGAGGTCATCCAACATGGAGGGACGAAGCAGCAGGGCCATATTGCGCACCATGGCCACGGAACTTTCCACCAGTTCCCGAATCCGGTCCACCCTGGTACGCAGGGGTTCCGGGTAGGGAGCCAGCACAACGCCCAGGTCGTGCAATTCAAACTGCACAGCGGACATGGATTGACCTACCGCATCGTGTAACTCGCGAGAGATGTTCTTACGTTCATTTTCCTGGGTTTCCACGAGCCGCGCGGAGAGATTTCGCAATTCCAGGCGAGCTGCTGTAACTTCTTCGAGGTGCTCCAGAGTCTGTCCTTCCAGGCGCAGAATGTGGATGGCGGTCGCAAAAGCCAAGGCTAGTCCGCAGAAGAACATGACTATAACGGCGAACATGACACGATTATGCAGGCTGGCGAACATTTGGACGAGGCGATGATCCCTTTCCACAAGCTGCTGCTGATTCACAGAGGCGATGGTGTTGGCGATGCCCAACGTGCTGGAGCGGCGCGGCAGAACCTCGTCGTGCAGGAAGCGATAGCCCTCCTTGTGACGCTCCTGAGCATTCCAGGTCAGGACGGGATCGAGCGTACGCCAGTATTCAGCGATCTCACGGCGCAAGGCGTCCTGCATGGATTGAGCGGCCGGATCGGACTGCGGCGACGGCAGGGAGGCCATGGATTGAATCTGGCCGCGGGTATCCGCAAGGGCGAGACGGCTCTGCTCCGCTTTGGCCGGGTCGGGCTCGAGCAGGTAGTCGCGAACGTAAGTGCCGGACAGATAAATGGCGGATCTAAGCTCATCGAGGCGGGTTTCGCGTTTAAGAAATTCCTGCAGGATGTCTTCGTTGCTGGATTGTAATTGGGAAATACCGGTTACGGCGTAGACTCCGGACATGACGAGCAACGTGAGCAGGACTCCGAATCCGAGAGTCAGCGCCATCCTGGTAGTAAGTAAACGCCGTACCGTGTGTGCAGGGCCGTTGGGAGCCATGATACCCGCTCAGACTATGGCACTCTGGTTGGAAGAGATGACGCCCTTACGGATGGCATAGAGGATGAGATCGGCCAGGCTATGCAGGTTGAGTTTCTGAAAAATATGCTGGCGATGACAGATGACCGTAGTGGGGCTGAGATCGAGAATGTTGGCGACGTCCTTATTAGATTGACCTTCGGCGAGTAACTGAAGGATCTGGCGTTCACGACCGGTAAGCAGATCGTAACTATCTTCGACTTGGTTTGCCTGGAGGTAGCGCATATATTCATCGGCAAGGACTCTGCTCACTTTAGGGCTAAAATAGGCTTTACCCTGGGAAACGGCGCGGATGGCTTCCAGGATTTCGAATTCGGCCGAGCTCTTCAGCACATAGCCGCGGGCTCCGGCTTTCAGAGCGTTGAGGAGATAGCACTCGTCGGTGTGAACGGTGAGCATGACCAATTGAACGGTATTAGACTTGGCGGAGATCTGCCGGGCGGCTTCCAGCCCGTTTAGCGTAGGCATGCTGATATCGAGAAGAGCGACGTGAGGAAGTTCCCGCTCCGCCAGTTCTACAGCCTCCCGGCCATCGGCGGCCTCCGCCACAACCTCAAACCCGGGCTCGTGCGAAAGGAGAGCGCGCAAGCCGCTACGAATAATCGCATGATCATCCGCGATAAGAATCCGTACAGGAGACATACGTTTGCCTTATAGATACCCGCAGCCATCTTATGGCGTGCCGGCTGTGGGAAGGAATACCCTGAATGAAGTATTTTTCCGCCTGAACCATGAGAGCGGCGAGGAAGGGCCAACCGTTCCGGGGCTCCCCCGCTTTTTTTGAAAATATCCTTTGAGTCTGGTATGTGATCCTGAGTACGCGACTTGTACTATCGTGTTCGTGGCGTCTCGCGTGCCAGTAGCAACCGCTGGAAGTGGAACCAGTGTCCAGCACACTCCCTCCGAGTAAACCATGAACCAAATTTCTTCCAACGGCCGTCAAATCAATGCTTTAGATGTACTTTGCCGCTACGACACATGCACCGTGTCGAATGCGATTGAGCGGTTTAACGTACGCCCCCGCAACGAAGGCTTCGTGAGCGGGACGGCATTTTGCCGGTTTCCGACCCACCCGCCGGTAGCTGGCTATGCAGTGACAGGGCGGATTCAAACTTATATGCCGCCGATGACCGGGAAGTGCTATTACGAGCACGTGGCATGGTGGGAATATTTGACAACGATACCCGCTCCGCGGATTATGGTACTCCAGGATTTCGACAACCGGCCGGGGTTTGGGGCGATTTTCGGAGAAGTACATGCCCGGCTCTGCCGCGCGTTCGGTTGCGTGGCTTTCGTGACAAACGGCTCGGTGCGGGACCTGGGCGGAGTGGAGTCGGTGGGCTTGCAATTGTTCGCGGGGAGCGTAGCGGTATCGCACGCTTACGCCCACATCGTAGATTTCGGTGAGCCGGTAGAGATCGGCGGCCTTTCGATCAGACCGGGCGACATCCTCCATGGCGACCGGAATGGTATCATCTCGGTGCCGCCGGAACTTGTGGAAAAACTGCCGGATATGGCGGAACGGATCCGGGCTGAAGAGAGCGAGCTTTTTGCCTTGACCGAGAGCCCTGAATTCTCGGTCGAGACGCTCGGGGCAAAACTTCGCAGCTTCGCTGACAAACAAGCATGCAGCTAACAACCTATCGCAATGTATTTCCGGCGGCCGCCGCCATCGTGGCCGCCGCCGCTCTTGTGGGATGTTCCGGTCCGAAGGTCAGCGCCAGCGGGACGGAGACGGCAGTCCCGGCAACGACGGTAGGGGTCGCCCCAGTGGCGCGCAAGCCGATTGCACGGCAGCTCACCGTTTCCTCAGAGCTGGTCCCGTTCCAGGAGATCGACGTTTACGCCAAGGAGTCGGGCTACATTACGGAGCTGGCAGTGGACTACGGGACTCGGGTCCAGAAGGGGCAACTCATGGCGGTCCTGGAGATTCCGGAACTGAAGATCCAACTTGCGCAGGACGCCGCAGCCGTGAAGAATGAGGAGGACATGGTGCAGCAGGCGCAGCACCAGGTGGACCGGGCGTCAGCGCTGGTGAAGCCGTATAAACTGCAATACGACCGGATCAAGACGGTCGCCGAAAGCAGACCCGGCTTGGTGGCGCAACAGGAAGTGGACGACTGGCAAGGCAAGTTCGAAGGAGCGGAGGCACAACTGGAGGTTGCCAAATCGGCGCTGCTATCCGCGCAAAGCGTGCTGGCGGCGTCGCAGGCCAAAGAAGAGCGTGACAAAGTACTGTTCGATTATGCCCGGATTACCGCGCCGTTCCCCGGTGTGGTGACGCAGCGCTACGCCAACTACGGCACACTGGTACAGGCCGGTACCAGTTCCTCCAGCAATGTATTGCCGATCTGCAAACTGTCCGAAGATGACAAATTCCGCCTGGTGATTCCGGTGCCTGAGTCATACGTGAAGTTCATTCACCTGGGAGACCCGGTGGACGTGAGCGTACCTTCGTTGGAAAAGCATTTTCCGGGCAGAGTCATGCGCTTTTCGACCGACGTTTCCGAGGATACGCGTACCATGCACACGGAAGTGGACGTCGAGAATCCTCAGCGAGTGCTCATGCCGGGTATGTATGCAGACGCCGTGCTGACGCTGGAGCATAGGAACAACGCTTTGAGCGTCCCCTTACAAGCCGTGAACCACGAGTCTACCGGGGATACGGTATACGTGGTGAGTTCCGATAACAAGATCGAGATCCATCCGGTTCAACTAGGACTGCAAAGCGCCAGTTATGCAGAAGTGTTATCCGGAGTGCACGAAGGAGACAACGTGGTGGTGAGCGATCGCGCCGCGCTAAAGGCCGGTACTCCGGTCCAGCCTCACACTGTGGACACGACCGAGTACCAACCGCAAGGCCAGTAGCCCCGTGAGCCGATAGACAGTCATGCCTCGATTTTCGATTCGGAATCCGTACTTCATTGTCGTAATCTGCCTGGCATTGCTCCTGATGGGCGGGCTCAGTATCGTGAGCATGCCGGTAGATCTTTTCCCGCCCATCAATATTCCGCAAGTTGTAGTGGCCACGTTTTTCTCCGGGATGCCTCCGCAGGACATCGAGACGGACATCACCAATCCCCTGGAACGATTCTTCACTCTGGCCAGCGGCGTTGACCACTTTGAATCGCGTTCGCTTCTGGGCGTGAGCATCATCAAGATCACCTTTCAGCCCGGCACCAGCGCCGACGCCGATGTCACACAGATTTCCAACCTGGCCCTGGCCGACCTGAAGCGATTGCCGCCGGGAACCCTGCCTCCGGTGGTGCTTAAGTTCGACGCCTCCAGCCTGCCGGTGTGCCTGCTCACCGTGAAGGGCGAAGGACTCTCCGAAACCCAACTGCATGACCTGGCCCAATTCCAGATCCGGAACCAGATTCCCGGAGCGGTAAAAGGCGCGGTGATTCCGCCTCCCTTCGGCGGCAAATACCGGCAGGTAATGGTGTATGTCGATCCCTACAAATTGGCCGCCCGCCAACTCAGTCCGATGGACGTAGTCAGCGCCGTTAACGATTCGAACCTCATCCGTCCGGCCGGCGACGTCAGGATGGGGCCGCTCGACTATTACGTCTACTCCAACAGCCTGGTGGACAAAGTCGATGAGTTGAATAGCCTTCCCATCAAAATGGTAGGCGACCAGTGGGTATCGGTAAGCGATGTCGGTAGGGCGGAGGACGCGAACCAGATTCAGTACAACATCGTCCGCGTGGATGGGCAGAAGTCCGCTTACGTCCCGATCATGAAACAGGGCGGCGACACCAACACCATTCAGGTCGTGAATGGGGTAAGGGCGTTGATTCCCAAGCTGGTGGACATTCCCAGGCAACTGGTGCCGAACGTGGTGTTCGACCAATCGGTCTACGTGAAGGAAGCCCTGCTGACGGTAGGACACGAGGGGCTCATCGGCCTGGTGCTCACGAGCCTGATGATCCTGATTTTCCTGGGGAGCCTGCGGGCTACGTCGGCAGTGCTGCTCTCGATTCCGTTATCGGCGCTGACGACATTTGTGATTCTGTCGCTGATGGGGAGCACCATCAACACCATGATTCTGGGAGGGCTGGCGCTAGCGTTCTCCCGGGTGATCGACAATTCGGTGATCTCCCTGGAGAACATATACCGGCATCTGGAGATGGGCGCCGCGCCCGCGGTGGCGGCAGAGGTGGGCGGCGCGGAGGTCAACCTGGCTATTCTGGCCGCCACCCTGGTGGACGTGGTTGATTTCTTCCCGGTCACACTGCTTTACGGTGTCAGCAAGTTCCTTTTTTCCGCGCTGGCTTTGGCCTTCTGCCTGGCGCTGCTGGCCTCGTTTGTGGTGGCCATGACAGTCATTCCGCTATTCTGTTCGAAGTTCCTCAAAGCTGTGCCACACGCGCATGGCAGCGGCCACGAACCGGTGCACGGCGGTTCCCTGTTCGACCGGTTCAACCGGTCTTTCAACCGTGGGTTTAACGGACTGCTGGACGTGTACGAGTGGGCTGTGCGGCGCGCGCTGAGATTCCCGGGACTCACCGTGGCGGCGCTGACGGGGCTATTTCTGGCCAGCATTGCGATCTATCCGTACCTGGGTCTGGCATTCTTTCCGCGTACCGACGCCGGTCAGTTCACCATCAATCTCAAAGCCCCTACTGGCACGCGCCTCGAAATGACCGATCAGTATGTCGCGAAAATCGAAGATCTGATCCGGCACACGGTCGCTCCCCACGATATGAAGATGATCGTCTCGAATATCGGGGTGGTGCCCGACTTCTCGGCGCTCTACACCACCAATGCCGGACCGTACACAGCCACCGTGCAGGTAGCACTCAGCGACGATCACAAGGTCAGCAGCTTTGAGTATATCGACCGGGTGCGGGCGGCGGTCACCAGCCGCTATCCGGAGATCCGGACGTTCTTCTCGAGCGGTTCGATGGTGGATGCCATCCTGAACTCCGGCATGCCGGCGCCGATCGACATTCAGGTGAGCAGCAATAACCTGGGACGGGATTACGACATCGCGCAGAATCTTGCCGCCCGGATTCGCCAGTTGCCGGGCGTGGGCGAAGTTTACATTCCTCAGGATATGAACTATCCCGGCCTGCGATTGAATGTGGACCGCGTGCATGCCGCCGAGTTGGGTCTGACCCAGGAGGAAGTAATTGACAACGTCATCACCGCGCTGAATTCGAATTACATGATCGCCCCCAACTATTGGGTGGACTACAAGACGGGGAACGACTATTACCTGACGGTGCAGTATTACGAAAAGGGCGGCGCGGCGATCCACAATCTCCTGGACTTGAGCAATATTCCGCTAAAGACGCAGTTTTTGGACAAACCGACGACTCTGGACACGGTTGTCGGGATAGACCGTATTCAAACGCCCACTGAGTACGACCATTTTGCCATCCGGAGAGTAAGTGACGTTTACGTGACGCCTTCCGGGGAGGACCTGGGGAAGCTGAAAACGGAGATCGAGAATCTGGTCTCCGACTCCAAGATTCCGGCTGGAGTCAACGTGGCTTTGCGCGGGATGGTGTTGGGGATGACGGAATCGTTCAACAAATTCGCGCTCGGCTTTGGCATCTCCTTTGCCCTGCTGTTTTTGATTCTGGTGGCGCAGTTCCGTTCCTTCATCGATCCGTTGCTGATCATGCTGGCGATTCCCATGGGATTTATCGGCGTGCTGGTGATTCTGCCACTGGTGCACAGCACGCTCAATGTCATGTCTCTGATGGGCGTGCTGATGCTGATCGGCATCGCGGATTCCAACAGCATTCTGATTGTCGATTTCGCCCATAACCTGGAAAACCAGGGCTTGTCTGTGGCGGACGCGGTAATCACGGCGTGCAGGGTGCGCCTAAGGCCGATCCTGATGACGTCGCTGGCGACCATTATCGGCATGATCCCGATGGCGATGAAACTGGGCACGGGCGCCGAGCAATACGCGCCGATGGCGCAGGCGATCATCGGGGGGCTGACCTCGTCGGTACTGCTGACCATCTTTATCGTGCCCGCCGCTTATCTGCTGGTGTACGGCAGAAGAAGGCCCGGAGCCCGTCCGACGGGCGATGGCGGCACGATTCCCCCGCTGCAACCGGAGGTGGCCTGAATGAGACGGTTACGCTCCTGGCGTTCGTGGAGCTGTTAATATATGCCTCGATTTTCCATTCGGAATCCGTACTTCATTGTTGTGATCTGCCTGGCGGTGCTCCTGATGGGCGGGCTCAGTATCGTGAGCATGCCGGTAGATCTTTTCCCGCCCATCAATATTCCGCAAGTTGTAGTGGCCACGTTTTTCTCCGGGATGCCTCCGCAGGACATCGAGACGGACATCACCAATCCCCTGGAACGATTTTTCACTCTGGCCAGCGGCGTCGATCACTTTGAATCGCGTTCGCTTCTGGGCGTGAGCATCATCAAGATCACCTTTCAGCCCGGCACCAGCGCCGACGCCGACGTCACGCAGATTTCCAACCTGGCCCTAGCCGACCTGAAGCGATTGCCGCCGGGAACCCTGCCTCCGGTGGTGCTTAAGTTCGACGCCTCCAGCCTGCCGGTGTGCCTGCTCACCGTGAAGGGCGAAGGACTCTCCGAAACCCAACTGCATGACCTGGCCCAATTCCAGATCCGCAACCAGATTCCCGGGGCGGTAAAAGGCGCGGTGATTCCGCCTCCCTTCGGCGGCAAATACCGGCAGGTGATGGTGTATGTCGATCCCTACAAATTGGCCGCCCGCCAACTCAGCCCCATGGATGTGGTCAAGGCCGTCAATAGTTCGAACCTGATCCGTCCGGCCGGCGACGTCAGGATGGGGCCCTTCGACTACTACGTCTACTCCAACAGCCTGGTGGACAAAGTCGATCAGTTGAACAATCGTTCCCATCAAGACGGTAGGCACCCGATGGGTATCGGTGGGCGATATCGGGAAGGCCGAGGATGCCAACCAGATTCAGTACAACATCGTCCGCGTGGATGGGCAGAAGTCCGTCTACGTCCCGATCATGAAGCAGGGCGGCGACACCAATACCATCCAGGTGGTGAACGGGGTACGCGGCCTTGATTCCCAAACTCGTGGACATTCCCAAACAACTGGTGCCCGCCGTGGTGTTCGACCAATCGGTCTATGTGAAGGAAGCCCTGCTGACGGTGGGACACGAGGGACTCATCGGCCTGGTGCTCACGAGCCTGATGATCCTGATTTTCCTGGGGAGCCTGCGGGCGACCTCGGCAGTGCTGCTCTCGATTCCGCTATCGGCGCTGACGACATTTGTGATTCTGTCGCTGATGGGGAGCACCATCAATACCATGATTCTGGGCGGACTGGCGCTAGCGTTCTCCCGGGTGATCGACAATTCGGTGATTTCGCTGGAGAACATCTACCGGCACCTGGAGATGGGCGCCACGCCGGCGGTAGCGGCAGAGGTGGGTGGCTCGGAAGTCAATCTGGCTATTCTGGCCGCCACCCTGGTGGGCGTCGTGAACTTCTTCCCGGTGGTGCTGCTTTACGGCGTCAGCAAGTTCCTTTTTTCCGCGCTGGCTTTGGCCTTCTGCCTGGCACTGCTGGCCTCGTTTGTGGTGGCCATGACAGTGATTCCGCTGTTCTGCTCAAAGTTCCTCAAAGCTGTGCCACACGGGCACGGCAGCGGTCACGAACCCGAACACGGCGGTTCCGTGTTCGACCGGTTCAATCGTACCTTTAACCGCGCCTTCAACAAACTTCTCGACGTCTACGAGCGGACCGTGCGGCGGGCGCTGAAGTTTCCGGGCCTCACCGTGGCCGCTCTCATGGGGCTGTTCCTGGCCAGCATTGCCATCTATCCATACCTCGGTCTGGCATTCTTTCCGCGCACGGACGCCGGCCAGTTCACCATCAATCTGAAGGCCCCCACCGGCACGCGCATTGAGATGACCGACCAGTACGTCGCCAAGATCGAGGATCTGATCCGCCACACAGTCGATCCTCACGATATGAAGATGATCGTCTCTAACATCGGGGTCGTGCCCGATTTCTCGGCGCTCTACACCACCAATGCCGGGCCGTACACCGCCACCGTGCAGGTAGCTCTCAGCGAGGATCACAAGGTCAGCAGCTTTGACTATATCGACCGGGTGCGGACAGCGGTCGCCAGCCGCTATCCGGAAGTCCGCATGTTCTTCTCGAGCGGTTCGATGGTGGATGCCATCCTGAACTCCGGCATGCCGGCGCCGATCGACATTCAGGTGAGCAGCAACAACCTGGCGAGGGATTACAACATCGCGCAGAATCTCGCCGCCCGGATTCGCCGGTTGCCGGGCGTGGGCGAAGTTTACATTCCTCAGGATATGAACTATCCCGGTTTGCGTTTGGATGTGGACCGCGTGCATGCCGGCGAGTTAGGCCTGACCCAGAAGGAAGTGATCGATAACGTTATCACCGCTCTGAATTCGAATTACATGATCGCCCCCAATTATTGGGTGGACTACAAGACGGGGAACGACTATTACCTGACGGTGCAGTATAACGAAAAGGGCGGCGCGGCCATCCATAATCTCGTGGATTTGAGCAATATTCCGCTGAAGGCCCCGAAACTCAAAGAGCCTACGACGCTGAACACCATCGCCAAGGTGGAACGTATCGAGGCGCCTACCGAATTCGATCACTTTGCGATTCGGAGGGTGAGCGACGTTTACGTGACGCCTTCCAGTGAGGATCTGGGTAAACTGAAGACGGCGATTGAGCATATCATTGCCGAATCCAAAATTCCGGCTGGTGTCAACGTGGATTTGCGCGGCATGGTGCTGGGGATGACGGAGTCGTTCAATAAGTTCGCGCTCGGCTTTGGAATCTCCTTTGCGCTGCTGTTTTTGATTCTGGTGGCGCAGTTCCGCTCCTTCATCGATCCGTTCCTGATCATGCTGGCGATCCCGATGGGAATCATCGGCGTGCTGGTGATTCTACCCCTGGTCCACAGCACTCTCAACGTGATGTCTCTGATGGGTGTGCTGATGCTGATCGGCATCTCGGGTTCCAACAGCATTCTAATTGTCGATTTCGCGCATAACCTGGAAAAACAGGGACTGTCGGTAGGGGACGCGGTGATTACGGCATGCCGGGTGCGGCTGCGTCCGATTCTGATGACCTCGCTGGCGACGATTATCGGAATGATTCCGATGGCGATGAAGCTGGGGACTGGAGCGGAACAGTACGCTCCCATGGCACAGGCGATTATCGGCGGACTGACATCCTCGGTCCTGCTGACGATCTTCATCGTACCGGCAGCGTACCTGCTAGTGTATGGCCGACGGCGGCCAGCAGCAGGTGTACCCGCGCAGCCGCAACCCGAGGCAGTTTAAATTGATGAAACTTACGATTATCTTAATGGCAGCGGTGTGGGCGGTTCCCACGTTTGGACAGGCGGGTCCTGCTCCGGTGCAATTGAAACTCGCCGACGCGGAAGCAATGGCTTTGAAGAACCATCCGCAGGTGCTGGCGGCGCAGAACGAAACCGCGGCGCAGAATCAGCGGATTATGGAAGCGCGCTCGGCTTACTATCCGGCTATAGACGGAGAGGTGACCGGGTCTGCTGGGAACGTGGGAGCGCGGATCGGAGCAGGCTTCATTTCCGATTCGCGTCTGTTCAACCGTTTCGGCGACGGAGTGGAAATCAATCAGTTGATCAGCGATTTCGGGCGCACATCCAGCCTGGTGTCGGAGTCCAGATTGCAGGCGGGAGCCGCTCAACAGAATTACCAGGCGACGCGGTATGACGTCCTGCTGCGTGTAAACCAGGCTTATTACAACGCTCTGCGGGCGCAAGCGCTGGTGAAACTGGCGCAAAAGACGGTCAGCGCGCGCCAGACCCAGGCGGACCAGATTTCCTCACTCGCACAGAACAACCTCCGCTCGCAACTGGATGTGAGTTTCGCCGATGTCACGGTGTCGCAGGCCAAACTGCTTCTGATCCGGTATCAGAATGCGGTGCAGGCGGCATTCGCGGAATTGACCAGGGCACTGGGCGCGCAGCAAGCGTCGAGCTATCAATTGGTAGACGAGCCACTGCCGCCCAGTCCTGCGGCCGACGTCGAGGCGCTGGTGGTGCAGGCACTGCAGAACCGCCCCGAAGCGGCCAGCCTGCGGTTGACCCGGGAAGCAGCGTATAAATTTCTGGAAGCCGAACGGGACCTGAAGCGGCCGACCGCAAGTTTCGTAGGGGTGGCGGGATACATGCCGTACATCGACCAGATTACGCTGCCACGCGTGATTCCGAACGAATATGCAGGCGCCGCAGTGAACGTGCAGATACCGATTTTCAACGGCCACCTGTTCACGGCGCGGCAGGAGGAAGCACGCTATCGGGCGATCGCGGCGGATCAGCGGGTGCGCGACCTGGAGGAAAGCATCGCGCGCGACGTGCGGACGGCCTGGGCCAACTCGCAGACCGCGTACCAGGGATTGGCAGTAACTGCGGAATTCCTTCGGGAAGCGACGAGCGCTGAGGATCTGGCTCAGGCACGCTTCAGCCTGCAGCTCTCGAATATTGTCGAGTTGACGCAGGCGCAATTGAACCAGACCGACGCTCAGATTCAGAGTCTGAACGCGGGGTACGACTATCAGAGTCTGTACTCGGCATTGCAGTACGCGATTGGAGCCCTGCGGTAAGCTGGTGCTGCAAGTCATGGGCGCCGTTCTCTACAGCGAGACACAGGCATTCCGGTTGGGTTACGCGAGGTTTACCCTGGCGATGCCACCTGCAGCGCTCTTGATCGTGAGCTGCCGGCAGATTTTCTGGCATCATCCGTGGGGCAATCCTCCAGTTACCAACGGTAACCTGCTGTTCCTCACAATTGTTGCACTGGCGGTCTACTTCAGACTGATCACAGTACGGCTGGTGACCGAATTGCGCCCGGGTCAGCTATCGGTTGCGATGAAGGGATTCTGGCGGAAGACCCGGGTGGCGATCAAAGACATTCGCAGCGTGGCGGCGGTGGAATACGATGCGGCCACGGAGTATCGCGGGTACGGGGTGCGTCGGGGTCCGCGAGGGCAAGCGTACATCGCTTCCGGGAACAAGGCGGTTCAACTGGAACTGCGGGATGGCCGCAAGCTGCTGGTCGGTTCGCAGCGGCCACAGGAATTGGCGCGGCAGATTGCGGAGGCACGGTCCGGGAAGGGCATGGGGGCCTGACAGACGATTGTCTGCTGCCCTGTGTGTGCCCCGTGACACGGCATCGCCGGTCTACTGCGATCGTAGTATTTACTCGCTCCCCCTATCGAATTAATCTCGTATTGGCTGCAGCCGCAGTCCTGGAAGGGTTTGTCGATGGGTAGGCGGATTTCTCATTCAGGCTGTTGCTTGTTACTGGCATTAGCCTTGGCAGTTTCGCCGTGTGCCGCAAAGAGCAAGACCAAGGACAAGAAGAACGATCCTGATTCCATTGGCGATCGCGACGTAGGCAAAGGGCTCAACTTCTACTCCCTGGAGCGGGAGATCGCTCTGGGAAAGCAGATGGCGCAGCAAGTGGAGCGCGACGGCAAGGTGATTACCGACCCCGTAGTCGCCGAATACGTCAACCGGTTGGGGCAGAATCTGGTGCGGAATTCGGACGCAAAAGTGCCATTCACAATCAAAGTACTGGACAGCGATGAGGTGAATGCCTTCGCGCTGCCCGGCGGTTTTTTCTTCGTGAATTCCGGCCTTATCTTAAAGGCCCAAAGCGAGGCGGAGCTTGCCGGTGTAATGGCGCACGAAATTGCTCATGTGGCTGCGCGGCACGGAACACGGCAGGCGTCTCGAGGGGAACTGGCGCAGTACGCCACCCTGCCGCTGATCTTCGCGGGCGGATGGGCGGGATACGCTGCGTACCAGGCGGCTGGTGTGGTGATTCCGATAGGATTTCTGAAGTTCTCCCGCGCGTTTGAGTCAGAGGCCGACATGCTGGGGCTGCAATATATGTACAAAGCGGGCTACGATCCGACGGCGTTAGTCGACTTTTTCGAGCGGATCGAGACTCTGGAGAAGAAGAAGCCCGGTAGCCTCGCCAAGGTATTTTCGACGCATCCCATGACCGAAGATCGCATCAAGGCGACGCAGGAAGAAATCCAGAACCTGGAAACGAAGCCCGAGTATGTAGTGAATACTTCGGAATTTATTGACGTCAAAGCGCGGCTGGCGATGTTGCAGAATAAGCGGCCGGTGGATGCCGGGCCGGACGGCCGTCCTACACTGCGGCGCCCTAATAGCACCGGAATCGATGATCCCGACGGCACCTCAACGAAGACGGATCCGGACGACCGGCCTACCTTAAAGCGGCGGAACTGACCCGGAGGACAGCTTATCCATTTTCCGATGAATGATATCGCCAACTGAAGATCCACGAATTGAGCTTGCCTTATGGCTGCCTTGGCGGCGACGCCATAGGAGCGCCGGAGGTCTGGAACTAACTGGGTGACTTCGAGGCTGATCCTTTTCCCCTGCTGTTGCTCATAGACGTTGGCCACCACTTTGTCTGGTATCGCAATACAGAGTCCCTGAGTGCCGCCGCCGTTGCCCGCGTTGATGGACGCATCGGTCTGGATAAAGAGGATGGGATCGTCATTCTTGACGGCTCAGGTAGCCGCGCTGACCCCGCCCATCGATACCGCATTGCCGAGACCGGAGTTTGTTGGAATCGTCGAAGGAGAGAGTTGGCTGTGCGGTCTCGTCGATGCGGATCGGCGCCAGGTCGGATTCGGTATCGATGCCAACCACGCGCACGTCAAGAGTGCGCGTGCGGGGGTCGGGAACGCCACGATCCATCACCCATGCCCGGCCGCGCTTTGCCGTATGTGTCCTCAATTTTCTGGAGAAAGTCTGGCGGCGTGGTGCGATCCGACGTGTTGCCTTTTCATTACTTCATAGGCCAATGGCAGCCCATCGGTCGACATCACCAGCGCAATCACGAATTGCAGACAGTCCGGTCGTTTATCCCGGCTGTAACCGCGCTTGGCTTTTGGGTTCTGCTCCATCTCGCCTTCAAAGTACGGACTGGTCAGATCGTGGAGCAGCAGCACGTCGAGGTCGTTGTGGAACAAATCGGCCCACTTCTGTTTCAATCAGACAATCAATTCCTGTTTGTGATGCAGCGCCGGATCCAGACAGCAATACGGCCGCTCTTTGGCTGCTATCCCGAAATCAGCCTCCAACAATTGGTCTATCGCCGTCTTGACCTACCACTGCCGATGCAAGTGACAATCACTGCCGGGGTCGAACAGGCAATTCACTACTTGCAACTGCAACGCCTTCTCCCAACCTACCGTCTCAGGCGTCTCCGACACGCGATCCCTCGCTCCGAATCCTGACCCCTCGAAGGAACCGATCAGCAGGGACCCAAAGTATGCGTCCGGTGCAATGCTCGGCCGGCCGTACCAGCTCTCCCCTACAATTTCTGGCAGAGCCGCTCGGCTTTCGCATCGAACCCATAGCCATCTAAAGTGGCGGGCATAGAGAATCCGACCTGAGAATTTAAGCACCGTCTCCTCCGGAGCTATTCGGACCTTCCCGTGCTTCTTTGGACAACGAATACCGGCAAGCTTATGCTTTACAGGCGGTAAGATTATCATTTAAGGCACAGCCGTCACGTCTGACCACTATGCGAATCGCCATTCTCTCCGACATCCATGATCACGTCTGGAACCTGGCCGCCGCGCTCGAAGCCGTGCGCGATGCCGATGCCATGATCTGCTGCGGCGACCTCTGCTCGCCCTTCGTGATCCACCAGTTGGGACGCGCCTTCGCTGGCCCCATCCACGTCGTCTTCGGCAATAATGATGGCGACCTCTATCGCATCACCGCCAACGCCCGCCGCTACCCGCATATTCAGTTGCACGGCGAATGGTTCCGGGGCGAACTCGATGGCCGCCATATTGCCGTCAACCATTACGACAACATCGCGCGCCCCGTTGCCGCCTCAGGCGAATTCGACCTGGTCTGCTTCGGCCACAATCACGTCTTCGAAATCACGCCCGTGGGAAGCACTCTCGCCGTCAACCCCGGCGCCATCATGGGCGCTACATTCAATGCCGAAGGCCTCCGCACGGATGTCGAACCCACCTTCGTCATCTACCACACCGGCACCGCCGAAGCCGTGCGCCACGCCGTGCTACACCCAAAGTAGCGGCTGCCGCACCGGCCAGTTGCGCAGCACTTCCTCCACCGTGGGGTCGCCGTCCAGCTTGCGCCAAAGCGCCAGATACTCGGGCTTGTTCAGTGCCAGACCCGCGAACAGCAGGCTCGGCTGCCGCACCGGCCACTGGTCGAAATACATCACGTCCGGCTTCAACGGCCATTTCTTTTTGTCCAGGATGAACGGGTACATGTACGCCACCGCTTTGGCCATGCCGCGCCCGTCCGGCAGTTGCCACTTCCACAAATCGTCTCCGGCGACTCGACAGCGTCTGCGTCAGAATGGCGAAGGCATCCAGGTTGAACAACGAATAGCCGTACGGCTTGGTCCGCCGCAGTTCCTGCGGAAAACTGCCGTCCGCCGCCTCCTGGTCCGGCATCAGCACGGTCTTGTACCGGTCCTCGCAATACGCGGTGAGTTTCGCGTTCCCCGTGAAGCGCGCGAACGCCGCCACCTGCGCCACCCAGCAGGTTGCGTGGTTGTTCTTCGTGTCGCGCTCCTGGATGCCGTTCTTGCTCGTGGTCATCCATTCCAGGTAATCCGCAAACCACTTCTTCACTCCGGCAAGCGCATCGGGAGCCATGTCGATCTGCGCCGCCGCACGCACCGGTTCCACCAGGTGCAGCGTATCGATAATGCCGGTGCCGCGCCCCGTAAAGCGGCCGTGGATGGCCTGCGCGAACTCCAGGTTCGGATTCATCCGCGTCGCGTCGTCCACGAACCAGGCGCGCAAATGCTTCGCCGCATGATCGGCATACTTGCGATTGTGCGTCAGCTTGTACGCCGCCGCGCACGCCGGCACAATCAGGCTCATCCGGATCATCGCCTTGCGATGTGCCACAAAATTATCCGGATTGCTCTCCCCGTCCCGCTGGATGTACGGCCCGTTCGGATTCTTCGGATCCGGCCACCAGTAATCGCCTTCCGAAAAGAAATCGTGTTTGCCGCCCGCGCTGCGCGGCGAACTCGCCGCCGTCACTGTCACCGGCTGCTCGGCCAGATACGTGTCCGCCGCCTTCATCACCCGCGGCCGCTCGAGTGCCGTCAGGTCGAACGTCGGAGCGGATAATCCCAGCCTCACGGCCGAACTGGCAAGAGACATCTGAAGAAATGTGCGGCGCTTCATGAAACGCCCATTTTAGCGCTAAATGGAGTACACCTGCCGCCCCGACACCCACACGCCGGTCACTTCGATCTTCGCGCCGTCCCACCGGAACTGCACCAGGTCCGCGCGGTCGCCGGGCGTCAATCCGCAGCGCCGCCCCGGCACCTTGCCGGCTTTCGCTGCGTTCACCGTCGCCAGCCGCACGGCATCGCCCAGGGATAGTCCCGCCAGCCGCATCAGGTTTTCGATGCCGCGATCCATGCGCAACGCGCTCCCCGCCAGCCGGTCCTGCCCTGCCAGCGTCACCCGCTGATCCTCCGAAAGGTCCACCGCCTGCTCGCCAATGTAATACCGTCCGGGCGCGGCCGCCGCCGGTGGAGCGGCATCGGTAACCAGCACCGCCCGATCCAGAGTTTTGGCACGTAGCGCCACCTTCAGAAACGCGGCATCCAGGTGGATGCCGTCCACAATGAAATCCGCCATCAGCCGGTCTTCGGCCAACTGATCCCAAATGTAATTCGGATGGCGCCGCATCATGCCATGTGCGCCATTCCCCAGGTGAGTCGATAGAGTCGCGCCCGCGGACACGGCATCCGCAAGCTGCGCCGCCGTTGCCTGCGTGTGTCCGATCGCCGCCACCACTCCGTCGCGGGTGATCCGCTCGATATAGGCAACCGCTTCCGGCCACTCCGGCGCCAGTGTTACGATGCGGATCCGTCCGCCTGTGGCGTCCTGCCAGCGCGCGTACTCGTCCAGATCGGGCTTCCTCACCCATTGCCGCGGATGCGCGCCCCGCGGACCGTCCTCCGGCGAAATGTGCGGCCCCTCCACGTGGAACCCGTCCATGGCCTCGCCATCCGCCAGAGACCCGCGCGCCGCCGCCAGGTTGCGCAGCGCACCCTCCATCGCCTTCGGCGCGCCGGTGATCACCGTGGGATAATATCGCGTAACTCCGGTGGACAGAAGCACGCCCACGCTTCGCCCGATCTCTTCATGGGCAGTTGTGGGATTGTTGTAGTCTACGGCCGCGAATCCGTTCACCTGGATGTCAATCCATCCCGGTGCCAGGTAAACCTCGCTTGGTTCGTTAGAGTACGTCACGGTGTCGATCACATCGTGAAACGCCACGTGGACAGTGGCCTGACTATACAGATCCTTGCCCGAACAATTCATGGTCGCGGTGATTTATTCACAAGTTTGCCACACATCAGCCTTCGTAAGTCTATAAGATCGCTTGCAGATAAATTTGTTGAAAACGTCGCGCCGCAACCAAATGAGTGCTGGCATTGGGGGCAGTGTCGCGCTACAAAGGGAAAGTCCATTAGGCGGCTGCGCAGCCGGGGTGGCAAATCTCGGGGGAGGTAGTCATACTGGTTGCGCAGGCCTCCTGTATGGGCATTCACTTCGCCGCGACTGCGGCATGCACCGGCGTCAGCCATCCATGCTGATCCGCTTTCGTACCGTTGATCACCCCGAAGAAATCCTTCTGCAGCGCTTCCGCCACCGGACCGCGGCGGCCCTTCCCGATGGTGATGCGGTCTACCGAACGGATCGGCGTAATCTCGGCCGCTGTCCCCGTGAAGAAAACCTCATCGGCGATGTACAGCATCTCGCGCGGAACAATCGTCTCCACCACCGGAATGCCACTCTCCCGCGCCAGCGTGATGATGGTATCGCGCGTGATGCCCGGCAGCACCGAAGCGCCCAGCGGCGGCGTGTGAATCTTACCGTCGCGCACTACGAAGATGTTCTCGCCCGACCCTTCGCTTACGTACCCGTTCGAATCCAGCGCGATCCCTTCCACGTACCCGTTCGCCAGCGCTTCCATTTTGATGAGTTGCGAGTTCATGTAGTTCGCGCCCGCCTTCGCCATCGCCGGCAAGGTGTTCGGCGCCAGGCGTGTCCAACTGGAAACGCACACATCCACTCCCTCTGCCAGGGCCTCCTCTCCCAGGTACTTGCCCCAGGTCCAGCACGCGATGTACACATCGATGGGGTTCTTCATCGCGTTCACCCCCACCTCGCCGTACCCGCGCATCACGATCGGCTTCACGTAGGCCGAATCCATCTTGTTGACGCGTACCAGCTCCAGCATCCCCTCCGCCAGTTGGTCGGCGGAGAAGCCAATATTTTCCATGCGGTAGATCTTCCCCGAATCCAGCAGCCGGCGGATATGTTCCCGCAAGCGGAAGAAAGCCGGACCCGCCGGCGTCGCGTAGCAGCGGATTCCTTCAAACACGGAAGTGCCGTAGCTGACCACATGGGAAAGAACGTGAACGGTCGCATCTTCCCACTTGATGAAGCGGCCGTTATGCCATATTTTTTCGGTGGGCGTCAACATGCGTCAATTATAACTTGCCCTACCCCCTACCCCCTACCCCCTACCCCCAATCCCCGCTCCCTCGCTGCGGGCGACGATCACCGTATGGTCGTCAGGCGGCGCATCCACAGAGTCGGCCGCCTCCATGATCAGCGCTACAAGATCGCTGGCGCGAGCGCCGGGATTCCGGCGGAGCACCTCGGGAATGCCGACGTCGGGTATCCCGTCGGTGAAAGCGATCAGCATGTCGCCCGGTTCGAATGCCAGGGTCCGGCAGGAATAACTCACCCGCGGAGTCAAGCCCAGCACCGTTCCCGTGCTTTCCAGCCGCACCGCTTGGCCGTCCGCCCGGATCAGCAGAGCCGGTTCGTGTCCGGCGCTCACGTACTGCAGTTGCCGTGCGCCGGTGTCCACCCGGGCATAGAACAAACTGGTGAAGAAATTGTCGGGTGACACTTCATACACCGTACGGTTCAGGTCCCGCACTACTGTGACAAGATCGCCCGGCAGGGTGCTCGACAGCCCGCGCAGCAAAGACTGGATGCCCGACATCAGAATGGCGGCGGCGATGCCCTGGCCCGAAACTTCGCCCACTGAAATTACCAGGCCATCCCGCCCGGCCTGTACGAAATCAAAGAAATCGCCGCCCACTTTGCCGGCGGAGCGCGAATTGCCGCTATAATCGAGTCCCTGAATGCGTGGCAGCCGATAAGGTAAGAAACGGGCCTGTACGTCGCGCACAACTTCGAGTTCCAGAGTGCTGAGGTGTGAAAAATTTGTGCTCATACCTGGATGACGCGGCGTCTGCTGGATTCGCTGGGTGGGAAATCGTAAAGCTTGGTTAAGAAATGCGGCGCCGGGCGTGAGGCAGGCGGGAACCGGCGCCGCTACGTTGCCACTGCATGGTCATTGTTCGTTGACGCGCTGAATCTGGAAGCCTTCTAATTCGTTCAGCCACACCTGGTCCAGAACGTACCGGCCATTCTGCAGGGTGAGCACCACGCCGGTCTTGCTGTCGGGCGTGCCCGTGATGCGGTTTGCCAGAACGGTGGACTGTTGGCCCCCTTCGGACCGGACCAACAACACGATGTTGGCGCCGCCGTTAGACATCTGCTGAACCGTGCAGGTGCCCGGCTGCATTTCGACGCTGCCTACCACTACAGGCGACGCCAGGGTAACTCTGAGAAGCTCCGAGGTAGAGGCGCTAAGTCCCAGGGCCGTGATCAGAACTGCGAGAAGCGTTTTCATTTTTTGTCTCCTATATGGAAAGCGTCTGACGCTACGGCTTTGTTACTCATTCGGGACTAACCTTAACTTACTTAACGGAGACTTAACTCGCCCGCCGATATCTATGGCAGCAGCACCATGGGCGACCGCCAGATGGCCATACGCTGCGCCCCGGGATCGATGACACTTACCTGGCACGTGTAGCGCCCCGGCTGCAGTTTCCCCAGCGGCAGGCTGAAGCGCATCGGCACGGCTTTCGATTTCGCGTTCAGCCCGTCGGTCACCTGAAGCGGCGCGGTTTCAAATGCCTTGGTGCTGCCCCGGAAGAAACTCACCGTGGCCACCATGAGCCGGGTCTTTTCGGCGCCCGGTTGATAGGCTTCCAGGTAGACGTACATGTCCTCGTCCTTGCGGAACACGCGCGTTACGCTGGGCACCAGCTTGCTTCCGTCCTGAATCAGCGGATTGGCCGCCAGCAGTTTCTTGTCTTTCTCGGCACTGGCCACGGCTGCGTCCAGTTTCTCGCGCTGGTAGCTCAACACCACGCTGCTGATGGGCAGGTAGCGCGCCTCGGTAGTCAGGTCCGGGACCACGAACTTGGTTTCGAACGTGCCCATCTTGCCGGTTTCGTTTTCGCGCGCCAGGAATTTCAGAGTGTAAGTTCCCGGCTGCAGCGAGAAGCCCGTGTCGTATTCCAGGTTGTGCCTGGCAAGCTGGCCGGCGTTTTCGCCCTTCAGTTTTACGGTGATGTCGTCGCGTACCGTGCCGGCCAGCGCGCCCTTGGCGTCTTTGATTTCGCCGATGAAATCGATGCGCGTGCTCTCTGCGCCGCCCCGGCGTGCCAGTTCGATGTCGCTGCCCGGAATCTTCACAGAAACCGGAACGAAGTAGCGGTCCTTAGCCTGCCGGAAATAGTTGACCTCCAGGGCTAGCGCGAGATCGGTTACCGGATCGCCCAGCATCAGTGCTTCCTGCAGTTGGCGTTCGCGGTCCGAGGAGTTGAACTGCTTGAAATCTTTCCCGGCGAAGTATCCGCTGCGATAGTCCAGCTTCGCGGTCTGGTTGCTCTTGACCGCGACTTTGATGCGCCGGTACCGCCCATCCAGCGCCGTGTTCGTGCTGTAGTAACCCAGAATGTAGTAACTGGCGATATCTTTCTGCGCCTGCACAATGCCCAGCGAGAGATCGTTTTGGTCCAGCAGCGCCTTACCGCCGGTGTCCGAGGCCAGCGTGTATAGCGATTCCTGCTGCCCCTGGAAATTCGATTGCGCGGTCCGCTGGCCGCTCCCGGAGTACATAGCCTGCCCTCCCTGAGAAGCCTGAGTGGCATCGCCCAGCGGCGCCGTCGCCACCAGGCCTCGCGCATCCACCGGATAGAACGCCACGTTGCTGCGGATGGCCGCATTCACCGTGGCGCGCAGTTGCGCCTGGTTATCGATTCCCGTCAGGCTCATCCCGCTGGCGAAGTAGACCAGCGCCTTCTTCTCCGAAAGGCTGCCGAGCATTTTGACCGCGCTTTCCAGCGCCGCCAGCTTGCGGTCCGTGTTGAAGATGTTGAATTCGGTATCGTCCTGGGAGTAAGCTGCGCCCGTATCGCCCGTGGCATCGTCGCCGGTGCTGCCGTTGCCCGTGCCGGTCTCCCCGGCGGCGAGCCCTTTGACCACCCGGATCAGGCGGTCGCGATCGTCAGTGAAGTCCTGCAGCACGGAAAGGTCCGTCAAGTAACTCATCACCGAAACGAGGTCCGATTGCGTAATCTGGCTGTTGAGAAATTTGAGCGCCGCCTGTTGGGCGCGCAGTTGATCGGCTACCGGCATGCCGGCCTGGTCGAAGAAGAGCACCAGCAGGCGCCGGTCCTTGTACTTGATCTCGCCAGGCTTGGAGGGCGCGATCCCGGTGGCGACGGTGGACTTGACGCCGGACGCGGCTGCCTCAACGGCGCGTGCGGCCAAAGCCGGTGGGGGCAGCACCGCATCGGCCAGGCTCTGGTATTCGAACACCTTGATCTGCTGCGCCTTGCCGTCTTCAGTCACGGTGAAGTCGGAAGCCTGCAGACCATTGAGCGGCTCGCCGGCCTTGGTCCTGGCAGCCACATTGACCACCACAAGCTGTGTGGTCGTCTCGAACTTAACCACCTTCTGCTGCGCCAGCAGCGGAGAAATCAGGAGAAGAAGAGCAATCCGTTTCATATATGAATCCTCAAAGTGCCAGGCTATTCTTCACCACGGAGACACGAAGGACACGAAGCAAAACACGGAGGATTCCGGATTTTCTCCGTGCTTTCTCCGTGTTCTCCGTGCCTTCGTGGTGAAAGAACTCTCGCTCCATCAGAACCGGAACCTCAAACTCACGGTGAGCTTGCGCATAGCGGCGGCATTGGTCGCTTCGCCGTAGGTGCTGGCGCCGACCGCGGTACCCCAATTGGTGATGGTGACGTGGTTCAGAATGTTCGTGCTTTGAAATTGCAGGTCGGCGCTGCGCCGCTCTCCGAAGCGGAAGACGCGGCCCAGGGAACTGTCCATCGAGAAAACCGCGGGGCCGGGAATAGTGTTTCTCCCGGCATTGCCCCACAAGCCCGCGGCCGGTTGCGTGAAGGCCGCCGTGTTGAAGGTGCCGCCCGTGGCGTCGATCGCCAGGCCCGTCGCTTCCGCCCGCACGGTGTTAGAAACGGCGGTGCCGCTCACTTGCGAAAGGTTGCCCCCCACCGTAGCGGTGAGCGGGTTGCCGGAGTGCAGATTGAACGTATTGGTGATCGTCCAGTCCTTCAGCACCGCCCCTCGCCAGCCGGGAATCAGGGTGCCTCCGGTGGTTCCCATGCCGCTGCTGTACTGCAGTTGCAGACTCAGATTGTGACGATTATCGAAGCTGGATAGCGCTCGCTCCGCGCTCAGGTCCAGCCAGTTCTGCGCCACCGGTGTGTTGCCTTGCCCGCGGCCTCCGGTGCCGGCGTTGTCGATCGACTTGGAAAACTGGTAGGAAGCGCGCCACATGAAGCCGCTATGGAAGCGGCGGTTCAACTGGAATTGCGCGGCGTGATAGATCGAATCGCCATTAGACGCTTCGTAAATGAAGTTGTGCGGCAGCGCGGATTCTGTAGCGCCCGGCGCTACGGAATTAGGAATGAACTGTTGATCCAGCCGCGTGCCCTTGGTGCCCAGATAACCGATCGTCCCGAACATGGAGAATGGAAGATCGTGCTGAATGGAGACATTCCAGGTCTGCGCGTAGCCCACGCGATAATTGGGGTCGAGCGCGTACGTGCTGGTGCCGGCCGCGACGGAAGCCGCGGTGAATCCGGTCTGCAGCGTGAACGGGTCGGTCAAGGAATTGGTGGCGCTCAGCGACGCGGCAAAAGGCGGCTGCTGCGCCATGTTCCCGGCGATCACGTTGTACACCGACGTGTTGTAGTACATGCCGAACCCGCCGCGCACCACCAGCGACCCCTTCGTCATGGGACGCCAGGCGAAGCCCAGGCGCGGCGAGAAGTTGTTGCGGTCCGGGTTGATCCGCCCGGGCACCACCGGGCTGATGGCGCTCCAGCCTGGCGAAACCGCGAGGTTCACCAGCCGGTTGTAGATTTCGCTCTCCGGCGACTGGTATTCGTAGCGCAGCCCCAAAATCAGTGTGAAGCGCGGGGCGATCCGCCAATCGTCGTTCACATACCCATCCACCAGCGAGCCGCGGAAATATTTGTCCGGATTGCCGTAGCGGAGCGAACTGGTGGTGGGGAAGCCCAGCAGGAAATCGGCCAGGTCATAACCGGTGCCGCTCTGCGCAATCCCATTGACATACGCGCTGGTGGCCGAGCCGTTGAAAGTATACTGGCCGCGTCCGTTGCTATCGGCCAGTTGATTGAATTGCTGCCGGCGGTAATCGCCGCCGAAGGTGAAGTTATGCGTCCCGCGCGTCCAGGTAAGGCTGTCGCCCACCGCGCTGGTCTGGTTGCGGTTCAGCGAGTAGTTGCCGTCGCTCAGACTGCCGTAGTTGGTGAAGCCGAGGTTGGGCGGTCCCCAGTTGGAACTCTCCTGCGACGTGCCCAGAATGCCCAGCTCGGCGGCCACGTTTTCGCGGCCGGCGAAGTAAGGATCCGTCGCCTGCCGCATCCGGCTAAAGCTGTAGTTCACTGTGTTACTGACCGTCCGCGTGAAAGTGTGCGACCAGTTCACGTTGGCATTGATGCCGCGGCCGGAGCCGTCATCGATGAACTGGAACATGTTGGGCGTGATGCTGCTGGACTGCTGGAAGCCCACGCCGCCGCCGAAACGATCGTTGCTGCCCACTTTGATATTGGAAACCCGCGAGTTCAGGTTCTGGGTATGATTCAGGCCGTTGAGCGCGGTCTGATAGTTGCGCGTGGCAAAGGGCAGGTTCGCGCTGGGAAAATATTTCAGCAGCGCCGTAGCCGTGGAGCTGATGCGGCTGGCGGGAATCTGGTTGTTGGGGAACGGCGCGCCGGTGGTGGGATCGTAAATCACCACGGGCGAGCCTCCCAGCAGGGTCTGTGAAAAATCGCCGGTCCGTTCCAGAGCGGTGGGCATGTTGACAGGGGTCGACGTGGTGCCGGTGTGGTTGCGCTGGAACTGGTAGTTGATCGAAAACAGAATCTGCCGGTCGGCGCTCACCAGTCCGGGAATGCGCAAGGGTCCGCCGAAGTTTACTCCGCCGCGTCCGGCGGCGTACGCCGGCTTGGCCACGTCAGCGCCGGTAACCGAGAAACTGCGGGCGTCCAGGGCAGAATTGTCCAGGCTGAAATCGGCGCCCATCTGGTACATGGTGCGAGGGTCGCGGCGTCCATTGCCGAAAGCCCGGGCGTTGGGGCCGCGCATCCAGGAGGGGGCCCCGGGAGGCGGACCGCCGCCTCCCGGACCACCCGGCCCCCCGGGGTCCGCCAGGACCGCCGGGACCACCGGGACCACCGGGACCTCCGCCGCCCGGGCCCCCACGGCCACCGCCGCCCATCATCATCCCGGGACCGCCGACACCGGGACCTCCGCCGCCTGGGCCTCCCCGGCCGCCCCCGCCTCCCGGAGGCCCGTCGCCTCCCGGACCACCCATGCCGGGACCACCCATGCCCGGCCCACCCATGCCCATCATGCCGGGACCGCCATCCATGCCGGGACGCGGTCCCCAGTCATTTTGCGAAGCCAGGCCGGCGGCGCTGCTCATGCTGCCCTGGACGATGAAGGAGTTGGCCGCATTCTGCGTGAGGTCGGCCATCTCTTCCGTCTTAATCGCGCCCTCGCTGCCTGCGGCCGTGGCATCGGAAGCCTGCGTCACAGCCAGTCGCTGGAACGATTGCTGCGTCTGCCGCGGCGCGGCCGCACCGCGTACCGGCGAGGGTTCCGGCGCCTTGACCGTGCCGCCCAACGCGGCCACCAGCGCGCTCTCCGAAAGGAATTTGAGCTGCCACTCGGGCGCGGGCGCACCGGGCGCCACGGCGACTTCGCGGCTCATGCCATCGAACCCCAGCATGTTCACCTGGATGTTCCACAGGCCATCGGGCAGCTGGGCGAAACGATAGGCGCCGCGCTCGTCGGTAGTCGTTACCATGCTCTTGTCGCCTTGCGCGGCAGTCACCGTGGCTCCCGGTAGAGGCAGGTTGCCGGTTTTGACCGTGCCGTGGTGCTCAGCGGCAACCAGCGCGGCGACGGCGGCGAAACATGCAAAACAGCGGCGAAAAATTTGGACGGACATTTGGGCTCTCGCTATGAAAGTACCTCGCGAGACCGCCGGAATTACCGCGCAAAGCCAAACCTTAACTTTCTTAACTCTCTCTTTACGTGGACCTTGTATCCGGTCCAGGATGAAGGAGCGTACCGTAGAGATAGATGAGTACGGAGAAGAGCCCGCGCCGCAGCCTGGTTCCGTGGATCTACGTGTGCCCGCTGTTCATCCTCTGCGGAATCCTGGGATTTCTGCAATACCGCCTGATCGGCCAGGTGCGGGATGCCGCCCGCGACCGCATGCGCGGAAGCCTGGGGGCCAGCCTGATCCGCGTCAGCCAGGAGGTGGATACCGAAATCGCCAGTGCCATCGCCGCCATCGTGCCCCAGGGATCCCAGCCGGACGCTGCTTCGGTGGAACAGCAGACCCGCGCCCTGTTCGAACAGTGGAAGCAGACTTCGCACCACGGACAGATGTTCCGGCGCGTCGCGCTGGTCTTCCCCCAGGGCACGGTGCTGCAACTGCACAGCATTGAACCGGCGGATACAGTGGTGAACGGAGTCTGGCCGGGCGCGCTCCTCCCGCTACGGCACCGGCTCGAAAACAACTTGAGCTCGCACGGCCGTCCGGGACAGGGAGGGACCCCGCCAGTTCCCCCACCGGACATGAAAATGCACCATGATGACGAAGGCTACACCATGGAAGTGCCGGTCTTCCCCGCACCTGGTCCGCGACCCCTGCCGGGCCTTTCTCCGGGGCCATTCGGGAGACACGAGATAGCCTGGTTGATCTTCGAACTGAGTCCTGAATACCTGCGCGGCGCCATGCTCCCGGAGATTGTGCAACGGCAACTGGGCAGCGGCGGCAGCCTGGATTACCAGGTGGAAATCGTGAGCCGCGCGAATCCGGAATCGGTAGTGTACCAATCGGAGCCGGGTCTTTCGAGCAGCGTCATCCGGAACGCGGATGCTTCCATCCCGCTGTTTGATCCGCAGTACGACCAGATGTTCCGTGGCGGCCGGGGCCGCGGCCGCGGACCCGGACCCATGCCGCACGGCCCACCGCCGGATGGCCGCTGGGTAATGTATGTGCGCCATCGCGCCGGGTCGCTGGAAGCGGTGGTCTCACAGGCACGCATGTTCCAACTGGGGGTCACCGGAGGCGTACTGCTGCTGATGATCGCCGCAGTCGCCGCCCTGATCCGCTACACCCGGCGCGCGCAGCAACTGGCGGAACTGCAAATGGAGTTCGTAGCCGGAGTCTCGCACGAACTGCGCACGCCACTGACCGTGATCCATACGGCAGCGTACAATCTGCGAGGCAAGCTGGCCAGCAATCCGCCCCAGGTGGAGCGCTATGGTGCGTTGATTCAGCAGGAAAGCGGGCGGCTCAAAGAGCTGGTGGAAAATGTCCTCCAGTTTTCCAGCGCCAAAGCCGGCCGCGTGATTCAGGATCGCGAGCCTCTCAGTGTGGAGTCGGTGATCGAGCAGGCGGTGGAATCCAGCAAATCGGCCATCGCCGGAGCGCAGTGCGTCGTGGAGAAGAGCATTGCTCCGGACCTGCCGCCGATTCTGGGCGACCCGGTGGCGCTGCGGCAGGCGCTGGCCAACCTGGTGGGCAATGCCGCCAAATATGGCGCCGCGGAGAACCACTGGATCGGAATCTTCGCCAATCCGGTGGGTGAAAATGGGAACCGGGCGGTGGAGATTTGCGTGGCAGATCATGGTCCAGGCATTCCGGCTGACGAGCAGGCGCAGATTTTCGATCCCTTTTTCCGCGGCGCTCGCGCTGTGCAGGACCAGGTACACGGCACCGGTTTGGGCCTGAGCCTGGTAAAGAAAATTGTGGAAGCGCACGGGGGCAGCATACGCGTGAAAAGCGCACCGGCGAAAGGGGCGGAGTTTATCGTGACAATTCCCGTGGCGCCGGAAGAGGCGCCGGCGTGAGCGCGCGCATCCTGCTGGTAGAGGACGAACCGGGATTGGTGATAACCTTGTCCGACCTGCTGGCGGCGGAAGGATACACCGTGGAGAGCGCCGCCGATGGCCCCACCGGGCTGGCGCGTGCTATGAATGACGGCTTCGATCTGGTGTTGCTGGACGTCATGCTGCCCGGTAAGAATGGCTTCGAAGTGTGCCGCGAACTCCGACAGCACGGCAAAGACGTCGCCATTCTGATGCTGACCGCCAAATCGCAGTTGACCGACCGCGTAGTGGGCCTCAAGCTGGGCGCCGACGATTACCTCGTCAAGCCGTTTGAGCCGCCGGAGCTGCTGGCGCGGGTGGAGGCGCTGCTGCGCCGGGTGAAGAAGGACAATCGCGCGCGCGTGGTCCGTTACCAGTTCGGCAACGTGGACGTGGATTTTGAAACGGGCGAGGTAACAAAGGATACCGCGCCGGTTAGCCTGGCCGGCAAAGAACTGGAACTGCTGCGCTACCTGGTGGACCGTCGCGGCAATGTTGTCTCGCGCGACGAACTGCTGGAGGCGGTATGGGAGTATCAGCCCGGTGTCTCGTCTCGCACCATTGATGTACACGTGGCCTGGCTGCGGCAAAAGCTAGAGGATAATCCGCAGAATCCGAGGTTCATTCACACCGTGCGTGGAGTGGGGTACCGGTTCGCCGGATGACGCGGCGCTACTCGATGTCGATCTGATTGACGATCAGGTGATCGCCCCGCACGCGGCCCAGGATTTTGACACGAGGCTTGAATCCGTAAGCCGCTCCGTTCAGCATCGCGCGGCCGTCTTTACTACCCAGGATGGCGTCGGCGGCGAGCGTGTTGCCGCCCTCATCGAGGTTCAGAATGCGGCCGTCATCCAGCCGTACGGCGTAGCCCGATGTGCCTCCGGTCACGGCGCAGGACGGGTCAACCTGGCGGGTGGTGAGATCGGGTACCTGGTGGATCACGATATCGGAACGTTCGGCCGCGAGGGTCTTGGCGTCGACGGAGATGCCGTCAGCCGAGGTCGAGTGGCCGGAATTGCCGGTAGCCGCGGACGCTTCGGCCGGGGTCTCTGCCGGCATTGCCGCGGTGAGAGATTCGGCCGGGGCGGAAAGGTTAAGCGAGGAGCGATCCTTACAGCCGCCGTCGAACAGCATGCCAGCTAAGGCAACCGGGGCCGACTCGCGGCGCACCGGCGTCTGGCCGCGGTCCCGTACCATATTCTCTTTGTTTGTCTTCTGATCCAGTTGTGCGACGGCCACCGACGCGAATAAAACTACACACACCAGGCATTTCGTCATAAAGCCCCACGCTAAAATAGATTCATGACAGGTACCCGGCGAACGTGAAGCAGAATACACGAAAGGTAACAGCCGTATCGCCGCGCACATACCGGGCGACGCGGTGAACAATATGGACGCTTCCGCCGCACTGCCCCGCGCCCGCAGGAATCCCGCCTGGCTGCCGCAACTGCTGGCCTACAGCTTATCTGCCGGCTGCATGGTATGGGTTCTGAGCCGCTATTCGTTCAGCAATCTGAAGAGCGACCTGCAGACTCTGGACTGGCGGTGGGCGCTGGTCGCGGCCCTTGCGGAGCTTGGGGTTTACATTTGCCAGGCGTGGCGTTGGAACACCCTGCTCGGGCCCGTCGTCCGGCTCAGGTTCTGGCGAACGGTACAGGCGATCTATATCGGTCTGTTCGCCAACGAGGTGCTGCCGCTCAAGATCGGCGAGCCAATCCGCTGCTACCTGCTGGCGCACTGGGGGGACTTTCGCATCTCGCTGGGCTTCGCATCGGCCGCCGTGGAACGGCTGATCGATGGCTTCTGGATGCTGCTGGCGCTGCTGATTACGGCCTCCTTCGTCAAATTGCCGGAGGACTTCACCATCCTGGTACGCATCCTGGAGGGGCTCCTGCTGTTCGGCACCGCGGCACTGTTTTGGATTCTGCATCATCACCAGAGCGATCAAGTCATTCTGCAACAGAACCGTTGGTCCGCCATGCTGCGCCACATCGTGGAAGGCCTGCATCTGATGGGGAACTGGCGGACGCTGACGAAAACTTCTCTTATCAGTCTGCTACTCGCGGTACTGCAGATTGTACCGACTTACGCCTTGATCAAAGCAGACAACATGGACCTTTCGTTTCTGGTGGCCGCTGCCGTTTCGACCATCATCCGGCTGGCGACATTCATTCCGGCGGCGCCGTCCAATCTCGGGGTGCTGAATGTTGCCTGCGTGGCGGCGTTAGTGCTGTTTGATGTCGAGAAGGATGTAGCCAAATCATTTTCCATCATCATGCTGGGGATCCTGACACTTCCCTTGCTGACAGCCGGGGCAGTAGCGACTGCGCTGACCGGAGTCCGGATCGGGGAGTTGCGCGACCGCGCGCATCATAGCATTCGCGGCAGCGCGACTTGAAGAATGACGACGTTCGATGCAATCGTGATTCCGGGTGGCGGCGTACGCGCGGGCGGAGAGCTGCCGCCGTGGGTGACGGCCCGGCTGGACCGCGCGCTGGCGGTGGCGGGGAGTGCGTACTTAATGCCGCTGAGTGCCGGAACTCCCCATCGCGCGCCGCCCCTGGATGATCTTGGCTTCCCGTGGACCGAAGCGCGCGCCGGTGCGCGCCACCTGGTAAAGCGGGGCGCGGACCCGGGGCGCATTCTCATGGAGGAATCGTCCTATGACACCATCGGCAATGCTTATTTTTCGCGGATGATTCACGCGGCGCCGCGCGGGTTCCAGCGGCTCCTGGTGATCACCTCGGCATTCCATATGCCGAGGACGGAGGCGATCTTCCGCTGGGTGTACGGTCTGGAAGGGCCGGGGGCGTCCAGCGCGCTGGAGTTCGACGAAGCGCCGGATTGCGGGATGGATCCGCACATGCTGGCGGCCCGCATGGAAAAAGAAAAGACGGCCTTGGAAGCGTTGCCGGCCCTGCGATCTGAAATTCGCAAGCTGGAGCAACTGCACGCCTGGCTGTTCGCCGTGCACGGGGCATACTCGTGGAGAGCGAAGCGGCCTGTGCCGGCGGAGAACGCGCCTCTGTATTAAATGGGTGTGTGGCCGGAGTCGTGCCAGGCGCACCCTGAAACTGCCGGGGCATTCCTCGCGCTCGCGCGTGGCACAATGGATTGACTTCGAGGTACTGCCATTTTCTTCCTCACGCGAACCCTTCTGGCCGCTTTATTCGCCGCCAGCCCGGTCCCTGCGCGGTCGCAGGCGCAATCGAATCCGCCGCGCGATCCCAATGTCATCACCGTCGATGTGGACGTCGTCAATATCCTTTGCACCGTCCGCGACCGGAGAGGCGCCTTTGTCAACAATCTTTCCAAAGACGATTTCCGCATTCGCGAAGACGGCCGGCCTCAGGAGATCCGCTACTTCACAAGCGAGGTGGACACTCCCATCGTCGTTGCCCTGCTCCTGGACGTGAGCGGCAGCGTCTCACGCATTCTCGATATCGAGAAGAACGCCGCTTCCCGGTTCCTCGCGGAGGTCCTGCGCCGCAACGATCGCGCGCTCCTGGTCACTTTCGCTCAAACCGTCGCCGTCTGGCAGGACCTCACTTCTAATCTGGACCGCTCCAACATCGCCCTCCAGGCCGCCCATCCCTTCGACCCCACCGCGATGCCCGAATTCCGGCCCCACGGCGGGACGCTGCTCTACGAAGCGGTGAATCTCGTGGCCGCCAGGAAACTGGCTCGCGTGCCCGGCCGCAAAGCCATAGTCATCATCACCGATGGCGTCGATAACGGCAGTGTCTTCGCGGCCGATGCCGCCGTGAAATCCGCGCAGAATGCCGACTCCACCATCTACGGTATCCATTATGCCGATGATGGTTCCATGGCGCACGAATCGCCGGCCCAGGGGAAGAGGCTCTTCGCAAACTCGCCGAGCCCACCGGCGGGCGCATGTTCAAGTCAGTTGGGGCATGCCCCTCAAGACCGTCTTCAACACCATTCGCGAGGAGATGCGCAACCAGTACGCCATCGGCTATACCTCCGCCAACCGCGACAAAGGCGGAACCTATCGCCGCATCGAAATCAAAACCGCCCGCGCCGGCGTGAAGGTTCAGGCCCGCAACGGCTACTACCGCTGACCTGCACTACCATGTCTGGAGGAGTTTTATGATACCCATCCGACGTATCCGGCGCCGGCAGTGGCTCGGCGCCACCGCCCTGGGAGCCGCCCTGTCCGCCTGCAAACAAAATGCCCCCTTGGCAAACGAGGGTCCACGACTGCTCGGCGCCACTGTCCGGCCTTATGGAGAGCGCAGTGAATTTGAAACCGCCAGGCGCCTGCTGTCGGACGACCGCTACCTGGAAGAATCGCAAACCCGCACGCCGCTCGGTGATTCCGTCGGCATCCTGACGCCGTCCTCGCTGCATTACGAACGGCACCACGCCGGCGTGCCCAGCATCGACCCGGCGCAACACCGGCTGCTGATCCACGGCATGGTCGACCGGCCTCTGATCTTCACCATGGACGATATCCGCCGCCTCCCGTCGATCTCGCGGATCTACTTTCTGGAGTGCTCCGGCAACAGCAGCAGTGAATGGGGCGAAAAGCCCGCCGCACCGCCGAGCAGAGCCACGGCCTGGCCAGTTGCAGCGAATGGACCGGCGTGCCGCTGGCGCTGCTCCTGGCGGAAGCCGGCGTTCAAAAGAACGCCAAGTGGCTGATCGCAGAAGGCGCCGATGCCTGCAAGATGCAGCGCAGCCTTCCGATGGCGAAAGCCATGGACGATGTCCTGGTCGCCTGGGGACAAAACGGCGAGCCGTTGCGCCCCGAACAAGGTTTTCCGCTGCGGCTGTTCATCCCAGGCTGGGAAGGAAACATGAGTGTGAAGTGGCTGCGCCGCATCAAGGCCGCGGAGGAGCCCTACATGGTGCGCGACGAAACCTCGCATTACACGGACCTGATGCCCGATGGCACGGCGCGCCTGTTCACCTTCGTCATGGAGGCGAAATCGCTGATCACCTTTCCTTCCGGCGGGCAGAGGCTCAAGAGCCCCGGCTTTTGCCAGATCAGCGGATTGGCGTGGTCGGGCCGGGGACATATCCGGGTGGAAATTTCGACCGATGGCGGCCGCTCCTGGCGCGATGCCGCTCCAGGAACCGCGCCTCCGGCCTTCACGCGCTTCCGTCTTCCGTGGAATTGGGAGGCCCGGAAGCCGTGCTGCATCGCGCTCGACCGATGAGAGCGGGTACGTACAGCCTACCAAGGAGCTGGTGGCCGCTCCGCGGCCTCAATTCCGGTATCATTTCAACGGCATCAAGGTGTGGAAGATCATGGCAGATGGGAGCGTGACGCATGCGTAGCCTGCTCGCTTCTGGTTGCCGGGGCGGTGTGCGCAATCTCCGAAATACGCCGTGGGCCGCACGCGACGCCGGAAGAGATCCGCCAGTGGGATTCTCGCTCCCCGATGGGAAAGGCTTGCCGGCGGGAGCGGACCGCCGCCCCGGGCCGGGAGGTCTACGCCAACCGCTGCGCCAAGTGCCATGGGGAGGGCGGAGGGTCGCGACAGCGTCCCGCTGGTGGGCGGCCAGGGCACGCTCAAGAATGCAAGCCCCTCAGACCGTGGGGAGTTACTGGCCGTACGCCACCACCATCTGGGACTACGTGAACCGGGCCATGCCATTCAACAATCCCGGCATGCTCACCGCGACCAAGTCTACGCCGTGACGGCGTACATCCTGTTCCTGGCGCAGATCGTGCCCGAGAATGCCGTATTGGATCGAGGAGACGCTGCCCCGAAGGTTCGCATGCCGAATCGCGATGGGTTCGTCCCCGACCG
>CAWKYG010000058.1:0-13780 GCA_963853855.1 uncultured Solibacteraceae bacterium | reverse complement strand
AAGCCACCGCCATCGTGCACGCTCGCCGGCGGCGGGCGCGGCGTTCACGCAATACACGGCGGAATTCGCAGCCGGCGGCAGCCTGGCGCCAGCCGGCCACCAGCGCTTCGTCTATGTGCTGGAAGGCGAATTGACGCTGGGCGGGCGCACGCTGGCGGCGGATGAATACGCGTATATGCCGGCGGATTGCGCCATCCCATTACCGCGTCCGCGGCGGCGCGCGCCGCGGTGATCGAAAAACCGTACCGGCCGCTGCGATGGCGCCTCGCCGCACCTGCTGCTTCGGGCGACGAGCAGTCGCGTGCCCGGCGCGCCGCTGGGCGGCGACGCGGACCTGGACGGTGCGCACGCTGCTGCCCGACCACCCCGCCTTCGATTTCGCGGTCAACACCATGACCTATCAGCCCGGCGCGGCGCTGCCGCATGGTGGAGATCCACGTGATGGAGCACGGCCTGCTGATGCTCGAAGGCGGCGGCATTTACCGGCTGGGCGACCGCTGGTATCCGGTCACGGCGGGCGATTTCATCTGGATGGCGCCCTACTGCCCGCAGTGGTTCGGCGCGCTGGGAAGACGCCCGCGAAATACCTGATCTACAAAGACTGGAACCGCCATGAAGCTCGATAATCGAGATCGGCAGCGGCTGGCTGAGCGAACTGGAGACGCTGGCCGTCGTTTTCCGACGCGCCCGCGCCCGCGGTGACGCGCGTGGTCTTCTCCGAAACGGACCGGCGCGCGCGCGCCTACGTGAAGGGTCTGTGCGCGGAGGCCGGGCTCGACGCTGCGCGAAGACGCCGTGGGCAACACCTTCGCGCGCTGGCCGGGCGCGGACCCGGCGCTGGCGGCGGTGGGCACCGGCTCGCACATCGACGCCATCCCGCAACGCCGGCCGCTTACGACGGCACGGTCGGCGTGCTGGGCGGACTGGAAGCCATCCGCGCGCTGCAGCGCGCCGGCTTTCGCCCGCGCCGCTCCATCGAGCTGCTGATTTTCACGCGCCGAGGAGCCCACGCGTTTCGGCATCGGCTGCTTCGGCAGCCGCCTGATGGCCGGCATGCTGGACGCATCGGCCGGCGACGCGTCTGCGCGACAGCGACGGCGCGCACGCTCGACGAGTGCGCGCGCCGCCGCCGGCTTTCGCGGCGACGCTGGCTCGGCGTGCGCCTGCCCGCGGGCTATTATCGCGGCCTTCGTGGAACTGCACATCGAGCAGGGTCCGCTGCTGGAACAGCGCGGGAATTCCGCTCGGGATTGTCACCGCCATCGCCGCGCCCGCCAGCCTGCGGCTGTGGATCGAAGGCGAGGGCGGCCACGCGGGCGCCGTGCTGATGCCGCGAGCGCCGCGACGCCTTTCTGCGCCGCCGCCGAAATGGTGCTGGCGGTGGAAGCCGCCGCCAATGCGACCGGCGCGATCGACACCGTGGCGACTGTCGGAATCTGCGACGTTTTCCCGGGCGCCATCAACAGCATTCCCAGCCGCGTCCGCCTGGAGTTGGATGTCCGCGATATCGACGTAGCGCGGCGCGACGGCGTGCTGGCCGCGCATCGAGCAGGCATGCGCGAAGCGATCGCCGCGCGCGCGCGGCGTGACCGTGCGGACGGAAATCATCAACGCGGATCGCGCCCGCGCAATGCGATCCGCTGGTGGTGGAGGCGCTCGTGCGCTGGCCGCGGCCGCGCACGGCCTGGCTATCAGACGATGGTGAGCCGCGCCTATCACGATTCGCTCTTCATGTCGCGCATCGCGCCCACGGCCATGCTCTTCATTCCCTGCCGCGGCGGCGTCAGCCATCGCCCCGACGAATATGCGGCGCCGGAAGACATCGCCTCCGGCGCCCTTGTGCTTGCCGACGCTATCGCCCTACTTGCCGACCTCCATGATCGAGAACGAATCCGGCAGCATGGGCCGCGGCCGCCGCGGCCGCCCTTCTTGGCGGGTTCCGCCGGCGCCGGAGCCGGACCGTACTCGGCGGCGATCAGCAGGATGTGGCCGGTCTTCGAATCCAGCGTCAGCGTCTTTGCCCGCTCATGGTCTTCAGGTTCTGCTCCACCACGAAGCTGGTGGGGCTGTTTTCCTTGATCACGGTCAGCGTGCCGTCGCCATTAGAGCTGAAAGCCTCCATGGTCTTGGGATTGAACGCCGCGCCGTCGGTGCCCCCGCCGATCGGCAGGGTGTCCAGGATCTTGCCGTCTTCGGAGCTGAGCATCACCATGTTCTGGCGGATTGTGGCAGGCGGCGAAGAGAATGTGATTCTTCACGTCGAATGCCAGCCCGCCGCGGCCGCCGCCCTTGCCGCCCAGATCGTAGTGCGCGTTCACCTTGAGTGCCTTGGCGTCCACGGCGGCGATCTGGTCCTTGTCTTCGAGATCGACGTAGATGTGGCCCTTGCCGTCCGTAACGGCCTGCTCCGGCGCGCCGCCCAAGTCTTCGATGTGCCGCAACCGAGCCATCCTTGGCATCGATCATGGTGGCGTTCGGCTGGCTGTGGCTGAGAATCCAGACGCGTTCGTTGAACGGGTCGAACAGGTAGCCGTCCGGGCCGCCCTTCACGTCGATGGTCTTGATGGTCGCCAGCGTCTTGGTGTCCAACATGACTACCGGTTTGCTGCTGGCGAAGCCGTGATGGGTCTTGGGATCGACCGCGGCGCCGCGCGCGATTGGTCTTGGGAATCTCGCCGACCTTTTCCAGCGTGTCCAGGTTGTATACCGTGACGCGGCCGGGATTCGCCGCTCGCGGCACGTACAGCCGGCGGCCCTCCGCGTCCGCGTATACGTAGTCGAATCCGCCATCGCCGCCGACTTTGCGGTTTTCAGCACCTTGTAGGGACCATCGGTGGAGGTTGGGCCTGTGCAGTCAAAGCAACATCGCAATTCCGCCGGCAAGCGCCAGGCAGAATCGCGGCATCGAAGTGTTCAGCGTCTTCATGTCGTTACTCCTTATTTCCCAACCACCAGTACGTGGAAACTGTCCGGCAGCACCGGCGGCGCCCTTTTTTGCCATCCTTGGCGGGCGGCGTCGGGCCGTATTCGGCGGCCAGCAGATACACTCTTGTGCAGTCTTGTGGTCCACGCGCCATGGTGCGGGCGCCGCGCTCGGTGGTGACGGTATCCACGGCTCGTACTTGCCGTTCACCAGCTTTGACGATGGTCAGCGTGCCGTCCGCCGTTGGAGCTGAAGGCCAGGCCCGTGCCCGGGATCGAAGCCCGCGGCGTCCGGGCCCGCTGCCGATGGCCGGAGTGGCGATCACCTTCATCGTGGGGATGTCGGTCACGGCCATCATCTTGTTGCCGCACACCGAGAACAGCTTCTTGTCTTTGACGTCGATGGCCAGTCCCGACGGGCCTTCGCACGGGCGCCAGCGAAGTGCGCCGCGTCACTGTCAGTCTTGGCGGCGTCGATCTCGACCACTTCGCTGGATGCCTCGAGGTTGACGTAAACCTTGCCCGCGCCATCGGCCTGGCAGAATTCCGGCGCTGGCGCCGAGCGGGAAAGTCTTCAGCACTCTCGCCGGTCTTGGCGTCGATGGCGGTGGCATCGTTGCCGGTCGTTGAAGGCGAACACGCGCTTGGTCTTCGGCTCGTAGCAGATGGCGTCGGGGTTCTTGCCGGCGGCCGGCTCGCCGCTCTTTTGCCAGGGTCTTCAGATCGAAGATCGTCACGCTGTTGGATTGGCCGTTGGTGATGAATCCCTTGCCGAGATCGGCCGCGATGGCGATGCCGTGAACGCCGTGCAACCCGGTGATCGGTGCCCACTACCTTGCCGGCATCGGGATCCACCACTTCCACGACGGTGCCGTGCGAAGCGTACAGCCGGCGGTTGGCGCTGTCCATGGCGACGTAATCCCATCCGCCCGTCGCCGCCGATCTTGATCTTGGTGAGAACCTTGTAGCCTTCGGCGGCAAATGCCGCGGCGGCCACCAATGCGATTGTCAGAATCTTCTTCATCGTGTTACTCCTTTTCCGTTACTCATTCCCGGCCGCCAATGATAGTACCGGACGGCCGGAGTCACCACCAGCGAGAGGACCATCGAGGCGAGCGATGCCGCCGATCACCGCGATGGCCAAAGGTTGCAGCATCTGCGAGCCGGCGCCCAAAGCGAACGCCAGCGGAAGCATGCCGGCCACGGTGGCCAGCGCGGTCATCATGATGGGGCGCAGGCGGCGCTCGCCGGCGCTGCATCATGCTCTCTTCGGCCGGCACGCCTTCCGCGCGGAATTTCTGGTCCGCATCCAGCAGCAGAATGCCGTTCTTGGCCACGATGCCGATCACCATGATCAGCCCCATGAACGAAGAGAGGTTGAACGTGGTCCCGGTGACCAGCAGCGCCAGGAACACGCCGCAGGTGGAAAGCAGCGCCGAGGACAGCACCGCCATGGGCGCGGCGAAATTGCCGAACTCGAACAGCAGCACGATGAACACCAGCACCACCGCCAGCACCAGAACGAAGGCCAGATCCTTGAACGACTTCTGCTGCTCCTCGAACTGGCCGCCGTACTGCACGCGAATGCTGGGCGGCAGGTTCATATCGGCGATGGCCTGCTGCACCTTCTTCATGCCGTCGCCCAGGTTCATGCCTTCGAAACGCGCGGTTACCTGCACGTTGCGCTGCAGGTTCTCGCGGCGGATTTCGTTCTGGCCCGGGATCTCGACCATGTTGGCCAGCGATGCCGATGGTCGCCGTCTTGCCCGTGCCGCTGACCAGCAGCGTGTTGCGGATGGCGTCCAGCGTCTTGCGCGCGTCTCGGCGGGAAATCGCACGCGGATGGTGTAGGAGCGGTCGTTCACCACCACCGGCGCGGAGGCCGGCTCGCCCTGCAGAATGGCGCTGGCGTCCAGTTCCACCTCCTGCGGCGAGAACCCGGCGCGCGCCGTCGCCACCGGGTCCACGTTGAACACGCGTGGCCGGGCCGCTGATGGTGTTCTCGATGCCGTTCAGCACGTCCACCACGCCCGGTATCTTCTTGATGTTGTCGCCGACCGAGGTGGCCCATTGCGTGAGCAGCGCCGGATCCTGCGCGAACAGCTTGATCACCACCGGCTCGGGCGCGCTGGTCAGGTCGCCGATCATGTCCTGCAACAGTTGCGGGAACTCGATGTCCACCACCGGCTCCGCCTTCTTGATCTTGTCGCGCACCTCGGCGATCACCTCTTCGCCGCTGCGCTTCCGGTTGCGCTTCAGCTTCACCGAGATATCGCCGGTATTGGCTTCGGTCACCTGCGCCAGGCCCAGTTGCAGGCCGGTGCGGCGCGAGGTGCTCTCCACTTCCGGCGTGGCGCGCAGAATCTTCTCCATGTGCGTGATCACGCGGTTGGTCTCGGCCAGCGAGGAGCCGGCCGGCATGATGTAATCGACAATGAAGCCGCCTTCGTCCATGGCGGGCAGCAGGTCGGAGCCGGTGTTGTTGTAGCAGAAGTACGTGCCGGCGATCAGCAGCAGCGAGAAAACACGCCAGCACCAGCTTGTGTTCCAGGGTGAAGCGCAGCACGCGCTCGTAGAGACGCATCAGCCACGGCGGAACGCGTATCGATGCTCCGCCGGCGTGTGCCGCGCCGCGCTGCCGATAAAGTAGTGGCTCAGCGTGGGAGTCCAGGTGAGCGCCAGCGCCAGCGAAGTCAGCAGCGCCACTCCCACCGTGACCGCCAGGGCGCGGAAGAACACGCCGGTGACGCCGGTGATCGAGATCAGCGGCAGGAATACCACGATCGGCGTGACGGTGGATCCTACCAGGGGAACGCGAATTTCGCGGATGCGCGCTGCGGATGGCTTCGGCGCGCGACTGGCCCGAATCGCGGTGCATCACGATGTTCTCCACCACCACGATGGCGTCGTCGATCACCAGTCCCACCGCCGCCGCCAGGCCGCCCAGCGTCATCAGGTTGAACGTCTGGCCCAACGCGCGCAGGATGATGAACGTCACCGCGATGGTGGCGGGAATCACCAGGCCGGCCACCAGCGAAGTGCCCCAATCGCGCAGGAACAGCACCATGATCAGGGAAGCCAGGACCAGGCCCAGCAGGATCGCATCGCGCACGCTGTTGATGGATTCGATGACGATTTCCGATTGGTCGTAGAAGGGCTGCAGTTCCACGCCCTTCGGCAGTTCCTTGCGGATCTGGTCGATTTCCGCGTGCACCGCGTCGGCCACCGCCACGGTATTGCTGTCTGGCTGGCGGTTGATGTTCAGCAGCACGGCGGGCTTGGCGTTTGCCGTCACCACCGTGTATACCGGCATCACCGAAGGCGACACCGTGGCCACATCGCCGATGCGCACGGGCGCGCCCGCGGGCGTGGTCTTGATCACGATGTTGGCGATTTCCGCCGGCGTCCGCGCCTGGCCGCTCACCAGGCTGAGAACCAGCTGGTGGCTGCTCCTCGATCAGCCCGGGCGAATCGATCATGTTGCTGCGGCCGATGGCGTCCAGAATGTTGGGAATGGTGACGGCGGTCTGGACCAGCTTGGCGGGGTCGGGCTGCACCTGGAATTCCGGTACCTGCCCGCCCTGCACGATCACGGTCGAAACGCCGGTCAGGCGGTTCAGCCGCGGCTTCAGTTCGTAGGTGGCCAACTCCCAAAGCGCGCTCTGCGGTGACCTTGTCGGACGTCAGGCTATAACCCATGATCGGAAACGCCGCGAACGTCAGCCGGTTGGCCGTGATCTTCGCGGTGGGGGGCAGCGACGCCTGCACCCGCGCGAGCGCCGCGTTCACCAGCTCCAGCGTCCGGTACATGTCCACGTTCCAATTGAAGAACAAGTCGATTTCCGCGGTACCGCGGCTGGTGATCGAGTACAAGTGGTCGAGCCCCTGCACGGTGTTCACGGCATCTTCGAGCGGCTTGGTCACCGTGACCAGCATCTGGTCGATGGGGAAGACGCCGTTATCCACGCCCACCACGATGCGCGGAAAATTGGTATCCGGGAAACACCGCCACCGGAATCGTGAACGCCAGGTAGATGCCGACCGCCACCAGCGTCAGGATGACGAAGATGATCGGCTTTCCGTGCCGCGCGGTCCAGTGCGGCGCTGTCCCCATTGACCGGGGGTGTGGGGGTCGAAAGGTCGCTCATTTCGCTTTCGGTTTCGCCTCGTCTTTCTTCTGGTCCTTGGCGTCCTTCGCGGAGGAGTCGTCTTCCGGCTGTCGTCCTCGTCCGCCTCCGTGCGTTGGCTTGCGACCACCTTCACCTTGGCCTTGTCGTCCACGCCCAGGCCGCCCACCACCACCACTTCCTCGCGCGGCATCACACGCCGTTCAGCATCTGCACCTTGTCGCCCTCGCGCACGCCCAGTTGCACCGGCGCGCCGGTGCGCCGTGGAATCCGAGTCGATCACCAGCACGGCGGTGCCGCCTTCTTCGCCGGGAAGAATCGCCGCCGCCGGCACCAGCAGGCGTTCTTTGATGGTCTCGGTGACGATCTTGACGTGCACCGCCGCGCCCGGCTTTGAGCGCGCGGCCGGGATTGTCCATCTGCACCCAGACCTGCACGGTGGTGCTATTGGGGTCGGTGGCGGGGCTCACGACCGTCACCTTGCCCGGCACCTGCTGCGTCGGTCTCGGCCAAACTAATCGTCGGCGGGCTGGCCCACCTTGATACCCGTCGCGTCCGCGGCGGGAACATTCACGCGCGCCACTACGCGCGAAACATCCATCACCACCAGCAGCGGTGTGCCGGCCGCCGCCATGTCGCCGGCATAGAGCGGCCGGTCGGCAACCACGCCCGCGCCGGGACTCCGCACCTCCGAATACGCCACCTGCGCTTCCGCCGAATGGAGCTGCCCTTGCGCCGAGATCACCTGCGCTTTGGCCTGGTCGATCTGCGCCTGTTTGCCCGCCGACTGCAGCGCGCGCAAGTGCTCCTTAGCGGTGTCCAGTTGCGCCTTGGCCTGCGCGTACAGTACCCCGGCATCGTCTACCAGCTTGCGCGCCAGCGCGCCTTCCTTGAACAGTTGCTGGCGGCTGTCCAGGACTTTCTTGGCGGCGTCGAACTGCTCCTGATCGCTTTCCACGTCCGTCTGCGCCTTAACCACCGATTCCGGAATGGACGCCATCTCGGTGTTCTGCAGATTGGCCTGCGCCTGGTCCACCTGCCCCTTGTTGGCCGCTACCGTGGCTACCAGGTCTTTGTTCTCCAGCACCGCCAGTAACTGGTCCGTCTTCACCTCGTCGCCGCGGTTCACCAGGAACCTCTGCACCGGTGCCGTGATCTTCGGCATGACGTTCCACTGATGCACGGGAAACAGCGTGCCATCCGCATTCACCGTGCGACGGACGGTATCTTCAGTAACGGCCGCCACCTGCACCGGCGCGGGCGCTTCCACATCCGCTTCCTGTTTCCTGGAGCAGCCGCTACTGAGGATGAGGCACGCGGCGCCCACCAGAGAGATGTATTTCTTCATTGGCTAAAACGCCCCCGTGAGTGTCTGAAGGTTCGCCAGGGCCAGGCGATACCGCACCAGTCCATCGTCAAATGCGTTGCGCGCCTGCACCAGCGTGGTTTGCGCGTCCACCACTTCCTGCGCGGTGGATTCGCCGGCCGTGTACCGCAGGCGCGTCAATCGCAGATTTTCCACCGAAAGCGTCAACGAATTGCGCAGCGACGCGATCTGCGATGTGGCCACCTGCGCCTCCAGGTAGAATTGTTCCATCTCCGAAAGCAGGGTGCGCTGCGTCAGGCTCAAATCGTTCTTCGCCTGCTGCAACTGCAACTCCGCCTGCCTGATCTTGCTCCGTGTGGCGCCCCAGTTCCAGATCGGAATGGTCAACTGCGCCGCCACGCTGGAGCCGATATTGTTGAAGCCTTCCGGGTCGTGAAGCGCCACCTGGTTGGCCTGCAATCCGAAGAAGTAATCCACCGACAGGCTGGGCAGATACGCCGCGCGCGCCGACGTGATGGCGAAATTCTGCTGCTGTACCGCCGCCTCCGCCGCGCGGATGTCCGGACTGTTCTTGCCCGCCAGAGTCTTTATCTGGGAATAGGCCGGCAGTTCGGGCGCGGTATCCAGATCGTCGGTGACGCGGAACTCCTGGTTGTAATTCGGGAACAGCATCACCGCGAACTGCATGCGCGCCTTGTCCAGGGTGGCCTGGGCATCCTGCAACTCGCGCTCGCGCTGCTGCACCTGCAATTGCGCTTTGATCACATCCACCTTGGCCGCCTCGCCGCCCTGTTCCTGTTTTTCGGTCAGATCCTGAAAGTCCCGGGCTTCCCGCAGGCTGGCTTGCGCATTCGCGAATTTTCGCTGTGCCACCGCCATACCGTAGAAGTTCTGCGTGACGGTGGCCACCAGGCCGCGCTCGGCCAGGTCCTTCCTGGCTTTGGCGAGGGCTTCGGCCGCCATGGCCCGCCGGTAGTCGGCCCGTTTGGCCGGACTGTAGACGTCGGTGTGCAGGTTGAGCAATTCGGTGTAAACATGCACTCCGTCATTCGGTACGAAGATGCCGCTCGGCTTCCCGTTGCCCTGGGTATAGATGTAGCCGCTCATGGCCTCCGCGGTCGGCAGCATTGCGGCTTTGGCCTGGGCCGTGTCTTCGTGCGCCGAGAGTGCCGCCAGGCTGGCGGTGTAGATTTGCGGGCTATACTGGCGCGCGCGCACCATCGCCTGCTGCAAAGTCAGTACGATGGGTCCGGCAGGAGCCGGGCTGGCGGGAGTCTGGGCCCACACACCCTGGCAGGACAATGCCAGGCCGAGGCCCAGGATCGGCAAAATGGATTGCATTGGAACTCCCACAGTATAGAATTTGGGAGATGAACAGACGATGAACTGGAGAGGCCGCTGCCGGGTGACCGGCAGAGTCCTAAGTCTGAGGCTCGGCCGCGCGAGCCTTTCCGAACTTGCCGATAACGATGTTTAGTTCTTCGGCGGAGAACGGTTTTCCCAGGTGACCGTCCATGCCGGCGGCAAGGAAACGCTCCCGGTCGCCGCTAGCCGCATCGGCTGACAAGCCTACGATCGCGACTTTGCGGCCACTCGCCCGTATCGTGCGAGTGGCCTCTATACCGCTGCATTCCGGCATCTGATTGTCCATCAGAATGAGGTCGAATGCGTCTGTCGCGGCTGCTTCGATCGCCTCGCGTCCATTCGCCACGACCTTGACCGAATGCCCCTGCTTCTGAAGCAGCCTGGCGGCCACTACCTGATTGATCAGATTGTCCTCCGCCAGAAGGATTTTCAGAGGTGCGGTCCATGCGGAGGGCACGGCTTCCGCCTGCGGAGCTTCTTCCGCGGTAACGCCGAACAGGGCATGAAAAGAGAATTTGCTGCCGGCGCCAGGCGCGCTCTCCATCTCGATCCTGCCGCCCATCAGTTCCACCAATTGGGAACAGATTGCCAGACCAAGACCGGTTCCCCCAAAACGGCGAGTCACCGATAGGTCAGCCTGCGCAAATGCGTCGAAGATGACGCTCTGCTTCTCCCGTGCTATGCCGACGCCCGTATCCTGGACGCTAAACCAAAGCTCTACCGATTCGCCAGTCCGCTTTCCCGCCCTCGCTTCGATACCCACGCGCCCCGATTCGGTGAATTTGATGGCGTTGGCGACCAGGTTCATCAACACCTGCCGCAACCGGACCGGATCCCCCAGAACAACCTGCGGCACGTCTGGCGATACTAAGCGTCTGTAAGAAAATAAGTGTAGCAATTAAATCATTTTCGGCCTAGAATGTTTTTGTGGCCAGCGAGGCTGAGATCAAGAAGCGTTTCTCCCAGTTAGAGGCGTGGCTGGATGAACACGCGCGACGTTTGTGGGCGGCAGCGGAAAGCGCGGCCCACGGGCGGGGTGGCATCTCGCTTGTGTCCCGCGCCAGCGGTGTTTCCAGGCGCGCCATCGCAGTGGGATTGGCGGAATTGCGGAAAAAGCCGGACCGCTCACAGCGAAAGCATCTGCCGATTCGACAAAAGGGCGGCGGTCGGAAGAAGGCATCGTTCAAGGATCCAGACCTGCTGCTCGACCTAGAGAAACTGCTGGAACCGGTAACCCGTGGAGATCCGCAGTCCCCACTACGGTGGACATGCAAAAGCGTGCGGAATCTCGCCGACGAGTTGCGAGCCCAAGGACACAAGGTAAGCCACGTGCTGGTTGCCGAACTGTTGCACGAACAGAAGTACAGTTTGCAGGCGAACCGCAAGACGAAGGAGGGCTCCTCGCACCCGGACCGGAATGCGCAGTTTGAATACATCAGTGCCAAGGCGACGGAATTCCTGAACAGTGGCCAGCCAGCCATTTCAGTAGACACGAAGAAGAAGGAACAGGTAGGGGACTACAAGAATGGAGGCCGCGAGTGGCGGCCGAAGGGTCAGCCCGAACCGGTGCAGGTGCATGATTTCGCCAAGCAGAAGGATGCTCCCTACGGAGTTTACGATCTGGGGCAGAATGCTGGTTGGGTCAGTGTCGGTACCGATCATGACACGTCCGCGTTCGCCGTGGAGAGTATCCGGCGTTGGTGGAACATGATGGGTCGAGAGACTTACCCCGGCGCCAGTCAGCTATTGATAACGGCGGACAGTGGAGGCAGCAACGGATCGCGCGTGCGGCTGTGGAAGTTGGAGTTGCAGAAACTGGCCGATGAAACCGGGCTGCAAATCTCGGTCTGCCACTTCCCGCCGGGCACCAGCAAGTGGAACAAAATCGAGCACCGCCTCTTCTCCTACATTACGAAGAACTGGCGCGGCAAACCGCTGGTCAGCCATGAAGTCATCGTCAACCTGATTGCAGCCACCACCACAAGAACCGGCCTTCGCGTTCAAAGCCAGTTGGATACAGGCAAGTACCCGAAAGGGATCAAGGTGGGTAAGTCGGAGTTTGCCGCTATCCAACTCCGCACCGACACTTTCCACGGCGAATGGAACTATACGATCTTGCCCCATTAAAAATGCTATGGTTATTTATTTACAGTTCCTAAGGGTGTACCGGTTTTCCGCTCTCCTCAATTCTGCTATTGATGAACTGAAGCGGGCACCTCGCCGTCAGGAATTTCCGTTGCCGGCAAAAGATGCCTACACGGAGTACTTCCGGCGGCGAGGTGCGCCTGGCTCCTGAACGAATTCTCAGAAGCTTTCTAAGCTAAGACTCACTATAAGACTTTCGGGGGAACCAGGCCAGCCCGCCTCATGGAGGTGTTGCATGTCGATTCTCGTCTCTTCGCCTGCCGAACCCGATTGGGCCGCCTTGGCGGCCATCGACTGGGGGTCCGGGAAGCATTCCTGGTCTCTGCTCCCCAGTACCGGCGGCCCCGCCGAAAATGGTGTTTTGGAAAACACCCCTGAAGCCGTCGAGCTTTGGGCTATGGGTTTGCATCAGCGCTTCGCCGCTCGCCCGATTGCCGTTTGTCTGGAACAGAAGCGCGGCGCCGTCTTCTATATGCTCAGTAAATACAACCACCTGGTCCTCTACCCCGTGCCCCCTTCTATGTCCGCGTCCTATCGCAAGGCCTTCTTCCCCTCGGGCGCCAAGAGTGACCCCGGCGATGCCAAACTCCTGCTGAACATTCTGCTGCACCATCGCGAACAGCTCCGCCCGCGGCAACCCGATACGCCCGAGACCCGCCTGCTTCAGTTCTTGACCGAACTGCGCCGCCAATTCGTCCAACAAAGAGTCGATTGCGTCTTACGGCTCACCGACTGCTTGCAGCAATACTTTCCCCAAGTCCGCAAATGGTTTGGCCGTCTGGATACCCCTCTGCCTGCCGCCCTGCTGCAACGCTGGCCCGTGCTGCCCGACCTGCAGCACGCTCATCCCGGCACCTTGCACAAGTTCTTTGTCGACCACAACTGCCGTAACGAATCAGTCATCCAGCAACGCATTCAGGCTATCTATGCCGCTCCACCAGCAGTGACCGACCAGGTAGTGATCGAGGCCTGCACCCGCAAAACCGGCAGCTTGCTTCGCCTCCTGAGCGTGCTCCACGAACAGATCGCCGAAGTGGAAAAACGCATTCAGGAACTGGTGGCCGAACACCCCGATGCGCCCATCTTCGCTTCCTTCCCGGGAGTGGCGCGGCTACGTTCCGCGCCTGATTGCCGCCTTCGGCACCTGCCGCGATGCCTATACCAGTGCCAGCGACCTGCAACGCCTCAGTGGCATTGCCCCTGCCAAAATCGCCAGTGGCAACTACTCGGTAATCCACATGCGCAGGGCTTGCCCTAAATTTCTCAGGCAGACCTTTCACGAGTTCGCTGGCCAATCCATCCCCTATTCGCAATGGGCCAAGGCTTTTTATGAGCGCCACCTCGACGGCAACAAAGCACACCATCACGCTGCCGTGCGGGCACTGGCCTTCAAATGGATGCGCATTCTCTACCGTTGCTGGAAGGATCGTCAACCCTATGACGAGCGCATCTTCCTCGACTACCAACGCCGCAGCCGCCACTTCCTGGGCCGCGATCTGGTAGCTGCTGCGGCTGGGCCGGGCAAAACTCAAGCGGGTCTCACAAAACTCATCGTCAAACAGTCTTAACCGGCCACCACTCGCGAACCTTTCCGATTGGATCCGATCCTCTCTGAGATGGTTCCACACGCCTGACCCGGTGGATCCACCTGGATGAAGCGCGTTGCGCTCACCCACACTTCCACCAACCGATCCGTATTCATCCACGTGAACCAAAGACGGCCGGCATCATCGTAATCGCCGACCGCTGAGTATCTTACTGCGCCGCAAGCTGAACCCACTATCGGAGGTCGATCCACCCCAAACACTCACTTCCGGTGTCACCCCTCCCGGGCACTCCAAAGAATTACTAAACTTTCTCTTGACGGACTACCTCAAAAGACTCCGTGGTGAAG
>CAWKYG010000057.1:0-7794 GCA_963853855.1 uncultured Solibacteraceae bacterium | reverse complement strand
ACCGTTCGTTTCTTGCCGGCGACCACGCCATCATGGTGCCGCACACCAGCGACGGGCGGGTGATGTTCGCCATTCCCTGGCACGACCATACGGTGGTCGGCACGACGGATACGCCCGTGGCCGCGGCGGAACTGGAACCCGTGGCGATGGAGCAGGAAGTGGAATTCATCCTGCAGACGGCATCGCTCTACCTGGCGCGCAAGCCGGAACGCTCCGACGTGCTCAGCGTGTTTGCCGGCATCCGCCCGCTGGTACGGGAAGGCGGAGCGGGTAACACCGCGGCCCTCTCGCGCGGACACACGATTCGCCTGGAGCCGGGCGGGATGCTCACCATCTGCGGCGGAAAGTGGACTACGTACCGTCGGATGGCCGAAGATTGTGTGAATCAGGCGGCCATCCTTGCGGGTCTTCCGCCGGCTCCCTGTGTTACCGCGAGCCTTCGCATTCCGCCGCCGGATCCGGGAGACGCATGGCTCCGCGCCGTCAGAGACGAGATGGCCGAGAACGTGGAAGACGTTCTGGCACGGCGCACGCGCACGCTGTTTCTGAATGCCCGCCAGGCGATGGAGCAGGCGCCCGCGGCGGCAAGACGGATGGCCCTGGAGTTGAACCGGGATGCCGACTGGGAAGCGCGGCAGGTCGCAGCGTTCCGCAAAGTCGCCGAAGGTTACCTGCTGGCTCCGTAGACGGTGGTCCCGGGGTTGTAGTTGCGCCAGTCGAACCAATAGTCCTTCAGCATGGCGACAGGCTCCAGGCACTTCCCTTTTGCCTGGCCCGCGGTGGCGCAGCCCTGGAAGTTCCATTTACTGCCGGTGGCTTCGTCCATCAGGAGCACACCCGGTTCCTGCCCGCCGATGCGGTAAAAGTCAGGGGCTCCGTTCACTCCGGGAATACGGTCGCGGAAGGCGCGGACAGACTGATCGTCAGGCCCCACCACGAGCAGGACGGGCTCGGATCCCACGTGATCCTTCACCAGCTTTTCTTTGACTACGCGGTTGTACGGGAAGGCCCGGCTGGCGCCGCCGGTCTGAATGCCCAGCATCACCTCGCGGCTGGCCAGGCCGTGCTCCGGAAACGCGATCACCGTAGGCACGCGCTCCATGCGAATGTCCCAATCGCGTTTCGCATAGCCGAAGACGTATTGGGGGACATCGTCGAGAACGGTCCCCTGCGGCTGCTCGGATTTCCAGACAGCCAGCGTCAGCTCATCGGAATGAACCAGGGTCAACCGGCGGCCCTTGAGAGGCCCGGAAATCGCAGCACCGCTGATCTGTTGCCAGTAGGTGCCGGTTTCCTCGTCGCGCATGAGGAAGTTCTGGTTGTTGATGCCGGCCAGATGAAACGTGAGCCGCAGCCCTGCTATATCTCTCGCCCACACCAGACCGGTGTGACAGAGCGTTCAATAAGTGGCGACGATGGCCTGCCCATCCACCACGTCGTTGACCACGTGATGGTATGAAATGCTGCGGATGGGATAGGCCCGAGCCACGCCGCCGATGCGAACGGCGATCACCTTTTCCGCCGCATCCAACTTGACGTCGCGCGCGGCGGTGAATGCCGGATGACGGTCCGGGTGAAACATCAGCTCATAGATGTTGACCCGGGCCAGGCAGGCCAGCACGATGACAAGGGCTGCGGCGGCCGACGGCAAGACGCGGCGCCACCTCCGCGGCTGCACCCGCCAATAGGCGGCCAGCGCCAGTACGGACGCCAGTGCGGCAACCGTCGTGAGGAGGGGACGGAACCTCGCAACAACCAATGCGAGCGCCAGTTCCTGCGCGCCCTGGTGGCGGAAGGGCTGAATCACGTAGATGGGATAGACAACACAGAGGAGCGAGATGAAAAAACAAAAAAGCAGAACCCAGGCATAGATCCGGCGATGGGTGAGATTTGACAAGCGTCCCTCCTGATTGCCAGCAAGGATATCGCAGGGTGGTAGGGGCTGTAAATAATATAAAGCAGTTAGCTGGCTCTAAAATCCGCCAACCTGCCGACCCTGCCTGCCGGCGCGGCCCCGGCGAGTTATTTTCCGTTGGAAAATGAGTGTATGAGGAAATTCCTCCGATACATAACCAACAACGAAGCCATTTCCCGTCACGAAGAGGCCTTTGACGGAATTTTTTGGATTGTAGAAACGGTCGCCCTGGTCTTTGGAATTTGGATACTCATTAAGAAACACAATACCGAATGGATCGCGTTCCTGGTGATCGAATACTGTTGGGCAATGGACAATCTTCGTCACAACCGTCCATGACACCCAAAGGCTCAGTTGGATGCCTGGAAGGATGAAGGTGAAGGCGAAGCCGCCGATATAACAGCTTTCCCAACAGTCATGGTTTTCGGGTCGTAATGTAAGTGTTGGCCGCAATCCAAGCAGGCGACATAGCTTAAGCTTGATCCCGGAGCATTCTTCTGAACCGGAGTGATGGGCCGTGTAATCCGACGATGGCGGCATCCAAAGAACAAATCAAGGATCTGATGGATCATCTTACCAGGACCAACCTTCTTACGAGTACTAATCGTACTAAGAGTAATCCCGAATGTTATAGGAGTCAATAGAAATCTCGGCGCGTTTCCGGGACTCTGAGAAAGGGCGGGCACCGGAATCTATCGAAAGTAATAACTTTGAATTTTCGCTTCGCTTCCGATTTTACTGCCTGATGCCATTCGGCTTGAACTCGCCGCCGTTCACCAGAAGATCGAGTATTTCCTTGGTTCGCGCGGGGCAGGCCCGTCCCTTCTGCGGCGTGAGATTGTCGTGCTCCGATTCGATCATCGGTAACGGTTCTATGGGGACAGATATCTGGTTCAGCGCCGTCCAGACGCCGGCGGGCGGCGAAATCGTGTCGATGAAACCCATGCCCGCAAGCACCGGCGCCTTGATGCGCGAAGTGAAATTGACGGTATCGAAGTAGAGCGCGGTGTTCATCACGTCCGGCTTATCCGACGGCCAGTTGGGATAGCCGGCCTTGCGCCCGTGAAGATCGCCGTTGGTATCCGCCCCGGCCGGCACACACACCAGCACCGCGGTGATCTTTTCGGGACGCAAGCCCGCGAGCACGAGGCTCTGTTGGCCGCCCATGCTGCCTCCCGTCAGGACGATGGTCTTGCCGTCCCAGTCGGGCCGCGTCAGAAGGTAATCCAGCGCACGCGAGTCGCGCAGGTACATATTCAGGAAATACGATTTCTCGCGATCGGTATTGCCGACTGCCTGGTAGTTCCGCGGTATGCCTCCGGAAGGGTCGGACGGCAGTTTGTCGTGGGAATCCACGTTAATCATCAGCCAGCCTTCGGCGGCGCGCTGCGCGTCACCGTGGGCATTCAACGCGTACACGCCCGCATACTGCAATTGCAGCAGCGCGGGAAACTTGCCATCCTTCGCGGGTTTGGCCACATAGCCGTGCGACCTTCGACCCCAGCGCGTCGAGCACGAACATATTCATCTCGACGCCCGGCACGTCAGTCTGTACCGGCGTCAGGACGGGGTTGATGGGGATCTTGGCCTGAGCGGCGAGTTTGCCATCCCAAAATGTGTCGAAATCGCCGGGGCGTGGTGTCGAGAGCCCGAGTTTCTGCGGCGCGACGGCGGCTCCCACGGCGTAAAGCCCGTTATTGCGCCCGGTGTTGCCTCCCGTGAAAGCGGGCGCGGCGGCTTGGCCATCGGAGCCGGCAGTTGTCGCATCCCCGGCGAGATCGGCGTACGCCTGTACCGCGACATAGATCATTTCGGGCTGGTCGCCGGAGATTTCGATCTTGTCCTTGCCTGAGGAAAGATCCAGCTTGCCCTCCTTGAGAACCACGGCGTTATTACGGCGAATAGTCCACTTGTAAGCGTACGCAGGCGTGACGGGGCCGGGCTCAACGGTCCAGCCGACAGTTTCGCCCACCTGGTAGATTCCGCTGGCGTGGTATGGCGTAAAGCTGAGTTGCTCCGGGATGGGGGCGCGGCGTTGCGCGAATGCGAGTGTAGCCGCCAGGACGTGCGCGATTACAAGGCACGAACGGGTTCGACCCATGGCAATCTCCGGAACAAGAATATCAGACGCCGGGCGGCGTGCGGCACCGCCCGGCGTTTCCACACTTGCGATTTGGCCTGGGCTCTTTTAGAAAGTCACCCGAACCATCAACTGCAGGATTCGGGAGTATCCAAATGCCCCGGGACCCGATTGCGTCAGGCTGCCGAAGCCACCAATCTGCGTGCAACTGGTGCCGCTGCAGCCCTGAGCGGGACTGTTGACTGCCAGCGCAGTAGAGGTGTATCCGGCCGGCGGGCCGGTGATGATACCGCTGCTGTTGGCGGGAAACGGCGTGAAGGCCAACCCGCTGTTGACACCCGTGAATATGGTGTGGTTGAAGACGTTGAATGCGTCAGCGCGGAACTGGAAGTGGACCTTCCCGTCCTTAATGACCGCAAACTCCTTTTCGAGTGCCATGTCAAAGTTCACTCCACCCGGGCCGTGGAGATAATTGATGCCGGATTCGAGCCCGATACTCCCAATCTGGGCCGGTACGAAACACGCGGGGTTCAAATAACTGGTCCAATTGCCCGAGCCTGTGTAAGGGTTGCAGCCAGGCACGATCGCCGGCCGCCACCCTTCCGTGTAGGACCCGGTGACGATCTGATTGGATGAATTCTGGACACTGACGGAGGGCGTAAACACCGCGCCCGTCTGGGCGATGGTAACGCCCGACAGTTGCCAGCCGTTGGTGATCAGCTTCGTCCATTTGTTGCCGAAACTCTCCGGCACCGGTAGGGTATACACGTAGTTGACCGCCAGTACCTGGCGGCGGTCGAAGGAGGTGGGCGAGTAGTTCGCCAACCGGTTGTACTGATCGGGGCGGACGAACGAATTGTCATTGGTGCCGCCGGACAGCGCGGTCCCCATGGCCTTGCTCCAGGTATAAGCGACGCCCAGGAACAGTCCTCTTGCCGCGCGGCGCTGCACCTGCACCTGAAGTGAGTTGTAGTTCGCAGTAGCCGCGCTCTCGTACAAGTTGATATTGCTGTAGCCCTGTAGATCCGGGACATGAAGTTCTGCGGGAGGGCGTTGCTTCCGAGGGGCCTGCCAGTTCCCAGGGCCGGCGAGCATCCGATGCATCCGGTGCCGGCGGTGGGATCGGTCGCCGCTGCCGTGAACGTGGTTCCGAACGCGCTCCAGTTCAGATTGCGGTTGTCCTGCTGATGCCGGGACGCCGAGCCGACGTAAGCGACATCCAGAATCATGCCCAACGGAAGGCGCTTTTGCACGCTGAATTGATACGAGTAGGTAGTCGGAATCTTGCCGGTCGGATCGACCTCCACGGCACTCGGCGGAGAGAGCACCGCCGTGGCGGGATTGAGCTGTTGCGCATAGCCGTATTGCGTGGTGACGCTGAACGCTTCGGGCGGGTTGGTCACCGTGTCGAAAGTGCGGTTGCCCTGAATGCGGTCATAGTAGATTCCGCCGCCCGTACGGATTACGAGATCCTGTTTGCCGGTGACGTCCCAGGCAATTCCGAAGCGGGGACCCCATTGCAGACCGCGGTCCTGGGTCAAATACTTATTGACACAAGTGCCGGCCTGGCAAATGCCGTTGGTGACGTTGCCGCTCCCTGGGATCATAAGCCCAATGTAGTTCGCGGTGCGATACGTATTGGAGATCGGATCGTACGCGCTTCGCGTGTTGTTCGCCGGGTTGACCGCCGGCAGGTACAGCTTGGAAGCTTGCGCCGGATTGAACTGCGAAAGTTCAAAGGAAGATGCCTGCAAGCCGGCATCGTACTGTGGCTGGTACCAGGCGGCGCGCAGACCGTAATCGAGCGTCAGGCGCGGAGTGACCTTCCAGGTATCCTGGACATATTGTTCGATGTTCCAGTAACGGTACAGGCCGTTAATATGATGCTGCGCCTGGTTGAAAGACTGGTAAACGCCCAGCAGCGCATTGGCGAACCCGTAGCCGGTATCGAGCGGATTAGCACCCGTCGGACCGCCCTGGTCGCCGAAGTTGTAGCTGCCGTTGAAGGCTCCGAAGGACGTCTGATCCTTCCGGCTGCGCTGCATGTAGTAGCCGGCCTTGATGATATGGGTCCGCCAGACCTTCGTCAGACTGTCGGTGAGATCGATGGTGGTGTTGTAGTTGATGAACGGCGCATCGGAACTCCCGAACGTGGGTGAATTGGCCAGGTTGTTGCCGCCAAAACCCACCTGAGGCAGATAGCCCTGGTTCGCGTCGGGGTACAACACCGGCAGGGGATTGGAGCCCAGGAGCGACTGGCCCAGCCCATTGTTTGGGGCGAAGATATTGATGCTGTTGTTGGTGTAGCCCAGGTTGAATTCGTTGGTCATGGTCGGGGTGATCATGTAGGTCATTCCCCCCGCCAGGCTGTTGCCCGGAATAGGCTCGGAGATGGGCGCGATGGGCGGGTTGATCCCCAATACCCAAGTGCCGTAAGGAATTCCCGCGTTCGATATGTCTTTGATGTAGTGGCCAAAGACGCGGATCTTTTCGGTCAGGTTGTAATCCAGCCGCAGCAAATCTTCCCGGCGGGGAGACGAACCCGGCAACTGGGTCTGGTAATTATAGGTGGCGCCGCCGGGAAGGTTGGAATTCGCGGCAAGCGACTGGTTGGGCAGGGGATAGATGTTGAGCAGTGCCTGGCCGGGCGCCCAGATCCGGTTCGCCGGAATGACGCTTCCGGGAAAGAGCTGGCCGTTGGTCGGATCATATACCTTGACCGGCTTGTGGTTGGCGGAGCTGACGCTCTGGCTGAAATCGCCCTTTCGTTCCAGCGCCGTGGGCACCGTCACGTTATGCGCGGTGTTCGGCACCAATTGCTCCTGCCATTCCTCGCTCCAGAAGAAAAACAACTTGCTTTGCGAGGTTCCATTTCTGTATCGGAACGGGGCCGCCGATGGTATAACCGGGATCGTTGTAGCGAAACAAAGGCTTGGGAGTTACACGTCAACCCGAACTGGGGCCGGATGTTGTTCAGGAAGGTATTGGCGTTGAGGCCCTCGTTGCGATGGTACAAATACCCGCTGCCGTGGAACTGGGACGTGCCGCTCTTGGTCACCAGTTGGATTTGTGCCCCGGCGCTGCGGCCATACTCGGCCTGATAGGTGCCGGTGAGCACCTTGAATTCCGCGATCGAATCGTTGCTGACGCTGGCGTTCATGCCGCCATTGTTGCCGGTATCGACATCGCCAATTCCGTTGATGGTGACCTGGTTCTGCGAGGGACGCGTGCCATTCGCGGTAAAGTTGTTCGCCCCGTTGGCCGCGTTGCCCACGGCGTACGTAGCTCCGACAGTAAACTGAACTCCAGGAATCAGCTTGGCCATATCGAGCGGACTGCGCCCGTCTACGTTGATGTTCGCAATCTGCGTGCCGGTCACGGCCGAGCCGCGTTCGACGCTTTCCGTCTGTAGCGTCATCGCCGTGGCACTGACTTCGATCGTCTCGGTGAGTGCTCCGATTTGAACGACCAGGTCGCCCAGGGCGATTTTGTCGCTGGCGTCCAGCGCAACGTCTGGACGCGTCAGTTTCTTGAATCCTGTCGCCTCTACAGTGACGGTGTAGGCTGCCCGGCGCCAATCCGGCGATCGAGAAGTCTCCCGCCTCGGTTGTATTCGTGGCGACCGTCAGTTTCTTGGTTGGCTCGGTAGCGGTAACCCTGGCGTTCGGAACCGCGCTGCCCTGCTGATCGACTACACGTCCGTTCAGCGAGCCTGTGATGCTCTGGGCATACCCCTGAACCGCGAGCACGAACACGATGAGCAATATCGTCGTGGATAGTTTTCGCATTCTCGTCCTTT
>CAWKYG010000056.1:0-87958 GCA_963853855.1 uncultured Solibacteraceae bacterium | reverse complement strand
TATGTCTACTCCTTTCAACACATACGTATTGCTAGAGCATGAGCCCATAGATGAGCGGCAAGTATAGCACGGACGTGATCAGCACATTTCGCGCGCGGGACAAACTCCGTTCCACCGCCACCCGCACGCCCGAGTATAGAAACCACAAACCAAGAAGAAGAGCTCCAATCAAATACAAACGGCCCGACATGCCCAGCATGGCCGGAATCAGGCTGACCGGAATCAGAGCGATGCCGTACAGAACGATCTGCCGCGCGGTGGACCGGCAGTCCGGTTCTACCACAGGCAGCATCTGAATGCCGGCGCGCGCGTAGTCCTCTTTATACATCCACGCGATGGAATAGAAATGCGGGAACTGCCACAGGAAGAGAATGGCGCCGAGCACCCAGGCATCCAGCGTGATCGTGCCCGCTGCGGCGGCGTACCCGATCATGGGCGGCATGGCGCCCGGCACGGCTCCCACGGTGGTGGACCACCACGTGCGCTGCTTCAGGGGCGTATACAGGAAAAGATAGCTGGCCAGGGTGAAGAACGCCGATCAGCGCGCGAGAGCAAGTTCACGCCCAGCCACAATTCGGCGAAGCCGGCCACCGAAAGAGCCACGCCGAAAGCCAGCGCGCGATTCGCGGTCATCTTGCCGGAAGGCAGCGGACGCAGGGCCGTGCGCCGCATTTTGCGATCGGCCTCGCGCTCGTACCACTGATTCAGCGCGGCCGTCCCGCTGGCGATCAGGCCCGTACCGATCACCGTGTGGAGCAGCGAAAGCAGATGAATGTTGTGGAGAAAATCCCACCAGTTGCCGGCGCCGCGAAGTCCAAAGAAATACCCGATCCCCGTACTCATGAGGATCAACCAGGTGATCCGCGGCTTTGTCAGTTCTATGTAATCGCGCATTAAGAGGATGGCAGACGCGAACCCCTCGTCTCCCTCAAATTTACAGATGCATCCAAACCGGGGCAGGCTTCCCAAACCTGCCCCGAATTTTTAACTCTTCACAGAAAAATCGACGGTCTTGCTGTCTTTTGCGCCAACCGTGACCTGCTGTTCCTGCTTGCCGTACTTCTCGTGAACCATTTCGATGGTGTAGGTCCCAGGAGGCAGTCCCTTTATTGTAAACGTTCCGTCGTCGCCCGTCACGGCGAAGAACGGGTGCGATACCACGCCGATATACGCGCGCATCCACGGATGCATGTTGCACTTCACCGGGATCATCACTTCCTGCGCGCGGGAAGATCTGATCATGATCGGCGGCGCGCCGGGCGGCTGCGACTGGTTAAAGTCGGCGTTGACGGCGGCATGCGGGTGGATGTTGTGGTTGGTCGGATCGCTGTTCTTGATCTCGATGTTCTGCCCGGCCATCACGCCAATCACGTGCGGCGAGTACATGCAGCCTTCTGATCGAACTCGACACGTGGTGGTCGGGACCTGCCATGTCTTATCCGGCAGTCCGGATTTCACCCACACGAACGCGTTCTTCAATGTGCCGTTATCGTTCACGACCACTTCTTCCGATCTCACGGGCGCCGGTGTGAGCTTTCGCGCACACCGGCTTGGCCGACATGTCGATGACCGTCATCTTGGGCTGGGCTCCGTCGAAGGCCACCTTGCCGGTGATGGTGGCGCCGTTGGCCTATCGGGCGCCGCGTCGCCGCCGCCCGCCGGCGTTGTCGCCGCGGGGGTTTCCGTCTTGGCCGTCTCGTTGCTGCTGCCGCCGCACCCGACCAGCGTCAGGGCGAAAGCAACGCCGGCTCCGATCCATATCTTCTTCATCGCTAGAGATTCTCCTTTAGTAGGACAGCCTCCCGGCCTGCCGAATATATGCAATTTATGGCTTCCCCGCGCCGGCGCCCGCGCTGGACCGCAGACGATTCAGTTCCTCCGGCGTGAACTGGAACATGTAGCGCACCAGCAGGTCGGCCTGGTCCTTCGTGTATCCGTTGAAACTGGCCGGCGTGGGTCCGGCGAATACCCAGCGGTCGCCATCCCGCCGGAACAGTCCGGAGGGCATCGCCGTGCCCGGGGCCATCAGCGCCGGATCCAGAATCCAGCGCTTGGTCCATCCGGGCTGCAGGCGCTCTTTGGCGACCGTGAAATTCGGCGCCGTGGCTTTGGCATCGTGCTTCGGATCGCCGGTCATGTGGCACTTCAGGCAGGGCGCGCCTTCACTGGTGAAGAGCTGCCGCGCCATGGTCCGCTCCTGATCGGTGAGCGGATCCAGCTTGCTGCGCGATGAACGGCTCCGCCTGCGAAGAGAGCGCCTGCGAAGAAGCGCACCAGCTTGCGGATCTCGCCATCGCGAGAAGCTGAAGGTGGGCATGCGGGCGTGCAGATATTGGCGCACGCCGTCGCGATTGGTATCGGTATCGCTCAGCGACGGATTATTGAGGAAGCGCATCAGCCATTCGCGGATTCACGCGCGCGCCTTCGCCGATCAGCGTGGGCGGCTTCTGCTCCATCCAGTCGGGATCCTGATAGCGCGCCATGGTGTCGAACATGGTGGTCTGGCCCACGTGCACGCGGTGGCAGCCCATGCAGTTGTACTTGCGCACCACCCACCAGCCGTCGATAATGTCCTGCCGCTGGTCGGCCGGCGCGTAGAAATAGCGCGGCGGCATGCTGGCATCCACCGAGCCTTCCAGAAACGTGGTGACCTCGTCGATCTCCGGCTTGGAGAAGTTGAAGTTCGGCATCTTCAGCCGGTCCTGCTTGGCCTTCTCCTTGCCCTGATCGTAGACCGCGGGGTCGGCCAGCTTGTGTTCGAAGAAGCCCTTGTGCGTCTCCCAGCCTTCTTCTTCAGCCTTGTGGCCGAGCAGGGCGAAATCCAGGCGCTCGATGGGCTTCGACCCTTCCTTGGTCAGCTCCGTACCGATGCGCTGCTCCTCTTCCAGCCCGGCGATTTCGTGGCAGCCGGCGCAGCCGTAGAAGCGGACCAGCGCGAGCCCCTTGTTCTTCAGGTTCGGATCGTCCATGTAGCTGGCGTCCGCGTACGTCGCGTTGTCGTGCTTCGTGGTCATCAGGTAACTGGCGATGTCGCGCGCTTCGTCCTCGGTAAGGCGCAGGCTGGGCATCGGCGTCATCTGCTGCACCTGGAGTTCGTGGCCGTCGTTGGGGCACTTATCGTGATCCAGATCGAACACGAACGGCAGACTGTGTTTCTTGTAATCCTCTGCGGTGAGATCCCTCTTTTCGTAGGCGCAGTAGGGCGCGGTGCGCTGGCGCGGATTGTGCACCCAGCGCACGATGTAATCGTAATTGGCTTTTTCGCCTTCACGGCTCAGGTTGGCGGCGAATGTCCCGCCCTGCTTTTGGCCGCCCTCGCCCATGGAGTGGCAGGCCATGCAGCCGCGCGTTTCGAAACGCTTCCTTGCCCTTTTACCGGGTCGCCGGGCTTCTGCTGCGGCAACTGGCCCTGTCACGCCGGATTGCCAGATGAACGCGGAGATGGCTTTGATGTCGTCGTCGTCCAAACGGAACGTAGGCATCTTGGTGCCTTCGCGCCAGTTGTGCGGATCCTTCAGCCACACCGGAATCCACTCCTTGCTGCAGTTTCATCCGCACTTCCTTCAGGCTGGGCCCGACCTTCTTGACCTCGCGCACCAGGCTCACCGATCGCATATCGAGCTGCTCGATCTTGGCGTCGATGCCGGTGCTGCGCACCTTCAGGTCGTTGGATTCCTGGAAGAGCTTCTTCGCATCCGTGTCGCTGGTGCGCGGATTGTTGGCTTTCTGCTTCGTCGAACCCGGCTTGACGGATCCACTCGGCCTTTTGCTGATCGAGCTGGTGAATCTGCTGGTTCACCGAGGACATTTCGTCGGCCTCGCGATCGAACCCGTCATAGCGATGGCAGCCCATGCAGCCGCGCAGGCGGAAGATTTCGCGCCCGGCGTTCAGCGTGGGAGCCATTTCCGTGACGATCTCTTTCACGTGGCACTGCTGGCATCCCGCTTCGATGTTCTCCTTGTGGTACAGCGGCCATAACCAATATTTGTTATACCCGTGTGCTTTGTGACGCTGGAAAGGGCCACGCCGTTGCCGCCATGGCAGGGCGTGCAGCCGAACTTTTCGGGGTCGTGAATCTTCAGCAGTTCCTTATTGGGATGGCTGGCAAATACCTCTTCGCCGCCCATGTTCGCCGCGGTCAACTGCACCGGCTCGCGCGTGCCCAGGTGGCAGGACTCGCAGCGGTCCACCAGGTCCACATCTTTTATATGAATCTGGCGAATGCGAGATATCGAATTTGTCCAGCGAGTTTTGCACGCTGGTCAAAGTATCGGTGCTGGCGCCGGGGATGCGGTCGGAGAGATATTGCGTCGCGCTCCTTGCTCAGCGCGGTAGTCTTCTTCATGATTTCCACGCGCTGTTGCAGGAGTTCGGCTTTCTGCGCCTTCATCTCCAACAGCATCGTGTCCATGTCGTCGAACTTCATCTCCCTGGCGTCCGTCCACCCAGGCAGTTTGATTTTGTCGGGTCTCCTGCTTCAGCTCTTCAATCTGCTTGCGCAGCGAGTCCTTGCGGCTCTCGCTCTTGGAGACTTCGATCTCATAGGTAAGTGATCCGATGTGGCTGCGCACTTCCTGGAATGGATCGTTGAGCGCCAGGATCTTCGGCACCAGGTCGGCTACCTGGTCGTCGATCTTTTTCGCCGCCGGCGCCGCTTCGGCCGCCGCCGCGTTCATTTCTCGCGTCAGCCTCTTGATATTCGGGGGACTCTTGATCTGCCGTTCCAGTTCCCCTTCCGGCAGCTTGGCCTGTTTGAGATACCGCCCGTACAGTTTCTCAAAACGCGCCTCGTATCCCTTCCACGGACGAATCCCGTACATTTCGTCATACAGGCCCCATGCCAGCGATAACACCAGCAGCGCCGACCAGATAAAAAGAGGCTTGCTCAGCGATGAATGGACTACTGGATCTTTGTCTTGATCGCTCATATATTGAACCAGGGAGTCACCCAGACGTATTTAATGCGGAACAACTGGCGCGCCAGAATCTTCACCGGCAGCGACAGCATGATGACCAGAAACACCTGCATGGTGACGTATTGCAGTACGCTCATACGCGCCAGAATCTTGCGGTTGAACGCGGTCCGCGTGAGCAGTTTGTGGATGCCGATGCCGGCCAGTATGGCGTACATCAATACCACGATGCCGCCAAATATGATCTTGCCCGACCCGCCCGGTAATGCCGAAAATATCCGGAAGATCGCGATTCACCTCGAAGATCAGCCGGTTGTGATCCCATGTGGTGCCCGGCCAGAACCACATCCATCCAGGCCCCCTAATTAAGGTGCCGATCACGATCATGGAAACCCACAGAACGATGAAGCCGAAAATAAAGGTGAGGATGGAGTATTTGCGCTGCTTGAAAGTGTAGTAGCCGTTGCCCAGCGGATTGGCGTCGATGTAGGGAATCGCCATCAACCCGACGATGATCAGCGACGGCATGATCACGCCGGCCATCCACGGGTCAAAATAGACGAGCATCTCCTGCAGCCCCAGGAAGTACCACGGAGCCTTCGAGGGATTCATGGTGAGAGTCGGGTTCGATGGCTCTTCCAGCGGCGCATTCAGAGTAATCGACCAGACCATCAGGATCACCGTGACAATGATCGCCGCCAGGAACTCGATGCGCAGCAGGTATGGCCACACGTGTACTTCCTTGGCCCACCCCTGCTTGTACGGCTGCACTTTGCGATGGTGCGTCTTGGCCATCTCCGGATCGGCTTCCAGTTGCGCGATGAGCCGGTCATTGGCGAAAGACTGCCGGAGACCATACCAGGTATAAAAAGGAACCACAAACAGCAGGAGCACGATCGGGACGTTGTCCGGCGTGCTTACGATCGTCCAGAGTTGATGAAAGTCCATATGAACCTCGACAGGCCCGTCACAGTTTGCGCGGCTCTTTAATTTCTTTTTCCAGCATCACCGGCGCGGGGCCGGAGATCCCGCCGTCTTTTCTCACGCGCCAGAAATGCACAATCATGAACAGCGAGGCGATGATTGGAATCGCCACGCAGTGCCAGATGTAGGCGCGCAAGAGCGCATTGGAATCCACAATCGAGCCGCCCAGCAGACCGAAACGCACGTCGTTAAAAGCCGTCATGCCAAGTTGCGGTCCGAACGGTCCCATGTGCCCCAGTAGCGGCGTCGCACGGGCCATGTTGGTTCCCACCGTGACGGCCCAGAAGCCCAGTTGGTCGTCAGGCAGCAGGTATCCGGTGAAACTCAACAGCAGCGTCAGCACCAGCAGCAGCACACCCACCACCCAGTTGAATTCCCGCGGCTTTTTATACGACCCGGTCAGGTACACGCGGAACATGTGCAGTTCCACCATGATCACCATCAGGTGCGCGCCCCAGCGATGCATGTTGCGCAACAGTTTGCCGAACGGGACATCGCTTTCCAGGTACAGGATGTCGCGGAAGGCCACCACCTTCGAAGGGTGGTAGTAGAACATCAGCAGCGTGCCGGTGAACACCAGGGTGATGTAGACGTAGAACGTCATGCCGCCCATGCCCCAGGTGTAGTTGTAGGCCACCGAGTCGCGATTGATCTTGGCGGGATGCAGATGCAGGAATACGTTGCTGAGCACGCCAAGGGCGCGGCTGCGGGGCGTCTCATCGTGCTTCACGCGGAGAATGGACTTCCAGACGTCGGTCTTTTCCGGCGCCTTGATAGTCTCCTTGATCTCCTCCACCGCGCGGGCCTGCACCTGTTTGGCGCCGGCGACTACCGTGGCAACCTTGCTGCCGTTGCCGCCCCCGTTCCCCGAAGTGCCGTTGGTTCCACCTGTAGATACAGGTTTTGCGTCGTGTCCGTTGCTTTCAGGCATATGTCAGACCTCACACGTGCAGAATGGCGCCAGGGTCGCCGAATTGGGAACGTTCCCCCTTGGGCCACGAATAGGCGTGGCTCACGTCGACAACAATCTGCCCTTCCGGGTCTAGTTCCACGTGCGCGCGATCCATGGGCCGCGGCGCCGGACCCTCGAAGTTGATGCCTTCGGGGTCGTAGCCGCTCCCGTGACACGGGCACTTGAACTTGTTCTCGCTGGGTTTCCAGTCCGGTGTGCAGCCCAGGTGCGTGCAAATGGCAATGATCACAAAGATCCCTTCCGTATTTCGCACGACCCAGATGCGGTGTTGGTTTTGGAACTTGGTATCGACGCCGAAACCGAAATCGGAGGGATATCCGATCTTGAATTTGGTTTTCGGTTCGTAGAGAGCGCGCGGGAAGAAGAACCGCAGAAACATCAGCAAATTGACGCTCAGCGTGCCGAGAACGGCGGCCATAACGAACCGGCGCCGCTTCGCTATCGCTTTGCTTTCATCAGGTTCTTCGGATTTGGAGAAGATCGATTGGAGTGCTTTAGCCAGGGACGGTTTTGTGGCCCGAGGCTCCGCCGCCTTGGCGGGTTCTAACGTTGAATTCGCCATCTTGTCCCCACGGCCGGCTTACCCGACCGGATTCCTCTGAGTTCGCAGCCAGCGGTGACAGAAACCCCCTCGCCGAACTCGGAACGCCAAGATAGCAGGCTCGCCTAGACCAACCCCTTCAACTGGGAATGTATGGCCGTTATAAAAAAGACGCTAGATTAAGCCTGTCTCACACCGTGTCCTCGTCCGGCTGTAGCTCCTGTAACACCGATTTATCCAGACGCTATCTTACACCCGAATTTTCGATTTGCAAGCAGACACGGGAAAAAATGTCAAGCCCCCGTACGGCGTTTCCCGTAGGGTCCGGTAACGCAATGGGAGATACCGCTCACTGGCCTTTTAGGGCCAGGCGTACGTTCACGAACTGATCCGGGAATAGTGCTCCATCCTTGTTGTCGAACACGGCTTTGAGCGTGGCAGTTCCGGTCTCCGGATTGATCTGATTGTCGATCGCAGTCAGCCGTCCGCTGGCGAGTTTCGCGCTGAACGTCCGGTCCCATGCTTCCACCGCCGGTTCCGCCCCCGACTTCAGCAGCGCCTGCACCCGGGGCAGGTTGTCTTCCGGAATCGTAAACAGGACCGCGATCGGTTGGATCTGCCGGATCACCACGATTGGGGCGCTGTCCGTGGCATGAACCATGTTGCCGGGATCCACCTGCCTCAGCCCCACTACGCCCGAAATGGGTGCGGTGACCCGGGTGTAAGTCAGGCGGACCTTGGCGTTTTCGACAGCGGCCCGGTCAGCCTGAATGGCGGCTCGGAGCGGAACCGCTGCGGCAGACTGCGCGTTCTGCGCGAGCAGCGTAACCAGTTGCACCTGGTCCGATTCGAGTTGGCCTTCGGCCTGCTTAAGTTGAAATTGATACGGTTCGGGATCGATCGAAGCGAGCACCTGCCCGGCCTGGACCGTATCCCCTTCCTTAAAACTCACTGAAATGAGCTGGCCATCGACCCGCGGCCTGACTCTGACCGTGTAAAAGGGAGCGGCGTTCCCAATTCCAGTCAGGTAAGCCGCGGAACGCGAGGGTGCCGCTGCCTGCGCAGTCTGCGCGGTTTGGACCGGGACTGGCAACGATTCCACCGCGGGCGGCGCCGCCGGCACGCGCTGCGGGCGCGCCGAGGCCACCACGTAAGCGAGGGGCGACGCCATAGCCAGAATCGCCGCCACACTCCAGCGGGTCACTCCGCGGGAAAGCGAGGTGCCATCCAGAATGCGGTGGATGCGTCGATCGGGCCGGCCATATCTCGCCATCGGCACTCCGGCCGGACTTGCACGCCGCACTCCGCGCTGCACGAACTCCAGCACCACTTCCGCGTACCGGGCGCGATCGCGACTCACGGCAATCGCCGCATCGTCGCTGGCCTCTTCCGCCAGTCGCACAATGCGCCCGTGCAGCCACCAGGCGAGAGGACTGAACCACAGCAAGGCCCGGTGCACTGCCGACAGCAACTGCACCTCCGGGTCGTAGCGGAAGATGTGCGAGCGCTCATGCGCCACCACTGCCTCCAGTTTCGCGCCGTCCCACTCCCGCCAGTCGGCGGGAAGGATAATCGCCGCGCGCCCGATACCCAGCGCCACCGGCGCCGTTACGCGCCGCGACGTGCGAATCTCGATTCCCCCGGTAACCCGGCCTGTCGCCTGGCTGCGCCGCAGCAAACTCTTGCTCGCCGCAAAGCCCGCGCCAAGGCGCAGCAATAGCACAAAGGCGGTCAATCCATATAGGACAATGGCGGCGTCCGCCCATCCGAACCGCGCCGCGCCGCCATAAATCGGATTCGGGGCGGCCCCGTTTGAGCCGGACACCGGAGGCGCCGGCTGCGGCGTGGCCGGGCCATCGCGCGGCGGCGCGGCGGACCGTATCACAGCCAACGGCATCTCCGGCAGCGCCGCGGTCAGAGCCGGAATCGCCAGCGACCCGGCGAGCACCGCAATCCACGCAGCTAACCGTACCGACGGGTCTTTCACCCGCAACAACCACAACAGCAGCGCTCCGCTCAATATCAGAATCGAAGACCGGAGCGCCCACTCCGCCAGAAACTGTAGCGCGGTCATTCCCTTTTCTCCTTGCGAGCCGCAATCTTCTCCAGCAGGTGCTGTAGTTGTTTCGGCTTCAACACCTGGTTGTCCACCAGCCCCACCAGCAACTCCTCCACCGATCCGTCGCAAAAACGATCGATCAGTTGCTGCGCTGCCTGTACCGCTACGTTCCGCCGCGTATCCGCCGCGCGATACACGAACGTGCGGCCGTCAACCCTCATGGGTCACGTAGCCCTTCTCTTCCAGCTTCCGCAGAATCGTGCGAACGGTGGAGTCCTTGAGCAGCCGCTCCCCCGCCAGCCCTTCGCGGCACATCTCCGCGGTGCAATCGGGATGCGCCCACACGTAATCCAATAGGAACTGCTCCAGCGGAGTAGGCGGCTTGCGATGGCTTCCGTTAAACATTTTAATGTTATAACTTTTAGCATTGATCGCCGCGCGATGTCAAGCCGTCGCGAAATCCGGCCGTAAATCCGATTTCCCCAGCCTCTCGTATACCGGGTGTCGCGGCTTCGCGATCACGATCAAAGGAGAGGAAATGAGATCACACGTTTACAGGCTGGCCGCGGCAGCGCTCCTGCTGGGGAGTTGCGCCTTCGCCGCCAGCCACCGCAACGGCCCTCTGTTGCTCGAAGACCAGACCGCCAACCTCAACGACTTCTATATTTTTCGCAGCTATGAGAGCGGCAGAAGCAACAACGTGGTCATGAGCATGAGCGTCCAGGGATTCCAGAACCCCGACAACGGGCCGAGCTACTACAAGTTCTCGGACAGCGTCCTGTACCGCTTCAACATCAACAACCAGCGAGGTCTCGACGGGCGTCCGGACCTGATCGTGGACGTGCAGTTCCAAACCCAGCTTCGCCCCAATCCGACCTTCGTTTCGTATTTCGGAACCCTCAAGAGCATCGACGATCCCGGGATCTTCCTATACCAGACCTACACGGTGATCATCCGCAATCTGAACACCGGAGAAACCACGTACATCACCACCGACGCCAATGGTCATGCGCTCTCCGTCGCGCCGCCGAACATGGGTCCGAAATCCACCCCCGCCTACGAGGCGACGCTCGGCCAGCCCTCCGTCTTCACCCTGGCCAACGGCTGGCGCGTGTTCGCCGGACCGCGCGACGACGCCTTCTATTTCGATAGCGGCGCCACTTTCGACACGCTCAACTTCCGCGCCCCGCGCCCGGTCCTGACGGGCTCTGCCGATACCGGCGCGGGCGCGGCATATCCCAACGCGGTGGATGGATTCGCGGGCTACAACATCAGCCTGATCGCCGTCGAAATGCCCATCACGGCAGTCACCGCGGATGGCAGCATGCCCACCAGTTCCACTTCTCCGACCGCGAAGATCGGCGGCTGGGCATCCACCCTGCGGCAGACTCGTCACCGTCCGTCCCAGCCCCAGCGACCCGGTGAACTTCGGCGAGTACGTGCAGATCGACCGCGTGGGCAACCCGCTCACCGTGGAAGCGCTCATTCCGCTGCCCATGAAGGATTACTGGAACCGCAGCGCTCCCTCCGACGATGCGCAGTTCGCGCAATATATCGGCACGCCCTTCTTCGTCTCCGGGAATCCTCAACGGCGTCTTCGGTCTGACCGTGCCACCGACTCCGCGCAAAGACCTGCTAGGCGTGTTCGTCCCCGATATCACCCGCATCGATTTGACGATTCCGCCGACGCCTCTCGCGCAGCAAAACCGTCTCGGCCCGCTCGGCGGCGACAACGCCGGATGGCCCTTCGGCGGACGCCGTCCCAATGACGACGTAGTCGATATCGGCCTCCGCGCGCTCGCCGGTGTGCTGGTCCCCGGCTTCACCAACGCTCCGCCCCTGGGCGATGGCGTAAATGAAAACGACGTCCCCACGCTGGACCACTTCCCCTTCCACGCCCCGCCCCACGCCGGCTACCTCCACAGCCAGCAAAACGGCACCAACGGAAGAGGCACGGTCCCGGGCCAGTAGCAAAAACAAACTCATCGCGGAGGCGCGGAGGAACGGAGGAAGACGCGGAGATAATCTCCTCAAATTCTCCCTCCGCGTCTTCCTCCGCGCCTCAGCGCCTCCGCGATGAAAACCACCGAGGACATTTTATGAAAACTCTCATCTCTACACTTCTCTTCGCCTCACTGGCGCTCGCCCAGTCTTCTTCCGCCGACCGCATTCTGGGCGCCCTGTCGGAGCGCTCCCTGGCGGAAAAGGTCGCCGGCATGAGCACCGACGACCGCATCGCCATGTACAGCCTGATGGCCAAAACCAAACCCGACGATCTCCACTTTCACGTCCTGCTGGCCGGCGCTTACATTCAAAAGACGCGCGAAACAACCGACTATTCCTACCTGGAACGCGCCGCCAGCATCCTGGACAGCGTCATCTCCGCCGACAACACGCAGTACGAAGCGCACCGCCTGCTGATTGAAACGCAACTGGAGCGGCATCTCTTCGCCAAAGCCGCCGAGTCCTCGCGCCGCCTCATCAAAATGGACGGCGCCGACCCCTGGAACTGGGGCACGCTCGGCGATGCCCTCACCGAGATGGGGGAATACAGCGAAGCCGCCGACGCTTATCAGAAAATGGTCACCCTCCGCCCGGACCTGGCCAGTTACAACCGCGCTTCCCACTTCCATTTCCTGTTCAACGACGTCCCCGGCGCCATCGCGATCATGAAAAAGGCGATTGAAGCCGGCAGCAGTTCTCCGGAAAATGTGGCCTGGTGCATGGTGGACCTGGGCAACATTTATTTCAAGTCGGGACAGTACGACCAGGCCGCACAACAGTTCACCAGTGCCCTGCGAACCTTTCGTGGCTACCATCCGGCCTACGCCGGGCTCGCCAAGACCCAGGCCGAAACAGGCGATCTGAAGAGCGCCATAGAAAACTACAAGCGCGCCCAGGAAATCACGCCGCTGCCGGATTACGCCGCCGCGCTCTACGATCTCTATCGGAGGACCGGCCAAGCCGCGCTCGCCCGGAAGCAGATGGACCTTCTGGATGCCATCGACCGCGTTTCGCGCGCCACCGGCGAAACCGCCAACCGCAACCTCGTGTTCGCTTTTGCCGATCGCGATATCAAGCTCGATCGCGCTCTCGAACTGGCACAGGGCGAACTGGCATTCCGGCGCGACATTTATAGCTACGACGCGCTCGCCTGGGCGCTGTACAAAAACCACCGGTACACGGAAGCGCACGAGTACATGGAAAAAGCCATGGCGTTGAAGACGCCGGAGCCGCTATTCCGCAAACATGCCGAAGCCATTTCACAAGCTTTAGAGAGGGCCGCAAAATGAAAACACTCACACTTTTGTTTGTTCCGATGCTCGCCTGCGCGTCCGGCCAGGCGCCCCTGGAGAGATTGTTCGACGCCAGATTGAACGCCACGCAGCGCGCCGGCGCCTGCTTCGAATTGCGCGGCGCGAAAGACGCCGCCGCCATTGCGGCCATGAGCCGCGCCATGGACGACCCGGGCCTGCTCGCCTGTGCCGCCGAAAATCTGCGCCTTGCCGGAGCCGTGGCGCAACTGCAGGAGGCGCTCTCCAGCCGCAACGAGCAGGTGCGCGCCGCCGCCGCGCGATCGCTCGGCAGTTTCCAGAGAGTCGACCTGCTGGAGCCGCTCAGCCGCGCCGCGCAGGATGAAAACATCCTGGTTGCGACCAACGCACTGGCCGCCCTCAGCGAATATCGCGACCCGGCCGTAATTCCGTATCTTGCGGCACTCGCGAGCAAAGGCGGCATGATTGGCGATATGGCCATCGACCGCCTCGCCCTGCTGGACCCGGCCGGAGCGCTCCATATTGCCCGCGGCCTGCTCGCGAGTTCCCAGGTGCCGGACAAACTGTACGCCATGCGGATTATCGGCGCGGGCGGCGACCCCAGCGATTTACCCGCATTAAAGAAGATTGCGGCGTCCGGCCAGGAAAGCCTGGCCCAGCGTAATCGCGGCTTCGGATTCATGCCTCCCATCAGCCTTTCACGCGCCGCCGGGACCGCCATCCGGGCAATCGAATCACGGTAACCGCCTTGTTTCTCTGCGCTCCTCGACAAGTTGGCAATCGGTTTGCTAAGATAACTGGTAGATTTCATTGTGGTACTTCTGCCTGATACCTCTATCCCCGTCTTGCCGGTACCGAATACCCCCTGCAATCTAATCGAGGAGTAAAGCTAAGAGAATCTATGGCTTCCAACACCTATAATCAGGGCGCCCAAGTCGAGCACCTAAAGTTCGGCCTGGGTACAGTGATGTCCAGCAGTGAAGAACGCATCGTGATCAAGTTCGATGATCACGGCGAAAAGAAGTTCGTCACCGGCATGGTGATGGGCAGTTTGAAGAAAAGTGACCGGCAACCCCCCGCCGAAAAGAAGGGTGCCCGTAGAAAGAAAACCGCGCCTGTCACGGCGTAGAAACGCCGAATTTAGAGGAAATTTTCGTTGAACGCACGCCAAAAACGAATGTTTGAAGAAGCCCGGAAGCGCAATCCGGACTTCAAAATGCCTTCTGCCGAGCCCGCCACCGAATGGAGCGAAGCTGATCTTGCCCTGATCAAACAAGGGGTTGGCGATAAGTCCAGCCGGCCCTCGCAAGCGGCGGGCGAAACCGGCGATGCCGGTGCGGAAGCGCCCTCCGGCGAACAGACCGGGAGCGTGGTCACCTATTTCGAAGCCAAGGGATTCGGCTTTTTACGGCCCGACGATGGAGGACGCGATATCTTCTTTCACGTCTCGCGCCTGGTGGAAGGCCTGGCCACGGACCTGCGGCCCGGCACCAAGGTGATCTACGAATTGGGAATGGACCGCACCGGGAAAATGGCGGCCAGCAGCATCCGCATCGCTCCGCCTGCCTGATCGCCGGCGCCATCAGCTATACTAAGAGAATCGCTTAAGTGTCCCCGTGTCTTAGTGACGCGGGGGTTTGTGCTCTCATGTTCGACAATCTATCGGAAAAACTGCAGCGGGTCTTCAAAAACCTGCGCGGCGAAGGCAAACTCTCGGCTGAGAATATGGAGACCGCCCTGCGCGAAATTCGCATGGCGCTGCTCGAAGCCGACGTCAATTTCAAGGTTGTCAAGCAGCTCATCGAAACCATCAAGGTGAAGGCCATGGGCGAGGAAGTGCTTTCCGCACTGTCTCCCTCCCAGCAGGTCATCAAGATCGTCAACGAAGAGCTGATCAAAATTCTCGGTTCGCACGAATCCCGCCTGCGGTTTGCCAACGAGCCGCCCAGCGTGTTCCTCATCGTCGGACTGCAGGGTTCCGGCAAGACCACGTCCACGGGCAAACTGGCGCGCTGGCTCTCGAAGAACGGGCACCGGCCCATGCTGGTTTCGGTAGACGTCTACCGTCCCGCCGCGCGCGAGCAGTTGCGCGTGGTGGCACGCGATGCCGGCCAGCCCATCTACGAAGGCGCGCCCGGAGAAACACTGCCGCTCGAATTGACCAAATCCGCGCGGCGCGAAGCCGTCAATAACGGCCGCGACGTGCTGCTGGTGGATACCGCCGGCCGCCTGCACATCGACGACGACCTGATGAGCGAGTTGCAGCAGTTGAAAGAACAGCTCAACCCGGTGGAGATTCTGTTCGTCGCCGACGCCATGACCGGGCAGGACGCCGTAAAATCGGCCGACGAGTTTCACAAGCGGCTCGGGATTACCGGCGTGATCCTCACCAAAATGGATGGCGACGCCAGGGGCGGCGCGGCGCTGTCCATTCGCCAGGTCACCGGCCAACCTCTCAAATTCGTTGGTATCGGCGAAAAATTGGATGCGCTGGAACCGTTTCATCCCGATCGCGCCGCCAATCGCATTCTGGGCATGGGCGACATTCTCTCGTTCATCGAAAAAGCCAGCGAGCAGATCGACCAGAAAAAAGCCGTCGAGATGCAGCGCAAGCTCATCGAAAACGATTTCACGCTGGACGATTTCCGCGACCAGTTGAAGAGTATCCGCAAACTCGGACCGCTCAGTTCGCTGCTCGACATGATGCCCAAGGTGGGCATGATGAAAGAGCTGAACAACGTCAAAGTGGATGAGAAGGAGATTAGCCGCGTGGTGGCCATCATCGATTCGATGACTCCCCGGGAGCGCGCCAATCACATGATCATCAATGGCACCCGGCGCCGGCGGATCGCCAAAGGCAGCGGCACCAGCGTGCAGGAAGTCAATCAGTTGTTGAAGCAGTATGCCGCAGGCCCGGAAGATGATGAAGAGCCTGTCGGGCGGCCTGATGGGCAAAAAACTCGGGAAAATGAAATTGCCCGGTGGATTTCCCTTCGGATATTCCGGGACTGGGCAGGTAAAATACACATTCGAATTTTGGAGTATAGATGCTGATGATTCGCCTGGCGCGGTTTGGCGCCAAAAAGAAGCCGTTTTATCGTGTAGTCGTGATTGAAAAAGAGCGCGCCCGCAATGGCCGCAACCTGGAAGTGGTGGGACACTATAATCCGCTCACCAAGCCGGCAAAGGTGATGTTGAAACACGATCGCCTGGATCATTGGGTCAAGAACGGCGCCCAATTGTCCGATACCGTCAAGCGCCTGGTCGAAGAATAATCCGGCCGAGCAGCCCCAGCCTGTGGCTTAGATCGTATCTGGCAGCCCGTAACTGTAAAGAATATAACGGCCAGTATTGGTACATGTGCGCGATTTTGCGTACTTGACGGGCGCGTTTCGCTACCATGAGCATGTAGGAGGCGGGGTGCATGAAACAGTTGATCGAAGACATTGCCAAAGCTCTGGTTGACATCCCTGAGGAGGTCTCGGTCCAGGTAGTGGAAGGCGAGCAGGTCACCGTACTGGAACTGAAGGTGGCACCCAGCGATCTCGGGAAAGGTGATCGGCAAGCAGGGCCGCACGGCCCGTTCCATCCGCACCATTCTCGGAGCGGCCGGGATGAAGCTGAACCGCCGCTTCACGCTGGAAATTCTCGAGTGAACCAGCCGGAACCGGCATGGGTCACCATCGCCGTGCTGGGCAAGACCCGGGGCAATCGCGGCGAAATCACCGCCTTCCCCTTCAGCAGCAAGCCTGAACGTTTCCAAGCATTGAAGGAAGTTTTCCTGTTCGGCGACGGGCCGCGCGTTTCGAAGTGGAGTCCACCTGGTTCCACATGGATACGCTGGTCTTCAAATTCCGCGGCGTCGATACCATCTCCGACGCCGAACTGCTCTCCGGCGCCGAAGTGCGCGTGCCCGCCGAGCGAGCGCGTTCCGCTCGAAGCAGGACGAGTTCTTTCAGTCGGACCTGATCGGCTGCGAGGTGGTGGACGCGGCCAGCGGCGCAGCGCGCTCGGATCGTGTCACCGGTTGGGAGGACGGCGGCGGTCCGGGCTCCTGGTGGTGGACGGCGGTCTGTTGATTCCCTTCGCCCGCTCCATCTGTGTGGAGATCGATCCGGCCGCCCGGCGGATCGCGGTAGAATTGCCCGAAGGCTTGAAGGACTTGAACCGCACGTGATCTTCCATGTGCTGACGATCTTCCCCGAGTTTTTCGTGGGACCGTTCGCGCATGGCGTGGTGAAGCGCGGCAAGGACGCCGGGCTTCTGGATATCCGCATTCACAACCTGCGCGACTGGACCTTCGACCGCCACAGGACCGTCGACGACCGGCCCTTCGGCGGCGGCGAAGGCATGGTGCTCAAACCCGAGCCGCTCTTCCCGGCCGTGGAATCCATCTGGCATCGGGCGAACCTCCCGCGCCTTCCAACCGAAGGTGGTGCTGCTTTCCGCGCAGGGCCGCCCGTTCGATCAGGCGTCTGGCCAACGCCTATAGCCGCGAGGCGGAGTTGCTGCTCATTTGCGGCCGGTACGAAGGCGTGGACGAGCGCGTTGCCGAGCACCTGGCCGACGACGAGATTTCGATCGGCAATTATGTCTTGAGCGGCGGCGAACTGGCCGCGGCGGTGGTGATCGATGCCGTGGCGCGCCTGCTCCCCGGAGTGCTGGGCAACGAAACATCCGCCGCCTTCGATTCGTTTCAGGACACCGGCCACGGCGAAGGGCTGCTCGATTGCCCGCATTGGACGCGGCCCGCCGAATTCCGCGGCTGGAAGGTGCCGGACGTGCTGCTTGAACGGCAATCACGAAGAAATCCGCCGCTTTCGCAAGCAGATCGCGCGCGAAAAAACGGCCCGCCTCCGGCCGGATCTCCTGGCGGAATAGGTCGTAGTTTAGATGCTGTTATCGGAAGCCATTACGGTTTGGCGTTGTCTTTTGAATCGTTTTGCGGCATAATGAATGAGAATGAGTGAAGGTTCCGCAATGCTTACCGTCGACAAAGATGCACCTCTTGGCCGTTTGAGCATCGCCATGCCGCCCGAGATCTACAGGGAGATAAGCGCGAGGGCTGAACAGAACAACATCAGTCTGAATCGTGCGGTCATTCAACTATTGCGTGCGGGAATTGAAGCCGAACAACAGAAGAAACAGCGTCTCGCAGAATTGCTTCACAAATATCGCGAATGCGCTGATCCACAAGAAGCGCGGCGCCTGGGTGACGAAGTAGGTGCTATGATCTTTGGGCGGTGAAGCTAAATCGCTGGAACAGCTTTCCGGCAGGTATCCAGCAGCATTTGCAGCAGCGACTTCTGGATCGCAAGATCACGTTTGATGATCTCGAAAAACTACGGATATGGGTCGATTCCGTTCCAGATCTGCCCGCAGGTTATTGGTTTAAGGATTTTGGATCTTTCAAAATCGTTGGAGCGGGTCCAAATCCGCTCAGCTTTTTGGATTCTGAACAAATTCCGTACGGAGAAGAGATCCGTCCGGAAGCCGAGGCAGATTCAACTGCCGATTAACAATTCTGCTGGCGCGGTCTGCCGCCGGCCCGTGTTCTGCGCTGTTCTGCAAGCAGCCGAAAATGCTCATTCCCGTACTTGGCGAACTGTTTCGCTGCGCTTTTGTGCCCCACAGCGGAAGTTGCCGGCAGCTTCGCCTGGGATCGATTGTGGAGATTAAGAGGTCTACTTCCGAAATGATATTCTTGAGGGCCCGGAGCGATTCTTTGTTCGCTGTTTTTCGTCGAACGCAGATTCAGGCACTACCGATATTCCCTCCGCGGATCGTATAAGATAAAGATTCAAGGAAATTTTCATGCAGAACGCGTTGCTGACGAAGTTTATTAACAAGAACAAGCGGGCCGATGTCCCCGCGTTCCGGCCCGGCGACACCATCCGGGTCCACGTGAAGATCAAGGAAGGCGACAAAGAGCGTCTTCAGGCTTTTGAAGGCACCGTGATCGCGCGCAACAATACCGGCCTGGGCGAGAGCATCACGGTTCGCAAAGTCAGCTTCGGCCAGGGAGTGGAGCGTATTTTCCCGATGCATGCCAAGGTGATCGACCATATCGATGTGGTGCGCACCGGGCGCGTCCGCCGCGCCAAGCTGTATTACCTGCGCGGCTTGAAGGGCAAAGCCGCCCGTCTCAAGGAACGCGACATAGCGTCGCGATTTCTCCATGCGACCCGAGTCCGCGGGTGGCAAATTCCGATGCGAGGCAACCCTGGAGCGCGAGCTGCGCGCGCGCGGCTTTCAAGCTGTCGCGGGCGTGGATGAAGTGGGCCGCGGCTCGCTGTTCGGCCCGGTGGTGGCCGCCGCCGTGATCCTTTCGCCGGACCGTCCGGTGCGCGGCCTGAACGACAGCAAACTGCTCGAACCCGAGCGCCGCGAGGTGCTGGCCGAACGCATCCGCGAACGCGCCGTCGCCTGGGCCGTCGGCGCCGTGGATGCCGCCACCATCGATTCCATCAACATCTATCAGGCCTCGCGCCTGGCCATGCGGATGGCGGTAGCGCGCTTGCATCCGGCGCCCGATTTCCTGCTGATCGACGCCGTGCCGATCGACCTGCCCCTGCCGCAGCGCCCGCTCATCAAGGGCGATATGCAGCTGCCACGCCATCGCGGCGGCATCCATCGTCGCCAAGGTGTATCGCGACGCCTGTATGCGCGTCTGGGACGAGGTTTTTCCGCAGTACGGCCTGGCCTCTCACAAAGGCTATTCCACGCCCGAACACTGCCAGGCGCATCGAACGGTTCGGACCCACGCCGCTGCACCGCCTGAGCTTCGAACCGGTGCGCGCCCACTGCCTCTTTCCCATGGATTACAATCCCCAGATGGATCTGTTCGACACGGCAGGCGCCGCATGATGCCCGTCGAGCCGGAACAAACCGGCTTGCAACCCGTTCCCGACCCTCCTCCGCCACCGCCCGCGCGCTGGTATCACAAGGTGTGGGCGGTCCTGCTGATCACTTTCTGCCTGGAGATCGGGCTCTTCCTGCTGATTTTTCCCTGGACCGAATCGTGGGATAACAACTACTTCGCCAACTCCATCGCGCGCGTTCGCCTGTACTGGGACAGCATGTACCTGCGGGGCGCCGTCAGCGGGCTCGGCCTGATAAACCTCTATATCTCCGTGGCCGAAGCCATTCGCTTACGGCGATTTTCCAAACACTAGCGCACCCATCCGGCTGATACCATAAACTCAGGAGCATTCCATGCGACCGGCAATCCTGGTTTTGTCCATTCCTTTTCTTTGCGGCGCCAGTGAAATTCCGCAAGGCAGTCACGTGGCCCTGCGGATGGTGAACTCCATCAGTACCCGAACCGCCAAGGAAGGCGATTACGTGTACATGAAAACAGCCACTCCTATCACCGCGGACAATGGCATCGTGGTGCCTGAGGGCAGCTATGTACAGGCCGTCGTGACCCACTCGGTGCGCAGCGGACGGGTCAAGGGCAAGGCGGAACTGGCTATCCGTATCGAGACTCTGACCCTGCCGGGCGGTAAGGTGATCAAGGTGACTCCGCACCTGGCTTCGGTGGATTCCGATGGCACCGATCAGAAAGTCAAAGGCGAAAACCAGATTCAACAAGGCTCCAGCCACGGCGCCGACGCCGCGAAAGTGGCGGAAGTGGGAGGCGCCGGAGCGGCCATTGGCGGCATTGCCGATCGCAGTTGGACCGGCGCCGGCATTGGCGCGGGAGCGGGCAGCGCAGTGGGCCTGGCTACCGTACTGCTTTCCCGGGGCAAGGAAGTGGAACTGCGTCAGGGAACCACGGTCGATGTAGTGTTTGACCGCGCAGTGCCGCTGGACTGAAAAAAAGAGCGGCCACCGAATGGAGTAAGCTCTTGAGGAGAGACACGGCAGCCGCCAGGAGTTGTCTTCTTTACGCTAGACGACCTTCCCATCCTAAAACCTCGGCCAAAATTGCGAAACGTATCTTTCGTACAGCTTACGGTAAGTGATGGAATTCACACTTGTAAGTTCCTCGTACCGCTGAAGCGGACCAGGCTCATGTGGATTGCATGCCCTCCGCGAGCTATCCCTGATTGCCTTGGGACGGCAAGGGGGGTTGCGCCAGACTAAGGCCTGCACAACGTTTGTACACCACTTCCACGGATGATTCTCCTTGGCCAAGCTGCGATGGATGCCGCAGAGTACAGCCCCTACACACCGTCGGATACAGGCTGTACCGACTCCGTCATTTTCACCCGCCGTTGCGGTCCGAAGGACCATGAGTTACTCGTACCGAAGCGCCACGGTAGGATCGACCGAGGCGGCCTTGAGGGCGGGGCCGATGCAGGCAGCCAGGGCCGTGAAGGTGAGCACGACCGCTACCAGGGCAAAGGTTTCGGGGTCGCTGCCTTTGACCTGGTACAGGAGCGATTCGATGACTCGCGACAGGCCCCACGCCGCGGCGAGGCCGGCAGCGATTCCAGCCAGCGCGACGGGAAGCGCTTCGCGCACCACCATGGCGGCCACCTGTCCGCGGCGGGCACCCATGGCCATGCGCATGCCGATCTCGCGGGTGCGCTCCGCCACCGAATAAGCGGTGACCCCGTAGATTCCGACGACGGCCAGCAGGAACGCCGCGGCGGCAAATCCGCCGAGCAGAAACAGATTGAAGCGGCGCGGGGCGATGGATTGCGCGAGCGCCTGCTCCAGGGTCTCCACGTCATAGACGCGCTGGGACGGGTCGATACGCTCCACGAGCTGGCGCAGCAGAGGGATCACGGCCGCGGTACGGGCGCCTGCGTGCGCGGCGATTTCGACGCCGTACAAGTCCGGCGCCTGGCCGATGCCCAGGAAGACTTCCGGCGGCGCTTCGGCGTCCAGCTTGGAATACTTCACATTGGCCACGACGCCGACGATGGTCACGGGGCGTGGAATGGCAATCTGGCGGCCGACGGGATCGACTGCGCCGAACACCTGCCGGGCCATGCTCCGGTTGAGCAGGACGCCGTGCGGATCGGCCGCGGTGAGCCAGCGCCCTTTTTCGAGCCGCATGCCGAGCGCCTGGAGATAACCCGGCGAGACCGCGTTGACGCGGAACGGAAAGGGCAATCCGCTGCCGAAGATCCAGCAGGAAACACCGGCCGCGCGGGTACCGGGCGCGCTATCCAGGCGGCGCACCAGTTCGCGCACGTACGCGCGTTGCGCGGGCTCATCGGTATCCCGTTGGACGAAGCGCACCTTCATGACGATGATGTTCCCGGGGTCGAAACCGGGCGGGTGCGCATTCATGCGGGCATAGCTTTTCAGCATGAGGCCGGCGCCGGTGAGGAGTACGATGGCGAGGGCGAGTTCCACCCCGGCCAGGGCGCGCCGCAAGCGCAAGCCGCCCAGGCCGGCGGAATTCCGCATGCCGCTTTTGAGCGAATGGTGCAGGTTGGAGCGGCGGAGCGCCATGGCCGGAGCGGTGCCGAACAACAGGCCCGCGAGCAGGGAGACGGCCAGGGTGAAGGCCAGCACGCGCGCATCGATGGCGGTTTCCGAAAGCCGCGGGACGGCGTTGGGCGAGATGCGGACAAGCACGAAGATGGCCCACCGCGCCAGCAGAAGACCCGCCGCTCCGCCCGCGACGGCCTGGAGCGCACTTTCCGCCAGCAATTGCCGGAGTACGCGCGAGCGACCGGCGCCCACCGCCGCGCGGATGGCGACCTCCTTCTGCCGGAGGGTAGCGCGCGCCAGGAGCAGATTGGCGACATTCACGGTGGCGATGAGCAGGACGAACGCGCCCGCCGCCATCAGCACCAATAGCGCCCACCGCGAATTTCCACCGAGCTGTTCGGAGAGGGCGTCCACGTGCAGGGTGGCCATGCCGTGATCGCGACCGCCGCGGGCCTCGATGAGGTGCGCTTCGAGCGAATGCAATTCGGCATCGGCCTGCGCGACGCTTACCCCAGGCTTCAGCGCGGCCACTACCTGGGTGCTCTGCGCCATGGCTTCGCCCCGCCGCGGCACGGTGAGATAGACTTCCACCGGGTCGGGATGCACCGCGGCCCACCACATGGGGAATTGAAAACGAAACGTCTTGGGAAGAACGCCGGTGATGTGGACCGGGCGGCTGTTGAGGACTACTGCCTGGCCGACCACGGCGGCATCGCCCGCGAATTCGCGCTGGAAAAAGTCCCAGGTCAGCACGACGCCGTCCAGCTCTTCGCCGAAGAGCCGCCCGAGCGCCGGCTGTGCGCCGGTGATGGTCCAGAAATCGCCGTCGACGTAGACTCCGGTGACCTGGCTGGCGCCCCGCGGCGTGGCGACGACAGCCTGCTGGTATCCGAACGCGCCCATGCGAGCGAAGGAGCGCGCCTGCTGGCGCCATTCGACGTAATCTTCCCTCCAGACGAAGTCGCGCTGGATTACCGGGCTGAAGGCGCCGATCCAGACCAGGCGATCCGCGCCGGGGTAAGTGACAGGCTTCAGCAGCACCGTATTGACGACGCTGAAGACGGCCGTGTTCACGCCGATGCCGAGCGCCATGGTAAGCACGACCACCGCGGCGAAACGCGGATTGCGGCGCAGGAACCGGAGGCCGTAGCGGAGATCCTGAAGGAGCTGTTCCAGCCACACCCAGCGCCAGACGTCGCGGGTCTGCTCCATCACGCGCGCCACGTTGCCGAACTTGCGCAGGGCCGCGAGGCGCGCGGCGTCCGGCGCCATGCCGCGGTCGATATTGTCCTGCGTTTCGCGCTCGAGATGATCGCGGATGTCGTCTTCGAAGCCGTCGAGCGGATGTTTACTCATAGCGCAACGCTACGGTGGGATCGATGGAGGCCGCACGGAGGGCGGGCCCGAGGCATGACGCGACGGTGACGGCGGCCAGCAGGATGGCCACGGCAGCGAAGGTGGCCGGGTCGTTGGGCGTGGCGTCGTAGAGCAGGCTGGTCATCAGGCGGGTGAGGCTGAAAGCGGCCGCGAGACCGGCGGCGGTTCCTACGAGGGCGAGGGGCAGGGCTTCGCGGAGCACCATTCGGGCCACCTGGCCGCGGCGCGCGCCGAGGGCCATGCGGACGCCGATTTCGCGCGTGCGCTCGGCTACGGAGTAGGCGGCCACGCCATAGATTCCGACGACGGCCAGCAGCAGCGCCGCGAGGGCGAAGCCGCCCAGCAGAAACAAATTGAAGCGTCGCGGCGCAATCGATTCGGCCAGCGCCTGGTCGAGGGTTTTGACGTCGTAGACGGGCTGGGAGGGGTCGATCTCCGCAATGGAGCGGCGCAACGATTGCACGATTCCCGCTGGGTTGTCCGCGGCCCTCGCCGCGATATCGAGGTATGGAATGTGCCTGGTTTCGGCCACGTTGAAGAACACTTCAGGAGCCGCCGCCGCGTCCAGCCGGGAATACTTCACATCACTGACTACTCCGACGACGGTGAGTGGCCGGTCCGCCGTGAACTGCCGTCCGACGGGGTCCCGATCGCCAAACACCTGGCGGGCCATGCTCTCATTCAGCAGCGCGGCGCCGGAATCGCGGTCCGTCAACCAACGGCCCGCCTTCAGCTTCATGCCCATGGCCTGGAGATAGCCCACGGAGATTGCGTTCATCTGCAGTACATGCCGGCGGGACGGGTCGGTATCGGCGGGAAAAGCCGGGGCACTATCGAAGAGACTCCAGATGGAAACGCCCGCATTCCGGACTCCGGGCACATTCTCCAGATGCTGCTGGAGTTCGCGGGCATACTTCTGCTGCGCCTCCGTGGTCCGGTACTTCGGTCCGGCCAGCCGGACCTTCATGACGACGATCTTTTCGGGAACGAATCCGGCTGGGTGGGCATTCATGCGCGCATAGCTCTTCAGCATGAGACCCGCGCCGGTAAGCAGCACGATGGAGAGCGCGAGTTCCACGGCTACCAGCATTCGCCGGAGGTGCAGCCCGCGGGATCCGCCGGAACTCCGCGCGCCGCTCTTGAGGGCATCGTGCAGGTTTCGCCGCCACATGGAGATGGCCGGTCCTGCGCCGAACAGGAGTCCGGACAACAGAGAGACCCCCAGGGTGAAGGCGAGGACCCGAAAGTCAATGGCCGTCTCAGAGAGTCTGGGAACAGCGAAGGGCGAAATCCGCACGAGCACGTAAATCGCCCACTTCGCAAGTACCGCGCCGGCCAGGCCGCCGGCGACGGCGTGAATGGCGCTCTCGACCAGCAGTTGCCGGGTGACGCGGGCCCTTCCCGCGCCCACGGCAGCGCGGACCGCGATTTCCCTCTGCCGCTGTGTCGCGCGAGCCAGCAAGAGATTCGCTACATTAATGGTGGCGATGAGGAGGACGAATGCGCCGGCCGCCAATAACACCAGCAGGGCCTTTCGGGAACCGCTGATGAGTTGCTCCCGCAGCGGGTCAACGTGAATGGCCTGTTTGGACATGGATCGAAGTTCCCGCCGGGCGGTTCCGATCGAGACCCCGGTTCGTAGCGACGCCACTACCTGAGTGCCGCGATTCTTACGTTCGGCGGCAGGCAAGGCAAAGTAGGCTCGCACAGGTTCGGGATGTTGCGCCACCCACCACATGGGAAGTTCGAAGCGGAACCCGCGCGGCAACACCCCCGTCACCTGGGCTGGACGGCCGTTCAAAATCACGGTTGTGCCGGCGATCTTCGGATCCCCCGCGAATTCCTGTTGAAACAAGTCCCACGAGAGCACGATGCAATCCTGCTCGTCCTCTCCAAAGAGACGGCCAAAGACCGGCTTCGCCCCGGTGATCTTCCAGAAGTCTCCGATGCCATACACTCCGGTAACCTGGCTGGTGCCCTGCCGGGTCTCGAGCGCCTGCTGGAGATATCCGAAGGCCGCCATGGCGTCATAGGAGCGTGCCTGTTCCCGCCACCGGGTGTACTCGGTCATGTCGACCATGTCGCGCCCGATCCGCGGGTCGTAGGTTCCCAGCCATACCAGGCGCTCGGGATGCGGGTAGGCCAGGGGCTTCAGAAGCACTGTGTTAACCACGCTGAAAACGGCGGTGTTCACTCCGATGCCGAGGGCCAGAGTGAGCACTACCACAGCGGAGAATCGCGGATTGCGGCGGAGGAAGCGCAGACCGTAGCGGACGTCCTGGAGCAACTGTTCCAGCCACACCCAGCGCCAGACGTCGCGGGTCTGCTCCATCACGCGGGCGATATTGCCGAACTTGCGCAGGGCCGCGCGGCGCGCCTCTTCCGGAGTCATGCCGAGGTCGATGTTCTCGCTCGTTTCGCGATCGATGTGATCGCGGATATCGTCTTCGAGGTGGTCCAGGGGATTCATGGCAGACCTTCCTCGCCCGCGGGCCGGAGTATGCGACCAATGGCGCGCGCCAGCTTATCCCACTTGGTGGTTTCCACCTGCAGTTGCCTGCGGCCTTTGGCGGTGAGCCGGTAGTATTTGGCTTTGCGGTTGTTCTCCGAGACGCCTTCCTGTACGGCCACCCATCCCCGCTTGATGAGGCGGTGCAGCGCCGGGTATAACGAGCCCTGCTCGACTTGCAGAACGTCTTCGGAGTTGCGCTCGATGGCTTTGGCGATGGCGTGGCCGTGTACCGGCCCAAGCAGCAGCGTGCGCAGAATCAAAAGATCCAGGGTTCCCTGCAGCAGCTCGATGCGATCCTCATCGTCTTTAGTAGACATTCTAGGTGAAGGATAGGCTCGTTCCGGTAGAATGTCAAGGGGGAAATCCGGCGGCGCGCGGATAGCTGTAAGCTAATAGCCATGAATCGCCGAACCTTCTTCCGCTCCGTCCCCGCCGCCGGCGCGGCGCTGGCCGCGTTGCCTCGCGTGCAAGCCGCGACCCCCAAGATGAAGATCACGCGAATCCGGGTCTACGAACCGCCCAACCGCAACGAGTTGTTCAACCAGAGCGACATGGTGGTGACGGTGGAGACCGATGGCGGCGTGACCGGCGTTGGCGAGGGCGGATCCAAAGACACGCTGGAGCAGTGCGCCGGCCGGCTGATTGGCCAGGACCCGCACTTCATCGAGCATCTGTGGCAGGACATGTCGCGCTCCTTCTTCTATCCGCCGGGCCGCGAAAAGCTGCACGCGCTGGGCGCGCTGGACCTGGCGCTGTGGGATATCAAGGGCAAAGTGCAAGGTCTGCCGGTGCATGCGCTGCTGGGCGGCATGGTGCGCAACCACTGCGAATGCTATAACACCGCGGGCCGCATCCCCACGATCAAGCCGGGGATGAGCCTGAAGGAGCGGGCGCAGGCGACGATTGCAGCCGGCTATCGCGCCTTCCGCATGGGCGCAGCGGATACGCGCGGCACCAGCACGTTCAACACGCGCGAGCGGCTGAACCAGGTGTACGACGATTGCGTGCAGGTGCGCGAAGGAGTGGGCAAGAACGGCGACTTCTGCATCGACTTTCACCAGCGCTTCGATCTGGACGAAGCCATCCGCGGGTGCGACCTGATCAAGGACCTTGCGCCGTTCTTCGTCGAAGACCCGGTGCGCACCGAAGCGTTCCAGGAGGACCTGCCGATCCTGCGGCGCACGGTCAAGGTGCCGCTGGCGGCGGGCGAGGAGTGGGGAAATCGCTGGGACTTCAACCGGATTGTGGAAGCGCACGATATCGACTTCCTGCGCGCGACGCTGCCCAACGTGGGCGGGATCACGGAGATGATGAAGGTGGCGGCCATCTGCGAGACGCACTTTGTGGGCATGGTGCCGCACTTCACGGGCCCGATCGCCACGGCCGCTCTGGTGAATTCGCTGGGCACTTTTTCGGGACCGGTGCTGATGGAATACAACTTCCAGGGCAGGACGTTTCCGCATCTGCCGGTGGTTCTGGATTTCAAAGACGGCAAACTGTACCCGAACGATCGTCCCGGCCTGGGCGTGGAACTGGATATGAAACCGCTGAAGCAGATCGCCGAGATCACCGAACCGATTCGCAACCGGCAGTTGTATTACCGTCCGGATGGCTCCATCACCAATTGGTGATAATGGCAGATACCATGTCAAAAACTCTGGACGGAAAAGTGGCTGTAATTACCGGCGCGAGCCGCGGATTAGGCAAAGCGATGGCGCTTGCCCTGGGCGGCGCGGGAGCGAAACTGGCTCTGGTGGCGCGCGACCGCGGCAAGCTGGAAGAGACCGCGACGGAGGCAGCGGCGCTGGGCGCGGAGGCGGCGGTTTTCCTGGCCGATGTCACCGACGCCGAGCAGGTGGCGGCGCTCACCGGAGAGGTGGTCTCACGGTTCGGGCGGGTGGACATCCTTATAAATAACGCCGGCACGAACATTCGCAAGCTGCTGGTGGAATACACGCTCGAAGAGTGGCGCAAAGTTACCGACACCAATCTCACCAGTGTATTTCTGATGTGCCGCGCCATGATTCCGCACATGCGCGGGCGCGGGTACGGGCGCATACTCAACCTGACTTCAATCATGAGCCACGTTTCGCTGCCGGGCCGCACAGCTTATTCGGCGAGCAAGGCGGCGCTTTTGGGGTTGACGCGCGCGCTGGCGCAAGAGTTAGCGTCCGAGGGGATCACGGTGGTGGGCATCAGCCCCGGCCCCTTCGCCACGGAAATGAATACGGTGCTGATGCAGAACCCGGAGATCAACCAGCAGTTCATGTCCAACACTCCTCTGGGGCGCTGGGGGAAAGTGGAGGAGATCGGGAACCTGGCGTTGTTCCTGTGCGGCGAGGGGGGCGGCTTCATCACCGGCACCGATATTCTGATCGATGGCGGCTGGACGGCGCGATAGTCACTGCACTTGTAACTCGACGCTGCTGGCTTCCTTCGCGCGCACCGTCACCAGCGCCGCGCGATGGAGCACGGTGGGATCGCCGAGACTCGCGAGGAACCCGGCGGCCCCGCGGTCAACCTTAGCGAAAGCGTACGCATAGTAGTCGCCGGGCCGGACGTTGTCGATTTCGAAATGCCCGCCGGCGGAGCACCGTCCGGTGACAACCAGTTCGTTCTGCCGCAGCGCCACATCGCGCGGAGCCAGCACGATTACGGCCTCTCCGCAATTCTCGATGGAGCCACGCACGGCGCCGCCGTCCGATTTGTAAGTCACTTCGATGGGCTGAGCGCCGGGATTCAAATCCACATACTGCCCGAAGATATCGCGCCCGCCCATGGTTAGAGAAGCCAGATAATAAGGGGCGCCAGGCGAGATCGGTTGGACGCGATATAGCCCTGGATACACCTGGTCTAACTGTGCCCTCGCTGCCGGCGCCCAACTGGACTACCACCGCATCGCCGCCACCCTGCGGTTGGAGCAGCAGCGCCGTAACACGCCCCTCTTTTCCGCGCGCCGGATCGAAGACCATGCGCACGCCCACGCTGAAGGGCTCGCTCAGGCGGAGTGGCAGTTTGTCGATATCGTGCCCGGCGACGATGACACCCTGCGAGGCGCGCAGAATGGTGTGGTGCATGTCCGAGACGGTGGAGATGCGCCAGTCGCCATTAGGTACTTCAGGGAATTCGTAGGCGCCGTCCCGGTCCGAGACGGTCTCCAGGTTCCGGCGAGGAGCGATTTCGTCCATGGGAGTCGCCAGCATCTTCTGCTTCGCCGCGGGATCGCCATTGGCGTTGTACACGGTGCCGCGGACACGATACACCTGCGCCGCCGCCAGTTTCACATCCTGCCCCCAGACCTCTGAGCCGGGACCCACCGTGATCCTCTCCGCGGCACTGGCATCGGTCACTCCGGGATACCACGTGCGGACCCATCCCAGTTTCTCGCCGGCAGGCGATTCAGGGGGCTTGAGGTCTTGCGGCGGTCGCGCGCTCAGGGTGTAAGTGCCCGGCGGGACCTCGAAGCGGAACGTGCCATCCTTCCCGCTGGCGAGGAACGCGCCGTTGAAGGTAGAGCGCATCAGTTCCACCTGGGCGCCGGGCACCGGACTGCCAGAGGCGTCCAAGACTCGCCCGGTCACTTTGCCGCGGGGGATCAGTTGGATCCGCAGGCGGACGCCGTCCGCGCCGGCACGCACCGAAAACGAGGGGGGAGCCTGCGCCGGCGGGTCGAAGCCGTCCTTAATACACCGCGCGCTGTAACTGCCCTCAGCCAGAGTATCCACGCGAAAAGTTCCGGTTACATCGGAGGACACCAGGAGAGCGGGCTTGCCTGGCGACTGAATTTGTACCGTAACACCCGCGATGGGAGCTCCGGAGACGGAATCGGTAACCGTCCCGAGCACCGATTGTCCGTAGGCGGCGGCGCATAAGAGCAGGACCAAAGCTTTCATCGCAGTAATCAGTATAGTTTGTGGCGCGTTGATGGTATACTCTTGGCGCTATGGGTTACTCGTACCCCTGTTCCGGCTCCCGTACGAGCTTAAATTTACTCCGGATCGCGTCTCCACCCGAAGGGGGTGCTTATGCTCGACCTCATCATAGTTCGTGCCATATTCGTGGTTATTCTGTCGGCTTCGGCTTATGCTCTGGAACCCCTGCCATCGAGGCTCATTTCGGCAGCCGGCGGGCTGGTTCTGGGACTGTGCATCATCTTTTTCGAAATCCGCCTGGAACAGGTGAGCCTGAAGCGGCTGATAGGGGCCGCGTTCGGTTCGGTTTTGGGAATTTTCGGTGCGTTTCTCATGTCGCTCGTCATTGCCAGGACGCCGGCACCGGCCTTCCTGCAAGTGGCTCTGTTGCTGCTGATGACTTATATCGGCCTGATTGTGGGCGCCAAGAAAGGCGAAATGCTGAACCTGGCGGCGCTGGGCGGTATTTTCGGCGGAGAGAAGTCGTCAAAGAAGTCGTTTAAGATCCTGGACACCAGTGTGATCATTGACGGCCGGATTGCCGATATCGCCGAGACGGGCTTCCTGGACGGCGTCCTGGTGATCCCGCAGTTCGTGCTGCGCGAGCTCCAACTGGTGGCCGATTCAGCCGATTCGATGAAGCGCAACCGGGGGCGGCGCGGCCTGGATATTCTGCAGCGCATCCAGAAGATGGCGCACCTGAACGTGCAGATCGTGGAGGAAGACTTCCCGCAGGTGCGCGAAGTGGACATGAAGCTGATCGAACTCGCCAAGGTGTTCGATTGCAAGGTGATCACCAACGACTTCAACCTGAACAAGGTGGCTCAGCTCCACGGTGTTGAGGTGCTGAATATCAACGAACTGGCCAATTCGCTCAAGCCGATCGTGCTGCCGGGCGAGACCATGCGGGTGTTCATTTTAAAGGAAGGCAAGGAGTACAACCAGGGCGTGGCATACCTGGATGACGGCACCATGGTGGTAGTGGACAATGCCAAGAAGATGATTTCCAAGACGATCGACATTTCGGTGACGAGCGTGCTTCAGACCACGGCCGGAAAGATGATCTTCGGGAAGTTCGACGACCGGATGCACGTGGTGGCCGCCGGAGCCGAACGGCACGAGCGGCCTGTCCGCAAAAGCGACCCGCAGCCCATGACCAACCTCGGCACCGAGAAAACCACGATAGAATCGTAACTGCCAATGAGAGTCGCCGTGATTTTGCCCGCCGCGGGCCTGGGCACGCGAATGGGCCGGGTGTCCGCTGAAAAAACGGGAACCAGCCGCAAACAGTTCATGTTGCTCGAAGGCTCGCCGATCCTGATGCACACGGTCAGGAAATTCGCCGCATCGGATCGCGTCACCGAAATTGTGGTTGCGGTGCGCGCCGAAGACCTGGATTGGGTAGGCGAGATGCTGGCCGCGGAGTTCCCGCCGGGCCGGGTGCGCGTGGTGGAAGGCGGCAACAGCCGGCAACAGTCGGTGGAAAACGGCCTGGGCGCGCTGCAGTTGGATGCCGACCTGGTGGCGGTGCACGACGCCGTGCGGCCGTTTATCGAACTGGAGACGATCCACAAGGCATTCGACGAAGCGGCCGAAACCGGCGCGGCGATTGTGGGCGTGCCGCTGGTGGATACCGTCAAACAGGTGAGCCGCGGAACCGGTAAGGTCAAGATCCGCGCCACCATCCCGCGGGAGAAGCTGGTGCTGGCGCAGACGCCGCAGGTGTTCCGCCGGGAGCTGCTGGAGCGCGCCTTTCAGTTGGCGCGCGAGGACGGATTCATTGGGACCGATGAAGCCAGCATGGTGGAGCGGCTGGACGTGGAAGTGAGCGTGGTGATGGGTAGCGATCGCAACATCAAAATCACCAAGCCCGGCGATATGGACCTGGCGCACCTGTTTTTCCACGAAGACACGGCAAAGGAAACGCAAGCTTGAGCGACATTCGAACGGGGTTGGGCTGGGACGTGCATCGCATGGTCGCGGGCCGGCCGCTGATTTTGGGCGGCATCACGGTACCCAGCGAGTTCGGCCTGGAAGGCCATTCCGATGCCGACGTACTTTCGCACGCGATCACCGACGCGATTCTGGGCGCCGCCGCCCTGGGGGACATCGGGATGCATTTTCCCGATACCGACGACCGGTGGAAGGGCTGCGACAGCCTGGTATTCCTGAAGCACGCGATGAGCCTGGCGTATGCCGAAGGGTACCGCCTGATCAACCTGGATTCCACGGTGATTCTGGAACGTCCGAAGTTGAAGGATTACCGGCAGGCCATCCGGGAACGGCTGGCAGGAGCACTTTCGCTGGAACTGGACCGCGTGTCGGTCAAATTCAAGACGGCGGAAAAGGTGGGGCCTGTGGGCGAGGGCCGGTCCGCGGAAGCGCAGGCGATCGTGACACTACAGAGGCTCGGCACGGGTCCGTTCCACGAAGGTCACGGGTCTGGCGGCTAGAGCGCGCGGTCAATCGCTTAATAAAGAGCTTTGCGATGCGTTCTCTGGTAGTGGCCGCTTGTGTGCTCGCCGCGGCAGTGCTGGCGTCGCGCCTGCTGCGGCCCGCCGACCCCACCCCCGCGCTGCCGCGTGTCATGCTATGGGCCTGGGAGAGTCCGCAGGACCTGCGCTTCCTCAAGCCGGGCGCCGCGGGCATTGCGTTTCTGGCGCGCACCGTCTGGCTGCGTCCCGAGCGGCCCGTTTCGCGTCCCCGGCTGCAGCCGCTGCGATTCTCACCGGGAACGGATTTAATGGCCGTGGTTCGCCTGGAGTCGGCGGGCCACGGATTGCCGGCTGTCTCCGATGCTGTGCGCGAAACGATGCCCGCGGCGGAACTGCCTGGCATACGCGCGTTGCAAATCGATTTCGACGCCCGGAGGAGCGAGCGCGCCTGGTATGGCGCATTCCTGCGGGAATTGCGGCAGGCGGTGCCGCGGGCGCTGCCCCTCACGATCACGGCGCTGGAGAGCTGGTGCGATGGCGACCGGTGGATGCGCGGACTCCCGGTGGCGGACGCAGTTCCGATGCTGTTCCGCATGGGACCGGGCGAACGAATTCCGGCGGAATTTACCGAGTCGGCGTGCCGCGCCAGTCTGGGAGTCTCGACTGACGAGTTTCCGGCCCGCATTCCTCGCGGAAGGCGGCTTTACTTCTTTCACCCCGGGCCGTGGACGCAACAGGCCTACGACGCCGCTGTCGCGCAGGCGGCCCGGTGGTCGCGGTAAAGCCGGGGCCTACTCGTAGTGCAGGGCTTTCATGGGGTCGCTGCGCGCGCCGCGGCTCGCCGGGAACAGCATCGCCGCAAGGGCCGCGACGGCCAGGACCAGAGCCGAACCGAGGTAGACTCCCGGGTTGGCGGCGTCCAATTCCAGCGGGGCGTTGGCGAAGACGCTACGGATGGCGGAATCGGCGGCCAGCGCCAGCCAGAGGCCCAGAAACAGACCGAGCGCCACGGGCCGCGCCCCGGCGACCAGCACGGCGCGAAAGATATCGGCCCGCTGCGCGCCGAGGGCCACGCGAATGCCCAGCTCGCGAGTTTTCTGGGTGACGGTGAAAGAGACCACGCCATAAATTCCCGCCACCGAGAGAGTCATGGCCACCGCGCCCAGAAAAAGTATCAGAATCACCACGTGCCAGGTGTCGGCGAGCGAATCATCGATGCGCGCCTGCAACGTTTGAGGCATCACCAGAATGTCGCTGCGGACAGTGCGAACGGCAGCTCGCACGGCGCCTTCGGCGGCGGCCGGGTCGCCGGTGAAGCGGGCCAGAAGGTACGTTTGGCGCCGGTCCCACTGGTCGAACACGTAGACGATGGGGTCGTCGGTAAGGACGGTATTGACATCCCGCGCCACGCCGATGATCTCGTATCGCGATCCGCTCAGCGTTTCCAGGACCCGGCCCACCGGATCGCTGCCCGGGCGAGAGAGCGCGCACCAGTTTTTCCGAAACGATGACGCGCGGGGGATCGGACGCGCGGAAATCGCGGCCGTGCAACAGCCGAATTCCAAGCGTGCCGAGAAGGTTCGGAGCGCCCGCCTGGAAACTTACGCGGTGCGCCGTTTCCATGCCGCGGCCGGCCATTCTGGCCGAAGCGGTCCGGCTGCCGGCGAACGGCACCTCATTGGAGCGCGCCACCGACAGCACACCGGGCAGCCCGGCCATGCGGGTCAGGGCGCTTTCGGCAAGCAGGCGCGAGGCATCGGCAGTGGACCCCGCGGGGAAGCGCAGGGGCGCCACCAGCACATGGCGCGTTTCATAGCCTTGGTCGCCGTGGTACAGACGCCAGTAAGCTTGCACGAACATGCCCGCGCCCACCAATAGGGCCAGGCTTAGCGCCACCTGCGCGGTCACCAGTACGGTGCGCAGGCGGGTGCCAGTGGCGTCACCGGCGGCGGAATCGTAGCCTTTCATGGAATCGGTCAGGTCCACACGTAGCGACTCCAGGGCCGGCGCCAGAGCGGAAACGCAGCCCGCGGCAAGGGCCACTCCGAAGACATAGGCAAAGGTGCGCCAATCCGGATCCAGGGAGAAATCGGCGCGGCGATGCGCCACATACTCGAACAGAATGCGGGGAACGTGAAAAGAAAGGTAGAGGCTGATGGCGCCCGCCGCGGCGGCCAGCAGAACGCTTTCGGTGAGCAGCATGCGCAAGAGGCGCAGGCGCGGAGCGCCAAGGGAAAGGCGCACGGCAATCTCTTTGCGGCGGGCCACGGCGCGGGAAAGCAGCAGCGTCATCACGTTGGCGCAGGTGATGAAGAGCACCATGACCAGCGCCAGCATGGAGAACATCATGAACCAGTAGCCCTTAGCCACGGCGTCTCCACTGTGGCTCATAATGGGGAGCATCGAGAGTAAAGACCCGTCGGTGACCACCAGGGTAGTCTGCCGGCCGGGGTGCTCGCTGTCCATTTGCCGCGCCAGCACGGCGAACTCCGCCTGGGCCGCGGACCGCGAAATGCCCGGCCTCAACCGCCCGTCCAGCCAGAGCCAGAAGGTGGGCCTGGCGAACGGGTCGAAACCCATATCGAGAAAGGGTTGCGCGGTGTACGGGATCCACAGTGACGCACCGTTCACCTGCGCCGCGGTTTCGGCCGGGGCAATTCCGACCACGGTGAAGCGATGATCGTTGATCGAAATGGTGCGCGAGAGGATCTGGGGATCGGCTCCGATAACGGTCGCGCCACACCTCTTCGGCAGAGCACCGCCACGGGCGCCTGTCCCACCCTGGCGCACTCGTCAGGGCGGAAAAAGCGGCCGAGTGCGGGACGGCCGGCCTGATAGACCGAAAAGAAATTGCACGACACCAGCAGGGCCGGAACACCCGCCGAGCGGTCACTTTCCAGCGTCACGTTGGTGCGGAAACTGGCCGCCAGGGCCGACAACGACTTGTTGAGATTTCGGTACGCCAGATATTCGCCGGCATCGACCGCGCCGATGGAGGCCATTTCGCTGCCCGCATGAAGCGGCGCCACACGCACGAAAGTCTCGGGGTGCGGCACGCGCGCGCGGAAGGCCACGGCATTCATCAGCGTAAATACACTGACGTTCATGCCGATGCCGAGCGCCAGGGTAGCGACGATGGTGGCGGACAGCCCGTAGTGCTTGCGCACCAAACGCAGGCCGTAGCGCAGGTCTTCCACCAGGCCAGCCGGGCGGAAGAAGGGCATGGCGTCGCGGTCCTCTTCGCCGGCCGCGTTCCAGAAAGGCGTCCGCTCGACGGGTGTTTCGGCGGGCGGCAGCACGGCCTCGAGCGAGCCGCGCTCGAAGCCTATGTCGAGGACGGCGACGGCGGGTTCCGGCACGTCGTCATAGACCAGCGCGACCTCCTGCCAGTCGCCGGCGCGGCCGCGGTGCATCCATCGCCACAGGCCGAAGAGCAACGGAAAGCCAGCGGCGAAGGTGACCCATCCGGCGGAAAACGCGTGGATCGCCAGGGCTGCTGTACCCATGTAGGAAAGGGTCGCGAAGCGCGGCCACCAGGACCTGCCAGAACTGCCGCTTGCCCGGGAGGTAGGAGCAGGTGAAGGGCGCCTTGTGCCAGTCGCGGAAGAGGAATTCGAAGACCAGCAGGGCCATGAACAGGCCCAGGGCGGTCACGCGGAGGGCCTGCCACCAGCCGAATACGGCGATGGCCGCAGGCATGGTGCACGCGTATACCGGGACCAGGCCGCAAACGATGACGAAGCGATCCACCGCGCGCAACCACGATGCGCGCCCTTCGCTTTCAGCAGCCTGGAAAATCCAGTTGGCGCGCAGTTCCGACGGCAGGGAGAACAGGTACCGCAGGCCGGCGATCAGAAAAATGGAAACCGCCAGCGGGACCAGCACCACCGGAGTCGAATCGCCGCTGCGGAACCCGCCCGCGCCGATCATCCAGGCGATGGCCAGGCCCGCACAGACCTGCAGGGCCAGGCGATGCACGCGGCTGCGCGTGAGCGTTTTCCAGATAAAGGAGAACATGGCCTGCTCGCGTGGGTCGCGAGGCGCGAACCAGGCCGGCCATGCCATGGGCCGGCGCCGCGGCGCGCGGCGGGCGCTTCGAGCAGCAGGCGCTGGTACCGGCGGTAACTGGCCAGGTACGACAGCATCGCCAGCGCGGGGGCCAGTCCCGTAGCCCATAACGCGTAGCGGGCGCCGGGTTCGGTGCCGCCGAGCATGGCCGACCAGAGTCCCAGAAACCAGTTGGGCGGCCACCACGCGGCCGAGGGCTGGCTCCATAAGAAAGGCAGCGCGGCCACGTTCGCGGTGAAGAGGATGGACTGCGCGTAAACCGAGACGCGTTCGAACAGGTGCGGAGGCAGCAGGTTCAGCAGCAATCCCTGGATCGCCAGCATGCTGAAGAACACGAAGACGCAGCCGGCCGTGGCTGCCACAAACAACGCGGCGGCAAAGGCCAGGGTGGGGTTTTCCTGCCATCGTCCGGCAATAATCCAGGCGAACGCCAGGGACGGCACGGTATTCATCGCCAGCACCAAAGCGAGCAACGCCAGCACGACCGCCGTCAGTTTGCTCCAGAAAATTTCGAGCGCGCTCACCGGCAGCGAGGCCAGCGCCAGGCAATCGCGCAGGGTGGGGAACAGCGACTGCCACTGGAGGGCGGTCAGGATCGCGGTGACGCAAATGGCCAGGCCGATGAGCCAGAGCGTATCGGTTCGCAGCACGAGCAGGTACTGCGCGTGATAGTCCTGCACCGCCGGACAAAACATGGAAGGCCCGTCCAGTTGCAGGCAGCCGTAGCGATGCATGAAAAGCGGGACCATGAGGATGCAGGCCGAGAGCAGCGCGGCAATCACGCCGCCGGCGGCTTTGGCCCATTGTCCGGGCGTGGTGACCAGGTCGCTTTCGAAGAAGCGCGCCAGGAAGTGGCGCACCAGTTCGAACGTGAGTAGCAGTGCGTGGCCCGGGTCCACTCCCGCAGGCGGATCATGACGCCACCACGTCCAGAATGCGTTGCGCGATGGCGTCGGTATCCTCGGGCTGGGTAAGCTGCGCGAAGATGCCTTCCAGCGAGGATTCCGCCATCAGGACGCGCAGGCGCGCCACCGAATCGTGCGCCACCACCTGGCCTTTGCGGAGGATGAGGACGGTATCGCAGACCTTCTCCACCACCTCGAGCACGTGCGAGCTGTAGAGCACCATCTTCTGACGGCCGGCCAATCCCTGGATGAGACTGCGCAGCACCATGGCGGTATTCACGTCGAGCCCGGAGAACGGCTCATCCAGGATCAGCAGCTCCGGATCGTGCAGGAGCGCCGCGGAGAGCAGGATTTTCTGCCGCATGCCTTTCGAATAAGAAGCCAGCGGCGAATGCCGCTCATCCCAGAGCCCGAAGAGGCGTAGCAGTTCGTCCATTTTCGGCTCGAGGCGCGTGTGGTGCAACCCGCGCAGGCGTCCGGCCAGTTGCAGGTATTCGTGGCCGGAGAGATGCGGATAGAGGTGCGATTCCTCGGGCACGTAGCCGATGCGGTGCTGAAATTCCTTGAGATGCTGCTGGACGTCGCGCCCGTCGAACAGGATATGGCCGGCGTGGGGCTGGATCAGGCCGATCAGCATCTTGACGGTGGTGCTCTTCCCTGCCCCGTTGGGCCCGAGGTAGCCCAGGATCTCGCCCGGCCGGACAGTGAAGCTCACGCGGTCCACTACGGCGATGCCGCCGTAGCGCTTGGTCAACTGACGCACTTCGAGCATGGCGGTATAGACTCCGGCGGAATACAGAAGGTTCCAATGTCACGGTACCGGGGTTGAAGGCGCTTCCCGCGCGATAATCGGTGTAATGCAAATTAGCGGCAAAGTAGGCGCGGTGGCGATTCTGGCGGTTTGTGCGGCATTCGCGGACAGTTATCCACGGCAGAGGGGCATCGACGCGCAGCACTATGTGTTACGCGTGTCGCTCAGCGACGAGAACGATGCCATCACGGGCGAGACTACCGTTACGATGCGCTTTGTGAGCGACGGCTTTCGGGAATTCGCGTTGGACCTGGCCAATGGGATGACGGTGGACGGGGTTTCGTCGGGCGGCGGCAGCGTGACCTACACGCACCAGAACGACCGGCTGACGATCTCACTCCCGGCGGCACCGAAGGCGGGCGATTTACGCGATTTCACGATCCGGTATCACGGTACGCCGGCGGACGGACTGCGGGCGGTGAAAAACAAATACGGCGAGCGCTGTTTTTTCAGCCAGAACTGGCCGGACCTGGCGCACCAGTGGCTGCCCACGATCGACCATCCCTACGACAAAGCCACCAGCGAATTCCTGGTCACCGCGCCGGCGAAATACCAGGTGGTGGCGAACGGCCTGCTGGAGGAAGAGATCGACCTGGGCGACGGGCGGCGCATGACGCACTGGAAGCAATCGGTGCCGATCGCCACGTGGCTGAACAATATCGGGGTGGCGCAGTTCGCCTCGCGGCACTTCGGCAACGGCGGCGGGCGTGCCGCTGGAGACCTGGGTGTTTCCGCCAGGATCGCGACGCCGGCATGGCGACATTCGAGGAGCCGATGCGCCAGGCGATCGAATTCTACAGCGACCACGTCGGGCCGTACCCTTACGAAAAGCTGGCCGGCGTGCAGAACGGCGCGGCATGGGCGGCGGCATGGAGCACGCCAGCGAGATCTTCTTCGGCCAGCGCTCGGTCAACGGCCGGCCGGCGCTGGGCCTGGTGGCGCACGAGACGGCGCACCAGTGGTTCGGCGATTCGGTCACCGAGAAGGACTGGGACGACGTGTGGCTGAGCGAAGGCTTCGCCACCTATTTCGCGTCGCTGACGACCGAGCACTACCAAGGGCGCGACGCTTTTGTCGCCGAGATGAAGCGCAGCCGCGCGTCGATTTTCAATACCGAGAAGCGTATGCCGGGCGTGGCCGTGGTGCAGGACAAGCCCTGGAAGGGGATTCCCAACGGGATCGTCTATCAGAAGGGCGGCTGGAGCGCTGCACATGCTGCGCGGGCAGATCGGCGACGCGAAAGTTCTGGGCGGGGATCCGCGAATATTACCGGCGCTATCGCGACGGCAACGCCTCCACCGCCGATTTCGAGAAGGTGATGGAAGAGGTGTCCGGCGCCGATCTGGGCTGGTTCTTCCAGCAATGGCTGTACCGGGCCGGATCTCCCGCGGTGGAGGGCACGTGGCATTACAATGCGGCCGCGGCAACGGTGGCCATCGAATTGATGCAGACGCAGAACGGGGAGGCTTATCGCCTGCCGCTGGAAATCGCCGTGGGCGACAGCACAACGAAAGATAGAAATGACGCAAAAGCAGCAGAGATTCGAAATTCCCGCCGCCAGGGATCCGGGAACAGTGACGCTGGATCCGAACGTGTGGATCCTGATGGACGCGAAATTCGAAAAACAGCCGTAGGGCAGGCATGGGCCGACGCTATGCAGTTCTATGCGGCGTGATCGCTGTGTATGGCGCCGCGCTACTGGTCTATTCGCAGACCTGGGCATTTACGAGCGACGAAGGTTTCCACTTGCTGGCGGCGCAGTTGATCGGCTCGGGGATGCGGCCGTATCTGGATTTTTTCTTTCCGCAGACTCCCTTGAACGCGTACTGGAATGCGGGATGGATGGCGGTTTTCGGCCAAAGCTGGCAGGTGGCGCACGCGGCGGCGGCACTGGCAACGGCGGGCTCGGTGTTTCTGACGGCCGACTACTGCTTCCGGCGATTTCCGGTGCCGGAGTGGCGCTTGGCGGGCGCCCTGACGGCGGGTCTGCTGACCGGGTTGAACGGCGCCGTTGTCGCGTACGGCGCGCTGGCGCAGGCCTATGGAATCTGCCTGTTTCTGAGTGTGGCGGCATTCCGCGCGGGGGTGGAGGCGTTGGAACGGCGGAGTGCCTGGGCGGCGGCCGGCAGCGGGTTGCTGGCCAGCGCCAGCGCCGCGTGTTCCCTGTTGACCGCTCCGGTAGCGCCCGTGCTGCTCGTGTGGACGGTGTTCGCGAACCGGCAGGGCAGCCGCTGGAAGAAGGGCCTGGCCTTTGCGGCGGCGGCTTTGGTACCCTGGGCGCCGGTGCTGCGGCTGGCTGCCGTCTCGCCGCGCGTGGTGTGGTTCAACCTGGTGCAGTATCACACGCAGTTTCGCGCCTTATATTGGCCCGAGACGACCGAACACGATGTGGAGATGCTGAGCTCGTGGATCGACTCCGGACAGGCCCTCACACTGCTGGTGCTGGCGGTTTCCGGGTTGCTGTTTCTGAAGTATCGGAGCGGATGGGAGCAACAATTACGGCGGGAGTTTTACCTGTGCGGCGCGCTGGCTCTGGCGGTGGGGGCGGAACTCTCCACGGCGCACCCGACCTTTACGCGCTACTACCTGCTGGCGGTACCGTTCGCGGCGATCCTGGCCGTGGCTGGGCTGTACGCGATCGGGTCGCGCGTGTTCGAACCGGCGCGGCCGTGGTGGCCGGTGGCGATCGTGATTCTGATTGCGGTGCTGGGATGCGCGAAGACGATTTTTGACCGGCGCGACCTGTACAACTGGGCGGATTACCAAAAGCTGGCGAAGAAGATCGCCAAGGTGACACCCTCCGGGGGCCGGATCTATGCCGACGATCACGTGTACTTCCTGCTGCATCGCAAACCGCCGCCGGGTATGGAATTCGCCTATTCCCATAAGCTGACATTGCCGCCAGGGCAAGAGGCGGCGTTGCACATTCTGCCGCAGTCCGAGGTGGACCGGCAACTCTCCAGCGGGATGTACAGCACCATCTACGTGTGCGAGGACGAGGAGACCTATAAGAAGCTGGGACTACCTAAGTTGTACCCGCACGAGGAGGACGAGGACGAATGCGCTCTTTTCTGGAAGTGAAGGGGCGGGCAGTTCACCACGGAGGCACGAAGGACACGGAGGAAGCACGGAGGGGACAGTATCTAACCTCGATTTCCTCCGCGTCTTCCTCCGCGCCACCGCGCCTCCGCGATGAATCCCCTCTCGCGCATTCCTCCTTGCTTGCTTCGTGTTCTCCGTGCCTCCGTGGTGAGGAAGTCGCGGGGCGTTATCATGAATAACACATGCGAATATCTGTTTTTGCGTTCGTGGTTCTGGCAGCGGCCGCATCCCGCGCCCAGCAGATTGAGCTGATTCAAAATCCCTCCGCCCGGCAGGGAGTGAGCCTGAACGGCCGCTGGCAGGCGCTGATGGACCCGTACGAGGCAGGCTATTACGACTTCCACCTGAACCCGATGAAAGACGGCGGCCTGGGCGCCAACCGGGCACCGGCGGACAAGGGCGACAAGTTTGAACTGGCGTTTCTGCCGGCGACTCCGACCCTGGCGGTGCCGGGCGACTGGAACACGCAGCGGCCGGAGCTGCTGTGGTACGAAGGCAGCATCTGGTATCGCCACGAATTCGACTACGCGCCCCCGGCGGCGCCGCACCGGCAGTTCCTGTGGTTCGGCGCCGCAAACTACCAGGCGGTGGTGTTCGTGAACGGCAGGAAACTGGGGCAGCACGAAGGCGGATTCACACCGTTCCAGTTCGAAGTGACGGGCCTGCTGAAGGAGCATGGCAATGCGGTGATCGTGAAGGTGGACAACCAGCGCCACGCGGATGCCGTGCCGCCCGCCATGACCGATTGGTGGAACTACGGCGGGTTGACGCGCGAGGTGAGGCTGGTGGAGGTGCCGGAGACGTTCATCGAAGATTACCAGGCGCAACTGGAGAAGGGATCGGCGGACCGGGTGGCGGGATGGGTGCGGCTGAATGGCGCGCGCAAGCGGCAGAAGGTGGCCATCCGGATTGCGGAAGCGAACGCCAGCGTGACGGTGGAGACGGGTGACGACGGCTACGCGCGGTTCGCTTTCCCGGCGGCGCTTTCGCTGTGGTCGCCGGATAATCCCAAGCTGTATGCGGTCTCGGTGGAAGCGGAAACGGACCGGGTGCAGGACCGGATCGGCTTCCGAACCATCGCGGTTTCGGGCACGAAAATTCTGCTGAACGGAAAGCCGGTGTTCCTGCGCGGGGTGGCGATTCACGCCGAGGCGCCATTCCGCTCGGGCCGCGTTTTTTCGGAAGCGGACGCGCGCACGCTCCTGGGCTGGGCCAAGGAGATGGGATGCAATTTCGTACGCCTGGCGCACTATCCGCACGACGAGGCGATGACCCGCCTGGCCGACGAGATGGGGCTGCTGGTGTGGTCGGAGATACCGGTGTATTGGGCGGTGCAATGGGAGAATGCGGCGGTGTACGCCAAGGCGGAGCGGCAGCTTGGCGAGATGATCGCGCGGGACCGGAATCGCGCGTCGGTAGTGTTCTGGTCGATGGCGAACGAGACGCCGTTGGGAGACGCGCGGACGAAGTTCCTTTCGTCGCTGGCGGCGAAGGCGCGGGAACTGGACAATACGCGGCTGATCACGGCGGCGACTCTGCCGCACACCGGCGCGCCGGACACGATTGTGCTGGACGATCCGCTGGGCAAGGTGCTGGACGTGCTGGGATGCAACGAATATATCGGCTGGTACGATGGCTCGCCGGAGAAGGCCGACCGGACGAGCTTCCGGAACACCTATGACAAGCCGCTGGTGATGAGCGAATTCGGCGCCGCGGCTGCGCAGGGAAACCATGGCGACGAAAACACGGCGTGGACCGAAGAGTACCAGGCGAACGTGTATCGCCACCAGTTGCCCATGCTGCAGCGGATTCCGTTCTTACAAGGCATGGCTGCGTGGATCCTGATGGACTTTCGGTGCCCGCGCCGGTTCCTCTCCGGGGTGCAGGATTACTACAATCGCAAGGGGCTGTTCAGCGACCGGGGTGAGAAGAAGCTGGCGTATTACGTGCTTCGGGACTTCTATTCGTCGATGGCGACTCCGCGGTAGGGTTACTTGGGGTAGTATCCGTCGCGGGTGCGGACCACCAGGCCTTTTCGCGACGTGGCGAGTTTCAGTTTGCGATACTTTCCGTTGCCGGCGGGGCGGTCGGGCGTGTAGCCGATGCTGTACTGATGGCGGAGCTCGTCTTCGATCTGAGCATAAATGGCTTCGATGGGGTTTCCGGCAGTGACTTCGAAGAATCCGCCACCGGTCTCACGGGCGAGACGCGCCATCACTTTCGGGCCGCGTGTGGGGCTGGGACCGATGGCGAGGTTGAAGCCGCGGCCTCCCCGGCGGGGATGGTGGGCAAAGAGAACGGTGTAAACCATGGTGTCGGCGCGTTGGGCGTACTCGATGGCGGTGGTGAGCGAGGTTTGGCTGCGGACGTCCATGCCGTCGGAAAGCAGGATGAAGGCCTTGCGTCCCATCCGGTTGCGCATGAGGGTCTCGGAGCTCTGGCGGACGGCGTCGTAGAGGAGCGTGGAGGGGAGGCGGGGAATCCGCAAGCGGGCGAGGGCAGCGGCGAGTTCGTCGCGGGAAGAGGTGAAACCTTGCAGCACACCCACGCGGACATCGAAGTGGACTACGGCGGCGAGATCGCGGTCGGGCCGAAGCACCTGTTCGAGAAAACGATTGGTGGCGGCGCGCTCGGGCTGGAAGACGGGTTGCATGCTGCGGCTGGTATCGACGAGCAGGGCGATGACCAGGGGCAGGTCCGATTCCTGCGAGAAGTAGCGGATGGTCTGGCGCCGGCCGTCGTCTTCGAGCCGGAAGTCGTCGCGGGTGAGATCCTTTACGATGGCGCCGTCGCGATCGCGGACGGTGGCGAGCAGGGATACTACGTTGACGTCGCTGGAAAAGCGGACGTCCTGGGCGGCGGCGGGGAAGGCGAGGGCCACAAGCAGAATGCAGAGGGGCTTCATGGCGCTTGTTCCATTATCTATAATTGGGCCATGACTCGCAGAATAATCATGGGGCTGGCGGCGGCGATGTGGGTGACGGCTGCGACGGCGCCCCCGGCGTCGGAAGTGATGGACGCGGCGCAAAAGGCCGCGGCGGCACAACATAAAAGTATCTTTTTGATTTTTCACGCCTCGTGGTGAGGCTGGTGCCACAAACTCGATAAGTTTATCGAGACACCCGAGATCAAGACCATCGTGGACAAGTATTTCGTGCAGGCGCGGCTGGATGTGCAGGAGCAGGATGCCAAGAAGGACCTGGACAATCCCGGCGCCGGCGAAGTGATGGCCAGGTACGGCGGGGACAAAGCAGGGCTGCCGTTTATTGTGTTTCTGAACGAGAAGGGCGAGATGGTGGTGAACTCGATACGGCCGCAGGGCGGCAACATCGGGCACCCGATGGAGCCGTACGAGGTGGACTGGTTCCTGGAGATGGTGAAGAAGGCGGTTCCGGCGATGACGGCGGAGGAGGCCAAGGTGCTCGAGAACTGGCTGCGGGCACAGAAGAAGTGAAGCGGCGCGCTCAGGAAGGGGGCGGCGGTACGGGAAGGTCCGACAGGCCCCAGTTGCGAAGGACAAACATGCCTCCGTGGACCTGTCCGGAGCCGGTAGCGACGGTCATTTTTCGCTGACGAACATCCTCGCGGAACCTGACGTTGGTGGCGTTATCGGCCACGGCATTGGCGATGGCGACTCTGAGATCCTGCTCGCGGTCGGAAGGATGATCGGCCATCGTTTGTTGGATCTGCTGTGCAGCCGCGGCGGAGATGCCCCCGTTCTGAACATGAATATCGAATGCCAGGGCGATGCCCAACTCGGCGTTCAGGTTGAAGCGGCTTGCGGTGAGGAGCGCGGGCTGGAAATAATTCCGGTCCACTGCGGAGAGCTGCAATTGCTGCACGGCGGGTTGTTCGCCCAATTTCCGGAAGCCGGAGAGCCACGGTTCCGCCAGCGCTGTTTTGGATGCACCCAGGCTGATGCCGTCGGCGAAGGCGATCTGTTGAGCCGGTGTGGCGTCCAGGATGGCGAGCAACTGCGCGGCGGACTCGCCGAATGCGTCCTGGAGCATACCGGCCTGGATCTGCTTGAGGATTCTCGCCAATTCGCCCCCCGCAAGGGTGAAACCGATGATTCCCCAGGTGATGCCCGCGCCATCGAAATTGCCCTGGGCTAAGGAGAATCCGTGGCCTTCGAAGGCGGCGGTCAATTGCAGGGCTCTCTCCTTCATGGCCGGAGTGGGCGTCTGCATGAGTTTGGCCCAGGTGTCCTCGTCCACCTCGCCGGTGGAAGGTAGTCCGCTGGAGGTTTGAAAGGTGCTCACCGCCTGCGCGGTGATTCTTCCATACTGACTGTCTATTTGAGAGGCCGGCAGGCCCAGTCGCGACTGCATGCCGCGGATGATGTCCCCTTTTACACCGGTTGCGAAAATGACTCTGCTCATGGAGCCGCCACCTTTCTAAAACTGTCCCGGGACTCTTCGGTCGAGTATACTCTTTTACGCCGCCTTCGACGGTACCGCGCCTTGCCATACTTGCGCTCTGCATTGAAGAAAAACTCCACAGTTTTGTTATTTAAAGGTCTGAAACTGGCTATAATGTCTCCAGGTGCCACATGTGCCTAGCCATACCCGGTAAGATTCTCGAAGCCCGTAACGTAGGCCTAAACCGGATCGCAACGGTCCAGTTTGGTGGTATTGCCAGGGAGATCTACCTGGATTTCGTGCCGGAAGCCAACCCCGGCGACTACGTTTTGGCCCACGTGGGATTCGCCCTCAGCGTGATCGACCAGGCCGAAGCCGAGCGAACGTACGCGCTGCTGAAAGAGATAGCCGCGCTCGCGGAAGACGAGGCCGGCGAACGGTGAAGTACCTCGACGAGTATCGCGATGGGCAGATTGCCGGGGCCCTGGCGGCGGCGATCCGGGCGCGCGCCACCCGGCCGTGGGTATTGATGGAGATATGCGGCGGGCAGACCCATACCATTCTGCGCTACGGCCTGGAAGAGCTTCTGCCGCCGGAAATCGAACTGGTGCACGGGCCCGGATGCCCGGTCTGCGTGACCGCGCTTGAGGCCGTCGATAAGGCCATCGCTATCGCCTAGCGCCCGGAGGTGATTTTCGTCTCCTATGGCGACATGCTGCGGATTCCCGGTTCGAACTCCGATCTGTTCCGCGTGAAAGCCGCGGGCGGCGATGTGCGCATTGCTTACTCCCCCATGGACGCCTTGAAGATCGCTCGCACGAATCCTACCCGCAAGGTGGTCTTTTTCGGTATCGGCTTTGAGACCACAGCGCCGGCGAATGCCATGGCGGTCTGGCAGGCCAAACAGGAAGGCATCGACAACTTTTCCATGCTGGTGTCGCATGTGCTGGTGCCGCCGGCCATGCGCCTGATTTTGAGCTTGCCTGAAAATCGCGTGCAGGGGCTCATCGCCCCCGGGCACGTCTGTACCGTGATGGGGTGGCGCGAATACGAAGAACTGGCCCGCGATTTCCATATACCGGTGGTGATCGGCGGGTTCGAACCGTTGGACTTGCTGGAGGCGATTCGTATGTTGGTCTGCCAACTGGAAGACGGCCGCGCCGACGTGGAAAATCAGTACGTGCGATCGGTATCCTACGCAGGCAATCAGGCCGCGCAGCGTTTAATGGGTCAAGTGTTCGAAGTTACCGGCCGCGTGTGGCGCGGCGTCGGCGCAATTCCCATGAGCGGCTACCGATTGCGCGAGGAGTTCGCGGCATTCGATGCCGAGAAATTGTTTGGAGCCTGGGCGATCACGGCGGCCGAACCCGCCGAGTGCATCAGCGCACAAGTGCTGCAGGGCCTCAGAAAGCCGCCTGAGTGCTGCGCTTTCAGTACGCGGTGCACGCCCGAATCGCCGCTGGGGGCGCCCATGGTATCGACCGAAGGTGTGTGCGCCGCATACTACCGGTACCGGCGATATGCCGCGCAGGAGGGGAACCGGTGACGCCATTGACTTGCCCCATCCCCCTTCCCGCCAGGGACATCGTGCTGCTGGGCCACGGCAGCGGCGGAAAGCTCAGCGCCGAACTGCTGCGCGATGTATTTCTGCCCGCGTTTGCCAATCCGGTACTCGCCAAACTGGACGATCAGGCGTCTCTGGAGATCGGAGGCGCGCGCCTGGCCTTCACCACCGATTCGTTCGTGGTGAAGCCGCTGTTCTTCCGCGGCGGCGATATCGGCTCGCTGGCGGTCCACGGGACGGTGAACGACCTGGCTATGTGCGGTGCGCAACCAATGTTCCTTAGTGCCGCCTTCATTTTGGAGGAAGGCTTCCCCACCTGCGACCTGCGTCGCATCGTGCGGTCGATGGCGGACGCCGCGGCACGCGCCGGAGTCACCATTGTCACCGGCGATACGAAGGTGGTGGAAAAGGGACATGGTGACGGCGTCTACATCAACACCACAGGTATAGGCTTGCGGCGCGACGGTGTCATCCTTTCCGCCGACCGCGTCCGCACCGGCGATGCCGTGATCCTGAGTGGCAGTCTCGGGAATCACGGCATCGCCATTCTCTGCGAACGCGAGGGTCTGGAGCTGGAAACGGAGGTGGAAAGCGATTCCGCGGCACTCCACACTCTGGTGGATGCCATGTTCGCCGTGACGCCCCAAATTCGCTGCATGAGAGACCCCACACGGGGAGGCTTGGCCAGCACCTTGAATGAGATCGCCGAACGGTCCCGGGTGGGGATCACGATTTTTGAAGAGACGCTGGTGATTCACGATGCGGTGCGTGGAGCGTGCGAACTGTTGGGTCTGGATCCCTTGTACGTCGCCAATGAAGGGAAACTGGTGGCGGTGGTCGCAGCCGAAAGCGCCGGCGATGTGGTGGCAGCCATGCGGCAGCATCCGCTGGGGCGCGATGCCGCGATCGTCGGCGTGGCCGGCGGCGCGCGCGCCGGCATGGTGACGATGCGCACCACTCTGGGGACTACGCGAATCGTAGACATGCTGGCCGGGGACCAGTTGCCGCGAATCTGCTAGCCATGGGCCGGCGGCTGCCTGGCCACCGCTTAAAATAGCCACTAGATGACCAGAACCGAGATGTACCGGCGCATTTCCGCGCGCCGGGATCCGTGGGACATGATCGTGATCGGCGGCGGGGCAACCGGGGCGGGCATTGCGGTGGACGCGGCGTCGCGCGGTTATAAGCTGCTTCTGCTGGAACAGAATGATTTCGGCAAAGGCACTTCGAGCCGCAGCACCAAACTGGTGCACGGCGGCGTGCGCTACCTGGAACAGGGCAATCTTTCCCTGGTGATGGAAGCCCTCCATAACAAGAACCAGCAACCGTAACATGGTCATCGGGGTACGACGCCTTGCGGCCACAGGAATGGGAATTGGAATTCCGTAAAACTTGTTCGCGCTGCCGTATTGGCCGATGTACTGCTCCCAGTCGTATTTCTGGGTGTAGCTAAAGGAATTGAATCACGTAAAGGCCAACCCGGTTTTCGAATCTACCAACAGAGTATTTTGACCCTTTGCTGTAAGATCATAGAGCGCGGTCGAATACGCTGTTATCAGTCCGTTGCATAATAGATCATTGGCGTCTTTATCCAACGCGGCATCCAAGCGTGACTGGCCGCTGTCGGTCAGGGTTCCCCCCGCCCCCTGCCAAACCTCGAACTGAGTAGGGTTGATGATAATTGAAGCGAGCGTATTATCAGCTTTGCCCCAGGCAAGAGGCGCAGATTGGACGGTGCCATTCGAAAGCTGCATCTCCGTGTAACCATTCACGATGTTGAAGCGGTTCATGATTACAGCTCCGATTGCCGCCATCTCACTCGCACCCGAGCCGGTACCCTTCCCTGCGCTCTCGACGAAAATCGTAACTGCGAGAAGTCCATAGTCGGTGCTTGTATCGAGAATGTCTTCGAATGTACGTCCGGTCGCTTTTCCAGATGCATCGACACCGGGTATGTCCCCACACCTCATCAAGCCGTCCGGATCGTTAAAGTTGATGGGGTCATTTCCGGCGTAAGCATACATATTCCAACTGCCGGGGTCGCTCGGATCCGCTGCAACCATCCCTGACGGATCCGGACTGAAGAACCTGCCGGCTTGATTGTAGTAGCGTTGATCCGAGAGTCTGAACATTCGTCGTAATGCTATTGCCCGCACACATGCAACTGTGCCGCACGGCGGAACTCCTCGTCGGTGATCCCCAGGCGCTTGCGTAATGCAGTCTGAACCGCTGACACAGCGCGGTTGGTGACACGCTCGTATAGAACTCCGCGCCACACGTTTCCAGTCTTTACATCCACCGTGTAGAAGTCCACATGAGCGCTACCAGGCCCCAGGTTTCTCCAGAGAACGTCAAAGGTCAGACACCTATCTTCAGAGCGCCACCTGGAATCCGGAACCAAAGCCAGTCCCGGAAGGCGTTTCGTTTCCCGGGAAAGGGCCGAGTTCACCAAGCTGCGAGCATCGCTAACGGACAAGGGTCTATTCAGGGGCTCAGAGGCCAACAGACAGAGGCACATGAGAATTGTAAATACGATTGACGCTGCTCTCATTGTTTCGATCCTAAAGCTCACTTGCAGCCTTCACTTTGGGCAATTCTCTCGTGCCTGGATGAGCCCGAAGACACTTCTAAGGTCCGAAACGTACTCATTGTTCGTTGTTCCGTACCCATGTGCGTGAATTGCATTCGCGAAGCCGCCGAAGTCCGTTCCCCCAGTCGGGATGAACGGCTTCTCCGTAGTCATGAACCCAAAGCCCGAGTCGAGAAATCCGAATGATGAGGAGAAGGTGGCAACTGGACCGTCCTTAGTCGCCATGTACACACCAAGCTGGTTGACGTAATGATCCGTATCGCTCGCATTGTTTACGTGCAATCCGAAATAGTTATTCGTGACAATCACGATACCTTGGGTACCATATGTCGTCTCCTCAGCCGAGACCGCCAGTATCCAATCCCACGGAACGTTGCTGTTGGCCAGTTCTTTGGCGTCGGCTGTATGTGCATCCATGAAATTCAGTATTCTCTCGTTCGTAGGGTCCTTGCGATCACATGGATGTTGTTCAAAGTACGGTCTGTAATCACCGCCACCTTCAGTCTCACGGATGCCGCCCACATTGTCGTTAATAACCTGCATTCCTCCGTAATCTCCGCCACCGCCGCCAGTGTCCTTAGATCCATCATCACAGTCGTAGCAGTAACCGGTGACACTGAAGTCCGCGAGACCGGTCGGATCTACTCGGTTGATTGGGTCTCCCCTGGTATACGCGTACCGATTCCAGCTCCCTGGATCGGAAGGTTTTCCTGAGCTACCGGTGTTTGCCCGATATGGGTCTGGACTGAAGAATCTGCCGTTCTGATTGTAGTAGCGTTGGTCCGCATAATCCAAGCCTAGTACATCCCTTGTATAAGTCGCAAACTTTGTTCGCCCTTCTGTGGTTTCAGTCCCAACTTCGCCACCGTAGGGATAGTACTTAAAGCGCGCTCCGGACGAGTTCGCCCGTACCGACCCAACTCGATCGGTCACCACGCTGCCATGCCCGATCAATTGGAGTGGAATGCCATCAAAATACAGATTGACCTGGCCATTCAGTTGAGCTTGGCTCGCCTGCAGCGACGACCACACCGCAGAATACTTCCCAAACAGTTTACCTTGTAAATCATACAGGTATAAATACGTCCCATCGTACACCCGCTGATTTGCCGGATTATACACCGCTCTATTCGACACCAGACGATTCGCCACATCGTAACTGTACGTCGCTCCAGGAGCCTGGATCATGTTGCCGTTGCCATCATACGCATAACCGGATGACGAAATCCGGTTTGTCTGCGGATTCACAGTCACGCTCATTGACGGCGCCCCGCCTTGCCCGCTCTGCTGAAACAGGTTCCCGAATCCATCATAGTTAAAACCGGTGCTCCACCCGCCACCCACCGCTGCGCCGGTCAGGCGATTTAACGCATCGTACATGTACGTCACCATCTCTCCGCTCAGGTTGTCCGTCTCCGTGCTCACCCGCCCGTTATTGGCACTCCCGAATGAATACGAGAGATTCACCATCGTCGATCCACCGGAGGTGGCCGTTATTCCGGTCAACTGATTATTAACATTGTACGTATGCGTCTGCGATATTCCCCCGAACGCCCACGTCTTTAGCTGCCCGGCAGCATTGTACGTTACGGAGGCATTGGTTACCAGCCATGTCGGGTTCTGGATAGTGCCGCTGTACATATCGCTTTCTCGCCCCAACGCGTCTCGGTCGTATGTGTAAAACGGCAAGGTTTGACCTAATGTATTTATACCCGGCGGTTGGAACGAAGTCAGCCGGGCCGCTCCGTCGTAATTGTACTCGCTATCCGCCAGGATCCAATTGTTTCCCGGGCTGGTCACGAGAGTCCTCTTGACTCGTACCTGGCCTAAATAGGTGTAGTTGTATTCTTCCCCGAAACCATACCCACACTGGCCATGAACATTTCCGGCGTTATCCAGCCCGTTCCAGTAGGCTCCTGTCAGACGCCCCCAGCCGTTTATCGCACCATCGAACTGATTAAAATATGTAAGTGTGTTCGTGTCGTAGTTGTAATAGACCGTCTGGCAGGGATCAGGCGTGTTGGCGCCCGCCGGATAGCGGTCAACCTGAGTCACGCGCTGGTACGCGTCGTAGGTATACATGGTCTGCTGCCCGCGAGCGTCAGTCTTGCTGCGCAACGTCCCATCCCCATTATACACATTGGTCACTGTGCCACTCTCTGGCGTTTGCACCGTCCATAGGCGCTGGTTAGAGTCGTAGGTGAAGATCCGATTCTGGGTGCCTTCGGGCCGCGTAGCTGTGACCCCGGTGAGGTGGTTGAGTGCGTCGTAGGTGTAGATCGTGCTCCAGGCGCCACCGGCGGGATTCGGTTCTGTTACGCCAGTCAGGTTGCCAAAAACATCTCGCGTGAAGATCTTCCACTTCCCCGCCGGGTCGGTCACAGTCACCTGGTTGCCCTTGTAGACGTACTGGGTGGCGCTGACACCGTCCGGCGCCGTTTTTGCGATCGTCCGCCCGCTCGCATCATAGCTGTAGACCGTCCAGACTTTGGTATCGCCCGGTCCGTACGGTGCAGAGACTGCCTTCACCTTCCCCAGGGGGGAACAAGCGCATGCGGCGTATTGCGTATCCACTGTCGATATCGGTGTCCCATTGCTGCCCCCGGTGGAGTTGCCGGACTCCAGCCGCAGGGTTCGCCCGAAACCGTCAGTAGTAGTGCGCTGCCAATTGGAGGTCAACGACCCGGTCGTCACCACCACAGTCTGCTGCGTCGCTGGAAAATACGTGTAGGTCGAAAGGGCGTTGTAGGCATTCGTTTCGGTGGACACACGGCCGATGGCGTCATATACATAGTTCGTCGTGTTCGCGTTAGGAGCCGTGATGTTGCTGACTTGCAAAGCGGAATTATACGACATAGTCGTCTGTAGATTAGGACCATTTATACCATTGGGTTGCACCGACTGCGGCGTCATATCGACAGTCGTGCTGGTAGGGGCCATGGTGAGGCTGTGTCCGTACCCATCGTTGGTACTCGTCGCCACCCCGCCAATGTCATAGAAGATATTTTTAGTGGCGCCAGGGGTCTCACTCGTAGTGAGGTTACCGCGCAGGGTATTGGTCACCGTGAAAGCGGGGTCGTGCATGATAATACCGGGTCGGTCGGTCAGCGAACTGCTGTCATAGGTATTATAGACGAGGGTAATCGCAGCCCCGCCCGCGGGGGTCACCGTTTCAGTCCACAGACGATTTCGGATATATGCATCGACATAACTGCCATCTGATTTGTAAGTATAATTGTACGTACGCGCCGGCACGGACGGGTTAGAATAATCGTAGATCTGTGACTGAGTGAGGTTCCCATAGCTATCGCGCGTCTGAACCGTGGAGGTCTGAGCGGCGTAGGTAGTTCCCGGATCCAGCTTTGTTGTAGTAGTGCAGAGATATGGATTGCCGTTGGAATCCTGCGTCCACGTATAGTCACTTTCCTGCGTAGTCGACCCGGTACCCGACACCCCGGTCCACTCCTTGTAGCTTGCTGCTAGACCCGCATAGGACCCTCCTGCCGCATAGAATGTCCAGGCTTTCGAAGTCCCGAAGCCCAAGTCGGAAACCGTTGCCGAAGAGTGCAATTGGGCATTGCTGTCCAGCACAATCGTCCAGGAATTCGACCATGGATTTACGGCTCCGCCTGACGTCATCTGCCTCGTCTGCACCTCGCGGTAGGCAAGGCCAGTTGCTGTGTAATTCCAGGTACGATAAGTCCAGGATAGGCTGCCACCCAGTGGCATCGTCACCTGAGTCAATTCACCAGAATTTTGAGTGGAGTAGTTGAACGTGCTGGTAACGTTCTGAGTAGTCGCTTGGACGTTATGTAGCAATGTGGCCTCAGGGAAGGAGGCTGAATTGAATGGTGACTGCAATGTAATCCCGGAATAAGTGAATGAGTAGTTATCCGAGGAGCCTGTATTGTTGGTGAAGCCCGTGAGGTGCGGAACTGGATCGAACTGATTGAGTTTTGTATACGTGAATGAGTAGGAAGGGTTGGAGCCCGTCGCTAGCGGATCGGTAATTTGTGTGATCCGTCCACTGGTGTTGATGGTGCCGCCGCCGGAGCCCTGGGCATACTGAAGGGTGACATAGTTCCCGTTTGAATCCTCAATCTTGGAGGGATATCGCCATCCCGCATCCGGCTCGCCGGAAGCCGAGACCACGTTCATCGTCCAGAACCGGCCATCCGGGAAGAACAACTGCTGCAGGCTCGGACTGTACGCCACGTACGTCCCATCGCGCGAGGTCCAGACAGTGCCGTTATATTGGTCCAGCTTGTATTGTGCGCCCGTGGCATCTGCGAAAATGTAGTAGTTTGACTCTGGAATCAATGCGCCCAATTGCATCGTCCAACCGAGTCCATAGCCGATGTCGAGCCCCTGCAGATAGTTAGTCCCCGAAAGCTGACGCCAGATCTGGGAATTGTAGCTGAGGCCAAGAACTGCGCCGGACGCACCGCGCCCTTGGATCTGCACTAGCGGCAGGCTGTAGTTGAGGTTGCCCGATAAGAGATCGATCTGCTCCCCGGCTCCGCCCCAGTAAACGCCGGTGGACTTGATTCCGGTGCGGAAGCCGTCTGGGGCGGAAATCACGTAGGTAGCGGTTGCCACGGCGCTGTCAGCATATCCAGGTGCGTAAGCAATCGCCTTGAGGACCCGGCTGGCGGTCACGCTCAAGGGACCGTTATAGACAGTTCCTGACGTCTCCGAGGGAGTCGTGCCGTCAGTCGTGTAGCAAATGGTGGCGCCGGGGGTTATCGTGCCGATAGCGACGGATTGGCTGGTTGCATAGTTTCCACTTGCCGGGCCAAAGGTCGGCGTGGCCGTCACACCGCCGCTTGCTGTTGCCCAGGAACCCATGACTGGCGTGTCACCAGCCAAACCAAAAGCGTTGAAAACGGCGTCAGACGGCTCCCACGCACGGTCTCCATTGGAGTCTACATACCAGAGGCCTTGTCCACGGTATACTCCGATATTCCAAGTCGTGCCTCCGGTGCCCGTCCAATCCCCCGCCACCGGCAAATCACCGGCCCCGCCGTATTGGTAGACCGGCGCGTAGTTTAGGTCGAAGGTGAGGGTGCCCGAGGCGACCAGCGGTCCGGCGTACCAGTTGCCCGTGCTGGGCCGGAAAAACGCCAGCCTGGCGCCCTGGCCATCCGCGTTGATCATGATCGGCAAATCGCCGGTTTGCGTATTATAGATTGGAAAACGGAGCGTAGCGCCGCTGTAGCAGTTGCAATGGGAGGTATCGATGTACACGGCCCCCTCGCTTGGCCGAAACACCGCCAGGTGGAGGTAGCCATCACTCCACCCGAGAGTCAAAGCCAGGTCGCCAGGGACACCGAAGGCGAATGTTGAATCGGTCGCGGTCCAGGACCGGCTGTCATCGGTGTCGACATACCAATAGCCGTTGCGGAAAACTCCCAATCTGCGTTGATTGGTGAAGGTCCAATCACCCATCACCGGGATATCGCCGCCCAAGCCGAAATAATAAACAGGGTCGGATGGCTGCCAGGTGTGGATTCCGGCGGAATCCACCGCCCAAATGGCTTGGCCGGGGTTGCCCTGGGAATCGAACGACGGGCGGAAAATGCCGATCGTGTACGCACCGTTCAGAGCCTGCCCCTCAATCGGCAGTGCCGTCACTACAGTCAAAGCCAGGAGCACAACCGCTGCGAATTGACAACCCACTCTCCCGTTAGCCAATGTTTAGCATTCGGAACCACCGTAAAAAGAGGCGTTCGAGGATAGGGGCTGGACAAACTCGTCAAGCCGTGGCATTCTAAGCTGGATGAGTGCGAGTGATCCGGTCGGTCGCGCCGAACAGTTGGAGCAGGAAGTGGCATCCTTACAGCGACGCCTGGACCGGTCGTTGGCGGAGAACGAGCGCCTGGAGCAAGAGATCGCACGAGTGCAGAAACTGCTAGAAGAGGCAGTGCGCAAAAGGAAGCGCAACACAGCTCCGTTCTCCCGCGACAATCCCAAAACAAATCCCAAAACAGCGGGACGCAAACCGGGGGATCAATACGGTCAGCAGGCCACGCGTGGGACACCGCTGCGGGTGGATGAGCAGATCGCTGTGCCGTTGCCGCCCTCCTGCCCACATTGCCAGAGCGATGTGGTTCTGCGGGACACCAAGGCTCAGTATCAGGAAGACATAGTGCGCGTGACCCTGGTGCGGCGGTTTAATGTGGAGGTGGGGGTGTGCTCGGGCTGTGGACGCAGTGTGCAAGGAAGGCATCCGCTGCAGACCTCCGATGCGTTGCACGTCGGGACGGTACAGATCGGGCCGGAAGCATTGTCGCTGGCGGCGCTGTGGAACAAAGAGATGGGCCTATCGCATGAGCGAGTGGCCCGGTCGCTGCAATTGGGTTACGGCTTGACGGTGAGCCGCAGCGGGATCTGCCGGGCGCTGGAACGGTTGGGCAATTTGGCCGCTCCCACCTACCATCAATTGAAGGCCTCGTTGGCGCGTAGTCCATTCAATGGGATGGACGATACTGGTTGGCGTGTAGGCGGCCGGTTACAGAATTGTCGGGTGATCGGCAATGAATCGGTCACCGTATACCTGATCGAGCCGCATCGCGGCTTCGCCGAAGCGGCGGCAGTATTGGGGGCTGAATACGATGGCTTTCTGGTGCATGACGGGGCCCGGACCTGGTACGGTTTTTTGCAGGCTTTTCACCAAACCTGCCTGGCGCATCTCATCCTGCGCTGCCGGGACCTGCTGCAGTTGCTGACCGGGGGAGCGCGACAGTTCCCGCAGGCGGTCCTGGATGTGTTGCTGGACAGTCTCGACTTGCGGGATCGCCACCAACAGGGACTGGTCAGCGAACATGGATTAGCAGTGGCCACGGGCCGCTTGAAGGCCCGGTTGGACCGGCTGTTGGCAACCCCACAGTGCCATGCCGCCAATCGGCGTTTAGCGCGCCACCTACAACATGAGCAGCCCCACCTGTTCACATTTCTGTACTGTCCGGGCCTTCCGGCCACCAACAACTTCATCGAGGCAGCGATTCGGCTGATGGTGGTGGCTCGCAAAACCTGGGGCGGGAACCGAACCTGGAACGGCGCCCGAACCCAACAGATATTGACGAGCGTCTTGCGAAGTTGTTGGCAACAGGGCAAAGACGCTTTCCAACAGCTGGTTACTCTATTACATTCTCCGCGGCCAATGGTGCTCGATCTCGTTCCAGCTTCCCTATCTCCCTAACCCGCCTTGCTCCGCGACACTCTCCACCGCCCCAACCATAACACTGTGCGGACTCACTATTCCCCGCTGAGTGGTGATTTTGCCGAAGATGGTAAACATTGGCTCCCGTTACGATTGGTGACAAGCCAATTGGTGACATTATAGGAATCGCGCATAGTAAGCCTCGTCAGTGCTTGTAGATTGTGGTTCTGTAGGTGCCGATTATGTAACCGTGCAAGCCGTTCCATGACGCCGCCGAGAGTTGTTCGAATAGTGCCAGTACTGCTTCCACGGTCAGACGGGCCCTCCGAAATTCAAAAGTTGAAGCCAATTGAGCGCCTGTTGGGGCGGGAGCGTTCTTTGGCAAAACTACAACACCCGTTTGGCTATTGGTGGCGACTTGGGGTCACTCTTTGCGTATTAGCAATGACAATCGGGAGATCAGACACGCTCACCTGCAGAAGTGTCGCCATCTGCTGGTTGAGTTGGGTGCTGCTTTGTGGGTTCGCGGCCACCGCAGTTTGCATGGCGCTCACCAGGCCCTGATGATAGTTGAAGAACGAGTAGTAGAGCTCCCGATCTTCGATCGTGGGCACGGATACGGGAGCAGAAGACGGGGTAGTCTGGGCAAGTCCATTACCTGCCACAGCGATAATCGTTAAGAATGCGAGTTCGATCGTTGTATACACGTTGACTTCCTTCTGCGCCAAAAGGCTCTTCTATATCGAGATAATCTTGTCAGCCTGCAGTCGGGCAGTTAGTCTACCTATGCTGGTATAGTCTTGGTTACTAACCAATCCTGCCTCGTCCTCGGGAGAATCCAATGGACAGACATCCCGGCTAAAGAGGCTCGTTCCAGTACCTATAGGACTTCAAAGAAAAACAATACCCCCATTTCTAATGGCAAGCAAGAGTTATTTTATATTTTCAGAGCCTGAAGTACTATAAATGATAGACATCCTGAACTCTGTCCCGCGCCAGTATTCGAGGGAAAACGTCCAACAGCAGACAGGCCCGTGCCATCGAAGCGGAGCTGAAGCAAGATGTCAACGCCAAGCGGTTCAAGCTCGTTTCGGCAGACGTGCGAAGATGGCAAGGCAGAGCCTACGGTCAGCTTGCCATGGGCAGGCGACTGCCTGGCTACCACTTAAAATAGCCACTAGATGACCAGAACCGAGATGTACCGGCGCATTTCCGCGCGGCGGGATCCGTGGGACATAATCGTGATCGGCGGTGGGGCTACCGGGGCGGGCATTGCGGTGGACGCGGCGTCGCGCGGTTATGAGCTGCTTCTGCTGGAACAGAACGATTTCGGCAAAGGCACTTCGAGCCGCAGTACCAAACTGGTGCACGGCGGCGTGCGCTACCTGGAACAGGGCAATCTTTCCCTGGTGATGGAAGCCCTCAAAGAACGCGGGCTGCTTTTGCAGAATGCGCCGCACCTGGTGCGCAACCTGGCATTCGTGGTCCCGGCGTACGATTGGTGGGAATCGCCTTTCTACGGCGTGGGGCTCAAATTGTACAACCTGCTGGCGGGCAAATATGGATTCGGCGACTCGCGGATTCTTTCCCGTGAGGAGACGCTGGAGAAACTGCCCACCATTAATCCGGAAGGCCTGCGCGGGGGCGTGGTCTACTACGATGGCCAGTTCGACGACGCCCGCCTGCTTATCGATCTATTGCAGACAGCCGCCGGACTGGGCGCCACCGTGCTGAACTATGCCCAGGTGACGGCGCTGGACGGGCATACGGTTCGCGTCCGCGACCACGCCGCCGGCCGGGAGTTCGAGGCCACGGGCAAGGTACTCATCAATGCCGCCGGGGCCTTCACCGACAATGTGCGCCGCTTGGCCGAGCCCCAGGCCGAGGCGATCATCGCACCGAGTCAGGGGGTGCACCTGGTCTTCATCCCCGCGCAGCGTGTGGGGTTATTGCGGTGGCGGATCGCCGGGCCGGTGCTTATCGTTGTTGGTAGAAGGCCGTGGCGCTGGCTCGTGCGTTTCGGGTGCGTGAGTGTCCCCGTGAGACGCGAAGCGGTCGCCTCAGGCCCTCGACAGAGGAAGACGTGTCGAGGGGAGGTAAGTCGTGTCCTACGTCGCAGCATCTCGGAACGCGGGCCATCGATACAGCTGGTGTCCGAGCTGCGATGAGCTGTGGCTTGCGGAGTGGATGGCCACCGCGGGTGTGAATCGATGTCCTGCGTGCGATGGTCATGTCCTTCCCTACCTCGGACGGTCTCCGTATGACATGCCCTCGTGGTCGCACGGGCGGCCGGCGGGAACGTGTAGGGCGGCGCCGCAGACGCGGGACGGACGGGCTAGCGTGCCCGCGCCGGTCTCTGCGTGTGGTGATCGCCTGGTGGCTTGTGATGGCGTACGTGTTTCTTGAACACCCTTCCTCGCTCGAGCACGACACCGGGGCGTACCGCGACGGCGCGTCGCTCATCTTGCATCCGGAGCACGCCAGGCGGATCACGGTGATCGAGCGGGAGCTCGCGGCGCACGGCTGGCTTAGGTTTGAGCGCGTGCGGGCGCCCGCGGTCGATCGGTCGGTGTTGTGCGCGGTGCATCCCGACCCGTACGTCGCATCGATCGAGCGGGCGTGTCGGCCGGGCGGGACGGTCCTGGACGTCGATACCGTGGTCGGCGAGCGGTCGTTCGAGGCGGCGCTGTACGCGGCCGGCGGAGCGGTCCGGATGGTTGACCTGCTGCTGGATGGGGAGGCCACGGCGGCGTTCAGCTCGCATCGACCGCCGGGTCATCACGCGCTCACGTCGCAGGCGATGGGCTTCTGCCTGTTCAACAACATCGCCGTTGCCGCGCGCTACGCGCTCGATGCCCGGCGCCTTGAGCGGGTGATGATCATTGACTGGGACGTGCACCACGGCAACGGCACCAGCCACGTGTTCCATGCCAGCAGGCAGGTGCTGTTCGTCTCGATCCACCAGTCCCCGCTGTTCCCTTCACCGGCCATGCCTCCGACGTGGGCGAGGGCGAGGGCGCCGGCTTCACGGTCAATCTTTCCGTGCCGGCCCGATCGGGCGATGATGTGTGGGTCTCGCTCATCGAGCATGTCGTCGTGCCGCTCGCGTACGCCTTCGAGCCCCAGCTCGTGCTGATCTCCGCCGGATATGACGCGCACCGTGACGATCCCCTCGCGGACTGCGCCGTCACCGAGGAAGGCTTCGCGGCGATGACTCGCGCGATCGCGCGCGTGTGCGCGTCCCTGGCCGCGCCGGTCGGCGCCGTTCTCGAAGGCGGATACGCGCTCGGCGCGCTGGGCCGCTCGGTCGCCGCCACGCTGCAGGCACTGTCGACCGAGTCCGCGCCCGACGCTACCTCGCCGTCGGCAGGTCTCACACCGATCGCGCGGCAGGCGCGGGCACGACTCGCCGAATTCTGGCCCCAGCTCGCGGGTCTAAGCGTGCTACCCGCCTAATCCGACCGATTGCCCGCGACACCCCCGCGCTGGACCGCGACACCCCCGCGCTGGAGAGGGCCGGCCCCGGGCGGTGTCCATAATGAACGCGCGATAACGTTTTATGTGAAGTTGCCTGCAAAACAGGCACTTTTTCGGAACGATCAGCAAGTCCAAGATCGACCAGGAGCAGCAGTGCGTTCCTGTTCTGTTACTACCGACACGGCGCTCGAACTGGGGCTAGGAGAGACCGCGGATGAGATCTTTCGCGACCGCGCGAGGCACGCCCTGGAGGATGAGGGACCCAACACGCGTGGTGTGAGTGGGCGGATCGCCCTCGCTGCCTTCCCAGAGCACGTACCAGCGACCCTTGATCTTGTGTTCGATCGATATGCCGTTCGCGGTCTGACACCGCTGCGCATTCGCGGGTTGATCCCCGTAGGCGCTCCACGACCAGGCGCCCCACCGCGACCCTTTGCGCACGGTGCTGATGTCTCCCGCAAAGCACGCCAGCGGCGTACCGCGAGGCTCGTCGACATTGAGGCCGCCGTAGTAGCGACCGCTCGCCGTGAACACCATTGCGCGCAGCTCCGGGGTGTTCGAGCGACGGGACGCGAAGGCGACCCCGGTCGCCATCAACATAAAAAGCAGGACGGCCGTGCCCAACCCCGCCGTTCGCCGGGCGGGTGTGAGATGGCTCAGCATCAGCTTCCTCCTCGTAGTTTGGAGCGTCCGTGCAGTCCCCTACTTGCCACTGAAGTATCACGCCCCACCGCGCGGCCGGCAACTGACGTGTCTGCCTTCGAGACTCGGGCACCCACCTCGGTCGATGTCGGTCAGGCAGCCTGAGTAGGCCCGCAACGGCCGCAACAGCCTGCTTGCCGCAGTCGAAGCGATCCACACGGTCACCACCGCTCACACCGCACAATACGCCGCCGCGTAAGCCCTGCCGGCCACGACCGCTAGGCGGCGCGGCCGTTGGGCTCGGCGTCGAGCGCCAGGTGGCGGTAGAGGGTCGCGCGGCTGATCCCGACCACGGTTGAGATCTCGGCCATGGTGTGCGTCTGCGCTCGCATCGTCCGGGCGGCGGCGAGTTTCTCGGCGGTGACCAGAGTGACGGTGGCCTTCACCAGCCAAGAGCCAGACGTGAACTCCTCCTCCGCGCTGACCGTCACGATCCATTCGCTGTCCGCGGCCGGGTTGTTCGGCGTGGATCAGCTCGCGGGTGAGCAGGGTTGATTGCAGGACGTCGATGGCCCGGAGGCTGCGCCGCGCTCAGGACGGGGTCGGCCACCATATCCGGGGTGTGTTTCAACGTTGATTTCCCGCCGGAATGGTGCGGCCGCGTTGCCATCTTCTACCGAGGCGCTCGGCGTGGCCGCGCCTCAAACTTATGGAATGAGTGCGAGGTCAGCGGCTTCGTGTTCCACTCGTTGATCTGGTTCATTTCCCGGCCGAAAGGAGGGTCGTGATGGAACTTGAGCTGCACGGCTATCCGGACGTGGCCGACAAGCCTGACCCGCCGCCGAAGCCGTTCGTGGTCGTCCGGTATCGCGGCGACCGCGCGCTGGAGGCGGGCGTCACGCAGATGGCCCGCCGCGGCTACGTCGTCCAGAACCAGTCGACGCGCAAGCAGGCGTGGTCACCGTGGACCGGCGTGTTCACCGATCAGCAGATTCACACCGTCACGTTCGCCCTCGCGTCCGAGCGAAAGGAGTAGCCCTGGCCGGGCCGTAGGGTTATTCCGAAGCATCACCCGAGGCACTCTGTGCTTGACGCTCAGTGGCCCCTTTCCTTTTGGCTGGCCGAGGCCGGTGGGAGACTTCGGCCATGTCGATGATGGTGTTCGTCGGGACCGAGCCGATCACGCTGAGCGATCAGTACGGGTCAACCGAGTACACGCCGTACACCGGGTCGGCATCGCCGCGGTTCTTCATCGACTCCAAGCATGAGTTCGTGCGCCGCTACCCGCATTTGTTCGGCAAGGCGACTCCCGGTCAGCGGGCGCGCGGACGCAGCCGGGACTGCATCCGCGTCGGCGTGACCACGCGCGACGGCGTGCACGTCTCCGGCGCCCCGCTGACGCTAGGGCGTGCGGCGGCACGCGCTGCTCGCAGTAGGCGCGCACGGCCGCGATGTCGAGAGCGGGCATCGGCATGACCGTTGGTTTTCGCTTCTTCGAGGTCCCTCGAAACCGCTCTATCGAGCCGCGGCTCCGTCGTAGGCCAGCTTGATTAGCTGTCGGGCGTCATCGACATTCTCGGCTCTACGTAGTGAGTATTCGACGTCGCCCATGCCGAAGTGACCGATCTCGCGGACGTCGCGCATGGCCTCGTCGTTCCAGGGCCTGGCTGTCGCGGGGTCGAGGCTCAGGTAGAGAAGTAGCCGCTGGCGCTGGACCTCGATGGTGAAGAACGAGCGCTTGCCGCGGAAGTAGCCGAAGTACTGCTTGCGGATACGCCGGCTGACATCGGCGCCGAGGCTGCGGCCGTACTCGTCGATCTGCTCGAAGAGGTCAACGATCGCGGCTGACTTGCCGTCGAGGTGGTGATCGAGCCGCATACTCTTGTCGTCCCGGCGCTGGACTGGCGCTTGGCGGCTTGGGTTTGGGCGCTTCAGTCGCCGCAGCCGATCGCGGGCCGCGCCGATCTGGCTGTCAAAGACGCGCGCGAGGCTCTCCTTGAGCCGGTCGCGCGGTACTGCCGGCGTCCCGACGGCCTGTTCGATCGCGTTGAGGAACCCTCGCGGCGGATCAGCGGCCAGCTGCGAGAGCGCCTTGCGCACACGCGTATCGGTGAACACGCGCTCGCCCCAGAGATCCAACTCGCCGTTTACTAGCGACGCACGGCTGAGTAGCTGTAGCGGCTTGGCCGCGGCGACCCCGCCGTCGGCGACCTCGGCGAGGTCGACTTCGAACAGCAGCTTCTGGTCCATCGCGACGGGCTCGTTGGTCTTGTACACGCGGTAGGTGAGACCGTTGGTCAGCACGCACCAGACGACGCCGTCGTTGTTTGCGTAATTGACCGTCTGAGCGATGAACTGCTTGTCCTCAAGGTTCTTGTTGAGCCCCTTGGCCTCGACGTATAGTGCCGGGGCATCGTCGATCTTCAGTGCGTAGTCGAGCGCGGTGTTGTCGAACACTCGCCACTCGCGCACTACGTGGTCGACGTCGGTCACGTCCCAGCCGAGCGCGGCGAGCATCGGCTCGATCAAGAGCGCCTTGGTGTTGGCTTCGTTGCCCGCCGGGCCTTTCAGCTTCCCGGCGGCGGCGAGAACCTTCCTGACCTCCTCCACGAGTCCCACGGCGATGATCCTATGCCTGCATGCGAGGACGTTCCGCCATTCAGTCGCGAGCTCGCCGACGCAGCACCCTGATTGGTAGGGGAAGATATGGCCGATGGTGGCGGTGGAGCTGCTCGTGGCTGGATTGATCGTGATGCTCGTGGCGGTCCTGGCACGCCTGGTAGGGGTGATTGGCCGCCGCCAGGAGGGAGGGCCCGTCACCGAGGCGCAGGCGCGCGAGAACGCCGCGCCTTTGTCGACGGCGATCTTGGTCTCGGACCGTCGCGAGCGCACGGGGTAGCCGCGGCTGCCGAGGCGCGAGAGCAAGCAACCGGGATCGAGGCCGACCACAGGCCTGCCGCCAGAACGTTCGCCTCGATCGTCCGAGGCCATCGGGCTGTTTGCTCTACGCGAGCAGCGAGAGCGATGGAGCTGTGCCCCCACCGTAGCCGCTGGTTTCTCCCACCCGACTGCGGAACGAATCGGCGCGGGTCGTCCGGCCGCTAGCTGGGCCGTCGATTGCGCTGCCTTGCCGCTCGCGCTGCCCGACGAGCCTGCTTGCGGGCGTCGTCGTGGCGCCTTGCCGTCGTCGTGGTCGTGCGCTCCCGCTCCCAGGAGGCGGGTAGCGCGTGTAGCGCGGCCACGTGACGCTCGTGATCGTAAGGACGCTCGTCGTGCAGCGCTTCCCAGATCTGGTTGCTGACCGGACGAGCGAGCATGTGCAGGATCTCGTGTCGCTCGTAGCCTGCGTCCAGTAGCCGCGCTGCGGTGTCCCATACTTCGGGCGGCGAGTCGTCCCACAGCTGGGTGGCGACGATCTCGTGCAGCTTGAGGTGCAGGCGGGGGTTCATCGGCCCATCGCTGCCCTCGATTTGACGGCGGTCTTCTTTCAGCGCTTGCTCGAACTCGGGATGCTCGTGACGGATCACGACCGAGCGCACGTCCGGATCGGAGAGCTGCTCGAACTTCAAATCGAGCGCGGCAAGCACATCCGGATCGGCGACGAAGCGCCGTCGATCGTCCTCACCACGAGCATCCGATCGCCGCGACATGCCGGGAATTGTGTCGCACGCGGCCGTCAGAACGTTCGCCACGAAGCGACGCCGCCCGTGATCGCGTCGCACACAAGCCCCAGCTTCGTCACCGAACCAAGAGCCGCGTCTTTGGAGGCGCCACCGACTGGCCCCAGACACGGCGAAAGGCCGCCAATCAGCTTCTCTTTGCAGAGGCTCCTCTGACGACCTTCCGTCTTGTTCGATCTTCCTAGTCGCCGACGGCGCCCGCATCCGTAGTCCTCGGTGCTTCCAACGCGGGAAACAACGGAAGCGCCACCGCTTCGACGGTCAGCCCGCCAAGGCTGACGTTGTAGAGCTTCGATCTGGTGGGCGATCGTTCTCGGCCGAGGACGCAACGCGGCGTCTCATAAAACCCTCAGTTTCCGGACGCGTTCCGTCCGGGGGCGGTGGAACACTTGCGACATGTCGCTGAAAGTCCTCACCTACCCGCGACATGTCGCGCGAGGCCTTGAGCGGCGCGCTCCTGCAAAGCGGCCCCGCACCGGCGGTCACCGGCCGGGGCCCGACACCGAGGAGGACCCCTCGATGCTCCTTCACCGTAACCAACCCTCCCCTTCCCCGCCGCCCGACGCCGTACCGGTCGCTGGGCTGATCCGCACCCATTGGGTGCTGTCGGTGTGCGTGGTGTGCGGCCATGAGCGTCCCCATGGCGAGCGGCACCGCGCGAGCTGCCCGACGTGCGGCGCGCAGCTGCGCAGCTTTCCGCTGTATCGCGACCTGCAGGCGGGACGATGAGCGCGATCGAGGAGCGGATCCGCAAGTTGCTGGCGCTGGCCGATTCGCCGAACGAGAACGAGGCGGCCGCGGCGGCGGAGAAGGCGCAGGCGCTGATGCTCCGGTACGGGATCGAGATGGCCGCGGTCGCGGCGTCGGGCGGCGAGCGCCTGGCGGTCGACGAGCACGTGGTGGACGGGAAGGTTGATCCGTGGCGGCGGATGCTGGCCGCGGCGGTCGCGCGCAGCGCGGGCGGTGAGATCGTGTGGGCCCCGGATGGCTACGGCCGAGGTCAGGGCAAGATCTTCTTCTACGGTCCCTCGGGCACGGTCGGCGGGATCGTCGAGCTGTACCGCTACCTGGAGGCGCAGCTGGTCGTGATCTCCGCGACCGCCACCGCTGCGCGCCGGGAGCGGCGCGTGCATGGGCGCACGTGGCGTAACTCGTTTCTGCTCGGCGCGGTCGGCCGGATCGGGCAGCGCCTCGACGCGCGTCGCGCGGAGACCGCCGAGGCCGGCGAGAACGGCCGTGCGCTGGTGTTGGTCAGGACGGCGGTTGACCGGGAGATCGAGCGGCGCCACCCCGAGCTTGAGAGCTCGGGCTATCGGCCGTCGGTGGCCCGCAGCGCGTATGAGGCGGGCAGCCACGCGGGCAAGCACGTCGATCTCGGGGAGCGCCGGCTCGGGCGCAGCTCGCCGGCGCTACCCGACGCGGCAGCGGGATGAGCGACCGCCAGCTGTGGCTTGCGGAGCCGTGCCCGACCTGTGGGGCGCGGAGCGGGCTGCGCTGCCAGACCAGCCGCTACGGCGGCAAGCCCTCGCGGCTGTTGCACGCTGCGCGCGGCTGGCGGCGCCGCTCCTGCCCGACCTGCAAGGCGCAGCCGGGCGAGCTGTGCAAGACGCCGACCGGCAGGCGAGCCGCCCAGCCGCACACCGCGCGTCTTCACCCGGGGCGGCGGGAGCTGTTCGCCGAGCAGGGGGTGTGGGAGGAGCTTGAGCGGTGGGAGGCCGCCGTCGCGCTGGTGCGCTTCTCGGGGGGCGGCGGCAACCAGGGCAGCATCGCCGCGGTGACGCTCGAGGACGCGAAGAAGCGCGAGCTTGCCCGCTGGGGAAGCGGCGAGGGCGAGCTGCCCGAGGCGCTCGCCGCTCCGATCTGGGGCCGCTACGCGCTGTTCCGCGGCCATCCGCGCATCAGCGGGCTTTTGATGTGGGACGTGCAGGAGCGCCAGGTCGTTATCGCGGGGGAGCGCGGCGGTGCAGAAGTTCGAGGAGCTGCTGTCCGCTCCGAGGCAGCCCTACCGCCCACCCGTCACGCCCGTGGCCGTCAGCGCGGGCGACGTGTCGCGCGCGTCCGCTGCCCGGGCGCGCCGCGGCACCTCGCCGGCCGGTGCGCCGGGAGGCCTCGCGCTCGTGCGAGCGCTGCGGCGAGCCGCTCCCGGCGGGGCTGCGCGCGGAGGCGCGCTACTGCTCCAAGCGCTGCCGGCAGGCCGCCTCGCGCGCGCGGCTGAAGGACCGTCCTCCCTCCCCGCCGCCCAGCCCGCCTGAGACGTGCTCGTGGTGCGAGCGGGCCGATGCCCGCGGGCGTGCGAGTGGAGGCACGGTTCTGCTCCAAGCGCTGCCGGCAGGCGTCCTCCCGGCACGCTCTCAGGGTCCGCCGCAGCTCTCCGAAGACCTCGGGCCCGCACGACTCGCCGCGCGCTCGGGGCGCCAAGGCGCGGGGGTAGCGGCGGATGCGGTTGGAGCGCGTGGCGGTGGGCGACGTGATCAAGGCGCGGATCAAGGGCCGCTCGCTATGGGGAGAGGTAACCGAGGTCAAAGACGGCATCGTGTACTTCTCCCCGATCTCCGCAGCCGCCGGGTGGCGGCACGCGAGCGCGCGCGAGATCATCGGTCACTGGCGCAAGACGGGACGGCGCGCCGCCGGCGGCGAGGATGACGACGCGCCCGCGGCCGTCCCGCGCGAGCAGCTCTCGCTGCCGGGGGTGCACAAGTGACCGGTCGCGACGCGGCGTCGACGCGCGACACGTCGCTGGAGTCCTTGCACGCCATAACCAGCGGCCGGATCCGGACCGGCTCGGTGGACCGCCGGCAGGCGCGGTTGTGCTCGGTGCGCGGCCGGCGGGCATCCTCACGACGCGGGCTCCGAGCTCGGAGGTGGCGCGGTGAAGGTGTGGCCGGCGCTTCCGGCGCCGGGGGAGCTGGTGCGCCTGCCGCTTCCCTGTCCGCCGCAGCTGATCGAGCTGTCGGGCTACACCGGCGGTGCGCGGCTGGTCGCGCTGTGGTGGTCGCCGTTTGGCGATGAGCTGATGATCTCCGACGGCACGCTGACCGAGACCGGACGCTGGCGCGGATGGCTGTGCTTCTGTGGGCACCCGCTGGCGCGCCTGTTCCTGGAGCCCTACCGGCTGGGCGACTCAGACGATGAGGGCGAGCATCGGCTGCTCGTCGACCGGTATCTGGGCACGCTCGATGTCGGGCTCGCGCGCGACGTCGAGCAGCTGCTGGCCACTCAGCCGTCGGAGCTTCACGCGCTGACCGCAGACCTCTCGGCCGGGGAGACGGAGGCGCTGTTGCAGCGACTGTTGGACGTGCAGGGCGAGCGCGAGCGGGCCAAGAGCCCGCAGCAGTTGCACGCCGAGGTGCGTGCCGTCTGGCAGCGGGAGCATGAGCTGCTCGACGAGCTGACGTGCGCTGTTGGATGACGCGCAGAGGGCGCTGTGCGAAGCACTCGCGCCGCTGCCGGGCGCGGATGCCGGGGAAGGCGGTGGTGATGACCCGCCGATCACGGAGGCGCCGCGATGATGCGTACCGGCGACGGCGGCGAGCTCGACGCGCGGGGCGTCGCCTCGAGCGGCGGGCGCGCGGCGGCGGCGGAGTCCTGCGACCGGGCGGTGGTCGGTCGTGAGCAGGCGCTGCATCGGCTCCGTCGACCGGGCTCGGTGCGAGTCAGGTCGCGTGCATCGATGTCGGCTGCACTGCCGAGAACGCAAATGTCGGCGCGGAGCGGGCGGCGTGAGCGGCACGTTGCCTGGCGCGGACGTGCGCGGCTTCTACCAGGCGCTGGGGATCGAGCTGCCGGGCTGGGCGCAGCGGGAGGCGCCGGTCGGCGTGCTTCGCGGATCCGGACGCGCACGCGCACGGCGACCGCGACCCGTCCTGCTCGGTGAACGTCGAGTCGGGCGCGTGGCACTGCTGGGGGTGCGGCGCCGACGGGCGGCGCGTATGACGCGGCGCTCGCGTGCGGCCTCGACTCGCGCGAGGCGATCGAGCTGATGATCGCGCACGGTCTGGCCGACCCGCCGCGACCCGAGCGCGCCCGCGCGCGCAGTCGGCCCGCTCCCGCCCGCCGGCGCGGCTCGATCGGCCTGCTCACCACGTGCGGGCGCGTCCGCTCGCGCTGAGCTGGCGTCGGACGAGCAGCAGCTCGCGGAGGCGCGCGCGCGGCTGGCTGCGCTGGTGTGGCCGCCGCGCGTGCTGCGGCCAGAGCAGCGGCGCGTGTGGTCGCGCGCCGACCCTGCTCGAGCTGGGGTGCGGGTGGGAGCGCGGGCGGGTGATCATCCCGATCCGCAACGCGGACGGCGGGCTGCGCGGCGTGCTGCGCTATGCGCCCAGCCATGACCGTGCGCCGAAGGTGCTGGCGGCGCGCGGCACGCGGCTGGGGCTGATCCCCCACCCCTGCCGCCGAGCCGTCCACGTGGGTTGTGCTGGTCGAGGGGCCGCCGGACATGATCAGCGCCCGCTCGCGCGGGCTGCCCGCGATCGCGGTGCCGGGCGATGACGCCTGGGAGCCGGAGTGGGCGCAGCTGTTCGCCGGCCGGCACGTGTCGGTGGTGCTCGACTGCGACCGCGCCGGGCGGCGACGCGGCGGCGCGGATCGCGGCTGATCTGAAGGCGGCTGGCGTGCGCGGCAGCATCGTCGACCTGGCCCGCGGCCGGCACGGATGGCTATGACCTGACCGAGTGGCTGGCGGAGCGCGAGAACCTGGGTGCGCAGGACCTGCGCCGGGCGCTGGGCGCGCCGGCGCACGAGGCCGCGGGCCCGGGTGCGGGCGGCTGGTCGGTGACGGTCGGCGGCTATGCGGCGAGCTCGCCCGGTTCGCTGTCCACGGGCTGCGGCTCGTCTGCTCGCTCGTTGTTCGCGCCAGGCGTCGCGCGGGTGAGGATCGCGCGGACGGTGCCGTGCGAGACCTCGGCGGCGGCGGCGATCTCGCGGTGTGAGAGTCCGAGCCCGCCGGCGCGGCTGATGGCGTGCTCGTATTCGGTGTCGGCGTCGCGCTTGCCGCTTGGCGGCGCGGGTGACTTGCCGCAGCACGTCACCTGAGAGCTCTTGGCGGGCGCGTAGCTCGCCGTCGCGCCGGCGTGCCCGAGCGCTTGATCGGCCGGCGCTGACGGGCCTCGGGTACCCCGTCACGCTCGCAGCGGTAACGGCAGCCGGCAGCACGCTGCGCGGATCTTCCCACCGGCCGGCACTCTCCGCTACCGCACGCGCTGGATCGACTTTTGGTGCGAATGGGTTACCTGCCCCAAAGTCCGGGTTAGGTGCCCTCAACTCCGGGTTAGGCTCATTACGCCCACGCACGAGAAAAAGGCGATTTTGCAGGGACTTTTCTGACCTAACCCGGAGTTGGGCGAGAAATGCCAACTCCGGGTTAGGTGCAGCCGTCGCTCCAAACCCCCGTCCCCGCTAAAAACCGCTAGATAGCAGGCTAAACGCCCGACCTAACCCGGAGTTGCGGGCGTTCTGGAACGGTGACTAGATTAAGTCCCAACGTACGTGGTTGACCCGGCTTGCCCCTACCGGGGCAAGACCTCCCTTCCGCCAGAGTCAGCCCGACCTCGACCCAGCCCACGTCAGAGAGCTCGCTCACACTGTCGGGGCAGGTACCGCCTTCAGGCCTGGGTGTAGCTGGATCGCCTGTGTCTGCGGGGGTTTTGCCTTGACCTGTCGGCTCGAGGGTGCTACTGTCCGGGGCCTCGATTGATGGCTCGCTGTGGTACGGCGACCTCCCCGCTCCAGACGGGGCCCGAGATGACAGACATAGCCAGACGTTCTCTTGGAGAGCACGAAGGCGCCCTCAACACCTCGAAGAACCCACCTTCGTGGAGCGGTGTTGTACGTGCCTGATGGCTGCTGTGCCTGTTGCTGATCGCGTCGCCCTCTCGCTCATCCCGTCGTCCACACCCGTGTCGTATCCGTCGCCCTGCCTTGGTCTGAGCCGGACTGGATCGAGTGCTGGAGCGGGTTGTCAGGAGCGACTCCGTGCGCGACGTTCCGGGTTGACCCGACGCACCGTGCGGCCGACTGTGGCCGCTCCTGTCCGCCGGGTCGCCACGCTCGGTCGCCTCGGCTGGCGAGGGTGTACGCCCGGGCCTGCGGGTGCGGGCTCGCTAGCTCGACCCGTTCCGCAGTCGCCATCGGGCTGAGGCGTGATGCAGCCGTGAGCGCGATGAGTCCGCCCAGAGGCGGACTCATCGCCCGGGTGCCGGCGGCTATGTAGCGGGATTCACCGGGCGCTGGTCGACGGCCTGCTCCTCCGCCGCTCAGCGGCTTCGCCTCGGCGCGCGCTGAGCCGTCCGGACTCGGGCGCGTTCGCCACGGCTGGCCGGATCGAAGACTTCCCCCAGAAAGGCCCGTGACCCGTTCGCTCTTCGGGTTGCGGGCCGCTCGTCGTTAAGGAGCGCCTCGCCGCGAGGGTGTCGCGGCAAAAGCGAAGCCCCGCCGCACGGACGGGGCTCCACATCCACATAGGAGGGTACCGCATGGTCCCCCAGTTGATCGCCCGTGTCGACGGGCTGCCCGTGTCGCTGCTCGAGCGCCAGGTCGTGTGGCCGGCGCCAGACGGCGGCCGAGGTCGTAGTGGGCTGTCGCCGCGGCTGCGCGCCCGGATCGAGCGCCAGACCGCGGTGCGTGCACCAGTGCCGGCTGCCGGGATGGGCACGGGCGCTGGCCGAGCAGCAGCAGGCCGACGCGGAGCGGGTCGAGATCCGCGCCGAGCTGGTCGCGGCGGGGCTGCTGTAGATGCGCGGCCATCACAGCCCCATCGGGTGGGCGGCGACGATGCTGATCGCCGTCGCGTACGCCCACGTCCTGCTCGAGCTCAGCGCCGCGGTGCTGGCGGTCGCGGTCGCCGTGCGGCTGCTCGTCTCGCCGGTCCGGGGCGTGCTGTGTGAGCGGGCGCGCCGCTGCATGGTGATCCACCGTCGCCCTGAGGTGATGGTGGTCGATCGCCGGTCGGCGAACGAGGTCGATCGCAGGCCAGGCGGCCGGGTGAGCTAGGCCGGCCGTCGTCGAGAGGTGTCGGGTGCGCGGGCGCAGGTCGGGCCCGCGCACCCGCGCCACCGCAGTCCCCAAACCGAGACCGACCAACGAAGGGAAGACGACATGATCGAAATCAGCATCAGCCGCGAGCTCGCGGACGCCCACCCCGGGTTCATGGCCACCTGCGCTCAGCGCGGCCACGCCGTCAATGTGTTCGACAGCGACGCGCCCGCAGCCCGACCTCACGAGACCGCCGAGTGCCGCGACGCACCTGGCCGGTGACGCACGCCGCTCGGGTGTCGACGGGCGATCGAACGCCGGGCAGCGAGGACCGAACGGACTGAGGAGCCGGAGACCCGGCGCGGTCGCCTCACGATCTTCGCCGGCCTGCGAGGTCGGCGCCAAATCCAACCGAGAGGAGGCCCCTATGGCCTGAGGCAAGCCCGACGCCAGGCGGCGTCGGGCGTTTGAACGTTCCCGTAAACGCGTCGACCCCAGAGATTGCTGCTCCGGGGCCGACAGAGATCCTCACAAGGAGGACCATCCGATGACGGAAAACCGTAGCACCGCGATCAGCGGTGCGCACGCACCCTGACGACGAACTGCCGCCTCGCCGGCGTGCCCGTGCCGGGATCGCGCGGACGTTGCGCGCGATCGTTCGCCTGGCGCTGCTGCTGGCGTCGGCTCGCGCATGTGCCGTCGCTCGGCCAGGTGCGGGCGATGGCGTGGTTCGACGGCCGCGAGCCGTGCTCGTATCTGCTGGACCGGGCGGTGAACTTCGTGCCCGAGCCGATGGAGTTCGGCTACGAGTCAGAGCTCGGCCAGCACGCGCTGTGCTTCACCTGCCAGGACGGCGTACGGGCGGGCGATGGAGCTGGTCACGATGCGCGACGGCGGCGGGTTCGACCTGCTCGGCGGCTTCTGAGCCGCGGCCGCATCTCCTGGGTCCGGAGTGCCTGCCCGTTCTCGGGCGGGCCTCCGGGCCCTTCCTCTGTTCTGCGAAGAATTGAAAGGAGGTGCGCGGGTGCGCACCCTGATCGCTCCCCTCGATCCCGGGGTGGAGTCGCAGTTGCGCGGGCTTGACCGCAAGCGAGCCGAGATCGCCCGCCGCTACATCCGTCGGCTGACGCTCGAGCCCTACCTCGGCTATCCGCTGCGGCGTGGCCGACTGGCCGCGTGAACAGATGCCGGGCCGTCCGGTTTGACCACGGCGATCGACCCCGACGAGCTGTTCGGCCGACGGCCGCCGCGCGACCGCGCACGCGGCGACCAGGACCCCAGCCTGGCCGACCCGGCTGGCGGATCGTGTACTGGCCGGCGCGAGACCCCCGACCGCCGAGCTGCGGCTGATCGTCGTGCTCGCCGTCGGGATCGCCCACCCCAACCCCGGCGCGCCGTCGGCGTTTGACCTGGCCGAACAGCATGCTGCAAACCATCATCAAGGAGAGGCGATGACCATCACGCTTGATCCGCGACGGCGAGTACGCTCGGCTCATGGCCCAACTGCCATCGCCGGTGCGCAGCCTGACCCTCGCCGAGATCGAGCCCAGCGCGAGCGCGTGTACGCCGAGCTCGAGCGCGGCGGCGCCATCCGCGTGTACACCAACGACATGGAGCACTTCCTCGGCGTGCTCACCCGCGACCAGCGGCTGCTGGACGCAGCCGACATCGCCCAGCTGATCGAGAACGGGCACATCCCCCCGCTCGACGAGCTCGTCGCGATGGACGACCGCGGCGAACTGCCGTGAACCAGGCCGCCGTTGTCGTCGAGGAGGTCCTGCGGTTCGAGGACCTGCCCGTCGGCTCGATGGCCAGCCGCCGCGCCGTCGTGCGCTGGAGCGACGGGACCGAGAGCGAAGCCCTGCGTTATTACGACGATGAGGTCCTCGTGAGCGAGGGCGACCTGGTCGGCAAGACCCGCGAGCAGATCCGCTCGCTGCATTTCCGTCGCGACCGCGACTGGCTGCGGTCCTGACCCCGGCCAGCTGCTGATCGCCTGAGCGGCGATCGCCGGACATGCCGCGCGTGGGTGACCGCGCACGCCGGCCCGCGCACGCGGGCCGCGGCATGTCCCACAAGTGAGGACCGGCTCGCGTCGGGGTGACGCGAGCCGCACACAACCCGCGAGCCGCTGCCACGGGCTCGCTCAAACACGCATTCACAGGAGGCCCGTCATGGGTTCGATGCTGAAGTTCGACTCCGACCGTCGCGAGCTGGTGCGCGAGCGCCGCCAGGCGAGGATGGAGCGCAAGACGCAGCGCCGGGAGGACCGCGAGCGCAAGCGCACCACGACCACCCCGATCCCGACCGCGTCCACGACCTCGACGCTGTCGGCGACGCAGCGCGCCGCGGATGAGCGGGTGCGCGACCATGTCGACCGGATCGTCGAGCAGGCGCTCGACCGCCACGACCAGCGCGCGGCGGCCGGTACACGGCCACCGCGCACCGACCGCACCGACCGCACCGACCGCACCGACCACGCCGGACATCGCGGCGCGGAGGCCTGCGCTACGGGCTCGGCCGGTCCAGGGGCATCGCCACCTCACCGGGCACGCCGGCAACGCGATCGCTGGACGCCGACGAGCAGCTCACCGTCGGCGGCGGCGCCGAGGACCGGGAGCCGCGGGTGTCGCGTCGCGAGCGTGACCTCGCCGCGTTCCGCGAGCGGCGCCAGCACGCGGCCGACGCGGCCCGGGAGGAGGCCCGCGCGAGGATCGCGCGCAGCGGGGAGCTGGCCAGTGTCGCGGACGCGCTCGCCGCGCTCGCGCACCCCGCCGCCGCGCCGTGGACGGCGGAGCGCGAGCAGCTCGAGCGGGCGCTGGAGAGCGGGCGATTCTCCGAGGTCGGCGCGCAGGCGCGTCGGGCGTTGTGGGCGATCGCGCGCGACGCCGCTCGCATCTCGCCCCGGGCGCCGCGTGACCCGGATCTCGCGCTGGCGGCGTGCGTCGCCTACGCGATCATCGCCCGCGCGCCACGCAGCGCGCTCAGAAGCGCGCACCGCACCCGTCCCACCCCCCGCGCGCGGCCCGTCGCCCGCCGCGCGTTCTGGCGCTGACACGACGAGCGTCACCGCTCCCGCCGGTGGCGAACGCGGTTCGCGCGCAACGCCGCCGGCGACACACACGCACAACCAGTGAAGGAGAAGACGCTGATGCACAACCCCGTCACCGCAACCCACGACCCGGTCGAGCGGGGCATCACGCCCCCGCCGGCGATCAGCGCATGTGACTCGGGCTCGGCGCGCCCGGCGCGGTTCGCGCCGTTGTTCACCCGCACGGTCAGGCTCGCGATCACGACGGTCACCGACGAGCTCGGCCGGCCGCTGCTCGGCGTGTTCGTGCCCGACGGCGAGCTGCTCTAGCGCGTCGCGAAACGATCGCCCGCAGGCGACAGCGCCCGCGACCAGCCGGGCGCACCGTCGCGGGCCGTGAGGACCGCCGAGCGATCGGCGCCCCACTGCGGCCGCGCCGATGACGTCGGCGCCGCTCGATGCCGGTGATCCGCTCGTGCTGCTTTGCAGTCACGAGCGGGCCGCACTGGCACGAGGACGTGCCCGCCCACGAGCAGGCTGTCGCTTCAGCTGCAAACGCCTCACCCGCACCAGCGGCCCGGCGGGACACCGCTGACCGGACGCAGCGTCGGGCGCCCTGGATCCGCTCCCCGCATCCCCGGGGGCCGGTCGGCCCTGCGCCCGGTACCTACACAACGAAAGGACCACTCGATGAGTTCTCAGCTGATCCTGATCGTCGAGGAAGACGCGAGCACCCGCACCTTCCTCGCCGACCAGCTCGAAGCGGACGGCTACGAGATCCTGCTCGCCGACAGCCGCCGGCACGCGCTGGCGCTCCTCGCCGGCCACCGGCCCCACCTGGTGCTCGCGGACATCAACGGGCAGACGCTCGGGCTGCTCGACGCCGTACGCGGCGGCGAGGGGCTGGCCGGCGAGATCGACCCGCACACGCCGCTGATCGTGCTCACCGCCCGCGCGGACGAGCTCGACGCGGGTCCGGGTGTTCGACCGCGGCGGCGATGACGTGGTCGCGAAGCCGTTCTCCTACCCGGAGCTGCGCGGACGGATCCGCGCGCTGCTGCGCCGAGCACACGAACGCCCGCCCGCGCGGGTCAGCCGCGTCGGCGCGCTGACGGTCGACCACCTCACTCGCGAGGTGCGCGTGGGCGAGCGCTTGTCGAGCTGGCCGCCAAGGAGTACGAGCTGCTGCAGGCGCTGATCGCCGAGCCCGACCCGCGTGTTCACACGCGCCAGGAGCTGCTGCGCGAGGTGTGGGGACTGAACGGGCAGGCACGCACTCGCACGCTCGACTCGCACGCGTTCCGCCTCAGACAGAAGCTCGCGGCCGCCGAGCCCGGCAGGGCGCTGGTGATCAACGTGTGGGGCGTCGGCTACCGCCTGTGTGACAGCGAGGTGAGACGGTGAGCGCGCCCGACCAGATCACCGACCTGTACCGCGAGCTCGCGCGGCACCGAGTCGAGGAGGCGATCGACCGGCTCGGGCGGGCCCCGCTGGACCGACTGGTCGCCCAGGCCGCCGAGGTGCTCGAGGAGGCGGCCGGGGCGCTCGCGTGCATGACGGCGCTCTACGCCACGCCCGGCGGGACGGTCGACCAGCGCTGGCAGCAGCAGATCAACGACCTGATCGCCGCCGCCGCGAGCCTCGAGCAGCTCGCCGACTTCAGCCGCCACTGCCACCACCGACACCAACCACGACCAGTGAGGAGACAACGTGACCATGCCCAACCCCAACCCGCAGCCCCGTTCGGCTACCGCGACGCCGCCGGCGCCCGGCACCAGGTGCTGGTGCGCCGAGCGCCGGACGGCGCCTGGCAGGTGCTCGACATCACCGTGATCGAGACCCTCACCGGCGTCGGCGAGGGCCGCGAGGCCGCCGAGGCGCTCGCCCGCGACTACGCACGAGCAACACGACCACCCGGACGCCCGCGCCGGCCGGCGCACGGCCGAACAGCGAGCCGCGGCGTGAACACGCAGCCGGCACCTTCACCCGGCGGCCGCGCAAGCGAGCGAACCGGGCGTACCGTCGATCACCGCGGCGGCGAGCGCTCGCCGCCGCGTGACGGGCCGCCCCCGCCGCCCGGGTTGCGCTGCCGGGTCAGGCTCGCCGACGGGCGCATGTTCTGCGGCGAGCTGGCGGCAGAACGCCACCGGGCGCTGCAGCTCGGCCTGCTGCACGCGCGGTCGGACGGGCTGGTCGAGCTCGCCGCCGGCACGCGACGCGACGGGACGCTTCAGATCCACACCCGCGCGCGCGCCGACCACTTCCTGCCCGGCGGCGGCACCGGGCACGAGCGCTGGCTCGAGGCCCTGCTCGCGCTCGCGGCCACGCACGCGGACCGCGGCGAGGAGCTGTTCGTCGCACCGGCGGTGCGCTCGCACCCGCGGGGCGACAAGCACGCCGTCGCGTACACGCGAGCGCTGTGGGTCGACATCGACCAGCCCGGACAGCTCCATCACCTGTGGGCATTCCTCGCCGAGCAAGCCGTGCCACCTCTTGGTCGAGAGCGGCGGCGGGGGCGCGCACGCCTACTGGCTGCTCGACCAACCGCTCCCCGCAACCGACGCGGCGATCAGGCGAGGGGGTCGACCTGATCGAGCGCGCGCACGAGCGGATCATCCACCGCCTCGGCGTTGATGAGGACGGCAGGCCGAACGTCGCCGACCCCGCCTGCAAGGACCGAAGCCGCCTGATGCGGCTGGGCGGCTCGGTGAACGGCAAGACCGGCCGGCACGCGCGGATCCTCGAGGCCGACTTCCAGCTCGCCCCCTACCCGATCGAGCAACTCGTCGGCGACCTCCCCGACCCGACGCCACCCGCGCACGACACGACGACCCGGGCGCAGAGTCGAGCACCAGGATCCGTACAAGCGGATCAGCCCGCCGGAGTACTTCGAGGCGCTCGCCGGGATCGAGGTGCCGCGCGGCGGGCTGGTCCGCTGCCCCGCGCCCTGGCACGAAGACCGGCACCCGTCCTGCTCGGTCGGAACCGACTCGACAACCGGCTGGAAATGCCACGCGGCAGCTGCGGCGCGGGCGGCGCGATCTACGACCTCGCCTCCGTCCTGCTCGGCGGCCCGTGGGGCCGCGAGCTGCGCGGCGAGCAGTTCAAACGCGCCCGCGCCTACGTCGCCGACGTGTTCGGCGAGCTCACCTGACACCCAACCAACCCAACAGGAAGGGAGCCACGATGCTCACGCTCACCCCCGACGACCGACCGTCATCCCGCAGCCGGTGCGCGCGCTCGGCGTGGCGAACACGCGCCGCAGCGCCGCCGCCGCGCTGAAGACGCGGCTGCGCCGGCGAGAGATCAGCCTGCGCGAGATCCTCGAGAACCCGCCGGCCGAGCTGGAGCGGCAGATGACCTGGGAGGTGCTCCTATGGACGCCCGGGATCGGACGCACACGACTGCGCGCACTCAACGTCCGCGCGATCCGCGACGGGCACGTCAACCTCGCCGCCCCGCTCGGCGCGCTGACCGAACGCCAGCGCAACTGGCTCGCCGCCCGCCTGTGCCAATGAGCACCCCGGCCACGACCAACGGGCTGGTCGTCGTGCACGTACGCGACCAGGTCAACCGCACGCTCGCCGGCCACGACGGACGCGAGTACACCAGCCCGCCGCACGAGCGCGCCGACGCGCTCATCCTCGTCGCGCTGCTGCTCGGACGCCCCGCCCAGACCAACGGAAACGGGGAAGAGCAGAGCAGTTGGAGCTGCGCGCTCGCCGGCGGGCAGCGCACGATCACGCTCGACCCAGTCCGCGGCCAACCGCAACGCGCCGCCGAAAGGGCCCGGTGATGACCGGGCACGGTCCGGCCGCTGGCCGGCGCTCACGCCTATCGCCGCGCCGGTTGCCGCCCGAGGTGCTGACGCTCCTCGTGCCTCGCGCCGGCGCTGAAGGCGCTCGCGGCGATCACCGGCAGCGGCGCCCTCGCGCTACTCGCCGTCCACGCAGCCCGCGTGGCGCGGCCGGCAACCGTCGTCACGCTCGCACTCGCGACGACCCCGGTCGCCGACGCGGCGAATCCCGCGCAGCGACGCGGCTGACCGACCGCCGCCCTGAGAGGCGGCCTGGTCCATCGCACAACCCAACCTCATTGGAGGTGAGAGATGACGCACCCGATCGCGGGTGCCCACCCGCCACCCGGACGGCCGCGGGAGGAGGCGCTGCTCGACGGGCTCACGCCCGAGCAGGCGCAAGCCGTCCAACACGGCCCGGGCCCGCTGCTGTTGATCGCCGGTCCGGGCGCCGGCAAGACCAAGACGCTGATCCACCGGATCGCCCGACTACTGCAGACCGGCGCGGCGCGGCCGTGGGAGATCCTCGCGGTCACGTTCTCGGTGCGCGCGGCCGGCGAGCTGCGACTGCGGCTCGCCGACCTGCTCGGCGAACAGGTCGCGCGCGGCGTCACCGCGGCGACGTTTCACTCGATCTGCGCGCGGATGCTCAGAGAGCACGCCGGCGTGTTCGGCCGCACCGAGAGCTACACCGTCTACGACCAGGCCGACGTGCGCCGCGTGATCGAATGGCTGCTCTCCGATCAGCAGCGCGGGCAGATCCAGCAGGCGCTCGCCGACTACGGGCAGCCGGCCGCCGCCGAGGTGCTCGCCGAGATCTCCCTGGCGAAGAACCGGCTGCTGTCCCCCGACAGCTACGAGCAGGCGGCCAGGCACACCGCGGCGCCGCTGATCGCGGCCGTGTGGCGGGAGGCCGAGATGTCGAGCTGCAGCGCTCGAACAGCTGTGGATTTCGATGATCTGCTCGCGCACGCGGTCCGGCTGCTGGCCGAGCACCCGCACCGGCTCGCGTTCTACCGCCAACGCTGGAGCTGGCTCGCTCGTCGACGAGTACCAGGACACCAACGAGGCCCAGAGCGTCGCTGGTCGCCTTCTGGCGGGAGCCGGCCGGCAACGTCTGCTGCGTGGCGGACGACGACCAGCTCCTCTACGCGTTCGCGCGGCGCGGAGCCGCGGAACATGCTCGCGTTCGGCGAGCGGTTCCCCGCACATGCACACGATCGTGCTCGGCCGTAACTTCCGCTGCCGCGCGGAGATCCTCGACCCCGCCGTCGCGCTGCGTCGCACACAACCAGCGGCGGGAGGCGAAGGCGCTGATCGCGATGCGCGGCGGCGGCGGTGAGGTGCGCGTGATCGCGTACGGCTCTGACCGCCACGAGGCGGACTCTGTCGCGGCCGCGATCGGCCAGGCACTCGCCCGCGGCATCCCCGCCGGCGAGGTGCTGGTGCTCGCGCGTACCGGGTACGCGACCGGGCCGTTGCAGGCCGCGCTCGCCCGGGCCGGGATCCCGCACCGGGTGCTCGGCAGCCTCGGCCTGTACGAGCGCTCCGAGGTCCGCGACGCGCTCGCCTACCTCGCGCTGCTCGCCAACCCCGCCGACGCGCAGGCGTTCCGCCGCGCCGTCGGCTCACCCGAAGCGCGGTGTCGGCACCGCGACCGCCAACCGCGTGGTCTGCGCTCGCCCGCGACACGCACCAGGGCGACCTGATCGCCGCGAGCGCGCACGCGAACGCGATCGAGGGCATCCGCCCGCCCCGTTCGCGAGCGGCTCAGGCGGTTTGGCGAAGGACTCGACCGCGCCCGTCGCGAGCTGCGCGCCGGGCGCTCGATCGGGCACGTCGTCGTCACCGCGGTGATGCTCGACGGCGGACTCGTCCCGCACCACCAGCACCGGCGCGACAACTCGCCGAAACCCGAGGAGCGCCAGGACGCCGAGCGGGTGCTCGAGGACCTGCGCTCCCTGTGCCGCGCCGCCCAGGCCTACGAGGAGCAACACATCGACAACGCCACGCTGACCGGGTTTCTCGAGCAGGCCGCCGGCCTGCACGCCCACGAGATCGCCGCCGGCGAACCGGACCGGCGGATCACCGTCTCGACGATCCATCGGGCGAAGGGGACCGAGGCGCAGCTCGTCGTGCTGCTCGGCTGCGAGGAGCGGCTGCTGCCCTCCTGGCGCGCGCTGCAATCGCCCGACCGCGAGCAGCTCGCCGAGGAGCGCCGCCTGTTCTACGTCGCCTGCACCCGCGCGAAAGACCAGCTGATCCTCACCCACGCCGCGACCCGCGGTAGCCGGCCCACCGGCGGCCCGTCCCGCTTCCTCACGAAGCCGGACTGATCGACCCATCCCAGGCGCTCGCCGCCTGACACCAACCCGCTCGAAAGGAGCAACCCATCATGCCCAACCCCAACCACCGCCACCACACCCCGGCCGCAGCGCCCGCGCGCACGCACGCGGAGGCCGGCGAGCTGTTGCGCCGGCCGTTCGCGCCCGGGCGCGATCGGCTTTCGCGCGATGACCAAGGTCACGCTGAACGGCGTGCAGTACGGGGGCGCGCAGGTCGCCGCGTTCCTGGGCGCGCAATCGGTCGTGCAGCGGCTGAACCACGTCGTCCCCGGCCGCTGGCACCAGCAGTTCACACCCGTCCCCGCCGAGCTCACCCCGAGCGCCGACAACGGCCGGGGGCCGAGCAGGCTGTACCTCGCCTGCCGGCTGACGATCACCCTCCCCGCCGAGCCGGGCGGCCCGGACGTCGACGCGGTCTACGAGGACGTCGGCGAGATGGACGCCGGCTCGTTCGCCGGGCTGAAGGCGCTGTACTCCGACGCGCGCAAGCGCGCCGGCGTCGCCGCCGGCATCGGCGCCTACCTGTACACCGCGCTCGCGCCGGTCGTGCTGCCGATCGGCCCCGGCGACCGGCAGGTCCAGGCGATCCGGCGCGGGCAGGGCAAGTCTGACCTGCTCGTCGATCTCGCCGGCCACCGAGCAGTGGCTCAGACAGGGCTACGAGGCGCGGATGAACACCGACGCGGTCCGCCGCGACCTCGGGGCGATCCTCGCCCACGGCGAGCCCGAGACCGGCATGGGCCAAGGCGAAGCCGCCGAGACAAACCAGCCACCCGCCGACACGCCCGAGCCGCCCGCCGCCGCGCAGTCGTCCCCGGGCGCAGATGGCAACGGCGTCGTGACCGTGGACTTCGGCGGCCTCGGACCCGCCGCCGCATGAGCCGTGACGTGCGCAGCCGGCTCGCCGCCCAAGCGGCGGCGGCCGGCTACCCGCCCGACCTCCTCGCGCTGATCGCGAACGCCACCCTCCCCGCCTACCAGCCCGGACAGCAGCTCGAAGACCCGCAGATCGAGCAGGTCACCGACGCCGTCGAGGTCCTCGCCCAAGCCGGCTACCGGGCCGACACGCTCGCCGAACACATCGCCGAGTACCAGCGCCGCCACGGCAGCGACTGGCGCGAGCGCTTCTGGGCCCGGGCGCTGCGGATCGCGACCGTCCGCCACCGCCGCCCGGACACCTACGGGCTCTCGCCGTGTGAGACCGATCCCGACCGGGTCGCTCAACACGCCGCCCGCCAACCCGCGCCTGCGTCCGCGGCGCGGGCCGCCTGAACCCACCTGTCCTCTCGAATCCAAGGAGGCCGAGATGACCGATCTCGCCCCAGCCCCCGCCGGCGCCGCGGCGCCAACGCGGGGCCCGACGACGGCGGCCGAGCTGGCCGCCCGCATCCCGCTGCCGCGCCAGCTCCCGCCCCGACGCCACGACGGCGAGCCGATCCGGCACCTGTCGCACTCCAGCTACAGCCTGTGGCTGATCTGCAAGGAATCCTGGCGGCTCAAATATTTACAACGAAAGACGGAGCCGGCGTCGGGGGCGATGTTCCTCGGCTCGCGCGTCGACGACGCGCTCAGCCTCTACTACCGGCGGATCCTCGACCACCACGAGCGGCTCGACCTGGCGCAGGTCAAGGACGCCTACCGCGACCTCTGGCACACCGAGCTCCAGGCCGAGGAACAGCAGCTCGGCGTCGACTGGCAGGACATCCCCCAGCACGAAGCGTTCGAGCTCGGGCTGCAGGCGCTCGAGCTGACCTTCGAGCAGCTCGTGCCCGAAGCTCGGCGAGCCGCTCGCCGTGCAACGCCGCGTCGAGTTCACGCTCGCGCCCGGCCTCACGGAGTGGACGGTCGTCTGCTACCTCGACCTCGAAACCCGCGCCAGCACTCCGAGCGGCGAGCCGCTCGACCGGGTCGTCGACTACAAGGTCAAAGGCACCCCGATCGGCCAGCAGAAGGCCGACCGCGACCCGCAGGCAAGCCTGTATCTCGCCAGCCGCTGGCTCGAGGGCCGACCCGCCGAGGAGTTCGCGTTCGCTCAGATCGCCCGGCCCGGCCGCCAGCGCCGACAGATGAGCGCGACGCTCACGCACCACCCGGCGAACGGCCGGGCAGCTGCGCGCAACCCTCGCACGGATCGCGCTCGCCGCGTCAGCGAAATCGACGCCTACTACCGGCACTTCGGTCCGGACCGGCCGTGGGGGTTCGCCGACCCGACCGGCTGGAAGTGCTCCGAGCGCTTCTGCCACTTCTGGCACGCGTGCCCGGGCGGCGCCGGCCTCTAACGGGGCCATCGCGCCGCGCGCCCGGTACCTACCACACGAACCCACGAGCGAGCAAAGGAGCCACTAATGCCCAACCAGTTCCCCGAGACCTACCGCGCCGCAATAAGCCACGCGGGCGGGCTGCTGCCCGATCGAGGCCGGTCTGCTCGGACGCCTGGCCGACCACGAATGCGCCCACGGCCGCCTCCCCGGCGACCGCACCGCGAAGTGCGGCTGCTGGCCGCAAGAGAACGCCCCCGTCGTCGCGCTCAGCCGCCGGGTGCGGCCACAACCGCCGCCGGCCAGACGGAAGGCCGCCTGACCCGCGGATGGTGAGCGGCGACCGCACGCACCGCTGCCCGGTCGGCGACTGCACCGCCCGGGTCCCGCGCGAGCAGCTCATGTGCCCAACCCATTGGCAGCTCGTGCCGCCCAAACTCAAACGCGCGCTGCGCCAAGCGTGGCGGGACGGCCAGGGCGCCGGCACCCGCGCGCACCGCGCCGCCGCCCACGCGTGCATCGCCGCCGCACGCTCGGGCTGCGAGCCCGCCTGCGATCAGAACCTCCGACGCCAGGTCCGCCGGTTCCTCGCCGGCTACCGGCACCCCAACCACATCAACGGCGAGAGCTGGGACGAGGAAGACGTGTCCCGGCTCGTCCGCGTGATGCGCTGCCACCCGCACAAACCCGACCCCCGCACCCGCCGCTGCCTGCGCTGCGGCGCCACCCTCGCCACATGACCAACACCCAACCGACACACCCACCCACTCCAACCATCAAGGAGACGCTGATGCGAGACATCGCCACCACCACCCTGTCGGGCAACCTCACCCGCGACGTCGAGCTGCGCCAGCTGCCCTCCGGCGCCGACGTCGCCCGACTGCGCATCGCCACCACCACCCGCCGGCGCAACGGCGAGGAATGGGTCGACAAGACCAACTACTTCACCGTCGAGGTGTTCGGCGCCCAGGCGCGCGCCTGCGCCCAATACCTGTCCAAGGGCTCACGCGTGCTCGTCGACGCCGAGCCCGACTGGCGCGAATGGACAGACCAGCAGAACAACAAGCGCGAAGCGGTCACCTTCAAAGCCCGCCAAGTGCTCTTCGAAGGCGCCCGGCGCGACCCGACCCCTGACGGCAACGGCGCCAGCGAGCCCACGCCCGCCCCTGCGCCCGTCGCGGTCACCCAACCGGCCGCGGGCGCACCCAGCGTGGCGCACACGGCGGGCAACCCAGCCGCGCAGGCGACCGCCGACGATCTGCCGTTCTGATGAGCGAGATGATGAGGGGAGACGGGAGCTACACCGACCGCGCCGCCATGGCCGTAATCGAGGCTGTGCGCGAGGAACACGATTTCGGCGGCTGGCTCGCCGGAGTTCTCGCGACGGCCGCCGCTGAGCTCGGCTCGACGGCCGCTCTCATCGCCAGTCGGCCGGGCAGCTGGGAAGCCGTCCTGGTCCAGCAGCTCGTCCGCGGTACGGTCGGCTGGGACGACGAGTACCTCTCCGGTTACCGAAAGCAGACGGCCACGGATGTCGAGTAACGACCAGAACGACAGTCACAGGCGCCCGTGAGCAGCCGCAGCGGACGGGCCGAGAACCGCCGGGCGCCGCCCGGTCTCACCCATTCGGATCACGGCACATCAGGCATCGGACAGCCGCACGCGGGCATGTCCATCAGAGCCATCAGCAACCACGGAGAGAGGAGGGCTCATGCCCAACCCTGACACCGCCGCCGCGATACCCGGGCGCACCGGGCCCGCCTTGGACCGCGGAGGGGACGGTGTACTTCTTCGGCGGCTGGCTGTCGAACTTCGCGCCGACCCCCGGCCTGCGGCTGCCGTTCGGCTACCACGGCCACCACGAGAACGACCGCGTGCCGGTGCGCACGGTCGAGCACTGGTTTCAGGCGTGCAAGGCGACCTCACGCCGGCAGTTCGACCTGATCCTCGCGTGCGGCACCGCCGCGGCCGCGAAACACGCCGGACGTGAGACCGACCTGCGCCCGGACTGGGAGCAGGTCAAGTTCGAGGTGATGTTGTGCGCGCTGCGCGGCAAGTTCGCGCTCGAGCCCTACCGCTCCGGGCTGCTGTTGACCCACCCGTACCCGCTCGCTGAGGACAGCCCCAGCGACTTCGTCTGGGGCGCCCGCGATCGCGACGGCGGCTACGGCGGTCAGAACCTGCTCGGGCTCGCGCTGATGCGAGTCCGCGACGAGCTGATCGCCGACGTGCGCACCCGCCTGAGCGGCGCTCGCACCCGGCCGCTGAACCCCCCGCGCGCCACCGGCGCGCACTGAAGCCCATAACCGCACGACGGCCCGACGGCCGTCGTGCGCACCTCTGTCTGGAAAGGAGTCTTTATGACCGATCTCTACGACGCCGCCGGCGCCGCGCCGGCGGCCGCCTCCACCAGCTCGGGCCGGGAGCTGAGCCTGCCCGGCTGGGCCGGGGGTCTCGACAGCGAGCGAGCAGAGCGCGACCGGCTGATCGCTCAGGCGCGCTCCAGCGATGCCGCGCGCCAGCTGCAGCGCTGCTTCCCGCGCTGGGCCACCGCGTTCGAGCATCTCAGCTGGCGGGCGCTGGTGGGGCTGGCGAACAACGAGCCCGTCGATCCCAACGACCGCGATGCGTGGCGCACGGCCGATGAGCACGCGCGGGCGGTGCTGCGCCGTCACGGGATCACGCTCAACCCCCGCCACCTGACACTCGCCGCTGTCCAGGCGCTGACCGACGGGCAGGCACGCGCCGACGCCGACGCCGGCCTTGACTGGACCCGCATCACCGCGCCCGCGAGCCGGCTCGACGAGAAGCTCCGCCGAGCACACGCCATGCTGCCGATCGATCTCTCTGATCCGGCCGTGTTCGGCGATGTCGGGGCGCAGCGCCGCGCGCTCGCCACCCGGCTCGGGCTACCGGCCGGGCAGGCCGATGACCTCTCACGATGGGTGCTCGCGCACCCCGACCAGTTCGACCCGGCCGAGCTGCGCTCATGGCGGATCGCCTCGCCCGACCTGGCTCGCCGTGGCCGGCGAGCAGCTCGATGCGGTCGACCGGGTCGGGCGGCCGGTTGCGCTGTTCGTCATGCCCGCCATGCGCGGGGAGGGCTGGCAGCTGACCCCGGTGCTCTCGCTCGACGCGATCCGCCTGCTCGTCTCCCTCGGCGGGCGGCTGGAGCGCGACCTGCGCTCCGCACTACTACCGGCCGCCGCGGCGAGCGAGCTGATCGAGCGGGTCAACGTGAACACGCTGCACGCCGGGCCGAAGGAGTGCCTTGACTCCGCCGGCCAGCTCGCGCAAGAGCTCACCCGCGAGCTCGGCCTCCCGGTCGGACCGGGCGTGCCGAAGGACAAGCGCGACCGGTGGGGACGGCTCCTGGTAACCCGCCGCTCCTACCGCGGCACCGACGGCACGATGACGTGCGAGCTCGAGCTGCGGGTTGTCACCTTCCCGGCGCGGGAGTACAGCCAGCGGCGACTCGGGGCGGTGCGGCGTGATGACCGCTACGGTCAGCCGAGCGCGGTGATGGATCTCGGCGAGGCGGTGCAGACCGCGGTCGAGCGCGGCCTGCCCCTGCTCCTCTCGACCGAGGCGGCCGGGCATCTGGCCGACACCGTCCGTGTCGGACGGATGAAAGGACGGCCCGGCGCGCTCACGATCACCAGCTCAGACGGCCTGTCCGCGACGACGCGGCGGGTGGTCGCCGAGCAGGCGATCAGCGAGCTGCGCACGCTCAAGCACAGGGGCGTGAAGGTCACATTGGACGCCGGCGCCCGCCAGCTGGTGCGCATGAGCCTGGCTCGCCCGCTCGCCGATGACCCGGTGCTGCTCGGCCGCCAGCAGCAGATGGCGGCGCTGAAGGTCGTCGGCTCCGGCGTCGACGCCGGGCAGGTTGGATCGGGGAAAACCGTGACGAGCGCGCGAGCGCTCGTCGAACCGGGCGACAACGACCCGTCGGCTGCGGGCGATGATCGTTGCCGAGGGCCGGCTCCTCGGCCAATGGCACGACGAGCTCACACGCGGCGCCCCCGGCCGCGGGCTGCCGCCGCTGGCGCCCAACGTGGAGGTGCTGGTCGTCGATGAGCGCCGTCCGATCGCCGGGCAGATCCGCGCGTTCGACACCGCGCTCGGCGACCGCGCGGGCGTGGTGCTCGTCCCGAACGGGGTGCTTGACCGGTATCCCGCCGACCTGCAGGTGATCCCCTGGCACCTGCTGATCGCCGACGAGGCGCTCAGGTACGCGAACCCCGCGACCGACGCGCACCAGGCGTTGAAGCTGGTGCGGTTCGGGTCGGTCGCGGACTGCTGGCTCCTGACCGCCACCCCGAGAGGCAAGAGCGCCGAGCATCTGGACGTGCTGGTCGGGCTCGCGGTCGGGGATGAGGCGATGATCACCGAGCGGCTGAACACCCGCGAGGGCGGCGATCTGATGGACGAGATCAACGCCCACCGGCTGCGCGTCAACTACGGCCCGCACCTGGTGCGCGTCACCCGCCAGGACATGCAGGCCTGGATGCCCGACGTCCGGCCCGCCAAACCCTTGGCGATCGACCCCGACCCCGCGCTCCAGCAGCTGCTCGACGCGATCCGCCAGGGCGGACGCGAGGCCTACCGCCGGCTGCTCGAGGTCCTGCGCGAGCTCAAGACCCTCGAGGCCGGCAGCGAACTGTTCAAGCAGGCGCTCGCTGAGCTCTCAAGAGCACAAGGAGTCGTGCTCGGCAATGTAGGAACGTATGTCGACGCCTCGGTTGATCCGGAGACGCTGACGCATTCGCAGGCGGCGCTTGCGAAGGCGCTCGTCCGCCAGGGGGTCGTCGCCGACGCGATGC
>CAWKYG010000055.1:0-162000 GCA_963853855.1 uncultured Solibacteraceae bacterium | reverse complement strand
TCGACCGGTTGGTGTCGGCGCTGGCCGGTGGTGAGTTGAGGATGCCCAACATAGACGCGTCGGTGCGGCGGATGGCGGCGGCCAAGGCCCTCAATTCGCGCTGCGGTCATTGACCGCCGCATCGCGCGGGCGCGGGTCGTAACCGTCACCCAGGCGCCAGCAGCTTTTGTCAGCTCTGCCGATGCTCCACCAGGTTATTCGCCACCCACGGCACGCGCCGTCGTCGCGCTGAACCCGTGGAACCCTCCGATCGACCCCTGCCACGCTCGTCGTGACGACTTTCTGCTCGCTGGTCTCAACCATCAACGCGGCGGCGCGCACGCGAGCGCCGACGTCGCCGGTATGCCGGTCATTCTCGACCCGGGTCACAACGGCGTAGACGACGTGCTTGTGATGTGCTCAGCTGGGATTGTCGGCGCGCACCGGGAAGGTTGGGGCACACCTGGATGTAGTGAATGTGTGGTGAGACCCAATCGCGCCATTGCTGGTGGCTCATGTTGGCGGTCAGCTTGTTGCACAGGTCGGTGGGGCTGGCGACGGCGGGCCACAGTCGCAGGGTGTGATCGTCGCTGCCAGAGACGATCCGCGTGCCGTCGGGGCTGAACGCCACGCTGGACACCGCGCCTTTGTGGCCGAGCAGGTAATTGCCGATGGGTCGGCCGGTGCCGGCGTCCCACACCCGGACCGTCATGTCGTAACTGGCGGAGGCGAGGCGGTGTCCGTCGGGGCTGAACGCGACACTCGCGACCGTGGCGGTGTGTCCGGTCAGGGCGTCGCCGATACCTGCCATTCCTCGCTCCAGAAGAAGAACAACTTGCTTTTCAGGTTCCATCTCTTTATCGGAACGGGGCCCCCGATGGTATAACCGGGATCGTTATAGCGAAACAGAGGCTTTGGAGTCACACTCAGCCCGAACTGGGGCCGGATGTTGTTCAGGTAGGTGTTGGCGTTGAGGCCCTCGTTGCGGTGGTACAGGTACCCGCTGCCGTGGAACTGGGAGGTGCCGCTCTTGGTGACCAGTTGGATCTGCGCCCCGGCGCTGCGGCCAAACTCGCCCTGATAGGTGCCGGTGAGCACCTTGAATTCCGCGATCGAATCGTTGCTGACGCTGGCGTTCAGGCCGCCATTGTTACCGGTATCCACATCGCCAATTCCGTTAATGGTGACCTGGTTTTGCGAGGGGCGCGTGCCATTCGCGGTAAAGTTGTTCGCCCCGGTGGCCGCGTTGCCCACGGCGTAGGTGGCTCCGGTAGTAAACTGAATTCCCGCGATCAGCTTGGCCATATCGAGCGGACTGCGCCCGTCTACCTCGATGTTCGCAATCTGCGTGCCGGTGACGGCGGAGCCGCGTTCGACGCTGTCCGTCTGCAGCGTCACTGCCGTGGCACTGACTTCAATCGTCTCGGTAACAGCGCCGATTTGAAGCGACAAGTCGCCCAGGGCGATTTTGTCGCTGGCGTTCAGCACAACGTCTGGACGCGTCAGTTTCTTGAATCCCTGGGCCTCTACAGTGACGGTGTAGGTGCCCGGCGCCAATCCGGCGATCGAGAAGTCTCCCGCGTCGGTTGTATTTGTAGGGACGGTCAGTTTCTTGGTTGGCTCGGTAGCGGTAACCCTGGCGTTCGGAACCGCGCTGCCCTGCTGATCGACTACACGTCCGTTCAGCGAACCTGTGATGCTCTGCGCATACCCCTGAACCGCAAGCACGAACACGGCGAGCAATATCGTCGTGGATAGTTTTCTCATTCTCGTCCTTTCGCTTCTCACCAATGCTTAAGCTATCTATATCAGATTGTTCGAGTGTACGCTTAATTCCATCCATGACTAGGTTCAGTACGGTGTCATGGGTTCGGCTCTAATGGAATCTAGAGATTGCGTGCGCGCAACGAGCTTTCAATGTTGTCTATTAACTGTTAGCCCTAACTGTTAGGACGCTGTAAGATCTTGTAGCAGCACGGTGAAGCAGGAGTGAAGGGGGAGTGGAGGTACAGGTGGTAGTCACCTTCCGGCACGGGTTTCGTACCTCGCTGGGCGGGTTAAATCGGGGATGACGTGCTACGGTGATGATGGAATCTGCAATGAGCCAGGACGTCTATCCTGCGGCGGTCTCGGTAACCGGCTTGTGGAAACGGTATGATACGACTGCGGCGGTTTGCGGCGTCAGTTTCGAGGTGGCCAAGGGCCAGATCTTCGGACTGCTGGGGGCGAACGGCGCCGGCAAGACCACTACGCTCGAATGTATCCTGGGCTTGCGGCAGCCCGATAGCGGCTCGATACAGATCGGCGGGTTGGACCTTCGGACGCATGCAGCCAGGATAAAACGGCTGGTGGGCGCGCAACTCCAGGCGGCCACACTACAGGATAGAATTACTCCGCGCCAGGCGCTGGATCTCTTCGGCTCCTTTTATCCTCAGTCATTTGGCAGCGAAGAACTCCTCGCGCGTTTTGACCTGGAGGCCAAAGCCGATGCCCCTTTCGCCACGCTCTCCGGAGGGCTGCGGCAGCGTCTGTTTCTGGCCCTGGCGCTCATCAACCGGCCCACTCTGCTGGTGCTCGACGAACCCACGGCAGGCCTCGATCCGCAAGCCCGCCGCAAGTTGCGCAGCCTGATAGGCGAGATGCGGGCGGAGGGCAGGACGGTCCTTCTCAGTACCCATGATCTGCAGGAAGCTGATGAACTATGCGACCGGGTAGCGATCATGGATAACGGGCGGATCGTCGCCGTCGCGCCCCCGGCGGAGTTGATCGGCCGCTCGGAATCGGCGGCGCGGGTGATCGTGCGAACGTTCCCCTCTTTGGCGAGCGCGGTCGTACATGCGCTGCCCGGCGTCATACAAGCTGCTCCCAGCGAACGCGGTTGGACTCTGGATACTTTCGCGCCGGCCCGAATGCTGGCCGAACTGGTGCGCTGCGTGGACGAAGCGGGCGCCCGGCTGCTCGAGGTCGAGTTACGCTCTCCCTCGCTGGAAGACGTCTTTATCGAACTCACGGGCCGCCCCTGGTCTGCCGGAGAATCGCCGCGAGAGGTATCGTGACCGCGCCCCCGAACCTGAATGGCTGGGTCCGGCATTTGCTTCTCACCCTTGCGTTGAATTTCGCGAACCCACAGGCAATCGTGTACGGCTACCTGGTGCCCGTCTTCTTTCTCGTGGCCTTTGGAAGCCTGTTCAGGTCCGATTCTCCACCGTTGCAGGCCCACATGGGCCAAATCCTGACCATCACCATTCTCGGCGGAGCATGTTTTGGGCTGCCCACCGCGCTGGTCTCCGAGCGCGAGCAGGGTGTCTGGCGCCGTTACCGGCTATTGCCCCTGCCGGTAGCGTGGTTGGTCCTAAGCACGATGATCGCGCGAGTGTTCCTTGTCGCCTCCGCCGTTCTGATCCAAATCGCCCTGGCCCGGGCGATTTATGGCACGCCTCTCCCCACCCAGCCCGGAACGGCGGCGCTGGTGTTCTTCCTTGTGACCGCGGCCTTTCTTGCACTGGGGCTGTTGATCGCTGCGCTGGCCGACACCGTGCCCGCGGTTCAGGCGCTTGGCCAGTGCATTTTCCTTCCGATGATCCTCATCGGCGGAGTGGGTGTACCGTTGGCCGCCCTTCCGGATTGGGCCCAGCATGTCGCCGGATTTATGCCAGGGCGTTACGCCGTGGAGGTGCTGCAACCCTGCTTCGACGCCACCAACGGACTTCCCGGCGCCGGCTTCCGGCTGGGGGCCTTGGGAGTCATCGGCCTGGCGGCGGGGGTTGCCGCCACCAGGCTCTTCCGGTGGGAGGCAGGTACGCGGATCGCCGGTTCCGCGCGGCTGTGGGTCGCCGCCGCCTTGGCCGCATGGATATCGGTGGGCGCCATCGCCTGGCAAACCGGCCGTTTGAGACCGGTTTTGCCTGAACCGCCGGCATGGGCCAATATCACCGAGGCGCAAATCGCGGAAATCCATTTTGATTCTCTGCCGGGCGACCACGATCTGGTCGCACCCATTGCCGCTGCCGCTCTTGATCCGGCGCCAGACCAGCGGTTTGCCGCCAAACTGCGCCTCTGGCCGCAGGGAAGGCTCGACGATTCCGGACAGAGTATCCGCAACCTTGTGGACGTTGCCGCGGTGGCTGACCTTTGCGCCGACCCGCGGGAGTCGGAAATTGCCCGGTTGGTGTTCCGGCAACTCAGCAGCGGGTTTGAACCGGCCGTGGCGCGTCAGGCTCTGGCCTGGATCATCCTGAGTCCGGAAGATGGGCAGGCACTCACGAAGGCCCCCGAACTGGGCCTTTTCCGGCATCCTCCGGAACGGCTGGTACGACAGCGCAGCGTCATCTACGCGGAGAAATATCTCGGCCGGCTGCTCGGAAAGCTTCCGGACTGATGGGTGTTAGGATAATGGGGGCTCCTGACTAGCATGAAGCCGGCATCGGAACTCTTTCCCATCCTCGGAAACCCCTCGCACGTGCTCCGCGGAAAGGGACAACGCCCGGCCGCGGAATCCGGGAATCATGCTGTCCGCCGTCTTCTGGCGCTGGCCGATTCTGATCGCCGGTGCGGCTATCCCCGTCTGGATCGCCGGCATTCTGACGCGGGCTCCCCAGACGCGGAATATCCATATCGAAGCCTATCGTTACGGCTTCAGCCCCGCGCGCATCAAGGCCAATCGCGGGGATCGCTTGCGGCTTACCTTTTCGACCCGCGATACCGGCCAGAGCTTTTTCCTCCAGGATTACGATGTTCACGTCTCCATCACTCCGGGCAACAGGATGGTGTCCGTTCAGCGGCTTTCCCGCCCCGACGATCCTCCGGTGCTGATGGAGACAGTGGAACTTGTGGCGGGACTTCCGGGATGGCAGGGATGGCTCGTTTCCAAATCTCAGTTTCGCAACCATACCTACAACGGCCCGTTGCATGGAACCGAGCGGGGCGATCTGATCGTCAGCCCCAATTTCCTGCTCTACGGAGCCCTGGGGCTGCTGGGCGCGATTCCGTTCGCCGGATTGCTGGTGATTGGCCGCGGCACCGGCGGTTCCGGCCGGCGCCCGCTCAACTTGTTCAGCCATTTTCCCTGGCTGAAGCGAATCCTGAAGACCCCCTCCTTTCAATTCAACCTGGCTCTACCGATGTTGGGCGTGTTCTGGTTGATCATCCTGGCGGGCCTGTTCGGCACCAAGGTTGCCGGGCGCAACGCGGGCCCGATGATCATATGGGTCCTCTGGCTTTCGGCCCTGATTATCCTGCTGGTACCCATCGGCGGCAGAATCTGGTGCACGGCCTGTCCCCTCCCCTACTGGGAGAGTGGATGCAACGGCTGCGTTTAACGCGAAATCGCGGAACGGCTGGACGCAAGCATCGCTTCGATGGCCCACCTGGCTCAGCAACGCGTGGCCGCGCGTGCTGCTCTTCCTTCTGTTGGGGACGTTCAGCACCACCATCGTGGCACTGCCTCCGGCAACCAGTTGGATGTTGATCGGCCTCGTAGTTCTGGCCATCCTGACTTCCCTCTTTCCCGAACAGCGGCTGTTTTGCAGATACCTTTGCCCGATTAACAGCTACATCAGCCTCTACTCCACCACCGGCCGTGTCATGGTTCGGTCCGTTTCTGCCGGAACATGCTCCGCCTGTACAGAGAAGTTCTGTCTTACCGGCAGCGTCAAGGGATGGGGATGCCCGTACGGGCTCTGCGTGGGCGAAATCGACCGGAATAACGATTGCGGCGCCTGCATGGAGTGCGTGAAGACTTGCGCCTATGACAACGTCGCGGTCTTCTGGCGCAACGAGGGATGGGACAAAGACGTCGCCAGTTACGGCGAGGCATGGCAGGCGATTGTGATGTTCGCCCTGGCTTGCCTGTACTGCTTATCAATCTGGGCGCCTGGGACAGGATTCGGGATTGGATCGACATCGTCGATAAGAAGAATTGGGGAACGTTTTCCGTTTACGCCCTGGCAGTCTGGGTGGTGTGCCTGGGAGTTCTGCCTCTGGTCTGGTATCTGCTGACGCGGGCCGGGATGGGGATCGGCCAATCGACGCGGGTCGCGAATGCGCAATTCCGGGCCACCACCGCCGCGCTCATACCGATCGGATTGGCCTGCTGGATCGCCTTTGCCCTGGCCACCGTGCTTTCGATGATGACCTTCCTGCTCCAGAGCCTGTCGGACCCGTTCAATTGGGGATGGGACCTCTTAGGCATGGCGGGTAGCCGCTGGCACATCATCTGGTCTCCGGCCATCCCATGGCTGCAGGTAACCTGTGTTCTCGTCGGCGCCGCCTATGCCATGCGGACGCTCTATGATTGCTGGCTTGACGGCGCGCCGCGAGGGCGCCGGGCAATCATCGGCTCCCTTCCGCTGGGATCGTTCCTGTGGGCCAGTGCGGCTGGAATGATCTGGTTTTTCGCCGGTTAAGGGAGAGAGGAGCGATGAAAAGAGGACAGGCCGAAATCTCCCGGGAAGAGACGCTCCTCCGTGCTGCCGGGTCTGCGCATCGCCGCTGTCATGCTGGGAGTCCCGTTGCTGGTCCTGTTCTACCAGGCACACCACTCCGGCCTCTCCCTGTCACAGGTGTTCGAGCACATCTTCAAAGGCGCCCGGCAGGCGGACGGCGCGGAAGGCCCGGCTACAGTCGACGCACGGCAGCAAGATCGACTTTCTGACGCCGGTGCCGATCGGATTTCCATCGGCCGATCCTCCGCGCATCGGCAGCCTCCAGATTGTCGATCTCGACAAGGATGGCCTTCCGGACATTCTGGTGGCGGACATGCTGGCCAATCGCATTGGCTGGATCCGGCAATTCCCCGCCGGTGTATATACCGAAAAGTGGATCAGCCCCGTGCTCCCCGCCCCCGCCCATGTGAGCGCCGTCGATATCGACAAAGATGGCGACCTGGACGTGCTGGTGGCCTGCATGGGTCAGCTTTTCCCCAGCAATGACAAGATCGGCTCGGTGGTGATCCTGGAAAATGACGGCAAACAGAATTTCACGGCGCATACGATTATCGAACACATTGCCCGGGTCACCGACGTGCGCGCCGCCGATTTCAACGGGGATGGCCGGCTCGACCTGGTCGTGGGCCAGTTCGGTTATGACGACGGCGAGACCCGCTGGATGGAGAATCTCGGCAACTGGCAGTTCCGCTCGCACATCCTGCAGAGCCTCTCCGGAGTGATCCACACCATTCCCGTGGATATCGACAACGACGGCGACATGGATATCGTCAGCATCGTCAGCCAGGAATGGGAGGAGGTCTACGTCTTCGAAAACGATGGGCACGGGAATTTCAAATCGCACCTGGTTTGGGGCAGCACCAACGAAGACTACGGCAGCAGCGGTATCCGGCTGGTGGACCTGAACCGCGACGGACGGGTGGACATCCTGCTACACCAATGGGGATGCCTTTGACTACCTGCCGCCGCGCCCGCGACCCTGGCATAGCGTTCAGTGGCTCGAAAACAAGGGCAATTTCAAATTCGAGCATCACCCCATCGGCCTTTTCCCGGGAGCCAGCGCCGCGGTCGCCGCCGACTTGGATGGCGATGGCGATCTCGATATCGCCGCCGTCAGTTGCTACAACTTCTGGGAGAAGCCGGACTCGCAGAGCATGATCTGGTTCGAGAACGACGGCAAAATGAACTTTACGGAGCACGACATCAGCCACTCTCCGACTCACCTCATCAGCCTGGAAGCGGCGGATATGAACGGAGACGGAAAGCCCGACCTGGTTTCCGTCCGGATGGACGTTTATCAGCCGTTCACCAACGACGGACGAGTGGTGCTCTGGCTCAACCACTGGGGACAGGCGCCGGGCGGGAAACCATGAAATCCGCGCTGAAAATCGCCGGGGGTGCGGTGGCGCTGGGCGCGATTACGTGGCTGCTGGCGCCTCTGTTGCTTCCGGCAAAGCTGCCGGCCGATTTTCCGAAGCTGCCGGATCTAAGCAAGGCGAACCCGGGGATGCGCGCGGCGCTGACCGGCGCGGACCGGGAGGCGCGGCGGCACCCGGAATCCGCCGAATCTGTGGGCAAACTTGGGATGGCTTACGACGCAAACCTGTTTCTCGAGCAAGCCGCGGCCGCTTACGGGATTGCCGCGCGGTTGGCGCCGAACGACTACCAGTGGGTGTACTGCCAGGCGTTTCTGCGCGAGGAGCAAGGCAACGAAGAGGACCAGCAGAAGTTTCTGCGGGAGACTATCCGGCTGAAGCCCGACCATGTCCCCGCCCTGATCAAGCTGGGGGACGGCGCTTTCAAGCAGGACCGGCTCGACGAAGCCCAACAGTATTACGAGAGGGCCGCCGGAGTACCCGGTAACCACTCCACATTGCAAGCTGTATTCGGACTCGGCCGGGTTGCGGCGCGCCGCCGCGAATGGAAAAAAACGATCGAGTACATCGCGCCCCTCACACGCAGCTATCCGCTGGTGCAACCTCCATACGAACTGCTGCTGGAAGCTTACGAAGGACTCGGGCAGGGCGACAAAGCGGCGGAGACCCGGCAGAGCATTACCCTGGCCAAGTCCAGGGTCGTGCCCCCGGCGGAAGATCCGCTGAACGACCAGTTGATTGCTCTCTCTTACAACTCTACGCGCCTGCTGAAACAGGCCGGCCTGCTGAGCCGCTTCGGGTATCCGGACCAGGCCGTTCAGTTGGCGCGCCGCGCCGCCGAAGCCGACCCCAAGGACCCGGACATCCGGAACTTTATCGCCCGCACGCTGCTTACCGCCCACCCGGACAAGGCGGAGGCAGTCGATGAAGCCCTGACGCAGATCAGTGAGTGTCTCCGGCTGAGGCCGGACGATCCGGCGCCCTTATGGGGATTCGCCAGTCAATTCTTCGAAACTCCCAAGCCACCAGCGGCTGTGGACCGGCTGAGCGCGCTTCTGAAGCCGTTCGCCGGCCGCGACGATGCCCATTTCTTTTTGGGGATGGTCGCCGACGTCCGGGGGCAGGATGCCGAGGCGCTCTCGCAATACGAAGCGGCCCTGAAGACCAACCCCGGCAACGCCGCAGTCTACATCAAGCTCGGCCTGGTCGGGGACAGGGAAGCGAAGTTCGACCAGGCCATCGCGTATTTTCAAAAGGCGATCCAACTGGACCCGACGAATACCGTGGCTCGTTTCAACCTAGGCGTTGCCCTGCTGCAACAAGGCAAGGACAGCCAGGGCCTGAAAGAGCTTGGCGAAGTACTCCGGCTCAAGCCGGACGATGCGGCTACGCATTTCTGCATGGCATTTGCGTTTCTGTATTCGAAGAGACTCGAGGAAGCAGTTTCGAATTTTAACGAGGGGCTGCGCTACAAGCCGGATGACGCCGAGGCCCACTACGGCCTGGCATCCGCGCTCTCCCTGCAGCGCCGGCGGGCAGACGCCGTGGCCGCGCTGCGGGAAGCCATCCGCTTGCGTCCGAACTACCCCGAAGCACAGGCACTGCTCCAGCAACTGCAACGTTGAAAAGGGGACAGACGCATTAAATAAATGCGTCTGTCCCCTTCTTCGAGTTTTAACGAGGGCTGCGCTACAAGCCGGATGACACAGAGGCCCACTACGGCCTGGCATCCGCGCTCTCCATGCAGCGCCGGCGGGCAGACGCCGCGGCGCAAAAAAGGGGACAGACGCATTAAATAAATGCGTCTGTCCCCTTTTCTACGCCTTCAGTTCCCAGCCCTTGCGGAGGTAGGGCTTCAGATATCGGTTGGCTTCCTCGCTGTTACTGAATCGCCGCTTATTGGCGTCCCACGTGAGCTTTCCGGGGACGCGCAGCGCGACCGCTCCCAACCCGAGCCACTCGATGTATTTCGTCGCGACGCCAAAATCCGATACCCCGGGCGCGCCGCCCTTGCAGGCGCGAATCCAATCCTGCTGGTGATTGACGCCGCGCTGCAGGACCTGCGGCGGCAGCTTATACTCCGCCCAACGCGAGGCCGGCAGCAGCCAGACGCCCTCTCCCCGGGACGTGGTCGCCATATAGCCCTTGGACCCCACAAAGACGGAGCCGTTGCCGGGAGCGCGCATCCTGGAATCCTGCGAAGCGCCGGGGCGAGGTCCGCGGCCGGCACCGGGAGGGATCGCCCCACCACGTCCCTGCTGCGAGAGCGGCTTGCCGTCCACCGTCAGTTGGGTGCTGACCAGCATCATGCCGTCGCCGCCCTGAACGAACGGCCGGCCCCTCTCGGCCAGATTGTTCATGGGCGGGAAAAGCCGTTCGCCTTCAGCCATGCCCGGCGGATCCTGGAAATCGCCGCGCATGTTCTGGTAGGTGTGCACGGTGACCGGAGGCATGCTGCCGCGCGCCGGAAACTCGAACACGATGTGCGCGCGCAAGGGCCACAGCCATTGGTTCTTTCCTTCGACGTAAACGCACTCCACGCTCGTCGGGCTGACCTTATCGAGCAGCAGCGCCAGGTGCGCCGGCCCGAGATTGTGCACCAGCCAGTCGCCCAGCGATCCGCCTGTCGAGAAGTCGATGAAAGCGCGCCACTGATTGGTCATCAGGGGATTGAAACTGCGCGATTCCGCACAACCCAGCCAGAGATCCCAATCGAGCGTCGCAGGAACGGACGTCGCGGCGGGTCCGGTCTCGGGGATATTCGGCTGTCCGCCGTAGATACCGCCGGTCCATGCATGCACTTCCTTCACGTCGCCGATTTCGCCGGACCAGAAAATCTCGCAGGCAGTCTTGGTGCCCTCGTGATTCCAGCCCTGGTTCCCCATCTGGGTCGCCACCTTGTACTTGACCGCCGCATCGGCCAGCAATTGCGCTTCCGAGGCCGTCCGCGTCAATGGCTTTTCGCAGTACACGTGCTTGCCATGCTGCATCGCCAGCAGCGCGACGGGTGTATGCATGTGATCGGGAGTTGCCACCATCACCGCGTCGATGTTCCTGCCCTCGGTGTCGAACATCTTGCGGTAGTCCTTGTACTTTTTGGCGTTGGGATACTGGGCGAAGCCGCGGGCCGAGCGCTCTTCGTCCACATCGCACAGCGCTACGATGTTCTCCGTGGCGGCGGCTCCAACCAGTATCGCTGGGCCGCGAACGCCGAATCCCACTGCGCCTATATTGAGCTTCTCGTTGGGCGATTTGTAGCCCAGCGCGGAAAGAGACGGCGTACTGCCGAAGCCTCCGGATGGGACCGCTCCCGCCAGCAGCGTGCCGTAGAAAAAGTAGCGTCGCGAAAACCGATGATCCTTCACCGTCTTGCCTCCTCAGCTTTGAATAAAAGAGGTTTGTCTCTCAAACTGTATCAGACAGCATCGGGTATTGCGACCTTTTTTGCCGCATGGCGCGGCTCTTAACGGTGTCAACTAACTGTTAGCTGGAGAAGCTGCCGAACGTTCTCGCCGAGCCCCCAACTTCAAGATTCCATTCGCGTTGAAGGCCGCTTACCGTACCAAACCTAGCGTGGCCGGATGCTGCGTGCGAGAATACCGCCTTCCAGGGTAAGGGTCGCCGCGCCGATGGCATCTCCCGCGCACCCAGGCTTCCTTGAAAGGACTCTTTCGTCGATGTTCATACTACCGCGAGTTGTTCTGGCAACAGCGTTGTTCTCCGGTCTGTGCCTGTCCGCCGCCGACGTCTCGATGAAGGTGACCGACAGCGGGTACCTGGACGCCCAGGGCTTCAGCGTCATCCTCTACAACAGCACCTTCCATCCGATCTTCGTCGACCAGAAGAACACCGCGATGGAGATGATTCTCCACGGACAACGGATCGCCACCAATGGCGACGTCCGCCTGATGCCCACCCCGGAGCAGTGGGACCTGGTGGCGCAACTGAAGGGCCGGCAGGCGGACAAGGAGAACAACCGCCTCACCGCCAATCTGTCATTCCCCGCCTTCCAGGTGGATTATCGCCTGGAAGTGGCCGCCGAGCCCGGTGGCGTACGGGTGAGCATCAACCTCGACAAGCCGCTTCCGGATAAGCTGGCCGGCCGCGCCGGCTTTAACCTGGAGTTCCTCCCCTCCATTTTCATGGGTAAAACCTATTCGGTGGACGGCGGCATCTTCGGGGTGTTTCCGCGCAGCCCGCAGGACGCGATGCAGAAGGTTCCGCCGCCTGACGGCGACCCGAAAAAGCTACCCTACCAGGAGGAATGGGACGAGGCGAAAGGTTATACGCAGCCGCTGCCGTTCGCCTCTGGAAAAAGCGTCACTATGTCGGTGGACGATCCTCTTTCCCGCATCCGGATCACTTCGGAGACTGGTCCGATTGCCATGTATGATGGACGCAACCGGGCCCAGAACGGCTGGTTCGTGCTGCGTACCCTGATTCCTTCCGGCAAGACCGATGGCGCAGTGGTCTGGCATATCCACCCGGACGTGATTCCGAACTGGACGCGGCCGCCCATGGTGGCGCACAGCCAGGCCGGCTACGCCCCCGGCTTCCCCAAGGTCGCCGTGATCGAACTGGATCCGAAATTCAACGCCCCCGGGACGGCGAAGGTGCTCCGTCTGGAAGACGACGGCTCGTACAAGCAGGTCTTCGAAGGCCCGATCTCCGCCCGCACGCCGTGGCTGCGCTACAGCTATGCAAAATTTGATTTTTCTCCGGTGAAAGGCCCCGGCCTGTACGCGATCGAATACGCCGGCCAGAGGACCGAACTGTTCCCCATCGCTAAGGACGTCTATAGCAAGACTTGGCAATCCACCCTGGACGGCTTCCTCGCCGTGGAGATGGACCACGTCTCGGTGCGTGAGGGCTATCGCTTGTGGCATGGCGTCTCGCACCTCGACGATGCCCGCCAGGCGCCGCCGAACACGCGGCACTTCGATGGCTACTCCCTGGGAGCGAATACCGATTCGCCGTTCAAACCCGGTGAGCACATCCCCGGCTTGAATGTCGGCGGGTGGTTTGACGCGGGCGACTACGACAACCGCTCCCAGAGCCAATATTCGACCATTCAGGACCTGGCGCTGGCATATAGCGAGTTCAATTTGAAATGGGACGCGCTCTCGCGTGGACGAGACCGCCCGCACGGTCGAGATGCACCGTCCGGACGGGATTCCGGACGCCGTGGAGCAGGTCAGGCACGGCATTCTTCAGGTGCTGGCGCAGATCAAGGCTATCGGGCACCCGATTCCCGGCATCATTGAACCCAACCTGCGCCAGTACACGCACTTGGGCGATGCGGCCTCCAAGACGGACGGACGCCTCTACTCGGAGAAACTCGGGCCCAACGAAGTGGAAGGGAACTTCTCGGGCATCCCGGATGACCGGTGGGCCTTCACGACAAAATCGGCGGGCCTCCAATATGGTGCCGCGGCGTCCCTGGCCGCGGCTGCGCGGGTGCTGAAAGGCTGGGACGACGCACTTGCCAGGGAGTGCCTCGATACGGCGGTCAAGGTATGGGATGAGGAACATGCCCATCCCACTCTGAGCCAGGCGCAATCGTTCAACACCACTGGCGGGAGGGCCGCCGCGGAGGAGTGGAAGGCCGCCCTGGAATTGTTGATCGCCACCAATGGCGGGGAGCCTTATAAGAAGCGCCTCGTAGAGATGTTCCCCTCGGTGCGGGACAGATTAGGTTTCGGCGGCTGGACGGCCGTACGCGCCCTGCCCTACATGGACGCGGATTTTAAGGTACAACTCGGCGAGGCGGTCAAGGCATACGTGAAACAGTTGGACGCCGACCTGGCGAATACCCCGTTCGGCGTGCCGCCCAGTATGGGAGGTTGGGGTGGCTCGGCCGCAGTGGCCGATCTAGGCTCGCGAATGTACTTCCTGCACAAAGCGTTCCCGGAGATCGTTGGCACGGACTACACGCTTCGGGCCGCTAACTACATGCTTGGCGCGCATCCCGTCTCGAGTACGTCGTATATCTCGTCGGTCGGGACTTCCTCGAAGCTGAAAGCTTACGGAAATAACCGCGCCGATAATACCTTCATTCCCGGAGGTGTAATTCCGGGCTACGTCGTCATCAAGCCGGACTTCCCGGAGTGCATCGACGATTTCGGGATGCTCTGGTTCGAGGACGAGTATGTCATCGATGTAGCCGCCCGGTGGATTCTAGCGGCCAATGCCGCGGACGCGATCGTGAAGTAGACATTGGAGAATTGAGTTTATGAAGCCAGTGGCATTACTGGTTCTGGCCGCCGCTCTTGCACAGGGCCAGACCGCACCCACACTCAAGTCGGCGTATCAAGGGATATTCCGAATCGGCGCGGCGTTGAACCCGGCGCAGTTTGAGGACCGCGACCCGCGCGGAGACCCCATTGTCGCGGCGCAGTTCAACACTATCAGCCCTGAGAACGTGCTCAAGTGGGGATCGGTCCATCCGCTTGCGGACAGTTACAATTTCGGTCCCGCTGACCGCTACGTCAGCTTCGGCGAGAAGCATGGGATGTTCATCATCGGGCATTGCCTGGTGTGGCATAGCCAGACGCCCCGCTGGGTCTTTCAAAACGACCGCGGCGAGCCGGTTACCCGCGAAGTTCTGCTCGACCGCATGCACGATCACATCCGGACGGTGGTGGGCCGCTACAAGGGGCGGATTGGGGGATGGGATGTAGTGAACGAAGCGCTGAACGAGGACGGCTCGCTGCGGCAGTCGCCCTGGTACCGGATCATCGGTGAGGATTATCTGGTGAAGGCGTTCCAGTTCGCACATGAAGCCGACCCCCAAGCGGAACTCTACTACAACGACTACTCGCTGGAAAACGAAGCCAAGCGCAAAGGCGCGGTGGAACTGATCCGCAAGCTCAAGGCTGCCGGAGCGGCGATCGCCGGCATCGGTTTGCAGGGGCATGACAAAATGGACTGGCCCACGGCCCGGCAGGAATCCGAAACCATAGAAGCATTTGCCGCGCTGGGCATCCGTGTCAACATCAGCGAACTCGATGTGGACGTACTGCCGCGCACGACGCGTCAGAACACGGCGGACATTGCAGCGACGGCGGCGGGAACCGCGGAGTCGAACCCGTACACCGCCGGCTTGCCCGAGGAAATGCAGCGCGCGCTCGCCAAACGCTATGCCGAATTGTTCGAGGTCTTCGTGCAACACCGTGCCGTGATGGGCCGGGTTACGTTTTGGGGAGTCACCGACGGAGACTCATGGCTCAACAATTTTCCCGTGCGCGGGCGCACGAATTATCCACTGCTGTTCGACCGCGAGGGAAAACCGAAGCCCGCATTCGACGCGGTCTTGCGGCAGGCAAAAACGAAGTGAGTGTGGAACCGCTCCGAAGAGTCTTTGAGAGGAGGACACATGAAGTCGATGCTTATTCTGGCGGCTTTAAGCTGCGGATTGTGCTGGGGACAGGCTGCTGACGATTGCAAGCCCTCGGCGTTGAATATCCCGGAGGCGAAGTATCCCTGCGTTTATCCGGATAGCCGCGCCATGTTCCGCGTCGCGGCGCCGGAGGCCCAAAAGGTAACCGTCCGCATCGGGCGGGGGTTCGAGATGACGAAAGGCCCGGACGGCATCTGGTCCGTCACCACGACGCCGCTGGTGGTCGGCTTTCACTACTACAGCCTTCAGATCGACGGCGCCACAGTGGCGGACCCTTCGACCATGACGTTCTTCGGATCCGGCTGGCAGAACAGCGGAATCGAGATTCCCGAACCGGCGGACGTGGATTACTACCATGCCAAAGATGTGCCGCACGGCCATGTGAGCCAGCAGTGGTATTACTCCAAGGTCACGGGCAAGTGGCGCCGATGTTTCGTCTACACGCCGCCGGAGTACCAGACCAGCGCCAAGGCGAAATATCCCGTCCTGTATTTGCTGCACGGCTGGGGCGAGGATGAAACCGGGTGGTACACCCAGGGGCACGTGGATTTCATTATGGACAACCTGATCGCGGCGAAGAAGGCCAAACCGATGATCATCGTCATGGACAACCTTAACGCTGTGAAGCCCGGTGAGAGCGCGGCGATATTCGCCGCCCGCGGGTTGGTCCCGGCGCCGGGAGCCGCTCCGGCGGTGCAGGGCGGAAGGGGCGCGCCGGCGGGCCGCGGCGGGCGAGGCATGGGAGGATTCAACCTCTCAGCTTTCACGGATATGATGTTCACCGACTTGATTCCCATGGTGGAGCGGACCTATCGGGCGCTTTCCGGGCGCGAGAACCGCGCCATGGCAGGGCTCTCCATGGGCGGGATGCAGACCTTTACCACCGCGCTCAACAACCTCGATAAGTTCGCCTACCTGGGCGGATTCAGCGGCAGTTGCGGCGGCCGGGGCGGGACCTTCGATCCGAAAACGACCTGCGGCGGCGCCTTCGCGGATCCAGCCGCATTCAACAAGAAAGTGAAGGTGCTGTTCCTGGGAATCGGCTCGGCCGAAGGACCGGGGACGAAGAGCTTCAGCGACGCGTTGACCAGCGCTGGAATTCACAACGTCTACTTCGAGTCACCTTCGACCGCCCATGAATGGCTGACATGGCGGCGGTGCCTGAACGACTTCGCGCCGCGGCTGTTCAGATAGCGCGCCATCGCCACTTATTGGAGAACAGACATGCATGTCAGCAGGAAGTGGCTCGTACTATCGACGCTGGTTGCGGTTCTCGCGGCCGCGTCGGAGGCGCAACCCCTGGCCGCCACCATCGACGCCACGCGCACCGGGCAGCCCATCACGAAGCTGATGTTCGGCGGCTTCATGGAGCCTGCTACGACGCAGGTTTGGGCCGAGATGTTGTCCGACCGTAAGTTCCTTGGCGAGATCAATTCAAAGCCGGCCGCTGCGCCGGCTGGAGGGTTTGGCCGAAGGGGGCCGCAACGGCGATGGATGCCTGTAGGCGCTGACGAGTTTGTGACGATGGACCGGGAGAAGGCCTACGTGGGCGAGTGGAGCCCCCTCATCCGCCTGGAGACGGCAACACCGCACGGCATCAGCCAGGCCGGGATCGTGTTGCGCGCGGGCTGCTCCTACACCGGGCGCGTGGCGCTGGCGGGCGGCGCAGGCGCGAAGGTGGAAGTCACCCTGGTCTGGGGACCGAACCCGAGCGATCGCCAGACCATCGGCATGCCCGCACTCACGGCCACTTACGCCAAGATTGCCCTGAAGTTCACAGCCAGGGCAGACACCACCCAGGGCCGGTTGGAGATTGCCGGTACCGGCGCGGCGCGTTTCACATCGGAGCCGTTTCGCTGATGCCCGCCGACAACGTGTCCGGTTTCAAGGCCGCCTCGGTCCGTCTGCTGAAGGAGCAGGGAATCTCGCTGGCACGCTGGCCGGGTGGCAACTTCGTGTCCGCCTACGACTGGCGCGACGGCATCGGCGACGCCGATAAGCGGCCGCCGCGGCGCGAGCTTGCGTGGAACGGGCTGGAATCCAATGACATGGGGATCGACGATTTCATGGCCTTCTGCCACCTGATCGGCGCCGAGCCCTACATTGCAGTCAACGCCGGGCTCGGCGACGCCCACTCGGCGGCGGAGGAGGTCGAGTACGTGAATAGTCCGGCCACCAGCCGGCTGGGGCAGTTGCGCGCGGCCAACGGACATGCCGCGCCTTACGGCGTCAGGATCTGGGGCATCGGCAACGAAATGTACGGACCCTGGCAGTGGGGACACATGGCGGTTACGCAGTATCCGGAGAAGCACAACCTGATCGTCAAAGCCATGAAGAAGGTTGACCCCGCGATCAAAGCGATCGCCTCCAGCGCCACGCCGGAGGAACTATCCTGGACTTACATTGAGAACCGGCAGTTAGGCACCTTCCCAGGGCGCGAACAGGTGAACGACAGAGTGCCGTTCGGCTTTGGCACGAAGTACGACTGGACCGGGGCCCTGTTGGAACGTTCAGCCGATTTCATCGACTACCTCGGCGAGCACTTCTACGGTTACCCCAACCTGGCGATCGACGGCGGGAAGCAGGCGTTCGTGGAGGCTGACGATCCGCTCGCCGACAGAGTGCGCCGCATGCCGAACAAGGTGCAAATGAAGTTCGAAGCATGGGAAGAGTACTTGAAGCGAATGCCCTCTCTCAAAGGTAAGGAGATCAAGTTCGCTTTCGACGAATGGGCGCCGAGGAACCGGTCTGTGAATCCCCAGGGCGGCGGCGCGCCCCCGAACAGCAGTCGCGATGTTGAATCCCATGACCAACGCCCTGGTCTACCACGAGTTCTTCCGGCACTCGGACATGGTGGCATTGGGAGTGGCCACGGGAGGCATGGGGACTCTGGCCCTGGATGCTTACGGAGATGCCGCCGGATACCGCACGGAGGGGCTGGTGATCAAACTGATGCACGACCGGTTTGCGGGCGCGCTGCCGGTCGCCGTAACCGGAAATTCTCCCCAGCACGTCATCAAGGGCACTCTTGGTGTGGACCTCCCGGCGCGTCCTTCAGGCAGTCCGACTTACCCGATCGACGTCTTTGCGGCTCTGAGCGCAGATCGCAGGATGCTTGAAGTTTCCGTTGTCAACCCGACCGAAACCGAGCAGGATTGCGACCTGAATCTGGTGGGCGTTCAGGCCAGCGGGGCTGCCAGGGTTTGGCGGTTGACGGCGCCGGCCGGTGCCGCACCAACACCTGGACGCGGGTTCAGCGGCCCTCCCGCGACAATGGCTGAGAGTGTGCTGCCCCAAGCGCCGCACCGGCTCAGCCTGCCTCCCGGCAGCATCACCGTGTATGAATTCGAGGTGAAATAGTAGGAATGACGAAAACGCAAGTTTGTATCGGTCTGGCGGCCGCGTTTGGTTTGGCGCTCCTGGCCGCGGCACAGGTGAAGACTGAAGTACCTGAAGTCATACCCGGCGCCAAACCAGTGGCGGTGGAGCATATCAAGATTCACGGCACTGCCCTGGAGGGAAATCTGGAAGGCGATGCCGTAGACCGCGACGTGATCGTCTTCCTGCCGCCGAGCTACGCTACCGCCAGGACCCGCCGCTATCCGGTGGTGTATGCCCTGCATGGTTATTCCATCGGCGCCGCGCAGTGGTCCCAGGAAATCCACGTGCCGCAAACTATCGAGGGCGCATTCGCCCAGGGCGCGCAGGAGATGATCGTGGTGCTGCCCGATTCCAAGACGGTGCACAACGGATCGATGTATTCCAGTTCGGTGACCACGGGCGACTTTGAGAAGTTCATTGCGCACGACGTGGTGGCCTACATCGACGCTCATTACCGTACCCTCGCCAACCGGACAAGCCGCGGGCTGGTGGGGCACTCCATGGGTGGTTATGGCGCGAGCCGCATTGGCATGAAGCATCCGGACGTGTTCGGCAGCCTATATATCATGAGCCCATGCTGCATGTCCGCACGCGGAGCCGGCCCCGTCAACCCGGCCACCGAGAAGGCCCTGGAGGCGGTGAAAACGCCTGCCGATTCGGCCACTCTGCCGTTCGGGCTGCGTGCTCAGCTCGCTTCCGCGGCCGCCTGGTCTCCCAATCCGAAGAAACCGCCGCTGTATCTCGATCTGCCTACCGAGAACGGAGCGGTCCGGCAGGATGTGATCGCCAAGTGGGCCGCCAACGCGCCCCTGGCGTTCGTCGATCAGTACATCGGGAATCTGCGGCAGTATCGGGCCATCGCCATGGATGTGGGCGACAAGGACGGCTTACGGGTTGACGCGGGCAAACTGCACGACATTCTGGACAACTACGGCATCGCCAACTCGTTCGAGATTTATCCCGGCACGCATACCAGCGCCGTGGCCGACCGCTTCCAGAACCATGTGATGCCGTTCTTCAGCAAGAACCTGTGTAAGACCGCCAACTGCAAATGAGCTGCCCGCCGGGCTTTCGCGCAAATCGGGAGAGCGGAGCGGCTATTTCGAATCTTCCACAACTTCGATGCCGTTCACGCACGCCATTCCCACTGTCGGAACGAACGTGAGGATGATCTTTCCCTGGGCATTGGGCCGGATGCCGGAAAAACTGCGGTCCAGAGGCCGGCCTTCGCCGCCCGCCTCGTTGAAGATGTCGAAACCTCTCAGCAGGGCCACGCCGTTACAGTACACGTCAAACACACGACTGCCCAGCCCACCCACGCCGGTGTTATGCCGTCCGTAGTGTCCCTCGCAGAACTTCATGGTCACGCGATACCGGCCGTCGGCCACCGGCACGGCGTAGGAAAAATGTCCCCACCGCTCGCTGGCGTAAAGCGCCATATCGGGTACGACGGCATCGTTCTGCTGAGCCGGATTGGTGGTGCGCACCAGCGCATTCCCTCCCAGAAAATACGAGTCGGCCTGCCACGACTGACCCGCGCGATCCTGCCAGGACGAGGTCCAACCCGCCCTGATCCGCACGGGCCGGACTTTCCCGGGGCTGACCGGTAGAACCTCAATTGCGCTCAGCATGGCCGCGCCTCGCATTGAGGTCAGACTCAGGTGAAGAAAACCATCTTGCGCAGGCGAGATGTCCCTGAAGACCCGCTCATCGGCGACATTGGAACCGGCGGCATCGGCCACGGTATCGAATGCAGTCAGAACCCGGTTCCCATTGATGGAGACCTGAAACAGGCGCTGCCCCTCGCCGCTGGATTCCGCGCTAATGAAATCGGCTAACCCCGTCTCGGCAAAATGGAGATGCAGTTCGTACGAGCCCGGATGGAGCGGAATGTCATACCGGAAGTCGCCCTGGCGCAGGTGCCGGTAGATGTCGGGATCCAGAGTGCGCACGATTTTTTCGGAGGGACGAAAGAGCACGGCGCCTCCGGAAAAGAAACGATCCGGGCTCCAGATCCGTCCGCTGCGATCGACGAAGGGATTGGTCGATCCGACGGCCATCCGCAGGTCCGCGCCCTCCGTCAAAACGGCCGGAATAGTGACGGAAACTGTGGAATTGGCGGAGGCCGGCTTCGCCTTGCCTATCCACACCCACACAAAAGCGCCCGCCATCAACAAAACTGCCGTGGCGCAAACCACCAGAACGGGAGCGAACCAGCCCGGACGTGCCGGAGTGCGTGGAGCCGCTACCATTGGTTCACCGGCGAGGGCCTCCGCGCTCAGCTCCGCAACCGGTGGTTCGACAGCCGCCGGTTCCGCCGCGAGCCGCTCCACGGCAGGCTCCGGGGCCGGCTCCGCAGCCAGCGTCCCCCACCTGAATTCGGCCCTGTACGACCCGGGCGGCAAATCGATTCTTACCGCGTGAAACGAGCCGTTCTCAGACAGGTAATGCTGTGCGAGCTTCTTCCGCACCTCGTTGGCTGTCACGCGCACGATGGTGTGCTGGCCGGGGTCGAAATCCGCCGGAAGCCGGAAAAGTTCCACACCGAGAGAACGTTCCTTGAGAGACCCACTTTGACCGACAATCGTGTGTTCGACAATGTACTCAAGGAACTCCCTGCATCGCTTGCTGGTCCGGAACGCCGGGCTATCCAGCAGATGGCCGAGTTCCGCCCTCACCGCCTGCCCGCGTGCCTCGTTCGAACCGATACCGTCGCTTTCGCACATGTTCTGCTCTGTGGAAGCATATCACAATTCGTTCGGGGGGTGAATTAACGTTCCTAGCCGTTCCGGCTAACAGTTAAATACGGCAAATTACAGGGCTCTTCGAATGCGCGCAAAAATAAGATTTCAGGATGGTTGAAGGCCCAGACACCGTACCGAACCTAGCGTGATCCGCTACTGACATGATAATGTGTCGCAGACCAACAACCAGCCTGGCGACGGAAGAGCAGGAGCATGCAAATCAGCAGGACACGTTTGTTAATTGTCTCCGCTGTGAGTGCGCGGCCCCCCGCGATTCCTCTTGGAGTTAAAGTATTCGTTCTGATGTAGACCAAACTGGCTTGGCGGGAGGACTCGATGCAACGACTCGATCGTAGAATGCTGTTGAAGGGCGGGCTGCTGCCAATAGCGGGTTTAGCTGGCTTGCCCTCTCTTTCGGTCGCGGTGGAGCAGGCAACGACTCCCTACAACCGGCCCAAACTCAAGATCACCGATATTCGTACGGCCGAAGTGCGCGTGCATGGCTACCAGGTACATGTACGCGTTTATACCGATCAGGGCATCGTCGGGCAGGGCGAATCCACCGACGCAGCGCAGGGCAACGTTCCGCTCATCCGGTCGTTCGCGCGCATGCTGATGGGCCAGGACCCGCTTAATATCGAGGCCGCGTTCGAACGCATCCGCACGTCCGGCGTCTTCGCCGGCGCGCAGGCCGGCCAGTACGTCACCGCGCTTACCGGCGTGGAGATCGCGCTCTGGGATATCGCGGGCAAAGCGCTGGGCCTGCCGGTGTACCAATTGCTGGGCGGCAAGGTGCGCGACCGCGTGCGCATCTACTGCGATTCCGGCGCGCGGGAAATGATTCCCGGCGACGAGCGCTCCAAGGCACGGATCAAGCAGATTCAGGATATGGGCTTCACCGCCGCCAAGATCGATATCGACGACGCCACGGACCCGGCGCGCTTCGACCGCGTGAACTGGACCGCCTCCAACGGCGAGATCGATCACATGATCGCCAAGATCGCCTTTACGCGCGAACTCTATCCCAAGAATTTCGACCTCGCGGTGGACATGCACGCGCGCTACGACGCGACCACCGGCAAGCGCGTCGCCAAGGAAGTGGAGCCGTTCAAGCTGATGTGGCTGGAAGAGCCGGTTCCGGCGGAGAACATCGACGCCATGCGCGACGTGCGCGCCTCCACCAGCACCCCCATCTGCTGCGGCGAGAACATCTACATGCGCTGGGGTTTCCGCGAGATTGCTCGAAAAGCGCGCGGCCGACATCATCATGCCCGATTTCCAGAAATGCGGCGGGCTGCTGGAGGCGCGCAAGATCGCCGATATGGCGCACACCTATTACGTGCCGGTGGCGCCGCACGCCGTGACCTCGCCGATCGGCATGATGGCCACCGCCCACGTCTGCGCCGCGATCCCCAACTTCCTGGTGCAGGAATGGCACTGGATCGATTCGCCCGACCTGTGGCGCAACTGGGTGAAGGAAGGCGAGATCATTCAGAAGGGCTTCATCGCCGTGCCGGAGCGGCGCGGCCTGGGCGTCGAGATGAATGACGACAGCGGCGCGCAAAGCGCAGGTGCCGGGCACGCCGTGGTTCGAAGCCGACGAGGAGGGGATGACCATGCGCCGAGTGCACTCGTTCTCGCCATGCTGTGCGCCGCGGCGGCCTTCGGCACAGCCCGGCATCCTGACCAACGAACTGCTCATCCAGTACACGCCCGACTGGAAGGGCGAGCGCTTCGCCGACGGCCGCCCGAAGGTTCCGGACAGCATCCTGAAGCGCATGAAATCGGTGACGCTGGAGGAGGCGTGGGCGCAGTTGCGCACCGCCGGATTCAATCACGAATACGCCGACGGCTGGCTCGTCATCCATCCCGACAAGGTGCTGGTGGGCCGGGCACTGACCGCGCAATGGCTGCCCGGCCGCCCGGACATCGAGCGGGTGATCGAGCAGCAGGGAAAGAAGGACGGGCGCATCGGCGGCACGAACGCCTGGCCTGTCGATATGCTGCAACCCGGCGATGTCTATGTGTGCGACCATTTCGACCTGAAGCAGGACGGGCCGTCGATCGGCGATAACGTCGGCAATGCCATTTACGCCAAGAGCCACAACGGCATCGTCTACGAGGGGGCGGTGCGCGATATCAACGGCCTGAAAGAGCTGGAGGATTTCACAGCCTTCGTCCGCTTCTACGATCCCTCGCACCACTTCGGCATGCTGGCGACTGGCGCCCGTCTGAATTCGACGATGATCGGCATCAACACCCCGATTCGCATCGGGCAGGCCACGGTATGCCCGGCGACGTGGTGCTCGGCCGCGACGGCGGCGTCCTTTTCATCCCGCCGCAAGTGGCCGAAGCAGGTGGTGCAGTACTCGGAGATCACGCACCTTCGCGACCTGTTCGGCCACCAGCGCCTGCGCGAGGGCAAATACACCGCCGGCCAGATCGACGCCGGATGGACCGCGCCCATCGAGGCGGATTTTACCGGCTGGCTGCGTGAGAACATCGATAAGCTGCCGGTGGCGAAAGAACAGATTGAGGAGATCCTGAAGCGCCGCCAGCGGTGAAGCGCCAGATGCCGGCCACGCTCAATCGTCAAGGATGGATTCCTCCGCTGCTTTCTGCGGCGGAAGCTGCCGCAAAATGGAAAGGACATCGTGCACCACCGCATGGGTAAAGCCACAACCGCGTTCCTTATGACCGCCCTTATGGCGCCGGCGCTCTTTGGACAAACGCCCGCCGCGCTGAAGGTGGACCTGAACCGGCCCAAGACTCCGGTGAGTCCCACTTTGTATGGCCTGATGACAGAAGAGATCAACTATTCCTATGACGGCGGCTTGTATGCCGAGTTGATCCGGAACCGCACCTTCCGATCGGACTGGAGCGGCATTCTCAATTGGTTCCTGCTCGAAAAAGGCGCGGCGTCCGCGAAGATCGGCGTCGATACCAGGGAAGGACCATCCACGGCGCTCTCCACCAGCGCGAAGCTCGAGGTTACCAGGGCGGACGCGAACAGTCCGGCGGGGCTGCTCAACGAAGGCTACTGGGGGATTGCCGTGCGGCCCAACGCCCGGTACACCGGTTCTCTATTTGCCAAGACCAATGCCGAGGAGTCCACTGCCGGTGAAGATCGCACTGGTGGCAGACCAATCCGGCCAGGTGCTCGCCAGTGCCTCTGTCACCCTCGGCGGAACGGCCTGGAAAGAGTACAAGTTCGAAATGCAGTCCGGAAACGTGGCGGCTTCTTCGGAAAACCATCTGGAGCTGACGATCGACCGGCCCGCCACCTTGTGGCTGCAACTGGTTTCCCTGTTTCCGCCCACGTACCACGACCGGCCCCACGGCAACCGCATCGATATCATGGAGAAACTGGCCGCGATGCATCCCGCGTTCCTGCGCTTTCCCGGAGGCAATTACCTGGAAGGTGGACGCATCGACACCCGGTTCGATTGGAAGAAGATGATCGGGCCGCTGGTCGACCGTCCGACCCATCCGACCACCTGGAGTTATCACTCCACCGACGGCATGGGCCTGCTGGAGTATCTGGACTGGTGCGAGGACCTGCACATGGAGCCGGTGCTTGCCGTATACGCCGGCTACTCGCTGGGAGGACAGGTGGTAAAGCCGGGCCCCGACCTGGATCCGTACGTGCAGGACGCGTTGGACGAGATCGAGTACGTGACTGGCGCAACCGGCACGAAGTGGGGCGCCGTGCGCGCCCGCGACGGGCATGCCGCTCCCTTCAAACTGCGCTACGTGGAAGTGGGCAACGAGGATAACTTTGACCGCGCCAGAACCTACGATGGCCGGTACGCGCAGTTCTTCAAATCCATTAAGACGAAGTACCCGAGCCTTCAGGTAATCGCCACAATGCCCGTGAAGGGCGTTACCCCCGACGTGGTCGACGACCATTACTACAACAGGGAACAGCGCATGTTTGAGCTGGCCAAACATTACGACGACGCCGACCGGAAAGGCCCTAAAATCTTCGTCGGCGAGTGGGCTACCCGGGAAGGAACGCCAACTCCGAATCTGGGGGCGGCCCTGGGAGACGCCGCGTTCCTGACCGGGCTGGAACGGAACAGCGACCTTGTGGTGATGGCGGCATACGCGCCGTTATTCGTGAACGTGGACCCGGGCGGCATGCAGTGGAGCACCGACCTGATTGGCTACAATGCCCTGAACAGCTACGGGTCGCCGGCCTACTACGCCCAGGTCATGTTCGCATCCTGCCTGGGGGAACAAACCATGGAGTCGGATCTGTCCGGAGCGGGCGACAAGTTCTTCTACTCCGTCACCGGATCGAAGGGCGCGAAGCTCTGCATGAAGCTGGTCAACGGCGCGTCCACAACGCAACCGGTCACGATCACCCTGAGCGGCCTCGGGGGCGGGACTCATGCCGCTCAGCTTGATACTCTAAAGGCGAACACAATCTGGGCGACAAATACCATTACGAATCCGGCCCGGATTGTGCCGGTCCGTTCTAAACTCACGATTAAGGGCGAGCGGCTGGAACACGTTCTGCCGCCTTATTCGATTCAGGTCCTGGAAGTGAATCTGAAGTAGCCAATTGAGGAGATCATCGATGTCACAGTCTTACTTCGCGGCCATCCCGCCGATACCGTTCGAGGGTGCCGAGTCAGAGAATCCGCTTGCCTATCGGTATTACAACAAGGACCGCGTCGTGCTGGGCAAGAGGATGGAGGACCACCTTCGCATGGCGGTCTGCTACTGGCACACCTTCTGCGCCGAGGGCGCCGACATGTTCGGACCCGGCACGTTCCACCGCCCCTGGAACGCGGGACCCATGGATCAGGCGCGCGCCGAACACAAGCTGAACGAGGCCTTCGAATTCTTCACGCGGTTGGGCCTGCCGTACTTCTGCTTTCATGACACCGATGTGATGGCCGAGGCGCACACAATCCGCGAGCACGTCGACAATCTGGCGCGGATCGGCGACCGCATTCAGGAGAAAATGGCGGCAACGGGAGTGAAGCTGTTATGGGGCACGGCGAATCTCTTCAGCCATCCGCGCTACATGGCGGGAGCGGCGTCCAGTCCCGGATCCGGATGTGTTCCGTTTCGCGGCCACGCAGGTGCGGCACTGCATCGAACTGACCAAGCGGCTGGGCGGCGCGAACTACGTCCTGTGGGGCGGGCGCGAAGGCTACGATTGCCTGCTGAATACGGATCTCAAGCAGGAGAAGGCGCAGCTTGGCCGCTTCCTGAAGATGGTGGTGGAGCACAAGCACAAGATCGGCTTTACGGGAACCATTCTGGTCGAGCCGAAGCCGCTCGAACCCACCAAGCACCAGTACGACCGCGACGTAGAAACGGTCTATGCTTTTCTTCTCGCGAACGGGCTGGAAAAGGAAGTGAGGCTGAATATCGAGGCGAACCACGCCACGCTGGCCGGCCACAGCTTTGAGCACGAGATCGCGACCGCGGTGGCGCTGGGCGTTTTCGGTTCGATCGACATGAACCGCGGCGATCCGCAGAACGGATGGGATACGGACCAGTTTCCGAACGACGTTCGCGAGATCACCACGGCCCTCTACTACATCCTGCAGGCCGGAGGCTTCACCACGGGCGGCAACAACTTCGACGCGAAACTCCGGCAGGCAGAGTATCGATCCGGCGGATCTTTTTTATGCGCACATCGGAGGTGTGGACACGGTGGCGCGCGGGCTTCTCAACGCCGCGGCGATCATCGAGCGCGGAGAACTCGCCGGCATCGTCAGCGAGCGGTACGCGGGATGGAAGAGCGATTCCAGTCGCGCCATCCTGGACGGCAAGGCGACGCTGGAGACGCTGTCGGACGGAGCAGTTGCGGAAGGCATCGACCCGCGGCCGCGCTCCGGCAGGCAAGAGCTCGTCGAGAACACGCTGGGCAGGTACATCTGAACGGGTTGGACTGTCACACGGCCAGCCGGAACTTGAGAAACTGCGCGACTTCTCCGAGCGCCTCCCGTGCCAGGCCCAGGGTGCCTGGCATGGTGAAAAATCCATGGATCGCGCCTAAATACCGCCGGGCTTGCACCATGTTGCCGGCCTCGATCAGTTTTCGCGCGTAAGCTTCGCCCTCGTCTCGCAGTGTGTCGTACTCTGCGGTCAGGACGAATGCAGGCGCTACGCCAGTGGTGTCCGGGGCATACAACGGCGAAGCCAGCGGATCGCGCGGATCGCGCCCTTCGGGCAGATACTCAGACCAGCCTCTCTTCATATCCACGGCCCCCGGACCGTAACCATCCGCGTACGTCGCGAACGAAGTCGAGCCGCAGGTAGCGTCGATCATGGGATAGATCAAAACCTGGCACCGGATGGCCCGAGTCCGGTGAACCAGGGCGGCGACCGCTGCCAGGTTGGCCCCGGCACTATCGCCCGCCAGTCCGACGGGCACGCCCTGTTTGAATTGCAAGCCCAATCGACGGCCCGGCAGGCGTCCTCCGCCGCGGCGGGAAAGCGATGTTCGGGGGCTAAGCGGTAGTCCACGGCGACTACCCGGCAACCGGCTTGGATGGCCAACAGCCGGCAAAGTGTGTCGTGACTTTCGAGATCGCCGCTGAAGAACCGGCCTCCATGAAAGTACATGACGATAGGTAGCTCCTCTTCGGTCGTGGGCCAATACTGGCGTGCTGGTGAACTCCCCGGCAGCACGATATCCTCCACCCTGGGAAGCGCCGGCGGATCCCCGGCCAGTGCGCCGGCCCGGCGGAGCGCTTCCCGGGTCTCGGCGACACTTAAGGAGCAGCGCGGCGGGAGATTCTTCTGCCGCTCCAGCAGGGCGCTGACCTCAGGATCGAGCTGCACTGGTTTTGCCGGAAAGCTGCGCGAAAATTTCGCGATAGAACGCGGGATGCGATTGCCACGTCTGCGCGGTAACGATTCGCCCGTCGCGGACTGTTTGCTGGTCCACAAACGTCCCCCCGGCCAGTTCCGCTTCCATGCGAACGTGCTCGTAGCAGGTCACGCGCTTCCCGCGCGCCAACCCCGCCGCCGCCAGCACCTGCACGCCGTGGCAGATGGCGAAAATCCATTTCTCCTGCCGATCGAACTCCCGCACGATCTCGAGGAGCCGTTTGTTATTGCGCAGGTACTCCGGCGCTCTGCCTCCCAGCACGAGCACCGCGGCATAATCCTCGACTTTGACATCGTCGAATGCCAGGCCGGCTTCCAGTCCGTAGCCGCGCCGCTCGATGTAGGTGTCCCATCCCGGCTTGAAATCGTGCATCACCAGGTTCAACCGGCGTCGCGATGGAGCCGCGACCACCGCCTTCCAGCCTTCCTCTTCGAACCGGTGCACGGCATAGAGGGCCTCATAGGATTCTCCGCCGTCGCCGGTGATGATCAGGATCTGTGACATGTCTCCACTCTAACCCGAAAGCGCTTACACGCCGGGAGCTCACTTCATCAGATCTGCGAGCTTGTCTTTTACCGCGGCGCCCCAAATGTCATAACCTTTGGCTTCCGGGTGAAGATTGTCGGGCCGGAACGCACCCTGAAGAAAATAGCCCTGATCGTCCAGGAACCTGGCGCCGATGTCCAGATAGAAGACGTGCCGTTGGTCGTCCAGTCTGGCGATGATCTTGTTCATGCGCGCAATCTTGTCGCGCACCGAATCGCCAGGCAGGCCGCGCGGAAAAACCGCAAGCAGGAGGATCCTGGCGTCGGGAAAATCGGTTCGCATCTCCTGGACGACAGCGCCGATACCTTCGGCAATTTCCGCGGCCGTGGCGCTGCCTGCGTTGTCGGTCCCGCCGGTATTGTTGGTGCCGATCATCAGCATGATCGCCTTCGGCTGGAATCCTTGCCCTTCGCCATTCTTGAGGCCCCAGAGAACTCCCTGGGTGGTGTCGCCGGCGATAGCGAAGTTAGCCGTCCTCATTCCGCCAAAATACTTTTCGAACATCGCCTTGTTGGCATCTCCCTGCACCCACCAGTCGGTGATCGAATCTCCTTCCAGCAGGAGATCGATATTGCCTTTCCTGGCGGTCTCGACGAACCCTTCGTGGCGGGGGCCCCTCCGTTGCACGGTCTGCGTGTAGGTAGCCGCCACATTCAGGCGCGGCGGTTCAAGCATCAGGGACGATTCGAATTTCGTCAGAAGGGGCTTGGCGGGCGAATCATCGGCTTCGATCAACCTGCGCACCGCCTGGTTGACCTGCTGCAACTCCGTGGGAGTCGGGCGTGGGATGGCAACCTCCGGAGGAACCGGCGCCGGCGGCCCGATCACGATGGGTGCAAACCCACCGCGCCCCGCGCCCGGCCTTGCTGCCGGAGCGTTCCCCGCGGGCGGGACCTGGGCAAGTGCGAAACTCGCCAGGGTCAGGAAGACAACTCCGGCGTATGGGATGCGACTCATGCGAATCTCCTTCTCTGGCTGCCGCGGCCTACACGGTCACCGGCCGCCGCGACGGCCCGCTCCCGGAGGATTGCTCAGCGCGTTCAGACCGTACTTATAATTCGGATCCATGGCCGCAATATCGCTGCGGTATGCACACCACGTTCGCAGTCGGAAACCCGGCAGGAATCTTCAGCGTGACTTTGCCGGTCGCGGCCCATTCCGTTCCCCGCTGGAAAGTCGCGATGAAGCCGACACAACTGATCGCGTTGATATCGTGGCCGAGCGTTGTGTGAAACACGCGTCCCTTGCCGTAACTCACGGTCAGCAGCATTGGCTCATCGTGGCCGGTTCCGTGATTCTCGGGATCGGAATACGCCGTGGCCAGGACTGTCATGTTCTGGCCGGGGCCACGCAGACTGTTATATAACTCGTCGCCCTGATGCATCCAGACGTGGGGGAGTCCTTTGGTGATGGGATGATTCGCGTCCCGCACGGTAATCGCGAACGGGACCCGATTGCCATGGTTTCCGGCGCGGCCCGGCTTGTCGTCCGAGGCCAGCTTGCCATCCTTGAAAAACCAGAGCGGGCCCGATTTTTCGGTCCGGCCGCGCCATCCTCCAATGCCGATCATCTCGTTAAACGCCGGCCATCCCCCGAATGCATTATCAGCCGCATGAACCGTTACGAGGCCGCCACCCCCATGGACGTACGATTCGAACGCGGTTTTCAACGGTTCGGGCCAACGTTCATCGGGAGCGTCATAGTTCATCACGATGACCTGATACCGGCCGAAGTCCGGTTTGAAGGCGCTGAAATCTCCGTCGCGGGCCGGCGCCGTTACCACATCGACATGGAAGAGACCGGTCTCTTCCAGTTCTTTCTTGAGCACCGGCGTGGTGAGCTGCCACGCGTGATAGGGGCCGCCGCTTTCGCCATCCAGAAGCATCACCTGAATAGGGCCCGCGGCACGCGCCTGGGGCTGGAATGCGAGCGCCGACGCGATCGCAAAAGCCAAGAGAAATCGGTTCATTTTCCCACCGTCCTGATTACTGGAGACGAAATGCATAAAGGTTTTCACCGCCCGCTACGAGAACGTACTGATGCCCGTCCAGCATGTAAGTGATCGGGGCATTGCTGGGATTCGATATGAGACCGGCGTGCCAGAGAGGCTCGCCGTTACGCGCGTCGAACGCGATGAAGTTCCCGGAGCCGTCGCTGCCGAACAGCAGGTTGCCCGGCCGTGGTAAGCAGGCTTTGGGCGCCGATGTTGGTGGCGTGCTTCCAGGCGATTTTGCCCGTCTTGACGTCGATGGCGCGAAGTTCCGTTTTCACGGTGCCGCCTCCGCGCTCCGTGCCGGAATAACCTTCCGGCTGAGCGATCGGTGTCCGTCTTATAGAAGATCGTGTACGACTGCGTAGTCCCGACGTAAAACAGGCCCGTGTCCGGATTATAGGCGGGATTCGGCCAGCCGGTCGATCCACTGGAATTCGGCGAAGTGAGCGCCCCGGCGACCTGCGGTTCCTTCATGGGATCGCGAATGGGCTGGCCGTTCGGCGCGATGCCCTTGTACCAGTTCAGCCCTTCCACGAAGGGAGCCGTGAGGATGCTCTTTCCATTGGTGCGGTCGAGAACGAAGAACAGCCCGGAACGATGCGCCTGCGCCAGGAGTTTCCGGGGTTTGCCGTCGATCACGGCGTCGAACAGAATCGGCGTCTGCGCCGCATCCCAATCGTGCGTGTCGTGAGGCGAATACTGGAAATACCAGGCCATCTTGCCGGTATCCGGATTCAGCGCCACCACCGAGGCGGTATAAAGGTCGTCGCCTTCCCTGCTCTGCCCCGCCATCACCGGATTCGCGTTCCCGGTGGGGATGTAGAGAAGATTCAGCTCGGGATCGTAGGTGGAGGGATACCAGACGCCGCCGCCGCCATGCTCGACGGCATTCTCGTTGGGCCAGGTCTTGAATCCGGGGTCGCCCTCATGCGCGGTTGTCCAGAAATGCCATTGCACGTCGCCGGTTTCCGGATCGCGCGCTTCCGCAAAGTTCGGAACATCGAGAAAATCGCCGCCCACGCCGACGATCACATGGTTCTTGATCACCAGCGGAGACACGGATGAAAAGTAATCGCGCTTCACATCCGCCATTTCTTTGTTCCAACGCTCCTTACCGGTCTTGATGTCGAGCGAGACCAGGTGATTGTCGTAGGTTTCGAAGAAGAGCCAGTCGCCGTAGATTCCCACGCCGCGATTGCCGAGAGCAAAGGCCGGCAGGCCTTTCCAGGTGTACTTCCAGATCTCGCGGCCGGTGCGGGCGTCGATGGCGAGCACGGTATTCGGTTCGGTGATGTAGAGGACGCCGTTCACCAGCAGCGGCGCGCATCGCGTGTTGGCGAAGCCGCCAGAGGGCGGCTCGGGGCCAGGGCCGCCGATATTCGCGCCGGGCGTCATATTGATCTGGTTCACCCACGCAAGCGTGAGGTTGTGGACGTTCTCGGCGTTGATTTCTTTGAGCGGGCTGTAGTGGCGGCCGGAATAATCTCCGTGGAACGTCGGCCAGCTATCGGGTTTCGGATGCGCGATCGCATCGGGCGGCAGTTGCCTGGCTCCAGGCCGTCATTGCCAGTCCGCGCTAAGGCAGTCAATAAGGTTGGGAGTTTCGATTTCATTCGGGTCCTCATTTGAGCGTGGCCAGATAGGCGGTCAGATTGTGCATGTCGGTATCGGAAAGCTTCGTCATGATATCGATGTGCGCCTGCAGCGGGTCGGTGATCTCGACTTTGGGAACGCCGTGGTTCCGGGCCCACGTCCGGGTCGAACCGTCGGCGCAGCCGGAGGGTCACATCGAAGTCGGTGACCAGCACAGGCGCGCCTTTGATGGTTTCGCCCGAGGGCAGCGTGACGGTGGCAGTTCCCCGGCTGGCATCCGCCGCGTCCGCTTCGCGGCATGACCAGTCTTTCCTGAAGTGTGGGCGGATCGTACTTGGCGCCGACGCCTTTCAGGTCGCCGCTGGGCGAATGGCACTTGTTACACCCGCCGGCCCCGTTGAAGTACTGCTCGCCGGCCTTGGCATCGCCCACCAGGACCTCCGGGACGTGCACGTTGCCGCGCCCCGAGGCATAAATCACGCGCGAATGCAGGTAAGCGGCGATATCGGAGATCTGACTGTCCGGCGCCTCGATCTTGACGACTTTGGAATGCTCCGGCGCTCTCACAAACTTCGCGAGTTGGACGCCGTCTTCGTCATGCAGCGTGACCACCGACGCAATCAGGTCGGGACCGGCCTTGCCGCCCTTGCCTCGCTCCCCGTGGCAGTAACCGCAGGTGGAATTGTATGCGGGAAGGCCACGCGTGACCGCCTCCTGTGGATAGATCTTGAATCGCGAACCTCTGGCGCCACCGCCGCGGCCGCCTCGACCGCCCCGGCCCGCCGCGCCTGGCGGCGGCTGGGTGACCGGAGGCTGAGCTTCGACGATGGCCATCATTCCGAGGAGGGCAAGCCCCCCCGCAAGAGCGAGTAGTTTGTTCGAGTGCACTGGGGATAGCATATCAATTTGTCGCCGGTCGATTCCCGTGTTTGAGTCTGGTAGCGAATCGCCTATTTGCCTTTCATCTGAAGAACCGTTACAGAGAACGGTGGAAACGTATGGGTGAAATTCGTGCTCAGGCCATCCAACCTGACAGTCGCCGGCTTGATCTTCTCCGGATTCGTGATGGAATTGGTGTCCTGCGGCCCCTCACCCTTCATGACGACGGCTTCGCCGGAGGGTTCGATCGCCGCAATACCCGTCACATCGATGTGGACCGGATACGCCGTGCCGGCACGGTTGACCACTTTCACATATAGCGCGCCGGTCCGGCTGTCGCGGGTTGCATCGAAGAACATGAGAGGCGCCTGTTGAGGCATCGGCGTTTGCTGCGGCGTGGCAGGAGCAGGACCGCGCCCTCCGCGGCCTGCCGGGGGCTGCCACTCCCGCGAGGGCACCGATTGAGCGCTGGTGGCGAGAACTTCATCGCCGTGATAGTTGCTGAACATTTTCTGCGCGTAGTAGGACGGGGAACCGTAGCTGGTAAGCGTATCGTAACCAATGAGATCGGTCTGCCACTGCATGCCACCCGGATTCACGTTCACGAACAGCGGCGCATAGGAGGCCATGATTATCAGGTCGGAATTCCGCTCCATGCCGATCATCCACGCCGCGTCGCCCAGCGCGGCGCCCATCGTCGGGGTCGGATTGCCCACGCGCGTCGCCCACTCGCCGACAAAAACACGTTGAGCGCCCACCCTGCGCCGCAAATCGTAATCATTCGCGTGAAAGGCCATTTCGTCTTCAGACCGGCGATAGTAATGCTCGTCGAGGACATCGGCCGCGCGCGTGGTGACCGGAGTAGTCGCAATGATCTTCAGGTCCGGATATTTCGCGCGGATCGCATCGAAGAACTGCGCGAAGCGGCCTTCATAGCTGCCGGTTTCGCGATCCCCGCCGTCCTCGTTTCCGATCTCGACATACTCGAGGTGGAATGCGGCAGGGTGACCGTCTTTGGCCCGGCGCGCTCCCCAGGTGGTACTGGTCCCGCCGGTGACGTATTCGATTTCTTCGAGTGCCTCCTTAACATAAGGTTCGAGTTCGGGACCGGGCTTGAATCGGGCGCCGCCTCGCAGCGAATATCCCGCGTAAATTCCCAGCAGCGGTTCCATGTGAAGGTCCTCGCACCAGTCCAGGAACTCGAGCAGGCCCATGCCGTCCGACGACCAGTAGCGCCAGGAATCGTCCATGTGACCGGGGCGGGCCGAGTTGTCGCCAATCGTCTTCTTCCAATCGAAGCGCGTGGCGACGGTGTTTCCTTCGAGGTAGTTCCCGCCAGGGAACCGCAGAAAGGCGGGTTTCATCCCGGCGAGCAGTTCCATGATGTCCTTGCGATTTCCGTTCGGGCGGTTGTTGTAAGTCGGCGGAAACAGGGAAACCATGTTCAGCCACACCGAGCCCGGCGCTGTCATCGAGATGACGAACCGGTTGTCGGCCGATACCGGAGCATCGGCCGTGGTGAGCGTCGCCTCGTACTTGCGCCACTCTGTGGACAGATGAGGTATCGCTGCACGGGCCTGAACGGCATGACCGTTGTTCGAAACGATGGCCAGATTCAATGGACCCGCGAAGCCCGGCGCCGCTTTGGCCCAGAGGGATGCGTGATAAGTGGTTCGCGGGCGAACCGGGATTCCCCAAAAGCCGTCATTGGCAGCGCCCACAGTCTGGTTGGCTGCTGCTTTCTCCGCCGTCAGTTTCAGGCTAACGGTGTTGGCGTCGTTCAACGGGCTTCCGGAATCCAGTGAAATGCTTCCTACGCCGCCTTCGTCCGACACCATCTGCCAGTGAACCGGATTTTTCGCGTCCTCCTTGAAATTGCGGTTGCGGACCAGTTCCCCGTACAGACCGCCGTCGTATGAATAGTTGATCTCCTCAGTCATGAGCCCGTAGAGAAGAGGGCTCACATGAGCGGTAACCTGATCCGCGTGAATTCGCAATTCCGCGGGAGTTGCGTTCTGTCCGAACATGAAGGACGGGGTGACGAGAATCAGCGTAAAAGCCTGGGGAAAGAACAAACGCCTGGAGTCTCTCATAGACTACATCTGGTGAGGCCGCCGGGCGCGCTCGGCACCCGGCGGTCTCCCAAGGTCAGAACTGGGCTCGAAGTTCCAAGGCGACGACGCGCGGCCCGCGTTCGCCCGTCAGTGCCCCGAGGTTCGCATTCGTATTAACGCCGGAAGCGTTGAAAATGTAGCCGGAGTTGACGCCTGTGAACTGCGTATGGTTGAAAACGTTGAATGCCTCAACCTTCATTTGGAGCGAACGGTTTTCCCGGCCGAGAGGGATTCTGCGGGCGAGGGTCATATCCCAGTTCATGTATCCCGGTCCGTACATCACGTTCGAACCCGCGTTGCCGATCGTCCCGATCGCGGGCTCTGCGAATGCGGCCGGATTGAAGTACATCCTGCCGTGGGGAAGCCCAGGAGTGCCTGCTGGGACGTTCGCGTAGGGATTGCCAACAACGTTGATGCGAGCGCCCTCACTGGCCGAACCCGTGATATCGAGACCATTCGTCGTGGAGAAGCCAGGTGTGAATGGCGAACCGCTCGAGAAGCCCGTAATGCCCGACAGGTTCCAGTTGTCCGCGACGATTCCGAGCGGTTTGGAATGCAGCAATTGCCCTGGTTTGGGTAGATCGTAGGAGTAGTTGATGGCTCCCACCTGGCGCCGGTCGGCGCCCTGCGGTCCATAGTAGCGCGAGACATTCGCCTGTTCCGATAACAGCTCGTCGAGCGTGAATATTCCCATCATGCGGGACCATGCGTAGGACACGCCGAAAGTCAGACCGTGCTGCAACCGGTGCCGGAGTGCCATCTGGAGACCTTCGTAGTTCGACCTGCCGAAGAACGACTGCACGTTGATGTTGCCGAATCCAGGGTACGTCGGCCTCTGGAAGGCGGAGGTAAGGTGCTGCGGCTGCAAGGGATTCGTAGTCGCCACAGTGGGATCGGCATACGTCTGACTGAAGTCCGCATACAGCGGAACTGGATTGACGTTCGCCAGGATATTCCGGTTGATGCCCCAGGTGCCCTGATACGACACATCCAATACCGAACCAAATCCGATGTTCTGCTGCACGCCGAGACTGGCGCTGCGGCTCTGCGGCGTGGGCGTCTTACCGGAATACTGGGTAGTGTTGGGCGGTCCGATCAATCCACCCGCGCTGGCCAGGTTGCCGATATTGCCGTAATATGCCGTCGGCTGGTAACCCACCGGCGGCTGACCGGACATCGAGTATACCTGGTTACCGTCGAGGCGGTCGTAGTACATTCCCCAGCCTCCGCGCAACGCCGTCTTTCCATTGCCGAATACATCGAGGGCAAACCCGACCCGCGGCGCGGGAATAATCGTCCGGGTGGTGTAGGTGTCCAGGGGAGTACCGTTCACCCCGTCCACCACCATGCCGTTCGCCGGATTGCCGCTGTTCGGAACGAACAGACCGATATACGAAGCCGGAGCCTGCGCGCCGGTGGCGGGGTTGATCGCAACCCGGTTCGCCCCGGAGCACGGATTCGAGCCAAGGCAGTGGGGGGCGTAAATCAGCGGGGATGCCGATGGTTGATACAACGAGGGCACGAAGTACGAGAATTCGTGCAGCATGTCGTCCTGAGGGGACATGTTGTAGAAACGAATTCCATAGTTCACGGTCAGGCGCTTACCCACGCGCCAGTCATCCTGAACATAGAACTCCCGATTCCAGTACCACACGTCATAGACAAAGTGGCCGCTGTTTTCGTTGTATGTGTCGTAGTTACCCAACAAAGCGTTGGCGAATCCATCCCCCGAATCCAGCGGATTATTCACATCCTTGCCAAAGCTGTAGCTGCCCGTATAGGTGGGGCTGCCCGGCTGCAGTTTGCGGTTGTGCTCGAGGTAGATGCCCGCCTTAATGGTGTGGCTGTTCCAGATCTTCGTCAGGTTGTCTGAAAACTGGTAGATGCGGTTGGTATTGACATAGTCAACATTGGATTCCCCGAAGCTGGCAGCGTTCACCGGCGTGCCGCCGAAACTAAAGCCCGGAAGATAGGGGCAATAGCCGTTGGAGCATGCCGCGGGGCCTTCCAGCAAATCGCCGCCGGGACCGGGTCCCAGGGGATGAAGCGGGAAGAGGCTCGGAAGGGGCTGTCCGGCCTGCGGCGTACCGGTCGTTCCGTTGCCCAGGGAGCGCGCAACCTGTGCGGGAACCTCCTCATAGTACGAGAAGTAGTTGTAACTCCAGTTGTACGTCGCCTGGTTGACGAGAGTCGGGCTGAAGGTATAGTTTACACTTCCCACCAGGCCGGTTCCCGGATTGGGGTGACCCTGAATAGCGGAGTTAAATTGAATGCCGGCGTAAAGCGCGTCCGAAAAGTCGTAGTCGTGTCCGTAGCGGAAATATCCGCTCAGTTTTGACGTTAGAATGACATCGCCCCGGATGATGTCGTCGCGCCTGGAATGGGACCCGGAGGCCTCGGACTGGAAGTTGTCCTGCTGATATTGAGCGGAGCCCGCGGGAAATACCGTGTTGGGCAGCGGGAAGAAATTGAGCATGGCCTGTCCCCAGCCATTGATCCGGTTCTGCGGGACGATGTTGCCGGGGAACGGAGCGCCGGTGGTCGGATCGTTGACGACGATCAGCGCATTGCCGGGATTGAAGCTATGTGAGAAATCCCCCGTGCGCTCGAGCGACGACGGCATGGTTCGGTATTGGTTCGAGGCATTCAGCAGCGATCTGGTGTATTCCTGCGAGGCAAAGAAGAAGAACTTGGTCTTCGCCGTGTTGAAATGCTTGGGAATAAATATTGGCCCTCCGAAGCTCCATCCGGCGATGTTGTACCGGTAGCGGGGAATGAGCGCGCCTGTCTGATTGTTAAAGAACTGATTGGCGTTCAGATCCTCGTGGCGATGCGTCCACCAGCCCGAACCGTGGAATTGCTGTGTGCCGCTCTTGGTGGTGACGCTGATGGTGGCGCCCGAATTGCGGCCATATTCGGCCGCAAAATTCGACACCAGCACCTTCACTTCGCCGATGGCATCGATGTTGGGTTCGAAGTGCGCAAAGCAGGTGGCGCAGCCCGTGTCCATGTCGGTTGCGCCGTCGACGGAGAAGCCCGTGATTCCCGTATTCCCGCTGAAGGTCAAACCGCCCATGATCGATCCACCGCTGATATCGCGGCCGGTGCTGGTATCCACGACGCCGGGCAGCAATTTCATGTAGCTCATCAGGTCGCGGCCTTTGATGGCGTCAACGTTGAGCTGACTCGAATCCAGAAGCGGCGCCTTCTCGCTGCTCGCTGTTTGCACCGCGGCCACCTCAGCAGTAACGCTGACGGACTCGGTGACCTCACCGAGCGCGAGTTGCAGACGACCCAGGTCATGCGCTTCACTTTGGTCGACCACGATATCCCTGACGGTCAGGTTCTTGAACCCTTTCGCCTGAACGGCTACCGAATAGTTGCCGGCATACAGGTTTACGAGGCGGAATAACCCGGCGTTGTCTGTGAGTGTCCGGCTTACGGTTCCGGTGCTCTGATTAGTAAGTTGAACTTCCGCGGCACTGACTGCCGCGCCGGCCGGATCGATGACTGTTCCCAGAACGGAACTGGTGATGTTTTGCCCCAACAGGCATGCGCTGAACGAAAGCAACAAAGCAATCGTCTGCGCGCTACGAGCACGCGTCATGGCTTGCTTTCCCCCTCCCAGATGCTTTTTGCGACACTAACCAGGAACATTAGCGCCGTAAGGTAGCTGGAATGTTATACCAAGTTTTTCGCAAATGCAATCGCTTTCAGCAAGAATTATTTTGCTGAGGGTGAAATTTGCATTGGTTAGAGCGCAATGAGCGGCCGGGAGACGCTGAGCCGGTTTCGTCCTAGCCGGCCAGTGTTTTCCCGAACCTGTGCCGGGCCACGATCCCTGAACCTTCGCGGATAACCACAAGCTGGTTTGCCGCGACTTGCGCAATCCGCTCGTCCCTGCCGTTCGGCCAGCGGATTTCGAGACTGGCGGACTGCTCCGCGCCAAGACCGAAGTGTAAACGGCGATCGTTTACGGAGAGATAAGAGGATTGCGCCAGCACAGCCTGCGCCTGGCGATATTCCCCATATGTGGCAACCACTTGCGCACCGATCGCGGAGCGGTTCGATTCAACTCCGATAAGCAGCACTTTGAGCCAATGATGTGAAACGCTTACATCGTTTCGCAGCAGCGACGGAGGTTCGTTCATGTTCATCACGACAATATCGATATCGCCGTCGTTGTCGAAGTCTCCGAATGCCGCCCCCCGGCTGGAGTGCAGCTCCTTCATGGCGGGTCCGGCGAGATCGAACAACTCCTCGAATTTGCCCCCGCCAAGGTTCCGGAACACCACGCTCGGAGTCTTGTAAGGCGTATCGGGCAAATCGCGTTGCAGTTCGGGGGAAACCATGCCGGTGGTATAGAACAGATCGGGAAGACCGTCGTTATCGAAGTCCTGGATCGCCGCGCCCCAACCCACGAACCGGGTCTCCACCGCCAGGCCGGAGACGGTTGTTACATCCCGAAAGGTCCCCCTGCCGGTGTTGCGATACAGAATGTTGGTGTCCGCCGCGAAATGTGTTTTGAAAATGTCGAGGCGGCCATCGGTATCGAAGTCGCCGATTCCGAGCCCCATGCCCGCCTGCTCTTTCCCATCCTCGTTGATGGCAACACCGCTTTCGAGGGCGCGCTCCGTGAACGTTCCGTCGTGGTTATTCCGGAAGAGAAGACTCGGCGAGCTGTCGCAGGCCACGTAAATGTCCGGCCACCCGTCGCCGTCGAAATCGGCGGCAACGGCGGTCAGCCCGTACCCTGCCGAGTCGAGTATGCCGGCCTTTTCGCTCACATCGGTGAAGGTTCCGTCGCCGTTGTTGCGATACAGGCGGCAAGGTTCGTGCGGCAGCCCCATCGGTCCGCAATAAACGGGCGAGCCGCGCCAGTTGCATGCCGGATTCTTTCCGCGGGGCTGAATCTTTTCCTGATCGAAGACCACGTAGTGCGCCACAAAAAGATCCAGCCTGCCGTCGCGATCGTAATCGATCCACGTGCAGCCGCTGCCGAAGTGGACACCGGGACGCCGCAGCCCCGCCTTCGCGGTCACATCCGTGAATGTGCCGTCGCCATTGTTGTGAAACAGAATATTGCTGCCCCAACAGGTGATAAAGATATCGTCGAAACCGTCGTTATCGTAATCGCCAACCGTTACGCCGAAAGCCCATTCGCTGCGGCCGATGCCCGCATGTCCGGTTACGTCGGCGAATGTGCCGTCGCGGTTGTTCTTGTATAACCGGAATGTCGCAGAGGGTGGGGTCGATCCCGTGCGGCGGCGGCCGGTGAGCATGAGAATATCGAGCCAGCCGTCATTGTCGAAATCCAGAAGAGCCACGCCGCATCCGATCGATTCCAGAATGTAGTCGGCCCTTCCCTCGTCGCCGAAGATCACCGGCGCGCGCAGTCCCGCCTGCGCGGCGACATTGACGAACTTGGCGTCAAAGGGCAAGCCCGATGGCTTTCCGCGCGGCGCGGGGGCCACGTTGCGCGAAGCCATTCCGCTCAACCTCTGTCCGCGCGCGGACCCGGATACCGGAAGCGCGAGCGAGGGAATCGAGAGGAATTGCCGCCGTGTCATAGCTGCCTCGTTGAGCATATCAGCGCCGCTTCAGACGATACAATAGGCGGTAACGCAATGTCCCGCACCCGCCCGGTCCTCGCGGCAGCCGCATTCTGCATTCTTCTGCCGTTGGCGCGTGCCGCCGATGACGCGGCTTTACGCGAAGCCGCGGCGGCTTTGCAGCACGGCGATTACGCTGCCGCCGAATCCAAATTGCGCGCGGAACTCAAGGTTCACCCGGTAGATGCCGACGCACTCAGCATGCTGGGAATGGTGCTGGATGCGCGCAAGGAATTCGCCGAAGCGGACGCGCAGTACCGGAAAGCGCTGGCGGCGGCGCCCCGGTCGGCGCCGGTGCTTGGCCGATACGCGAATCATCTGCTCGCGGCGGGCAATGAGAAGGGCGCCCACGACGCGTTCGAGCGCGTGGTAGCGATCGATCCCACGGACGCTTACGCCAATCTCGAACTCGGGCGCATGGAGTTAAAAAATAAGGACGCCGCGCACGCCCGGCAAGCGCTCCGTTATCTCGACCGCCTGCCGGCGACTCTGCGCGACTCGCCCGAAGCGGCCGTGCCGAGACTGATCGCGCTCGACCGCGTCGGCGACACCACCGCGGCGAGCGCCCTGTTTGAGCAGCTATCGAATGCCACCCAGACCGATCCGAAGCTGAGTTCCTCGATCGGCTGGACTCTTGCGCGCGCGGAACAGTTCGTTCAGGCCGAAACGTTCCTCACCCACGCCCTCTCGGGCAGCCCGTCGGATTCTCAACTCCTGTATGACCTGGGCGTGGTCGCTTTGTATGCGAAGCACTACGACCGGGCGCGAGAGGTCCTGGAAAAAGTGGTGCACCAGCAGCCGGGGAACGCCGATGCCCTGTACAGCCTGGCATTTGTCTACAACTCTCTCAAGCAGCCGGAAGCCGGCGCTGCGCCTTCTCGCCGAGGCTGCGAAGATTGCCCCGAAGCGCGCCGATGTGCAGCGGCTGATCGCCGTCACGACCGGTGAACTGGAGGCCAACGAGGATTCGGCCGCCGCGTGGGATCGTTATGCCGCATTGGCCCCGAATGACGATACCGCGCGGCGCGAGCGCGGGTTTGCCCGCATCCACATGCATCAGTTCGACACCGGTATCGCGGACCTGCAATGGTACATCACGCGCCACCCAAACGACCCGGTGGGCTATTACGAACTGGGCCTTGCGCAGAGCACCAACGACCCCACCAAGGGTCTTTCCAGTCTCGATAAGGCTCTTCAACTCAAGCCGGATTTTGTCGAGGCGCGCTCGGCCCGAGGCGCATTGTATTACCTGCAGGGTAATCCCGAAGGCGGCTGTACCGGACCTCGAGGCCGGCCGCGGAGAGCCAGCCGGATAACGGGCTGATCCTCGACCGGCTAGGCCAGGCGTATCGCGCCATGGACCGCCTGGATGATTCCATCCGGACCCTGCGCAAGGCGGTTCAACTGTCGCCGGACGAACCCACCCTCGTCCTTCATCTGGCCAACGCGCTCAGCGAGGCGGGAAAGGACTCGGAAGCGGAAACGCTCCTGGGGCGCTATCGTCAGATGCGCCCGACGCAGGCTCCGCGCGACCTGATGCGGTATCTCAGTCTTTCGCCGGAACAGCAACGCGCGGATTATCGGGCGCGCGTGGAGAAGGCAGTCCGCGACAATCCCGGCGATGCCAATGCGCAACTGCACTACCTGAAACTTTCGCTCGAAGACAGGCAGACCGGCCAGGCGCTGGCCACCGCGCGCACCATGGCATCCCTGAAGGCGAACCCGGCGATTTTCGCCGACGCCGGACAGGCGCTGCTGGAAGCGCGGCAGTATGCCATGGCGCGGGAATTCCTGCAGAAGGCCGCGTCCGCCAACCCTTCCGCCGGACTGGAATTGCCCCTCGCCATTGCGGCCTTCCATGCCAGCGGAGCGAACGATGGATTGCAGCAGATGGAGGCGCATCCCGGAGTCCGCCCGCAACGCGGACTACTACCTCGCACTGGCGCAGATGCTCGATGCCGCCGGAAAAAGCGCCGATGCGCTTCAGGCCATCGACCGCGCTCTTCGGGCCGCGCCGCACCGCATCGAGATCTACTGGCAGAAGATGGTCTTTCTCAAGAACGGCGGCCATGCTCGACGACGCCCTGGGCCTCCTCGATCGCGCCGCGAACTCGCTGCCGCAAGAGCCTTGGATACCCGTCTTGCGGGCCGCGTTGCTGGAATCGAATGGCCGCACGGAACAGGCGCAGCAGTTGCTCCAGGATACGCAGCGCCGTTGGCCGGAAATGCCCGCGGTGTGGGTGGCCGAGGGTCTGATTCTGGCCGCCCACGGAAATCCGGAGCAGGCCCGCCGCGCGCTCGAGACCGCCGTATCGCTCGGGGCGCGCAGTCCGGAGGTGGCGGCGTGCCTCACTGCCCTTAAACAGGGTTCGACCAGCCGATCAGGAGCGTCTCTTTTTCACCCGGCCGCCGCAGGAGTGGTGATTCGGCCCGGCCGCGTCATTGCGGGCCGCCGGCATTCCAGGACGCAAGCTTTCGTTTCGCAAACGGCTGCGCATACGCCGCCGGCACGCTGTGCGCGGTTGTGGCCGCTGCCTTCCGATAGAACTCCGCCGCCCGCACGCGGTCGTCCAGCGCTTCATAAGTCTCGAGCGAGCAGACATTCGATGAACGGGTCGGCCGCCGCAGCCCGGCTCAGGGCCTGCAGGGCCGCTGCATAGTCGCGCGAATAGAACGCAACGTAGCCTTCGAGGTATGGCAGATACGGCTCCTGATCGGGGATGCGGCCGCGACTCAGAATCGCTTGCGCTCTCGCGATCTGTTTCCGGGCGTCGGCAACCTTGCCCCGCCTCGCGGCGATGCGGGCCCGTGGCGTTCGCCAGCCGGAAATCCCAGAGATCGCGCCGCGACGCGGAGATGTTGGCCTCCTGCAATCCGGTATCGTGTCCTCGCGCGTACCATTCCGCGGCGCGGTCGAAATCGCCCGAGTCGAGACACAACCGGCGCGAGTTCATCGGCCACGTCGCCGGCGTTCGGAAAATCGCCTGTCTCCAGGTAGAACTCGAACGCGCGTTTCTCCAGTTTTTCGGCATTCGCCGCAATCGCCCGCGAATCCGTATCCGATGGCCATCGCACGTTCCGCCAGCGCTCGCTCCAAGGGCGTGCGGGCGCCCTTGATCGCAGCCGAGAAATAGGGCCGCGCTTCCGCGTACCGGCCCATAAGATCCAGCGCCACGGCCGCGCCGTTATTAGCAGGAACGGACTTCGGATCCGTTGCGAGATCTGCCTGGAAAGCCTGCAGCGCCTGTTCGAATCGGCCCGAGTTGATCAACTGCACGCCCGTGAGCTGCCATCCCGCAAGCGCCGTGCGGACGCGATGCAGAGAATCGCCGCGAGACCCGCAATCCCTCGCACCATACGCTGCGATTCTATCCGATTTGGCCGGTTCTGATATTATCAGCCTCAAGCGACATGACACGGCGGCAAATTCTCTCCGCGTTGACTCTCGGGCTGGGCAGTTCCCGCTTCGCGCTTCCGCAACGGTACAGCGGAATGGCGTCGCGGGGCATCACACCGGCGCCGCGGGGGAAGCCTTCCGGACTGCCTTTCCATGCAAAGTTCGTCGATGTGGCCGCACAGGCGGGGCTGCGCGCTCCCATCATCTACGGCAACGAAGGCCACGTCGATTACATTCTCGACGCGATGGGATGCGGCGTGGCGTTTGTCGATTACGACAACGACGGGTGGCTCGATGTGGTGACGCTGACCGGCCGGCGGCGCACCGGGCGAACGCCTGATGACGCGACGATCCGCCTGTATCGCAACAATCGCGACGGCACGTTCCGCGATGTCACCGCACGCTCCGGCCTCGGCCGAAGCGCCTGGGCCGCCGGCATCACGGTGGGCGATTATGATAACGACGGCTTCGACGATCTGTTCATCACTTGCTGGGGCCAGAACATTCTGTTTCACAATAACGGCGATGGCACGTTCACGGACGTGACCGCCAAAGCGGGCCTCCTCCACGCCGGCACGCGTTACGGCACTGGCTGCACCTGGATCGATTACGATCGCGACGGCAAGCTGGATCTCTTCGTCAATCACTATGTAGCTTTCGACCCTGACAAGATTCCTATTCGCGGCACGAACGAGACATGCAATCGCGGCGGCGTGCCCGTCTTTTGCGGCCCGGGCGGTCTGCCGCAGGAGCCTTGCCGCCTGTATCGCAACAACGGAGACGGCACTTTCACCGATGTAAGCGAACGTTCGGGAATCCTGGGCGTAACGCCGAACTACCCGTTGACCGCGGTGGCGGCCGACTTCGACGGCGACGGATGGCCCGATATCTACGTGGCCTGCGACACCACGCCGAGCCTGCTGTTTCGAAACAACCGCGACGGCACGTTCACCGAGCGAGGCCTGGAAAGCGGCGTTGCCCTGAACGAAGACGGACGCGAGCAGGGCGGCATGGGGCTGGGAATCGGCGATTTCGATACCGACGGTTATCTCGGATATTTTCAAGACCCACTTCAGCTCCGACACCCATGTGCTCTACAAGAACAACGGAAACGGTTCCTTTCGCGATGTGACCACGCGAGCCGGACTGCGCGTAGAGACCCGGTTCGTGGGCTGGGGCACGGCGATTCAGGATTTCGATAATGACGGCCTGCCCGATATCTTTTTCACCACGGGCATGGTCTATCCGGAGGTGGAGGCGGCCGATCCCAGCGCCCCTTACAAGACGCCCAGCGTGATGTTCCGCAATCTGGGCGGCGGAAAGTTCGAGGAACTCCTCGGTCTTGCCGGACCGGCGATGAACGAGCTGCATTCCAGCCGGGGCGCCGCCTTTGGAGATTTCGACAACGATGGCGACATGGACATCCTCATCATGAATATGAATGAGCCGCCCTCGCTCTTCCGCAACGACATGAGCGGAAGCAATCACTGGCTGAAAGTGTTGCTCGCCGGCGTGGAATCGAACCGCAGCGCGATCGGCGCCGAAGTGGTCGCCACCTACGGCGAGCGCAGACAGATGCAGGCGGTGCTGGCGCAATCGTCGTATCTTTCCGCGAACGATCGCCGGCTGCATTTTGGCCTTGGCGCGGAGCAGTCGGCGAACCTGGAAATCCGCTGGCCCAGCGGGAAACGGGAACAGATCGCGGATGTCCCGGCAAACCAGCTTGTGGTGATTCGCGAAGGGTCGGGGATCGTTCGGCGCGAACAGTTCGGAGCGCGTGCGGGCGAACCGAAGCAATAAATGCTCAGACTCGACGGCTTGTCACGTCGCTGCGATTTCGATGCTGGCGATCGGCATCCCTCTCGCGCTATCGGCGGCGAATGGCTACGTCAACCCGGCCGTTTGCGCCCAGTGCCACGCGGACAAAGCACGAACCTACAGCCAGACCGGCATGGCCCGGGCCTTCTACAGAATGACCCCGGAAAAAGCCGTGGAAGATTTCAAAACAGGCCTTCCCTTCCACCACGCGGCATCCGATACCTATTTCAATATGTTCCAGCGGGGCGGCAAGTACTTTCAGCGCCGGTGGCAGGTGGGCTTTGACGGGCGGGAAACCAACGTAGAAGAGAAGCAGGTCGACTTCGTCCTGGGCTCGGGGAATCATGCGCGCACCTATCTGCACCTGACGCCGCGCGGCACGCTCCAGCAGCTTCCGCTCGGGTGGTATTCCGAAAACGGCGGCTATTGGGCCATGAATCCCGGTTATGACACGGCCGATTACGGCGGCTCGACTCGCGTCATTCACTACGAGTGCATGTTTTGCCATAACGGGTATCCGCGCATCCCGGAAGGGCATCAGGAGGCGGGGGCGGAAGCGCAATACATTGAACCCCTGCCGCAGGGAATCGATTGCCAGAGATGCCATGGACCCGGCCAGCAGCACGTGGAAGCCGCGCAAAGACACGGCGCCACACCCCAGCAGATTCGCGCGGCAATCGTGAACCCCGCGCGCCTGAGCCCGGAACGCGAAATGGAGGTCTGCCTGCAATGCCATCTCGAAACCACCAGCCGCCTTCTGCCGCATGCGCTACAGCGCTTCGACCGCGGACCCTTCTCGTACATACCCGGACAGGCGCTCGCTGACTTCCGTCTTTCGTTCGATATGGCGCAGGGGAAAAACTCGGATTTCGAGGTGGCGCATGCGGCTTACCGGCTGCGCGAATCCGAATGTTTTCTGAAGAGCGCCGGAAAGCTGAGGTGCACCACCTGCCACGATCCGCACGATATTCCGCGGGGCGAAAGCGCCACCGTGCATTACAACGCCGTCTGCCAGAACTGTCATCACGTCTCTCCGCAAGCGCGGAGCGGAACACGCCGCGGGCGCGAACTGCGTGGCGTGCCACATGCCCAGGCGCCGGACTGACGACGCCGTTCACATCGTGATGACCGACCACAGGATCGTTCGCAGGAAACCGGCGGGGGACTTGCTGGCGGACAAGCCCGAGGTGCATGAATCCCCCGCAACGTCATATCGCGGCGAGGTCGTGCCCTACTACCCGTCGAACCTGGCTCCCACCGCCGACGATTCGCTGTACGGCGCCCTCGCCCAGATTACCGATCGAAGTAATTTGACCGCGGGCCTGGGCCGGTTGGCCGAGTTGATCGCTCGCGTCCATCCTGCTCAGCCGGGGTTTTATTCCGGTCTGGGCGAAGGGTACCGGTCCGCAGGAATGAACCCCCAGGCGGTCGCGTCTCTGGAAGAGGCCGCGCGGCGCGGGCCCAACTCGGAGATCATTGCGCTGGAACTGGGGAACGCGCTGATGGACTCGAAACAGTGGCCTCGGGCCGAAGCGGCATTTCGAACGGCCGCCAGGCTAAGGCCGACCGACGCGGCCGCCTGGGGATTCCTCGGCTGGGTTCTTTGGCAGCAAAACAAAGCCGTCGAAGCCAGAGGCGATCTCGAAAAGGCCATCGCGATCGACCCGGATGACGCGGGCGTGCACAACAACCTGGCTTCGCTTCTGATGGGAACCGGAGACCTGCCGGGCGCTGTGAAGGAGTTCCGTGCGGCGCTTGCCATTAACCCCGGAGTTGCGGAGTGGCAGAGCAACTTGGCCATGCTCCTCGCGGTGCGAGGCGAAATCGCGGAGGCCCTTTTTCATTTCGAGCAAAGTATTCGATTGAATCCCGCCTCCGTTTCCGCACGCCTGAACTACGCGCGCGCGCTCGCCAACACAAATAATATGGACGGCGCGGAACTGCAGGCGAAGGCAGCGCTGGCCCTCGATCCGAAGCTGGCTCCGGCGCACGAGTTGTTGGGTTCGCTGCTTTCGGCGAAAGGCGATGCCGCCGGAGCCGTGCGCGAACTCAATGCGGCCCTGAGCCTCAATCCTGAATCGGGCCGCGCTCACTACGAACTGGGCGCCGTGTTGAGCCAGTCCGGCGACTCCGCGGGCGCGATCCAGCACTTCCGGCTGGCCGCGCGCGATGCCGATCCAAATATTGCCGCCGCCGCCCGCGAAATGTTGCGCCGCCTCGGACAGAAGTAGCGGCCCGCGTCACGTCGGGACTGTAAACGCTTGCATAATGCCGTATCATACTATTGGTGATGCGGCGAGCGCGCAAATGGGTGACCACCGCACCCTACAGAAGGGAAATACGTTCTAAATGCCCGACCTCAAAACACTGGAAGCCTGGTTCGTAACCGGAAGTCAGCATCTTTACGGGGATGCCACGCTGCGTGCGGTTCTGGCCCATTCGAATGAAATCGCCTCCGCCCTCTCCGTGAGCCGGCAGATACCCGTTCAGGTAGTCGCCAAGCCGGTACTCACCACGCCGGATGCGATCCGCGATCTTTGCTCCCAAGCCAGTGCGTCGCGCAACTGCATCGGGGTGATTGCCTGGATGCACACCTTTTCGCCGGCCAAGATGTGGCTCGGAGGGCTGCGCGCGCTGACCAAGCCGATGGTTCACCTGCACACCCAGTACAACGCGGACCTGCCCTGGGACACCATCGACATGGACTTCATGAATCTGAACCAGTCGGCGCACGGCGATCGCGAATTCGGTTTCCTGGTGACGCGGCTCGGCATCAACCGGAAAGTTGTGGTGGGACATTGGGCCGATCCCGAGGTTCACCGCCAGTTGGGCGCATGGTCCAGGGCGGCAGCGGGCTGGCACGAATCGCAGCAATTGAAAATCGCCCGCTTCGGTGACAACATGCGCGAGGTAGCGGTCACCGAGGGCGACAAGGTCGAAGCGCAGGCGCGTTTCGGATATTCGGTGAATGGCTTCGGGGTGAGCGAACTCGCCTGTGCCGTGCAGCAGGTATCGGATGCGGAGACAGACCGCCTCGTCTCCGAATATGAGGAATGCTACAGCGTGGACGACTCCTTACGCAGAGGCGGGACTCGCCACAACGCCTTGCGCGATTCGGCGCGGATCGAATTGGGGCTGCGAGGCTTCCTGGAGGATGGCGGATTTCAGGCATTCACCGATACGTTTCAGGATCTGCATGGTCTCAGCCAGTTGCCTGGCATTGCCGTGCAGCGGCTGATGGCCGATGGCTACGGATTCGGCGCCGAAGGCGACTGGAAGACCGCCGCGCTGGTCCGCACCATGAAGGTGATGAGCACCGGGATGACGGGAGGCACCTCCTTCATGGAAGATTACACGTACCACTTCAATCACTCCCATCGTGTGCTGGGCGCCCACATGCTCGAGATCTGCCCGACCATTGCTGCGGAGCGGCCCACCGCGGAAATCCACCCGTTGTCGATTGGTGGAAAGTCCGACCCGGTGCGCCTGGTTTTTACCGCCCCGGACGGACCTGCGATTGTGGCCTCCATCGTCCAGGTGGGCAACCGGTTCCGCATGATCGCGAACGAGATCGACGTGGTGCAGCCGGACCGGCCTCTCAGCAACCTGCCGGTGGCTCGCGCGGTATGGGTGCCTCGGCCCAATCTGCAGATCGCCGCCGCGGCCTGGATCTACGCGGGCGGCGCCCATCACACCGGCTTCAGCCAGTCGCTCACCACGGAACATATGGAAGATTTCGCCGGGATGGCCGGAATGGAATTCCTGTGCATCGACCGTGATACGAAGCTGCGCGATTTTCGGAACGAGCTTCGCTGGAATGAGGCGGCATACCTCTTAAAGAACGGTTGCTGACCTCTTATTGATCCACGAAGGGCACCGGCTCGATGGCGGCGACCACGGCCAACAGCTTATCGTCGTCGATCTGTTCCTCGCCTGAGAGAACGCGGGTCATACGGTCCTGGTCCAGTTCGTGTTCCCATTTGGCGACCACGATCGTGGCCACTCCGTTGCCAACCAGGTTGGTGAGGGCGCGCATTTCCGACATGAAGCGGTCCACGCCCAAGCAGCAGGGTGAGCCCGGCCATAGGGACGGTGCCAACGGCCTGGAGCGTGGCGGCAAGGGTGATGAAACCGCCGCCGGTCACCGCGGCAGCCCCTTTGGAGCTGAGCATGAGGATGAGGAGCAGGAAGGCTTCCTGGGCGCCGGTCAGGTGCGTGTTGGTGGCCTGGGCGACGAAGATGGCGGCGATGGTCAGATAGATCGAGGTGCCATCCAGATTGAACGAATAGCCCGAGGGGATGACCAGGCCAACCACGGATTTGGAGCAGCCCAGCGCCTCCATTTTCACCATGATTCGCGGCAGCACCGACTCCGACGAAGAGGTGCCCAGCACAATGAGCAGTTCCTCCTTGATGTATTTGATGAATCTCCACACGCTGAACCCGTTGGCGAAAGCGATCGTCCCCAGAACGACGAATACGAACGCGATGCTGGTGATATAGACGCAGGCCATCAGCTTCGCGAGCGGGATCAGGGTCTTCAGACCGTAGTGGCCCACGGTGAACGCCATGGCGCCAAATGCTCCGAGAGGCGCGGCCTGCATGATCAGACCGATGACCCCGAACAGCAGATGGGCGATTTTGTCGCAGCCCGCAATGAGGCTTTGGCCTTGCCCCAAGGCGGACAACGCCAGGCCCACCAGGATGGCCAGTAGCAGCACCTGCAGAATCTCGCCGTCGGCAAAGGCCCCGATGAAGGTCTTGGGGATGATATTCATTACGAACTCGACCGAGCTCAGATGCTGGCCCTGCGCGGCGTAGGACTGGATCGCCGTAGCATCGAGTTTGCTGGCATCCACGTTCATGCCCGCGCCCGGCTGTATGACTTTGACCACGAAGAGACCGATCAGCAGGGCGATGGAAGTGACCACTTCAAAGTAAAGGAGCGCTTTCAATCCGACGCGGCCCAGTTTGCGCATATCGCCGATACTGGCGATCCCCACCACGACCGTGAAGAAGATGACCGGGCCGATCATCATGCGGATCAGTTTGATGAATCCGAGACCGAACGGCTCCATCTTGCCCGCCGTGGAAGGGGATACGATTCCGAGGATGACACCCAGGAGGATTCCAACGATGACCCGGAAATACAGTGTGCGATAGAATTTTCTCTGCATGACGCCAGACCGGAGTGCCGGAAAACTTATCCTACGTCATTTCGTGGGAGGCTTCGCGGCGCGCCACCATCAGCCGATGCGGCCATGCTACGGCTGGACAGTTGCCATCTGTTCCAACGGCCGGTCTCGCATTCTTTGACGGGCGGCGATTTCCTCATTAGTGAGTCGCGCGTCGTAAACGGATCGCGGTTCGATGGAGCGTGCCACCAGGGTAGCGGTACCTGCCGCCAGCAGAAGCGGCAGAATGAAGGAACGGTCGCGTCCGGTCATCTCCATCAGTAGGACCACCGTAGAGACGGGCCCCTGGGTGGTAGCGGCCAGCACGGCTCCGGCGCCGAGTAGGGCAAACAATCCGGGCGGAACGCCGGGCCAGAGCCACGAACAGGCATGTCCCATCACAGCCCCCAACAGGGCGCCAACCGTCAGAGACGGGGTGAACAGGCCGCCGGGCGCGCCGGTGCGCACGCAAAGTGTCGTAGCGGCGGGTTTCAGAAAAAGCAGTGTCACCAGAAGCGCGGGCGCCACCTGGCCCGTAAAGGCCAACTGGGAGACGTCCTTGCCGTTGCCCAGCAACTGCGGATACCAGATGGAGACGAGGCCGAGCAGTCCCAAGCCTCCAACGGGAGCCGCGAGACGCCGCCAACCCGTGGGCCGCGAGCGATCAGCCCAACTGAGGAGACGCACGTAGCCCACGGAGACTACTCCCGCGAGTGGCCCGGCCACCAGGGCCCAGACGACTGCCGGGGCGGAGTATGGAAACGACGGGATGCGGTACGTGGGCGCGTCCGGCAGCACCAGCCAGGAGACGCCCGTGGCGATAATCGAAGCGAACAGAGCGGGCAGCACGTAACGCAGCGCCAACACCCCGCGCATCACTTCCAGTGCGAACAGCGCACCGCCCAGCGGCACGCCATAGGCCGCCGCCATTCCCGCGCCCGCTCCGCAGGCCACCAGAAGACGGCGCTGTTCGTCGGACAAGCGGCCGCGGTCAGAAAAGAAATTGGCCAGCACCGCCCCCGCCTGTTTGGGCGCGCCCTCGCGGCCCAGCGAGGCGCCCATACCCACGATGAAGATAGAAAGCAGAGCGCTGCCCAGAGTGCGCAGGGCGGGCATTCGCCCGGCATGAAACCAGATGGCGGCGGTGGTATCGATACCGTTGGCCCTGGAAAGCTGCCGGAGGATCATTTGTCCGGCTCCGGTCACCACCCCGGCGCCCAGCAGGACTACGATGTGCCGCCATGCGCCGGCATGTTCGGCTGCGTCCAACAGGTTAGTGCCGGAGCCGCTCCATGCCAGGCGCTGAACCAGTTCCAGCAACCGCGTGAGTGCCGCCGCGGCCGTGCCGGTGCCGGCTCCAGTGAGCAGCACGGCCAGCCAGAAGCGGGCGGCGCCGGGTTTTCCGAGCGTGGAAGGGATCATGCCGGAGAGTGCGTTGCCACCGTCAGGCCGCGGTCCATTCGACGACTTGTTTGATGGCATCGGGCTGGTGATGGTCCTCCGATTTCACAGAATCCTCGGGTGTAGGCGCGCCCCATTGCAAGTGGGCCTGCATCAGGTCGGCACCGCCGATCTGGAAATGACCGCGGGCGGCGTTGACGCTACCGAACATGAGTTGATTATCCAACACCGGACGGCGGATCAGGCCAGATCCGGCAATCTGCAGGAGCCGGCTTCTGACGGCCGTCGATGTAATGGCCGCCGATGCCCGAGCCATGCGGGGCGGGCACGGGCGGAATCGACCACGTCCAAACCGTAAACCTCGCCGCCGCGGAGACGAAGAACCATGGCCGCGAGCAACCCGACGGGGCGCAGTCCCGCCACCAGGCGGGGCGTCCACACAGCCAGTCGTTCCTCATCGATGATCGCTAGCCCCGCCGCGCGCCTTAATAGGGGCGCTGGCCGACCCAGTTTCCCGGCGGATCGTAGTCGCACACCCAGACCTCACGGCCTCGGCCTCTTGCCACTCCGCATCCGATTTCCCTGGTGTCGCGCCATACGATTTGCGTATAGTGCCCGCAGACTTTGCGGCATTTGTTTCTTCTGTAGTCGTAATTGCGGGATTCCGCGGCCCAGGCGTTGACCACCTGAGTCCCTGATGCGTCCCCTCCGGTGATCTCGAACAGGTTCTCGCCGTACGCCGATTTCGGACGGTGCACGAACTTCCTGCGGGCCGCCAGAGTATTGGCCCATTCTTGCGCGCGCGCTGCCAGACGCCCGGACCATTCGAGTGGAGGCACACCCACCTCCGCGCGCACCGCGTTGTGGGCAGTCAGCAGTTCGCGCCGTTGGCTCGGGTCGAGAGCGGGCCGTGAAGCCGCCAAAGAAACGGAAATCAAGGTCAGTACCCAGAGGCGCAATCGCGTCACCCCCCGGGGACTATTGTTGACTCGCGCTCACGGGAGTCTCCCACAGGAATTTGTGCAGGAACGTCTCCATGCGGCCCAGCGTGTAGATCCACCGGCTGTGCAGCAGCGATTCGTGCACATCATCGGGAAAGACGATCAGTTCGTAATACACGTCGCGCTGGCGCAGCAGTTGCACCAGTCCGGTCATCTGCTGGAACGCCACGTTGCGGTCGTCGTCGCCCTGGATAAGCAGCACCGGCGACTTCCAGCCATCGATCGCGCCGATCGTCGAAGATTGATACGAGACCGCCGAGGGATCGAGCGAACTGCCGAACAGGTGCACGCCCGCCAGGTCCACGCCGGCCTTGAAGATATCGGAATTGCGGGCCAGGGCCTGTGAAGTAAGCAGGCCGCCGTACGACAAGCCCCCAGATCCCTATCCGGTTGGGATCGACATCGGGCCGGGTCTGCAGATATTTGGCGCCGGCCACCACGTCCTGATACTCGCTGTTGCCGGCGCCTCCGGTATTGGGCGCCGTGCGGAACGACCGGCCGTAGCCGACGCCGCTGCGATAGTTAATCGACATGACCACATAGCCCTGGTTCGCCAGCCACTCATTGATGGCATAGGCCCAGTGATAGAACTGCATGTAGTGATAGGCCGGCATCATCTGTCGCACCGGTCCGCCGTGCACGAAGACGATGGCCGGCCGCCGGTCGCCGGCTTTCAAGTCCTTCGGCAGGAAGAGTTGATTGTGAATCTCGAGCCCGTCGGCGGCCTTGGTTAGCACGATCTCCGGCTTCACGTGCAGGTCCATCGGAAAGCCCGGCCGCGACGTGGGAAAGATGATCTTCTGCGGCGGGGCTGCGGCGGTGGCTCCCTCGGGCCCCAGTTTCCACACGCCCAGGGATTGCGGCATGTTCCAACTGGCACTCAGCGTGGCCAGATACTTGCCTGACGCCAACGGAGCCGGGTACGTTTCCGCGCCATCGCCCGTCGTGATCTCGACCGGCGTGCCCCCGGTAACCGGAACCGCCCAGATGTGGCGCAGTTCGATGTCCTTAGCGTTGGTGCAGTAGTAGAAGGTTTTGCCGTCGGACGAGAGGGCCACCGACGTCTGATTCTCGATGAGCCCGTCGGTGGTGGTCAGCAGCACGGGACGCGCAGCGGAATCCATAACGTTGAGCGCGTAGTAACGGTCCCATTCGTCCACGACGGGTGCCGGGCGGCCCGGCGTCGCGGCGGGCGTTTCAACGGCTCCTCCTCTGGCCTCCGCGTCCGCCTCTTCCGCCGCGTCCGCCGCCCACCCCAAACTCGAAAATCACCAGATCGCCGGTGAGGTGCGGATTCCCTACGTTGGCGGCAATGGCATCGTTGGGCTGGTTGTGCCAGGTCTGCTGCGCGTCTCCAGTGGTGACGTCGGCTTTGTAAAACGCCAGCGTATAGCCGCCTTTGAAGGTAGCTCGCATCAGGCCTGGAGAGTTGTTGAGCGGCCGCCGGAGCGGAACCGGCCTGGCCGCCGCGCGCGGCGCCACTCCCAGCCCGCCCGGCCGTGGTGGGCACCTGCGAGCCTGGAACGTTATTGCTGGCCGCCTCGGCGAAACCGCCCTGCCGGCCGCGCCCGCCACGCCCGCCGGGCGCAGTCGCCGCCGCCGTTTGCGCCGCCGGGCCGTTCGGAAAACCGATTCCACCTCCGCCCTGCTGCGCCTGCTGCCCGAAAGGCAAACCCGGCCGGCGTTCGAATATCAGGTGCTTGCTGTCGGGCAGCCACATCGGCGTGGTGTCGAAGTCCACGCTCGGCGACATATACTTCAGCGACCGGGTCGCAATGTCATAAACCGCAATGAAGCTATGATCCGTGCGCGTGCTGACAAACGCGATCTTGCGGCCGTCCGGCGACCACTTCGGCTCACTCTGCACACCCCACTCGGTGATGAAGGCCTTTTCGCCGCGATCCACCTCGCTGGCCGGCTTTGTGGGCGTGAGTTTCGCCCGATAGATCTGTCCCCCCTTGACGAACAGAATCGCGCTGCCATCCGGCGCAATTTCGGGGTTGGCGGCATCCACCACCCGCCACGCGCCGCCCGCCACGCTGGTGCGCGCGGCCCAGACCGCGTGTTCCGGACCGTTAGGATCGGCGATCGGGTTGGGCGACCAGCCCTCACGGTTGGGCGCCTCGCCGCGCAGGAACACCACCGTGCTGCCATCGTCTGAAATCCGGATCCCCGACATCATGATGCCATCGTCTTTCAGGAAGTTCGTCAGGCGCACGGGCGCGAACAGGGGCGCCGCCGCGGCGTAGGCGTTGCGCTTGCCTTCGGCATAATCCACCCATGCAATCCGGTCCACCTTTCGCGCGGCCACCACCTCCTGCGGCGATGCCGGACTCAGGAACAGTTGGTACAACGGAACCTTGGGCGGAGCGGACGCGAGCGGCTGCAACAGCAGGGCAACTGCCGCAATCGAAAAAACAGTAGGACGGTTCAAGATGTGCATAAAGACCTCTGTGTGACAATACGGCTTGAGTCCGAAATATGGGGGGAGTATATCACGAGAAGCGCCCGCCCATACCGGAAGCGGGCGCGTCCCGTCATTGCGCTATCGTGTCACACACAGGCCAGGGCTGGATCAGAAGATCTTCTTGAAGACGTTCTCGATCGCTTCCAGAATGTCGGTATGCGCCTTGTCCAGGCGCTGCGCGCTTACGGCTACGATACTTGGGCCGGGCGAAGGACTAGGGGTTCCATCGTTGTTGCGGATCCGCTCGCTCAAATCGGTAATGCGGAGCGCCCTTGCCCTCATCACCTTTCCGCGGTGCTGCAAGCCGAAGGACTGAGTAACGCCCAGTGAACGGCCGATCTGGTACCAATCGTCGCGGTCGTCGTCATCGCTGGCCTCCACCAGATAGGGACGAGGTTCTTCGTCCCTGGCGATAAAGATGGTGACGTCGTCGTCGCCGCCAGTGCCGACCATGGCTTGATCTTTGAATCCCACCACAATGGAACCGCGGCCGCCGAGGGAAACAAATTGCAGGGCGGGCCGGGTGGTAAAGTCACCCAGGCAGGCGTGGGGGTCGGTGTGCTTGTTGGCGCCCGGCACAGCTTCCCGTCCCGGTCGGAATTGAAACACCCGATCGATGTAATGCAGGCCCGACAGGTTGACGATCGGAGTTTTGGAAACGGCAACCGTCCCGCCCACGATCACGCCGACCACCGGATTGTCCCCCGGCGCGTACACCAGCGTGCGCGAATACGACCCGTCATGGTTGTCCACAATGGGATTCGGAAAACTCCCCGCCGTGGTGGTAAATACGAGCGAAGGATCCACTCGCGGATCGATGAAGACCACATTCGGGAAACGATCCTGCGGAGTCACCGTCAGCACCGCCTGGTTCATCTTTAGGCCGCCCGTGGTGATCACGGAGTAGTCGATGTGGAACAACGTGAACTGGGGATCGGGCTGGACCGCCACTTCAATGTCGAGCGCCCGTTCGCGCCGGTACGTCGATCCATCCGGAAGCGTGCCAACGGCGGTGATCAGAAACGAGTAGGTGCCCGGCACGGAAGTATTGCTGGTAGAGGCAACGTAAACCCCCGTGTTGCCGGCATCCACCATGTTGATGACATCGGACGATGCCAGCGGATTGAACGTCAGCCCCTTTTTCGCCAGCCCCAGCAGTTTGATGCCGGTCGAGTCGATATCGGGATTGGCGTGTTGCGCCTCCGCCTCCTGGCTGTATTCCTCGGCGGTGAGTGGCGACCGGGCCAGAAAATTAAGATGCCCCGACCCCGGAACCACGCGCGTCAAAGTCACCGAGGCGTAGGGGATCCCGGTTCCGTCCAACGTCAATCGCGCCGCAATCTGGATCGTGTCTCCGGGCGCGTAGCTCTTCTGGTTGAGTTCCGCTCGCAGCTTGAGGCGGCTGCTCAGGAACACATCGTAATTGTATTTTTCGCTGTCGATCGCCACCGCCGCCGGCCGCGCCTCGATTTCCAGGATTGGGTTGAGCGTCAGGATCAGTGTCCAGACGCCGAAACGCGGATTCGCCGGATCCCGCAGATTGGCCAGAAATGCTCTGGGGAAAGTCAGCATCCGGAACCGCGGATTGGTATCCACCGTGTATCCGGCTCCCGGCGCCTCCAGCAGTTCTCCCAGTGGCGTCCGAACCTGCACTCTCAGCCGTTCCGCATTGACGGTTGTCCAGGACACAAAGAACGAAAGTTGCTCGTCATACGGAGTAATGGGGACCTGCCGGGTGACTACAGGATTGGTGGACGTCAGTACGCCGCCCGGGTCGCTCCCCGTGTCAAAATTCAGCCCCTGGTACATCAGCGGCTTGATGAACATGTTGATGTCGCTCGGCAGGCCCGTGGCCTCCGTAAAGTTGTAATTCAAATTGTCCGCGAGATAGCCGTGCTGAGCGATGGCCTTCAGCAGCGTCTTATTCACCGGCTGCGTGATGGCCGTCTCAGTCCCGTAGCCAATAGTTCCCACCCTGATTTTCTTGGTCACAAAGCTGCCGGCGCCCGCGTAGAAATCGGAGGGGTCCGCGCCGTCATTCTGGTTGCCGTCAGTCATCAGGAAGAGCCAGCGGCGGTTTGAATTCTTCGACGTAAGGTCATTCTGAAAAAATCCCCACGGGATGGTCCCCAATTTGTCACCCATCGCCGCCTGAATCCCCATGCCCATGGGAGTGGCCGCGCCGTTCTCCCGCGTGAAGTGTTGCTGCAGCGACGAAACCACCGAATTGGTGTTGCCCTCGGTGATCGGCAGCGGCTTGCCGTTCTGGAAATCCGCGGCAGTGGGTGAGGGCACCGGGAGCGGCCCTCCGTATGGCGAACTGGGCAGCGCCGGAAAGCCGGTGATGTTGGGGTAGATGGTCAGTCCGAAATTGCCCTTATTCGCCGCGTGATTCTTGAGCGCCGTCATCGCCGCTTCCACGGCGGTCAACAGAATGCCGTAGCGCGTCAGGGCGATGTTGCCCGATATGTTGGTGTCGTGCCCGTCCGGGTCCAGCGCCATGCTTCCCGAGGCGTCCACCAGAAACGCCAGCTCCAGTTGCTCCACCTGCCCGGACATGGCGGCGATATTGTTGTGCCCCGCGGTCCCGGTAACTGTCGTATCGTTGCTCGTCACCGTAACCGATGCCGACAGGCTCTTGGTCGAGCCGACCGGATTCAGCGTAATCGCCGCCAGGCCGGAGCTGTTCGCTCCGATGGCCGCTCCCGGTGGCGTAAGGGTAAAGCTGGCGGCATCCGTTCCCGAAAATGTGCCCGCGAGGGTAGTGAGATCTCCGGTTCCCTTATTCGCGATGCTCAGGTTCATATTGCCGGTATCGCCGGTCAGCACTTCGCCAAAGTTCACGGCGGTGTCCGCGCTGATCCACGGCTGTTTGGCGCCTCCGTCGACGCCGCCATCCGCCGAAGCCACTACGAACATGAAATCGCGGTTGGCAACATCGTTGTTGGTGATGATCACGCTCCAGTTTGTTCCGGGCGGCACATAAAGCTGCACCTTGATCAGGTAGGTGCCGTCTGCGAACGGCCCGGAAAAGTAAGCGTCCCCCACGTTCTGTCCGGCGCCGCCGATCCCGCCGGGCTGATCGTACACGCTGCCGGGGTTGGGCCCATTGTATGGCGCCGTCACGGGGTCGCCCGTGCCGGCCTGCATCTGGAGGGTGGGGATATTCGCCGGGTTGCCCGGTATCGCTCCCGCCATGGCGACCCGGATGAACATAAAATTGAACGGCATATCTGCGCTCCGCCGCTCGATGATGGCTTGCGTCCATACCTTGTTCAGACCGGTGTCCAGGGTCTTGAGCGCCGTTTGCGGTTGAGGATACACGTCAAAAGTGGCCATCTTCTTCTCTCCTTAAGTGACAACGAATGGTACCGGACTGTTTGCGGTGCCGGCTGTTGTGGTGACGGACACCGTGTAGGAGCCCGCGGGAATATTGGGCAGTTTCACCGATATCTGGCTGGCGCTCGATGTGCTCACCGCAGCGAGCGTCGCCCCGAAAGAAACCTGCAGGCCCGCCTGATCGAAATTGGTTCCTTTCAGAACCACAAGAGTGGCGGAATTCGCCGGCAGCGTGGTAGGAGTAAGTGGCGTAACCAAATCGAAGGTCGGCGCAAAGCTGACCACGATGAACAGGTCGTCCGCGGTAACCGGTCCCCCGCCGTCGGTCTTGATGGTCACTGGGTAACTTCCGGCGGCTAGTGCCGGCACGATCACCTTTACATCCGTCGCCGTAAACGCCCCGGATAGCGCCGCCGCAACGCCGCCGATGGTCACCACCGGGGTTCCCACGTTGAAGTTCCTGCCCAGCAGATCAACCGACCCTCCCGCCATGGAACTCTTGGGAGTGAGCTGTTTGCCAATAGGCCCGAAGGCCGGAAGCAGGACCAGTTTCTCCAGCACCTGGAGGCGATTCTCCAGAGATGCCGTGGTCAGGCGTTTGTGGCGCGAATCGCTCAAGTCCGCCGGCTGGATGTTGGCCGCGACGGCAGGGGCGGATAACTTGCGATTGAGCAGTGCCAGCGGATAGGTGCTGTGGCCCGCCAGAAAATCCGCGTCGGCCGGTCCCGGCACCGTCGTGCCCTGCCGCGCGCGCACGCACCATTCGCGCACCATGCGGGCACAGCTTTCCACTCCGACGCCCGTCAGGATCTGCGTCGCGTCTTCCGCCGCCTTCACCAGGCGCTCCCAAATGTCCAGGTAGACCAGCACACTGCCGGCGATCACCGGAATCGGCTGAATCGCCGGTATCCCGCCCGGTCCGGCCACGCCGAACAACTTTTGCGACTTGTAATTTACATCCTGCTGGATCATGACGTCCAGCCCGTCTACAATGGCGCGCCCGGTGCTCCGCAGACCGATGTCATAGTTGCTGGCTCCCACCGCCGCGGGCGAATTTCCCGCGCGAATAATGAAATCGTCCGCGGACCCCGCGCCAATTGCGTCGATGCGGAACCCGTCGCTGCCTTCCGGAATCCCGTCGCCCACAAACCACTTCAGATAGGCGCGCATCTCGAACTTGCGCACGTCGTCCAGTTCGTTCACATCGGCATCCACAATCGGCACGCCCTGCTGCAATCGAACATTGCATCGCGCCTTCAGTGGGTCAAACGTGCTGTTAGTGATCAGAGCCATAAATTCTCCTCAAAACGTCAGCCAGATAGTCCGCGTTAACGTGCTCAGCGGATCCTTCACAATCACCGGATGAGTCACATAGTTGATCAGTGTCTCCGTCCCTTTCAGCGAACCGATCAGGCCGAACTCCCGCAGGTTGCTGGTGACGTGGCTGCCATCGGGCCAGGAGGGGATATGCGGTCCCAGAGTCGCCACAATCTGCAGACGGCTGGTGGGATTCGGACTCACCGTCCCGCCGTCCAGAAAATCGATCTGCAGGTTCGCCGGCAGTACCTTGAACGAGTTGGCGTCCACCAGCGCCGCCTGAGACGCCGTCGCCGGTGGCGTCCCTGTGGTGTCCCAGGAATCCAGCCCCATGCCCACCCGCAGCCCCTGAATTCCCAGGCTCGCCGGCGTCCCTCCCATGAATGTCGCCAGCAGCTTGCGGCAGTCCCCGACGATCGCGTTGTTTTTCCAGCCGCGATCCCACACCACGCGGCCGCTTCCGTCGCAAAGCACGTCACGGTACATTCCGTGAAGCCCCTCTGCCGGTTTTTCTATGTTCGTCATCGCTGCTCCTCTCATTGGATCGGCGGGAAATACGTCCGTTTTTGCAGGGTGGCCAGGCTTGCCACATCGGCCGAAAGGCTGCTTGTATCGTTGGATTGCAGCACCGTAACCGCCGGCATGGCGGCCGCCGCGCTATCCGCCAGCGGGCCCATCGCCTCCGCAAATGGATACACGTCTGTGAACTGCTCCCCGATGTCCACGCCCGCCCCGTAAATCGATTCGACATCCGCCGGCGCCACCACCATCACCAGCGCGCGCAGATTCACCGGAATGAACTGTTGCAGAAAATCGTGCAGCCGCGCCGCTTCCGTCTGAGTCAGCGCGCTCCCGCCGGCGGTGCGGCCGACGTATAAACCCACTGTGCCGCGCGTGTACAACTCGTCTTCCGTAAGGGTGCCGGCGCCGTCCGGACGATTGGGCGTATAAGTCAGCAGGTCGCCGAACGTCCGCCGTGTGCGCATACGCGGCAAATCGCTGGGCGATGCAGTCACCGTTCCGGCAAACCGCCGCACGGTTCCATTGTCGGGAACCGGCTGACTCACTTGCGGACTCATCGAACCCGCTTGCGTAAGTGCGAAATTGCGATCGCTGCGAAACAGTACCCAGGCGGATCCGCCCAACGCCAACGGCGCGGGACAGCCATTCGCCGCCTCGCTCTGAGCCACCGGGGCCAGGGCCGAGACCGCTTCGGCCAAAGTAACGTCGGCACTCCACAGATCGAATCCGCCCGAGCGATCGGACGAAAAGAAGACGCGCACCCCGCCCGCAATCGCCATCGCTCCCGGCGCGCGGTCCGAGGATCTGCCGCCTACCGGAGGCGCCGTCAGCGTCTTGTCCGCTCCCCAGAGGTGCGCCACCGGATCGAAAATGCGGTAGTGCAGTGCCCAGGATTCCTGTGGATCGCCCGCATCCATCAGTTGCGACCAGACCAGCCACGTGCGGTGGTTCTGATCGATGGCCAGATGCGGCTCCCGGTTCGAACCCGCGGCCACCGCCAGTTCCAGCGGTGCCGACCAGCCCATCTGGATCGACTGCGCCGCCGGATTCGCGCCCCCAGTCACGCTGACGGTTGCGATCGTGCCGTCCGCGCCAATGGTGTTGACCCCGGCCGCGGTGCCAACCCACACCGTGCCGTCCGCCGCAATCGCCACCGTGCGCACGTCGTTGCTGGCCAGCCCGATCGTCGCATCGAACGCGGTCCACACTCCGCCGTTCAGACTTTTTGCCCCGTTGGAAGTGGCCGTCCAGACCGTCGCGCCGTCCCCGCTCACGGCCACCGCTCGTACGTCGTCGCTGCTCAGCGACTGAAACCCGCCCGTGGCCTTCCCGCTCGCGAGGCCCCCGCCGGTCGCCACATAGAGCACTCCGGCCGGACCCTGCGCGATTCCCCGCACATCCAGCGAGGGCAACCCGGCGGCAAGTCCGAACACCGTCGTGGACCCGCCCGCGGTGCGCCGCGCCAGACCTGCCCCGGTCGCTATCCAGGCATTTCCGCCGCGCGTCACCGTCACCGACCGCACGTCGTTGCTGGGCAGTCCGCCCGCCGTCGTCACCGCCGTCACGCTTCCGTCCGGGTTGCGGATCCCAATGCCGCCGGCCGTGGAGAACCACACCGCCCCGTCGCCCGCCACGCTCACTCCGCGCACGTCCGGCGAAGGCAGCCCGGCGCCCAACGCCGTCACCGTCCCATCCGGATTCCTCTGCGCAGCTCCCGCCGCCGTCGCGATCCATACGATTCCGTTCGCGTCCGCCGCCACGCCGCGGACGTCGTTAGAGGGCAGCCCCACCACCGCCGCCCAGGGATTGACCCCGGCCCGCAGGAACAATCCACTCGCGGTCGCCACCAGCGTCCGGTCGTCCCAGTGCAGCGTCTCGATTCGCCAGACCCCGGCGCTCCAGCACGCGTACGCTACGCGCACTCCGCCCGCCGGATCGTTGATCGCCACCGTGTCCGCAATGCGTCCCGGCGGCTCCGGAGTCACTTCCAGCGCGGCCGACCAATCCATCTCCTCATCCCAGGAACCCGGCGTGCCCACCGCGTTGCTGCCGGTGAAGCCCAGAGCCCGCGCCGTCGTCGACTTACTCAAATCCACCGCGATGCGCGCAAGGTCGCCGCCGGTCTTCGTCTCGATCCGGATGGCGCCGTTCTTTTCTACGAAGGCCACCGTGTTACTGAACTGTGCGTTCATCGCCGTGACCACTTCCAGCGCCGTGGCTCTCGACACGTTGGCGTAGTTGGCCGCGATCACCGTGAACTTGTCCGCTCCCGCAAAGTCCCCGGTCAGCGTCATCACCGTGGTGTCCTTCAATACGAACGGCTCGCGCAGGTTGCCCACCAGCCGCGCCGGCATCAGCGGGCGCGATGTGCCGAATGCGAACCGCAGGCGCGCGGTCCCGGTAAGCGGATCGTCCACCCACACCGCCAGCGTCCGCCCATCCGGAAGAGCAACCGCGGCCGGATCGCCTTCCGGAGTCACGCTCTGCGCGAACATGGCGTGGGAGTCGCGCCATACTCCGTGCACCAGCGTCTTGTATTTCACGCGCCGCAAAACGTAATTGCCGGCATCGCCGGCGGCATTCAGAACCGCGTCCGGAACGTCCAGCTCCGGCATGGAAGGCGTTTCCCACGCTTCGTAAAACACGCGCACCCGCCCCAGTGAGTCAGTATGGGGGCTCAGCCGGCCCGCGGGCGCGCTGTCCAGCGAGATCAGGCTCGCCGGTTCCGGCACTATGGCGAGGGAGGAGGAATCGCCAACCGAATCCGAAGTGAGGACGATGTGACCGGCCGCCGCCGTCACCGTGACTTCGGGAAGATTGCGCTGCATCGCCGCGGCAACTTCCGCCGCCGTGGCATGCGCCGGGTCCGCAAAATCGGCCATGCCAAAGCGGACCGCTTCCGGCGGAAGCCCGTCCACCGCGAGCGTCAGGCTCATGCCCGGGCGCAACGCAAACGGCTCGGCAACGGTTCCCGTGCGCGTGGCGGCGACCCCCGCGCTCCCCGCCGCGTTCTGGTTCGCGGCTCCAAAGCCGAGGGTCTCCGCGGCATCGTTGACGCCGAACCAGTGCACTCCGTCCGCCGAAGGAGCAATCGCAAACAGATTCTGTTGCGCGGGCCTGTTGGAGAGCGCCAGGTTTTGAGCGAATTCGGAGACCTGCGTGAACCAGCCGGTGTACTGGCTTACCAACGCCCGCAAACCGGGAATGGTGCCCACCAGGCGATACAGCCGCGATGCGGCCTTGATTTCGTTGCGCCGCAGCGGGATCTCCGAATCCACGCTCAGCTCCCATCCGATCCATTGCGCAATCGAAGGCAGGAACCGGGCATCCACGCGATCGATATCGTGCAGCGTCCGCAAACCCTCGGCCGTTCCGCGAATCGAGTCGAGCGAGATCCCAAACAGATCGATGAAACGGCGTAGTTGGCCGGAAGCCGTGGAAAGTTCCGGGACCGAGGTGCTGCCCGTGGTACTCGGCCGCGTCTGCACGTCGTGCCGTCGATACACTTCGGGCAGCGAGTTGTACAGCATACGGTTGAGCCCGTAGCTGTCGGTCACCATGGCCGAACTCCGGTACGGCTGCGCGTCGTCCCCAGTCACCGGCAGATTCAAGCTGAAGAGTTGATAGTAATAAACCGTGCTTGGCTGCAGGTCGCCGGGCGCCTTGCCCGTCTCCAGAATCTCCACCCGCTGGGAAACCGCCAGCCCGTTCGAATCGTATTGCGTGGCGGTGGTGCGCCGGAGTATCTCGACGTTGCGTCCACCCACGGCAATGGCCACACTCACGGGCTCGTAGACCGTGCGCAACCCGTTGGTATTCACTTCCCACGAGGCCAGATCGGTCACCGAGACTCCCCCTCCGGGAGCCGGCGGGAAGGTGGTGCTGTCATAGACCAGGTACGGATCCGGCGCCGCGGGTGCCGGAAAATCGAAATCGCTCCGCTTGCGGCGAAGAGTCACCGGGGGAGCGTCGGCCAGCGTCTCGCTATCTTCCGGGACAAACTCCCAGCAGATGCGCACGCGCCTTCCGACAATGTCCGCCGATGCCGCAAAGCCACTCACTGTCATTTACGTCGACTCCACCAGGGCGATGTCCAGGCTTCCCAGCACCGGGATCTCGAACTCCTGTATCTCAATCCGTCCGTCGGTGGCGACGTCAATCTGGAGCGCCCGCTGGATCAGCGCGTTTACGTCGATCCCCGGCAGTTGCGCCGCCAGTTGCGAGATGGTCAGGGCCGGCAGCGGAGCCGTCAACGCCGCGGCGGCGCTGTCCTCCCTGCGAAAACGCAGGACCGTCATGGCGGTGACTCCGGCAAGCGCCTCTACTTTGCCGTACACGTCGCTCAGGTAAAGGGGCTGCGCGAAATCCACATTCGCGAATGCCAGTAGATCCTCTACGGCGGTTTCGGCGGCCTGCCGGACCGCGTCCGGGCGATAGCGTTTGTCGTAGACCAGCTCGATGCTGATATCGATAGGGACCGCCGTTGCGTCCAGGATCTCGACAAACGTCCCCGCCATGCGCTTGTCTTCAAAGTAGGAAATCAGGCCCCGGCGCAGTTGCTCCGGCACGGGACTGAGCGAATCGCCCTGCGGCGCCACGTACAGCTCGATGGTGTTCCAGTTAGGCGCCTGGCCGCGCACTTTCGCCACACCGCCCGCCTGCTGCGCCAGGGCGACGTAATCGTTCAAAGTGACTGCGCGCTGCCCGGAGCGAAAAGCCAGCGGACCGAATGCCACCGCGTGACTGATGTCTTCGTGATCCGCTCCGCCCGCGGCGGGCGCCGGATTCGTCACCGAATCCAGCAGCGGAATCGTGGTATTGGCGACCGTAATGGAATTGGCGGGCACGTTCCCCGCGCTGCCTCCGCCCAGCCGGTAAGTCGCGCGGATGTTGTTCACTCCCACCGGCGGGCGGCGCCCATACGTGCCATCGCCGAATATCACCCAGGCAACGTCGTTCTCGTCGAACTGCACATAATAGTCACGCGCGTCAGAGGCGGAGAGCGAGATACTTCCATCCGCCGCCGTGTCGTACAAGAGACTCTCCCGGCGGTCCCAACTCACCCATCCGGAACCTTCGTTCACTTCCACCAGAAGCGTGCTGAGAATCACCGGCGTGCCCGGGATCGAAAACATCAGGTTCGGTTCGCCCGTGGAAGATCCCAAAACCGACGTGGGCTGCTGATTGCTCTGCAGCAGGCTCAATCCGCTGTAAACCAATTTGCCGTCCGCGCGAACCTGTACCTGGTCGCTTCTCAGGTCGATGTCGGTGCTGGGATCGAGATACTCGAACGTTTGCGGAGTGACTCCGCCGGAGGGAGCCGTGGCGAATTGCGCGCCCTGCGGAATGGTCACTATGGAAGATGCCGCCGGCGCTGGGGCGTTGAATACCAGGCTCAATTCCACCGACGACGGCACGGGCGGCGCCAGTTGATACCCGATCAGCCGCATCAGATTCAGCACGCTGCGCCGCTCCACCGCTGTCGCGGGGAAGCTTTCGTTGGCAACGCGGTCCTGATAATACAGCAGCACATCGCCCATATACGCAAACAGGTCCACCAGCAGCGACCCCAGGTCGCTGGGCGATTGGTCGGTCCATTCCGGCAGACGGTACCGTGCCAGGTCGAGCATGGCTTTTCGTAAGGATTGAAAATCCTTGTTGGTGTAATCGATGGTCGGAATGGTTGCCATCATCGTGCCTCAGAGTAGCGGGACGCTCAATTGATCGGCCACCGGTTCGGTGGTGTAGGTGTAGTTGAGCAGCAGCCGGATTTCGCCCTCCTGCTGGATCACCTTGGTTTGCGTGACCATCACGCGCGGCTCGAATACCAGCAGCGCCTCCTGTGCCTGCGTCCTGAGGAGTTCGGCCAGCACCCCGTCGTTGGGATCGTGGACCAGGGAATGCAGGCGCGACCCGTACTCCCGCAACATGGGCCGCTCGCCAAAGCGCGTGCCCAAAATCAGCCGGACGTTTTGCTTCAGTTTGTCCGCTCCGGTGGCCCAGGCTACACCGCCGCTTGCCGGATCGAAGCTGAAGGGGAATGCAAATCCTGCGATATCGTCGATCATAAATTTCCTTACTGCAACTTTCCAGTCCCGGTCTGCGTGCCGGTTCCGATCACCACATTGCCGGCATTGACTACGCTTACTTGCACACCAGTCACATCGGCGGTGAGCACGTACTTATTGAAGGCGTCCGCCAGTGCGTCGGCTACCTGGTCGCTCGTCCAGGAATTGTCTTTCGCCGACTGAAACGTCGTCTTGAGATCTTGCGCGAGTTGGGACTTGTTTAACGCCATAGAGTTAGTCGATGGGGCACGCCGGAAGCGCGGGCAGCGACGGCAGCGACGGCAAGGACGGCAGTTTCGGCAGGCCCGGAATCACCGGCATCGGTAGCGCGATGCTGGGCAGCGCCGGCGGCGAAGGAAGGTCCGGCAGCGCCGGCAAAGTCGGCGGCGAAGGCAGCGACGGCAGCGACGGCACGCCCGGAATTACCGGCATCGGCAGTGCCACGCTCGGCAGCGTAGGAGGCGCGGGCAGGTCCGGTAACGCCGGGAGCGACGGCAACGAGGGCAGCGACGGAAGCTTGGGCAACCCCGGAATCACCGGCATCGGCAGCGCCAGCGAAGGCAGCGATGGATAAGAACAATTGCTCATTTGACTACCGTCCCTGAACTCAACATGGGTGAGCCCGGTATCAACATCGGACCCGGCGGAATGGGAGGGCCCGTGGGACCTACGGCAGTGGCGTGCGTGTGGAGCGCGAATGGCGTGAAGGCGCTGCCGAAGGTCGTCCCCAGAATCGTCGGTTCCGCCGCGGGATCGCCCGTGAGCGAAACCGAAGGCGCCTGCAGAATGATCGAGCCTCCCATCACGCGGCAGGCGCTATCGGTCATCTGGATCGTGGTGTTACCGCTTTTTTCCGTGATCGTGACTCCGTCCCCACTCATAGTGATGATGTTTCCGTGCTGCTCCACGAAGGTGGCTGCCTTGCCATCGGCATCGAGTTGCAGGTACGAGCCGGTCTGATTGGCAATCAGCACGCTGCCCTTTTTGTCGAGTGTGATGAAGGCGTTGCCCTTGTGCTTGATGGTGATCTTTTCCTCTCCCTGCTTGTCCATGATTTCGATAGTGTGCCCGGAGGCCGTCTGAATCACGCGATTGTCGGGAGGCGATATCGCCGCCGTTTGCGGCACCGTGCCCTTCGGATACCAGACGCCCACCCAGATGGGATACTCGGGATCGCCGCTTTCGAATTCCACCCACACTTTGGTCCCCACCGCGGGGATGAAGAAGTGACCGTAAGGCAGGCAGGGACGCGCCGGAACGCTCACATCCACTCCGAACACGCTCGCCACCGACACCGAGATGATCCCGGTGTTGTCCGGATCGATATCGTTCGCCGTGACTTCACCGGAGTATTTGGCGTAGAGCTTTCCTGCGTGCCGCCGGATTTCGTCCAACATCGTAGCTACCTCGTCACCTGGAGCTTCGAAAAGAATGTGCTGCGGTCGCGCTTCTTCTTTTTGGCATCGATCACGTTGATCCTCGTGAAAACATGATTCACCTGGTGCACGTACCAGTCTCCTTCGGCCCACGGCGCGATCCCGTTGATGGTCACCTTGCCTTTCGCCCGCAGTTTCACCGTTCCCCTCGCCGTGCCGTGTCCGCTGTAACCCAGGATCCGCGTCGGGTCCGCTTTCACAGCGGCGTCAGCCTTGTCCGGGTCGGACACGCCGCCCGTCGCAGCCGGTGCGGGCCGCGATTCCGCGGGTTTGCCCGCCGCCTTCGACATCAGGTCCGCCGCGGTAGCCAGATCTTTGTCGGCTTGCGGATCTACCGTGAGAGGCGCTTCCGGCGGGCGCGGATCCGCGGTCTTGGTTACCGGCTTCCCGGTCTGTGGATCGATCACCGTCGCCGTGCCCGTCGGGCTCGCCCCGCTGCCGTTCCGCTCATACTTGAACTCGATCAACTCCCTGCCGCCCCCGCCCACGCAGAAGTGCAAAACGCCCATGGGATCGCCCTTGAGCAGGCTAGCCTCTGAAACGAAATAGAATTGCGACTTGTTGTTGTTCAGTTCTACGAACACTCGCGCGTTGAAATCCCGCGCTTTCTTTTGCAGAAAGTCCCAGTCACTCTGGCCCTCGGTCTTTATCGCCGGCTTTAACTTGCTCAGCACCGGATTCGGAGTCATCACGATATTCTTGGGGTCGACCGTGATTCCGTCGTCCTTATACTGGCCGGCAATCTTCGCGATGGCGTCCTTCCATGTGCCGGAGTCCAGGTAGAAACTGCGCGGCTTCCTCTGGCCGTCCGAAGTCTTGAGGCCCTGTCTCATGAGATACCCGAAATCGTAAGCAGTCACAGTGACTCGTTGACGCGTGGACCCGGCGGCATCCGGTGTGGCCGACTTCACCACCCCCTCAAACAGCAGCGTGTTCTCCGAGTTCCACCCCATGCTGACCTGCATCACCGCCTGTTCGCGCGCAATCTGGCTGATTTTCGCGTCCGGATCGTCAAACACCACTTCCGCGCGGTCCAATGCGCGATCATGGTCCTCCACGTCGACCGACTGCACGTTCGCGCTGAAGTCGATTTTTTCGATCGTCACTGTGACTACCGGAACATCGTCCGCCATTTAACTGAAGCTCCTGCTCCGCACAATCGTGCCGATGTCTCGCGTTCCGGGAATGTTCAATACCGTTCCCGGCACAATGTCCGTTGCAAAAATCAGATCGTTGGCCTCCGCGATTCGCCACCACAGGGCACTGTTTCCGTAATACCGCCAAGCCAGGTATTCAATAGTCTCGACCGCCGTAACCGTGTGCCGGTACATCGAGGTGCCCGGCGCGGGCGGCGTAGGCGGACGGATCGCCACCGTGGCGTGAGTCACACCGGCCGCGTCGGTGGCGTCGTATACGGGCGATTGCGCGTAGCGGGAAGTAATGTTTACCGGCATAGCATCCTCATGTAAACAGGTTCACGATCGGAGTCGTCGCCAGAAAGTCCGATCCGATTCCTTTGCGGTCATAGCTTTTGGCAACGTTGATGTTGCGCGTGAAGAACTCAGTGAGTGGCGTGATTGAGAAGCTCTGCTCTTTGAGTGTTACACTGATGTCTGCGCGCAGCGCCGTACCGTCCGGCTGAAACGCCGTCACCTTGATGTTGAGGTCTGTCATGACACAGGTGACCGATAGACCGCCGTAAAACAGATTGCATGCCGGCGGCCGGTTGAGACACGGGATATCCTTGAAGCCCGACGTGAATATCTTGGTGATCTCGATCACGTCGAGTGTAGGAGTCATGAACGAACGGAGTACCGCCAGGTCCGGCTCGATACTCCCGTTAAAGTTGTCGTCGGGAGAGTTTCGGACGTACCCGCTGCTGCCGTAGTGCGTATCGCCGTCCAGTGGACCCGGGACGCTCGCGTCCAGGGAGAAGTCGATCGAGAACGTGCGCTGGTCGCCTTCCACCGCTTCCATTGGCTTGGTGGCGATCAGCAGCGATCCGATCTCATAAACATCGTTCTTCAGTCCCGTCAGAGTGTCGAGAAATCCGCTCGCCGCCGATGTCTGATCGAATTTCCAGGCGCCAAAGCCATTCGCCTCCTGGTAGCGGTAACTCTTCTTTTCCGACAACAGTTCGGGGTTGAACTGGAAACGGAAGATCAGCGGCGGTATCGTGGGAATCAGTGAAATGCTCGCCAGGTAACCTGTCTTACGTGCCATAGAGTTCCTTTAAATAAACGCTTCCAGTCCGGCGCCACGGTCCGCGAGTTCACGGAAATATTTCCTCAGGATCGGCAGCAGATCGTCGGGAATGTGCAGTTCCGGCTTCTTCTCTTCTTCCGTGCCCGTACCTGGCGACTCCGCGGGAGCTTCGATTTCAATGATCATGTCTTGAATGTCCACTGTGGCCCGGGGCTCGGTAACTGCCGTCGGACTCACCGCCTTATCCCTCAGCGCGTCCGCCGCGCCCGGCTTCTTGAAATAGTCCGTGACGTAGGTCAGCACACCCTGCAATCCGCCTTCTTTGAGCCACTTCTCATACGCTTCGGCGATGACCTCCAGGCCAGTCGCCGGGTGCCCCTTCGCCGCTGCGTCCGCGGCCGCCTTCTGCGAATCGCCAATCGCTCCTGCCAGTGTTTTTGAATGGTCCCGCAGGTCCTTGATGTACGGCCCCAGAGCCGTGTTGAAGTCTTTGTCCTTGGCCGATTCGTCCAACTGTTTGGTGATTTTGTCCAGCGTCCCCGTTGCCGAATCGAAAGTGCCTTTGAAGTTCTTCTGCACTCCTTCGATCGCATCGGTCATCGATTTGGTCAGCTTCGCGTAATCGCCCGATGGCAGCAGCGAGGCCGAGATCAGCGGCGGTGGCGGAATCTTCGCGCCCACCAGTCCCGTCGCCCCCAGGTCCGGCTGCGCCACTCTCTTCGCCGCGTCCAGTTTCTTTTGATCGAGACCGGAAAGAGCGCCCTCGCCCTGTAAAGCAACCACCAGGTGCGGAAGTAGATCCGGCAGCACCTTGACGATGTACACAATTTCCCGGAACAGCAGCGAGTCACTGATAGTGGTCAGCGCCGCCCCGATTACGTCCACAACCCACCGCGCTACCGTGTCGATAGTCGCCTGCAACCCGTCGGCCAGATACTTGATCGCCGCCACCGCTCCGTCGAAGATGCTCCCGAAGATCTTGAAGATGGATGCGGCGATGTCGGCCAGGCCTGTGCTTACGATTCCCAGCACCGCTGCCGCCACCTTCGCCACCGCCGCCAGCGTGTCGTATACCGTCACCAGAATCACCCCGCGCAGCAGAAATATCTCCTGCAGCACGAACTGAATCAGCTCGATGATCGCCAGCTCGATGCGATGCATATTGGCAATCAGCTCCGCCAGCGCCCCGATCACCATCGGAATCAGAAAGGTCAGCCCCCGCACTACCCGGTCGATTCCGTCCACCAGCGCACAGGCGGTCTGTACGATAGCCAGCCACTGTTTGGCCGCCGGCGTCTGCGAATCGACGGTCTTCTGCGCCGCCGCCGGATCGTTTCCCGCCGCTAGAAACAGCGCCGTAAACACCTGGAAGACGTCCTTCCATCCCGCCAGCGTGTCCAGCAGGCCCGGACCTTCCGGCTTCGCCTTTTGGTCCTTCTTCTTGTCCTTCTCGTTCATGTTGATTCCGAGCCGCATCAGAATCCGCTCCACCGAATCGGCAATCTTCTGAATGTCGGAGATCATCTGGGGGAGCTTCCAGCTCGCCAGAATGCTGCCCACAGCGCCGCCCCCGAAATTGCCGAAAAAACGCCCGATGCCGCCCAGCAACTGCTCCAGGAATCCCCCGCCCGCGCCCGGGGCCAGGTCGTTGATGTTGACAATCCACACCTTCAGCGCGCCGCCGAACATGGGAGGCTCCCCGAATTTCGCCCCGGCCGAAAGCGCCGAAGCGAAGGCGAAGCTGTTGTAGCGCGCGGTACTGCGCTCGATGTCCTCAATGGCCCGCCGCGCCACACGCAACTGCGAAAGCAACAGTCCGATCTGATGGATGAGTTCGTCCATGGGTTATAAGCTCACCGCTGCCGCCTGGTCCAGAATCAACTGCCGCCCTTGGCGGTACGCCTCCACCACTTTGTCGCGGAACCCTTCGGCAATCTCCGTCACCAGCCGGTCGTCCAGTTTCCGCCCCCTCGCGTCCACCGTGATCTTCTGCACCACCGCGCGTCCCAACACTGCTTTCTTCGCCAGAATCGCGGGCGACGTTTGGGTGATCAGCTCCGTCAGATCTTCGCCCGCCTCCTCCTGCTTCCGAAACGTGTTCAGCATTTCGGAAATGTACCCTTCCAGCGATTTCTCCAGCGTCTCGAAGCCGCCCACCGCAAACCATTGCGCCAGGGTGGCCGCCATGGGATCGCTCGCCTGCTCCTGTGCGATCTGGTCCCGCAGAGCCTGGGCGTCCGGACCGAACACGCTCTCGGCATTCGCCGCCGCCTGCTTCGCCACACGCGAAAAATCGGCCGGCGAACCCATGCGCGCCGCCGCCGCAGCCTGCTTATCGAACCCCAGAGCCGCGTTCTGTAACACCGTCGAAGCCCCCGTTGCGATGTCCGATAGCTGACCCGGCAGCGTTCTGGCGATGTCCTTGAATTTGCTGCTGGCGTCGGCCGCCGAAGCCACTCCCGTAAAGGCATCGGAGATGTTCGGAAACGGCGGCAGAACTTTCTTCGTGAGGTTTCCCTTGTGCGGCGGCCCCGGCCCCGCGTTCAGGATCGCTTCGATGGCCTGCACCGCATCCAGGCGCGCCCCGATTCCCGAAATGTCCAGCGGATCCAGCTCCGATGCCAGGTCCCCCGCCACAAACGTGGCCGCCAGCGCGGCCGGCAGCCACTTGTTCAGCTTCAGCAGGCTGTCTTGTTTGCCGATGAAGATATCGATGATCCACGCCAGCACTTGGGAGAGGTAGTCCGCCACCTGAAACAGCGCCCAGGCAAGTTCGGTCAATACCGCGCCCACATAGTCCTGCAGGAAGCCGGCCCAGTAGGAAAACTGCCCCAGAAGCACGCCGCTCGATATCTCCAGAAACTTCTGCGCTGTGTTCATCGAGTCACGCAGCTTCACGTAGAGTTTGTCGATCAGGCTGCGCCGCAGTGCGAAAATCTTTTCCTCCACCCCGCCCAGCTTGCTCAGCAGTGCGGACTTGGCGGCGAACAGCAGCGTCTCCCAGATTTGCGGCCACCACTCCGAAATCGCCATCAGCACCAGCAGCCCGCCCACGATGGAACGGGCCAGCCAGTCAAGCAGATCCGTGGTGCTCCTGGGATCCTGTCGTCCTCCTTCGCTTTTTCCACTCGTCAAAAGCAGGTACGCGGGACCGAACTGCAGGAACAATGCCTCCAGAACCTGCTGCCGGCTGGAGTTCAACGCACGCCACGCCAGCGCCGCTTCGCCGAACAGATCGCTCGCCTGGCGCTGCCGCGGGTCGAACATTTGCGAAGTAGGCGTCTCGAACCGCGCCACCGATTGGTCGATCAAATCCACCGCCGCGCGGGCCGTCGCCAGCAGCCGCGGCAGAATCAAATTGCTTTCGATGGCTTCCGGAATGCGCTTGAATCCGTCGACGAACGCTCTTCCGGCCCGCGCCATCTGCTCTCCCAGCCCCGGTGGATCGCCGTTGGGAGAAAGCGCGCCCCGCTGGATCTCGTGCAGCCACATCGTGACCGCCTCGTTGTAAAACGCGATCACCGGGTACCCGCGGCTCGCTTCGTCCAGTTTGTCCGCCTGCTTTACCCGGTCCTGCAGCCATTTGCCCATTCGCTCGAAAGACTCCGCGATGGGCTTCAGCAGAAACCCGCCGATCGACCGGAACGGACCCACAATGTGATCGAAATCGATACTGAATGGCATGGACTAAACCGGGTTTGGCGCCAGGTACGTCTGCGCCAGCAGCGCCTTGCGCACGCGCTCTTCGAAATCCCCAATCTCCAACTTGTCGCCGCCGGTCGAACGCACCACCAGGCGCCGGATGATCGGCCGCAACTCGCCGTTGTCCTTGATGTGGCGGACGGGGTAATCGGCATCCCCCGCCTTCTTGGCTTTTTCCTTCCTTCCCAGCACGGTGTCGTCGAGCTTCTTGAGCCCCTTCACCAGGTCGTCCATGTAGCCCCGCAACTCCGGCGGCAGGACGCGGCCCACCACCGCCGAGATCAGGTCGCGCAACTTCTGCTGCTCATGCAGCATGGCTTCCGGCGTGCGCCCGAGCGATTCGATCAGCGACTTGCGCTCCAGCCCGAACGCGCTCTCGGGATATCGGAACCGGTTCAGTTGCCGTTCCGCCTCCGCGCTCAACGGCTCCGGACCCTTGGGCCACGCCTTTTGTTTTTCCTCCTGCGCCTTCTTCAAGACCGTGTCGAAATCGAACTCCGCGGGCGCAGGCTTCTTGTATTTGTCCAGAAACTCCCCGGGAGTCTGGACGTCGATCTTCGGAAAGTCCGGAAACGTGCTGGGTCCCCCGGACGGCTCCCGCACCGTCTTGGGGAAGGATTTCCAGGCGAAATGCGCCGTGATGCGCACCGTTCCGAAACTGACTTTTTCCGTCGCTGCGCTAATCAGGCTCCAGGCCTCGAAGCCCAGCACCAGCGGGTGCTGATGGACCGCATCGTGCAACCACCCCTTCACAATGTCGAACAGGCCCAGCAGGCCCCATCCCACGGTCTTCTTGGCCTCGTCCCCGCTCGCCCCTTTCAGGTCTTTGTAAAGCTGAAGAAATATGGTTTTGGCATTGAGCAGGAAATCCAGAAACGCCGTCCAGAAGTAGTCCAGAGCCTTCTCCACGCTGTCAGTCACCACGTCGATCACGCGCAGAAGCACGTCCACCGGAGAGAGCTTGTCCAGTTGGTCGCCCAGGTTGTCCAGCATGAATTTCAGCGCCTTGATCACCGGGTCCTTCAATGCGATCAGCGCCTGGAACTCGCGGATAAACGGAAGCAGCAGCGGACCGATCCGCGTGACCATAATAGCCACGAAGCCCAGCAACTGCGGCACCAGCGCGGCGATTCCCTGGAACAGCCTCACCATCCCCCGCAGCAGAGGGTTTTTGATTTTGTCGGCCGGCCCCAGCAGCAGATCCAGGAACTTCCGCAGCGCGTTCAGCAGTTGAGCCAGCGTGCCCATAATTTCGATCACCGCGCCCGTGGTTTCCTCCTGCACTGCGCCCAAGCCCAAGCCGGCCAGCAATCCGACGGGCACCCCGACGCCCAACACCACTCCCGTGATTTCGCCGGACCACGCGAAGATCAGCCCCGTCACGCTCACCAGCACGCCCAGTAGCACTTGAAGCCACGTTGCCGATTTACGCGCGCTGGCTTCGATGCCCAGCAGGATCCCCACCGGCGAGATATACGCCCCGGCGACCTGTCCCGCGATCCCGGCGAGCGGCTCGGTCAGGTTCAAGCCCGTCACTTCGCCCTTTGCCGATTGCGCCGCCGCCAGGTAACGGTCGCTCAGCTCCTGTAGATTCTCGATATAAACACGTACCCCGAGCCCCTTCAGCGGCAGATGCGTCCCGAACCAGTGGACCAGAAACGCGCTCCGCGCCCGCCCGATCAGCTTCTCTTCCACATCGACCATGTGGACCCAGCCGTCCAGTTGCTTGGCGGCGAACTGCCAGGTCCATGTAGTCTCTGCCAGGAGTAGGAAGATCGGCATGGCTATCGTTTCCGCGACGCTTCAAGCTGCGCGTTCTCCCGCTCGATCTGCTCGATCAGCAGCCGCACGAAGGCGCGCCTCTCGTCGATGTCCAGATTCATCACTTCGCTCCACGACCAATGCAGGTGGTAGGCCAGGAAAAAGATCTCTTGCCGCAGCGCATCCTGGTCTACTCCAGAGATAAAAAATGGGTCATGTCCAGATTGGATTTGAACATCACCCCGCAATGCGGACAGTCGACTTCGCGCACCAGGTCCACGCCCGGCGCGGCCTGATTGAGCGCTTTATCGATCATCCGCCGGTCGGTGAGCGTCAGCTCCGCCATGATCTTCGACCCGATGGCTTCAATGCGATGCCGCGGAATGTCGCCCAGCGATTTCAGGCATCGCGCCAGCAGCGCGTTCTTCCCCAGCGACACGTTCTGCCGGATCTGCGGCGCCACCGCCGCTTCATCGGCTCCCGTGGGCAGCCGCATCCGCAACGCCCTGTGAATCTGCCCATCCTTATCCAGGTACCCGTCCTCCAGCGCCACCACGATGTCTTCCGGAGACTCGTCCTCCCCCACGCTGCGCACGGGCAGTTCGTCCAGATTCTCGGTCACCTGCACCGATTCGTTGCAGGAAGGGCACGTGTACCGCGCCGGCAGTTCCGACCCGAATGTGATGGTCCGCAGCTTCAGCAGCATGAAATTCCGGTCGGCCGAATACATGTTCTCGATCGGACCCGGCCCGTTCTTGGGCATATCGCCCAAGCGCACCAGGCAGCTATGCAGCAGCTCGGTGACCAGCTTGCCCCCATTGCGTTGATTGCGGCGGTCCGCCAGAATCGCCTCTTCTTTCCCGGTCATCTTCCGGAGCACAACCGTGCGATGGCTCTTGCCCTCCTCATCGGTATATCCGACCGGCAAAACAAACTCAGTCTCCATCCTGCCCGGAGCGGGCCCGTTTGTATTCATTTCCAAGCTCCTCTCAGACTCGCTAGTCTTCCCTTTGCAGGCCTTCGTGCTCAATCACGATGGTCTGCTTCATCAATCCAGTCGACCCCGCCTCGAAATCCGTGAACTTCGACGATTTCACCCAGGCATCTCGAAAGGAAAACGTCATTACCACCTGTCCGTTGTGCAGCTTCTGGATCATGCCATTCTTGCGCACGCCGGAACCTCCATTGTTCTTGTTATCCAATTGGAAAGTTTGCTGGAACCATTGTTGGAAGCGCTTATCCTCCGGGCTTCCGTCCACATATCGTTCGATCGTTAGTGACTCGAATTTGATTTTCGTGGCAGCCACTTTGTACACATGGTCCGAACCGCCGTCGGGCTGTTCGATGGTGTCGATCTCCCCCTCGCTCAATCCGGAGACCTTAGTGACTCCCGGGCTGGGAACATTGTCCACCCAGAAGATGAACTCATTGGCTCGATAACTCTCGTAAAAGCTTGCTACTTTCGGCATGTCCTGACTCCTCGCGCTTTATGACTCGGCCACAGTGGCGCCACTGGGCTGTTGTCCGACGATGATGATGATGGTCTCCGCCGGCTTGGATGGATAGAAATAAACTTCGACCGTGAGATTGCCCTGATCCACCTGGTCGGGCGGATTGTTGGAGGCGTCGCAGATCACCGTGAAAACCTGTGCGGGAGTCCCGGTTCCGAACGCGCCCTGCCGCCACAGCCCCAGCAGGAACGGATTCACCGTCTGGATTTTGATTGCGTCCCACAACGTGTCGCGATTGGGTTCCTGCCGGACCCACGTCAAACCCTGCTTCAGGCTGCTCTTCACGTAGTTGAACAACAGGCGCACATTGACGTACAGCCAGCGCGTATCCGTGGAAAGCGTCCGCGATGCGTCCACAATCACACCCACGCGAGGAACCGCGCGCACGCCGTTCACGCTGCCCTGTTTCACCAGCGCGGTGTGATCGGTATCGCTCAACGGAGTCTCCACCGTAAGGACGCCCAGGAGGCTGGCATCGTCCCCCGCCGGAGCCTTCCAGATGCCGCGCGCCGTCTCCGTCCGCGCGTAGACCCCCATGATGTGTCCCACCGGAGGAATGGTCTTCTGGGGATTGCTTCCCGTACCGGCAGGATCCGCGATCACAACCCACGGACCGTACAGCGCCCCGTAGACCTTTTTGCCCTGGAATGCCTGCCCATACGCGATAGCCTGGCCGGCCGCGACGAATCCCTGCGGCACGGCTCCCACGTACATACAATCGCCCCGTCCGGCGCAATACGCCAGGCCGGCGGTCAGAATCGGCGCGTCCGTCCGCTCGCATGTCACCAGTTGCACGTTCACCGCATCGAACGCGTAAAATCCCGTGTGGGATGCCTGGTCGCCGATAAAGTCGTTCGACGTGGGCGTTCCGTCGCGGCCGTTGATCAGCGGCGTATACGTAGTTGCGGCGGCGGGAAGATTGGCCCCCGGCCCGCTGTTGCTCTTCATGTCCGTTACCGCGATGTATTTCGATCCGATGATCTTGTCATTCAGCATCGTCACCGCATAGTTCGCCGTGTCCGATTCCATGGACATTTGCGTGAACACTTCCACCTGGTGCGCCAGGTCATTCCCCCCGTAGGAGATGCTCAGGTCAAAGGTCGCCCTGCTGAACTGAAGCTTGAGCGAGTCGAATGCCCCCACCGCGGCCGCGCTCAACGCCGGAGTCCACGTGACGTTGTTCGTCAGCACGTCGATCGTCTGGATCTTCACGAACGCCGAACTGCCGCCGTCGCTCATCTGAATCGCGTCCCCGATGCTGAACGCTGAGACATCCGCGAGCGTCGTCCCCGATCCCGTGAGGGCCGCCGGCGTCCCCGCCACCGGACTCGCCATAATCGCGAATCCCAGGGTCGCATTCGCCACCGTCACCTGTAGCCGCGTGAAGTCCCGGCTCAAGCGTGCTACCGCGCCGGTGGACGTGAGGATAATCTGCTTGCTGTCCGCCGAAAGCGACGCAATCAGCTTGCCGGTCTGGCGATTGATGGCATCGCGGATCTGCGCCGTCGTCGCCGCACTCGGTCCGCCTGGAAAGTCCGCGGCCTTGAAGGTGAGCACCGTGGCGCTGGCCTCCCCATCCACTGCCACCGAGAGCGAGGGCAGCGCCGTCATGTCCACTGTCGCCGCCGCTAGTGCCGTACCAGTCACGCTGGCCGGCTTAGTCTCCTGGATACGAATCTGGGGCTCCGCGCTGGCCGTCGCCTTGATATAGATGCTGTTGCCCCACTTCCCCGAATCGTCGGTGCCGCGGAAACCCGCATCCACTTTCAGCGTGCTGACGGCTTTGCTGTCTGTCAGGGTTGCGGTCGATGCCAAAGCGCCCGTGGTCGCGTCCGGCGATACGATGCGATTGATGAAAGCGGTCGCGCCCCCGTTATCGAAGAACCCTTTCACCAGGTAAGCGCCCAACCCACCCGCGGTGTACGAGCCGTATTGCGCCACGAACTGGGCAAAGCTGGTGACCGGGGAGGGCGCATTCGGCACTCCACGTTGCGTGATGATATTGAAAGCCGCGACGGAGGTAGACGCTCCCACAATCGCCGGTGTCCCCAGTCCATCGACTTCCACGACGTTCAATCCGATATTAAATGCCATTTATCCCTCTTTCTTGCCGGCCCCGCGGCGTTTCCCGCCGCCGGCCTTCCCGGTCACTGGAGTTGCTGCATCCTTCCCCGCCCCGCCTGCTTCCGCTGGTTCTGTGTCAGCGGCCTGGGCTTCCTCGCGGACCGACACCAGCCGCTGCTTGCGGAAGACTCTAAGCTGGCCGTGCTCCAGGTCAGCCTCGCGTATCTCGGCTTCCTCATTGGGACTCACTACCATCACGCCGCCGGGTAAGTGCAGCTCCAGCGGTTGATTCTGGTGATTCCTCACGAAATAGCGGACGCGCTTTGATGGTTCCAATCCATTCCTCCCGTCTTCGCCTTATGCCGGCGCTCCGATGTCCCCGCCTATGATGAGCGTCCGTGCGGGCGAAACAAGGTCGCTCGGCCCCGTCTCCTGACGCACCGAAATCCGGTAAAACAGCGGGATATCTTCGGTACGCACGCCGCCCGGCTGGTCGAAGGCGTAAACCGTGATGGCTTCCATCGGCAACACAACTCCGTTCACCAGCAACCCTCCGCGCGCGGGCAGCGCCCGCAGCGTGAAGTCGAGCATCTGGGATTGCGAAGCGCGGTCGTCCGCCACCGCCTTTACCTGGTAATACAGTTCGTACGCATTGCTGGCGGGTCCGATCGTGTATCCCTTGTCCGTATAATCCACGCGCGGGCGATTCGAATCGGTCCGCTCCCTGGAAAACAAAATGTCGTAGTTGGTAATCTCCAGGTACGGGCGCGCCTGCGCGAGCACTCCGTTAGCCGGATGAAGCACCGCTGCGACCGCATTACCACCCAGTGTCAGCCCTTTATCCAGAATCCCCAGCAGCGCCTGGTCTACATCCGTGACCATGTCATCGCGGACCGCAATAATTTCGTCGATGTTGCACGCGAACGGCGCAGACGCGCATCGCAATTGCATCACGGTCACGTCGCTGCGCACCGCCCCGGGCAGATCTGCGATGCTCACCCGCACCGGCTCCCAAACACCCGCCTGCGAGACCGGAAGATAGCGCTGCCATGTGTTCGCCGCATCGCTCAACGCCATCGCCGCGCTGGCCATGCGCATCTCCAGGAAAAACGGCCGCCCCGGGGTGCCGTCGGCCGGCCGCTCGCCGCGGATCCATAACCGGAGTTCGTTGAATTGCGTCAGATCGGTCGCGGCGAAACTTCGCCGCAGCGTGTGATTCAGCGCGTTTGCCGAACCAGTCACTCGCGCCGACGTTGCTGTTCCCGGGGGAAACCGCGATGTATCGATCGCCAGCGACAGTTCCGTTGAAGGAGTCACTCCGTCGGGCGCCAGGGCCGTCCAGAGCGCCGCATTGTCCATCGCATCAATCGTGAGCGAGGGCATATCGCAATCCTGCGCGGCATCGAACAGAGTGCCCGCTTCCTTCTGCGCGTTCAGGCGGAATACCGGCCCGTGTCCCGTAGTGGGAGTCTCCAGCAGAGCCCCGTGTTTGACCAGCCACTCCACGGCTTCCTGCGTTTCGTCCAACGTCCGGTACACTACTTCTTCCAGTAACCGCCATCTCGCGATCCCTTCCAGAGTGTCGACGGCCTTTGGGTTGCGCATGAAGTAACCCAGAATCTCCCGGGCGATTTCGTCTTGCCGTCTCTCTCCGCCGCGCAACCGACAACCCAAAGAATCTCTCCCTCGGTCCGCGCCACTAGTGCAGGCGGTATTCCAAAGACGGCGCTCCTTAGAATCAACGGACTCCCCGGAAACCCGAGCGCGTGGTGCGGCGTGCATGACCTCTCGCTCCGTAACGCATCGCCGTCAAGCAGTGGGAAACACTCAGGCGTCGAGGGTGGGCGCAGCCTGCGCGGGGTGGGACAGATTCGTCCCGGAGGAATTACCTGAAACGCGCGAGTCACTTACCAGTGAAATCCGGGATCTAACGGAGTTTATACTTCTTAATCAGGCGGCCCAGCGATCGGCGGTCCTGCTGGGCTTGCCTCGCGGCCTGAGTCACATTTCCGCCTGTCTCACGAAGTAACTGCTCCACGTACGTGCGCTCGAAGGCGGCGATCGCGTTCTCCTTGGCCTCACGGAAGTGAGCCGCCGCCGGAGTCACTTCCGCCAAACCGGAAAACGGCAGGTGCGCCGGAAGTATCTGGGCGCCTTCCGACGAAAACGCCGCCTGCTGGACCACGTTATGCAACTCCCGCACGTTTCCAGGCCACGCATAGGATGCTAATTGCCGCATCGCCGCCTGTGAGAAAAGGCGCCTCGTGCCGTCCGGCGCCGCACCGGTGGATTTCAAAAAATGGTTGGCCAGCAGCGGAATATCGAGCGGGCGGTCGCGCAGCGCCGGCAAAGTGAGCTTCAGCACGTTTAACCGGTAGTACAGATCAGCACGGAATCTGCCCTTCCGGACACACTCCTCCAGGTCCTGATTGGTGGCAGCGATGATTCGCACTTCGACGGTGACGAACTTGCTCGCGCCCAGCGGCTTGAACGTCCCTTCCTGCAGGAAGCGAAGCAGCTTGGATTGCGCCGCCGGCGAGAGCGAATCCACTTCGTCTAAAAACAGCGTTCCGCCATCGGCAATTTCAGCCAGGCCCTTTTGGTCGCTGTGCGCGTCCGTGTAACCTCCACGCACGTGTCCGAACATTTCATTTTCAAAAACATGATCCGGGATGGCGCCGCAATCGACGGGTACAAAAGGCTGGCTCCGATGGTTTCCCAGGTGGTGAACGGCACGCGCCGTAAATTCCTTTCCGGTCCCCGTTTCCCCCAGTATCAGAACCGGCACGCTGCTCCGCGCGATTTGCGGAATTCTTTCCAGAACGCTCAGGAACGCCGGATCTTCGCCCACCAGTTGCGCGAATCCAATTTCATGCACCAGTTTTTCGCGGAGCAGGTTGCTCGCGTGCGCCGCGCCGCCCGACAAACGCCGGATTCGCTGCACGATCTCTTCCCTGCTGGCCGGCCACAAAACAAAATCGTCGAGGAGTTTACAGGTGTGCGCCAATTCCACTCCGTCCATCTCTTGTGGCAGGATGGCAATCGACAACTTGTTCGCCGACCGCTCCACTAATCCGGAAAACAAATTGAAAGCCTCCGTCCAGCGGTTGGGAGCGATCCCCACCACCAGGTCGGCTCGCGATGCGGCCACCCGGTCCGGCCGTGCCTCACTCCAGGCCAGCTCCGACCATTCGTACTGCCCGTCACAGGGCAGAAGGTCGACCATGTCGAAACTCATGGGTGCGGGCCGATCGCAAATGAACAGTACCTGATGCCGCAATTTCGCCCCCCTCCAGGCGAAAACCGTCAAGTCATGGTGAATTGCGCCGCGGGTTCGTTTCACGGGAGGCCCGGAAAAACTCGCCATCCGGTCTGAAAAGCCTTTGGGTCAACGGAGATTCGTGGCCGAATTAGCTTATTCACCTGGCTCGCGCAACGCTCCATTCCCCCTCTTGGCGCAAGCATCCCTATGTTTGCCAAACGTGGATTACTTGTCAAGAAAAAACTGCCGCCCGAGTTAGTCGCGCCCCCAGCGTCCATATAGCGGAAACCTGCAGGTTCTTTAGTCCTATGGCGGGGGTAAGCAGCCTGCATTTCCCGAACATCTTCAGAGATTTCGCGCCGGCATGGCGCGCGCTCGGCACTTGGCGGTCTGCGCGGAAAGTGCTCTCGTACGTTGGGTGCGCGGGGCGAATCTTTAGATAGTCCGTTCCGCGCTACAGGCGCCAGTACAACGTTGTCCGGTCAATCCCTGTACGGGCCGGACACAAAGAGATTCTCCATCTCGGGATTGCCGCGCGGTCTACTCATAATAGAAAATCGGACGTGGTGTTGCGCCTTAGTAAAAGCCAGTGGCTGTGGGTGTGGTTCGGGTTGGGGATCGCCGTATTCCTGCACGGTGTGGCCACCGGCGGCGGGATTGCGGGGCTGCTGCTGTACTGGCAACTCGAATCACTCGGGATGGTTTTTCCCGTCACCCACATTCTGCTGTCGGTGCCGCTGATTTTCCTGCCGATGATTCTGATTTCGGAGCAGGCCGGCGGCCGGCGAATTCGCAGCCACGTTCCTTTCGATGGCGAGGCCAGCGGGATGCGCTGGGGCAGGCGGTTCCGAATCGGGGCGCTCATTGTGGCGGCGATGGGAGCGCTTTGCTACTGCAGGACCACGCTTCTGCCCAGTCCGGACGACCAACCGCGGCGAATTGTGCTGGACGAGGTTAGGTCCGGCAAGGTGACGGAGTCACGGGCGGTGCTGGTGGGAACGCTCCAGCGGTCGTATCGGATCCGCTACAAGGAAGCGCTGACCGGCCGGTTCGGCACCGGGGTCGAATACTCCCACAGCTTCGTACCATTGACGGAATCGGGTTGGAGTCCTGACCGGCCGGTTCGCTTCCTGCTCGATACCGGCGGCCAGCCGCTATCGACGGCTCAGCCTTACTCCAGCGATGCGGGCCTCCTGCTGCGGGGTGAGTTGCCCGTCTTCGTGCGTGCGGCGCTGGAGAAAAAAGGCCTCCGGGTGGCGCTCGATGTCCTGGTTCTTTCCACCGACCCCGATTTCGGTCGAACCCCCTGGTTGGTTTCGGCGGGATTCTGCGCCATCGGAACCTTTGTGGGGCTGACCATAGGCTTGGTATTACCCTGGGTCCGCAGCAAGAAGGTGGAGGAACTCGAAGCGCTGCGGCCACGCGCGACCCGATACTTTTTCTATGTCGTTGGCGGCGCACTGATGCTGTTGAGCCTCTGCGTTTCGATTCCGAAGGCAATCCACATCGCCAAGGCAGCCTCCACGACCGGAGTCATTACGGGGACTCAGGAAAGCACGAACAGCTTCGACAGGTATTCCTTCTATGTCGAGTACCGCACACCGCGAGGGCGCTACGACCAGTTCGCGAAAACGTGGACCCCGTTTCGCAAGCGGATCGGCGACCGGGTGACGGTTTTGTACAGCCCTTCCGCCCCCGCCGATCCCGAGATCCTGGCTTTCGATACCGATTGGGCGGTGTACGTGACTGTCTTGTTTCTGCCGGGCTTGGCAATTGCGGTTCTCGGAAGGATCCTGTTTCGTCCCCGGCGGAGCGCGTCAGGCGTCCTGGTGAGGTGAGGCTCCTTCAGATGTTTGAAATTCCCCACCGGTCCGCGTACTATCGAATTCGTGACCGAAAGCGAAAAGCTGCGCGATCTGCCCTCCGTGCATGAGCTCCTGGAACGCCTCCCCGACGCATTGGCAAGCTACCCGAGGAACCTCGTCGTTGCCGAGACCCGTCGCGCCCTGGAAGACGCGCGCTCGCAAATTCTGAACGGGCGCACCCGTGAAACGACTCTCGAAGCGCGCATCCGCAATGCCTTGTCGGCGCTGGAAAGGCCCGCGCTCCGCCGCGTGATCAATGCCACCGGGGTCGTGCTCCACACCAACCTGGGGCGCGCTCCACTACCCGCGCTCGCCGGCCTGCCCGGCTATTCGAACCTGGAATACGACCTGGCACGCGGCCGCCGCGGCAAGCGCGATGTCCACACCGCCGCGCTGATCGAGCGTCTCACCGGGGCCCCCGGCATTGCCGTGAACAACAATGCCGCCGCCGTCTTTCTGGCCTTGCACGAGCTCGCCGCGGGAGGCGAAGTCGTGGTCTCGCGCGGCGAGCTCATCGAAATCGGCGATGGCTTCCGCATCCCCGATATCATGTCCCGCTCCGGCGCGACTCATCCGCGAGGTCGGCACCACCAACCGCACCCGCATCGAAGACTACCGCGACGCCATTACCGAGCGCACGCGCCTGCTGTTTCGCGTGCACCCCAGCAATTTCCGCATCACCGGATTCACCGAACGCCCTGCCCTAAGCGAGCTCGCCGCCCTCGGGCGCGAACGCGGCCTGCCGGTATACGAAGACCTCGGCAGCGGCTGTGTGACCGACCTCTCCGCTTTCGGCATCGACGAGCCCGTCGTGTCCGACAGCCTGAAAGCCGGCGCCAGCCTTGTCTCTTTCAGCGGTGACAAACTGCTGGGCGGACCGCAGGCCGGAATTCTCGCCGGCAACCCGGATCTGGTCGCCCGCCTGCGCCGCAATCCCTTATTCCGCGCGCTACGGCTCGACAAGCTGATCTATCAGGCCCTGGAAACCACCCTGCGCCATCTGCTGATGGAACGCTGGGACGCAGTGCCCGCACTGGCCATGATCCGCCAGCCCGCCGCGGAGATTCGCGACTCGCGCCGAAGCCCTGCTGGCACGCCTGCCGGCATTGCGCGCACAAATAGTGGAAGGCAGTTCCGTCATCGGCGGGGGCGCCACACCGGAACAATCCATCGCCACCTGGCTCCTCGCCATCGAATGCCCCGGCGTAATAGAGTGCGAACGAAAACTGCGCCGCCACGACCCGCCCGTGATCGCCCGCATCGCCGGCGAGAAGCTGATCATCGACCTGCGTACCGTGTTTCCCGAAGAAGAGAACGAATTGGCCGCCGCGCTCGGCGCGCTGTAACCTACGCGCGTTCCTGGTAAGTGCCTTCCGCCGTATTGACGCGGATCTTTTCGCCTTCCACGATGAACGGCGGCACCTGCACCATAAGCCCGGTTTCCATCTTGGCCGGCTTGGTGACGTTCGATACGGTGGCGCCCTTCAATCCGGGCTCCGTCTCCACCACCGTCAGATCCACTGTGGCGGGCAGTTCCACGCCCAGGGCCTTACCCTCGTAGAACTCCACCTTGAGCTTTAACTGAGGAATCAGGTAGTTCACCGCGTCGCCCAGCAGGTCCTTCATCAGGTGCATCTGCTCGTAGGTCTCGGTGTTCATGAAATAGTAGTACTCGCCATCGTCGTACAAGTACTCCATCTCCTGCTCGTCCAGCATCGCCTTTTCCACTTTGTCTTCGGAAGAGAAGCGGTGCTCGATCATGGTCCCGTTTTTCAGACCGCGCATCCGGGCCTGCACGAAACCGCGGAGATTGCCCGGCGTACGGTGAGTCATGCTGAAAACCGAGTACAGTTCGTTGTTGAACTTGATCACCATTCCCGGACGCAATTGTGTTGCTGAAATCATGAAACTCCTCAGTAATATTGAACTTGGATCTTCAATTATAGCAAGCCCCTCAAAGGGGCAGAATCTCTTCCCGCACGGGGTCGAAATCGATGCGCCGCTTCTGCATGTACGAAATGTTACCCAGGTGCGACGCCTGCGCCGAGCGATGCCCCACCAGCACGTCGCCGTTGGGCTTCTCGCGCGATCGCACGCACGCCAGGAAGTTCTCCACGTGATCCATATCGATATTGCTGGACGCCTTCACCACGGTCGGTTGTGCGTTGCGGCCCACGGGGTGGAATTCGTAATGTTGCCGGTCAATCAGCAGGCGTCCCTGGGTACCCGCGAACTCCACGCCGGCTCCGGTAATTCCAGGCACCAGCGTAGCTTCGAACGTCGCCGTAAACTCCGACGGGTATTCCAGCAGCACGTTGATGGTATCGGGCGCGGTGCGTCCGTCTTTATAGTTGTAAACGCCGCCTGCCGCCATTCCAGCCGTCGGCCCGTCTTTGTTCATAAACATGTGCACCACATCGATCCAGTGAGTGAACAGATCGGTCACCTGGCCGCCGCCGAAATCCAGGTAAGCGCGCCAGTTCCAATACTGCTGCGGATCCCAGTCGCGCCACTTCAGCGGACCCAGGAAGTGGGCCCAGTCCAGGTCGGCCGGCTTGGTCTGCAGCGAGGGCGGCGCCTTGCGCAAGTGGTAGCCGTTGCCATGCCACCACGTCCGCGCCAGTGTGATCTTGCCTAATCTGCCGGAATCCAGATACTCGCGCTTGGCCTCAATATAGTGCTTACCGCTGCGCTGCTGCATGCCCACCTGGCACACGCGATTGTTGATCCGTGCGGCCTTCACGATCTGCGGCCCTTCTTCGATTTTGCGCGTCAGCGGCTTTTCGACGTACACGTCCTTTCCGGCATTCAGGGCATCGATGGCGATGGCCGAGTGCCAGTGATCCGGCACGCCGATCAGCGCCACGTCCACTTCTTTCATGTCCAGCAGCCTGCGATGATCGGCGAACGTCTTCACGCCCGGATTGTTCGCCGGCTTTTTGGCCTGCTCTATGTGTGTGGCCCAAATGTCGCACAGGGCCACCACGTCCACCTTGCCGGTGGTGACGAAGTTGCCCATATCGTACTTGCCGCGCTCGCCGCAGCCGATCAGGCCCAGTTGAATCCGGTCGTTCGCCCCATAGACGCGCGAATAGGAAAGCGCCGTCGTCGCCGCTGCGCCGCGCAGAAACGTTCGACGGGGAACATTTGTTTCCGACATACTTAAAGCTTACAGCTTTCCGCCGACTTTCAGCGTCAATACCCCAGCAGCCGCTCCATCTCCGCCGCCAGATTTTCCGTCTGCGGCAGGATCGCGGCCTCCAGTTGCGGATGGTAGCCCACCCAGGTATCCAGCGCGCCCACGCGGCCCACCGGCGCATCCAGACGGTCGAACAACTCGCCGGCGATGCGCGCCGCGATCTCCGCGCCGTAGCCGAAGGACAGCGTATCCTCGTGCGCGATCATCACGCGGCTGGTCTTCTCCACCGACGCCCGGATGGCCTCCCAATCGTAGGGCGCCAGGGTCCGCAGATCGATAACCTCGACGCTCGCCCGCGGATTCCGCTTCTCCACCTGAGTCGCCGCCAGCAGCGCCTTCTGCACCAGCGCGCCGTAAGTAACCACCGTCAGGCTATGCCCCGGCTTCACCACCTTGGCGCGCCCGAACGGAATCGTGAAATCGTCGCCCGGATGCGGCGAGCGGTTGTACGGCTCGCGATACAGCCGCTTGTGCTCCAGGAACAGCACCGGGTCGTCGCAGCGGATCGCCGTGCGCAGCAGTCCGCAGGCGTCCAGCGCGTTCGAGGGCAACACCACGCGCAGTCCGGGAATGTGCGTGAACTCCACCTCGCCGCACTGGCTGTGATAAATCGCGCCGCCGTTCAGGTAGCCGCCGATCGGCACGCGAATCACCGCCGGGGCAGGAGAAATCCCCGTTGGAGCGCCAGCGCAGGGTGGCCAGTTCGTCGCGAATCTGCATCATCGCCGGCCAGATGTAATCGAAGAACTGAATCTCGGCCACCGGCTTCAGCCCGCGCGTGGCCATGCCGATGGCGCGGCCCACGATGGCCGCTTCGGCGATCGGCGTATTGAAGCAGCGCCGCGCGCCGAACTCGCGTCTGCAGCCCGGCGGTCACTTTGAACACGCCGCCCTTGCCCTTCACTTCCCGCAAGATTGGCCTCGCGGCTGCAATCGGCCACGTCCTCGCCGAACACCACCATTGCGCGTTGCGGCGCATCTCTTCGCGCAGCGTGGCGTTGATCAGGTCCACCATGGTCAGCGGCTCGCCCTCGAAATGCGGCTCCGTGGCGAACGCTTCGCGAAGTCGGGTCGACCGTCTCCGAATAGAGATGCGCGCAGCGCCGTCTCCGGCGCCGGCGGCAGGTCGTGCAGCGCCTCGTGCGTGGCCGCGTGCACCTCTTCGTCGATCTCATGAGCGATGCGCTGCAGCATGTGCCGGTCGATCACGCCCTCGGCGATCAGAAACTCCGGAAAGCGCATCACCGGGTCGCGCCCGGCTTCCGCCTCGCGCTCGGCGGCGGTCTTGTACAGCCGCTCGTCGTCGGAAAGCGAATGCGAATACGGCCGCATCACGTGCGCGTGCACCAGCGCCGGGCCGCTGCCCTCGCGGCACCACGCCGCGGCCTCCTCCATAGCCGCGATAGGACGCCAGAAAGTCCGTGCCGTCCACTTCCTGCCGGAGCAGGCCCGGGAAACCCGGCCACCAGCTTCGAGATGCTGCCGCCCGCCGTCTGGCACTTCCACCGGCACCGAGATGGCGTAGCCGTTGTCCTCCACCAGAAACAGCACCGGCAGCCGCTTCAGGCAGGCGGCATTCAGCGCCTCCCAGAACTCGCCTTCGCTGGTGGCGCCTTCGCCGCGAGTCACCAGCGTGATCTCGTCGCTCTGCGCCGTCCAGATATCGCGACGCCTCGGCGCATCCCACGGCCTGCAGGAACTGCGTGCCGGTGGGCGAAGATGCCGCTGACGATGTGGAGCTCGCGGTGCCCCCAGTGCGACGGCATCTGCCGCCCGCCCGAAGCCGGGTCGGCCGCCGCGCCCACCGCCTGCTGCAGCATCTCGTAGCGGCGTCACGCCCAGCGCCAGGCACAAGCGCGCGGTCGCGGTAATAAGGATAGAACCAGTCGCTGCCGGGCCGCAGCGCCATGCCCGCCGCCACCTGCACGGCCTCGTGTCCCGCGCCGCTGATCTGGAAAAAGATGCGGTTCTGCCGCTTGAGCGCGATTTCGCGGTCGTCCAGGCGCCGCGACGTGTGCATGATGCGGAATGCGCGGATCAGTTGCTCCGGGTCCAGCCCCGCGAATCGCCCCGCGGCGGACGTTTGTGGATTGCTGGCAGAAGTGGTCGTACCCACCGGTCGCGTGTCCCCCTCCTTCAGTGTAATGTACCGCCTGCGCGTGCCTCCAGAACAGGGCGCAGCATTTCGATGAAAACGTCCCGGTTCCGGTACCATCTGCCGGGATACGGCAAATGAAGCACCGGCCCGCTCCAACCTGCGCGTTGCACGGCTCGCGCCACATTGCCCTCGATCGAACGGACCACCGTGGCAATCCCCTCCGGCCGGAGCCGGACAATCGTCCGCGCTAGTACGTCTTCGCCGCCGCGGCAGACTGCACGCCGCGATTTTGTATCCAGGCGATCCACCGGCTCCGCACACAGATCCACCAGGTAGCAGCCCCAGGCCTGAAACGCAGTCAGAAACTGCTCCTCGCGGATCGATGGATCCACCGTTCGGAATGCATCCCGCATGGCCCGGTAAAGCCCCGAGTCGCCCCGGTAGAAGAATCGCCCGGAAGCCGGAGGCGATTCCCCGATGAAGAGCAGCCGCACCCGCGCCGGACGGTAAGAGCGCCTCAGCCGCTCCGCGGATTCAAGCGAGAACACGGACCTCCTGATTCACCCGGATCTCGCCGCCCGTGATCACCTCGCAGTTCAGCGCCAGCTTCCCGCCGAAGCGCCGGACGATCTCGCGCAACACCCCGGGATCGTGAGCCAGGGTATCGGGATCGAACGTGGTCATGTTGCAGCGCCCGCGCAGGTCGTGGATGCCAATGACCACCTCCCCGATCAGAATCCGCCCGCCTTCCCATGCGCGCTCCTCCATCCCCTCCACGCCACCGATAATAAGGTTGGGCCGAAGCCGCCGCCGGTCGCGCCCGAACTCCGCGATGGCGCCATCGGTGGCCACCAGCAGCGGCAGGATGTCGAAACGGTCCAGCCCCTCGTACCGCTCCAGGCGCGCGTCCGGTGCCACAATCCGCCGCCACCGCCGCCTGTACTTCCGGATCGTTCCACGGCCGGCCATCCACGCGAGGCGCGCCCGTATCGTCCAGTGTCGCTTTGAATCCCAGCAGGCCCGGAAAAGTCCGCGCGGTGGCAGTGTACCCCGGCCCGTACTTCACTTGCACAATCCGGTCACCGGCGATTCCCCCCTCCGTCAACCGCGCCGTCTGCAGTAACTCCCCGCCCATCGACTTCACCGGGTACCGCCACATTTCCTTCACGTACATACTTCCCATTATGTGTTGGTAAGGCGGACCCCTGGTCCGCGGCCGACGCCCTCGTCGGCCTCCCCGTTTTCTGGAGGTTTAGACCTCGAAATGGAAACTAAAGATCCCCTCCATTCCAGCCGATAAGGCATATGCAGACTATCGGGGCTGTCAAGAAGAGTTATGTTTCCGCAATTTCAGCGTGTCATGACCTTGTCGGTGATGATTATCCTGGTCGCCCTCTTTACTTGGATCTACCACCGCGAACACCAGCAGCGGATCCGCCTTTGGATGATCGGATGGATGGCCATAGTCGTCCATTTCGCCGGCAACGTCCTCTGGAGCTTCCACCGCATCCCCGATCGGCTCGCGCTCTGGCTGGCCTACGCTACTTTGATATCCGCGGCATGCCCGTTTTTTCTTTCGGTTTGCCGCCTCGCCACACGCCGCGGGCGTGCCCTCTTTTGGGCCGGCCTGTTTACCCCGGCTATCCTCTATTGGACCTGCCTGGTAGTGGAGTGGCGCCATCCCTGGCTGTATCGCGCTCTCCTGCTGATGATGATCGCCGCGGGCGCCGCCCTCGCCCTCTCCCACCGCAAACACTCCCCCGCCACCCTGGCGGTTTGGCTCCTGGTGGCGATCCTCCCGGGTCTGTGGACCGTCTGGCAGGCACCCTCCCAGCCCGATCTATGGCATGGATTTCATTCTCTTCACTGGCTTTGCCGTCACCGGATGCTGCTATTGGAGAAACTACGACCGTTGTTCGCCGGGAGTCTCTCTCACTTCCCTCTCGCTGGTGGCCTGGGGCCTGGTTTTCCCGATTGCGGCCGTTTGCGACTTTTTCCACGCCGGAATCCCCGGAGATCACGTCGTATGGGACTTGCCGAAGTATTTCGTCGCCTTCGGCATGATCGTCACGCTGTTTGAGAATCAAACCGAAATGCTGCAAATCGAGGCGCGCGACCGCCGCCTGGCCGAGGAGTCGGCCCGCTCTGCGAATGAAGCCAAGAGCATCTTCCTGGCCTCCATGAGCCATGAAATCCGTACGCCGATGAACGGCGTCATCGGGATGACCGACCTCGTCCTCGATACCAAATTGACCCAGGAGCAGCGCGAAGACCTTAACCTGGTAAAAACTTCCGCCGAATCGCTCCTCCTGGTCATCAACGACATCCTCGATTTCGCCAAGATCGAAGCCGGCAAAATGCACCTCGAACAGATTGGCTTCGATCTGTTCGAAACCGTCGGTGAGCTCATGCGCATCATGAGTTTCCGCGCCCACCAGAAAGGCCTGGAACTGATTTGCGATATGCGCGGCGACGTTCCGGAAGCGGTAGTCGGCGATCCCGTCCGTTTGCGCCAGGTGCTCGTCAACCTGTTGGGCAATGCCATCAAATTCACCGACCGGGGCGAAGTCGAAATGACGGTGGAGCGCCTCCCGCCCTCACCCGCCGGCTCCCTGCTCCGCTTCAGCGTCCGCGACACAGGCATCGGCATTCCCGAGGAAAAACGGGACTTGATCTTTCAGCCCTTCACTCAGGCGGATCCGTCCACCACCCGCTGCTTCGGAGGTACCGGGCTCGGTCTCACGGTATCCGCGCGCCTGGCCGCCCTGATGGACGGGAAACTGTGGGTGGAGAGCGGACCCGCGGGCGTGGGCAGCCTGTTTCACTTCACCGCGCGGCTCGGCGAGCCGGACCGGCCCCTCCCCAAACCGTCGCTCGCCCACATGGATCGCCTGCGGGATCAGCACATCCTCATCGTCGACGATAACGCCACCAATCGTCATGTGCTGGTCAAAATGGTGAGTCGCTGGGGCATGCAGCCGGTGGCCGTGAACGGAGGCCCCGAAGCCCTGGAACTGGTGCGCGAGCGCCTTCCCCGGCCGAACCGCTTCGGCGTCATCCTGCTGGATTGCCAGATGCCCGAAATGGACGGCTTTGAAACCGCCAGGCGCCTGCGTGACCTTCCCGGCATGTCGGCGCCGCTGGTCATGCTCCGCTCTGTGGGCAGCACCGCCGATCTCGCGCCCAATCACAAGGGCGTCATTGCCGCCTCGCTCAACAAACCGGTCCGCCAGTGGGACCTGCTGCAAACCATCCGCACCGTCCTCGATTCAGTACCCGTGAACCCGCCGGCAACTGCCGCGGCCACGGACCGGGAACACCCCCAGGCGCACACCCCGCTCCGCATTCTGGTCGCCGAGGACAACGCCGTCAACCGCACCGTGGCCCAGCGCATGCTCGAAAAATTCGGCCATTCCGTCGCCATCGCCGAAAACGGAGCCGCCGCCGTGGCTGCCGCCGAAACGCAACCCTTCGATCTGATCCTGATGGACATTCAGATGCCCGAAATGGATGGCATGGAAGCCACCGCCGCCATCCGCCAACGCGAACTCGCCACGGGATGCCATATCCCCATCATCGCCATGACCGCCCATGCCATGAAAGGCGATGAGGAGAAGTGCCTCGCCGGCGGAATGGATGGCTACCTCTGCAAACCAATCCAGCGGCTCCGCCTGCTCGAAATCCTGGAACAGCGCTGCGCCCTGCAGGCCTGACTCACAAGACGCGCCCCCGCGTCTCCAGAATCTGCCCCGTGTGCCTCGCGCTGTGCGCCGCCGTGGCCAGAATCCATTGGTACCCGTCCCAGGGACCGAACAGCGGATGCGGCAGCACGCGCCCCCGCAGGCAGGCCGCCGTCTCCACCAGCGCCAGGGTTTCCGCCCTGCCTGCCAGGAATTGACCTAATGCCTCCTCCGGGCTCCATTGTCCCGTCGGCTGAATCGGCGCCGGAGCCTCCACCCGCTGGCCGCGCCGCGCCACTTTGACCAGCACGAACTGGTCCACCTCCGAGTCCCTTCTCCCAGGTTCCGCTTCCGGCGCGGCGCACATTCTGCCGATCACCCCATGCACCCGCCGTTCGACAATCGCCAGGTGCTCCACTACCTCCAGAATCGACCATCGATCGGCGGCCGGCCGGGAGCGCCATTCGACCTCCGTAAGACCCTCCACCGCCTCCAGCAGTCCCTCCCGCGTAGCCCCCAGGTGGAAAACCGCCGCACGCTTTTCCTCCAGGCTCAGGTCAGTCATATCGCAGTTATAATCTTTTTACTTGAAATTTTCAAGTATATAATTTAAAATTTAAACCATGCGATCCTACGGACAAGCCTGCGCGCTCGCCAAGGCGCTGGATCTCATCGGCGACCGCTGGACCCTCCTGATCGTGCGCGAGCTGATGATTCGCCAAGCCTGCCGCTATACCGACCTCCGCAACGGCCTGCCCGGCATCGCCACCAACCTGCTGGCCGAGCGGCTGGCCGGCATGGAACAGGCCGGCCTGGTGGCGCGCGAAGAAGCGCCGCCCCCCATCGCCGCCTCCCTGTTCCGCCTCACCCCCCGCGGAAAGGAACTTGAGCCGGTGATTGCCGCCCTCGGCCGCTGGGGGGCGCCCCTGCTCGCCGCCAGCGCCGCCGGGGACATATTCTGCGACCATTGGGTGGTCCTCCCGCTTCGCCTCTACGTTCGCGATCGTTCTCCCGAAGATCGCCCGCTCCGGATCGGATTGCGGGCCGGCGCGGAACTGGTCACCCTGGAAACCGTGGGCGATGGTTCGGTGCGCGTGCAGCCGGGCCGCCCGTCCGATGCCGACGCGCGCATCGAGGGCCCGCCGCACCTGATTCTCCGTCTCCTGACCGCCAAAACTACCCTGGCCGAAGCCCAGGCCCAAGGGCTGCGCCTGGAAGGCGACCGGAAAGCGCTGCGCCGCTTCGGGTGCCGCCCATGACCCGCCCCGAGGCGCTGAAATTCGCCGCCGAATTGGGCCGCGCCGTCAGCACCCGCGATGCCGCCCGCCTGTCGTCGCTCTACAGCCAAGACGCCGTCGCCACCAGTCCCATGTTCCCCCAGATCGCCGGACGCGCCGCCATCGCCGAAAACTGGCGGACCCTCTTCGCCCTGTTCCCGGATCTCTACGTCGAGACCCGGGAGGTATTGGTGGATGGCCCGCGCATCGCCATCATCGGCGCCGTCCGCGCCACCGACCGCAACGGCTGGTTCGGCCAGCCGCCCACCGGCGAGCGCATCGACTATCGCTGCGTCATCCTGCTGGAACTTTCCGCCGGAAAAATTGTTCGCGACGAGCGCCTTTACGATCTGGCCGGTGTCCTGGAGCGCCTCGAAAAATCGCGCATCGATAAGGAACTGCGTACGGCGGCGGAACTCCAGCGCATGCTCCTCCCGTGCAAGACCTGCCGCACCGCGTACTGTGAAGCGGCCGGTGATTCCGTCCCATGCCGCGCCATCGGAGGCGATTTCTTCGAGATGGTCCCTCTCGCTTCCGGCGCTTTTGCCCTCGCCCTCGGCGATGTCTCCGGTAAGGGGCCGGCATCGGCACTCCTTGCGGCCATGATCCAGGGCATGCTGGCGGCGGAGGTCGAACACGAACCGCGGCCTTCGGCGCTCCTCGGCAAACTGAACCGCTCGCTGGCCCGCCGCCGGTTCGACGCCCGGTTTGCCACGCTGGTGTACGGCGTCCTGTCGCCGGATGGCCGCCTCGCCTACACCAGCGCCGGACACAATCCGCCCATCCTTCTCTCCGGCGGCGGCAGTTGCCGTCTGTCTGGCCGGCGGGCCGCCCCTCGGCCTGTTCGAGCAGGCCGCGTTCGAAGAGGAAACACTTTTCCTCAACCCCGGCGACCGCCTGGTGCTGTTCTCCGACGGCGTCACCGAAGCGCGCAACACCGCCGGCGAAGAGTTTGGCGACGAACGCCTGATCGCCTGCGCCGCCTCTTCCGCCGCCGGCCCGCCCTCGCAGATGGTCGCCGCCATCCTCTCGCGCCTGCGCGATTTTTGCGGCGCCGAACCATACCACGACGACGTGACCCTGGCGGTCGCACACCGCATCGGGAGTATCAAATGAGCAAAACCGGCAGACGCAAATTTCTCGGCCGCGCGGCAGCCCTCGCGGCAACCGCCGCGAACCTGAATGCCCAGGACTCCCCCGCCCTCGCCTTCAGCAACCGCGCCCATCTCTTCGCCCACCCCAAAGTCAAAGAGAAACTCGCCTGGTGCTTCACAGAGGTCCTCGGTTGCGGCGCGCCGGTCTCTCTGCGCGCGCCGGGGCTCGCCGAACCCATCCTCGCTTTCCGGTTCCCGGGCGGCGGCTCGCTGAGCATCGAATTCACCCCCGACGCCCTCAGCGAAGCCCAGGCCCGCCGCGGCGCATGGCTCGAAATCCGCTCCGCCAATCCGCCGGCGCTGAAGCAGAAGATCCTCACTGCCGGCCTTCCCCAGGTAACTTACCCCGCCACCAACACTTTCTATTTCGCCGCCCCCGGAGGCCAGGTGTTCGGCATCGCCGGCGCCGCCAATCCCGCGGCCGGTGAGCTCCGTACCGGCAAATAGACTCTTTACTCCGAAATTGCCGTGGGCTAAGCTGTGGCTTGTCCCCAAAACCGGCTGGCGCCAGGGAACTGCCCGCCAATGCCTATACGCCGCTGCCAACCGGAACCAGCTACCAGCCCGTGGTCCCCGCGTCCGCGGCGGTCCCCGAACTCACCGTTCGCTCGGTCGGATGGGGCCTGTTCCTCTGCGTCATCTTCACTGTGGCGTCGGCCTACTCCGGCCTCAAAGTCGGCCAGGTCATGGAAGCCGCCATCCCCATCTCCATCCTGGCCATCGGACTCGCCCGCATCTTCTTCCGCCGCTCCACGCTTCTTGAGAACGTGATCATCACCGGCATCGGCGGCCTGGCCGGCTCTGTCGTTGCCGGCGCCATCTTCACCCTGCCCGCGCTCTACATCCTGAAACTGGACCCGCACCCCGCCCAGACCATCTTCATCTGCCTGGCCGGCGGCTGTCTCGGCGTGTTGTTCCTCATCCCGCTGCGCCGCTACTTCGTCCGCGAAATGCATGGCCGCCTTCCCTACCCCGAGGCCACCGCCATTACCGAAGTGCTGGTCACCGGCGAAAAGGGCGGCTCTCAAGCCCGCCTGTTGCTCCAGGCCACGGCCGTCGCCGGCGTCTACGATTTTCTCGTCACCACTTTCCACGTCTGGAAAGAGTATCTCGACTTCCAGTTCCTTCCCGCCGTGCACGCCCTCTCCGAACGCGCCCGCATCGCCGTCAGTTTCGATGCCATCGGCTTCATCCTGGGACTCGGCTACGTCATGGGGCTGCGCAGTTCCCTGATCCTTTGCGCCGGCGGCGTCCTCTCCAATCTCGTGCTGGTGCCCCTCATCTGGATGATCGGCAGCCACCTGCCCGATACCGCCGTCTATCCCGGCACCGTCCCCATCGCCCAGATGACCGCCGCCCAGATTTTCCGCGGCTACGTGCGTTTCATCGGCGTCGGCGCCATCGCCACCGCGGGCATCTTCGGCATCCTCAAATCCATGCGCATCGTCGCCGGCTCCTTCGGCGTGGCCCTGCGCGCCTTCCGCCGCGGCGAAGCCTCCAGCGGCGAACGTACCGATCGCGATATCCCGGTGATGAGCATTCTGCTCGGCGTCATCGCCGGCGCCATCGGAGTCTCCCTGCTGCTCGGCCGCCTGGCGCCTTCCGTGCCCGTCCTCCTCACCGGGCTGGTCCTCACGCTCGTCTTTGCCTTCTTCTTTACTTCCGTCGCCGCCAACGCCATCGCCACCGTGGCCCGCAATCCGGTCTCCGGCATGACCATGCTCACCATCATCATCAGCTCCATCGTGCTGCTCCGCTTTGGCGTCTCCGGCACCAGCGGCATGTTCTTTGTGATGGCCATCGCCGGCATGGTCTGTACCGCGCTCTCCGTCTCCGGACAGGCCATTACCGATTTCAAAACGGGCTACTGGCTGGGCTCCACGCCCGCCGCGCAGGAGAAAGTGAAATTCCTCGGTGTCATCGCCGCATCGGTGGCTGTGGGTCTCACCATCGTCCTGCTCGCCCAGGCCTTCCAGTTCGGCGATGCCGCCCCCGGCGATACACGCGTGGTCCTCCCGTCGCCCCAGGCATCCATCATGAAAGCCCTGGTGGAAGGCTTCATGAGCCGCCAGCCGGTAGCCTACATCCTGTTCGGCGCCGGCGCGGCCATCGCCGTCGCCATGGAGATGCTGGAGGTGCCCGCGCTCATTTTCGCCCTCGGCATGTACCTGCCGCTGGAGTTGAACACACCTGCCCTGGTAGGCGGATTCCTGGCCCACTTCCTCGGCAAGCGCGACGCCACCGTGCGCGAACGCGGCGTCATCGTGGCCTCCGGACTCATGGCCGGAGGAGCCCTCGGCGGAGTTTTCGGCGCTGCCTGCCGGCTCATCCCCGGCTATACCGAAGGCTGGTTCACCACACCCTTCTACGGCAACGAAGCGCTCTCGCAGTCCATCTCCGCCCTGCTCTTCACCGGCCTCTGCGTGTACCTCTGGAAAGCCTCCACCCTCAGGACTCGCGGAGCGTGACGATGGGGTCCACTCCCGTGGCGCGCCGCGCCGGAATGTAACTGGCCACCCCGGCCACAGCCAACAACAGCATCGTCACCAGGGCGTACACGCCCGGGTCGCGCCCGCCCACCTGGAACAACAGCGATTGCAGATAGCGCGTCAGCGCCGCGGCGCCTGCCAGCCCCACCGCCAGCCCGGCCCCGACCATCCAGATGCCCTGCCGCAGAACCAGTGACACAATCGCCGTCCGGTCCGCGCCCAGCGCCTGGCGAATGCCCAACTCCCGTACGCGCTGCGATACTCCAAAGGCCAGCACGCCATAAATGCCGATCGCCGATAGCACCAGCGCCAGCGCTCCGAAAAGCGCCAGCAGCGTCATCGGAGTCCGCCGCCCGCTCAGCGAATGCGCCACCCACTGGTCCATGGCGCGCACTTCCGAAAGCGGCTGCTCGCTATCGATGGCCCGCACGGCGGCGCGCACCTCCGGCGCCAGTGCCGCGGCGTCTCCTCCGCCCTTCACCACCAGTCCCATCCCGCGCAGAGGAACCTGCACCGCATTCAGGTACACGCGCCCCTCGGGAATCGGCACCGCCAGGTCGGAGTCATTGATGCTCCCCACCACCCCTATGATGGTGTAGTTGCGCGCGCTGCCGAAATTCAACTGTTCGCCAATCGGGTTGCGGCCCGGAAACTGCCGGTCCGCCAGAAACTGGTCCACCACCGCCACGCGCGTGCCCTGCGCGGAGTCCCGGTCGTCGAACGGACGCCCCTCCACCAGCGGAATCCCCATGGCGCGGAAGTAATCGCCCATCACGAAATCCAGGCGCGCATGCGGCGGCTTCTCCGCAGGACCCAATGCACGGCCGACCACCTGAAACGTCGCCGAGTTCACATTTCCGCTGAAGGGCACGCTCGAAATCAGCCCGGCGGCCGTCACCCCCGGCGCCGCCCGCAAACTCTCCAGCACGCGCGACCAGAAAATGCGCCGCGCCTCGCCATCGCGATACCGCGCGGATGGCAGCGACATCTCCGCCGTCAGCACCTGTTGCGCCGAAAAGCCGGGATCCACCCGTTCCAGCCGAGCAAAGCCCTTGATCAGCAGACCCGCCGCCACCAGCAGAATCACCGCCAGCGCAGTCTCCGATATCACCAGGAGAGTGCGCACCGCTCCGGTCCCCTTTCCAGCCGAAGCGCGCGCGCTAACTTCGCTCAGCGACGGCCGCGTAGTGGACGGCGCCAGCCCGAACACCACCGCCGTGACCGCCGCCACCGCCGCCGTGAAACCCAGAATCACCGGATGCACCACTCCCGCCTGCATGTCCGGAAACTGGTCCGCCGTCATGGCCAGCAGGCCGCGCACGCCGAAGATGGCCAGAATCACGCCCCCGGCGGCGCCGCATAACGCCAGCACCGCACCCTCTATCAGCAACTGCTGCGTGATCCGCCCGAACCCCGCGCCCAGTGCCATCCTTATAGCCAGTTCGCGATGACGCCCGGTCGCTCGCATCAGCAGCAGGTTCGCCACATTCGCGCAGGCGATCAGAAGCACGATTCCCACACCTGCCTGCAGCACCCAGAGCCACATTCGCACGTCGCCCACCATCTGGTCGCGCATCCCGATCGCGAGGCCCGTGAACCCGCTGTTCCGCATGTAGGCGGCGCGGGCCGGCAAACGGTCGATCAAACGGCTCACGATTGCTTTCATCTGCGCGTTAAGCTGCCCGATCGATGCGCCCGGACGCAGACGCGCAATCATCATGCTGAACTCGTTGCCGCGTTCTTCGTCGGAAACCTGCGCCGCCGTAAAGGCGAACGGAACCAGCACCGAAACCTTCGGCCACGGCAATTCGAAATCCGCCGGCAGCACTCCCGCCACTGAGTATGCCTCCCCGTCGATCCGCACGTCACGGCCGGTCACCGCCGGGTCGGCGGCGAATCGCGACTCCCACAGCGCATGAGTCAGAATCGCCACCCGCGGAGCGCCGCTGGCGGCATCGGATGAGGTAAAGGCCCGGCCCAGTGAAGGTCCGCGGCCCAGCGTGGAAAAGAAAGAGGGCGTCACCGCCAGCGCGGTCACAGACTCCGGTTGCTGCCCGGCAAACAGGTTCACCTCGCGCGGTGTAAACAGCGCCGCGTCGGCAATCGCCGGCGCCTCCGCCCTCCGGTCCAGGTAGTCCGGGATGGAAACCCGTGTGGGCTCGCCTCCGCCCTTTACGTACGAATTCCAAATGAAAACCAGCCGCTCCGCGTCCGGATACGGCAGGGGCCGCAGCAGCACACGATACACCAGGCTGAAAATCGCCGTGTTGGCGCCGATCCCCAGGGCCAGTGTGAGCGCCGCCACTACCGTGAAGACAGGCTGTTTCCTCAGCGCCCGAAACGCATACCGGAAATCCTGAATCAGGCTCTCCAGCCAGGGTATGCCGCGCCGGTCGCGATACGCCTCCCGCGCCACTTCCAGCCCGCCGGATTCAATCCGCGCGGCGCGGCGGGCCTCCGCGGCGCTCATGCCCCGCCGCATGTGCTCCTCCGTCCGCATCTGCAGGTGGTTTTCAATCTCGGCGGCGAACTCGCGGTCTTTCTCCTCCTTGCGCCATAGCCCCGCCACCCTTATCAGGCACGCTCTGATCCATCCCATATTGGATTCCTATATAACCTTCGCACAAGCCATATGGGAAAACAATAGGAGTCGCCGTTACACGTGCAACGTCGCGGTAATCACCGAAAGCGCCGGCGCCTCCAGCCGCACCCGCCCGCCTTCCACCACCACGCGGTGCGCCTTCGGTGCCAGCACATCCGGATTCTCGAAGCTGTTGAACGCGTTCAGATCCGCGGAATGCAGAATCTGCGCCGTCCCGCTCTTCGCCGCGAAGCCCCGCACCGCGCAATCCACATCCAGCGCCGCCGTTGCGCTCGGATTGACGAAACTCACCACCAGCTCGCTTTCGTTCTTCGACGCCGACATCGAAAGGCTCAGCGGATCGCTGCTCTCCGTCTCCACCTTCACCGACATATTCGAGCGGTGCGCCTTGAACAGTTGAAACGCATAGTAAGTGGACGTGCGGACCGTATTCCTGCCCTCCGGTCCATCGGTGAGCAGGATCGATTGCAGCACGTTCACCATCTGCGCGATGTTCGCCATGTACAGCTTGTCCGCCTGCCGGTTGAACACGTTCAAGCCCAGCCCCGCGCCCACCGCGCTGCGCATGGTGCTCTGCTGCCACAGCCTGCCGTTGCGCTGCTCCTCGGCCGGCACCATCTGGTCCCACACGCCCCATTCGTCCAGAATCACGCCGCACCGCCGCCGCGGATCGTAGCTGTCCAACACCGCCCTCTGCGAGATGATGCACTGCTCCACGTTCGGGAATATGCGGAACTGCTTGTACATCGCATCCACCGTGTATTTCGTGGGCGCCATGTCGCCGTTCTCGTAAAAATGCGTGGACCAGCCGCTCGGCAGCCGGCCCGCGCCAATCGTATTCAGCAGATTGCGCGACCAGCGCATGTCATTGCCACTCGGCCCGCACGCCACCAGGAACAGCGGAGTGCCGCCAAAGGTCCGCATGTAATTCGCGAAGATGCGGTACATCTCGCCGTAATGTTCGGGCGTCATGGGCCCGCCGCAGCCCCAGTTCTCGTTGCCCACGCCCCAATAGCGGATCTGGAACGGCTCCCGCGCCCCGTTGGCGATCCGTTCGTCGCTCAGCGTGCTGCCCCCGGGATAATTGCAATACTCCACCCAGTCCCGCAGTTCCTCGGGACTCCCGCTGCCCACATTGCCCGCAATATATGCCTCCGCGCCAATCAATTTGCACAGCCCCATGAACTCGTGAATCCCGAAGCTGTTGTCCTCCACGTACCCGCCCCAGTGCAGATTCACCCGCTTGGGCCGCTTCTCGTACGGGCCGATTCCGTCGCGCCAGTGGTAATCGTCGGCGAAGCAGCCGCCCGGCCATCGCAGCACCGGAATGCCCAGCGCTTTCAGGTACGTGACGGCATCTTTGCGGTACCCGTCGATGTTCGGGATGGGCGAGTTCTTGCCCACCCAAAGACCGCCATACACGCAGGAGCCCAGGTGCTCGGTAAAGTGACTGTGGAACTGCGGCCGCACCGTGCCGATCTCCGTATCGGCCAGCACCGATACCTTCGTGGCCGTCGCCGCCGGCAACAGCGTACCCAGCGACGCCGCCGCGGCAGTCCCCACAAACTGCCGCCGTGTAAATTTCCCGGTCATCATAAGAACAATCAGCTTACATCGTTTCAAGCGGCCCGGATCGCCGCCCCTTTCGTGATATCCTTTGCCCAAGCGAGGGACATCACATGGACCGGAAGAAAGCCAGCGACTATCCGCAGGAACTGCTCAACCTCTTCGATAAGTACGTGCACGGCGAAATGGAACGGCGCGATTTCATCGAGAGCGCCAAAAAATTCGCCGTCGGCGGCCTCACCGCCACCGCCATCTGGGAGAGCCTCCGCCCCAACTATGCCTGGGCGCAGCAGGTACCCAAAGACGACCCCCGCATCAAAACCGAATCCGCCACCGTCGAGTCGCCGCAAGGCAATGGCAGCATCCGCGGCTACCTGGCGCGACCCGCCAAAGCCGGCAAACTGCCCGGCGTCCTGGTGGTGCATGAAAATCGCGGCCTCAATCCGTATATAGAGGATGTCGCCCGCCGCCTCGCTGTAGCCGATTTCATGGCGTTCGCGCCGGATGGCTTGACCAGCGTCGGCGGCTATCCCGGCGACGACGAACATGGCGCCGCCGCCTTCGCCAAAGTCGACAAGCCCAAGATGACCGAAGATTTCATCGCCGCCGCCCGCTGGCTCAAAGCCCGCCCGGACTGCACCGGCAAGCTCGGCGTCGTGGGCTTCTGCTTCGGCGGAGGCATCGCCAACACTCTGGCCGTCCGCCTGGGCAGCGAACTCAACGCCGCCGTCCCCTTCTACGGCGCCCAGCCCCCCGCCGACCAGGTCTCGAAAATCAAAGCGCCGCTCCTCCTGCACTACGCCTCGCAGGACACCCGCATCACCGGCAACTGGCCCGCCTACGAAGCAGCCCTCAAAGCCAATGGCGTCACCTTCACCGGATACGTATACCAGGGCGCCCAGCACGGCTTCCACAACGACACCACTCCGCGCTATGACGAAGCCGCTGCCAAGCTCGCCTGGCAGCGTACCCTCGACTTCTTCAACAAATACCTGCGCGGATAGTGAGCGCCTCCACCTCGTTCTGGCGCGCTGTCACACGGTTTGAAGTTTCCAAAATCGTCCCCGTCCAGGCTCTGCGCAACGCCGTCGCCATCGCGCTGCCATTGGGCGCCGGAGTCGCTTTGGGCAACGTCGCGGGCGGCCTGATCGCCTGCATCGGCGCGCTCAACGTCGCCGCTTCCGATGGTTCGGACCCCTACCGTTTCCGCGCCCGGCGCATGTGTTCCGCCTCGCTGCTGGTCGCCCTGGCCGTCTTCGCCGGCGGCCTGTTCGCGCGCCAGGCTGTCATCGTCATCGCGCTCGTCGCCGTGTGCGCCTTTGCGGCGGGACTCATGGTCGCGGTGGGCACCACCGCCGCCGATATCGGCAGCATCGCGCTGGTCACCCTCATCGTGTTTTCCACCCGCCCCATGTCTGCCGCCCAGGCGCTTCAGTCCGGCGGCGTCGCACTTGGCGGGCGGCCTTCTCCAGACGGCCTTCGCCCTGGCCCTGTGGCCCCTTCACCGGTATCAGCCCGAGCGCCGTGCCCTCTCCGCCTTCTTCGCCGAACTCGCCCGCGATGCCGCCGCCCCGCCCCAGATCCCGTGAAGCGCCGCCCGCCAGCGACCAGAGCACCCAGGCCCAAACCGCGCTCGCCGGCCTCAGCGGCGACCGCTCCCTCGAAGCCGAGCGCTGTCTCGCCCTCCTCAGCCAGGCCGAGCGCATCCGCCTCGCCCTCATGATGCTCTCCCGCCTCCGCGTGCGCATCGCCCGCGAGCCCGGCGGGGAAGCCCCGGCCCAAATCGTCGAGCGCTGCCTCACCCTTGCCGGTACGGTCCTTGCGGCCGTTGCGGTCTCCCTTTCCGGCGGCCAGGCGCTCCATCCGCACGAACAAGTGGACCAACTCCCCGCCCTCGCCGAGAGCCTCCGCGAGCCCGGCCACAGCGCCCCTCCCGGTCTCGCCGAACTGCTCCGCGACGCCCGCCTGCAAGCCGAAGCCCTCGCCGGACAACTCCGCTCCGCCGAAGAGTTGGCCGGCCACATCGCGCCCGAGGGCACCGCCGCCTTCGCCCAAAGCGAAGCTGCCCAGCCCCCCATGCTGCGCCTCACCGGCGCCCTCGCCCTCATCCGCGCCAATCTCTCCCTGGATTCCGCCGCCATGCGCCATGCCCTCCGCCTGGCAGTCTGCGTGGCCCTCGGCGAAGTCGTCAGCGCCGCCGCCGGCTGGACCCGCGCCTATTGGTGCCCCATGACCATCGCCATCGTCCTCAAGCCCGACTTCACCGGCACCTTCAGCCGCGGCATCCTGCGCGTGGCCGGTACGCTCGTCGGCCTCGCCTTCGCCACTGCCCTGTTCCACGTACTCTCCCCGTCCATGGCGGTGCAGGTCATCCTCATCGGCGCCTTCGCCTTTCTGCTGCGCTGCTTCGGCCCCGCCAATTACGGCGTTTTCGTCATCGCCCTCACGGCACTGGTCGTGCTGTTGATCGCCATGACCGGCGTGACTCCCGAAGTCGTGATCGCCGCGCGCGGCCTCAACACCGTGGCCGGCGGCGTGATCGCGCTCACTGCGTACGCCCTCTGGCCCACCTGGGAACGCACCCGCCTCCCCGAAGAACTCGCCGCCATGTTCGACGCCTATCGCGTCTATTTCGAAGCCGTCCGCGACGCTTACACGCAGCCCGCCGTCTCCCGCTGCCGCGCAACTTGACCGCGCCCGCCTCGCCGCCCGCCGCGCCCGCTCCAACCTGGAAGCCTCCGTCGCTCGCTTCCGCAGCGAACCTGGCGCCGGCTTCGACCGCGTCACCATGCTCGACGCCATCCTGGCCAATTCCCACCGCTTCATCCACGCCGTCATGTCGATCGAAGCCGGCCTCGCCCGCAGCCGCCCCGTACCCGCGCGCCAGGCTTTCTACCCCTTCGCCGCCGATACCGTCCGCACCCTGTCCCTGCTCAGCGCCGCCCTGCACGGCGCACCCACGTCACCCGCGGATTTCCCCAACCTGCGCGAGGACCACAACACCCTGCTGCGCTCCCCGGACCCCCAAACCGCCCGCTACGCCCTCGTCAACCTGGAATCCGACCGCATCACCAATTCCCTCAACACCCTCACGCTCGAAGTGCTCCAGTGGATCGCCGCGTAGGTCACGACGGGCATCCCGGTGGGCTGGAGACGGCCGGATGTGACTTGTTCCGGGTGGGCGCGTTGAACCGGCCGGAACGAATCGGCACGACGGGGCGAGCCAGCGGCTATAATCTCCGGGAAGGGGCTACGGTCTAATAGAACTGGGACCCGGCGTATGAGCGCGATGCAGCCACAAATCCTGACGTGGGCACGAGAGACCGCCGGACTGTCTCTCGATGATGCCGCACGTGCGCTCGGCATCTCCGATGCCCGCGGACGTACCGGCGCCCAACGTCTTGAAGCCATGGAACTTGGCGAGAACGAACCAACACGCCCCGTCCTGCTCAAGATGGCTAAGACATACCGGCGGCCGCTCCTGGTCTTTTACTTGGCAGAGCCACCCAAAGTGGGGGATCGCGGACAGGACTTCCGCACTCTACCCGGCCATGAGAGGTTCAACCCTGAGCTCGACGCCCTCGTACGAGACATCAAGGCGCGCCAGGGACTCATCCGGTCGATGCTCGAAGACCAGATGGCCGAAACACTGGAGTTCGTCAATTCGGCAACGATGGAACTGCCCGCTCCCAAGCTCGCGGCGCGGATGGCTGGACGACTCAACTTCAACAAGGAACGATACCGCAGCGCTAAGACCCCTGAAGAAGCATTTACATATCTCCGGGACACGATCGAGGCCTGCGGCGTCTATGTCCTCCTCGTGGGGAACCTTGGCAGCCATCATACGAACATCCCAGTAGAAGTGTTTCGTGGGTTCGCTCTCGCAGACAATATCGCGCCATTGATCGTGATCAACGATCAGGACGCGAAGGCAGCATGGTCATTCACCGCATTGCACGAACTCGCACACCTCTGGCTGGGACAAACCGGGATCAGCGGTACGGACAGCGAGAATATGATCGAGCGGTACTGCAATGACGTCGCCGGAGAATTCCTCCTCGCCGATAGCGAGGTACGACAACTCGCGCCCGATCTGAAATTCAGCGTCGCGACCATCGCGAAACAGATCGGACCATTTGCGCAAACGCATCGCGTGAGCAGAGCAATGGTCGCGTATAAGCTCTACCGGGCCGGCATGATCGGCAAGACCACGTGGGCAGCACTCGACGAGCGTTTCAAAGAGGAGTACCTGCAGTTCAAGCAACGCGAGGCAGGTAAGAAGGAGAAAGCCGAAGGCGGACCGAATTACTACATCGTCCGCCGGCACCGCGTGGGCCACGCGCTCCTGGGACTCGTGCGCCGCTCACTGGATGAAGGAACCATTACCTACACGAAGGCAAGCAGGGTCCTCGGGGTGAAGCCGCGCAGCGTAGAGCCACTCCTCTCGATTCGAGGTGCACGCTAGCAAGTGTTGCACCTTTTCGACGCGAATGTTCTCATCACCGCCAGTAACATGTACTACCCACTCGACGCCGTCCCTGAGTTCTGGGAGTGGATCGATCATCAAGCCACGAACGGACGCATCAAACTTCCCGTCGAAGTTCTGGAGGAGATCCTCGCTGGGCGCAAGAAAGAAGACCCGCTCCTCGACTGGATGACCGCTCACAAGGACGTCCCGCGGCTCAAAGAAAGGGTCGATCCATCACTCGTCAACAAGGTGGTCACCGTGGAAGTCAGCTCGCCGGGCAAGAAGCGCCAGAATAGAAAGGTCCCTGACGTGTGCAACCACTTCGGCGTGAACTGCCAAAACCCCTTCCAGGTCTACCGCTCCCTCGGGTTCAGCACCTCGTGGAAGAAAACATAAGCGATCGAGACGAGCGACTGATCGAAATTCCGGGCGGATCGTCCCCCGACCGAAATTGGATACTGTCGCGTATCTTGACTGAACAGTATTGCCCATACCCTGTCATCGCACCTGCACCGTCACCGACCCCACCGCGTCCGAACCCGCGTCCAGCACCACCACGCGCAATCGCTCCAGGCCATCCACCAGGTTCACGTCGTTGCTGAACCGGATGCCGTTCTTCATAATCTCCTCGTACTTCGCCGGATCGTACTCCAGGCCCGCGACGATTACCGGAGTTCCGGCCGCACCCGAGACAGCCGGAACGGGCGCCATTTTGATCTTGAGCTGGCCCGTGTACCGGTCCCCTTTCCGTTCCAGTTTCACATCGGCCGGGTCCACGCGGACCAACAGGTGAGCCACGCGGGCATTCGCCTGGTCCCGCGTCAAAGTCGCTCGCAGGCCGATCTCGCCGGCATCGAACGGCGCCGTCACCGCCTGTTCCACCGCTTGCTCCTGCCCTCTCTCGTCGAGCCGCTCCTCCGCCCAGGCGTAGTAGCCTTCCTTGGTCTGAATGTGCACCCCCTTGCGTGTGCACGTCACCCGGACCTTGTGAAACTTTCCGTCCCAGTCCTGCGGCGTGGGGTAGTAGCTGATCTGGTAGCTCGTACGGACATCGTTCATCGCCTGCCGGATGGCCACCCGGATATCGCTGCTGCCATTGGTAAGTCCTCCGGTGTAGCGCGCGAAATCCTGCAGCGTCTCCTCGCTCCCCAGACCCGTGTACTGCGCTTCCTGCGTCCCCGGCATGGCCGTTCCGGGCGGAATCTGCTGCACCGGATAGATCGATACCTTAGCCCGGTCCAACTCCTCGCTCAGTTGCCGCAGATACGGCGTGTAGTCGAACCAGTCTGTTCCGGTCACCGCGGGACTCAGAGCGATGGGAATTCCGTGCGTGATCCACACAATATTCTTTCGCCCCGGAATCCCGGCCATGCGCTCCGACAGCCATCGCAGATTCTGATACGTCAGGTTGATCCTGACATCCACAAACTGGTCGATATCCACCGGCCGCACCCGGAACACTGTATGCATGGCACCGTCCAGAAGCGCCTTGATCTGCCGCGTCCAAGGCGCCGCATCCTCGCTGCCGGCCTCCTTCTCGCTCTCCGGCAATCCGTGGACCGGATACATGCGCCCATCCACGGTCAACAGATAAAGGTACAGGCCGGCGCTGGATTTCAGCGGCTGCAACGCCTGCACCAGTTGATTCCACGCCGGACCGCGCGCGTCCAGGTGTTCGTTCAGCAGGTCGAACAGAATCACCGTGGCCGGACCCACACCGCCGCCCGCGCGGTTCGAGAATTCGTTCGGCCCCAGCGGCACGGCCTCCCGCAATCTCGTGTCACGGTGGCTGATCGAGTCGATTTCCTGGAGTTTGCCGCTATCCATCAGCCGGAAATCGCCGCGCTGCAAATCCGTAACCGGGTTCCCCTTGCCATCCACCGCGATCACATTCAGCGTGACCCGTTTCGGAGCGTCCGCCGCCGGCATACTGCAAACCATCGCGGCGGCCAGAGCGTAACTGGCAGTTCGTAGCACCACAGGTTTCATTTCAAGTCCGGACGCCCCCGGCGAACATACCCTGTATACAGTATTTCGCCGGGAAGTTTGTTGTACTCGTCCCCTGGCCGCCGCCCGGATGATACCTTCTAGAAAGAAAGGAGCGCTCCTACGCGGGCTCTATTGGCGTTCTGCCTTCTGGCCGTTTCTGCCGTAGCGCAGGATGCGCAAGATGCGCAGGTGTTCGTCACTTTCGACATCAGCGCCCCGCCCGGCTTGCAGGCCGGCGACCTCCGCCTCCTCGATAACAGGCAGCCCGAACCGGTCCTCTACTTTCGTCCCAACCCCCAGCCCGCGGTAACCGTCGTCGTCTTCGACCTCTCTTATGCCGGCGTGAAAAGCGTCGAATGGAACGAAGCCGTGCGCACCCTGCGGCAGTTCGAAACCACCGGGTATCTCTATTTCTATGTCCTGACCAATCAGGGCGCCCTGCTCCCCGTTCACGGCCTTCCCGAGCGGGATGCCGCGTCTCCCGCGGCGAACACACCCTGGGTGGACCAAACCCTGCCGCCCTTCGAAGCGCCCCTCAGCCTGGAAAGCCCCCAGGAAAGAAGCCGCATGTCCGATCCGGCCCCCTTCCGGGAACTCGCCGACCGCCTCGCGGCCTTTCCATGCCGCAAGAACATCGTCTGCATCGGCTGCCTCTTCGCCAAAAGCAGCGATTGGGACCGCGCTCCTTCGCCACTTTCCGAATTGTCCGATGCGCTTCTCGATGCCCGCGTCGCGGTCTATACGGTGGGCGGCAGACCGCCCAGCGGCCGGATCGGCGATGGCAACGCGGAGGGAGGGAGGATGCCCGGAGGTCCGTTCGTCTCCGCCGAACAAATTGGCGCCGTTGCCGATATCACCGGCGGACGCGCGTACACCTCCGGCGAAATCCACGACTGTATTGCCCAGGCCGTCGCCGATAGTAAGTCGACTTACCGCCTCGCATACCTGCCCCCGCCGCAAAATTGGGACGGCAAGCGGCACAAGATCACCCTCACCGCCACGCGCGGCAAAGTGCCTCTCCTGGCCCCGCGCTGGTACTTCGCCGGCCGCTTCGAAGACGTCGCGCGCGAACAGAGCCCGCCGATTCCCGACGCCGCCATCGCCAGCCCGTTCGAGCAATCCGATCTCGCCGTCTCTGTCTCCGCGCCCCAGCGCCAGGACAAGCGGCTCCGCCTCGAAACTCACGTGGATGCCGCCGGCCTGCTCCTCCTCCCGCGCAACGGCCGCTACGCCGGCAGCCTCGCCTTCCAGGCCGTCTGTTATACTTCCGCGGAAACGCCCATAGCCTGCACCGAGCCCATGCTCGTGAAGCTCGACCTCAGCCCGCAGGAACACGCAGCCGCTCTCCGCGGCGGCCTGCGCTTTCCGCTGGATATTCCCATGACCGCTACCCCGTCCCGAATGCGCGTGGTGGCTTGCGATGAATACACGCGCGCCTGCGGAACCGCCACCTTCCCGCTTACCGGGGAGCGTTGAATGCGCCCTACCCTGCTTCTCTGCGCCGCCGCCGTCTCCCTGGCACAGACGCCCGCCAATCCGGACGATGTGCTGGCCCGCGCCCAGGCTCGCCTCGCCGCCGCCGCGGCCGATACCCCCAGGTACACCTGCACCCAGACCGTGGACCGCCGCTACTTCCGTGAAACCCGCCAGTCCGCGCGAACCTGCGACGCCATCATCGCCAACCAGCGCAATGGCCGCAGCAGGCCCGTGCTCCGGGCCACAGACCGGCTCCGCTTCGACGTGGAAGTCTCCGACGGCGGATACGAAATCTACGCCTGGCCCGGCGCCGCGCGCATCGCCACGGAAAAGATCGACGAGATGGCCGGCGGAGGACCGCTCGGCACCGGCCCCTTCGGCCCGTTTCTCATCGATATCTTCGCCAATCCCGCCGTCGAGTTTCAGTTTCTGGGCGCCCGCCCGCTGCTGGAGTATCGCTTCCGCGTGCCGCTGGAAGCCAGCCACTACCGCGTACAGGCCGGCGTGAAATGGCGCGTTACCGGCTACGACGGCACCTTCCGGCTCGACCCCGCGTCCGCGCAACTCAAGCAACTCACCGTACGCACTCTCGAACTGCCCGCCGATACCAGAAGCTGTGAAGCCACTACCACCATGGATTTCGAGCCCCTGCAAATCGGCGACGGCGTATATCTCATCCCCAGCCAGACACGCCTCCAGATTATCGGCCGTGGCGCCGGCTTCACGGAGAACACCACGGTCTACTCGGCCTGCCACGAATTCCGCGGCGAGTCTACCGTGCGCTTCGACGATCCCGCCCCGCAAGCCTCCCCCGGTCCCACCTTCACCGGCGTGACCCGCGCCCCTTCCCTGCCCCCCGGCCTGCCGGTGCACCTCGCGCTCGCTGGCGAAATCGATACCGATCGCGCCGCCGCCGGCGACCCTGTGTCCGCCACGCTCGCTAAGCCGCTCGTCGATCCGGCCTCCAAACGCATCCTCGCCCCGGCCGGCGCACTCGTCCACGGCCGCATCACCCACATGGAGCACCACATCGAAGGCGAAAACTATTTCCTCATCGGATTCACCTTCGAAACCCTGGAACTGCCCGGCGCCACCCTGCCGCTAAGCATCATCCTCGATAGCCCGCACCAGGTCCTGGATCCCCGCACCCAAACCGCACGCAGTGTTGTCACCACCGAATCAAGCTCCGGCCTCCACGGTGGCGGAACCCTGCTCTTCCCCACCCGCCAATCCCGCTACCTGGTCCCCCGCGGCTACCCCTCCACCTGGATCACCCTGCCCCACGATCGCTGACTCCCTTCGCTGACTCCGCGCCGCTGCTATCATCTACTGGTGACACGCGCTCTCCTGCTGCCCCTCACAGCCCTCACCCTCTTTGCCGCCGATCTCCCCAATACGCTCTCGGAAGCTGAAAAATCCGCGGGGTGGATTCTTCTGTTCGACGGAAAGACCACCGCGGGATGGCTCGAAGTCACCGGCCTGCCGTTCCCCCGCGACTCCTGGAAAATCGAAGACGGCTCGCTCCGCGCGCTCAACCCCGGCCACGGATTTCAGGACCTCCGCTCGGAAATTGTCCCGGGTTCCTTTGAGTTTCAATTCGATTGGAAAATCGCCCCGGGCGGCAACTCCGGCGTGAAATATCTCGTCCAGAAGACCGACCGCTGGACCAACGCCGAGGGCCTCCAGGCACGCGCCCGCGGACTCGAGTACCAGCTCTTCGACGATGCCTCCGACCCCTCGCTCGATCCGCGCAAGCACTGCGGCGCCCTCTACGATGCCATTGCGCCCTCGCTCGCGGCGGCGCGTCCCGCGGGCGAATTCAACCATTCGCTATTGGTGGTCCGCGGCGGCCACGTGGAACACTGGCTGAACGGCCAAAAGGTGGTCGAGTTCGAAACCGCATCGCCGCTGGTCCACGCGGTCCTTCTGAAACTCGCAGCGGGCCAGCCCACCGTACCCCGGAGTTTCCTTTCCCTGCAGAATCACGGCACCCCGGCGTGGTTCCGGAATCTCAAGCTGCGCCGGCTGGACCGTTAGCCCGGTCTCGCAGGCTGTACAAATGCTGTTCCTCGGGCGCCAGGCGGATCGCTTCCGAAAAATCCTGCGACGCCGCCGCGAAGTTCTGCTGCGCCAGGTATAGCTCCCCGCGATATTGGAATGCCTGCCATAAGTGCGGGCTCTGGCGGATGGCCCGGGTCAGCAGCGCTACAGCGTCGTCGATCTGTCCCGATCTCGCCAGTTCGAAGGCCTCCTCGAGCAGCACCGCCGGATCGGGCATCGCCGCCGTCCGGCGCCGGCTGGCAATATGAAAGTAACCGCCCACTAACACGCAAATCACCGAGATTTCCAGTGAGCCGTCAAACGGCCACACGCCCAGAATCATCCTGCTGCCCACAGCCATCGCCGCGAACAGAACGGCCATGGCGAACGCCGTGCGGCTCCAGTGGCGCGCCCGCAATCGCATGAACTCCACCATAACGCACAATGGAATAATGGGTCTTGCGCCCTAAGTCCACTGTCACGGCACTGTTGTGCCTGCTGCTATTAGCCATCAACGTCCTGGTGGTCGCCAAGCTCTTCGCCGTAAGATACCTGGCGTATAACGGCTCGGTCGAAGGCAGCTTCATCGCGCTCTCGCGGATCATGGCCAAATATCCCGGCCAGTGGAGTTGGTGGCCCTTCTGGAGTTGCGGGATGCCTTTCGAGACATCCTACCTTCCCTTCTCTCACTGGATCGTCGCCGCCTTTATCCTGCTGACGCACGGGCAGCCGGCTCATGCATTCCACGAAGTGATTGCGGCCGTGTACGCCGGCAGCGCCCTCTCGGTATTCTGGATGGCGCTGGTTCTCAGCCGGAAACTCGCGGCCAGTTTCATTGCCGCGCTGGCCTACTCCTGCTTCTCTTTCGCCAACCTGCTGGTGCCCGCCATCCGCGCCGATGCGGGCGGCCTCTGGAATCTGCGCCGTTTGCAGGTGCTGGTGTACTGGGGCGAATCGCCGCATACCGTGGCCCTGGCCCTGCTGCCCATCGCCATTGTCTGCTTTCACTATGCCCTCACCACGCCCGCCGTGAAGTGGAAAATTCTGGCGGGAGTGGCGGCCGCCGCCGTGGTGTTGAGCAACGCATTCGGCATTGCCGCGCTCGCCATGGCGCTGCTCTGCTGGCTGCTGGCGTTCCGCGCCCGGCCCTGGTGGAAAGCGCCGCTGGTCATGGCCGCTATCGGCGTGGTGAGTTACTGCTGGGTCAGCCCCTGGCTCAGTCCTACCATGATTCACGCCATCCGCATCAGCGCGCCGACTGCCGGAGGCGATTACCGCTACCGCGCCGTCACGTACCTCACGCTGGCCGCGCTGCTCGCGGGCTTTGTGCTCTTCGCCTGGGCCATGCGCCGGTGGAAGGCCCCGCCGCATGTGCAGTTTTTCGTGCTGTTCGCCTATGCCCAGACTGCCATCGTGCTCGCCTGGTACCTCTGGAGCGTCGCGGTCATCCCGCAACCCGGCCGCTACCAGGTGGAGATGGACCTGGCCCTCCCGCTCGCCGTAGTCTTCGCGGGCGCGGCCCTTCTTGGTCGAGTCCCCATTGCCGTCCGCCGCGCCGTGGCCGCCGCGCTGTTGCTGGCGCTTGCCGTGCAGGTGGTCCATGCGGCGTCCTACGCGCGTACGCTCATTCGCGCCGCCGACCCGTCGCAACTCGCCGAATACAAGATCGCCAAATGGATGGACCAGAACCGCCACGGGCAGCGCGCCTTCCTGGGCGGCTCCAGTTCCTTGCTGTACAACGCCATCACCGACAACCCGCAAGTGAAAGGCAGTCACGATCAGCATGCCGTCAATCCCTTCATGGCCATCGTGGCCTACACCATCTACAGCGATCAGAATGCCGGCGATCGCGGCGCCGAATACTCCATCTTCTGGCTGAAGGCCTTCGGAGCGCAGGCCATTTCGGTCGCCGGGCCCGACAGCAACGACTATTACAAGCCCTTCGTGCACCCCCGCAAGTTCGAAGGCGTGCTGCCGGTTATCTGGCGCGATGGAGACAATACCATCTACCAGGTCCCCAGCCAGTCCACCTCCCTGGCGCACATCATTCCGGCCTCCGCCGTGGTGGCGCGCACACCCATTCACGGTCTCGACACGGCCCCGGCTCAGGCGTATGTGGCCGCCCTCGACGACCCGCGTTATCCCCTCGCCGGCTTTCAATGGACCGGCATGAGCGAGGCGCGCATCCTCGCCGACGTCGCGCCCGGACAGGCGATCGCCGTTCAGGTCACTTATGTGCCGGGATGGGAAGCTTGGGCCAACGGCCGCGTCAGCGCGTGCGCGGCGATGGTTTGGGACTGATGGTGATCGATCCGGATTTTTCCGGACCCGGCGAAATCACCTTGCGCTACACCGGAGGCGTGGAGCGCCTGTTGACCCGCGGCATGAGCCTGGCGGCCTCCCTGTTCGCTCTCGGATTTGCCCTGAGTGGCCGATGGCGGCGGCAGGCGATGGCAGTTATCATGGGTGCCAGATGGACGCTCTCACTGTTCACCGTCTGCACTTCGCATTTACCGTAACGTTTCATTACATCTTTCCCCAGTTGACCATGGGGCTGGCGCTGCTGATCCTGATCCTCAAGACTCTGGCGCTGCGCACAGGTAATGAACATTACAGCCGCGCCGCCCGCTTCTGGGCGAAGATCTTCGCTATCAATTTCGCCATGGGAGTGGTCACTGGCATTCCCATGGAGTTCCAGTTCGGCACCAACTGGTCGCGCTTTTCCAGAAGCGCGGGTGGCGTAATCGGCCAAACGCTCGCCATGGAGGGAGTGTTTTCCTTCTTTCTCGAATCCAGTTTTCTCGGCGTATTTCTCTACGGCGAAAAGCGCCTGGGGCCGAAGGCCCACTGGTTTTCCGCCCTTCTGGTATGCGCCGGATCCTGGCTTTCCGGCTTCTTCATCATCGCCACCGATGCCTGGATGCAGCATCCGGTCGGCTACACCCTCGGCAAAAACGGCGAGATCCTGCTCAGCAGTTTCTCGCAACTGCTGCTCAACCCGTGGACCTTCTGGCAATATCTGCATAACATGACCGGGTCGGTAGTCACCGCCAGTTTTGTCATGGCTTCGGTGGGCGCCTTCTATCTGCTCACACGGCGCGACGAAGCTTACGGCCGCACCTTCGTCCGGTTGGGCGTGATCGCCGGAATGATCTCCACCTTCCTCATGCTCTTCCCCACCGGCGATGGCCAGGGCAAGAACATCGCCTTCCATCAGCCCGTTACCCTGGCCGCCATGGAAGGCCTCTTCCACACCGAACAGGGCGCGCCTCTGGCCATCATCGGCCAGCCCGACGTGGACCTGCACCGGCTCGACAACCCCATCACCGTTCCCAACGCCCTCAGCTTTCTGACTTACCAGCGCTGGCACGCCACCGTGCACGGGTTGGAAGAGTTTCCGCAGGACCAGTGGCCCGATAACATCCCGCTGCTGTATTACAGCTATCACATCATGGTCGGCCTCGGAACCATCCTCATCGGCGTCATGCTCCTCGCCACCGCGGCGCTCTGGCGCGGCGCGCTCTACCGCACCCGGCCCCTGTTGTGGCTCTTGATGCTCATGCTTCCCTTCCCGTATATCGCCACCACCTTCGGCTGGATCACCGCCGAACTGGGCCGCCAGCCCTGGCTCATCTACGGCATCATGCGCACCGCCGCCGGTGTTTCGGCGCGCGTCTCCGCGGGTAACGCACTGTTCACGCTCATCGGATTCATGGGCATGTACGCCATTCTGGCCATCCTGTTTCTGTTCCTGGTCTATCGCGAAATCGAAGAGGGACCGGAAGCCCCGGCGGAGGCTCACTGAGCATCACCTATGCAAACAATCTGGTTTTGGCTGGTCGCGGCGATGATCGCCACTTACGTGATCCTGGACGGTTTCGATCTGGGCGCGGGCATCGTGCACATGCTGGTGGCGCGCACCGATGCCGAACGGCGGGCGGTGCTCGCCTCTATCGGTCCGGTGTGGGACGGCAACGAGGTGTGGCTGCTGGCCGGCGGCGGTACCCTGTATTTCGCCTTCCCTGAGTTGTATGCTTCCAGTTTCAGCGGCTTCTATCTCCCGCTCATGATCGTGCTCTGGCTGCTGATTCTGCGCGGCATTTCGATTGAGTTCCGCAATCACGTGAAGAGCCTGGTGTGGCAACCGCTCTGGGACGCCATCTTCGCCGGCGCCAGCGCGCTGCTGGCCATCTTCTTCGGGGCGGCCCTCGGCAATGTCGTCCGCGGCGTTCCCCTCAATGCGGCCGGTGAGTTCTTCCTGCCGCTCTGGACCGATCTGCTGCCCGGCAAAGACCCCGGCATCCTGGATTGGTATACCATCCTCATCGCCGTCGCGGCGCTCATCGCGCTCACCATCCATGGCGGTCTGTGGGTGGCCCTCAAAACCTCGGGCGACTTGCAGAAACGCTCCCGCCGCGTGGTGAACGCCGCATGGCTGGCGCTTTTGCCGGCCGTCGTGCTCATCACTCTGGCCAGTTTCCACCTGCAACCGCACCTGCGCTATAGCTTCTCCGCGCGCCCTTGGGGCTACCTGTTTCCGTTTCTCGCCGTGGCAGGGCTGGTGGGCATTCGCCTGCTCGGCGGACTCGATGGATTTCTCAGCTCCTGCCTCTTCCTGTTCGGCATGTTGACCAGCGCGGCCTTCGGACTGTATCCCTACGTGCTGCCGTCGAACTCGGATCCGGCCCTATCGTTGAGCATCTACAACGCCGCCGCGCCGCTTTACGGTTTGCAGGTCGGCTTGCTCTGGTTCATCCCGGGCACCCTGCTCGCCATCGGCTACTTCGTCTATACCTACTGGCACTCCGCAGGCAAAGTGGGGTAGGAGGGACCGGACTTCGCCAGGCTCTCGAGGTACTCCATGGGACAGCCAACACCCTCAACCCTGGCTCCCAGGCCCCGCAGTACATCGATAGCCACCATCCGCCGGTAGGCGTTGAAGGTAATCACGTGCGCGAATGTGCCGCCAAAGGTGAAGGTTTCCGGGGGTTCGCATAGTGCATCCACAAACGTGTCCTCCCACGCGCTACGGTTGCGCACATCGGTGAGTACGCTGTGGAACGCCCCATCCGCTTTCTCCAGGCGCGCCTGCACGCCGGCCCCCAGTACGCGCGCCTGGGCAGGATCCGTCACCGACCCAGTCCCTGCCGCACCCAACCGGCGGAATCCAGCGAAGCCTCATCGGGCGTCTTGCCGTTCCCTATCTTCCCTCCCCGGCTCAGGTTCCACATCTGCCTAAAGGCTAGCATGCGGACAAATAGAAACAGGCGTGAAACTCCTTTTCTATTCATCTAACCGATTTGTTTTCAGAAGCTGACTTTGTCCGAAACCGGTGTGATCGGGCTCGGAGCTACCTGGCTGGACGCGGTTTGGGAACGGGGGATAGGGGAATACCGGAGCGATATGGCCGGGTTCGTTTCGCACGGCGGCTTTGGGGGGTGGAGGAATGGGGGCGGTGTTCTTGGGTTCGTTTGGTATGGCGGGTTCGGCCGGGGAAGGCCGGCTGGCGCGAAGGCGGGCGAGGGTGGAGATGCAGCGGTGGTAGACGAGGTGGAGGCGAGTCTCGTAGCGATGCAGGAGGGCGAGGCCCGGTTCGGTGGAGAGGCGGGTGACGGATGTAGCCATAGCATCGAAGACCTCCTCGCCGACATGGGTCTCGATTTCCTTGTCGAGCAGATGGGTCTGGAGGGCCCAAGCGCGGTGCAGGCGCCAGGTGGCGGCGACCATTTCTTCGACGACGTTCATTTCGACATAGTCGACGGGCTGGAAGCGTTCGATGTGCTGGTCCAGGTAGGTCTGAAAATTTTCAGTATCTTCGTGCTGGAGGACGACGGTGGCGGCGAGGAGGCCGTGACGGAGGGCGTTCTGCGAGGAACGGAGTTTTCCTTCGGGGGTGACCGGGCCATGGGAGCGGCATCCATTGGCGCGGGAGGCTTGGATTTGCTTTTCAGTGCGCATCTTTCTTACCGCTCTCAGGATAATATAGGGTAGGCGGGGGAGGATGCGTAAGTCATTTGGAATGAGTGAATACTCGTTGTGAACGGAAAAGTGGAGGCGGGCGGTTAGGAGGCCACTGGGAAAATCGATTGGGCCGCGGATGAACGCAGATAACGCGGATAAGATTTCCTTCTTATGATATGCGCTGGCCAGTCTTGCAGTTTACGATTGCACATCCGCTCAGCGGGCCCCTCCTTGCAGGTTCACGTATGCCATCTCCTTGTCCAGCAGTTGAGGGTTGCGGCAGACGTGGAAGGTCCACTTCCCCAACTGGCCGTAGTTGTTGACAGCGGTGACCATCGTTTCGCCGCCGTGTGCTTGGCCTTGTCCTGATCGTCCTCGAAGCCCTTGATCTCCAGCACCACGGTCACGCCGTTGGCCAGCCGGACCAGGAAGTCCGGTTCGTACGAGTGATCGATGTCCATGTACTCATACCCGTCCACTCCAGCCACGGTTCATGCACGCGCAGCGCCTCTGCGAGTGCACACGCTTCGGCCTCCGTCAACTTCCTTTGCCTGGCGATGGCCAGCAACTCCGGCAACTCGTCCGTGCGGCCGGTCGGATCGAAGCGCAGTTCGGGCGGGCGGCGCGGGCTGTACGTGTACTCGGCCTTGGGCAAGAGGGGTACGAGCCCTTCGGCGGCGATTTTGGCCGGTGGGTTGTTCTTGCGGGTCGCTTCGGGGAACCTGTAGTCGGTGACCTTGTCGAGACTGCTGTCGGCCGCAGCGGCCTTGGCCTTCTTCTTGTTCGCCATGATGTGGTTTAGGACAACCCAATGATTTTAGCGAGTTGCGGCAGCGAGTGGGCTGTGCGTATCGATATTAGGGCACCCTGCTAAAGATCGGGGTGGTCTTTTGTTCTTCCGGGCACCGGCAACATCATCAAGGGCCGCTCCCTCACATGCTGACCATACAAAACTTTGTATACTATTGAAGTGGCTGCTTCTAAACCTGTCGAGTTTCGGGGCAGTTCCTTGGCAGACCTGCGCGCCTTCCCGCTGACGGCCAGGCGTGAGGCCGGCCATCAGTTGGACCAGGTGCAAAACGGGCGGGAGCCGGACGACTGGAAGCCGATGAACACGGTGGGCCGGGGTGCAAAGGAGATTCGGATTCGGGATGAGGCTGGCGCGTTTCGCGTCCTCTACCTGGCGAAGTTCGCCGACGCGGTATACGTGCTGCACTGCTTCCAGAAGAAGACCAAGAAAACCAGCAAGGCGGACGTAGAGATTGCCGCCAAGCGTTACCGCGAGTTGTTGAAGGAGCGAGGGCAATGAACAAGCAACGTTTTACCAGTGTGTGGGACGCTATCGAAGACACGCCCGAGCAGGCCGCCAACATGAAACTGCGCTCGGTTCTGATGATCGCATTGAAGGATCACATCACCCGTGCCGGGATGAGCCAGACGCAAGCGGCCCAGCTTTTCGGCGTGACGCAGCCGCGCGTCTCCGACTTGATGCGTGGCAAGATCAGCTTGTTTGCCCTCGACGCGCTGGTGAACATGGCGACGGCCGCGGGCTTACGCATCGAAATGCGCGTGCGGGAAGCCGCCTAACAGCGCGAATCGCTCTGCACAAGCGCCCAGCCACGCCGCACTTTCACTTCGCTGCCGAGTTCAAGCCTGGGTTCGCGCTCCTGCCGGGTGACGGTGGGGTTATTCATACAGAGCGCTCCCTTAGCGCGGTGGCGCTCTTGGGCTCTTTTGAAGGCAGTCGACTGTCGTGCTGTGCCTTGAAGCAGAAGACCTGGCCTGAATGCTGTTCACTTAGGGGAGGGGTGGTGAGCTTCTGTGGCGGCCTTCAGGCTGCGGCGGACTTCTTCAGTCCGCCTTTCTCGTCATCTGTAAGAGGTCGGGCTGAAGCCCTCCGCAGACTGAAGGTCTGCCCCACATCCTTGGACTCCATTTTGGGGGCCCGTAGCTCAGTTGGTTACGAATCGAGTACGCGGAGTCATGACGATGAATGACGAGATCCATGTTGCCCCACCCACGGATCATTTGCAATTTCCGCAGTCCACCCAAATTGATTTTTCACGCCTTCGCCAGGCTCTCGAGGTACTCCATGGGACAGCCAACACCCTCGACCCTGGCTCCCAGGCCCCGCAGCACATCGATGGCAACCATCCGCCGGTAGGCGTTGAAGGTAATCACGTGCGCGAACGTGCCGCCAAAGGTGAAGGTTTCCGGGGGTTCGCATAGCGCATCCACAAACGTGTCCTCCCACGCGCTCCGGTTGCGCACATCGGTGAGCACGCTGTGGAACGCCCCATCCGCTTTCTCCAGGCGCGCCTGCATGGCCGATGGCGTTCGGTCCTCCGCCGGGGCACTGTCAAACAGCGGCATACTGCCGCCCGTCATTGCCGCGGCCCACGCTTCCTTGGTTTGCACCATCCGGTCCAGAAGCTGGCGCAGACTCCGGTCCGGACCATCCCATGGAAATACCTGTATCTGGTTGTTCAGGGGGCGGTCCAACTGTTCGTCGTTCAGCGTCTTCGCCAGCTCCAGAAGGCGTCGCGTATGCCAGGACTCCTGGCCCGAGAAAATATCAAATAGATCCATGAATCGACCTGCTCCTTTCGTGTCGTCCTTACCGGAACGGTGGTGAATTCCATTAGCCGAATAGAGGTGAGTGTGCGTCGCCCCCATGCGGCGAAAAAGGCTCGGTGAAACCCCGAAGGCATTTCGGAACGCCCGGGTGAACGCTTCCAGCGATCCGTAATTCGCGCCAAGACCGATGTCTGTCACCGGGAGTTTGGTACGAGACAACTGCCATGCCGCCCTCTCCAGCAGCAGCCTCCGGCGCATGGCAACCGGTGTCTCCTCGATCATTGCCCGGAACACACGAAAAAACTGCGTCCGGCTTCGATAAGCGTCCCGCGCGAAGCCGTTCGCATCCTGCTCTTCATCCAGCGAATGAACAACCATTTCGCGTAGCCGCTGTGCTTCGTCCACACAAGGAAAATACCACTTTGACGTCCACGTCCGCCTGATAGAAAATCCCAAAATTGCGCCGGCGACGCCAGTTACACTCATGTCAAGTTGCGCCAGGTTTGCTATACTTCCCGACAAAAGGAGCCTGTGATGCGCCTTGTGTCGCTGGCCTCACTATTATTCGTTAGCACCGTGTTTGGCGCGGGTCAAACAGGCACCGTTTCCGAAGCCGCCAGGCGCGTGGAGGCGCAGGCCGCGAAACTGCCGCCCGCACTCGGCGCGGATTTCCGTGCGCTGGCAGCCAGGTCATTGCGAGAACGTTATCCGGACCTGGCAAAGAAAATGAGAGCCGGCACGCAGCAGGACTTCCGGATGCCTCCCCCCGCCCAACCTCCCTTTGACCAGGCGACCGGAAAGCGGATCCTCGGCATCCGCGAGCGTATGTCCACCATGGGCCGCCTCCCGACGGATGCCGACCGCGCGCGGCTGGCCATTCAGCTTGCTGCCGATATCCGCGCCCTGCCCGCCGGCCCCGACAGGATTGGACTGGCCGAACTCCTCTGCTCCAGTTCCAGCGAGGGAGATCTCGGCAAAGAGGCCCTCTCGGCGGTAGCCGGCGCCCTGGCGGACGCGAATCGACAGACTCCTTCCGCGGGCGCCTACCTCGAACTGGCCGGCTTGCTCCGATACCAGCACATCCCAACTCCGGAGGGCGCCGGCGATGCCGCGCTCGAAGCCGCCGATGCCGTGCTCGCGCTGCGCCGGGCGGTGGTGCAGGAGAGCGACTTCACGCTTACCGGCCTTGACGGCAGATCCTATTCCCTGTCCGCGATGCGCGGTCAAGTGGTTCTGGTGAACTTCTGGGCCACATCGTGCCCACCCTGCCGCAAGGAAATGCCCGACATGGAGAAGCTGTACCAGTCGCTGAACCAGAAAGGCTTCACCATTTTCGCCATTTCCCGTGAGCCGCGCGAAACCGTCGCGCCGTTCCTCCGGAAGCAAGGCTACAGCTTCCCCGCTTTGCTCGATCCGGACGGCAAGGCCGCCGCCGCGTTCCTGGTCGAAGGCCTCCCCGAGAGCTTCCTCTTCAACCGTGAAGGCAAGCTGGTCTCGCAAGCCATGGAAATGCGCACCGGGCGGCAGTTCCTGGAAATGCTGAAAACCGCCGGGTTGTAGTAATGGCGCCATCACCGCCCGGCGACATCCGTTAACCTGACGCTGCGCTAGAGCGCCCGCAGCCACGAAAATGTTGCCGCGAGGTTCTGCGATTGGAACACCAGCGATCCCGGCACGATGACATCGGCGCCGGCGCGGCGCAGGAGGGGCACCGTATGGGAGCGGATACCGCCATCGGCAATCAGCCGGACGCGACCGCGCCGTTCGCCCAGCAGCGAAGCCGCGCTGGCGAGACGGCCGCAGGCTTCCGGCGCCAGATCCTGGCCTTTGCGCCCAGGCACGGTACCCAGCAGAAGCAGGGCATCGATGCGGTCCAGGTAAGGCTCGGATGCCGTGACGGGAGTGTCCAGGAGTAACGCCAATCCGGCGGAACGGCCGGCGGCGAGGATCGCTTGGATGGCCGCCTCCGCTTCGGATTTGCCGGTTTCCTCATGCACCGTGATCATGTCAGCGCCGCAGGCTACGAATTCCCCGATAAGCATCGTGGGGCGATCGACCATCAGGTGAACGTGAAATGGCCGGTTCGTGAGCGGGCGCAGGGCGCGTATGAGGTCCGGAAAGAACAGCAGACCGGGGGCGAAGTGGGCATCGGAGACGTCGAAATGAAAGGAGTCGGCGAATGGCTCAAGGCGCTCAATCGCCGCCGCTAAGTTGGCCAGATCCGCCGACCACAAGGAGATGTCGGCCAGAAGCCGGGTGTGTCCCAAATCCTGCCAGAGGTGACACGAGCTCATTCGATTCATAGTATAGGTGGGCCGGTTCGGGCGCGAGACAGATTTTCCTGATAGACTCTGGCCATGCCTCAGTGCGCGCGTTGCGCGGTCGAGGTGCCGCCAGGAAATCGCTTCTGCGGATCTTGTGGCACTCCCGCGTCAGCGGCCACGCAAGGTCCAACGGTAGCTCTGCCGCACGGCGCCGCAGCCCGCATGATGCCGGCTACGACACCGGAGGAAGGCCGGTTTCCACCCGGCACAATCCTGGCGCAGCGCTATCGCATCGCCAGCCGTCTCGGAAAGGGCGGGATGGGTGAAGTCTATAAGGCAACCGACTTGCTACTGGGGCAGCCGGTCGCGCTGAAGTTCCTTCCCGAGAACCTGGCGTGCAGCGAGGCCGCACTCGCCCGGCTGCGCTCGGAAGTCCGCCTCGGCCGCCAGATTTCGCACCCCAATGTTTGCCGCGTGTATGACCTCGGCGAAGCCGGCGTGCAGGTTTTTCTGACGATGGAATTTATTGACGGCGAGGACCTCGCCTCCCTGTTGCGCCGCATCGGCCGGCTGCCATCCGCGAAGGCGATCGAGATTGCCCGCCGGTTGTGCGCGGGGCTGGCAGCCGCTCACGAGAAGAACGTGCTCCACCGCGACCTGAAGCCCGGCAACATCATGATCGACGGCCGGGGACAGGTGCTGATCACCGATTTCGGGCTGGCAGCAGTGGCATCGGAAATCGCCCAGGGCGACGTGCAGAGCGGCACACCCGCGTACATGTCGCCTGAACAGTTGACGGGGGTCGAGGTCACCCGGCAGAGCGATATTTACTCGCTGGGGCTGGTGCTCTACGAACTGTTCGCCGGCAAACCGCCGCACGCAGCGCTCAGCCGCGGCGAACTGACCAGGCTGCGGCAGTCGGCTCCGCCTTTGCTTCTGGACGCGGTTCCCGACGTGGATCCCGCCGTGGAGCCCATCGTGACTCGCTGTCTCGCCCCCGATCCCGCGAAGCGGCCTGCATCCGCATTGGCGGTGGCTGCCGCCTTACCGGGTGGCGACGCTTTAGCGGCGGCTCTGGCCCAGGGCGAAACGCCTTCGCCGGAACTGGTAGCCGCGGCGGAACCTTCCGAGGCGATGCGCCCGCGGGTAGCCTTGGCGTGCTTCTCCTGCCTGGTGCTCCTGATGACCGTGAGCGCCTGGTTACGCGGAAGCGTTTCCGTGTTCTCGCCGGTAGCGGGCATTGCGCCAGTGGTCATGGCACAGTCGGCGCGCGACATTTTGAGTGGGCTTGGGTATGTGCCTCAGCCTTCGTGGTCGGAATGGGCCTACACAATCGACCCGCACAAGACCGGCGAGATCATACGGCAGGATGCCGCGGCCGCCCGGCGGCGGGTTGCGGAAGACTCGCCGGTGTATTTCTGGTATCGGTCCAGCCCGGAGCCATTGGTGGCCACGCAGGACCCGTTTAATTCGTGGGTGCTGCCGTCGGATCCGCCGCTCACGGTACCCGGCATGCTTCTGGTTCACCTCGACGCGAAACGGCGGCTGTTGCTCTTCAGGGCGGTGCCGCCGGAACGGGAGGACGCAAACCCCAGGCCGCCGTTCGAATGGACGCGGCTATTCGCGGCGGCCGGGCTGGATACGGCTCGCTTTTCGCCCGCTACTCCCTCGTGGACGCCGCCGTCCGCGTTCGATGCCCGCAGTGCATGGCTCGAGAACAAGACTAACGACCCGCTGCGGGTGGAAGCGGCGTCATGGCAGGGACTGCCGGTGTACTTCCGAGTCGAGCCTATCTCCGCGGCCGTGGCGGGCCCGCGAGTCGAACCAAGGGAGTTGCCGTTCCTCATTTATACCGGCCTGGTGCTGGCGATCATGGCGGTGCTGGTCTGGCTCAACGTACGGAAGCGGCGCGGTGACCTGCGCGGTGCCTACCGGTTTGGACTGTGCGTCGCCGCATCAGTCTTCCTCTATCAATCCTTGGGCACGAATCACACCGCCAGCCTCCTGGCATGGCGGAGCTTTGTAGCAGTAACGGGAAACGCTCTCTGGGCAGGGGCATACACGGCCTGCGGCTACCTGGCTTTCGAACCTTTCGTGCGGCGGAAATGGCCGCATGCCCTGATCTCCTGGACGCGCCTGCTGGCAGGCAGGTTCGCCGATCCCCTGGTGGGGCAGCACCTCCTCATCGGCCTTTTGTTTGGCTCGGTGGTGGGACTTCTGGTTAGCCTGCTGGAGCGGCACGTGATCGGCGCTTCCATTCCCGTTTGGCATGGTGTGACCGACAGCCCGATTCGCTTCATGCAATTGGTTCTCGGAGCGCTCCCGCAGACGGCCATCGATACCGCGGCGATGGTCTGCCTGCTCTTCGCGGCTGTGACAGTGTGCCGGATCGGGTGGGTCGGCGCATGTCTTACCGCCGTCATCCTTACTCCGCTTCTCTTCATTAGCGCGCCGCATCTGGCGTGGGCGATGGCGGTGTCTCTGCTGTTATATACAGCGGGAATGCTACTCGTTCTGCGATTTGGAGTTCTCGCGTTGGGCGCAGCCGTTTTCGTAAAAGAACTGGCGGGCAATGCACCTCTGACACTCGATAGCTCGGCATTCTACTTTGGGCCTTCGCTGGCAGTGCTAGCGTTAATCATCGGGTTAGGCGCTTACGGTTGCCGGAACGCCATTGCCGGACATCGGCGTCCGAAATAGCGGCGAATTCCCGAAAGCCGGCGACGCCGGTTACACTCGTCTCATGACCGGCACCATGTTTTTCAAAATAAGCCCTGTCGTTGCATTTTGCGTGTGTCTGGCGCCCGCCTTCGCCGCCGAAGTCACTTTGCAGGACAAAACTCTGCTGGTCGCGTTCGATTCCAATACCGGCGCGCTCACCCGCCTCGAAGACAAGTCCGCTCACTGGATCATCGAGCGGCGTCCTGAACTCGGAGCCTCGTTCCGGCTCCACGCTCCCATGCCGGACCGGCGCGACAACTTCGTATTGGGAGAGAAACAACGAGCCTCCGAGGTAAGGAAAATCTCCGACAACACCGTGCAACTGGAATGGAAGAACCTGGTGAGCGAACACGCGGGCGTCCTGCCGATCACCTTCCGCGCCACCGTCACGCTGGAAAACGGGGCACTCCGATTTGAAGGAACGCTGGTGAACGAATCGCCTCTCGTCGTCGAGACCCTCGAGTATCCCTACCTCGGCGACTTGAACCCGCCCGCGCCCGGCGCGCGCATTCAGGCGCGCACCACCTGGTACGGCAATCTGCAGTCGGACGAGATCTATCCGGCGTTTCACAACGAGAAGGGCTACTGGGGCGTGTTCTCCTCGATGAAGACCTTCGATTCCTACCGCAGCCTTTTCTGCCTTCTGCAGGCTCCCGGCGAAGGGCTCTATGTCGAAATGGCGGATCCGAACCAAAGGTACCTGATGCAATACACTTTCGAACAATTGCCGGGCCCGGTCGATTCGGTGGATAGCAGGGTTCCCGAACAGGACGCAATCGACGGCCATCCGGTGCGCCTGGAGTTTCGCACCACCCACTTCCTTTTTGCCGCCGCGCATTCCACCGCCAAACTCGCTCCGGTTGTCGTGCGCGGTTATCAGGGCGATTGGCACGCGGGTGTGGACCTCTACAAGCAATGGCGCGCCTCCTGGTTCCAGCCTCCGCACACTCCCTCCTGGGTCCTCGACGTAAACTCGTGGCAGCAGTTGCAGATCAACTCGCCGGAACAGGACTATCGCGTACCGTATCGCGACCTGGTGCAGTACGGCGAAGAATGTGCGCGCAACGGCGTCCGCGCAATTCAACTGGTGGGCTGGAACCTCGAAGGGCAGGACGGCGGCGACCCGGTCCAGGACATTGACCCGCATTTGGGCACCTGGCAGCAATTGCACGACGCCATTGCCAAGATCCAGGCCCTGGGCGTGAAGATCATTCTGTTCGGCAAATTGAACTGGGCCGACAAGACCATGCCGTGGTACAAAAGCGAACTCTACAAATACGCCGCCACCGATCCCTATGGCATTCCGTACGAGCAGGGCGGCTACAGCTACTACACGCCCACGCAGTTGGCCGGCATCAACAACCACCGGCGCGCCGTGATGGACTTTCTCAGCCCCGCGTATCGGGACATTGCGACCCGCGAATTTCAAAAACTACTGGCGCTGGGCGCATCCGGTTGGCTCTTTGACGAGAACTGCCACCATGGCCCCGTCAAGTACAGTTTTGCCCCCGATCACGGGTACACGGCGCCGGGCTTCATCTATGCCGGCGACTTGCCGATGGCCCGCCAACTGCGCGCTGCCGCCGATAAAGTGGACCGCGATTTTGTGTTCGCTGGAGAAGGACACCAGGATTGGCTGATGCAGGCCTACCCGGTCTCCTACTTCCGCATCGATAGCGATTCGACGCCCGTCGAACGGTACATCGACCCGCAAGCGCCCCTCATGGTCGCCGTCACCGGTTTCGACGACCGCGAGAAACTCAACCTGATCCTGCTGGATCGTTATCTCATCAGCTACGAACCCTACAATTTCAAAGGCCACCTTACCGACTTTCCCCTCACTCTGGCATACGGCAAAAAGATCGATAGCCTGCGGCGAAAATACAAGGCCCAGCTCTGGGACGCCGGGTTTCGCGATACGCAAGGAGCCAAAGTGACCGCCGATGGCCCTGTCCGCTATTCGGTCTTCGTGACCGGCGCCGGAAAACGGACCGTGGTGGTGATCAACCAGGGCCGGGAAAAGAGCGTCAGCGCGAAGGTCCAGTTGCCCAACCCGGGCCAATTGCTCGTGGCGACGCCGGAGCAACCCGACGCGCGGCCCACGTCCGGCGAAGTGGAACTCGCGCCGAGATCGGCGGCCGTCATCATGGAAAAGTAGACCGTCGCCGCAATCATTTCATCCGCTGTACAATGAGCTTTCCTCATGGTGTCGTATAGCCTTGCTAGAACCCTGTGCCTGCTTCTACTCGCCGCCGCCCTGCCCGTGGCGGCCGCGGACCGCATCACCGCTCCGGTGGACCCGGCGCGGACCGTCGCGCTGAAAGGCAGCCAGCCTCCCCGCTCCGCAGCCTGGCGCGACCAGGGCGCGGTGGACGCCGCCATGCCCGTTCCGTTCGCCACCCTGCACCTCAAACCGGCCTCGGGACTGGCGCAGTTTCTGGCCGATCAGCAGAATCCCGCGTCTCCCGCCTATCACCGCTGGCTGACTCCCGAACAGTTCGCCGATCGTTTCGGATTGAGCCCCGCCGACCTCGACAAAATCACGGACTGGCTGCGCAGCGAGGGCTTGCAGATCCACGATATCGCCCGCGGCCGCCACTGGATCACCTTCAGCGGCACCGCCGGTCAGGTCAGCCGCGCCTTTCATACCGAGATTCACCGCTACCTGGTGAACGGCCAGCCGCACTTCGCCAACACCACCGAGCCTTCCGTTCCGGCCGCCCTCGCCGGCGTCGTTTCCGGCATCCGCGGGCTGGACGATTTCCGCCTGGACTCCCAGGCCGTGCCCATGGGCACCGGGCCCTCCAGCACCGGACGAGTGCTCGCCCCTGACGACCTGGCCGTCATCTATGACCTGAAGCGCCTCTACGACGCCCGCATCGATGGCACCGGCCAGACCATCGCCATCCTCGGCCAGACCGCCATCCATCTCTCCGATATCGATGCCTTCCGCGCCCGCTTCAACCTTCCCGCCAATACGCCGCAGGTGATGTTGTACGGCCCCGACCCGGGAATTCGGTCCGCCGACCTGCCGGAGGCCGATATCGACCTCGAATGGTCCGGCGCCGTGGCGCGCAACGCCACCATCGTTTATGTGTACTCCAACGACGTGATCACCTCGGCGGAGTACGCCATCGATCAGAACCTTGCGCCGGTGATGAGCCTCAGCTATGGCGGCTGCGAGGCGTACAATTCCAACGCCATCCAGGCCCTCGCGCAACAGGCCAACGCCCAGGGCATCACCTGGCTCGCCGCTTCCGGCGACCAGGGAGCCGTCACCTGCGATCGCAACGACGCCACTCCGCAGGCCACCCTGGGACCAACCGTCTCTTCCCCCGCCAGCCTGCCGGAAGTCACCGCCGTCGGCGGCACCGAATTCACCGATACCGGCACCAACTACTGGGCTGCCAAAAACGACGCCAATGGCGCGTCGGCCCTCACGTACGTTCCGGAAAAAGCCTGGAATGACTTTTCGCCCACCGGCAGCATCGTCGCTTTCGGAACCGGCGGCGGCGCCAGCGTGCTGTTTCCCAAACCCGCATGGCAGACCGGACCCGGCGTGCCGAACGACAACGCCCGCGACCTTCCAGACATTTCCCTGGCCGCCTCCGGCACCGTTCCCTATACGGCCAACGTGAACGGCAACCCGGCGCTGTATGGCGGCACGTCGCTGGGAACCCCGGCCCTTGCCGGCCTGGTAGCACTGGTGAATCAGCACACCGGCGGCAATGGGCTCGGCAATATCAACCCGGCGCTCTACCGGCTGGCGCAAGCCACGCAGGACGTCTTTCACGATATCTCCGCCGGCAATAACAAGGCCGCCTGCCAGCAGGGCAGCCCCGGATGCGTCAATGGCCTGGTCGGCTGGAATGCCGGCACTGGCTTCGATTTGACCACCGGACTCGGTTCCATCGACGGCTATAACCTGGTGATGGAATGGTCCACCGGTTCGACCACGGTCACCACCCTGCAGTTGAATCCGAACACCGCCCTGAAACTCACCGACACCGTCGAATTGCTTGCCGCCATCACCGCTTCCGGCGCGCCTCCCACCGGCACCGTGGCCTTCGTCGCCAACCAGACCACCATCGGGACCGCCGCGGTCGATACGTCCGGCGCCACCCCCATCGCTGCCATTTTCGTCAATGCCGCCCTCATCGCCGGCGGTAACGGAACGGTCACCGCCATCTACAGCGGGGACAGCGTATACAACGGCTCGCAAGCCTCGGCGCGATTCGCGCTCAACGTGCCCTCCGGCGCGGCGTTCGTGGTTCCCTTCGTGATTCCCAATCCGGTGTATGAAACCGCCGCTTTCGCCGACTGGGAATTCACCGTGGGGCTGGCGGAGAAGGGCGGCGTGGCCACGTCGATCACCGCCTTCACCATCGATAGCAATAATGACCTCTCGCTGCTTGGCGCCCAACCCGAACTCTGGCTGCCAATGGCACCCTCGCAGCCAATATCGCCAGCACCGGCCTGAAGCCTCCGCAGAACCGCGTCGTTACCTTCAGCGGCACCGATGCCAATGGCATTAAGTGGACCCAGCAACTGACCGTGCCCTTCCTCGCGCCTCTGGGCACCCAGATCGCTCCCGGCATTTCGCTCACCAGCCCCACCACCACGGTGCAGCAGAACCCGCAGGCGGATCCATCGTGCCAGTGGTCGCTCCCCGTATCGGTGCAGGAAACCGGCGGCTACCCCATCTCGCTGACCGCCTTCAGCGCCGGCAGCACCAGCCTCACGTCGCAAATTCAAGCCATCTTCGGCACTACCCGGCTGGCGCCATTCGGCGCGCTGCGCGGGACTGTCTGCTTCAGCGGGACTACGCCGCCCGCGGCCAAAAGCGTCCAGATTTCCGGAACTACCAATCTGCCCACCACGGTCACCGCCACACTTCCGATCTCCTTTACCGGACCTTCCACGGCCCCTGCCGTCATGTCTACGCCCGTGCAATCGGTCTCCCTGGACAGCGCTTCCGGCAACACCACCGCCTCGCTGCCGTTGAACCTCACCGGCGGCGTGCCGCAGTTCACTACTTCCGTCTCGCCCGCCAACCGCACGTCCGCGTGGCTCACCGTGACGCCCGCCATCGCCAGTGGTTCCAGCCCCGTCAACATTCAGGCTTCCGCCGCGGGCCTGTCTCCAGGCGTCTATAATGCCGTCGTCAGCATTCAGGCGGTGGACGCGCTGCCGCAAGTAATCCAGATTCCGGTGACGTTCGTCGTGGGCGGCTCGTCCACCACGCGAATCACCGCGGCAGGCAATGCGTGGACCGGCAACCCAACCGCGGCTCCGGGAATGATCCTGAGCGTCTATGGGACGCAGCTTGCCAATCCGGTGTCACAGCAGGCGGCCAGGTTGCCCCTGCCGTTGGTGCTCGGCGGCGTATCCGCCACGGTCAATGGTTTTTCAGCGCCGCTTTATTACGCATCGCCCGGCCAGGTCAATTTGCAGGTGCCTTATGAAGCCGGCGCGGGGCAGGCGGTTCTGGCGATTAACAACAATGGGCAGATCGCGTCGTTTCCCTTCACTGTTGCGCCCGCCGCACCCGGATTAAACTCCGCGGTCTACGATAACCTCACCGGAGCGCCGGTGACTACCGCCCAGGCCGGCGGAGGCCAGGTGCTGCTGCTCTTCCTAACCGGCGAAGGCGACGTGACTCCTACTCTCGGCACCGGAGCCACACCATCCTCCAGCATTACCGATCCCACCAAACTGCCCCACTCGCGCCTGCCCCTCACCCTGACCATCGGCGGTGTCACTGTGACTCCGCTCTTCGCCGGCATCCCCACCGGTCTCGCCGGCGCCACCCAAATCGACTTCCAGATCCCGGCCACCGTCCCCGCCGGCAATCAGCCCATCGTAGTCACGGTAGGCGGAGTCGCCGCCCCACCCATCAATCTAAACGTAACCGCCGCCACGTCCAACTGATTCTTCACCACGGAGGCACGGAGAACACGAAGAAAGACACGGAGAAGATCAGTAACTCCCCCAAATCGAATCCCGATTTCCTCACCGCAACATCGCCCCCCATTCGATTTCCTCCGCGTCCTCCTTCCTTCGTGCCTCCGCGGTGAAGCACCCGCTACCCTCGCCCCTTCGATTTCCTCCGCGTCTTCCTCCGCGTCTCCGCGCCTCCGCGGTGAATCACCCGCTACCCTCGCCCCTTCGATTTTCTCCGTGCTTCCTCCGTGTCCTTCGTGCCTCCGTGGTGAAGCACTACCCGCTACACTGGAACCGGATGGAAAAAACCGAATCCCGCAGCTTCGCCATCATAGGCGGAGGCATCGTGGGCCTGGCCACCGCCTACAAATTGAGTGAACGATTCCCCGGCGCGCGCATCACCCTGCTGGAAAAAGAGAGCGGCCGTGGGACGCCACCAGACCGGCCACAACAGCGGCGTGCTGCACTGCGGCCTCTATTACAAGCCCGGTTCCGTGAAAGCCCGACTGGCCGTTTCCGGCATCCGCCAGATGGTCGCCTTCTGCCAGGAAAACGCCATCCCCCACGAAATCTGCGGCAAGCTCGTGGTCGCCACCGAGCGAAATCGAAGTCGAGCGCCTGCGCGCCCTGCTCGAGCGCGGCACCGCCAACGGACTCGAAGGACTGCGCTGGCTGGAGCGCGAGGAGATGCGCGAGATCGAGCCGCACGTGGGCGGCGTGGCCGCGCTCCGCGTGCCGCAGGAAGGCATCGTGGATTACGCCCGCGTGTGCGCCGCGCTGGTCTCCAAACTCGCCGGTCGCGGGGTCGCGCGTGGTCACCGGCGCGCGCGCCGATCGCATGATCCCGAGCGGCGGCGGCTGGACCATCGAAACCACGGCCGGCGAATTCGCCGCGGACTTCCTGATCAACTGCGCCGGCCTGCATTGCGACCGCGTAGCCGAACACGCCGGCGAACGGCGCGAGGTGCGCATTCTGCCCGTTCCGCGGCGAGTATTACAAGATCCGCCCCGAGCGCCAGCAGCTTGGTGCGGCACCTGATCTACCCGGTGCCCGATCCGCAGCTTTCCCTTCCTCGGCGTCCACTTCACGCGCCTGATCCACGGCGGCATCGAAGCCGGCCCGAATGCCGTCCTGGCCTTCCGCGCGCGAGGGCTATAAGAAGACCGATTTCAGCGCCCCGGACCTGTGGGACGCGCTCACCTACGGCGGCTTCTGGCGCTTCCTGCGGCCGCTACCCTTCCATGGCCTGGTTCGAATTGCGCCGCAGTCTTCAGCCGCCAGTTGTTCTGCCGCAGCCTGCAGCGCCTGGTGCCCGAAATTCAGCCCGCCGACCTGGATACCGGTGGCTCCGGCGTGCGCGCCCAGGCCATCTCCCCGGAAGGCGATATCATCCAGGACTTCCGCTTCATCGCGCGCCCCAACGCCCTGCACGTGCTCAATGCTCCCAGTCCCGCGGCCACCGCATCGCTGGCCATCGGCGGACACATCGCCGGCCTGATCCCATAAATTATTCGGGAACTCTGAGCGGTTTCGCCGGCAATAGCGTCGAACTGCACATGAGCGACCTGGTGGAACGGTTCCGCGAAGGCGACCGTGAAGCGTTTGCAGCGCTTTACCGGCAGCATTTTCCAGCCGTGTTCCGCTTCGCTCTCTATATGACGGGAGATCGCGTGCGCGCCGCGGAAATCACTCAGGACGCTTTTGTATGGCTGGTCCGGCATCCCGGCGAGTATGACCCGAAACGGGGAGACCTCGGAGCCTTTCTGGGCGGTGTGGCGCGCAAGATGTTGCACCGCCAGGAGCGCCTCGACCGGCGCTGGCTGCCCCTCGACGAATCGGCCCGTGACGGTACCGATTTCGCCGCCGGCCTGGAACGCGACCAGGAAGCCGCGGAACTTCGCCGGTCCATCGCCACCCTGCCGGAGCGGTATCGTGAGGCATTGGTGCTCTGCGACCTGCAAGGCAAAAGTTATGAGGAAGCGGCCGCCGCACTGGGCTGCGCCTACGGGACGGTGAAGAGCCGCCTGCATCGCGCGCGGACCCTGCTGGCAGTCAAATTTCAAAGACGGAGAGAAGGCCAGAAGTGCGTATGACGTGTCGTGAATATCGCGAAGATTTAGTCGAGTGGGCGCGCGGCTCCGAACCGCCCCGTGCGCTGGCGGTCCACGTCGTGGAGTGCGCCGCGTGCGCGCATTTCCTGGAAGAGCAGCGGGCCTTGAGTGCCGTGCTCCAGCGTGTGGCGGCACAGGCGATCCCTTCCCCCGCGGAGATCGGCGCGCGCGTGATGGCGGAGTTCGACCGCGGCGCCAGAAACGCGCGAATCCGCGTGGTGGGCTGGTTCGCCGCCGGAGCCGTGGCTGCCGCGGCGTGCTTCGCGCTGCTGGTGACGCCTCACAGGCCCGCTCCGCCGGAAGCCGCGCAGTTCATTCCGATTCCCTACACCATCCCGCTGGCGCCGGAAGAGCGCGCCACGGTCGTTCGCATGGAGATTCCGGTATCCGCGCTGATCGCCGCCGGATTTCAGATGTCGGCAACCGACCCTGGCGCCACCGTCCGGGCCGACGTGCTGGTAAGCCAGGATGGGCGCGCCCGCGCCATCCGTCCGATTTCGATTCTGAGTTCTAATTAAGGAGGTTCCAACCTATGAAGTTATTCGCTATCGCAACCGGTCTTTCGCTCGCAGCCACGGCCTTGATGGGGCAGGGCGGCGGAGACTCACAACCCATGACACTCCGCTTTCAGGCCGCTACCACAATCGGCGACGGCGTCGTGATCCAGCCTGCGGTTTTCCGCGGCGCACCGGTGACAGGCAGTCCCATGTCCGCCACGGAGGTCAATAAGACCGTGCAGACGCTCAGCGACGGTACGGAGATCCAGAACGTGCACACCACCGTCTTCTACCGCGACAGCCTGGGCCGCACACGCACCGAGCCCGAGAAAGGCCAGATCCTGATCATGGATCCGGTGACCGGCGTGCGAATCACTCTCAATCCAGCGACGAAAACCGCGATGCGGATGCAGGCGCCGATGCTGGCAGGCGGCCGTGGGGGCGCTTTCACGATCATGCCCGACGGCGAATTGATGGCCAGACAGCTTAAGCTGGAGGCCGAAGCGGCGATGCAGGGGGATTTAGCGAAAATGACAGCCCAGGCCCGCACTTCCACCCAGACCAAAAATCAAGCCAATACCGAAGACCTGGGATTCCTGATGCAGAATGGCGTCTTGGCCCAGGGCACCCGCTCCACCCTCACCATCCCGCAGGGCCAGATCGGCAACAATCGCGATATCCACGTGGTCAACGAGCGCTGGTATTCGAAGGATCTGCAGATGATCGTCAAGAGCGTCAACTCCGACCCGCGCTTCGGCGTGACCACCTTCGAACTCACCAACATCTCGCAGAACGCGCCCGACCCCACACTCTTCCAGGTCCCCACCGGCTATACCGTCTCCGGCAAATAAATCCGTCAGCCTGATCTGCGCGATTTATTTTGAAAAATCGCGCACATCAGGCTGACGGATTTTTTCCCGTTATAATCGTCTGGAATGCCTGAAATCCGCCATTCCGTGTGCGCCCTGGACTGCCCCGACTGCTGCGCCCTTCCCGTCACCGTCGAAAACGGGCGCGCGCACCAGGCTCCGCGGCGACCCCGCCCATCCCATCACCCGCGGCTTCCTCTGCGGCAAAGTGGCGCAATACCTGGAGCGCGAATACTCCCCCGGCCGCCTGCTCTATCCCCAGCGCCGCATCGGCGCCAAAGGCGAAGGCCGCTTCGAGCGCATCTCCTGGGACGAAGCCCTCGACACCATCGCCGCCCGCCTCGGCGCCATCGCCGCCGAGTTCGGCCCCGAGGCCATCCTGCCCTACAGCTACGCCGGCACCATGGGCCTGCTCAACGGCGCAGGCATGGACCGCCGCTTCTTTCATCGCCTCGGCGCCTCGCGCCTCGACCGCACCATCTGCTCCTCCGCCGGCATGGCCGGCATGACCGAGGCCCTCGGCGTCCGCTACGGCACCGAGCCCGAACAGTTCCGCCACTCCCGGCTGATCCTCGCCTGGGGCGCCAACATCCTCGGCACCAACGTGCATCTCTGGCCGTTCATCATGGAAGCCCGCCGCAACGGCGCCAAGCTTCTACACCATCGACCCGCGCCGCAATCGCACCGGCGCCGCCGCCGACAAGCACTTCTTCATCAACCCCGGCAGCGATACCGCCCTGGCCCTCGCCATGATGCACGTCATCATCGGCGAGAACCTGTACGATGCCGATTACGTCGCGCGCTACACCGAGGGCTTCGACGCCCTGCGCGATCGCGTGCGCGCGTGGACCCCGCAGCGCGCCGCCGAACTCACCGGCATCGCCGCGGACGAGATCGTCGCCCTCGCGCGCGAATATGCCACCACGCGGCCGGCCGCCATCCGCCTGAATTACGGCGTGCAGCGCAGCGAGCGCGGCGCCATGGCGGTCCGCACCATCGCGCCTGCTGCCCGCGCTCACCGGCTCGTGGAAAGATGTCGGCGGCGGGCTCCAGCTTTCCACTTCGCAGGCGTTTCACCTGAATCGCGCCGGCCTGGAGCGCGCCGACCTGCAGCAGAAATCGCTCGGCCGCGAAGCGCGCCTGGTCAACATGTCGGAACTGGGCTCGGCGCTCACCACACTCGACCGACCCGCCCGTGAAGGCGCTGGTGGTCTACAACTCCAACCCCGCCGCCATCGCGCCCAATCAGAACGCGGTGCTGGCGCGGACTGCGGCGCGACGACCTGTTCACCGTGGTGCTCGAACAGTTCCAGACCGACACCGCCGACTACGCCGATATCCTGCTGCCCGCCACCACCTTCCTGGAGCACACCGACCTCTACTTCGCCTACGGCCACTACTATCTGCAGCTGGCGCGGCCCGCCCTGCCCGCGCCCGGGCGAAGCCAAGTCCAACGTGGAAGTCTTCCGCCTGCTGGCCGCACGCATGGGCTTCGACGACCCGTGCTTCGCGCGATTCCGAAGACGACATGATCCGCACCCTGCTCGATTCGCCCCATCCCTTCGTGCGCGGCATCACGCTCGAAGAGCTGGAACGCGAGCGCTTCGTTCGCCTGAACGTGTCCGAACCCGGCCAGCCCTTCCAGCCCTTCGCCGACGGCGGCTTCGGCACGCCCGACGGCAAGTGCCACTTCCATGCCGAAGACGCTCGACTACACGCCGCCCGTGGAATCGCGCCACGGCGATGCGGAACTCCGCCGCGAAGTACCCGCTGGAACTGATCTCGCCCAAGAACGACGACAGCATGAACTCCACCTTCGGCCATCGCGATGCCGTGGACCGTGCCACCGCCGCGCTGCACCTGAATTCCGCCGACGCCGCCAGCCGCGGCATTCAGTCCGCGCGACCAGGTGCGCATCTACAACGACCGCGGCTCCTGCGTGCTGGCCGCCGAGGTGGACGGCTCGCGTGCCTCCCGGCGTGGTCTCGCGCGCCCTCGGTTCGCTGGGCCAGGCGCGCGCCGGACAAGCGCAGCATCAACGCGCTCACCTCCGAACGCCTCACCGATGCCGGCGGCGGCCCGACATTTTATAGTTGCCTGGTGCAAGTGGAAAGAATCGGAGATTGAAAACTTACATGAAACTGTTCGGCTGCGCAGTGCTGGCGGCCCTGGCGCTCGTGCCGGTGGGCTGCAAACAGGCCAAGAAGGTGCAGGTCCAACAGACCGTGGAGGAATCGCCGCGCCTGGCCTCGGTGATCCGCATGGGGGACGCCAAACTCGAGAGCCAGCTCGTCAGCGGCTTTTACGGTATTGAGGGAAACTCCTGGCGATGGGCTGCCCGCCAGTTCACCGTGGTCCTGCGCCCCCCGTTTGGAGCCTCCCAGCGCGGTGGCACCCTGCTGTTGAGCCTGACCGTGCCCCCGGTGATCATCGAGAAATTGAAGAATATTTCGCTCTCGGCATCCATCGACGGCAGCCCCCTGCCGCCGGAGACCTACACGCAGCCCGGGCCCTACACCTACAAGCGCGATATCCCGGCAAATCTTCTGACGCCCGATTCGGTCAAAGTGGATTTCCAACTCGATAAGGCCATGCCCCCCGCCGGTGAGGATAAGCGCGAACTCGGAGTCGTCGTCAATTCGGTCTCCCTGGCAGCCAAATAACTGTCGATCGCTCGACACCGCCACGATGCTGGCGGCTGTCTGCGCACACTTGCTGACATCTGCCGCCATTTGGGCAATTTACAAAAACTTACAGCAGTACCCGAGGCAGCAGGCAACGCCCCCGAGGATACCGGCCAGCATACTGCAAACAAGGGAGTTATTTGAATTTCGCGGATGACCCGGCACTTTTCTGCCGGAAATTGTTGCAGAATCGCTATTGGAAGAACCATATTTCTGCCGATAAGTGTTTAAGCATAAATGGGCGAAAAATGGCCTAAAAACCGCAAAAATGCTTTTGGCAGCAGGATTGCTATGGATCTAGAGTCGTGCGAGCATTGCAGCAACAACTCGACGAGAAGATAGCCCTTTTGAGGGTACGTGAGACGTGAAACCTTTGGCTAATTTTTCCGTCTATACTGTAGCGGAAAGACGGGAAGCTAAAGAACAGAAAAAAAGATAGAAAAACCCGCTTACGAAGGAGAACGACCATGAACAAGACCGAACTCGAAAAATATAAAGCGGTGCTGGAGGCCAAGCGGGATGAATTATCTGCTGGTCTCCGAAACCGCGACGACATCGCTATCGAAAAAACCCCGGATGCCCTGGATGAAGTGCAACTTGCTGGAGAGCGCGAACTTGCGATCCGTAACCTGGACCGCGAGTCCAACCTGCTGCGCAATGTGAAAGGCGCGCTCATCCGCGTTGCCGACGGCAGCTACGGAATCTGCATGCACTGCGAAGAAGAGATCAAGCCCAAGCGCTTGGATGCCGTGCCGTGGACCAAGTACTGCATTCGTTGCCAGGAAGCCGCCGATCGCCACGAATTCGAAGCCGAAGGCAGCGATACCCTCGACGAAATGCTCGCCAACGCGGCGTAATCAGGGTTCCTCGAATTGACACATTCAGGGCGCGAGACGGTTCTCGCGCCCTTTGTGTTTCTACATGCCGGCGGTCTCCGTCCACACAGAGTGCGTCAAACGGCACACTTCCGATCCCTCCTCGTAGGGGGTGAACTGCGCGATTTTACGCAATCGGACCGCTTACTCCCTTTCGATTTAAGATGACCTTATGGAGTTCTTCCAGACGGCAGAAGGCATCCCGTTCCGCCTCGGCATTCTACCTGGCACATTTAACCCGGTCACCATTGCCCACCTGGCGCTGGCCCGGGCGGCGCTGTCCTTTGTCGATGAAGTGGTATTCGTGCTTCCGCGCGCTTTTCCCCACAAGCTGTATGCGGGCGCGTCCTTCGCTCAAAGGATAGAGATGTTACAGAATGCCCTTCGCGCCGATTCGGCTTTCTCCATCGCCGCCTCGGAGGGCGGTCTGTTCATCGACATTGCCGCCGAATGCCGCCAGGCATACCCCCGTACCACGCGCTTTACTTTCCTCTGCGGACGGGACGCTGTGGAACGAATTGCACACTGGGACTATGCCGACCCTGCAGCTTTTGACACCATGCTGCACCAGTTTGACCTTCTGGTAGCCGCCCGGGCAGGCGATTACGAAATCCCCGCCCAATGGCGCGGCGCCATCGAAAGGCTGGAACTTCCCGGCCTTTTCGACCACGTTTCGTCTACTGGAATCCGCGAACGGATCTCTCTCGATGAACCCTGGGAGCACCTCGTGCCCCCGGAAGTGCGGGAACAGGTCCGCGCGATTTACCGCTAGAATGGCCTCCATGCCCCGCTACTTCGCCTTCCTCCGCGCCATCAACGTAGGTAAGCGCATGGTGCGCATGGAAACGCTGCGCGGACTTTTCGAGGACCTCGGCTTTACCGGCGTCGAGACCTTTATCAATAGCGGCAACGTCATCTTTCAGTGCAGATCCGCCAAACCCGCCACCTTGGAAACGCGCATCGCCGGCCACCTGGAGTCCAGCCTGGGTTTTCCCGTGGCGACCTTCCTCCGCTCCGGCGCCGAACTGGCGGCCGTGAACGCCTACCGGCCCTTTCCCGAAGAGGCCATCCGCACCGCCGGTGCCTGCTGCGCCGGATTCCTCGCTCAGCCCCTGGAATCGGCCCAGCAGGACGCGCTGCTCCGCCTCGCCACGGAGATCGACACCTTCCACCTTCACGGCCGCGAGCTCTACTGGCTTTGCCGCAAGACGCAAAGCCAATCCATCATCTCCAATGCCCTCCTGGAGCGGAAGCTGAAAACCTCCCTCACGTTCCGAAACTTGACCACGGTCGCGAAACTCGCGGAGAAGTACCTGTAGCCGCTATTTCGGCGCCTTCGGCGGGTACTTCTCGAAGGATTTCTTCACCATGTCGTCCAGTTTGGGTTCCAGGTGGGCAGCGTCCCTCTTTTCCTCCCTCGCAATTGACCGGAACACCAGAGAGCGCGTGCCGGTGTCGCGCAGGTCGATCACCAGGGTGCCCTCGGTGTACGGAACCCGCACCACCCGCGTGCCCCATCCGCGCCACCCGGCGGGGTAGGCTTCCAACTGCGCTCCCCGTACCGCGCCCAGTGTGTACAACACGTTCACGTCCGCCCGCCCCGAGGGCACGAAAGTCAGTCCCTTGGCACTCAGGTATTTCTGGATGTCAAAATCGATCCGCTTGCGAATCAACTCGCCGTTCAGCGCCGCATTCTTACTTTGCAGCCGCCCCGGCCTGATCGTGAAAGTCTTGAACTTGGAGAAATCCACCGCCGGATCGGATTCGATCTGGATCTTTTGGGCGAAGGCGCTTAGCCCAATCAGCAATCCGAGGATGACGCATTTCATATTGGCGCGAATCTAACACACCCGGCGGGCCTGCGCCAAGTCCCCGCCCCTACTGCCCGGCCGCGGGATTGAACACCGGGAATGTCACTTCGTTGCTCACAAAGAAGCCCTGGGCAATCGTCAGCGAGGCGTACAGGTTCGTCGCCAGCCCGGAGTTGAGGTGCAGCAGCACCTCGAACAGCCCCACCGAACCCGGCTTCAACGTGCACTGCAGCACGTCCGCCGTGCTGCCGCCGGCAATCGCGTTCATGGCGTTGGCCGGAGCCGTAATCGGACCGCCCACCGGATACGCCTGCCCCGTCACTACCAGGCTCTGGTTGCCGCCGGTAATCACCGGAAGTCCCGCCCCGGTTGAATAGACGATGATGGTTTCACCGGGGATCGCCGGATTATCCTGCGTCACCGGAGCCCCCTGAATGTTCGCGCAGCAGAGATTGTTGCCGAATGCCGTCACGATCACCGACCCCGTGCCCGTGCTGCCGTTGGTCGAAGTTCCCCCGTACGTGATGCTGTCACCGTCCGGACCCGCCTGCCGCGCCTGCAAAATGATGCGGTCGAACACGCCCGCGGGAGTCGCCGTCACCAGCGGGTCCTGGTTGATCAGCGCGATCAAGGCCTCGCGCACCGTGTCCAGCGTGTCCGTCGCCTGGACCGTGTAGGAGTAAGTATTGTCCAGAATCGTGATAGTCGCCACGTCATTGGCCACAATGCTGCCATCTACCGATACCACGCCTACCGCGTGACTGTTTCCGTGGTACACCAGCCCGATCACCGGATTCGCGGTGCCCGGCTGCTGGAATATCGCCGGATTTGCGCCCACAATCGATACCGCCACCGGCGAAGTCACCGAAATGCTGCCGTCGCTCATCACCGAGCGGACATAGGCGTTGATGCTCGTCGTATCGGTGAACTCCCAGGGAATCTGCGCATTGATCTGGGTTGGCGAAACCATCACCAGCGGTGCCCGAATGCCGTTGAAATAGACCTGCACGCCGCCTAATTCAGTTGGCAAACTGGGTTGGGTCAGATCCGCCGCGGCGGTTGTCGCCGCCAGGTTCGATCCGTTGATCGATACGATGGTTCCCGGCGCGACGCTGGCCGCATCGCCGCCGCCGCTCAGAAAACCGCTGGTCGCCCCTGCCGTGATCTGGGCGCCGGTCGAAGTCGTGGCCGAATAGGTAACCTGGTTGCCCTGAAAACCGGCAATGCGCGCCTGCAGGATCACCTGGTCGTCGCTGGTATCGGCGATGGCAATCACGTTCGGGTCGCCACCCGGGTAGGTCACGCTCACGCTGCTCACCGTGTCGATGCCCACGCCCGAATTGATCACGTTCACCAGGCCCGAAACCACGGTCTGCAACGTGTCCGCCGTCTGCACCGTGTAGGTGTACTCCGTGCTCTTGCCCAGATAATTTCCCACGGTTACCGTGACCGTATCCTGGTAGGCGATGTTGCCTCCGATGGTCACGGTTCCCCTCGAGTAGACGTTGGGATTTGCCGAATTCACCACCGCCTGATAAGGCAGGTTCACCGGCTGTGGAGTGAACACCATAATCCGCAGATTGTACGGATCGCTTACATACAGGTTGGACCCGTCAAACGCCATCGAAACCGGCGTATCCAGTGAATCCGCCGCGCTGTTGGTTTGGTCCACCGCTCCGCCAATCTGACCCAGAATGATGTCCGCGGACGCCCCGTTTGCCGTGGGAATGTGGGTAAATTCCAATACGCGGTCATTCCCTCCGTCCGCGATGAAAAGCCGCGTGCCGTCGGAAAGCGCGAAGCGTGGGAACTGCACCGTGGCATTGCAGTAAGTGGGATACGTGGGATTGGTGTTGGCGTCCTCGCCATTGGCTTGAGTGCACAGCAAGGGAGTCTCAATGCCGGTGGTAGTGTCCGTGCTGAATGCGTTGTTGGGGATGGAGCTGATCATGTCGGGCTGGCCCACCACCACGTCCGCCGCTTGCCCGTTATTGGTCGGAATGGTATTCCAGATCAGCACCCGGTTGAAGCCCAGGTCCGATACGAACATGCGCGTGCCGTCGGTGGTTACCGAGGTCGGGTTAAGCATATTGCTCGCCGTGGCGCCCTGGTTCACCTGCTGGGTGATATCTACCTGCACGAAGGTGTCGAAATTCGGTTGCCCCACCACTACGTCCGCCGCCGCGCCGTTCGCGGTGGGAATGTGGTTGTAGATCAGCACCCGGTTGTACCCGGTATCGGCGATATACAGTTTCCCGTCCTGAATCCAGACGCCCTGCGGCCCGCTGACGCTTTTGGCGTCGGGCACGTGGTTCACCGAAACGCCTGTCGACGTGAAATCCGGTTGCCCTATCACTACATCGGCGGGAGTATTGTTCGCCTTGGGAATCTTATTCCAGATCAGCACCCGGTTGTGGTTGGTATCGGCCACCACCAGGTGCACACCATCGGAGGCCACCGCCGTGGGCAACCGCAGGTTGCTGGCGCTGGCGATGAGAGGCTCGGCCGTGGTCGTAAAGTCGTTCTGCCCCAAAACCACGCTGGCGGTTCCCACGCAAATCGGACAGATGCTGTTGGTCGGCACCTGGTCTGTGGGCTGCGGCACCTGGCTGGAAATGTTCGGCAGAATCAGAACCCGGCTGTTGTTCGGCGCCGCGCCGATGCGATTGGCATCCGCGATGAATAGCGTATCGGCGGCATAAGCAATGCCGCTCGCGCCGCCGATCACCGTATTGCTGGAATTCGGATCCGCCGCGTCGAACGACTGCTGGCCGATCACCGCCCTGGCAGCTTGTCCTGTGACAAAATCGGCAGCGAACACGGCCGCCGCCCCTAGTAGAAGTACCGGAATACACTTCATGCTTGGCATCAAATGTCGTTTTTGAATGATCTTAAGTCTCGATTATAGCAACAGTTACACTGCGGTTCCCGCCCCGCCGGTGACGCCCTTTGACCACACCGGTGTGAGGAAATGGCACGGAAAAATCGCCGGAAGTGCATGCAAATACGAGAACGGGTAGGAACACGGCGGAATCGGTTGCACGCCCGTTGCCAGCTATGCCAATTGAGTTACAGTAGCAGCATGAAACGCCGTACCTTTCTTGGCACCATCCCCGCGGCCGCCGCGGCCCTGGCCGCACCCGCCCCGCAGGACGTCCCCATCAAGCTCGGCTTCGATACCTATTCCCTGCGCGCCTTCGGATGGAAGGCCGGCCAACTGCTCGAGTTCGCCGCCCAACAGAAACTCGATACCGTGCAGATTTCCAGCCTCAACGATTACGAAAGCCGCGAGCCCGCCTATCTCCAGAAGATCAAAGACCAGGCCGCCCGAGCCCATATCGTCATCGATGGCGGCACCGGCTGCATCTGCCCTTCCAGCAAGGCGTTCAACAAAAACGGCCCCCCGGCCTCCGAGCGCGTGCTCGAAGGTCTGCGCGTGGCCAAGGCGGTGGGCGCCCGCAGTATGCGCTGCTACCTGGGCGGCAGCGCCGACCGCCTCGGCCCCCTGCCCATCGAAGCGCACATGGAAGACACCGTCAAAGTGTTCAAGAGCGTCCGCTCCCAGGCCCTCGACCTGGGCGTGAAAATCGCTCTCGAAAATCATGACGGCGACATGCAGGCGCGCGAAGTCAGGACCATCATCGAAGAGTCCGGCCCCGACTTCGTCGGCTCCTGCCTGGATACCGGCAATCCCATGTGGGTGGTGGAAGACCCCATGGTGAGCCTGGAAGTGCTGGCGCCCTACGTGGTCACCACCCACGTACGCGATTCGGCCGTCTTCGAACATCCGCGCGGCGCCGCCGCCCAATGGGTAGTCCTCGGCGAAGGCAATGTGGACTTCGTGAAATTCACCGCGCAGTTCCGCAAACTGTGCCCCACCGCCTCCATGCAGATGGAGGTCATCACCGGCCGCCCGCCGCGCGTGATTCCCTACCTGGAGCGCGATTTCTGGAAGGCATTCCCCAAAGCCCTGGCATCGGAATTCGCCCGCTTCGTCGCACTTGCCAAAAGCGGCCATCCTTATATGGGCGCCATGGTGATTGAAGATGTGGCCGGACTCAAAAAGCCCCCGGTGATGGTCGAAGCCCTGAAAGAGCAGCAGCGCATCGACCTGGAGCACAGCCTGGAATATGCCCGCAAAACTCTCAACGTAGGCCTCAACTGGCGCGCGTAGGCGCTCCCGCTGAGCCGCGCGCCCGTTCAGAATATTCCCTACCCCGCCGCGCGCTTTACCACTTCGATCCGCCGCGGCCTTCGCAATGCCACCATCGCCGCGCCCAACAGGAACCCCGCGGCGAAGGCGGCGCACAATCTGCGCTGGCCTCCGAATGGGATGTAGCGAGTCCCTTCGGCCGTGATTTCGAGAGCGCCGCAGGGCCGCGCGGCAACACGCCCACCGCCACCGCCTCCACCCCCTTCGGCCGCCTCGTCACCCTTGGGCCGGCCGCCTCCACCGCCGAAGGCATACCGGATGCGGGCAGCCGGCAGTATGGTGCGATTGCCCACCACTACCGGCTCGCCGTAGACATTCTTCACGGATGCACCGGTCGAGACGCGCTCGGCCATGTCTTGCAGCATTTGCTGGATGTCCATGCTCTCAGTGGAGCACATCCGGCGCCCCCGGAGAATGACTTATGCCTCCAGCCAATATTTCTCTAACGATGTTTCAATCCACGTCGCCTGGGTGGGGAGCAAAGCCACACTGCGCATATGGACAATTGGCCACAAAGTTTCAAATCCACGCCGCCCGCGCGGGCGGCGACTCACCTTCTGCAAGGGCCTCACCCGGTCCGCCAGAATCCTCTATTGTCCTGCTCTTTGCTTTCCCTCATCGCCGGCGCACTGCCCTTTTCTGGAGCTTTTTGGCAAAAATCTGAATCGGCGTGTCGGCCGCCAGTTGTGTCTCCGTCTTTCTCCAGAACGCCTCTTTCCAGAGTCACCGCCGGACGAAGTTCGCCAGGGTCGTAGCTGAAGTTTCGCTTTCACTTTGGGGAGTGGCGACTCCCGGTCGACATTTCAAAATGTCACCGCGTGGCTTTTTCCGCTACAGCCTGTAAGAAGGGTTATTTTGCCTTCGGTGAGTCGTCAATGGCTTTCTTCAGCGTGGCCAGAAATTCCTCAACCTTCGGCTTATCGGTGCCACCGAATCCCAGCCGCACCGCGAAGAGTGCGTAATGCATCGGGACCCATTGGTGATCACGGTCCGCATAGAACACGGTGATCGCGTCGACAATCCTGCCGTTTGGTATTCCCGCCGAAAAATATAGCGACCAACTACTCGGTGCGTCGATTGTCAGCGTTTCCCGTACTGCGTCGACGTAGGACAGCCTCTGCTCGAACGAAAAGCCGCCCCACGCTACTCCGTTCCATAGTCCTGAGGTTTGACCTACCGAGGCGTCGGAGGACGCAGTCGGCGGTGTTGCTGGTATCGAGGCTGCCGACGTGTGATGGGGCGGTTCAGTAAACGGATGTAGGTTAGGGTGCTTCTGAAGTTCGATCTGCTGTCGCAGTTTCTCGTTCTCCAGCTGCATTCTCTGGATCTCAAGAGCCCTTCGCTGGCCTTCCTGTGCGGCTTGCGCCGGATTCATCGTTGGAGGCGACGGAAGAAGAGTAGTCCAGCCCGACGTTCCCGTGCCTCCGGTTCCCCCGTCCAGGCAGATCCACTGGAAGCGACACGTGAGGCCGTCGGGGCTGCACACGCACTTCGGCTGCAAAGTCTGATTTTGGTTAGGGCATACCTGGGCCGGCTTCACTTCGGGGTTCTGCCCGAAGCAGGTCTGCCCCTGCAAAGCCGCCGGAAGCATTAAGGCCAGCGCGGCGAAAACGATTGAGGCATATGCGGTCATTGTTCCCTCCCTTCTAAAACGGGCGCTTCCCCTCCTATTTTCCTGCTGCTAAATCTCAGCTTCTTGGTTTTTCCATCGGGACTTTCCACCCATCGACTGGATTCACTTTCTTTCATCAGGAGTCATGGCCGCAAGTCGCTTGCGACCCTTTTTCTTGCGGCCCTACCGGCCCATGGCGGCAGCGGCGGCACTGATTTCCTTCTTCGTGGGTATGATCTAAACTATCTAAAACCATAACAGAAACCGCTTAGTGGTACTACTTGAGAGTACCGATATTTGCGGTTGGTTTCTCATGCCGCCAAACTGTTTCCTTCGGTTCTGGATAGATCCAAGCGGTCGCGGATGAATTTCACGAGGATTGAGGGTTTGGCGGTACTTGCGAGAAATTCCGGGAGGGTATGGCGGAGGGCAATGGCCACAACCTGTTCGGAGGGGGCCAGTCCCGGGCGAACAGTTCGGATCCACGAGCCGAAGGACTGCCAGACCAGCGTGGGGTTGGTCGCGGAGAGAATCTGCAGTAAGCCTTGGGCGATGAGCCCCAGTTGGATGTGGCGATGGTAGGCCGCGATCTTGCGACGCACGGCGTTGCGGTAGGCCTCCGATTTGCGGTGCAGGTATTGGTTGCCGCTCACGCGCCGTAGTGGCGTCATGGCCGCCATCCAGAAGTGATAGGCATAGGCGCCGATGACGTGGATGGCCTGCTTGAAGGACACTTCGATCTTGAAACGCAGGCCATAGATGCGGATGATGTCCAAAGCGGGGAGGGTCAGGTCCGTGCACATCAGCAGGATGACGCCGCGCTGTGGATGAAGCACCGCGACGAAGCGGACGAGAATACCGACAGGGCGCCACAACAGGTCGGCGGAGCGGAAGCGAAGGGTCACACCGTTTTCGCCGTAGACGGGGCTGGGCGCCTCCTGGAGTTGGCCGACATCTTTCAGCAGAGTCGCGATGTTGACCTTCTTGCCGTACTTGGCGGGTCTACCCTTACGCCGCAGCCGATGTGGCGGCGGGGGTGTGGCCGGGAAGAAAGCTACGCTATTGCATCTGACGCGCGTGACCAAGTGGTTTCCATGGGCCAGCAACCCGCGCACTACCTTGCCGCTGGCATAGTAGGCGTCGGCGACGAAGTAGAACGGCTGATTCAGCCCCAGTGAGCCGAGCAGCAGAATCATCTTGTCCAGCAGAGTTCGATGGTCGCGGTTGGAAAACACCGTGCCTTCGTGGATGCGACAGGCCAAAGGCAAGGCAAATACACTGGACAAGGCTTGTGTGAGCACAGCGACCGCCTGGCAGGAGTGGCCGAAGATGTACTCGGCCTTGTTATTGGACTCGGATTCTTGATGGAGTTTCTTGACTCCAGGCATCTTGCGACCGGCCTTGGCAACCTTGATTCCGTCGCCAACCAGAACCGGCCTGCCATCGATGCGCAGGATGCCGGGGTCTAGCCGGAAGAGCAGAGCGCACCAGGCACGGGTGAGCTTGTCTAGATCCAGGGCCGGGCTGTGGAAGAAGTCCAGGAGGCGGTCGTAACAGGCCGGCTCCAGGCCCAGGGCGCGGACGATGCTGGTGACGCCCAGCAGATCCTTGCGAATGGTCATTCCCGCCAGACAGAGGGACATCCAGAGGAAGGTTCGGGTGCGGGCGCAAGCGGGCTGCAAATCGCACACCAGATTCCACCAATGGTTCCAAAGCATGAAGCGGCCTCCTTGCCGGTCGGCTCGAACTTCGGGTTGTGGGTATTGATAATTGATCGGGCATAGTATAGCATATATATGCTATACTAACCACACAAAAAGAGGACTCATGAGCCAGAAACGGATTCAACAGATCGAGCAGAGGATTGATCGGATCAAGAGGGCGCTACTGGAGATCGGCCCGATGCGTCCGGGCTCGCTCACCCGCCAGTACAAGGACCCCAAAAACCAAACCGGAGCCTACTGGCAGGTCAGCTATACCCGTCAGATGAAGAGCCGCACGGAGTACGTTCGCCAGGAATGCGTGAAGGAGCTTCGCCGCCGGATCGCAGCCCACAAGCGGTTCAAACGCCTGGTTGACCAGTGGATCGACCTGAGTATCGAGCACTCCCGGCTGACCATGCAGATGGCAGAATCGAAGGCTGACTGATTGGGGAATTCGGTACTCTCAAGTGGTACTACTACTGCTATTCAACACCTGCTTAGCTAGAACATCATCATTCTCTTCGATACTCATGCTCTTCTGTCTGTGTAGTCCTTCGGGGATGATCAGATTTCTGTAAGAAGGGTCATTTCGATGGGTGTTCGAGCAGTTTGAGCATCAGATACTCGTTGCGCTGCTTCATACTCGGCTCACACCGCCGACTTTGACTATAGAGACCCTGCTCGCTGAACAGCGAGATGTCCAGGATCTTGTATCTTTTCGGATCGAACAATAAGCCATCGGCTCGGACGAATGCGGAAAGCGAGATGGTTTCGGCAGAGTGCGGCTCCACGGCTCGAATCGATGCCTCGAATCCCGCCGACTCGTCCGTTTCATTTAGGGATATGAGGACCGATTTCCAAGACTGGCTTCCCTGGTTCTTCACTGCGATGGAGTCGACTCCTGCTACGATCTCTGCCGCGAGGCAAGGCACTTCCTCTTCCAGTTTTGCCGCTGTCTTCGAACTAGTGCATGCCGTGAGAAGGGCGAAAGAAAAGGACAGCAACACAGAGAACTGCAGCGGGCTTCACAAAGGTCTTTGCTGCCATTTTTCTGTACTATAAGCCGCTTCCAACGTATTTGCAACTTCCTCTTGCATTCTACTACCCACTTACTGCCTACTTTACCTGAAAGCCGCTTACTGCATAGGAGGTAAGCGTGAAGATCCAATGTATCTGCAAGAATTGCCAATCCACCTTTCGGAACGTCGATCATAATGAAGACGGGATCCCGGAAATCGCTGAACAAACCATCCGTGCGCATCCTGAATGTGTTTCAATCCACGCCGCAATCGATGCCCCCACGCGCCTGTGATCGACACGAGCGTCGAAGTGGGCGTCGGGAATCGACTCCGATACGTACTTAAAATGCCCGTTGGTACTTCCCCGCGTCGTGCCAAAGCCACGCGATACGCCCCCAGCCCGGCGCAAAACCAGAGGCGAACTCTTCAGCAAGGGCGGCTGAGTCCTCCAGATGGCGCCGGAGCAGGTGCCACTGATCGTGCGACGCGTCCTTCAAGCTATGGGGGTAATAGGGTGTCAGAGTCAGAAAATCGCCTACGCCTCCAACCCCATCTGCGTCAGCCGGTAGCGCAGCGCATTCCGGGTCAGGCCCAACAGGCGCGCGGCCTGGCTCTTGTTTCCGTCCGCCCGCCGCAACGCCTCGCGGATCAGGTCCTGCTCGTACTGATCCAACTCATGCCGTCCGGCAGGAAATGCGAATCGCTCTGTGCGCGCGTGGCCGCGGCGCGCTCTCCAGCTGATATCCTCCGCATCCAGTTCCTTACCGGTGCCATCACCAGGCTGCGCTCGATCACGTTCTCCAGTTCGCGCACGTTACCCGGCCAGTGGTAACGCCATGAGCTTTTCGATTGCCGGCGTCGGTGATCGATTCCACCAGGCAGCCCGTGTCGGGCGCCAGCTTCTTCACGAAGTGGCCGGCCAGAAACGGAATGTCCACTTGCGGTCGCGCAGCGGCGGGATATTGATCGGCACCACGTTGAGCCGGTAGTACAGGTCCTCGCGAAACGTGCCCTGCTCGAGCGCGGCGCGCAAATCCTGATTCGTGGCGGCGACCACGCGCACGTCGATGTGGCGCGTCTGGTTGCTGCCCAGCCTCTCGAACTCGCGCTCCTGCAGAACGCGCAGCAGCTTCACCTGGATGGCCGCGGGCACGTCGCCGATTTCGTCCAGGAACACCGTTCCCGTATCGGCCTGCTCGAACTTGCCGGGCTTGCTGGTCTGCGCGCCGGTGAAGGCGCCCTTCTCGTAGCCGAACAGCTCGCTCTCCATCAGGTTTTCCGGGATGGCGGAGCAGTTGATCTTCACCAGGGGCTGGTCCTTGCGCGGCGAGCGGAAATGGATGGCGCGCGCGATCAGGTCCTTGCCCACGCCGCTTTCGCCCGCCAGCAGCACCGTGGCGCGCGTGGGCGCCACCCGTTCGATGGTGGCGAAGATCTCCTGCATTGCCTGGCTGCGGCCGATGATGTTGTCGAATTCGTAGCGGCGGCCCAGTTCTTCTTTCAGCGCGCGATTCTCTTCGCGCAGCGCGCGGACCTCCAGCGCCTTGTTCACCACCTGCATCAGATGATCCAGCGAAAACGGCTTCAGCAGGAAATCCGTGGCGCCGGCCTTCATGGCTTCGACCGCCGTCTCCACGCTGCCGAACGCCGTCATCATGATCACCGGCACCTGGGCATTCTGGCGCCGGATCAGCGCCGAGCAATTGCAGGCCATCCATGTTCGGCAATCTCAGATCGCTGAGCACCAGGTCCGCGCGGTCCACCAGTCTTGAGCCCCTCTTCAGCGGCGCCCGCCTTGTCCACGTCGAACCCGGCGGAGACCAGTTGCAATTCCAGAACGCGGCGGAGCTTCTCTTCGTCTTCGACTACCAGAATGCGCTGTTTCATGAGTTGTTGCGGAGTCGCGAGCGTCCGAGGGCTTTCCGCCTTCGCCTCCAGTGCTTATGCCTCCGTTGGCTTCGCCGCCAGATCCATCGGCAGCAGCACGCGAAAAATACTGCCCTTTCCGGGCTCGCTTTCCACCGTTATTTTACCCCCGTGTTCATCCACGATCTTGGAAACGATGGCCAGGCCCAGGCCCACCCCGGCCGATTTGGTGGTGAAGAACGGATTGAAAATGCTCTTGAGATTCTTCTCTTCGATTCCCGCGCCGCGATCGATCACCGATACTTCGGCGGTTCCGGCCGACGACCGCGTCTTCACCGTGACCGCGCCGCCGGCGGTGGTTGCCTGCGCGGCATTCAGCACCAGGTTATAGAAGACGCGCTCCATGCAGCTCGGCGTCGAAAGGAAACGGCCGCATTTCCGGATCGTAGTTCCGGTAGATGGATACCCCGGGAGTCTCGCGCTCCACCAGCGCGATGGCCCTGATCCAGCACCTGGGCCAGGTCCTCGATCTCTGCCGCGCTGCAGTTGCACCGGACGCGCGAATTGCAGGAACCGCGTGATCAGGGCGTTGCAGCGGTCCACCTCCGAATTGATGAAGCCCGAGCCACCTCGCGCGCCACTTCGTTTTCGGCGCTGACGTTGTGTGCCAGCATCTCCGAAGATGCCTTGATGGTCCCCAGCGGATTGCGCAGTTCGTGCGCCAGTCCGGCGGAGAGTTGTCCCAGCGCCGCCAGGCGGTCGGACCGGCGCATGGCGTCTTCAGCCTCGCGGAGTTGGGCGATGGCGCGCGCCAGTTCCTCGGCGGTGCGCTGGTGCTGGGCGGATTGAATGCGGAGATCCTCGGCCAGCATGTTCGCCAGCGTACCCACCATGGCGAGAAAAACGACGCGCTCGATCGCCAGATCGATCCACTGGTTCCAATGCACCTGCGGGAACAGAAGAACGACATGTAGAAGCCGGCCACCAGGAGCACCCAGAACATGGTCCAGCCCAAGCCGGAGATGGTGGCGGCGGAAACCACCGGCAGCAGCAGCAGCACCCAGTAGCGGCTTCCCACCGTTCCGTTGAATGCCAGCAGAGGCCAGAGCAGCACCAGCTTGAGAAGGATTCCCGCCACACGTCCGTGCGTTGTGCGTAAGGCGGGTATCCGCGGTTCGGCGATCTGCACGATGCCCAGCGCGATCAGCGGCACCAACTCGTAGGCGTCGCCATACAGGGGGCGCGCGATCAGCACGCCGAACAGAAGCACCCAGACGAAATCCTGGGGACGGACCGCGCGCATCCAGCCGGGAAGCTTGAAAAATGGCACCTGTAATATCTCAGTCGGGATTATGCCACAATGAGAAGGAACGTCTCATGCCCAACCCAAGTATTCTGGATCAGGATCGGGATATCGGTCCGGGTTCCCAAACCAAAAACGAGTCTAACGAGTCTTTCGGCGACATTCTGTCGCAATACGAACAGTCTCATTCTCACAAGGCCGAAAGAGAAGGCGTCAAAGGCCTGGAAGGCACCGTAGTCGCGGTAACCGGTGACCAGGTCTTCCTCGACATCGGCTACAAAATCGAAGGCACCATTCCGCTGGCCGAGTTTCAGAAGGCCGGGGAAGAGATCAAGCCCGGCGACAAGGTGGCGGTATCCATCAAAGGCCGCGGGGAAGACGGCTACTACGAGCTGTCCAAGATCAAGGTGGAGCGGCCCAAAGACTGGTCGTCGCTGGAGAAGGCCTTCGCCGATAAGGCGGCGATCGCGGGCGTGGTCAGCGCCGTGGTGAAGGGCGGGGTGAGCGTGGATGTGGGGGTTCGCGCCTTCATGCCGGCGTCGCGCAGCGGCGCCAAAGACGCGGCCGAAATGGAAAAGCTGATCGGCCAGGAGATCCGCTGCCGCATCATCAAGCTGGATGTGGGCGATGAAGACGTGGTGGTGGACCGCCGCGCCATCCTGGAAGAAGAAGAACGATCGGCCAAGGAGAAACGCTACTCCGAAGTGAAGGAGGGCGAGACGGTCACCGGGACGGTCCGCAGCCTGACCGACTACGGCGCCTTCGTGGATATCGGCGGTGTGGACGCGCTGCTGCACGTGGCGGATATTTCCTGGGGCCGCGTGAACAAGCCGGCGGACGTGCTGACCGTGGGCCAGCAGGTGCAGGTCAAGATTCTCAAAGTGGATCCCGCCAAGCGGCGCATTTCGCTGGGCATGAAGCAACTGCTGCCGCATCCGTGGGAGCAGGCCAGCGAGAAATACAAGCAGGGCGAGCGGGTGACCGGCACGGTGACGCGCGTGGCCGAGTTCGGGGCCTTCGTGGAACTGGAAAAGGGCATCGAAGGGCTCATCCACCTCTCGGAAATGTCGTGGTCGAAGAAGGTGCGCAAGCCTTCCGACGTGGTGAAGGCGGGCGACACGGTGGACGTGGTGATCCTGGGAGTCAACCAGGCCGATCGCCGCATTTCCCTGGGACTCAAGCAGGCCTTGGGCGATCCGTGGGCCGAAGTGCCGCAGAAGTTTCCGCAGGGCGCCATTGCCGAAGGCGCGGTCACCAGCCTCACCAAGTTCGGAGCGTTCGTGCAGGTGTCCGAAGGCGTGGAGGGCATGATCCACGTGGGCGACATCAGCGCCGAAAAGCGGATCAATGCGCCTTCGGACGTGCTGAAAGTGGGCCAGGTGGTCAAGGCACTGGTGCTGGAATGCGACCTGGAAAAGCGCCGGCTGCGGCTGGGTATGAAGCAGCTTGTGCCTACCAGCCTGGATGAATATATCGCCGAACACAAGGAGGGCGATGTGGTCACCGGACGCACCATCGATGCCTCCGGCGGGAGGGCCCGCGTGGAATTGGGAGAAGGCATTCAGGCGATCTGCCGGCTGGGCTCCGATGCGCCCGCACAGGAAGAGAAGGCGGCGGAAGGCAAGGTGGATCTCTCTTCGCTCAGCACCATGCTGCAATCCAAATGGAAGGGCGGGCAGAGCGGCGGAGGCTCCAAACGCGAACCGGCGCGCGCCGGACAAATCCGCAGCTTTCGCATTGTGAAGCTCGATCCGGCTGGCAAGAAGATCGAACTGGAACTGGCGTAGGGAGTGCGGTTGCCCCGCGACTATCCGGACGCGACTTTATTCCCGTGCGTAGTTTTGGAAGCGCGAAAGAAACGTGCCGTACACCAGGTGGCCGAGCACCATGGGACGTTCCGCATGAAGCAGGTAAACCAGCGGCAGAAGGCTCCGGCAGAGTACGTGGAACGAAAGATAATACCATCCCATGCTGAATGCCAGGCTCAGCAACAGAACGCGTGTCTGCCGCTCCTGCCCGCGGAACAGCAGCGGCGAACAGGCCGCCCAACGCAGTGTAAACCAGTATGTAGAGCGCCGCTCCGGAGACGGAGCCGGCCACAAAGCCGCGCTGCACGGCGGCATCGCCATAGAACGCACCGGCGACGAGATTCTCCGAAGTCCAGAAGCTGCGACGCAGCCAGGAAGCACTCACTCCCAGCCACGCCAGCATGCACAGAATTCCCACCATGCCACCCTGAAGACCGGCGAGAAACGCCGTAATCTTTCCCGGCGGCCGATTCTCCATAGCAGCAGTCATAAGATTCAGCCTATACTGGCGAGAAGACTAAAGGCAAAGCAAATTCATGCGTCGTGTCGTGATCACAGGAATCGGTGCGGTCAGCCCGAATGGTATCGGGCGTGAGCGCTTTTGGGAGGCCACCCGGAACGGCCTGAGCGGTGTGAGACGAATCACCCGCTTCGATCCGTCGGGCTTCGTCGTGCAAGTCGCGGGCGAAGTCCCGGACGAATTCGACGAGAAGAAATACGTGGAGATCAAAGACCGGCCGCATGTCTCGCGCGCGGTTCCACTGGCGGCGGCGAGCGTGGCCGAAGCCCTGGAAGACGCGGGGGTCGATTGGAAGGGCATGAACCGGGACGAACTGCGCCAGGTGGGCGTCATCGTCGGTTCCGGCGGCGGCAGCCAGGACTTCACCGAAGAGCAATACCGGCTCTACTACGGCGGCCACCTGAAGCAGTGCAGCGTGTACACCATCCCTACCGGGACCATCGGCACGCTGGCCAGCGAAGTCTCGATGCGCTTCGGATTTCGCGGATTGAGCCACATCATTTCCACCGGATGCACCTCATCCACCGATGCCATGGGCTACGCGTTCCATCATATTCAACGCGGCTCGCTGAACATGATGATTGCGGGCGGAGTGGATTCGCCGCTGGCGCCGCTGATCCTGCGCGGATTCCAACTCATGCGCATCATGAGCACGCGATGGAATCACGAACCGCAGCGGGCATCGCGCCCGTTTTCGCGGGATCGGGATGGCTTCGTGATCGCCGAGGGCTCCTGGTTCTTCGTGATGGAAGAAATGGAACAGGCCAAAGCGCGGGGCGCGCACATCTATGGCGAAGTGGCGGGCTACGGCTCCACCTGTGAAGCCTACCACCGGGTGCGGCTGGAGGAATGCGGCGAAGAGCCCGCGCGCGCCATCGGCATGGCGCTGGACGAAGCCGGAGTTGCGCCGGGCGACGTGCAATACATCAGCTACCACGGTACCTCCACGGAACTGAACGACCGCATCGAAACGCGCGCCGTGAAACTGGCCTTCGACGGCCACGCCTACAAACTGCCAGGGTCTGCGATCAAGAGTCTTATCGGCCATCCGCAAGGCGCGTGCGGCGCGGCGGGAGTGGCAGCCACCCTGTTAGCCATGCGCGACGGCATGGCGCACCCCACGCTCAACGTAGATGAGCCGGACCCCGACTGCGACCTGGACTACATCCAGAACACGCCCCGCAAGCTCGATATCGAGCACGCGGTCTGTAACTGCATCGCGTTTGGGAGCAAGAATTCCGCGATGGTGCTGAGGCGGGTTTAGAAAGAAAAGCCGGCGGGCGCTCGGAGGATAACACCCGCCGGTTTGGCTCGCGAGAAACCTAGTGTCCCGCGAGACCACTCGCAAAAGCCCTACGCCTCTAAAGACGCGGTCTGACGGCGGCAAGTTGCAGCCTGGTTACAGTATATTCCCCACTTACCCGTCCCAGCAATCGTATTTTAATTTACAAAAATAGCCTTTACCCCAGCGCGGCGTTGCGAATGGCATCGGCAATACGGTTGACAAAATGCTCGACCTGGCCGGCATCTTCGGCTTCCACCATGACCCGGGCGAGGGGTTCGGTGCCGGAAAAGCGCACCAGTACGCGGCCGGTTCCGGCCAGGGAGGTTTCCGCCTTCTGAATTTCGCTGGCGACCGCGGGAGTTTCCAGCAGGCCTTTCTTTTCGCGAATGCGCACGTTCACCAGTTTTTGCGGATAGACGCGCAGGTCGGCGGTCAGTTCGTCGAGTCCCACACCGGCGCGGCGCGCGATTTCGAACACGCGGACGGCGGTAAGCAGGCCGTCGCCGGTAGTGGCAAAGTCGCGAAAGATGACGTGACCGGACTGTTCCCCGCCCAGCGCGGCGCCGAGGCGCACCATCTCTTCCAGAACATATTTATCGCCCACCGGGGTGCGGACCATGCTGATGCCGTCGCGCGCCAGCGCCTTTTCGAGCCCCAGGTTGGACATCACCGTGGAGACCACGGTGTCGCGGTTGAGCCTCCCGGCGGCCTTCAGATCGCGCGCGGCGGCGAGCAGGACGGCATCGCCATCCACCACCTTGCCGCTGTGCGCGACGAAGATGGCGCGGTCGGCATCGCCGTCGAAGGCCACGCCATAATCGGCGCCCTGCTCCACCACAGCCTTCTGCAGCAGTCCCAGGTGCATGGCGCCGCAGCCGGCGTTGATATTGCGGCCGTCGGGTTCGGCGCAAATGGTGACCACGTCCGCGCCGAGCCGGTGGAACAGGTCGGGACCGAGCCGGTAGGACGCGCCGTTGCCGCAATCCAGCACCAGTTTCACGCCGTCCAGCCGCATGGTGGCGGTGGAGAGCAGGAACTCGAGGTACTGGCGGTCCAGGGTTTCATCCACCGCGAGCGCCATGGGCGCCGGAGTGACGCCCGCGCCGCGCAGACGCAGGATCTCCTGCTCGATGGTGTGCTCTTCCTCATCCGGCAGTTTGAACCCGGAATGCGCGAAGACCTTGAGGCCGTTGTCCTGGTATGGATTGTGCGATGCCGAAATCATCACGCCGGCGACAAAATCGCCGGAGCGGGTCAGCTACGCCACGCCCGGCGTGGTGATGACTCCGGCATAGCGCACGCGCACGCCGCGGCTAGCGAGCCCGCCGGCGACCAGTTCGGCGATCCACGCCGCGGATTCGCGGGTGTCCGTGCCGATCAGAATCTCCGGGTCCGGATGATGCGCTGTGGTATCGTCGCCCAAGGCCACGCCGAAGGCGAAGATCGTCTGCGGATCCAGCGGGTACTCTCCCGCCACTCCGCGAATTCCATCGGTACCGAATAGTTGTTTGGCCATTACTGCTTTCTCATCGTGACTGTTACCGTGACCTGCGGGGAGGATTGAAACCGCACGTACGGATCGTGGGTATACGCGTTGGTACGAAACTGCGAGGTCCCCACCACGCCGGATACATCCACCGGATCGGTGTCCGCCGCGCGGATACGCGCCACGTGGCTGGCGGGGCCCACCACGGTAAGCGTCGCGGGCTCTACCTGCTTGCCGGAGACGATATAGCCATTGGCGCCGTCCCCGTTGAAGCGGACCACCACGGGAACCTGCTTCGAAAGCCGGTGCTCAAAGGTGAAGCGCACCTGGGAAGGTTGCGCCCGCACCAGGCGCACGCCGCGCGGCAGCTTCACGCTGCCGTTGTCGATGGTGAATGTGCGCTCGCCGGCGAACACGCCCGACATATCCAGAATCACGGCGGGGCGCGTGCTGCTATCGCCCAGGGCGCGCAACACGCCGGAGGAGCCTCGCAATTCGAGGGACACGGTGGCAACCGGATCGGAAGTCATCTCCAGATCATCGGGCAGGTTCTTGTATTCCACTCGGACCGAGGTGAAGGTGGAGAGTTCCGGCTCACTGGCCACCAGCACCCAGAGCATCACGGCCATGGCCAGCGAGAGCAGCTTCCAGCCAACGTTCTTCGACACCAGGTCGAGGAGCCAGCGAAGGGGGCGGCGCATGGTCAGTTGGCCCTTTCCGAGCGCGGTTCCTGCGGGGGGTGGTCGTGCGCCAGCGGGATATCGGCGGGAAACTCGTCGATGGGCACGCCGGCGGGGCGCTGCACACCGAAGTGGCGATTGATGCGCTCCACGACCTCGGCGCCGGAGAGCCCCTGCACCAGTTCGCCGAAAGCGGCCAGGGAAATGCGGCCGGTCTCTTCGGACACCACCAGGGAAAGGCAGTCGGTCTCTTCGGTGATGCCGATGGCGGCGCGGTGGCGCGTTCCCAGCTTGAGGGAGAGTTCGCGGTTGGTGGTAAGCGGCAGAAAGCATGCGGCCGCCGCCAGGCGCTCTTTCTGGACGATCACGGCGCCGTCGTGCAGCGGCAGCCCCGGCTGAAAGATGGAGAGCAGCAGGTCGCGCGAGATGCGCGCTTCCAGCCGGACGCCGCTTTCAATGAAGGTGCGCAGGCCGATATCGCGCTCCAGCACGATGAGCGCGCCGGTTTTTTCGGCTGACATCTGCTCCACGGCCAGCATGATTTCGCTGACCGATTCAGGCGCGCGGAAGCCTCCGGCGATCATTCCCATCAGGCGCTTCCGCCCGATGCGCGCCAGGGTGCGCCGGATCTCCGACTGAAACAGGACGATCACGGCCAGCCCGATATAGGGAACGATGAAAGAGAGCAGCCAGCTCAGCGCCTCCAACCCCACGCGCAGGGCCAGCCGGTAGAGCAGCACCATCATCAGAATGCCCAGCAGAATGTGGCCCGCGCGGGTGCCGCGCACCACCATCAGGCATTGATATAACAGGAACGCCACCACCAGGATATCGACAATCCCGGTGAGATCCAGTGCGGACAAAGGTGGCAGGAGCCGTAGCAATGGCGACATTATTGGATCTCAAAATGCAAATCCTGTCCAGACTCCATCTTAACTTAGTGCACCGTTTCAGAAGTACATTAACGTATTCCCGCCCGAACGCTCCTAACGGGCGACGCCCGGTACAATGGATCCATGCCGTTTGTCTCCGTGCCCGAAGGAATTGACGAGATCCGCGCCGGCCGCATGCTGGTGGTGGTCGACGACGAGGACCGCGAGAACGAAGGCGACCTGACCATCGCCGCCGAAAAGGTCACGCCGGAAATCATCAATTTCATGGCCACGCACGGCCGCGGCCTGATCTGCCTGACGCTCACGCCGGAGCGCTGCGACTATCTGCGGCTGCCACTGATGAGTCCCACCAATACGTCCAATTTCGGCACGGCATTCTGCGAATCGATCGATGCGCGGGACGGCGTGACCACCGGCATCTCGGCGGCCGACCGCACGCGCACCATCCTGCAGACGATCGACCCGAGCTGCCGGCCGGCCGACCTGGCCCGGCCCGGGCACATCTTTCCGCTGCGCGCGCGCGAGGGCGGCGTGCTGGTGCGCGCCGGACAGACCGAGGCCGGCGTGGACCTCGCGCGCCTGGCCGGGCTGACGCCGGCGGGCGTCATCTGCGAAATCATGAACGAGGACGGCACCATGGCGCGGGTGCCGCAACTGCGCGGAATTCTGCGCCCGCCACGACCTGAAAATGATCTCGGTGGCCGAGCTGATCCGCTACCGGCTGAAGACGGAGCGCTTCGTGCACCGCGCCGCCGAGGGCTGCATCGAAACCGAATTCGGCGACTTCCGCACCATCGCCTACGCCAGCGACCTCGATCCCGGAACATCACCTGGCGCTGGTGCGCGGCGACGTGGCGGGGCAGGAGAGCGTGCTGGTGCGCATGCACTCGCGCTGCATCTACGGCGACGTGTTCGGCTCGACGAGCTGCGATTGCGGCCGCCTGGTGCGCGATTCGCTGCGGGCCATCGCGGAGGAGGGCCGCGGGGTGCTGGTTTACCTGCACGAGAGCGGTCCTGGATTCCGCACCCAGACGGGTCCGGACGGCGTCCGCCGGATGGTCTCGCACGGGCGCGACTTCATGCATTATAAGGGTGAAGCCGGGCAGCGGCAGTTGCAGCACGAGCACGGCATCGGCGCGCAGATTCTTTCCGACCTGGGCCTGCACACCATCCGGCTGCTGACCAATCATCCGCGCAAAATCGTTGCCCTGGAAGGATTTGGCATCGAAATCGTGGAGCAGATCCCGGTTGGCCACGAGGATCGTTAATAATGGAGCGGGACCTCCGTCCTGATTGATATGAAGGCACGAATCCTTACCACCGCGACGCTAGTCACCGTATTTGCCGGCACGCTTCCTGCCGTTGACCAGAATCTGCTGAACCTTGTGATGCCGAACGCAACAGTCGTGGCCGGGATCAACGTGCTCACGGCCGAGACCAGCCCGTTCGGCCAATATGTGCTGAGCCAGTTTGCGGGGAATTCCAACGTCACGATGGTCACCACCAAGTTGGGGTTCGACCCGACGAAGGATGTGACCGAGGTGCTTACCGCGTCCAGTGGCGTGAAGGGCTCGCACAGCGGCCTGGTGATGGCCACGGGCACCTTTAATGTATCCGCCATTACGACCGCGGCCGTAACGGGGGGCGCGACGAGCGAGACCTATAAAGGGGTCTCGCTCCTGGAGGATCCGCAGCAAATGGGGGCTGTGGCGTTTCTGGGCTCGACTGTGGCGGTGGCGGGGGATATCGCCAGCGTAAAGGCGGCCATCGATCGGCAATCGGCCCCGCAGGCACTGCCCGCGGCGCTGCTTTCGCAGATCAAGAACCTCAGCGCCGCCGATGATGCATGGTTCGTGACGGCGGTACCGGTATCGACACTGCTGGGACCGAACGCGCTGGTGGCTCCCGGCCTGAGCACCGATGCCAAGGCGCAACTGAACATCGTCAGCCAGATTCAGAGCGCCAGCGGCGGGGTGAAGTTCGGCGCCAACGTGGCGTTCAAGCAATACGTAACGAACCGGAAGCCACACAACAT
>CAWKYG010000054.1:0-59072 GCA_963853855.1 uncultured Solibacteraceae bacterium | reverse complement strand
TTGTCCTGACCATTCTCCCCGGCGCTTGCCCACGATTTTTCCGTCCGCGAAAACGGTTTCGCCGCGCAGCACCGTACGCCGAACCGTGCCCGGAAACGTGGCGCCCACATAGGGGCTGAGCCGTGCCTTTGCAACAACGACTCGCGGGTCACCGTGTAGCCGGCGTCAAATCCAGCAGCGCGAAATCGGCATCGTTGCCCACCGCGATGGCGCCTTTTCGCGCGATGCCGAAGCGTGCCGCCGGGTTGGCCGCGGCCACCGCGGCCATCCGCTCCAGCGGCAGCGAACAGCAGCACGCCGAGCGTGGATTGCACTCCCGCGATGCCGCCCCAGACGCGCGAAGAAATCCTCGTCGCGTTTCATCGCCGAGCGGCGCCGGCGAGTGGTCGGAGCCGACGATATCGATCTCGCCGCGCAGCAGCCGCCGGCGCACAGCGCTCGCGCTCGCGCGCGCTGCGCAGCGGCGGCGCGCACTTGGCGACGGCGCCGAGCGCAGCATGTCCTCTTCGGTGAAATAGAGATAGTGCGGGCAGGTTTCGATGGAGATGTCCACGCCGCGGGCGCGGGCCTCCAGCGCCGCCGCCACGCCGCTGCCGGAGCTGATGTGGACGATGTGCAGCTTCGCGCCCGCTTCGCCGGCCAGCAGCGCGGCGCGCTGGATGGCTTCGACTTCGGCCATCACCGGCCGCGAATCCAGATAGTCGCGGATGCCGCGGCTGCCCGCTCGCGCGCGCGGCCGGTCAGCTCACGCATCTCCTCGCTCTCGGCGTGCACGGCCACGGGAAGTCCCAGCCGGGCCGCCTCGCGCATGCCTTCGTACAGCGTGAGATCGTCGGCGCGCGGAAATTCGGGCAGGCCGGAATCGCGCATGAAGGCTTTGAAGCCGATCGACGCCGCGTTCGCGCCAGCTCCGCCAGCGGCTCGCGATTGCCGGGAACGATGCCGCCCCAGAAGCGCGAAATCGGTGACCGACGCCCGTTCGAGCGCCGCGCGTTTGGCGTCGAACTCCGCGACGCGCCCACGGTGCACGGCGAGGAGTTCAGCGGCATATCGAAGAACAGCGTGCCGCCGCCCGCCGCCAGTGCCCGGCTGCCGGTGGCCGCGCCTTCCCATTCCGTGCGGCCGGGCTCGTTGAAGTGTACGTGGACGTCGATCAGGCCCGGCAGGATCGTCAGGCCGCGCGCATCGATCTCTTCGCGGCCGCGCGGGCAGCTCGGGCGCGATGGCCGCGATGCGCCGTCTTCGATGGCGATATCGGCTGGCGCGGATGCCCTCCGGAGTCACCAGCGTGCCGCCGCGAATCACCAGGTCAGCCATCCAGTCACTCCCAGCTCGTCCAGGAACGCGCGCCCACCGCGAGCGCCGCCGCCACATCTTCGGCCAGCACGGTTTCGTCCGGATGGTGGCTGATGCCGCCGGGGCTGCGCAGGAACAGCATGGCGGCCGGGACTTTGGTCGCCAGCATCATGGCGTCGTGTCCGGCGCCGCTCGTCATGCGGTGCACCGGATATCCGGCAGCCTCGACGGCGCGCGCGAGAGCGCCGCACCATCGCCGGGTCCATCGGCATGGCGGGCTGGTCGAGCAGGCGCCGACTCCACCGCAGGCCGCGCCGCGCGGCGATCTGAGCCGCCCGTTGCACAGCGACGCCGCCGCTTGCGCCGCACGTCGTCGTCGGCATGGCGCACGTCCAGGCTGGCGCGCACGGTCCCGCGAATCACATTCGACTGCGCCGGGTTCCACTTGCAGCTATCCCACCGTGGCGACCAGTCCCGGCTGCCGGCGACGCGCGTCGCTTCCACCGGCGCGATCCATTCCGCCGCGGCCGCCAGCGCGTCGCGGCGCGCAGCGCATCGGAGTGGTGCCCGCGTGGTTGGCCTGGCCTTCGAAACGCCACCTCGAAGCGGCTCTGGCCGGCGATCGATTCCACCACGCCCAGCGGCAGATCCAATCGGTCGAGCACCGGGCCCTGCTCGATGTGGAACTCCAGGTAACCTCGGACGCAGTCGCCGATCACCGCGTCTGCCGAGTTCCGCCGGGATCCAGGCCGAATTCGCGAATCGCCTCGGCGACGCACCCGTGCGCACAGCATCGCAGCGTCGCCCGCCAGGGCGCGGCTGCCGATGAAGGGCACGCCGAAGCGCACGCCTTCCTCCTCGGAAAAGCCGACCACTTCGATGCGAACGCAACGCGGGCCGGCGCCTCCACCAGCGCGATGGCCAGCACCACGCCCAGAATGCCGTCGAAGGCGCCCGCGTGGGGCACGGTGTCCAGGTGCGAGCCGATCATCAGCGCGCGGTCCTGCGCCGTAGATGCCGCGCAGATTGCCGGCGGCATCCATCCGCACCGTCATTCCCGGGTCTTCCATCCATGTGCGCACCAGGCTATGGACCTCGTGCATGGGCGGCGAGAGAAAGTGCGCGTGATGCTGGCCGGGCTCTTCGGTGCATGCGGCCAGCCCGCGGCAGCGGCGAATCACTTCGGGCCTGCTGGAGAAACGTCCGCATCTTACGATCCCCGATACGTGCTGTAGCCGTACGGCGCAACCAGCAGCGGCACATGGTAGTTGCCGGCCGCGTCGGCGACGCCGAAGCGGATGACCACCTCGTCCAGAAACGGCGGCTCGAGCGCAGTCCGAAAGTACGCGCCCACCGAGAAGATCAGTTCGTATGCGCCGGCGGGAATGCGTGTCGCCCGACAGCAGCGGCTCAGCGGTGCGGCCGTCGGCATTGGTTTTCGCTGGTCGCGCCAGCAGTGCGCTGTCCGCAGGTAAACGCGCACGGTCAATCCGGCGGCGGGCCGGCCGCGGCAGTGTCCAGGACGTGAGTGGAAAAGCGCGCCATGTTATCTTCGTCAGCGACAGTCCCAGCAGCCGTAGGGCGGCCGCGCGTCGGTGAAACGCCGAGTTCGCCGTGCTCCGCCACGGTGTCCCAGGTGCGGTTGTTGGCTTCCAGGTCCACCTCGGCGACGGCGGGATCTCGCCAGCATGCGCGTGCCCATCTGGTAGATGATCTGCTGGATGCTGCCCGATTCGAAGCCGATGGAACACTTCGCGCACCATGTTGCGCACGCGCGCCGTGACCTGTGCCGCCCGCGAACGCCGCGGCGGGATCGCGTATACAGCCAGTCCAGGTCGAGCCACATGTGCAGCGGCCGGTTGCGGATATCGGGCAGCGTGGTGTATTGGTCGCGCACGAAGCCGTAGAAGGCGCTGCCGCCCAGGCGCAGCAGCTTGAAGCCGCGGATGCCGACTCTGCACTCCACCATGCCGCCTTGCGGTACATTTCCACGTCGGCGGTGGCGCGCTCGGGGCCGGCGGGCGCGAACGCCACGCTGCCTGCGCCGATGGCCGCGTACGGAATCTCCGTCGGCGGATACCTGGATGCCTTCGGTCTGCGGATAGGTGGTCAGGAACTTCTCGGCCAGGAACCGGCAATAGGATTCCAGGTCGCCGTGCCGCTAAAATTCATGGTCTCGCGCTGGATGAAATTCTTCATCGAGTCGGTGGCCACCAGGCCGGTATTGTCGCCGGTCGTGTAGGTGGGCCAGAAGGCGTCGCCATACAGCAGCATGTTGACGTTGGCGCCGAAGACCGGACTCTGGCCCTCCGGAGCGTGGCCGTCGCGATGCAGGCGGTAGACGATGACGTCGCCCTTTGCCGTAGTAATTTCGTTTCCGACCGCTGGCGAATTGGTGCAATCGTTCAACCTCCAACCAGAGATCCTCGCAGCCGGAACCACGCGATCCGGCAAACCTCCCACAGCGCCTGCCGAAACTCTTCTTCCGGCTGCGAGTCCACGCGCACGGCTCAAGCGCCACCAGGATATCGTGCTTGGCTGCTGCCCTTCACGGCGTAGAGAAACGGAAAACCGAATTTTTCCCGGTAAGCGGCGTTGAACTGCTGCAGCGTCTCGAATTCCTCCGGGGTCAGTCGATCCAGCCCGGCGCCTGCCTGTTCTCCCGCCGAGGCGGCGCTCATGCTGGCGCGCGCGCCCAGGTCGGGATGAGCGCGCAGTAGCGCCAGTTGCTCGTCATGCGTGGCGCACTCCACTTCGGCGGTCATGGCCGCGTGCAGTTCTTCACGCGACGCAAACGGCCGCTGCGCCCAGGCGCGTTCGGCCACCCAGGGCGAATCCTCGAAGACCCAGCCGAGCGTCTCCACGAAATCGCTCGCGCGTGAGGGAATTCGATCGCGGCCATGGTCACGCGCGAATCACTCCCGAAGCTGCCTCCGTGGTTTGAAGGATCAGCGTTGCCGCGCGCCTTTTCGATGGCCCAGTAGATGCGCTCGGGCGTGGCGGGCTGTCGAGCGCAACTGACGCCGCCCGGCCCGAACGCCGCGATGGCATCGCGAATGGCCTCGCGCACCGAAATCGCCAGCATCAGCGGCGGCTCGCCGACGGCTTTGCTGCCGAAGATGACGCCGGGTTCGGCGGCGCGCTCCAGAAAATCCACGTTGAACACCTCCGGCAGCTCGCGACCACGACGGCAGCTTGTAAGTGGATGCGCCCGCGGTGGCGACGCGCCCCTGCGCATCCCACAGCAGTTCTTCCAGCGTGAGCCAGCCCAGCCCCTGCACGAAGCCGCCTTCGATCTGGCCGCGATCGATCAGCGGCGAAACCGAATCGCCCACATCCTCCAGGATATCGGCGCGCAGCATGCGATGCTCGCCGGTGAAGCCGTCCACCTCCACTTCGCTCACCGCGGCGCCGTACGCGAAATAGTGGAACGGCTTGCCGCTGCGCCGTCTTCTGGGTCGAAGTGGATTCCCGGGCGTGCGGTAGTAGCCTTGCGCGAAGAGCGCGATCGCGCTGCCGGTAGGCGGCTTCCACCACCGCGGCGAAGCGATACGGACTGCACCTGCTCGCCGCGCGTGCGAGACCATGCCGCCGGCGAAACGCACGGCCTCGGGCGGCGCATCCCAGCAGTCGCGCCGGCAACGGGCGCGAGCCGCGCCTGAATCTGGCCGCAGGCATCGACCACCGCCGCGCCGTTCAGATCGGTGCCGGCGGAGGCCGCGGTGGCGCGATGTGTTGGGCACTTTGTCGGTGCGCGTGGGCATGATGCGGACGGCGTCCGAGCGGCACGCCCAGGCTTTCGGCGGCGATCTGCCGGATCTTGGTGTGCAGCCCCTGCCCCATTTCCGTGCCGCCGTGATTCACCTGCACGCTGCCATCGCGATAGACCAGCACCAGCGCGCCGGCCTGATTGAAGAAGGTCGGCGGTGAAAGAGATGCCGAACTTCACCGGCGTGATGGCGATGCCGCGCTTGCGATGCGGATGCGCGGCGTTGAAGCGCGCGATGGCCGCGCGCCGCCCGTCGAAGCCGCTGGTCTGCTTTCAGCTGACGCCAGATGGTGCGCGATGCGCGCCGGCGTCTTTCACCGGCTGGCCGTAGTGCGTGGTCTCGCCCTTCGCGATAGAAGTTGCGCTCGCGCACCACTTCCGGCGGCAGATCCAGGCGTGCGCGCGATGCGGTCCAGAATGTCTTCGATCACCAGCATTCCCTGCGGCCCGCCGAAGCCGCGGAAGGCGGTCTGCGAAGTCTTGTGGGTGCTGGCAGACCCAGCCGGTGGCGTCCACCGCCGGCAGATAGTAGGCGTTGTCGCAGATGGAACAGCGCGCGCCACATCACGGGCTCGGAAAGATCCAGGCTCCAGCCGCCATCGGAATAGAGCGTCGACCTCCAGCGCCACGCAGCCGGCCCTCGTCGTCGAAGCCCGCCGAGAAGCGCGCCAGGAACGGATGCCGCTTGCCGGTGAGCGCCATATCCAGCGCGCGCGGCAGGCGCACGCGCACCGGCCGGCGCGTCTTCCATGCGCCCAGCGCCGCGATGGCGGCCCACGGATTGGCCTGCACCTCCTTGCCGCCGAACGCTCCGCCCATGCGCAGACACTCCACCGTCACCAGGTGGCGCGGCATGCCCAGCACGCGCGCCACCACCTCCTGCGTCTCGCTGGGATGCTGCGTGGAGGAATGCACGGCAACGCCGCCGGTTTCGTCCAGCCACGCGATGGCGCACTGCGTTTCCAGATAAAAATGCTCCTGGCCGCCGATGCGCAAGCTCGCCGTCGAGACGGTGCGGGCTGGCTGTCGCAGTCGGCCGCCGGCATCGCCGCGCGCGCAGGCGCAGCGGGCCGGCGTGGAAGCTCTCGGCCGCGATGGCATCTTCGATGGTGAGGATGCGCCGGCAGCGGTTGGTATTCCGCCTGCACGCGCGCGGCGCCGCGCGCGCGGCCTCCAGCGTTTCGCGCCAGCACCCACGCCACCGGCTGCTGATGATACATCACCTCGGCGGGAAACAGCGGCTCGTCGTGGCGGTTGGCGCCGGAGTCGCCCTCGCCCGGGACATCGGCCGCGGTGAGAGTCGCGTGACCACGCCGGGCTCGGCGAGCGCCGGCGCGGCGTCGAGTCGCGTGAGCATGGCGTGCGCGTGCGGCGCCAGCACCGGCCAGGCGTGCAGCAGTCGCGGGAAGCGGCCCGCCAGATCGTCCGTGTAGAGCGCCTCGCCGGTGACGTGGCCGCGCGCGCTTTCGTGCGGAACGGGCTGGCCGGCGATGCTTCATGCGGCGGCCTCCGCTTGCTGCTCCCACCAGAACTTTTCGAGCAGGCTCTGCGCCAGGGCCAGCCGGTATGCCGCCGAGCCGCGATGATCGCTGATGGGCTGCAGCGTGCGCGCCAGCACGTCCTGCGCGCGATGCACTGCCGATTCGTTCCAGCGCGCGCCCACGATCGCCTCTTCCGCTTCCGCGGCACGCAGCGGAATGGCCGCCACGCCGCCATAGGCCAAGCGCGCGCGCCGCGACGCGGCCGCGACCGTCGAGATCGAACGGCGAAGCAGGCGGCCACCGTGCTGATGTCGTCCATGCGGCGCTTGGCGACTTTGTAGAAGCGCGCCGTGCGCCGGCAACGGCTTCGGGACGATGCACCGAGAGCAGCAGTCTCGCCCGGCTGCAGCGCCGTCTGCGCGATAGCCCAGGAAAAACTCGCTCGAGCGGCACGCATGCGCTCGCCGCCTGGGCCGGCGATGCGCACGCGCGCATCCAGCGCCAGCAGCAGCGGCGGCGCCATCGCCGATGGGCGAAGCCGTGGCGAGATTGCCGCCCAGCGTGGCGCGGTTGCGGATCAGCGGCGAAGCGAACAGCGGCAGCCATTCGCGCCACACCGGCGGGCGCGCCGTCCAGCGCGCTGCAGATCTCGGTCAAGCGTCAGGCCGGCGCCGATCTCGATTTCGTTGCCGGAGTGGCGAAACACGCGCAGTTCTCCAGTGCTTCCAGGCTGATCAGATGCGGCGAAGCGCCGGCCGCGCAGATTGGATTCCACCGCGAGGTCGGTTCCGCCCGCGATCAGGCGCGCTTCCGGGTTCGCGGCGAGCAGCGCGAGGCATTCGGCAGAGTAGCGGGCCGCAGGAATCCGTGCGCAATCCGCCGCGCCCATCGCAGCGGCGCCGGCCGCTGCAGCCGCTCGCGAACCGATCGGCCGGCGGGCGCGGCCCGAGCGAGCGCGGCGGCATCGCGAATCGGGCGGTAGCCGGTGCAGCGGCACAGGTTGCCGCCGAGCGCATGCACATCGCAGGGGCCAGTGCGGCCCGGGCGGTATTGTTCGGCGAACAGGCTCACCACGAAGCCCGGCGTGCAGTAGCCGCACTGCGAGCCGCCCCGGTCCGACCATGGCCTGCTGGCACTCCGCCAGGCGGCCGCCGTGGCCAGCGCCTCCACCGTATAGATCTCCTGCCCGGCGGCCATGGGCAGAAACATCAGGCAGCTATTCATGGGCACGAAGGCGCTGCCGGACCCGTTGGCCTTGACCACGAGCACGGTACAGGCGCCGCATTCGCCCTCGGCACAGCCTTCCTTGGCGCCCGTCAGGCCCTGCGCGCGGATAAAGTCCAGCAGTGTTGTCTGTGCCGGCACACCCTCAACGTGCACCGTCCGCCCGTTGAGTGTGAAATCAAAAGCCATCCCCGCTCTTTTCAGTTTACGTCTGCGATGCGGCGATCGCCTGGTCCAGATCCCAGATCATGTCGTCGACGTCTTCGATCCCCACCGAAATGCGCACCAGGTCCTTCGTGACGCCGGCTTCCAGTTGCTGCTCGTCGGTCAGTTGCTGGTGCGTGGTGGAGGCGGGATGAATGATCAGGCTCTTGGCGTCGCCCAGGTTGGCCAGGTGCGAGAAGATCTTGACCGAATCGATCAGCTTGCGCCCCGCCTCCGATCCGCCCTTGATGCCGAACGTCACGATGGAGCCCTGCCCCTTCGGCAGATACTTCTGCGACAGCGCGTAATACGGGCTCGATTTCAGCCCCGGATACTTCACCCAGGAGACGGCCGGGTTGCGTCTCCAGCCACTCGGCCACCGCGAGCGCGTTGCGGCTGTGCTGCTCCATGCGGAACTTCAGCGTCTCGATGCCCTGAATGAACAGGAACGAATTGAACGGGCTGATGCACGGGCCGAAATCGCGCAGGCCCTCCACGCGCACCTTGATGATGTACGCCATGGCGCCGAACACCTCGCTGAACACCATGCCGTGGTAACCGGGGCTGGGCTTGGTGATGGCGGGGTATTTGTCGCTCCACGGGAACTTGCCGCTATCCACGATGATGCCGCCGATGGAGGTGCCGTGGCCGCCCAGAAACTTGGTGGCGGAGTGGACCACGATATCCGCGCCGTGCTCGATGGGCCGGCACAGATACGGCGAGGCCATGGTGTTGTCGATCACCAGCGGCACGCCGGCCTCATGGGCGATGGCGGCGACCTTTTCGATATCCAGCACGTTCATGCGCGGATTGGCGATGGTCTCGCCGTAGACGGCGCGCGTTTTCGGCGTGATGGCCTTGCGGAAGTTTTCCGGATCGTCCGGCTCGACGAACTTCACGTCGATGCCGATGCGGCGGAAGCTGACGTCGAACTGCGTGTACGTGCCGCCGTAGAGCGTGCTGGCGGCGACCACTTCGTCGCCCGGCCCTGCCAGGCGGTGATGGCCAGGAACTGCGCCGCCTGCCCGCTGGACGTGGCCAGCGCGCCGATGCCGCCTTCGAGCGCCGCCACCCGCTGCTCGAAGACGTCGGTGGTGGGGTTCATGATGCGGCTGTAGATGTTGCCGAACTTCTGCAGCGCGAACAGGTCGGCGGCGTGCGCGGAATCTTCGAACACGAAAGAGGTGCTCTGGTAGATGGGCACGGCGCGCGCGTGGCTGGCCGCATCGGGCGTGTGGCCGGCGTGCAGAGATCGCGTGGCGAAGCCCATCTGGCGGGCGGGAGCGTCGTTTTCAGCCATAGGTTATTAGAGGATACTAGGACTTACATGCTCACGGCAATTACCCGCGCGGTCAGTCCCGCAATGGAACAGTGTGAACTGGAGTATCTGGACCGGCGCCCCATCGATCTCGCCCTGGCTGCGCAGCAGCATCGCGCCTATGAGCGCTGCCTGGCCGAATTAGGCGCGCGCGTCATTTCGCTTCCCGCCGAGCCTGATCTGCCCGATTCGGTATTTGTCGAGGATCCGGCCCTGGTGCTGGACGAAGTCGCGGTGATTACCCGAATGGGCGCCGCATCGCGGCGTGACGAAGCTCGCACACTGGCCGAAGCGCTGGCGCCGTTCCGCCCCTTGCGCCATCTGACCGCGCCGGCGACCCTGGAAGGCGGCGATGTGATGCGCATCGGACGCACGTTGTTCGTGGGCGTCTCCGCGCGCACCAATCGCGCCGGCATCGGGCAATTGAGCGAACAACTGGTCCCCTTCGGCTATACGGTAGTGCCGGTGGCGGTGCACGGCTGCCTGCACTTGAAATCGGCCTGCACCTATTTGAGCGGCGACACGATTCTGGCAAATCGCATATGGATCGATACGGCGCCGCTGCGGGAATTCCGCATCGTGGACGTGGCGCCCGAGGAACCCTGGGCGGGGAATACGCTGACTATCGGCGATACGGTGCTGATCCCTTCGGCCTTTCCGGCCACCGCCGCGATTCTGGCAGGGCTCGGGCTCTGCGTGCGCACGCTCGATATCTCGGAGTTGATGAAGGCGGAGGCGGCGCTCACCTGTTCCAGCCTGATCTTCGAAGCGGCGTAGGGAAGCCCGCTACTTCCCGATGCAGAACGTCGAGAAGATGCGATTCAGAATGTCGTCGGCGGTGGTGGCGCCGGTGATGGCGTCGATGGGCCGCAGCGCGGCGTAAAGATCCAGCAGCAGCATCTCGTGCGGAATGTCCGGCCTCTACCGCGCCGCGCGCCTTCTCCAGGTACGCCAGCGATTCGCGCAGCAGTTGCTCGTGGCGCAGGCTGGTGATGAAGCCGGTCTCCTGCTCGAACGCGCCCTTGGGCGCGATCGCTTCCAGAATGGCCTCGCGCAGTTCCGCGATGCCCTCGCCGGTGAGCGCGGAAACGGCGTGCAGTTCCGGTCGCGGCACGCACCCAGGTCGCATTTGTTGCCGACCACCAGGCGGCCGCTGCGGCCGTGCGATCAGCCCGGCGTCTTCCGCGGTCGAGCGGCCGCGGAAGCGTCCACCACCACCAGCGTCAGGTCGGCATCCGCCATGGCCTGGTAGCTGCGCTCGATGCCCAGGCTCTCCACCAGTCTCGGCGCTTTCGCGAATGCCGGCCGTATCGATAGAGCTTCACCGGAATGCCGCCGATGGAAGCGGTCTCCGACACCAGGTCGCGCGTGGTGCCGGGAATGTCGGTGACGATGGCGCGATCCTGCTCCAGCAGGCGGTTGAACAGGCTGCTCTTGCCGACGTTCGGGCGCCCCACAATGGCCAGCGTCAGCCCGCTGCGCACCAGTCCGCCGTACTGGAAGCTGGCGGCCAGTTGCGAGATGCCTTCGCGAACGGGCGCCAGGCGGCGCAGAATCTCCGCGGCCGGCGCGACGCTCACATCGTCTTCGGCGAAATCGATGCCGGCTTCGAGCAGGGCGATCAGTTCCAGCAGCTGCTCCTTCAAGCGGCGCGATGCGGCGCGAGACCGAGCCGTCGGCCTGCTGGGCGGCGATGCGCGCCTGGTAGAGCGTGGTGGCGTCGATGAGGTCGCGCACGGCTTCGGCCTGCGGCAGGTCGATGCGCCCGTTCAGGAAGGCGCGCAGGGTGAACTCGCCGGGCTCGGCCAGCCGCGCGCCGGCCTCCAGAGCCCGCTCCACCGCATGGCGCAGGACCACGGGCGAGCCGTGGCAGGAGATCTCGACCACGTCTTCGGCGGTGTAGGAGCGCGGCGCTTCGAAGAAGGTCGACCACCACCTGGTCCACCGCGTGGCCTTCGGCATCCAGCAGTTCGGCCATGCGCGCGTGCCAGGAGCGCCACGGCGCTTCGCCGGAGAGCTGCAGGATGGCTTCCGCGATGGCCGCGCGCCCGGTGCCCGGAAAGACGCACGACGCCCAGTCCGCCGCGTCCCGGAGGCGTGGAAATGGCGACGATGGTGTCCTGCAGTTGCAAGTGGGAAGCTAACGCCGGGGCCCGCGAGAGCGCCGCGCCGCCGTCGACGGCGTGGGCCATCGCCGGCGCGGACCGCGGTCCCCGCCTCCACCGCCGCCCGTGGCGGCGCGGCTCGGGAACGTAGGGCAGCTCGGGCAGGCTCGCCATGCCCGCCGGATAAACCACCACCTGCCGCTGCGGGCCGGACCCGCTGCTCTCGCTGCGCAGCGCGGTTTCGCCGCGCAGGGCCAGGTGGATCACGCGCCGCTCGCGGCTGTTCATGGGATTGAAGCGGAAGGGCACGCCCGGTGCGCTTCACCTTCTCCGCCGCGGCCATGGCGCTCAGCCGCAACTCCTCGATGCGCAGCAGCCGGTAATCGTTGGCGTCGAAGGAAATGCGCGAATGATCCTCGGAAGGCATCCGAGCATTTCCATGGTGACGTGCTCCAGCGCCAGCAGCAGCTCGGCGCGGTTGGCCAGCAGCAGATCCACGTCCGGACCGGTGAACTTCACCACCACGTCGGGTGTCTCGAAGTCGCCGTCGGAGACTTTCGCCGTCCTGGATCTCGTAGCTCAGCCGGAAGCCGCCATCCTGGAGGGTGGTCCGCAAGAATCCGTCGATCTTCGAATCCGACTGAAGCCACGGAGTATTTTCGCTCAGTCACGCGCTATTTCCTGCCGTTCTTTTTCTTGGGCGGTTCCACGCTGCGGGCCGCTTCCTGCGCCGCTTCCGTATGGTTGAAGAACCACTGCTGCCCCATGTTCACCAGATTGCTGGTCAAGTAGTATAACACCAGGCCGCTGGGGAAATTGTAGAACATGAAGCCGAAGATCAGCGGCATGAACATCATCATCTTCTGCTGGACTGGGATCGGCGTTCGCCTGCGGGGTCATCTTCTGCATCACGAACTGGCTGACGATCATGACGATGGGCAGAATCTTGATGGGCAGATGTTCCGGCTGCGAAAGATCGCGTAACCCACAGCCAGTGCGCGCCGCGCATTTCCACCGACACCTTCAACACCGCATAGAACGCGAAGAAGAACGGGAATCTGCAATCAGCATGGGCACGCAGCCGCCCATGGGATTCACGCCGTACTTCTTGTACAGGTCCATCACTTCCTGGTTCTGGTCGGCTTTCTTGGGGTCGCGCAGGCCGATGTTCTTGTACTTGGCGTTGATGGCGTCGATCTGCGGCTTGAGGGCCTGCATCTTCCGCATCGACTTCATGTTCGAAAGCTTCAGCGGAAACAGCATGAAGTTGATGACGATGGTGACCACCACGATGGCCCATCCGAAGTTGTGGACGAAGCTGTCGTTGAACCAGTTGACGATCAGGAACAGCGGCTTGGCCAGGATCGACATCCAGCCGAAATTCACCACCTGCTCCAGCTTGGGGTTGACGGCTTTCAGCATGTCCACGTCCTTGGGACCGACGAAGAGTTCGAACTGATTGGCATCGCCATCGGAGATCGCCACGCCGGCGGTGGGCGCGGCTTTTTCTTCCAGCGGGGTGCGGACCGTGTCGCTAAATGTGGTGACCTGGACCGAGGTGCTGTTCTTCGGCAGGAACACGGCGCAAAAGTAGGCGTCGGAGATGCCCGCGAAAGAGTAATTGCCGCTGGCCGTCACCGGACCGTTTTTGGCTGAGCTGGCCGATTGCTCCACTAACTTGTTCTGAGTAACGTCGAAATAGGAGGTAGTCTCTTTCGCGCCGGGGCTGGTTACGGTCAGGTCGCCGAACCCGCCGCGCCATTCAATCATGCTGGGAATCGGCTTGCCATCCACGCTCACTTCGGCGGCGATGTTGGCAAGATAGCTGCTCTTCTCGAAGCGGAACGTCTTGCGCACCACCGTGTGCCCGTCGGTGAACTCGTAGGAGACGCCCAGTCCATCGGGATCCGCGGTCTGCGTGAAATAAGCCCAGTTCGGGTTCGTGGTGGGCTTCTTCCCGGGGAAGTGCAGAGAGAAGGGATATTCCAGACCGGCGGCGGTGTTGGTGAGTTCCAGCGGTTTTTCGTCGTTGCCGCGGAAGTTCTTCAACTGCCAACTGCGCACGGTCGCCCCCTGGTTGCTGAAGGTGATGCGGAAGAGGTCGCGTATTGATGACAAACGGGGGCAGCGGTTGTTGCGGCGTGGCCTTCACGGTGGGAACCGCCGTGCTGGCCTCGGCCGTTTCCTCTTTAGGCGCGGCCGCGGACTGCGCCGGCGAAGCGGCATTCTGGGCCGGCGATTCCGCCGGATTCTGGGTTGCAGAGGTTGTGGCGGAAGGCTTTTTGGCTCCCGGCGGGGTTTCCGTTTTGAACAAGTACGGCGTGACGAACATCACCGCGCCCATCAGCAGGAAGGCCAGCAGGAGCCGCATTTCCATCGACATTTCTTTCGGCTTCGAAGCCGGATTACTGTTACCGCCGTTTACCGATTCGGCCATTCAAATTTCCGTTCACCACACTACCGCACGGGATCGATACCGCCCTCATGAAAGGGATGGCATTTGGCGAGGCGGCGCAGGCCCATCCACAATCCCCGTCCTGCTCCATACCGCTCGACCGCTTCCCGCATGTAGTCCGAGCAGGTCGGATAAAAGCGGCAGGCGGAGGGCAGCCAGGGGGATACCCCAACTTTGTATACGCGAAGCAGGCCTGTTAAGATCCATTGCATCGCAGAAAGAGCCTCTCCACTTCCCTTTGTAACTCCGCCAGGGGTGCATCGTAGGCTTTCCGCCGGGGATTGATGACTATGGACCACTGCGGGTTCAGCCGATCGAGGGCAAAGCGTACGGCCTCCCGCACGCGCCGCTTGATGCGGTTGCGCACCACCGCCTTCCCGATTGCGCGGGGGACAGTGAAGCCGATTCGTGGTCCATCGGCTTGCGGTTCGCAGAAACAAAAAGCCGCAAACAGCGGGCCGGAAAAGCGCGTCCCGCCATCGTAAACTCTTCGAAAATCTTTGGATCGCAGCAGACGAACACGTTTGGGAAATCCAGAGATGGTGCAACTACCTCTCGGAACTGACCGTGAGCTTTTTGCGGCCGCGCGCGCGTCGGCGGGCTAGCACCGCACGGCCGTTCTTGGTTTCCATACGGCTGCGGAATCCGTGCGTCTTCGCGCGGTGGCGATTATTCGGTTGAAAGGTACGTTTCGGCATTTTAGTTCAAATACCAGTATAAGTCAGGCGGGAAAGCTGGAGCAAATGGCAGGCGTGCGCAAAACCCTCAGCGCACGAGAAAAAGCAGCACTACCGTACCGATTATCGTCCGATAGCCGGAGGTTTTTCCAACATGGACAACAGCAAGCAAAAGACCACTAAAACCGCGAGACCCGCCGCAACGATCATTTGGACCACCTCACCTCTCGCGCTGAGTACAGCAATCGGCGTGCCACGGATCGGCGACCCCGGAACGGACCTCCAAAAACGTCGCAAATCATTAGTTCTGAAGCAGATGTGATTTCATTGGCACATCGCTCAAGCAGCCGCGAGTGGGCCGAATGTCCACGCCGTTGTGTCCACATGGTGGCAGTTGAGCGTCTAATGTATGATTTCCGGCAGGGGACCGCCGCCGGGGCGCGGCCCCGGTTTGCAGGAATCCAGCTTCACGGAGAAGGCTCCCACCGAGTTCCAGCGCGTTCCCTCCCGGTGCTCGATGTGGAAGGATTTTGACGGGGCATCGGTCCGGATTCGCCAGTCCGCCGTGGGAGTCGCCGCATTTTTCAGTACCAGCGGCTTGGCGCTTTCCTGTTTGATGGTCCACGTGTCGCCCGCGTCCGGCGATTCGAAAAGCACATAGCGGTCGTCGGTGTTGCCGGGACCGCGGTCGATCACCAGGCTCCCGTCCTTCTTTCCGGTGAGGCCGAACTGCTGGATGAAACCAAAGCGGTTCTCGCTGTTTTCATCGAAAATCTCGTGCATCCGCCACGTCTTTCCTCCATCGCCGGTCACCAGCAGAAACGGATTTTGAGGAATCGGAAACAGTTCCTGACCAGTGGTCCAGCCAGTTTCAGAATCGAAGAACTGTATATGGTCCAGACCGGACCCGCGGATGCGCTCGTGGGCTTCGTTCCAGGTGTGGCCGCCGTCGTCACTCGCCAGAAGTACGCTATAGATGGTTACCGATTCGCTATGAATATTGCCAGCGGCCAGGATGCGCTTACCGGTCTGGTTGGCGGCGGTTAGGTCCAGGAAGATGGGACAGGGCTCTTCCTCCGTACACGTCAAGCCGGCCCAGCGAATATCCTCATCCGAACAGGCGAATGGCAAGACCATGGGTTTACCGGAGTTTTCCAGCAGCGCCTGTACCACTGGGGGAGGCGCCGCCGGAGCGGTTTGCGGCGGTTCCTGCGCCGCTGCCGCATAACTCAAAATCAGACACAAAATCACCCGCTTGGAAGACATGATTCGGCTCAAGTTAATGACGTCCAGGGTGGCTCTAAAGAGCTACTGTAACAACGGTTTCGCCCTGTAACATCCACCGCCATTTTCTTCGTCTACTAATTAAATCCCCGTTACGACAGCGGGCGCACTCACCCCTATCACCCAAACCGCGCCCGCTTTTTTATTTCTTCCAGCCTTCCGAAAGGAAGGCTATTCATCGAACATCCCTTCGAACAACACGCTGCTGAGATACCGTTCGGCGGCGTCCGGCAGGATGGTTACGATCGTCTTACCCGCGAACTCCGGAAGCTTACTCAAACGAAGCGCCACGCTTACCGCGGCTCCACAGGAAATACCCGACAGAATGCCCTCCGACTTCGATAACCTCCGGGCCATGTCCAAGGCTTCTTCATTGCTGCACAACTCAACCCGGTCCACCATGGAAAGGTCCAGAGTATCGGGGATGAAGCCCGCGCCAATGCCCTGAATCTTGTGCGGTCCGGGCTTCAGCGGCAGGCCCGCCAGGTGCTGCGTGATCACCGCGCTATTTACCGGCTCCACACCCACCGATAGAATCTTCTTCCCTTTCTCCTTCTTGATATACCGGGAGACGCCGCTGATGGTCCCGCCGGTGCCGATACCGGAGACCAGAACGTCGATGCCGCCCTCGGTGTCTTCCCAGATTTCGGGCCCGGTGGTCCGCACATGGATCTCCGGGTTGGCGGGATTCTTGAACTGTTGCAGCAGCACGAAGCGCTTGGGGTCCGATGCCACAATCTCTTCGGCTTTGGCAATGGAGCCGGCCATGCCCAGGGATCCATCGGTCAGGACCAGGTTCGCGCCCAGCGCTTTAAGCACCTTACGCCGCTCCAGGGACATGGTTTCCGGCATGGTGAGGGTTATCGGATACCCGCGCGCGGCTGCCACGAACGCCAAAGCGATTCCGGTGTTCCCGCTGGTGGGTTCGATCAGCGCTTTACCGGGCTTGAGAATCCCCCGTTTCTCGGCGTCCCACACCATCGAAGCGCCAATCCGGCACTTGACGGAATATGCCGGATTCCGCCCCTCGACCTTGGCGAGTATGGTGGCCTTGCCTCCCTCGGTCACCCGGTTCAACCGTACCAGGGGCGTACGTCCGATACTGAACGAATTGTCCTCGTAAACTCTCAATTCTCAGATCTCCCAGTTCAATACGAACTTGTTCTGCTTGTCGGTCCAGTTGCGGCATAGATCCGCGAAGGTGGTCTTGTCGATGACATCGGAGACGGCGCGGTCCACTTGCTGCCACATATCGGAGAATGCCGAATCGCCCTTCTTGCGCGGCCGGCCTTTACTTTGTTGCGGACCTTCGACGAAACGCAGAACTTCGCCCACCGTGATGGCTTCAGCAGGCCGGGCCAACAGGTAGCCGCCCTCGGCGCCGCGCCGCGATTCCACGAAGCCGCCCTGCTTCAAGCCGGCCAGAATCAATTCCAGAAACTTCTGTGGAATCTTTTGGCGCCGTGCGATATCCGCGATTCGGACCGGTTCGCCGGTGCGCTGCGTGGCAAGGTCGAAAATCGCCTGGAGCGCGTACTCGCCTTTGACGGAAATGTTCATTGGGGTTGGACCAAGCAATCACCTGAATCCCAGTAGAGATTGTAGGCCCAGCCGAACGTGCGGCGCAACGTGGCACCAACGAAAAACGCGCCGGACCCCTCGGGATCCGGCGCGTTATTTTGTTTTTTCTTCCGTCTACAAGAGCCGGATCAGAAGCTGAACCGGATCGACATATCGAGCCGGCGGTTGTTGGCAGTACCGCCGCCACCGCGACCGCCGAAGCCGCCGCCGCCGAAGCCGGTATTGACCGTAGTGGCCTCACCGAACTGCGGCGAAGTCAGCGTTCCCACGTATCCACCCGGATTGAGGTGGTTCAACACGTTGGTGATGTTGACGCCGATATTCACGTTATAGCGACGCTCGGTAGTATCGCCCGCGCCCCCACGACCGCCGCCGCCACCGCCGGGACCCATGCGCATGCCGCCGCCACCGCCCCCGCGACCGCCGCCGCCACCACCGCCGCCACGAGGACCGCCGCCGCCGCCACCACCACCAGGACCCCCACCGCCGGGACCGCCGCCGAAGTTACCGGCTGCCGCTGCGTTCGCTCCACGCTTGGGGCCGAATCCAAACACGCGGTACAGGCGCATGTTGACGGAAACCACACCGGGCTGCGTCAGGTAATTGCGGGGAACTACGTTGGCGCTTGCGTAGTTAGCCGCGGTGGACGCGCCCAGGTTGGTGTTGAAGCAGCCGTAAGACGCCTGGCAGATAATATTCGACCCGGGTCCCGACGCCAGCGTGGGGCGTGCATTTCCGTTATCGCCGAACAGATCCTCGCCGAGCAGAACGTCGTAGGGCGAACCGCTCCGCAGGCTGATGAAGGGAGCAATCCGGATGCCGACCGGGCCGATGATGGAACCGGTCAACTGGAAACTGTGCCGCTGATCGAAGTTGCTGCGGCCGTAGTCCAATGCGAAATTGTAAGGATCCGTGGGCGAGCCGGGCAGATCGTGGGCATGAGTCATCGAATAGTTGCCGAAGAGCGAAACCCTCCGGTTGAACCGTGTATTGAATGTAGCCATCAGGATGTTCTGCCGGAAGACTCCACCGCTTTCGTATTCCGTGATATGTCCGGCATTGTATCCATAGGGAAAAACACCGTTGGTCGCGCTCAGCGGCAGCAACGGATTGAAAGAGCCGGGTAGCGGAGTATTGATCGGCACCGTCTGTTGCAGGTGATTGGAACGATTGTTGGTATAAGTTACCGAAACGACCGTATTGTGGGGGAGCTGCCGCTCCACACCGATGGCGCTTTGGATACTGCGGTCGGCTCTCAGGTTTGGATCGATCACCACGGTATTGTTTTGCCCGGCACTCAAGCTTGAAAGCGACGGAATATTTGGATAGAAGGTCGGGTTGTAGACCGTGTACTCCACTTGCGAGTGGCCATTGTTTAACGCCGCCGTCTCAAACTCTCCGAAGCTGATGCGGTCATAGAAGATGCCGACGCCGCCGCGGAAGACCGTCTTCTGACGGCCGCTCTTGGGGTTCCCCGGCGCCCACGCGACACCGATGCGGGGGGCAATGTCCTGGTGATCGCTCACCAGGGTCTGCACTTCGTATCGCAGTCCAAGGCTGACGGTCAGGTTGGATTTTACTCTCCAGTCGTCCTGGATGAACGGCGCTGCGTCCCAGCGGTTCGCGCTGATATAAGACTGTCCCGCCTGAATACTGAAACGGTCGGGTCCGCGGCCCAACGCTTCGATCTGGGGTTGGTTCAAGCCTGCCTGCATCAGTTGCAGGGTTTGAATGTACAACTGGAGCGATGTGAGGAACGTAACCTGCTCGTTGCCGTTGCTGTCGTAGAGAATCTGATTATCGGGACCGAGAAGCGGCACGCTGCCGCCCAGGAAGGTGAAGCCTCCGTTGAATCCCTGCGGCTGGTTGCTCTGGTCGCTATCGCGGCGCACGCGAACGCCGAACCGGACAGTGTGGATTCCATGCGCGAGAGACGACACATTGGTCAATTCGTAGTGGTGCCCCCGGTCGTGTGTGCCGCCGACGCCGTTTCCTCCGGTGACGAAGGCTCCGGCGACGTTGATCGACGGGATCTGATTGCCCAGGCTCTCGGAATAACTGCGCGTGTATTGAAAACGCGTTTCGTTGACGATCTTGGGATTCAGAATCGAGGTCTCGGTGATCATCAAATTCTGATTGCTCCCGTCGGTGTTATACGCCAGGTTTGAATACGGCGGCGGCAAGCTCTTGCCCCCGAGCCCGGCATTGTCCTTGGAGTTGGTCCGTTCCTCGAAGCGCATGGTCAACGTGTTGTTTGTGCTGATCTGGTAATCGATTCGGGGAGCGAAATTCATCATGCTGCTGGGCGTCACCACGGATTGAGTGAACGGGCTGACCGCAAACGTGGTGGGATCCACCAGAAAAGCGTTGGTGATGGCGTTGTCCTGTACATCCCGCCGGTTGAAATTGAAGTTAAACGAAGCTTTGTGACTGAGAGGCCCGCCGATGCTGAAGTCGTAGTTGCGCACCGAATAATCCGGCTTGTTACTGGCGAACGGGTTGCGGGAATCCAGCGCCGAGTCCGTGTCGTTAAAGGATGCCGTGCCGCGTAGTTTGTCAAAACCGGGCTTGGTCAGGATCTCGATACGGCCGAAACCCAGGCGGTCATACTCCGCGGAAAACGGATTCTGGTTGATCCGAATCTCTCGGATGGATTCTTTGGGAGGGAGTTGGCCGCCGGTGAAACCGTCGATATAAATCTGGCCGCCGTTCGGTCCGGCTCCAGGACCCGCAAGAGCCTGTAAGGCGTCGGAAAGGTCGTCCGGATCGTCCGGCAGCGCCATCAGATCTTCACCTTTGATTACCAGGGCAGTGGCGTTGTTATCCGGCTCCACGCTGATGGTGGTGCCGGCATGCTCGGCCACCGTCACTTCCTGCTTCTCGGCGCTCACCACCAGTTGTACCGGAACCTGGACAGTTCCCCCGCCGGTCACGGCCACCGGTTTGGAAAACGGAGCGAAACCGGGAAACGCCACATTGACCGTATACTGCCCCGGGGCGACTCCCACGAAGGTAAAGCTGCCATCGGCCTGCGATTGAGCCGTCTTGGTATTCCCGCCGCCCGACGAGCGTCACTGTCGCGGCCGGAATCACCGCACCGGAATCGTCCGACAGCGAACCCTTCACTGTGCCAACAGTCTGTTGGGCCGGCGCGCTGGCTACTATCAGAGCGGCTGCCAAGAGCAAAAACCAAATCCTTCGCAAGTTGAACATACTACCTCTGTTTATCTTTTCCACTACGGACCTTTCGCCTGGAATCGTTGAAACTACAGTGCTAGTTACCTTCGCCACCACCGCCGCCGCCAAGGTTCCAGCCGCTCATAATGTCGCGTACGGCGCTGGGGGATGCGGTAAGGAGAGGTTCTACGCCGGCAAGAAGCATAATTGCCGTAACTTTATTCGGGTCGGTTCCCATGGTGGTGGAAACCATCAGGGCGTCCCCGTTTTTCAAATCGGTCAAATGGATTGCGGGCAGGCGATCGAGCATGGCGCCAATATCGCCGCCGCGGCCTCCGCCCATTCGTCCGCCGCCGCCACCGCCCTGACCCTCCGGCCGGGGCATTCCGGAACGGCCCGCGGCTCCTTCGAAACCACCGCCGGGAGCACCGCCGCCGCCGGGACCGCCGCGACCGCGGCCCGCGCCGGGCGCGTAGCGCATCGCCAGCATATTGGCCATCTGCGGCTCCAGCTTCTTCATTGTCGAATCGCTATCCACGCGAATCGTCAGCGATTTCTTGGTTGCCAGATCCTTTACCTTCATCTCGCCGGCAGCGGCATCGATGGATTCGATCGTCGCGGCGAGCTGGCGGAACGTGCCGGCTACGATCTGTTCCGCTTTGATCGTGGCGCCGTCCGCGCTCTTGTCTCCCAGGATGCGAACCTGATCGCCCATCTTGATCTCAGCGAAGGCGCTGGGCTTGGCATCGGCGAATTTGGCGGAATCCAGAGAATAGCGGTGATAAATGGTCTTGTCGCCCGGCTGCACGGTGACTTCCCTCGCCCCCACCTTGATCGTGAGAGTCTTGGCCGCCGGATCGATGGCGGTCACTGTCCCGGTGCTGCCGCGCTTCTGCCAGTCTTCCGCTTCCCGCTTTTTGACCTCGGCCACATCACTCTTGCTCATGATGATGATGGTGCGGGCCTCCACGGTCTTCTGGTCCGCGGATTCCTGTCCGCTCGCCACCAGGCGGTCCCCGTCTCCCACATCGGTAAGGTTGATTTTGACGGCTTTCTTGGTGTCCATCTCTCCCGGAGGCAGTCGCAGCAGGAAAGTCCGGTCCGTGGTAGCCAGCACCACGGAATCGCCTTTATCGGATTTGACGGTGATCTGTTTGGCACCGGCATTCACTCCCGTCACCGTGCCGGTCACGCGCGAGGCTGCCGGCGCCTGCGCCCAGGCGGTGGCAAACATCGCCACTGCGCTCAAGGTAATGAAGAGGAAAGACTTCATAAAATACGACCGTTGTTGCATCGTCTTAAAATCAAGGGGCGTTGATCCTGTCCGTAAGGTTACAGTTGTAGTGACAAGAGGATACAAGGAAAAGAGTAGATTTTAAGGGGGGAATTCAGCCGGCCATTCGAGGATAGGCCGGCGGGGAGGGAACTGGAAAGCCGCGCAGGCGAAAATGCGCTGCGCGGCTCTCCAGGCAAAACCCGGCGGGTCGCGCTCTTAGAGGGAGCCGCCCTTTTTCTCGGTGGTGTCGCTCTTCTTCTTGCCCTTTTTGCCCTTCTTGGTGGTCTTCTCGGTCTTGGTGTCCTGGGCAAAGCTCACGGCCACGGTCGCGGTCAGGAACGACAGGGCCAGCATCAGCGTCATCAGTTTCTTCATGGTTGCGGTTCTCCTTTGGATTAAAACGAACATTTTGGAACTGTTTCGTCTGGGGCTATCATATCCAACCGCACATGAACTATCGCTTAACCCACAATTAAAATCAGTTCATTTTCTCGTGGGTGTGGATCGCTTTTGTCCTGTATCGAGTTAAGTTTTCAGGGGTTTATCGGGTGCCCGGCGATGCCTGCCTCAAAGGTGATCTTTCGGACTTCGATACCTCATTTCACCACTCACGCCATTTTTTCCGCCGAAGAGGAATATTTGTTATCAGCATGTTGTGGTTACCACGGGCACCGGGAAGGCCCGGTTTCGGAGTGAACGCCTGTTACCGTGGAATCGGGATGAAGAAAGCGGACATAGCAAAGCGGATGGCTCGCGCGGCCAAAGTGAACTCCGGCGAGGGGGCAGACCGGCTGGACCGCGCGGTTCGGGATATTCTTGCGAATTTGCGCCAAGGGAAGGAGACGGCCTTGCCGGGTCTCGGCCGTTTCACCCACGGCGCCGGCGGAGAGGTGGTTTTTCTGCGGGATCGCGGAGAGCGGCATGAGTGAAGCCTCCCCGGTGCAACAACTGGCGCAGATTGTGGTTCGCGGCCTGGCGGAAGGAAAGGCCATTGAGATTGACGGCCTGGGCATCTTCTATCCCGATCCGGTCTGCGGTTTCAGCTTTGAACCGCGAACCGCGCCCCAGGTATTCCTGGCGTATGTGAAGGAAGACGAAGCCCTGGTCGTACAACTCTACGACACGCTGGAAGGGGCGGGTTTCAGTCCCTGGATGGATGTGCGCAAACTGATGCCGGGGCAGAACTGGCCGCGCGCCATCGAAGCGGCTATCGAGACCTCGGACTTTTTTCTACCCTGCTTCTCGCGGAATTCGGTTAGCAAGTGGGGCGGCTTCCAGGCCGAGATCCGCTACGCCCTGGACTGCGCCCGCCGCGTCCCACTGGACGAGATTTTCATTGTGCCTCTGCGCCTGGACGACTGCCGCGTCCCCCGCCGGATCCAGAGCGAACTCCAGTACATCGATCTGTTTCCGGAATGGACGGCGGGCGTCCGCCAGACCCTGTTTACGATGCAGCGGGAACTGCGGCGGCGCGCCCGAGCGCGGTAAATCACCCAATTCGGATACTTAAGGGTCTCAAAATTTTGTTTTTTCAGCGGCCCTGGAGTGGGGCGCTCCGGGCGATTGTCACCGGAAGCCACGGATCTGCATCTCCTATGCGGCATGAGCGATAACGACTGCGGCCGCGTCTTCGCGCTCCTCTCCGAATTCCTGGACCAGGAACTGGCGCCGGCATCGTGTGAAGAGATGGAAGAGCATCTTCGCGACTGCCCGGAATGTATCCAGTTCGTGCGCAGCCTGCAACTGTGCCATCGGTTCGGGCACTGCCTGCCAGCGCCCGAAGTAAACGCGGAGGCGATGGCCGCGCTCCGGCAGGCTTACGAAAAAATGCTGGCCAGGAGGCGCGGCTCGCGAGCGGATTCCTCTCAGGGCTGACGAAAAAGGCTGGTGGAGAAGTAGCGCTCCATCCGGTCGGGGAAGACGGTTACGATATTGGCCGGCCAGAGCGATTCCGCGACGGTCATGGCCGCGCGATAGTTCAGGCCGGAACTCGGCCCGACGGGAAAGCCCAGGCGGATCAAATCCCGCGCGGTTTCGAGCGCCTCCTCATCGGGCACTTCGATGGTTTTGAGAAGCGGATAGTCGGATTCGCGGAACAGGTGGGAGGCGCATTCCATCACCCCGGGAATCCGCGCGCTGAAACTGCAGCACTCCGGTTCCCGGGGACTGTGCAGGTCTACCGGACGGGCCAGAAATGCGTGCGGCGCGCGATCCGGGCTACAGCATCCGCGCATCAGGCCCACCAGGGTGCCGCCGGTGCCGACCCCGCTGACCACGGCGTCAACGCGATGTCCGGGGATCTGGTCCACGATCTCCCGGGCGGTGCCGGACTGGTGGGCTTCGACGTTCTCCGGGTTGGCGAACTGGCGCGGTAAAAACGCGCCCAACTCCGCGGCCAGCCTTTCCGATTCGGCGATGCACCCCGGAATCCCTGCCTCCTTTGCGGCGAAGTGAACCGTCCCTCCATAGGCGCGAATCATCAGGACGCGCTCGCTGCTGACGCCCTCGGGCAGCACGGCGATAAACCGGACGCCGAATTGCGCGCAGACCTGGGCCATGGCGATACTGGTGGACCCGCTGGAGGCTTCGATGGCCGTGCCGCCGGGTTTCAGTTGGCCGCGCTCCACGGCCTTGCCGAGGATGTAGCGCGCGATGCGGTCTTTGGTAGAGCCGCTGGGATTGAGAAACTCCAATTTGCACCAGATGGCTCGCGACTGGCCCGGTAGCTGAACCGGCACCAGCGGCGTCATCGCCATCTCGGCGGGATAGCGGTTCAGTGGAGGTGTGGTGCGGCCGGTTATGGTGGTACTCATAGCGCTACCGGCTTAGTGGCTGCATCGACAGAAGCCCTGGGCGGCGGTCTTCAGATCGCCTCTCAGATATGCCAGGACCGCCTCTTTGGCCGGACCCGGCGCGGTGACGACCACTTCGCGCACGCCCGCCTGCTTCAACGCTTCGGAGGCGCGCCAGCCCATGCCGGCGCAAATCACCACCTCGCATCCGGCGACCGAGTTCACGATCGCCTCGTGGCTGTGCGGCTCCGTCCGGCCGGCATGATCTCCAGTGCAACCCGTCTCCGAATGGTTATGCTGGCCCTGGTTTGCTCTCATCTCACTGGCAGTGATCTGAGAATTCCCGGTATCGAAGAGGAGGAAGGCGGCGCTCCTCCCGAAGTGCTCGGATATCGACGAGCCGTCATTAGTCGGTACAGCAATCTTCATGTGGTCTTATCCTGTTCTCACCCGCGTTTGCAGATACCGGCCGGGTGGGTCGCCGGCTTCCATGAACCTGCTGTGCGCCAGGTGCTTTTCTTTGGTACTGACAATCTGCTCGAAAACTGCGCGGAGGCGGTGCAGACCCATCCGGTCGGCCATGCGAAGCCGTCTCCGGTAATGATCCAGCATGGCGCGCGCCCCAGCCTGCCAGGCCGGGATGATCCGCGAATCCGATTCTACCGGCTTCCGGTAACCGGGCAGCACGGGGATCCCTCCGAGCGCGACCACCTCGCAAGCGAGCGCGGTCGCGTTTGCCAGGGCCGCGGCTCCGCAGGCGGCGATCTGCCGGCGCACGATGGGATAGTAATCTTTCGGCAGGCACCCGGCATGACGGACACAATCGTCAGCCATCCGAAATTCCCGCAGAATGTCGCCGTTGAGCCGTCTGACGAGGCCCTCAATGGCGGATTGGCACCCGGGCATCACCTTGCGCCGGCCTCCATCGTAAGAAATACGCCCCAGGCGTGCGCGAGTTCCTCGCCACCGGCGCCGGTGATCACCGCTTCCGTGCGGATCCGGCGTTTGCGGCGGTCCAGAACCCAGCCCCGGATTTCCAACTCACAATCCGGTGGTACCGGCCGTCGAAACCTTACTTTCAATTCCGCTGTCAGCGCCCGGCAGCGGGAAGCGGCAACGGCTTTGGACATGGCTTCGTCAAGGATCGTAGACACGATCCCTCCATGGACAATTCCGGGAAAGCCCTCCCAAGTCCGGTCCGGCGTCCAGCGAGCCGCGATCGAGCCGTCAGCGGCCCGGACATACCGGATGCGCAGACCGCGCGGGTTCGACGGCCCGCACACAAAGCAGGCGGATTCGATCTCCGCCGCGGGCGGCAAGGCGCAGGGGGCAGAGGATGCCGGCATCGGTGAGCCCTATGCCCGCCGCGGTGCAGCGATTCCGGATCGTCGTCCGTTCGCGGCGGAGCGCGGGTTTACTCCCGGCTTCGCCATCCGCGCCGCTCTCACAAATCGTTTCATGGATTTGCCCATGTTATCCAACACGACGATCCACTCCTGCAGATGCTCTTCCCCATGGGGCGTCAGGACGTACAACCGGCGCGCCGGCCCGCTACCGTCCATTTCCCATTCGGATTTGACACAACCGTTCTTCTCCATCTGCCGGAGCGTCCGGTAGAGGGCGGCGATCTCGATTTCCGAATCGGTCAGCGCGTATTCCCGCAGATCGCTGGCCAATTCATATCCGTGGCATCGCCCCTTCCTCTTCAGGAGGAAGAGGAGAACCGGTTCCACAAACCGGTAGAGATTTCCCATCGCGCAGGTGCATGGATGATTGACGCCATGCCGGGTACAGGTGCGATGCGACATGCCAGATTCTATCCTCTGGCCCTCAGCGTATCACCCGTGCACTCATAGATGCAAGTTACATGTATATGGACTGCGGTCGCGGCTCCGGCACTAACATTGTCGTAGACGGATGTCCCGGTCGAGGGCTGTTAGATTGGGAGTGTGAGGGAACTTGGCGCGTCTGTGGAGATTCAGGCGCCGCCCGAGCGCGTTTGGGCGGTGTTGTGCGACGTGGAGCGCTGGCCGGAATGGACGGCAAGCATGAAGAGCGTCCGGCGGCTGGACGGCGGGCCGCTGGCGGCGGGGAGCCGGGCGCGCGTGGCGCAGCCCAAGCTGCTGCCGGCCGTCTGGCAGGTCACCGAATTCGACGCGAACCGGAGCTTCACGTGGGTCAGCCGGAGTCCCGGTGTGTGCGTCGCGGGCGGACACGTTTTGGAAGCGCATGGCAGCGGATGCCGCGTCACTTTGACAGCACAGTTTTCGGGATGGCTCGGGCCGCTGATGGCCCGGCTGATGCGCGGGATCAGCGAGCGATACCTGGCGATGGAGGCCGCGGGGCTGAAGCAGCGGAGCGAACAAGGCAGTCCGGCCCTCTGATTGCAAGCTCCCGGGCGTGATTCTTAATTATTTTCTACTTGCCTGCATGGCGGCGTCGTTTTGGGGAGAGCCGGTGGCGGTACGGCACCTGGAGGGCGAAGTCCACGGATTCGTGGTGTTGCGGACGTTGGATGGCGCTATCGTTGCGGATGGCGACTCGCTGCAGGTGGCGAAGGGCGACCGGGTGACGAGCCGTCTGGTTTATCACTTCAAGGACGGGTCTGTACAAGACGAGACGGTAGTCTTTTCGCAGAGGGGCCATTTCCGGCTGATAAGCGATCACCTGGTGCAGAAAGGACCGGCGTTCAAACACCCCATGGACGTCTCGGTGGATGGCGCGACCGGCATGGTGACAGTCCATACCGGCGACAAGACCGAAACCACGCACCTGGATCTCCCGCCGGATCTGGCCAACGGCATGGTGCCGGTTTTGCTAAAGAATCTGGGACCGGGCTCACAATCGGTCGAATTATCGATGCTGGTGGCCACGCCCAAGCCGATGCTGGTCAAGCTGCTGGTTACACCACAGGGCGAGGACTCATTTGTGACCGGCGGCGCGAGCCACAAGGCGACGCGGTTCAACATCAAAGTGGACATCGGTGGACTGCGCGGCGTGGTGGCTCCGCTGGTAGGAAAACAGCCGCCGGATACACAGGTGTGGGTTCTGCCGGGAAGCTTCCCCACGTTCGTGAAATCGGAGGGGCCATTGTTTGAAGGCGGGCCGATCTGGCGCACAGAGTTGGTAAGCCCGGCATGGCCGGCACATTCCGCAAGCAATCGCTGACGCGATCTATGCCGGCACTTGGACAGTTTCCAGGCGGTCGATGAGGCGGGGGATCTCGTGTTCGTGACAGGGCTCGGGAACCTGCAGATCCAGCATCACTCGGGAGCCTTGAGCGGCGGATTCCTTGGCGAGCACGATGACGCGCGTGCCCAGGCGGAGGGCCTCGCTGCGTGTTGTGGGTGACGAACAGGATGGTGGTGCCGGTGGCCTGCCAAAGCTCGCGGATCAGCTGCTGCATGCCGCGGCGCGTGCCGGGATCGAGGGCGCTGAAGGCTTCGTCCATCAGCAGAATCTGCGGCCGGGTGATGAGCGCCTGGGCGATGGCCACGCGCTGCTGCATGCCGCCGGAGAGCTGGTCGGGATATTTGCGCGCGTCCGACTGCGCGCAGGCCGATGCGGCGCAGGTATTCGAACGCTTCGCGCGCGCAATTCGCGGCGGCGGCGGTAGAACCGCGGCGTCAGCGGCCGAACAGGCTGAATTCGCTGACTTCGGGACCGAAGGTGATGTTGTCGAGCACCGTCTTATCGGGAAACAGCGAGTACTTCTGCGGGACGTAGCCGCGGGTGCGGTCGGGCTGATGATGCTCGACGCCGTCGATCAGGATGCGCCCGGCGGCGGGCTTTTCGGAGCCCAGCACCAGGCGCAGCAGCGTCGATTTGCCGCAGCCGGTCTGGCCCAGCACGCAGACGAATTCGCCTTCTTCGATCTCGCAGATCGATGCCGCTCGAGCACCGGCTTCGACGGTGTAGCCGTATGCCACCGAGACGTCGTGGATCTCGAATCAGCGGCATGGCGTTCAGGACTCCCGGAACCACGGGTGCAGCTTGCGATTGAGCAGGCGCATCCCGAAATCCACCAGGAACAGCAGCAGCGCCACCCAGAGCACGTAGGGGATGATGACGTCCATGCCCATGTGGCGGCGCAGCAGCGCGATGCGGTAGGCCAGGCCGTCGGTGGAGGCGATCATTTCGCCGGCGAACAGGAACAGCATCACCGCTTTCAGATTCAGCCGGATGCTGTTGAGCACGCGCGGCACAATCTGCTTGAGCACCACGCGGTAGGCCACGTCGAAATCGCCCGCGCCCAGGGTGAAGGCTTTGACGATCTGTTCGGCGGGGACGCCGCGGGTCAGGTTGAACGTGTCGAGGATGATGGTGGGAGTCACGCCGATCACGATCAGCATGACCTTGGCCAGTTCATCGATGCCGAAGGCGATGAAGAGAATCGGCAGCAGCGAGAGCGCGACGATCTTGTCGAAGAACAGGACGAAGCGCAGGAAGAAGGCGCCGACATACGGGAACAGGCCCATGTGCAGGCCCAGCAGCACGGCGGGAAAAAGCAGCAGCATGCTGTAAAAGAAGCGGCGCGAAGTGGCCTTGGTATCTTTCCAGAGCATGCTGTCTGAAACGTGAGCATGTTGCCGCTCGGCCTGCTGCTCATCGTCCTCGGCGGGCTTCATGGCGGCGTCGTACATGCCGCGCACCATCTGGGCGATGGTGGGCATGACGCGGTCTTCGGGGTTATCGCGGTGGCGCGCCTGGGAAACATAAAGGTAAGCGGCGATGCCGGCGGCGAAGAGAGTCCAGGATAGCAGCGTAGACCAGGTGCGGCCGGGTCTGGCGTGAATCAGCAGGATGCCGAACGGACATGGCTCACAACTTCCCTTCGGCGGCCATCTGCATGTAGTTCAGGTCGAAGACCAGGCGGACGCGGTCGGTCTTGCCCTGCACGGTGCGAATCGGGATAGCGAATGGCCACGTCGTCCACCGATTTGGTGTTGTCGCCCAGCAGGCCGTGATCGAAGCAGAACTGGCGGACCAGGGCCATTTTCTGTTTCAGGTCCGGGGACGCGCCGAAAGCCACGGCGGACTGCGGCGTGTAGAACATTTTGGTGGTGCTGAGCTGCTCTTTGTAAGACGCCAGCGTGTCCTGCGAGCCTTCGGCGATGGCGGCCAGCATTTTGTCGTCCGGGCCTTTCGCCGACATCTGCGCCAGCATCTCGTACCAGGCGCCGGCCAGCGCCTTGGCGAATTTCTGGCCGGAGCCATCGGGGCGATTCAGGATATCGGTGCGGACCACCGTGAGATCCAGAATTTCGCCGGGGATCTGCGACGAATTGAAGAGCGAGGTGATGCCCTTCTGCTTGAGCAGATCTGCGACACCATGGGCTTCCAGGTGACCACGGCGAGGCGCCGAGTATCGCCGATGAAGGCGGTGGCGATATCGGAATCGGAGGTGTTGACCAGGCGGACGCGCTTGATCTGGTCGCGCAGGCCGTTGAGGGTCATGGCGCGGTCGAACAGATACTCGGAGACGGTCTTCTGCGACCAGCAGCAGCTTCTTGCCGGCGAGGTCCTTCAGCTGCAGGCCGTTGCGCACCAGCAGGGCGTCGTTGCCGTTGGAGTAGTCGCCGATCAGGACGACGGTGGTGGGCACGCCCGAAGCGGCGGGCATGTCGAGCGCTTCCATGTTGGTCATGGCGCAGGCGTCGATGTTCTTGGCGACGAAGGCGTCGAGCGACGGCGCGTAATCGAAGCGCTGCACCTTGATGGCGATGCCGTACTTGTCGGCCCACTTGTGGAGGATGCCGGCCTTGTTCATGTAGTAGTACGGGGTCCAGCCGGCATACACGCGACCAGCCCACGGTGAAGGTGGGTTTCTGGGCCAGGGCGGAAATGGCAATCAGGAGGAATAGCGTCAGAGTGCGCATCGCGTTTCCACGTGGTTACTGAAAACTCCGTGGCGACGCGGCCGACGGCAAGGCTTTTCAGGATTCTATCATGGCGGGCGGCGGGGGCAGGTTCATAGTTTCTTATGGGACCGATAGACGGGACTTACGGAGACAGGACTTAATTAAGAGGGAGACAGACCGGGAGGTCTGTCTTACCGCATGGAAGTGGCGTGGGAGAGGTAGCCGCGCCATCCGCCGAAGCGGGTGATTTCGGTGGCGCCCGCAATGGCGTAGGGCTCGCAGATGAAGCATTTCACCGTCTCGCCGCTATCCAGCGTGGCGCTGCCGATGCCGAGCGGCGGCGGCACGGCGGCGACGAAGCTGCCGAAGCGATCCTCGGGCACGGCCCAGACTTCCACTTCGATGCCGGGCCCCTGAAAGCCGTCGTCGCGCACCAGTCCGGGCTTGGGCGGCACGGTGCCGTCGAGGGCGTATAAGCGATAGCCCGGCGCGGTGCGGCAGGTTTTGAGCAGGCGCGCGCCGCGCTCGGTGAGCTGCCAGTTGAGCGGCTGGCCGCTCAGGTGCGCGCCCACCACGGCAAGCGCGACGCAGCCGGGCGGGAAACGCTCGAGTTCGACGGGCGGGCCTGGGACGGCGGTCTGCGTCGCGATGGTAGCGGTCGGCCAGGGCGAGCAGGGCTTCATCGGAGAAGGCCGGGCCGATGAACGAGATGCCGAACGGCAGGCCGTTGGGGCGGAAGCCGGCGGGCACGGCGACGGCCGCCAGGTCCAGCAGGTTCACGAAATTGGTGTAGTAGCCCAGGTTGGTGTTGAGGCGGACGGGGTCGGCGGCCACCGCTCGTGCGTGTAGATCGTGCCGGTGGTGGGCAGCACCAGCACGTCCATGCGCGCCCATTCGGCTTCGGAGGCGCGGCGCAGTTCGCGAGGCGGTACGCGGCCTGGAAGGCATCGACGGCGGTGTAGCGCTCGGCGCCGGAAATGATCTCGCGAACGACAGGGTCCATCTCGTCGGCATGGGCGCTCGAGGAAGCCGCGGATTGCGGCGAGGCGTTCGGCCACCCAGGGGCCGGAGTAGAGCAGGTCGGCGGCGGCGCGGAAAGGGGCGAAATCGATCTCTACCTTTTCGCCGCCCATGGACTGCGAGGTCGGCGATGGAGCTGCCGATAGAGGGCGGCGGCTTCGGCATCGCCGAAGAATTCGAGCTGTGAGTCGGCGGCGGACGCCGAAGCGGAATGTGCCGGCGAGCCACGGGGCGGCGTCCTGACCGGGCGCGGGGGCGCGCGAAAAGGGATCGAGCGGATCGAATCCGCGGGCGGCTTGCAAGACGGTGTGAGCGTCGTGGCAGGTGTGGGTGAAGATGGAAACGCAATCGAGCGTGCGGCAGGCGGGCACCACGTCCCGAGGGTGCTGAGCAGGCCGCGGGTGGGCTTCAGGCCGACGAGATTGTTGAACGCGGCGGGAACGCGGCCGGAGCCGGCGGTATCGGTCCCCAGGGCGAAACTGACCAGGCCGGAGGCGACGGCGACCGCCGAGCCGGCACTGGAGCCGCCGGAGATGTAGCGCGGGTCGAAGACGCTGGAACAGGCGCCGTAGGGGGAACGCGTGCCCACCAGCCCGGTGGCGAACTGATCGAGATTGGTCTTGCCGATGGGGATGGCGCCGGCGTCCACCAGGCGTCTGGACCACGGTCGCGTTGCCGCTGGGCAAATAGGCGTAAGCCGGGCAGCCGGCGGTGGTGGCAACGCCGGCCAGATCGATATTGTCCTTGATGGCGAAGGGCACGCCGAAGAGGGGTTTGGCGGCGGCGAGCGAATCGGCTTCCAGCTTGCGGGCGCGGGCGATGGCGATTTCGCGCGGGACCAGGGAGATCCATACGGGCTCGATCGGACCGGCGTGTATGCGCCGGTAGACCTCGGCGACCACTTCGGAAGGGCGGGCTTCGCGCGAGCGGTAGAGTTCGCGGAGCGCGCCCAGGTTGAGGGCGATGTTCGGCATCATGCCGCTACCTCCTGGCGCACGCGTGACCAGATTCTGGCCGGCCGAAGACCAGGGCTCCGGGTGCGCAATTCAACGTTTCGACGGTGCCGGCGAATGGGGCGGCCACGGCAATTTCCATTTTCATGGCCTCCAGCACCATGAGCCTGTCGCCGGCCGCGACGCGCTGGCCGGGCTCGACGGCGATATTCCAGACGCTGGCGGTGACGGGCGAGCGCACCGGCGCGGCAGCCTTCGGGCACGGCGCCCTCGGAGCCGGGGGGTGCGGCGACATCGGGCGGCTCGCGGTAACTGTCCTGGCCGGACGCGGCCCAGCGCTCGCGCTCGGCCAGGAATGCCTCCTGCTGGGTGCGCTTGAAGCGCGGCGGCATGCGGCTTCGATGGAGCGCAGGAAGGCGTGGTAATCGCGCAGGCGGAAGTCCTGCTCCTCGATGCGGAGCGGATAGCCGCCGTGCGGGAAGCGCGTCGCGGATTTCGAGCAGTTCTTCGGCGGAGACCGGGTAGAAGCGGATCTGATCGAAGAAGCGCAGCAGCCACGGCGGGTCCGGCGTGATACGTGTTCCACATCTGCACGGTGCGGCCCACGAACTGGTAGCCGCCGGGACCTTCCATGCCGTAAACGCACAGGTAGGCGCCGCCGATGCCCACGGCGTTTTCGGGCGTCCAGGTGCGCGCCGGATTGTACTTGGTGGTGACCAGGCGATGGCGCGGATCGATGGGCGTGGCCACGGGCGCGCCCAGGTACACGTCGCCCAGGCCGAGCACCAGGTAGCTGGCGTCGAAGACGATGCGGTGCACCTCGTCGATGGAAGCGAGGCCGTTGATGCGGCGGATGAATTCGATGTTGCTGGGGCACCAGGGCGCGTCGGGCCGCACCGACTGCGTGTACTTGCGGATGGCCAGTTGCGTGGCCGGGTCGTCCCAGGAGAGCGGCAGGTGGACGATGCGCGAGGGGACCACGATGTCGTCGAGGTCGGGGATGCGGCGCTCGCATGGAATCCAGCGCGTCGAGCAGCGCCTCGCGGCGGAGGCGGCGGCCGTCGTAATGGATGTGCAGGGAGCGGACGCCGGGGTGATATCGATGATGCCGGGGAGGCGTTCGGCGCGCAGGCCGGCTTCCAGCGCGTGGACGCGGAAGCGCAGATTGAGGTCGAGCACGTTGGGGCCGTATTCGACCAGCAGGTACTTGTCGCCATCGGCGCGGAGCACGACTGCGGGGGCCACGGCCGGGGGCCGGGGACCGGGGACAGGATCGGCTCTTCGCGGATGGGCGAGGCTGGGATTTGGGGCCACGCGCCGTCAAGCGTTTGCCAGGGCCTGCGTCGAGCTGGGCTTCCATGGCTCGGGCCTGGGCTTCGCGAGACCGCGCGGAAGCGGACGGTGTCGCCGGGCTTGCAGCTGGCCGATCTTCCAAAGCTCGGCCTGCGACGATGGTGGCGGGGCAGACGAAGCCGCCCAGGCTGGGACCGTCGGGGCCGAGGATGACCGGCATGTCGCCGGTGAAATCGATCGTGCCGATGGCGTAGGCGTTGTCGTGGATGTTGGAGGGGTGCAGGCCGGCTTCGCCGCCATCGCGTCGCGCCCATGCGGGCTTCGGGCCGATGAGGCGGACGCCGGTGCGGTCGGAATTGTGGTGGACCTTCCAGGCGGTGGCGAAGAACGTCTCGATGTCGCCGGCGGTGAAGAAATCGGGCGCGCCGTGCGGGCCGTAGAGCACGCCGATCTCCCAGTGGTGTGAGTCAGCGGCGGCGGAAGCGCTTCGGCCGGCAGCGGGCTGCGCCGGTGTCCGATGTGCAGCACGTCGCCGGCGCCAGACGCGGCCCGCGTGGCCGCCGAATCTGCCCAGGATGAAGGTGGCTGCGGCTGCCGAGATATTCCGGCACGTCGAAGCCTCCGGCGATGGCCAGATAGGCGCGGGCTGCCGGCGGCCGGCGATGGCGCCGAGTTCCAGCATCGTCGCCGGCCTTCACCTGCGATCGGCGCCGGCACGTCGTCAGGCGCGCTGCGAAATCCGGCGCCGGTGAGCGCGATGGCGGTGTCGCAGGTGAAGCGCAGCGTGGGGCCGGTGACGGTGATTTCCAGGCCCGCGGCGCGTTTCCGGATTGCCCACCAGGCGGTTGGCCAGCCGGAACGCCAGCGAATCCATCGGGCCGGAAGGCGGCACGCCGACGTGCCAGTAGCCCAGCGCGGCCGGGGTAATCCTGCACGGTGGTCTGGGTGCCCGGCGTCGAGCACTTCGATGGCATCGCGGCGGTACGGAAAATCGCGCAGGAACGCGCGTGGAGATGCCGCCGGCAGCGAAGGCCGGATGCGCGCACACCTGGCGCAGGTAATCGAGATTGGTCTCGATGCCGGCGATGCTGGTGGCGGCCAGGGCGGCGCGCAGCTTGCTGAACGGCCTCGGCGCGCGTCGGCGCCGCGCACGATGATCTTGGCCAGCATCGGGTCGTAATAGGGCGTGACCTCGGTGCCGGATTCGACCCAGGTTTCGACGCGGGCGTCCGCCGGCCAGACCACCTGCGAGAGTCGGCCGGCACTGGGCTGGAAGTTCTTGGCCGGGTCCTCGGCATAGATGCGCACCTGGATGGAGTGGCCGCAGGGCGCTGGGCACGCTGCGGGGCATTCGCCGCGGCCTGGCGGACCATCCACTCCACCAGGTCGATGCCGGTGACCTCTTCGGTGACCCCGTGCTCCACCTGCAGGCGGGTGTTGACTTCCAGGAAGTAGAAACGCGGCGGTGTCCTCGTCGTAGATGAACTCGACCGTGCCGGCCGATTGATAGTTGACCGCTTTGGCCAGCCGGACGGCGCATGGCGAGCAGTTGCGCGCGGCATCCGACGATCCCGGGCGCGGGCGTCTCCTCGATCACCTTCTGATTGCGGCGCTGCGACGGAGCAGTCGCGCTCGCCGAGCGATCACGCGCCACGCCGTCGCCGAAGATCTGCACTTCGATGTGGCGGGCGTTGGCGACGAACTTTTCCAGGTACAGCCCGCCGGTGCCGAAACTGGCCCGGCTCAGACGCTGCACGGCGGCGTAGCGATTCGCGCAGTTCGGCGCCGATGCGCACAGGCGCATGCCGATTCCGCCGCCGCCGGCGGTGCTCTTCAGCATCACCGGATAGCCGATGGTGTCCGCGGCGGCGAGGGCGTCTTCCACCGAATCCAGCAGTCCGGTGCCGGGCAGCAGCGGCACGCCGTTTTCGGCGGCGATGCGGCGGGCGGTGTGCTTCAGCCCGAAGGCGCGCATCTGGGCGGGCGTGGGTCCGATGAAAGACGATGCCGGCAGTGTCGCAGGCTTCGGCGAAATCGGCGTTCTCGCTGAGGAATCCGTAGCCCGGATGGATGGCCTCCGCGCCGGTGCGGCGGGCGGCAGCGAGCAGCGCGGGGATGGAGAGATAGCTTTGCGCGGCGGGCCGATCACGGCTTCGTCCGCCTGGCGCACGTGCAGCGAATGGCGGTCGGCTTCCGAATACACGGCCACGGAGCCGACGCCCATTTTCCGCAAGGTCCGGATGATGCGGCAGGCGATGGCGCCGCGATTGGCGATCAGGACCTTGCGGAACATTCGGATCCCAGATCAGCACCTGGACCGGCGTCGGATTGTAGGCATTGCAGGGATTGTTGAGCTGCGGGCAGTTGCTGATGAGCGCCAGCACGTCCATTTCGGCGCGCATCTCGACGTATTTGCCGGGCTCGGAGATGCCGTCTTCAAAGGTGAGTCCGCCTTCCGGCGTCACCGGCACGTTCATGAAGAAATTGATATTGCAGGTGATGTCGCGCTTGGTCATGCCGTGGTCCCATTCGGTGACGGCCTTCAGGAAGCTGCTGCGGCAGGCGTGCATGAAGCGCTTCTCGATGGCGTAGCGCACCATGTTGCTTTCGTTGGCGCAGGCGCCGCCCAGGGTGTCGTGCCGCCCGCAGGTATCGGCCACGATGGTCAGCAGCACATTGCCGCCGGTGGACATCAGCTGCGTGCCGGTGGTGAGGTAGATGTTGCGCTGATGGCGGATGGTGTCCTGCGCGCTGTAGCGGTCGGCAGTAATCGTGCGCGTTGTAGAAGAGCGTGTCCACGGCCTGATTGCCGTGCAGGTCCACGATGCGGAAATGCTGCCCCTTGCGGATCTCGTGGATCCAGGGCTCGCCCGCCGGGATATGACGAACAGGCTGTATGCCGATCGGGCGGTCATAGGAAGTAGCGCTCCGTGAGGGTGAATCCGCGGCCGTTTTCCGGGCGCGAAAGGCGGCACGGGTCGTCGGCGGCCACGCTGGGGCGCATGCCGGATGGAAAGGCTTACCGGCTTGGGCGGGTATTCGGTCGAGGGGTCCAGCGGATGGGGGCAGGTGTTGAGAACCGTGAGGACGTTCATTTCGGCGCGCAGTTCCACGTACGAACCGGCCGGGGAATTGCCTGCGTGCCAGGTCATGACGCCATCGGCGCCCACGTCCACGCGGCTGAAGAAGTTCACGTTGGGCGCCAGGTCGCGCGGGCCGAGTCCCCACTTGCCGAGTTCCACCAGGAAGCTGTCGTGGCCGTTGCGGTAGTAGTCGTTGCGCAGTTGCTGGTAGGGGCCTTCGCCGTATTGGGCGCGCACCATGCGCGGCGTTCGAGCAGCCGCCGAGGGGGTCGTGCCAGCCCACGGTATCGTCCACGAGGGAGCAAAGGATGCGGCCCATGTCGGAGTAGAGCACGAAGCCTGTGGTGAGGCGGGCGATGTGCTGCGCCTTCAAAGTGTCCGGCATGTTGTAGCGCTCCACCGGGCATTCGAAGTTGTAGAACAGCGCGCCCACGTTGGCGCCGCCCTCGACATCGGTAATGCGCAGCAGCGTGCCGCGTTTCAGCACATGGGACCAGCTCGCGGCCGGCTGGACAGTTTCCTCCCACAGGACAGAGGTATGGCTCATTGAGTACAGGTCTCCTGTTGAAAAGACGGCTGGCAGGCGGAACCGCGTGCCCCACGATCTCAGGCACAGTATGCCAGAACGGGGAGCCGGCCCGTCACGAATTATTTCTATTGCGCCGATTATGAAAAGGCAGGTTAGGGTATGCTGATTCGATGGAACCGATGTTTCTGCCGGGCGTGGAGGGGGATCCGAAGCCCGGGCATTATGCCGATTTGATCCGGATGGCGGGAGCCAGGGGCATGGAGTACCCGCAGATCTGGCACATGTTCGCCTTCCTGCCGCAGGCCACGCAGCACCTGGCCCGGTTCACGCAGGAGATCATGCGCGGGCCGTCGCCGCTTTCGCCGGGGATGCGCGAGCTGATCGCGGCATACACTTCGTATCGCAACGATTGCCCGTTTTGACTGAAATCCCACGCCGCAGGTGCGGCGGAACTGTTGGGAGACGAGGCGCTGGTGTGGGCCGTACTGCGCGACCTGGAAAGCTCGCCGCTGGACGGGCAGCACAAGGCGCTGTTCCGCTTTGTGGACAAGGTGAACCGGGATTCCGCGCGGATTACCCCGCAGGACATGGAGCCGGCGCGCGCTGCGGGCTGGACCGACGAGGCCCTGTACTTTGCGATCACCGTGTGCGCGCTGTTCAATTTCTACAACCGTTGGATCGACGCCAGCGGGGTGCATGCGCTCTCCGACCAGGCGCACCGGGAGGGCGGGAAGCGGATCGCCACGCAGGGCTACGCGGGAAGTTAGGTCAGTGAGGGCTCTTTTGATCGCGGAGCCGCGGAGCCGCTGAGGAAGACGCGGAGAAAAACAGGGACGGTAGTCTAACAGTCGCGTCTCTGATCGGAGCCGCGCGCGTCAGCAAGCGGTCTTCTTGATACGCAGGTGAACTTCTGAAACGGCGCACTAAGTAACTAAGTAATGGGCGGCAGGGGAACCCGCAATTGTCCTCGGAAGATCTCCGCGAAAGAGGCGATTACCTCGTCGTGCAGGGCGCCATTATCCGCCAGCAGAGTCTCCGAAGTGACTACGCTGTGCCCGGCTCCGTGCATGTCCGAAACCCTGCCCCCGGCCTCCTGCACCAGCAGAGTGCCGGCCGCCATGTCCCACGGCTTGAGACCGAACTCCCAGAAGAAATCCAGCTTCCCCGCGGCGACATACGCCAGGTCCAGCGCGGCCGACCCGGTCCGCCGCACGCCGTGCGACGCCATGGCGAGCTGGTAATAGAAGTGAATGTTGATGTTGTGGTGCCGCTTGCGGCTGGGGAACCCGGTGGACGCCAGGCTGTCGCCGACCTTTTGCACCGCCGATACATGAATTCGCCGGTTGTTCAGGTACGCGCCGGCTCCGCGCTCGGCGGTGAACATCTCCTGCCGCACCGGATCGAACACCACCCCGGCTATTACTTCTCCGGCGTGCGCCAGCGCCAGGGTGACGTTGAAAAACGGAAAGGCATGGGCGAAGTTGGTGGTTCCATCCAACGGGTCTACGAACCAGCGGTACTCCGACGCGTTCTCCACGCCGCCGCCCTCTTCGGCCATGATGCCGTGCGCCGGGAAGTGAGACCGCAGGCGTTCCACAATCAGCTTCTCCGAAGCGCGGTCGGCGGCCGTGACCAGGTCGAATTCGCCCTTGGTTTCGAAGGGCACACGGCGCTCCAGATAGTTCGCCACCAGCGCGCCGGCTTCGCGCGCGATTTCTACGGCTGTTTCCAGATATGGCATGAATCCGCGAGACGGGAGAGCTATGCCTCTTCCTGCAGATACTTGATATCGTGTTTGAAAATAAACAGGTTCGGCTCTCCCTGCGCGGGTCAGCCGAATGAAGGATTGATCGTAGTATTCGATGGTGCCGACCACTTCCTCGCCATCTTCCATTTTGACGCGCACCGGCGTGGCGCTTTCGATCAGCCGCTTCAGATACCTGGCCTCTTCGAACGTCTGCTCCGGCGCTCGTCCGGCTTTTCCCGCAGGCTGTATGCTCAATTGTTTTTACCGCTTCTTTCGTAACTGGCCGGGGAGCCCGGAAACCGGCGAATCGCCCGGTTTGCCGGAACCATCCTCCGCATCCCCATAATAGCCGTTGCGCGCGGACACCTGCAATTCCGGATTTTTGACCTGCACCTTCAGGGAATGGAAATGCTCCTTGGTAAGCGGCACGGCTTGCGGATAGAAGCCCATGTAATATTCCGTGCGCAGTTCGGAAATGATGTCGCCGAATGCCTTGTCCAGTTGTTTTCCGAGCGAAGGCAGGAAGGTGCGCCCGCCGGTGCGCTCGGCCATGAAGGTGAGGGCGTTCTCGCCGCCGATGTTGCGCCCCGCATCGTTGGTGATCGGCATCACTACCACCGGATAAATCACCGCATCGGCCAGTTGCGCCGCCTCCAGCGCCTGGTGGGTATCGTAAGAACTGGTGGTGTTGCCGCCATCGCTGATAATCACCATGACCTTGCGGCCCTGGCGCGATTCCAGTTCGCCCGCCGCCAGGTAGATCGCGTCATAGAGCGAAGTGCCGGCCGAACCGGAAATCTTCTTGAGGCGCGCATCGAGCAGAGTGAAATCATGGGTAAACGGAGTGACGCGGGTGACCGTATCGTCGAACTTAAAGATGGATACGCGATCGTCCGGCTTACCCTCCGCCAGCAGCGCCTGGAGGAAGCGCGCGGCCGAGTCGGTTTCGAACTTCAAATCCTTGGCCGTAGAGCCGCTGACGTCGATCAGCAGCGCTATGGAAAGCGGCTGGTCCGTCTGGCGTTCGAAAACCGAAATCTCCTGCCGGGCGCCGTTGTCGTAGATTTCGAAGTCGTCTTTCGTGAGCGCGCCCACCAGTTGGCCGGACTTGTTCTTCACGGTGGCGATCACATGCACCAGGTTGACGTTCACCTTGAATGTAGCGGGCTGCTGGGCCGGCAGCGAAAGCGCCGCCACAGCCGCCAGCAGACACCTATTGCGCCAGCGGTACATGCTCGTCCCACTCCCCTTCCACCCAGACTTCGCCATCGACGAAGTGTTCCTTTTTCCAGATGGGGACCAGCTTCTTGAGCCGGTTGATGCCGTCGAGTGCAGCTTCAAACGCGGCCCTGCGGTGCGCCGCGGTGACGATCACCACTACGCTGGTTTCACCCACCAGCATACGGCCCAGGCGGTGCACCATGGCCACCCGAGCCACCTGATGGCCGGAGGCGATTTCCTGGCCCATCCTGGCCATGGTCTTCAAGGCCATGGATTCGTAACACTCGTAATCCAGGTACAGGGTGGGGCGGCCCTTGGTGTTATTGCGGACCGTGCCTTCGAAAGTCACCACGGCCCCTTCCGCCCCGGTCAGCAGCCTGGCGATCAGGGCCCGGGTGTCGATGGCGTGACGGGTCAGCGCATAGTGATTGCCGCCGATTGTGATTTCCGGCAGTTCCGGGCCTGCGCCGCCGGATACGGGCGGCAGAAAGGCGATTTCGTCGCCCTCCTCCACCTTGGCGGCAAGTTCGGCAAACTCCTGATTGCGGGCCACCACGATGCTGCGCGCAATCTCCCGCAGACGCGGATATCGGGTAGCGTAGGTTTCGAATACGTGGCGAAGGTCGGTGCCCTCGGCGAATTCGGCTTCCTCGGCCGATCGCCCGACCACTTCCTTGAGCATGCCGAAAAACAGTACGCGCGCGTGCATTTTGGGGGTGCGACTTTCAGTCTAACAGACGCAGGTGAACGGTAAGGCGTTGCAACACGTTACAATGCCTTTTCCCTTTATGAAGCCGTCCACAGAGAGCCGACTGCGCGTACGCTACGCCGAAACCGACCAGATGGGCGTGGTGTACTACGCCAATTACCTGGTGTGGATGGAGGTAGGGCGGGTGGAGTTATGCAAGGCGTGCGGATTCAATTACCGGGATATGGAGCGCGAAGACGGAATCTTTTTGGCCGTGGCCGAGGCCAACTGCCGGTATCGCTCCCCGGCGCGCTTCGATGATGAAGTCATCATCCGGACCTGGATCGAGGATGCCAACACCCGCATCGTGATCTTCCACTACGAGATGAGGCTCGCCGCGGGCGACCGCGTTCTGGCGACCGGCTCGACTCGCCACGTGTTCGTCTCCCGGGAAATGCAGCGTGTCCGCCTGCCCGAGAAGTATCACCCGCTGTTCGGGATCTAAGCAGCTTTATTTTCAATAAACGGAACCAGTTTCAAATCGCTCTGCTGAATGTGGCCAATCAGCCAGTTCTTGAGAAATTGCAGAAGCTGTACCGTCATCGTGGCCTGTCCGGCCTGAAATTTGGTTTGAAAATCCCGAACCTGCCGCGCCAATGCCTCATGTTGCGCCTTATGAGCCGCCAGTTGCGGATAGTGATACAGCTCCATCAGCCGTTCTTCGTGGGCGAAATGGCTCTCCGTATACTTCACCAGCCGCTCCAGTATCGAACCCACCGTTGCCTTACCGTTTCCGGCGAGCATGGCATCCCGCAGCCTGGATGCCGTCTGAAATAGAATCTGGTGCTGGGCATCGATGCTGCCAACGCCGATCTTATAGCTCTCCTGCCATTCGAACATACCCTCTATATCGGATGAAAGGTCGCCAGACTTTAACGCGGTACCATAAAGTTATGCGCATCCTTCTCTTCAGCGGCAAAGGAGGCGTCGGCAAAACCAGTCTGGCCGCCGCGACCGGCCTGCAGCTTTCCCGCCTGGGCTATCGGACCCTGGTAATGAGCGTGGACCCGGCTCACAGCCTGGCCGATGCGTTCGACCTGGAGACCGACCTGTTCCACGCGAAAACCGGCGACCCATACCCCATCGACGACCGCCTGGCCATCCACGAAGTCAACATTCAGAAGGAGATCAAACGCCACTGGCGAGAGATCTCCTCTTACGTCATCTCGCGTGCTCCGCACCACCGGCATCAACGACGTGGAGGCCGAAGAGCTGGCCATTCTTCCCGGCATGGAAGAACTCAGCGCCATGATGTACGTGAACCAGTTCCGCCGCGAGGGACGCTACGACGTCATCGTGCTGGATTGCGCCCCCACCGCCGAATCCATGCGATTTGTCAGCATGCCGACCACGCTCGAGTGGTACATGAAGCACATCTTTCCGTTCCAGCGCGGCATACTCAAAGCCGTGCGCCCGCTGGCCAACCGGGTTTCGCCCGTCGAACTGCCCACCGACAACTACTTCGCCAACATCCAGGACCTGTTCGGGAAACTGGACGGCATCGGCGAACTGCTGGAAGATCCGCGGATCACCAGCGTGCGCCTGGTGACCAATCCCGAGCGCATGGTGCTGCGCGAGACGCAGCGCGCCTTCGTGTATTTCTCGCTGCACGGCCTGACGGTGGATGGCGTGATTGTCAACCGCGTGCTGCCGGGCAGCGTCACCGACGCCTATTTCCAGGAGTGGCGCGCTTCGCAGGCGCAAAATCGTCGAGGAAATCGAGGCCTACTTCGCACCCGTGCCGGTAAAGCGCGTGCCGCTGTTCACGCACGAAGTGCTGGGCCGCGAACGTCTGGAGGAGCTGTCGCGGACGTCTGTACGCAGAGAAGGAAGACCCCGCCGCCGTGACGCGCACCGAAGCGCCCTACAGCTTCAACAAACAGGGCGACCATTACGAAGTGCGCCTGCTGCTGCCCTTCGCCGTCAAGGGCGAAGTGGGGCTGTTCAAGAAGGGCGACGAACTGGTGGTGGAGGTCGGCACGCTGCGCCGGCACATCGGGCTGCCGACTTCCATGGCGGGGCTTTCACCCAGCCGCGCAAAGTTGGACAATAGAATATTGACCGTGGAGTTAAGGGAGGTTTGAGATGCCAGAGAACCAGGAGAACAAAGACCAGGCCACCCATCGGCACGGCCCCGGCTGTTTTTTTTGCGCCACCGCGATACCGGTGATGGAAAAGCTCTGGTCGGACGCGACCAAGGATCACTTTCGCACTTCGAGGATCGAGTTCCTCAAGGGTATGCGCAGCCTGATCGACGACCGCATCGAACGCTTGAGCCGCAACGACTCCGGCAAAGGCACCCACGTTACGGTCGAGTAGGCGGCGTTACTGCTCAGTTAAGATAGGCAGAACTTTCGGAATCCTCCGATCGGTACCACTTTCCGGGGCGGGGACCCTCCGTTCGGCACCGCCGGCTGAAGCGGTGGATAGTCGGGCTGAAGCCGTCCGCAGACAGAATTCTGCCCGCGGCAAAACCTACCCTAAAACTCGAACCGTGCTGCGAACTGCATGACGCGCGCCGCAGTGCCGGTCAGCGTCGAAGTGATTTCCCCGAACGTCGTCGGGCTCGCCATGTTCAGCGCCGGGTTACCGAAGTTCTCATGATTGAGAAGATTGTATGCCTCGGCACGCACCTGCAGGTGCATCGTCTCTTTATGCAGACGGAAGAACTTACTGACAGCCATGTCGTCATTCCACATTTTCAGGCCGCGGAACATCCCGCGCGTTCCCACCTGTCCCGGATACCCGGCCACTACTGAATTCACCGCGCTGGGGTTGGCGAAAATGCTGGGTACGCCGGTATTGTCGAACGTGAATCCGTTCGCCGGCAGCGGCGAGCCCGGCCTCACGATGCAATACGCCGAAATATCGTAGTTCACGTTGTAGACGCCGGAATCCGAGCACGTTTGCGGCAGTCCGGTGCGGAACGAATACAGCGTGCTCACCTGCCATCCGCCCACGGCGTAGTCCAGCCACGTGGGCATGTGGCCCAATAGCGCCCTCCCTTTGCCGACCGGCAGGTCCACTACGGCGTCCGCGGTAATCGTGTGGCGCGCGTCGAAATCCGAGGGGCCGCGGAATGCATTCGGGTTAAAAGCGTCCTGCAATGCCGCACCCCCGCTCGTCTCCGATGCCGATCCGTTGTCCAGGCTGTGCGAGAACGTGTAATTGAAGTCGTAGCCCCATCCATGCGTGACCGGCCGGCGAATCACAATCGTGGCCGCGTGATAGGCCGCCTTCCCGGCGTTCACGTAGGCATCCAGGCCGGAATTCTGCAGCGGGAAAAAGGTATTACACCCGTAAACCGCGACGCACCCGCCGCTGGACAGCCGGATCCGGTCCATATCGTTCAGACCATCCAGGAAACTGCCCGAGTAGTTTCCGAACACATCGTAAAAGAAGTTAGCGCTGGCGCTGCCGGTGATGTACTGGTTCTTCGCTCCGGGGAAGATGTTAGTGAAGAACGGCTGCTCCGGCACCAGGCCGGGGTTCGCCTTCACCTGCGCCGGAGTGACTCCGTTACTGAAAAGCTGTGCCAGCACCGTGCTGGCCTGCACCCACGATTGCCCGGACTTCGGATCGGTGAACTTAGTCATCGGCTGCGCGAAATCCTGGTTCAGAATTCCCCGGTGCGACAGCCGGCCTGCATAGCCCAGCTCCAGGCTCATACCGTGCGGCAGCGGCCGCGCGTAGTTGACGTTGATCACGTAAGAGTACGGCGCCTTCAAATCGCTGGCCACCCCGCTGAACGTCGTGAATCCGCCCTGAATTACCGGGGGTGTATAGGGAAACGCTCCGCCTCCCGATGCCGGCAGCGTGGGCAGCGCGCTCCCCGCGTAACGAAACGCGGTGGTGAAGTTGGTATTGACCGGCTGCGCCACGGTGGTGGCCAGGCCCGGCGAGCCCGACGAGGCAAAACTTGCAACCATCGCGCTTCCGTAATGATCGTAGACGATGCCTCCGCCGGAACGCAGCACGCTGCCTTTACCCAGAAACTTTTCAAGCACACTCCCCGATTCCGGCGAATATGCCAGGCTCACCCGCGGCGCGAAATCCTTCGTATCCGCCGGATAGTAACCCGGACGCCCGTTCACCGGTCCACCCAGCGCATAAGTGATCATGGCGGAAGGCAGCGCGTAGGCCGGAATCCCCACTAACTGGCCGCCGTTGCGCTCGGCAAAAAACTGGCTGAGCGGGGTCTGAGGCACCACTTCCACGCCGTTCTTTTCAAACGGAACCCCGAACCGCGAGTATCTCAGTCCATAGTTCACCGTGAAGTTCCGCTTCCACTTAAAGCTATCCTGCACGTACCCTTCGTATTCATGCTCGGCGAAGTTAGTGGTCACCGGCTGGCCGAACGGAATTGCCGTACCATCCTTGCCGAAGTTATAAGTCGCGCCAAACTGATTGACCAGCCCGAGTAACGCACCGAACGCATTCGTTACATTGGTTCCGCTGGAAAGCGCGATATTGGAGCCGTAGATCGGCTGCAGATATGCCAGCACGTCCGCGTCGATATCCGCTCCCAGGCCCAGCAGCGTGTTCCGGTTGAAGCTGTAGTTCGGCACGTTGTTGAAAGACATGCGGTCGTTGTCGATGAACCGGAAGTTGATTCCGAATTGCACGTTGTGGCGGCCCTTGGTCCAGGTCAGGTCGTCGGCCAGGTTCGTCGTGGGGGCGTCGCGTTGCGAGGGCCGCGCCGTGGGTAGCAGCGTGGTCATCACGAAACTGGGCAGCACCGTCTGATTGCCCGTGGAAGAAGTTCCCAGCCGCGTGTATCCATAAGTAGCCAGGTTCACCAGGCGCGGATTGATCACCGCCGTGTACCGCACCGAAACGCCGCGCGAATTGTCCAGTGTCCGGGCTGCCGCCGCCTGCCCCGGGAACTGCGCCAGCGTCGAATCCTGTCCCGCGCCGTTCAGCGTTCCGCGTACCGAGAGAGTATGCCTGCCCGCGTCGTCGATGTTGTAGTCCATGCGCCCTACCATCACGTGGTTGTCCAGCGTGTTGGGCGCGTTGAAAAGCAGTTGGTTGAAATTGAGTCCCTTGTCGGTGGCTCCCAAGGGGTTGTTGCCCGCCGGATACTGCTTCATCAGGTTCAGCATGTAAGGGCTCGCCCCAACGTGCAGCGGATCGATATTGATCACATCCTGCGGGCTCAGCGTTACCGTCCGCCCGTCCTTCAGCAGCACGTTCACAGAGCCCTGCGCGAACGATGCCTGCGGAACCGTGGCCGTCTTGGCGGAGGCGCTGCGGTCCTTGCGGCCTTCGTAATTGAAAAAGAAAAACAGCTTGTTCTTCAGCACCGGCCCGCCCAGCGATGCGCCGTACTGATTGCGGATCAGTGCGGGCCGCGGCGTGCCGGCGCGATTGCTGAACCAGTCGTTGGCTTCGGTCAGCGTGTTTCGATTGTACTCGTATGCCGAGCCGTGAAACTGGTTGGTGCCGCCCTTGGTGACGATGGAAACCTGTCCGCCGGCCGACCGGCCCATATCGGCGCCTACGCCCGCCACCGTCGTCCGGAACTCCTGCACCGAATCCAGTGGAATCGGCAGCACGGAATTGAATCCGTTGGCGCCCTGGTTATCGTTTACGTCCACGCCGTCCAGCAGCACGTTGTTCTGGTCGGGCCGCGACCCCAGCACCTGGCCGGACGATGAGACGCCCGCCTGCACGCCCAGCAGCGCCACCACGTTGCGCGTCTGCAGCGGGATCTCTTTCACCTGCGTCTCGGTGAACGGATTGCCCACCGCCGCGTTCTCCGTGTTGACCAGCGCCACTTCGGCGCTCACATTTACCGACTCGTTCACCGCGCCCAGTTCCAGCTTCACGTTCATCGTGGCCGGCGTATTCACCTGCAGCAGAACCTGCGCATTGTGCGTCCGAAAGCCCGGCTTCTCCACCGTGACTCCGTAAGTGCCCGGCTGCATCTGAGCCATGTTGTATTCACCCAGGGAATTGGTGAGAGTTTTCCGGATCGCGGAAGTCTCCGCATTCTTAGCTGTTACTACAGCTTCCGGAACCGCAGCCCCCTGCGCGTCGGTGATTACTCCGAGCACACTGGTCTGGGCCGCCAGGGGCAGCACTCCCACCACAAGCGCAAAAGCGAATCGGAACATCGAGACCATCCTCCATTACGTAGACAGCATCGGGGTTTCAGGACCCTTGTCGACGAAGATGTGGTCTCGACCAAGAGACGGTACAGGTCTTACTTACCGTGCAAACAGGGTGTTTGATGCAGTGTAAAGGAAAGAGGTATAGGAGTCAAATCAAAATGTCCTATACCCCCGATTAACTTACGCGATCAGGTCGTGCAGCACATTGCCGGCGACGTCCGTCAGCCGGAAATCCCGCCCGCTGTACCGGTAAGTCAATTTGGTATGGTCGATGCCGAACAGGTAGAGAATCGTCGCGTGAATATCGTGGACATGCACGGGCTTCTCAATCGCCTTGAAGCCGAATTCGTCGGTGGCGCCGTAGATCGTGCCGCCTTTGACCGCGCCGCCGGCCAGCCACATGGTAAATCCGAACGGATTGTGGTCGCGCCCGCGCTTGATTCCGGCTCCCGCGCCGCCCACTTCGCGCACCGGCGTTCTGCCGAATTCCGAGCCGCATACCACCAGCGTGTCTTTCCACAGGCCCCGGCTCTTCAGGTCCTTGATCACCGCCGCGAATGCCTGGTCCGAATTCTTGGCGTTGGTCTTGTGCGCGAAAATGTCCTGATGCGCGTCCCAGGGGTCGCCCTGCGAGTAATAAACCTGGGTCATGCGGACGCCCTTCTGCGCCAGCCGCACCGCCGTCAGGCAGCCGCGCGCCACCGCGCCCGGGCCGTAAAGATCCAGCGTGGCCTGCGATTCCTTGCGCACGTCGAAAACATCCGGCGCCTCCGTCTGCATGCGGTAGGCGATCTCCATCGACTTGATGGCCGCTTCCACCTGCTGGTCGGTCCCGGTCTGCTCCTCGCGCATCTTCTCCAGTTTTTCCAGCAGGTCCAGTTCGCGCCGCTGCTGCACCAGCGAGAACTTCGGATTGTTGACGTAACTGACCAGTTTCTTGGGGTCGAAACTGCGCTCGATGGTGACCTTCTTGGGCTTCTCTTTTCCGTCCTTGTCCTTGCCGTCGGCCTTCCCTTCGGGCATGGCACCGGCTTCCGGCATATCGGCGCCTTCGCTCGCCGGGAGCCGGTCCGCACGCGGTTCGAGATGAAAGTGCCCTGGTGGATCGCCGGAAGAAATCCGTTGCTCCACAGCGGCGGACCCACCGTGGTCGGTACGGTGGGACACAGCACCACGTAACCCGGCAGGTTCTGATTCTCCGTGCCCAGCCCGTAAGTGAGCCACGCGCCCATGGAAGGCCGGCCCGCCTGGTTGGCGCCGGTATTCACCATCAGGCACGAAGGCTCGTGGTTAGGGATATCGGTGTACACCGACCGCACCCAGCAGATATCGTCGGCCACTTCGCCTAAGTGCGGCCACAATTCGCTTACTTCCATGCCGCACTGCCCGTACTTCTTGAACTTGAACGGCGACTTCATCAGCTCGCCGGTGCGGCGCTCGGTCTTGATCGTTCCGCCGGGCAGGGGCTGGCCATCGTACTTTTCCAGCGCCGGCTTGGGTCGAAGCTATCGATGTGCGAGCAGCCGCCGTTCATGAACAGGAAAATTACCCGCTTCACTCTTTGCGGATAATCCAGCGTGGCCGCGCCCGCCGTCGGGCGTCTACGCCGGCCCTGGCCAGCGATTGACCCACCATGCTGGCGAATGCCATCATGCCGAAACCGCTGCCTACCCGGCACAACGCTTCCCGGCGTGTCAGCGGATTGGAAGACTTATGACCGAACATATGCCCCTTTCCTAGTTGATAAACACAAATTCGCTGGAACTGAACAGGATCTTGGCGTACCGGCCCCAGGCCGTAGCATCGTACTTCACTTCCGGCCGCCGCGCCGCCGCGACCGCCGCGCCGCCGCCCATCATGCCGCCCATCATGCCCATGCCCATCGGCATCGCCGCGGGCGCTCCATCGGCGCCGGCCGCTCCGCGCCGCGCCTTCGGTTGCCGTCCTGCGCCGTATCGGCCGGAGGCGCATCCGTCGCCGCGACCGCCTCGTCCGCCGCCCCGGCCGCCCGCGGGAGCCGCTTATTCTTATTCTCTTCGTATTCCCGCATCGGCTCGGCGTGCAGATAATCGATGCCCAACTTGATTTCCTCTTCGCTGGGCTCGCGGCCGTATGCCAGCATGTAGGCTTTCCGATGCGCGCCCGGTTGTCCGGTTCCGCCGCCACCCGTTTGGCCAATTCCTCGGCTTCCACCTGAATGAAGTCGCTGTTCATCAGGAACAGGCGCTGCAGCGGCACCGTGGTGGTGAATCGCTTTTCCGCGCTGATGTTGGGCGCGGGAAAATCGAATAACTGGAGATACTCGTCCAGCTTGTACCGGCTTACTTTGCCATACACCGTGCGCCGGTGAATGCCGGCGTCAAATCCACCGCTGGGCCGCCCAGCGAATCGTCCAGGTTGCCCGCCACCGATCAGCACCGCGTCGCGAAGTCTGCTCCGCGTCCATGCGCTTGCGATCCATCGCGCCAGTACAGTCGGTCGCCCGAATCCTTGGCGTAATTCGCGGCGTCGTTCTCGGTGCTGAGCTGGTATACCGCGCTCAACATGATCGCCCGGTGCAGCTTCTTGATGGACATCCCGTTCTTGACGAACTGCTCGGCCAGGTACTCCAGCAGCTCGGGATTCGGTCGGCCGCTCGCCGCTGACTCCGAAGTTACTCGGCGTATCCACGATGCCCGTGCCGAAATGCCCCTTCCAGACGCGGTTGACGATCACCCGCATGGCGATCGGCTGTTTGAGGATATCGTCCGCCAGTTCCAGTCGTCCGCTGCCCTTTTGGAAGGGCGTGCGGATCGCCCGTCGAAAGCAGGCTCAGGAAATGGCGCGGCACCTGCTGGCCCAGGTTCTGCGGATTGCCGCGAATGGCCAGCGGCAAATCCACCGGTTTCTCCGCGTCCATCACGCCGTGTAGGAACGGATATTTGGGATCCAGTTTCTTGCGCGCCGCGTCCACGTCCGCCTTCACCGCATTCAACTGCGCTTGCGCTTCGGCGCCCACGCGGCTTTCCAGGCCCCAGCCCGCGGAATAGCAGCACGCCGGGATTGCCGCCGCGCCCGCCCGCCGCCACCATCGCGGCCATGTCTTCGGCATCTTTCAATTCGCGCTGGAAAATCTCGGTCCAGAAGGAATTTTCGTCCTCCGGCATGTTCTTGAGCCGCAGCCCGCAGCCGGGACAGAAATCGTCGTTGGTAATAAACTCGTTGGGCTTGTTGGCGCGCTTCTTCTTCTTGGTGCCTTCCAGCGCCTTGGCCGCGATCACCTGGTTCTCTTCGTTCAATCTCCTTGTGCTCCAGCATCACCTTCACGACGTTCGCCTGGAACTCGTCGGCCAGTTTCTTTACTTCCGGGTTGACGTTTCCACCGCCCCCGCCGCCGCCCCTGCGGCCTCCACCGCCGCCTCCCGCAAAGCCGCCGCCACCACCGCCCCGGCCTCCGCCGCCACCCATGGGAGCCGCGACGGCCTTTTTCATCATGGCCTGCCAGGCATCTTTGTCGTGGTACTTATCGGTGGGCTTTTCCATGTACTTGATCCACCGCATCAGCAGCTCGTAATCCAGCTTCCGCGCTTCCACTACCGTCTCGGCCTCCTTCTTCTGCCCGGCCACTTCATACACGCCTTGCAGGTAGTTGGACGTCTTGAACGCCAGCGATTCGGACAGGCGCGAACTCAGATCCGTCTGCATCTCCTGCAGCATCTTCTGCTTTTCGTCCACCTCGCTCCTGTAACTTGGTGTATTGATCCAAAGTAGCCTTGGGGACCAGCGGATACTCGTGGTAAGTCGTATTCAGAAACACGCCCGCCAGCGAGTAATAGTCGGTCTGCGGAATCGGATCGTACTTATGATCGTGGCAGCGCGCGCAGGCCACCGTCAGGCCCAGGAATCCGCGAGTCACTACGTCCACGCGGTCGTGCCGCTCATCGGCGCGCGTCACTTCCACCGCGCCGTTGTCGTAATACCACGGACCCAGTCCCAGGAAACCGGTCGCCGGCAGCATCTTGTAGCGCACCTTGGCATCCATCAGGTCGCCCGCCAGTTGCGCCTTCACGAACTGGTCGTACGGCATGTCGTCGTTGAACGCCTGAATCACCCAGTCGCGATACAAATACGCATTCGGATACGGATGATAGCCGCGCGGATTGGGATTCAGGCTGCGGTAATCGTCCTCGCCGATAGCGCGCCACGTCCAGCCACACCCGGCCCCACCGCTCGCCGTAGTGCGGCGACGCCAGCAGGCGGTCCACCACTTTCGCGAAAGCGTCCGGCGAATTGTCCTTTTCGAACGCCGCGATCTCCTCCGGCGTGGGCGGCAGTCCGATCAGGTCCAGCGTCGCGCGGCGGATCAGGTCGTGCTTGCTCGCCGCGATGCACCGGCTTCATGCCCTGCTTTTCCAGGTGCGCCAGAATGAAGCCGGTCGATATCGCCGCGCGCCCACTTCGCGTCCTTCACCGGCGGCGGCGCCGGCTGCTTCAACGGCACCAGCGACCAGAAGGTTTTCTGCTCCGGCGTAATGGTGTATTTCGTGCCCGTCTGCTTTGCCGGCCGTGGGCCGTTCCCGCGGGCCATACCGCTCCCGCCTTCACCCACGCCACGATGTCTTCAATCTGCGAATCCGTGAGCCTGCTCCCCATCGGCATCTTGAGCTTGGCGTCCGTCTGCCGCACCGCTTTCACCAGCAGGCTCCTGTCGGGATCTCCCGGCACCAGCGCCGGACCGCGGCCGCCGCCTTTCAGCATGGCCTCGCGACTGTCCAGCCGCAGACCGCCCAGCGCCGAATTGGTGTGGCACGAGTAGCAGCTACCCGCCAGAATCGGCCGGATCTTGGTTTCGAAGAAATCGGGAGATGCCGCCTGCGATTGGGGCTCCGCGCCTCGCATCGCAGCGCTCAACAGAAAAACAGTTGCAAGTAGACGCATAGTTGCCTTAGAGCACACTTTAGCGCCGACGGGGCGGGACACTACGGGCGGCACACGGCCCCTCTGAGAAACTATAGAGTTTGTAACATCGCCGGTACCGCTTGTCAATAAGAAAGATTCCTCTCATACAGCCGCTTTTTCGGGATATACTGGACGAAATCCGGCCAAGGCGCCGATCCGCCCCGTGGCTTTCATCACACAACCAGGAGAGGATTTTCATGCGTCCAGGTTCTTTGGGGTGCCTGTGTCTTGCCTTTTTGGCGTGTTCCGCCACCGCCGCCCAACCTGTCGGTAAATCGGAAGGCGGCAAGCCGAAAAGGGAAGCCGTCCGCCTGCCCGCCGGCCCCACCGCGGGGATCAAGACTCCCGGCGTCCAGATCCCTTTCGGCAGCCTCAAGCCCGACGCCGAGTTCGCCGCGGCGGCCGAATGGATTTCGTTCACCGATGCTCCGCTCCTCGCCGACCCGAAGGGCCTGTTCCACATCGACGCCAAAAAGAATGAACTCGGCACGCCCGTGGCGGCTTTGAATAAGCCTTGCGGCGGCGCCGTCAGCGCCTTCGCCAGCCTCTGGATTCCGGCCTGCGGCGATCGCACCCTGGTGCGTGTCGATCCCAAAACCTGGAAAGTCACCGCCACCGTCGCCGGCGGTGGCGCTGCCAGGCCCGCACGTCGCCGCCACCGCCGATAGCGTCTGGTTCCTCAGCGACAATCGCACCACGCTGTCCCGCGTCGATCCCGAACAGAACGCCATCGTGGCCGAACTGCGGCTCGCCGCCGGCTGCAATACCCTGGCCTTCGGCGAGTCCTCTTTATGGGTCACCTGCCCTGCGGAAAATCACGTGGTCCGCGTCAACCCCAACACCAACCTGGTGGACAAACGGATCGAGGTCTCCGCGCAACCAACCTCCCTCGCCATCGGCGAAAACTCCGTCTGGGTCTATTGCCGGAAAGAGGGCAAGATCGACCGCATCGACCCCAAGACCAACAAAGTCACCAAGACCATCGAACTGTCCGTCCCCGGCGTCGAGGGCACGCTCGCCATCGGTCAGGGTTCGGTGTGGGCCAGCCAGACCGGCTTCCCCCTGACGCGCATCGACCCGCAGACCGAAAAAGTGGCCCAACAGTTCTGGGGACCCGGAGGCGGCGCAGTCTACTTCGGCCAGAACTCCCTCTGGCTCGCCAACCTGCCCGATGGCAAAGTCTGGCGCGTGGATCCCAAGCGCGTGCTCGCGACCCTGGCCGAGTAATCTTCTCATGGATAAACTATTCGTCGCCGCCCTGCTGGCGGTCTCCCTCCTTTCCGCCCAAGACGCCCCCGCGCCCCGGAAGAGCCGTCGCCCGCCCCCGCCGGGAGTCGCCACCCCGGGCGTGAAGCGCGACATGGCATCCATCAAGCCGGACTTCGTCTTTCCCATCGAAGGCACACCCGATTGGCAGGTGCTCACCGAAGATTCCGTATGGGTCACCAACGGCCCCCGGAACACCATTCATCGCATCAATGCGAAGACCAACCAGGTGGAGGCTGCCATCCCCGTGGGCAAGCGGCCCTGCTCCGGACTGGCCGCCGGATTCGGCAGCATCTGGGTTCCCAACTGCGGCGATAAAACAGTCTCCCGCGTGGATATGAAGACCAACCAGGTGATCGCCACCATCCCCGTCGGACCCGCGGTGAGCGAGGGCGGAATCGCCGCCAGCCCCGATGCCGTCTGGCTCGTGACCGACCCCAAAGGCACGCTATCCCGCATCGACCCCGCTACCAATAAGGTGGCCGCCGAGATCGAAATCTCCCCCAATTCCGCATCCTGTTATTACGGCGAAGGCGCGGTCTGGGTCACCACACCCGAAAAGAACCTGCTGACGCGCGTCGATCCCCAGACCAACAAGGTCACCGGTACTGTCGAGGTCGGCGCCGGTCCGCGCTTCCTAACCACCGGCGCAGGCTCCGTCTGGACGCTCAACCAGGGCGACGGCACCATCTCCCGCGTCGACGCCAAAACCGCCCGCCTCGTCGTCAATATCGAAGCCGGCATCCCCGGCAACGGCGGCGAGATCGCCTTCGGCGAAGGCCACGTCTGGGCCACCATTCCCCAGATTCCCCTTTCCGAAATCGACCCCGCCACCAACCAGGTGATCCGCCAGTGGACCGGCCCCGGGGGCGATTCGGTACGCGTCGGCCACGGCTCTGTCTGGTTATCTAACCTAAGACAGCAGAACGTGTGGCGATTTAATCCAAAACAGCCCTGATCCTTCCTGTATAATTGCCAGTGAGATTGCGCCGTGTTTGCGCGACTGCTGGCAGCGTTTTGCCTCGTCAACCTCGCCGTTGTACCCTGCTGTGCCGGGTCGGATGATCCGGCGAACTCAGAACTGGTCCTCTACCTGCGTACCGAACTGCCGCCATCGCACACCTTGGACATCATGAAGAGCGAGGCCGCATCCCTCATGCAGTCCGCCGGCTATCGCGTGGTGTGGCGCGACCCTCACAGTAAGCCTGAAACCAGTGCGGGGAACCTGGTTGTAGTGCAATTGCACGGGGCCTGCGGCGTGCCGGCCGGCAGTTCCGTCTCCGATGGACCCGTCTCCGATACCCGAACCCTCGCCTACACCGCCGTCTCTGACGACGTGGTGCTCCCCTTCACCACCATCAACTGCGGGGCTCTCTCCCGCGTGGTCTGGCCAATGCTGGTGCAGGAACCCGGCGCGCGGCGCGACTTTCTCTACGGCCGCGCCATGGCCCGCCTGCTGGCGCACGAACTCTACCATGTCCTCGCCAACACCCGCGACCATGACCGCGACGGCATCGCCAAGTCGCACTTCACCTTTACCGACCTCCTCACCGAGCACTTCGAGTTCGAACACTCCACCCTCACCAAATTGCAGCGCGCGGCGCCGGAGGTTGTCACCGACACGGGCGCGGGTGCCGAGGCTCCCATCGGACGCTAAATCTCATATTCCGGCGGCTTCGGACGCCCGAAGGGGATGTGATTCCAGATGCGCTCGTGCACGAAATACGCCCCGATCTTCAGAAACACGTCCAGAGCACTGCCGATCAGCGAAAGCGTGACGCGATCCGTCAGCACATACAGAATCAGCCCCGTAGTCGCCGATCCCAACAACCGGTAGCTGAAGGCCTTTGCGATGCTGCGGGCGGTGCTATCCATGCGCCTGTCCGCATTGTACCAAATCTAGATAGGGATTACAGTGATTGCTTGGCGCTAACCAAATTCTTAGTAGGCAGTCTACCCAGTTTGCCGCAGTTCGGGTAGAATGTCTTCTACGCCATGCCAAAATTGTTGCCAGTGCCCGCTTGCCGAAATTCCCTCAACTCATATTGGGCCGAACTGCGTGCGGAGGAGTCGAAATGGAGGCAACTGACCGGCGCGATTGCTCGCATCATGTGGCCGGCCGAGGAGCGTTGAAATGTGGTGGTGGCGGAGGAAGGAACAGGATCAGGACTTAGAGCGGGAGTTGCTGTCGGATATGGAGTTGGAGGCCGCCGAGCGCGAGCAAAGCGGCTTGCCTCCGGAACAGGCGCGCCGCGCGGCGCAACGTGCGTTTGGCAGCACAACGTTGGTCAGGGAGGAGATTCGCGAAATGTCGCCATGGACTGTTTTCGAAAGGCTCGCTCAGGACCTCCGCTACGGGTGGCGCGCCCTGGGCCGCAATCGTGGGTTCGCCACAGTCGCGATTCTCACTCTGGCACTGGGAATCGGTGTAAATACGGCCATCTTCAGCGTGTGGGACGCAGTGGACTTGCGCCGTCTGCCGGTGCGCGACCCGCGGCAACTCGTAATGCTGGAATGGAGCGCGAACGCCAAATGGCAGGACAACGGGTCCAGCGGCTTTGGCGGTTGTGACGCGGACCGGCTGCACGCGGCGTACGCGGACTGTTCCTTTAGTTATCCGGTATTCCGATATTTCCAGTCCAGGAGCAAGTCTGTGAGCGGACTACTGGCGTTTGCCGGCCCCGTGGGATTACAGGCCCGTATCCGCGGCGAGATCGTTCCCGCATCGGCCCAGTTTGTCAGCGGAGATTTCTTCCAGTTGTTAGGGGTTCCGGCGCAATCAGGAAGGGTGATCGATGAAAGCGACGATCAGGCGGGCGCGGCTCCCGCGGCCGTGTTGAGCTTCCGCTACTGGGAATCACATTTCCAGAGCGATCCCAAAGTGTTGGGGGGAACCATTGCTCTGGAAGGTAGCCCGTTCACCGTGGTTGGGATTGCCAGCAAGGATTTCATCGGACTCAACCCATCTTCGGCGCCCGATCTGTGGATCGCGGTGCACGCGGGGGGCCGCTTGGGCGATGGCTGGTGGTCTTCCCTGAATGCTGGCAACCGCTGGCTCTATCTCATCGGACGGCTCAAAACCGGCGTCCGGCAAGACCAGGCGCGCGCGGAATTCGATGTGTTGCTGCGACATGCACCGGGGGTACAGGAGGCGTTCAGGCCGGGCGATACAGTCGCGGCCGCACTTGCGAATGTGGGGCGAGGGTTGTCAGGTTTGCGGCGGCTGTACGGCGACCAGCTTCACGTGCTGATGGGGGTTGTGGCTCTTGTACTTCTTATCGCCTGTGCGAATATCGCCAACTTGTTGTTGACACGGGCTTCCGTACGCCGGCGCGAGATGGCCGTGCGCATGGCGATCGGCTGTAGCCGCGCCCGGCTGCTGCAACAACTCCTAACCGAAAGTATGCTGCTGGCGGGTCTGGGCACTGCGATAGGACTCGCGCTGGCTCTGTGGGGAAGCCGGGCGTTGGCCGGATTCCTGACCACACGCGCCGGACTTCACATTCTGCTCGAGGTCCGTCCAGATCCGCTGGTATTAGGGTTCACGGCGGGCATCGCCTGTCTCTCCACGATTTTGTTTGGACTGGCTCCGGCGTTGGCGGCAACACGCGAGCAACCCGGGGGCACGCTGAAAACAGGGGCCACATCGGGCCGGCGAAGCCGGTTTGGGCACGCACTGGTCGCCGGCGAGATGGCGTTGGCGCTGGTGTTACTCGTCGGTGCCGGGTTGTTCGTTCGCACGTTGGTCAAGCTGGAAACCGCCGACGCCGGCTTCAGGCGTGATCATCTCCTCACCCTCCGGATAGGACGCCCACACGATGTAAGCACCCCTCGCCCTGGACTGCCGCTGAATTCAAGCTTGCGCGATCGGTTCGCCGCACTGCCCTCGGTCCTATCCACCACGTGGGCTAGCGATTTGCTGCTCGTGGGGAACCTGGAGAGGACACGCATGCGTTTCGACGGCCGGGACGATCTCGGTGAGTTCCGGGTAAACGTCCTGCGTGTAGGCCCGCGATTCTTCGAAACCATGGGAATCCCTGTTCTGGCCGGCCGCGGCGTGCGGGCGGACGATTGCCGCCAGGATGCAAACGTCATCTGGATCAACCGGCGAATGGCCACGCAGTACGGGCCGAACACGGACCCGCTGGGGCACATCGTCTTGAGGGGAAAGACGAGATACCAGGTTGCCGGAGTAGTGGGCGATGCGAAATACCAGTCGATACGGAGCGACATCGATCCGGGCGTCTACCTTCCGTCGGTCGGCGGTGGGGTTTTCATGCTGCGGACCGCTTCCGATCCGATGGCGCTGGCGCGAGCGGCGCGCGAGGCCGTGCGTGAGGTCAATCCCAACCTGATGGTCGAGGACCTGAGGAGCGAGGCGGGCCAAGTGGACGAGCAACTCTTCACCGAGCACCTGATGGCTCGGCTCTCTGTGGTGTTTGGCGCGCTGGCGCTGGCCATGGCGGCGGTCGGCATCTATGGAGTGCTGGCTTTTTCAGTGACTCGGAGAACCCCGGAGATCGCCATCCGGATGTCCCTGGGAGGAATGCCAGGAGAAATTCTGTGGCTGGTTCTAAAAGGCGGCATGGTTCCCGCCATCGCTGGCGCCGGGGCAGGCTTGCTTGCGTCTTGGGGCGCAACCAGACTGATTGTCACTCTTCTTTTTGGCGTCAGCGCCATGGATGGACTCACCTTCGCGGCAGCGACCCTGGCACTCCTGACGGTGGCCCTGGGTGCCTGTTACATCCCAGCAAGGCGAGCGACCCGGATCAGTCCGGTGGTGGCGCTGCGATACGAGTAGCCAGGCCGACACACCCGCGGCGCCTACTTAGCTTAGAATCGGCGTACAGGAGAACATTCAACTCCGGCACCTCTGCGATCCAACGGCCGGCATCGGCAATCCCACGGGGGGATGTCGTCTACCAAATAGGGACTTGGGTTTCGTCTGGGCGTCTTCGATGCTTCGTACGAGCGGCGCGTGATTCTGAAGTGACATGTTGTACGCTTAACCTGACTTTCGCACTTCGGAGGGTTTTACCGGCTCGACCGAACTATATTTGGTTTGGCTGCAACAATGCCGCCTCGAAAAGGGCCTGAGTGAAGACCTACTCTCTTTCCTTTTACCTCGGTTTCTGGCATGCTGCTGCTTCCTATGTTTCTGCGCAGCACCCCACGAAAGAAGGACGGCAAGATTCACCGCTACTTCAGCGTGGTCGAGAATCGCCGCTTGCCCGGCGCCAAAACGGTGCAGCGCACCGTGCTGTATCTAGGCGAGATCAACGACCAACAGCAGGCTGCGTGGCGCAAGACGCTGGAAGTCTTCGACGAAGACCAGCAAGACTATCGAACCATGAGCCTGTTTCCGGACGACCGGGAGGTTCCCGCCGATGCCCTGGACAGCATCCAGGTAAAACTTAGCGGCCTGGAATTGCGGCGTCCGCGCTCCTTCGGCGCTTGTTGGCTGGGGTGCGAGTTGTGGCACCAACTCGGATTGGATGAGTTTTGGCACCAGCGTTTACCGGAAGCGCGCGAAGCGGTGAGTTGGGAGAAGGTGCTGCAGTTGCAGGTAGTGAACTGCCTGCTCGACCCGGGCAGTGATTATCGCTTGCACCGGCAGTGGTACGTGGATACGGCGATGGACGAGCTATTGGAAACGGA
>CAWKYG010000053.1:0-38631 GCA_963853855.1 uncultured Solibacteraceae bacterium | reverse complement strand
TAATAAATCAAGGTATCGTACTGAAGCGTGACGCGGCCATCCACCTGGAAGGCGGCGAAGATTTCGGCCAGGGCGTCCAGCATCTCCTGATGGCCGGGCGCGCCCTCCAGGGGTGCGTACGAAGAGGATGCCAGGCGGCCCTGGAGGCCTTCGAGGTCGAGTACCTGGCGATTTTCCAGTTTCACCAGGCGCCACACCGGGCCGCCGAATACGCGGGTGATGTCCTCTTCGCGGATGCGGTTCACTTCGGGGGCATACCTTCGGACGAGGGCATCGTAAGCGGCTTGAAATCCGCCGCCTTCGGCGCGTTCGTTCCAGACGAGCACGAGGTGGCCGCCGGGTTTCCGGATGCGGCCGAACTCGAAGTGCACGGCGGCGGCGTCGAACCAGTGGAATGCCTGGCCGGCGGTGACAAAATCCACGGCGGCGTCCGGCAGGGTGGTGGTTTCGGCGCGGCCCTCCACGGGGCGGAAGCGCGGATAGCCAGCCAGCATGCGCGCGCCGGCGGCACGCATCTCGGCATTCGGTTCCACACCGAAAACCTCGCAGCCCAATTCGAGGAACCGTTCGGCCAGCAGTCCGGTGCCGCAGCCGATATCGGCGACGCGCGAATGCGCGCCGAGGCCGCACTCCTTCTGGAGCAACCCGGTGAGCCCCGGCGGGTAGGAGGGGCGATGGCGGGCGTACACATCGGCGCGGTATGAGAAGCGACGTGTGGGATCGGTCTCCATGGAATGATGATAAATTAGTGCACCTATGAGCAGCGAGCCACACATCGTGGTAGTCGGCAGCGCCAATATCGACCTGACCACGTTCACTGATGAATTCCCCCGGCCGGGCGAGACAATTTTCGGGCGCGAGTTTCATTTGGGATTCGGCGGGAAGGGGGCGAATCAGGCGGTGGCCGCGCGTCTGTGCGGCGCGCGGGTTTCCATGGTGGCGCGGGTGGGCGACGACCTGTTCGGTCCTGCCACCATGCAGAATTTCACTGCGCGCGGCATCGATACGAGTCACGTGCAAATCACCAAGGGGGTCTCCAGCGGCGTGGCGCCGATCTTCGTAGACACTGGGGGCCAGAACCGGATTCTGGTGGTGAAGGGCGCCAACGACGCGTTGCTGCCCGCGGACGTGGATGCCGCGGAGGAACTGCTGCGCACGGCCGATTGCATCGTCATGCAACTGGAGATTCCGCTTGAGACGGTGTACTACACGCTGCGGCGGGCGCGCGAGCTTGGTGTTCGCACGATTCTCAACCCCGCGCCGGGCCAGCGGGTCGATCTGACGCGGATTGCCGACGCCGATTACGTGGTCCCCAATGAGACCGAAGCCGAGGCTCTGAGCGGGCTCGAAGTAACGAACCTGCACGAGGCGCGCAATTGCGCGGTGGACCTGCTGCGCAACGGCGTGCGGCGGGTGATTGTCACGCTCGGCGCCAATGGCGCGCTGCTGGCGAACGACGAAACGCTGGAGCACATCCAGCCTTACCCGGTGGATGCGGTGGATACGACGGGCGCGGGCGATGCGTTCATCGGGAGTTTTGCGTATTGCCTGGCGAGCGGGTATAGCGAGAAAGAATCGATTGAGCGCGCCAATGTGTATGCCGCGCTTTCGACGCTGGGCATCGGCACGCAATCTTCGTTCGTGACCGCGGAGCGGTTTGAAGCGGCGTGGGCGGAAAAATAAGAGACAGACCAGGAGGTCTGTCTTACTTTGCGGGCACGGTTACTGCCGGGACGTTCTGGTCATGCACCATCTTGTTGAATGACGCGATATCCGTGGTGAGCAGGGTATGGAGCGCGCGGACCTGCGAGTTGGTTTGCGACGCCACGTCTTCGTAGACCTGTACGACTGCGCGGTGGGTGCATTGTCGGAGCCTTCCACCACGCCCATCACGTATGCCAGTTTGTTATTCAGCTTGATGGGGAAATTCAGCGGATCTTCGGACTGGCGCGGTTCTTGGTTTGGTATAGCTCCTCTTCCACCGCGGTCAGTTTCTTGAGCAGAGCGCTTGGCGGCATCGGCCACGCGCTTATCGTCGCGCTTGGCGTACTCCTCGAGCTGCTTGCGCACCTCGCGAATCTTGATCACGCCGCTCGTTGGCTTCGGAGAGCTTGTCGCGAATCTGCAGCGCCAGGCTCAACTGCTTGGCGTAATCCTCGGGCGTGGTGGAGAGGCGCGGGTCCTTCTTCACCTCGAAGGTCTGGGTCTGCGATTTGCCGTCCACGGTGAGCTTCACGGTATACATGCCGGGCGCAGCGACTGGACCGGTCACGCTGCCGGCCCACATGATGAGGCCCGGGAACGTGGTGGCATCGGGATAGCGCAGATTCCAGATGAAGCGATTCATGCCCGGCTGCGCGGGAACGCGCTGCGGACCGGCGTTGACGCGGAACGGATTGTCTTCGCCCTCGGCAGGCGCGGCGGCGGCCGGCGGGCGCCGGCGCACGGCTGGAGAATTTCTTGACCAGCTTCGCCCGTGCTATCCAGGAATTCCAGGGTGACTTCGCCCTGCGGACGGCTCTTCAGCCAGTAATTAGATCACCGCGCCGCCGGGCGGATTTTCGCCCACCGGCGCCGGCCGCCGCGACCGCCGCCGCCGCGGCCGCCGCCGCCGATGCGATAGGTGTCCTTGGGCTTGAACAGGTGCGCATCTTCGCTGGTGACGGTGTCGTTCAACTGGTAGAGCAGCGGCACGTCGTCCAGCACGTAGAAGGCGCGGCCCTGCGTGGCGACCACCAGTTCCTTTTCGCGCTTGTGGAAGGCCACGTCGGTGATGGGCATCGATGGGCAGGTTCAGTTGGAACGGCTTCCAGTTCTCGCCGTCGTCGTAGGAAATGTAGAGACCGAATTCGGTGCCGGCGATCAGCAGGCCCTTGTGATTGGGATCTTCGCGCACCACGCGCGTGAAGTGATGCGTCGGGAATGCCGTTGACGATCTTCGTCCACGTCTTGCCGTAGTCGCTGGTCTTGTACAGGTACGGCCGGAAATCGTCCAGACTTGTACGTGGTGGCCGCGACGTAGGCCGTGCCGGCGTCGAAGGCGGAGGCGTCGATGGAGTTGATCTGGATCCACTCCGGCATGTCCTTTCGGCGTGACGTTCTTCCCAATGTCTTGCCGCCGTCGCGCGTGACGTGCACCAGCCCGTCGTCCGACCCCACCCAGATCACGCCCTTGGCGTCACGGGCGATTCCTTGAAGGTGAAGATGGTGTCAGTAGTACTCGATGCTGGTGTTGTCCTGGGTGATGGGACCGCCGGAGAGTGCCCTCTTGGATTTGTCGTTGCGCGTCAGGTCGGGGCTGATGGTCTCCCAGCTCTGGCCTTCGTTGGTGGTCTTCATCATCACGTTGGCGCCGATGTAGAGCGTCTTGGGATCGTGCGGCGAAAACGCGATGGGGAAGCTCCACTGGAAGCGGTACTTCATGGCATCCGACGCCGTAGCCCATGGGGTTATCGGGCCAGGCGTTGATGTTGCGCATCTGGCCGGTGCGATGGTCCTGGCGCGTGATCAGGCCGTCGTAGGAGCCGGCGTAGACGATTTGCGAATCGCGCGGGTCGGGCGCGATCCAGCCGCTCTCGCCGCCGCCCACGTCGTACCAGTCCTGCTCGGTGATGCCGCCGCCGGCGGTGCGGCTGGCGATGCGCACGGTGGTGTTGTCCTGCTGCGCGCCGTAGATGTGGTACGGGAAATCGTTGTCGAGCGCCACGCGGTAGAACTGCGCGGTGGGCTGGTTCATCGATGCGTCGACCAGGTGCGGCCGCCATCGCTGGTGATGGTGGCGCCGCCATCGTTGCCTTCGATCATGCGCTGCGGATTGTCGGGCGCGATCCACAGATCGTGATTGTCGCCGTGCGGCGGGCGAATCGCGGCGAAGGTGCGGCCGCCGTCGATGGATCGGAAGCATGCCGACGTTCAGCGCGTAGACGGTGTCGGCGTTCTTCGGGATCGGCGAAGATGTGGCGAGTAATACCAGGCGCGCTGGCGCAGGTCGTTCTGGTCGTTGACCTTGGTCCAGTTGCGGCCGCCGTTGTCGGAGCGGAACACGCCGCCATCGGCGGCTTCCACGATGGCCCACACGCGCTCGGGATTGGCGGGCGAAACGGTGACGCCGATGCGGCCGAGCACGCCGCGGGGCAGGCCGGGGGCGCGCGAGATGTCGGTCCAGTTGTCGCCGCCGTCGGTGGATTTCCAGAGGCCGCTGCCGGGGCCGCCGCTATCGAAGTGCTAGGGTTTGCGGCGCACCTGCCAGAAGGCGGCGTAGAGGACGCTTGGGATTGGAGGGGTCGATGGCGAGATCCACGGCGCCGGCTTCGGGTCCGCGCGTCAGCACCTGCTTCCAGGTCTGCGCCGCCATCGGTGGAGCGGATAGACGCCGCGCTGTTCGTTGGGCCCCCAGAGATGGCCCAGCGCGGCGACGTAGACGATGTCGGGATTCTTGGGATGCAATCGCGACGGCGCCGATGTGGTAGGTGTCCTGCAAGCCCGACGTTGCGCCAGGTCTTGCCGGCGTCGATGGATTTGTAGACGCCGTCGCCGTTGGAGGCGTTGCCGCGCACGCAGGCTTCGCCCATGCCGGCGTAGATCACGTTGGGGTCGGAATCGGCCACGGCGATGGCGCCCACGGACGCCGGTCTTGAACTGGCCGTCGGAGACGGGCAGCCAGGAGACGCCGCCATCGGTGGTCTTCCAGACGCCGCCGCCCGACGCCGCCGAAGTAGTAGACGTTGGGCTGCGGAGGCGACGCCGGTGACGGCGACCGACGCGGCCGCCGCGAAACGGCCCGATCAGGCGGAAGCGGAGTTCCTTGAAAAGATCGTTCTGCTGCGCCGGGAGCAGCAGGGGGACGAGACACAAAACAGAAAGGCGGACGATTCTCATACGTTTTCGCATCGTATCAGAAACCGCCCGCCTTGTAGGGAATCAAGCGCTACTGGCCGGGCGCAGGGGCCGCGGTCAAAGGCATTACGGCGCCGCGATGGCAGGTGTAGCAGGTGACGTGCTCTTTGCCGTCGGGAAACTTGGCGTTAATTTCCTGGGCCATGGTGATCATGTGGCGCGCGATATCCTTTTTGGGATTTTCATCGCTGGCAAAATTGCCTTGAATATGACAATAGGTGCATTGCACGCCCAGGGCGGCGCGGAAGCCCTGCATGACCTGTCCGATATTTTCGTCCTTCAGGATTTTCAGATTCTTATGCGGCATACCGCCGCCACCCTTCTTTGGGGGAGGAGGCGTATCCTGCGCGAGCAGACCCAGACAGAGAACGGTGGAGAGGCACAGCATCGAGAAAGAGAGTAAACGCATGGATGTAATGATACATCGAACCGGGCAGTTCCGGGAAAATGATACGATGACAAATCATATATGTGGCTGCGTTCCTTTTTGCTACTTTGCGTGGCGGCGTGTGCCCTGTTGCCGGCCGGCTGCGCTACTGACAATAGCGTTAAAACTCCGGTGCCACCCGCTCCTGTGAATCACCTGGCCTCGCGATGAAAGGACAAATTATGCGCTTCCCGTTCCGTCTGCGACTGAGTGTTTTCGCCGCTTGTTTTTTCCTGACTCTGCCTGCACCCGCTCAGCGGCGCGGAGGCGGAGGGGCGGCGCCGGAGCCGTTCGCGTTCCGCTTCATGGGGCCGGCGGTGGGCAACCGCATCGCCGCGGTGGCGGGCGTTCCCGGCGACCCGACCACGTACTACGCCGGCGCCGCGTCGGGCGGCGTCTGGAAGTCCACGGACGGCGGCACAAGCTGGGCGCCGATTTTCGACAACCAGCCCGCGCAGGCGATCGGCGCGCTGGCAGTGGCGCCCTCGGACCACAAGATCGTCTGGGCCGGCACCGGCGAAGCGTGGGCCATCCGCGACAGCGACATGATGGGCGACGGCATCTACAAATCCACCGACGCCGGCGCCACGTGGCAGCACATGGGGCTGGACGAGACCGGGCGCATCGGCCGCATCATCGTCCATCCCACCAATCCCGATATCGTCTACGTCTGCGCGGTGGGGCGCGCCACCGGGCCGCAGCAGGAGCGCGGCGTGTTCCGCACCAGCGATGGCGGCAAGACCTGGAACCGCGTGCTGTTCGTCGACCCCGATACCGGCTGCTCCGGCCTCTCGATGGACGCGCACGATCCCGAACACGCTGTTCGCCGGCATGTGGCAGGTGGTGCATGCACACCTACGCCATGTTCAGCGGCGGGCCGGCGCAGCGGCGTCTATATCACGCACGACGGCGGCGCCAACTGGAAGCAGCTCGAAGGCGCACGGGCATGCCGCACTCGCCGGTGGGCAAGATCGATGTGGCCATCGCGCCCGAGCAATTCCAAGCGCGTGTACGCGCTGATTCAGACGGCCGACCAGGGCTCGCTCTGGCGCTCCGACGATGGCGGCGAGAACTGGACCATCGGGAAGCTGGCAGCGGGCGCTGATCGGCCGCGCGGGCTACTACATCCGCCTGGCCGTCTCGCCTACGAATGCCGACGAGGTGCTGGTGGCCAACAGCAGCTTCTGGCAATCCACCGACGGCGGCAAGAGCTTCCGCAGCGTGCACGTGGGGCGGCGACACGCACGACATCTGGAACGACCCGACGGACGCCAATCGCATCTGCGTCACGCACGATGGCGGCATGTGCATGACCACCGACCACGGGCAGACTTCGAATCGCGTGACTCTGCCCATCGGGCAGATGTATCACGTGGCCGTGGATAACGACGTGCCGTATCACATCTACGGCAACATGCAGGACGATGGCACCATGCGCGGCCCGAGCACGACGCAGGAGGCCGGCCCGAACGTGCCCGGCCAGGGGGGCGGCGGACGGGGACGCGGCGGCTTCGGCGGCGGGCGCGGGGGCGGCGCTGCGGTGGGCGCGTGGGAGCACAACCTGGGCGGCTGCGAATCGGGCTTCACGCTGCCCGATGTGACCGACTACGGACATCGTCTGGGCCTCCTGCTACGGCGACGAAGTGACCCGCTACGACGACCAAACCAAGCTGGCGCGCTCCGTCAGCCCGTGGCTGCACACGCTCGATTCGGCGCCCAACCAGGCGAAGTATCGCTGCCACTGGACCGCGCCGCTGGCCATCGATCCGTTCGATCACAACACGCGTCTACTACGGCTGCCAGGTGGTTTTCCGCACCACCAACGGCGGCATGAGCTGGACCGTGATCAGTCCACGACCTTTCGACGCAGGACCCGAGCCGCATCATCTCTTCGGGCGGCATTGTGGGCGACAACCTGGGGCAGTTCTACGGCGAGGTGGTGTTTTCCATTGCGCCCTCGGAGATGCAGAAGGGCCTGGTCTGGGCCGGCACCAACGACGGCAAAGTCTGGTACACGCGCGATGCCAATGCGGGCAAGCCGCACTGGACCGATGTCACGAAGAACATCACGGGCCTGCCGGCGTGGGGCGTGATCTCGAAGATCGAGCCTTCGCATTTCGACCCGGCGACGGCTTACATCGCGGTGGACTTCCACCTGATGGACAATCGCGATCCGTGGCTCTACAAGACCACCGATTACGGCAAGACCTGGACGAAGATCACCGGCAATCTGCCGAAGGGACCGCTGGCCTACGCGCGCGTGATCGCCGAGAATCCGAATAAGAAAGGGATGCTGTTCGCCGGCACGGGCAACGCGCTCTATTACTCGATGGACGACGGGCAGAACTGGAAGCAGTTCAAAGACGGGCTGCCGGCCGCGCCGGTGTCGCTGGATTGTGGTGCAGAAGCAGTACCACGACGTGGTGGTCTCCACCTACGGGCGCGGGTTCTACATCATGGAAGACATCACGCCGCTGGAACAGGGCGCTGATGGAGACGAGCGCGACGGCCGCCGTGCGCAGCTGGTGGCGCCGCGCCCAGCGTACGCGAGGTCCGCGGCGGGCGGGCGCGATCTGAGCTTTCGTGCTGAAAGACGCGCCCAAGAGTCCCGTGCAGGTCGAAGATCCTGGACGAGAAAGGCGCGGTGGTTCGCAAGCTGCCGCCGGTGACGGCGCGCGCCGGGCTCAATCGCGTGACCTGGGACCTGCACTACGAAGCGCCGCGCACTGGTGGCGCTGCGCACCACGCCGCCGGAGAATCCGCACATCTGGGAAGAGCCGCGCTTCATCGAATGGCAGGACACCCGGCCGATCACGCACTGGGGCGCTGGCGCAGGCGGAAGTGGGCCCGATCGCCGGACCCGGGCAAATACACCGTGAAGATGACGGTGGACGGCCAGACGCTACACGCAGCCGTTCGAGATTGTGCTGCCGCCGCGACAGCCACGGGCAGCGTGGCGGACATTGCAAGCGTCGGTGCGCCTGCAGCTGAAGGTGCGCGACGACATCACTACCGTCTCCGACATGACCAACCAGATCGAGTGGATGCGCAAGCAGCTCGAAGACCAGCAGAAGACCAACGCCGGGCAAGGCGGACCTGCTGAAGCAGATGGACGCCATCGATAAGAAGATGCAGGACGTGGAGTACAAGCTGATTTCGCGCGCCGAAGCGCTGAGCGACGACAAGTATTTCCAGACGGCGTACAAGCTCTACCTGAACTTCATCTGGCTGAACGGCGAGATCGGCACGGGCGCGGGCGACGTGGCGGGCACCGGCGGATTACGGCCCGACGGAGACGGACGTCGGCCTGGTGCTGGATCTGGAAGGGCAGCTTCAAGCGGTGCAGGCGGAGTACAAGAGCCTGATGGAAAAAGATGTGCCGGCGTACAACAAGCCGATCGGCGGCAGCGGGGTCGCGCCGCTGAAGACCACGGGCGCTCCGCCGCCTCCGGTGCGCACCGGCGGGCGCTTCGGCGGGCCGGACTCCGACTCCGGGCAGTGAAAATCGCGGCGCTTGTTCTGGCGCTGGCCGCCGCCCTGCCTGCGGGCGGCCTGCATCATGCGGTACTGATTTCGGCCGATGCCGAGTGGCATGTGGTGCGGCCGCTGTTCGCTTCGACCCCGGTGGCTACCTCTCCGTACGGCGAGTATCTCTTCGCCCGTGTGGGGCGGGAACGTGTCCTGTTTTTTCACGGCGGCTGGGGCAAGGTGGCGGCGGCCGGGTCCACGCAGTACGTGATCGACCGCTTTCATCCCGCGCGGATGATCAACCTGGGGACGTGCGGCGGTGTGGAAGGGCGCATCGAGCGTTTCGCGGTGGCGATTGTGGAGAAGGCCGTGATCTACGATATCGCCGAGGCCATGGGCGATTCGAAACAGGCCATCGCGGACTACTCGACCACGCTGCCGTTGCCTGCGCGGCTGCCGGTTGCAGCGGTCAAAGTGACGATGTACTCGGGCGACCGGGACCTGACCGCCGCGGGTCTGCGGGCGCTGGATCCTCTGTACCGGCCGGTGACGGCCGACTGGGAATCGGGCGCCATCGCGTGGGTAGCGCACAGGAACGCCACGCCGCTGCTGATTTTGCGCGGGGTGACCGACCTGGTGAGCCCGGTGCAGGCGGAGGCGGAGGGCAATCTGCAACTGTTCCAGCAGAACACGGCGCGAGTGATGCGGGCACTGGTGGCGGATCTTCCGCGGTGGCTGGCGGTGTGGCGGTGAAGCCGGCACTCTAAGAGAAATGCCCTTCGACATTCTGCGCTCGATCGGCACGTACCTTCTGCCCCAAGGTGGCGCCAAGTGCCTTGGCTGGGCTCCGCAGATCGGGCACTCCGACGCATGCAAATGTGGCAAGAAAGTGTCACGAGACAAGAGATTGCCTCCCAGGACCGGCGATTTCGATTGTCTTTTGAATGACTTCAGAGGTGGCGGCAAAAGTGTAAGGGAAGTCGCCATGAACCCTATCGCGCTTGCCAGTTTTGCCGGCAGTGATAACCAGCCCCGCACCGGCACGGCCGTGTCCAACGGACGGATTTCCGGTGTCGCTCCGAATGTCCCGCGGCAGTGCGAAAGGTTTTGAAGCCGGCGACCGTACGGGCCGTGATGACCCCGGCCCAAAGAGGAGGGAATGGCAATGGCAACTGTCGCCCGTCTAATTCTCAATGATCTCAAGGCCCCCGGCGCTGCGGATGCAGGTGCTGTGGTTGACCTGCTACCGGTAATAGCAGGAATTCGCCACCGGCAGCGTCCGGTGACTCAGCGCAACTTCTGCTGGTTTGGCCCGGCGATCGACAAGACATTGGGCGGGATGCTCACCCGCGGCAGGTGGCCGCCCCGCCTGCTCGCGCCGCTCATTATCGGCGCGTCATTGTGTGTCACAACCGTTCCGGCATGCGCCCCGGAACTGGCTCCGCCACTCTCGCCAGAACCCACGGCGACTTCTCGCTCCGCACTGTCCGGCGAGATTGCCGCACCGAAGCCGGCCGAATCTACGGTACCTGCCTGGCCACTACCGCTGCCGGTAAAGCCGGCTTCCGATATTCCCTACGACAACGCTGCTTTGGCATATGGGCGCGGCCGGAAATTGACGCAGGATTCCAGGTTCGCCGAGGCGGTGACGCAGTTTACCGAGGCGGTGCGACTGACCCCCACATATGCCCTGGCCTTCAACGCGCGTGCTTATGCCAACATCCGTCTGAAGCGTTTTGGCGAGGCTCTTGCCGACCTCGACCAGGCATTGACCCTGAACCCATCCTATGCCAACGCCTATCAGAACCGCTCTGTCGCGAGGAGGCACCTGGGGAACACGGCAGGCGCCGACGCCGATTTGCTCAAAGCTAAGGAACTACTGGCGGCGCACGGCCGGTTACCGGCTCCTGAGCCCAGTAAACTCATCGCGAGCATCTGGCCGGCGGAAGGCCGTGTGACGAGCGGGTTCGGCAGGCGTATAGACCCGTTCTCCGGTGAATGTGCTTTCCACGATGGCATAGATATAGACGCTCACACCGGCGATCCGGTGCGCTCCACTGCCGACGGCGTTGTAATCCACGCCGGAGTGGATATGGGGAGTTACGGCCGCGTGGTCGTGGTGGATCACGGCAGCAGCACGCAGACGTGGTATGCGCACCTTGCCACCATCGACGTAATTGTAGGCCAGCATGTGCATCGGGCCCAAGTGATTGGTGCGGCGGGCAACAGCGGGCGTGCTACTGCGCCGCACTTGCACTACGAGGTGCGCATCGACGGAGTGCCGCGCGATCCCTATCTCTATTATCTATCCAGGCGCGACCTAAGCCCACCCGGCCACATTCAAAATCCATCTCTGGCGCACCGAAGCCAGCGCCTTACGGTGAACACGGCGGTTAGGTGTGAGAAGCAATGAGGGTGGGCTCGACGGCTCGACGAAGCGGGCCTGGAGTCTTGTGACCGGCATCCAGGATAAGACGTAAGCGGCTTTCCACAGGTTTTCCAGGGCGTGCATCAGGTCGAAGACCAGGGTGACTCCTGAATGACGGCATTCTTGCCCTTGAGCAGGCTGGCCCACACGCGTTTGTTTTCCGGGCGCGGCGGGGAGAAGCGTCAAAGTCCTGCCGCATCCGGCAGGACCTGCTCCAGGCTGTTAGGAGACGGCAACGCCGGTCAGGTCCGCAATGGTTTGGACCGAATCCAGGAGAGGAGTCTGCGCGCACCTCGCGGCCTCTGGCTTGCTGCGCTGCCGGAGGCCAGCCAGGACTGAAGCGAAGCGAACTCGACAGCGGCGGGTATGGTCGGGGACGAAGCTGCGGTTGCGGTTGTCATAATTTGGCGCCGCGATTCACCAGTGATTCCGCTACCTCGACCGCTGCCCGACGCCGTTGTGCGAAGTTCCTGGTGAGACTAGACATGAGACCAGACTATCTCTTGACTCAATAACGGGCGTGTGATAACCTCCTCCTACAGTTCCTGCAAGCGTCTGGCGTGTTTGAAAAGGGCACAGTTTTCGCACGCCCCGGAACAAAGTCCCGAGTCTGGACTCCCAAGTCGGTACCATGCGGCGGTTTGCTTCGCACTCTGATGTTCTTTAGGCGTGCGAATTCTGGCGCTGCATTTTTCACTCAACATCTTGCGTTTCAAGGGGTTGTTCGAATGCGTGTTACCCGACGAAAACAGCTCAGACCCGCTCTCATTGCCTCGCCGCCGCTTATCGCTTCCGATCTTTCGGCTGGACCCGGGTGAAATAGATGCTTCCACGAATCGGCATTCTTTGTTTCGCTCTGTCGTCAGTCGTTTTCGCTCAGCGATCGGGGGGGACGGCTGCGGCGACAGGCGGCGGGGCGCTCACGGCAGCCCCGGAAACGGTGGGCGCGGGCGGGAGTCGTGATTACAACGCGGATTTTCTGGTCAAGCAGATCGAGATACAGAGGTGGTACACCCAACTTGGCGACATCGCTGAAGTAAGTGAGATTCGTTACACCAGCGCGCCGCCTCACCGGCCCCAGAATCCGACGGCGCCGGGCGCGAAGAATCCCATGGTGATTCGCGCCATGACCTTCGTGCCAAAGAATCTGGATAAAAGCAAAAAGCAGCCGCTGATTGTGTTCGCCCACCAGGGGATCCACAGCGATTTCGGCCACGATTATGAGTATGGAGTGGTGAAGAGCCTGGTTCAGCAGGGCTACAGCGTAATTGGACCGGATTATCGTGGCAGCACGGGGTACGGCGCCGCGTTCTTCAACGCCATCGACTATGGCGGGTTGGAAGTGGAGGACGTATTTCAGGCGCGAGCATGGATGCTGGACAACTATAGCTTCTTGGACGAGAAGCGAGTGGGAATGATCGGCTGGAGCCACGGCGGCATGATCACTCTGATGAATGTCCTCTTGCATCCGGGAGCGTACGCTGTGGCGTACGCGGGTGTGCCGGTTACGGACCTGGTCTTGCGGTTAGGCTATCACGACGCCTCCTATCAGGCGATCTTTTCCGCTCAGACGCACATCGGGAAAACTGTGCGAGGCGATATTGCGGAATACTTGAAGCGGTCGCCGATCACTTACGCCGATCGGCTGGAAACGCCGCTGCTGATTCACGGAAACACTAACGATGAAGACGTCAATGTAATTGAGGTGCAGCGGTTCGTTGCCGCGCTAAAGGCGGCGGGAAAGAAATTTGACTACAAGATATACGACGAGGCGCCGGGGGGACACGAGTTCGGGCGGTTGGATACCAAACTTGCCAATGAGTCCCGGCGCGACATCTACCGGTTTCTGGCCCAGTATTTGAAACCGGACAGGCCCGCTAATTAAGGCGGCTTCGGTATGGAAACGTCCGGCTCGGGAGGCTGCATGTTTAAACGTGGACAATTGTTATTGGCCTTATCGCTCTCGATTTGTGTGAGCGCCACGGCCACAACCAAAGCCATCAAATTCGGGAAGCTGTGGGATGGCCACCGTGTTATTTCGAACGCCGTCGTGATTGTAGACGACGACAAGATCCGCAGCGTGGTAGCCAACGGCAAGATCCCGCCGGACGCGCAGGTCATCGACTTAAAGTCGTTCACCGGAATGCCGGGGATGATCGACATGCACACTCACATCACCTATTACTGGGGTGGTGAACCGGGTACGACCCCGAGAAAGCAGCCGCGTCGTCATGTCGCCGTTACAGTCGTCCTCTCGCAGCGAAACGGAATGAAGGCGCTGGAGGCAGGGGTGACTACGCTTCGCGATTTAAATGCCGCAGGCGGTGCCGATATCGACCTGCGAGATCTTATCAACATGGGCGCTCTTATCGGACCGCGCCTGTTTGTTGCCGGTCAAGGCTTGCATGGCTTGCCGAAGATTACCGACCTGAACGAGAAAGTGGCGGAACAGATCAAGGCGACCCACGCCGCAATTGACGCGGGAGCGGACTGGGTGAAAGTCTTTGGTTCGACGGGTGGATTCGACAATGTGACCGGAGACGAGACCGTCAGCTATGAAGAAATGAAAGCCATTGTCGATACTGCTCATGCGGCGGGCCGCAAGGTGGCGATCCACTCCTATGGTCCGGTTGGCGCCCGCGATGCGATTCGAGCCGGTTGCGACACGCTTGAACATGCCACAGACATGGACGACGCCACAATCGCGGAAATGGTCCGGAAGAAGATCTGGTATGTTCCCACCATTGATCACAATCAGTATTACGTGGAAAATAACGATGTATACAAGTTTCCGGCCGGAGCGAAAGAGAATCTCGAAGACTATATTCGACGTAACTACATTACGGCACAGAAGGCCTTTAAGGCCGGCGCACGCATGCTGGTCGGTTCGGACGCAGTCTATAATGGGTTCGGCCTGAATATGCGCGAACTAACATGGTTCGTGAAGATGGGTATGACCAACGAACAGGCTTTGCAAACAGCCACAGTGTTACCGGCGGAAGCTCTCGGCATGGAGAATAGCCTCGGCTCAGTTGCTCCCGGTTACTTTGCCGACATCGTGGCGGTGCAGGGCGACCCGCTGGCCGACGTACAGGTCGTTCTCAAGAACGTGCGCTGGGTCATGAAGGGCGGCGCGGTCGTGGTGGATAAGACGCGGGGTAATGGCGTTCACTCGGATTGAAGCCGTACGATTCCTCCGGCGGATGGCGGTGCGGGACTTGAGGGTGGGTTCCTTCCGCGCGTTGTTTCGCCCGCTATTACGAAGCTCTCTTTTCTCCTTAGCGCTTCTTGGGTTCCTGGTCGCATCGGGCGGTTCGCAGCGATTTGCTTTTGAAGACATTACCTCCGCAAGCGGCGTTCATTTCTCGGCCGAGAACGGCTCTACCCCTGAGAAAGCGATGATCGAGACGATGGGCTCGGGCGTCGGAGTACTCGATTTCGATCGTGACGGCCGTCCCGGATCTCGTTTTTGTAAGTGGAGGCGGCCGGCCGGGTTCAGCCCAAGCCGCCCACGACCGGCTGGCACTCTACCGAAACCTGGGCGGCAACAGATTCGAGGACCGTACGTCCGCGGCCCATTTAAACGGCAGCCTCGACACGTACGGTATGGGCGTAGCCGTGGCGGACTACGACAACGACGGCTACCCCGATCTTCTCGTTACCGGCTATCCTCGAAGCGTTTTGTTCCATAACAACGGCGATGGCACGTTTACCAATGTAACCGCGGCCGCCGGAGTAGAGAACCAAGGACGATGGGCCACCAGCGCGGGATGGTTCGACTACGATCGGGACGGCCTTCTTGACCTGGCAATCGCAAACTACGTTGCCGATTTTTCCTGGAACGATACCCGCTTCTGCGGCGATGCCGCGCGAGGGCTCCGGGCTTATTGCCATCCCGACGTATACCGCGGAAGCGGAGTAACGCTTTATCACAATTAGGGCGGCGGCCGCTTCCGCGAAGTCACTGCCAAGGCGGGGCTCGAAAGCTCCGCAAGGTAAATCCCTCGGGCTTGTTCTGGGGGACTTCGACGGCGACGGCTGGCCGGACATTTTCGTCGCCAACGATAGCGTGATGAATTTCTTTTATCGTAACCGGCGCGATGGAACGTTCGAAGAATCCGGGCTGGCCTCGGGCGCGGGATTTAGCGGCGACGGGCAGGCCGAAGCCGGCATGGGGGTCGATGCCGCGTACCTGGAAGGCGACGCCCATCCCGGTCTCTACGTCACGCATCTGGATAATGAGTTAAATCGTCTTTATCGTAATCTTGGTAAGGCTGGATTCAGCGATGCCACTATCGAGGCAGGCCTTGGGGCGGAGCGAAGCCTCTTAAGCGGGTTCGGCGTGCGGTTCGCCGATTTCGACAATAGCGGCCGGCAGCAGATTCTGGTGGCGAACGGACACATTCTGGACAATATCGCGCTGTTTCATCCGCGCGTATCTTACCGCGAACCGATGTCCTTGTTCGAAGACGCCGGCGGCGGGCACTTCCGCGATGTATCACGCGAAGCAGGTCCGGTCTTTGCGAAGCCCCTTCTCGGCCGCGGACTTGCCCTTGCCGATTTCGATGGCGATGGCCGCATTGATTTTGTGGTCAACCAGAACTTCGGCCCGCCCTTGATCGCGCACAACCGCACGGCGGGCGGCAACTGGGTCGCTCTTGACCTGGTGGGAACGGGGAAAAGCAGCCGTGACGCGGTGGGCGCGGAAGTGACACTTACGGCGGGTGGAAAACAACAACGCGTCCAGATCATGGGAGGAACGAGTTATTGTTCCGCGAGCCAGATGCGGCTGCACTTCGGTCTGGGCAACGCCCGCGCGGTGGACCGGCTGGCCATCCGGTGGCCCTCGGGCCAAACCGAGACGTTACTCAATCTTCCGGTGAACCAAGTCCGGCGGATCGCGGAACACGCTGCCGATCATTGAGCCGGGGCCTTGCCGGCAACCTTGCTTTTCAGTTCTCTTAGTAAGTCTTCAAAATCCGGAACACCAGGCCGGAAACCTACGGCCCTCTCGATCGCGCCCAGGGCCCCGCGAGGATCCGTGTCCTCAAGGCATCGTGCCAGGACATAGTAATATTCCGGCTCGAGGGGGTTCAACCTCAAGGCTTCCCGGATGGACGCCAGAGCATTTGGAATCTCGCCCTTCAGATAACTGACCTGCGCCATGCGGTAGTAACCGGGATCGAAGGTGGGACGCTCCTTCACCGCTTTGGCTAACAGCTCATAAGCCTTATCCAGTTGATCGGTATTCGGCGAGAAGGTTCACGCCTGCTTCATAGTCAGCGCGGCTGCGCATCTCCAGCGCCCTTTGATCGGCCTCAGCTCTTTTGCGGGATTGAAACGCGGCCAGGGCGGCTTCGGCTTTACCGTCCTGGTGAAGCTGCCGGTAGGCGGAGACAAGCAGGTAATACGGCTCGGCGGCGTCCGGGTCGAGCTTGATGGCGGTTTCAAGGGAGGTAGCCGCCTGCCGAGGGTCACCAGCTTCGAGAAATGCAGAACCGAGAGCGGCGTAGGTTCCCGCCAGATTCGGCTGCAGCGTGCGTGCCTTTTCGAGCAAGACGACAGCCTCTTGCAGATTCTGGTGCCGCTTGGCGTAGAGCAGGCCAAGCTGAAGGTTGGCCTCCAGGGAATTCGGGTCCAGTTTCAGGGCCTCCCGAAAAAGGGTGACGGCGGTGTCGGTGGCTTGCAGACCAAGTTCCGCCATGGCCAGCACCTCGAAGTCGGCGGGATCCCGCAGCCCGGTGCGAAGGGCGCGCTGCGCGGCGTCCTTTGCCTGCGTGTATTCCTCCTCGCGGAGGTAAGCGACTGCCAGCAGGCGCAGAGCCTTGGGCGCATCCGGATGAGATTGCAGATACGGCTTCAGGGTCTCCACGGCGCCCTGGTTTTGACCCACCTGGAGATAAAGAGAAGCGAGCGCACCGCAGGCGCTCTCCGAGTCGGGCGCGGCCATGAAGGCCCGCTGGGCGCCATCGATCGCCTGAAGCGTCTGAGGATTCACCACCCCGGCACGCTGCGAACCGGTCGCGAGAGATAAAAACAGAACGATGAGGACCGGGACCAAGCCGAACCGGATACGCATCTCAGTTCTCCCTATTCTAGCCGAGATGCCGTGTGGGTTCCACGACCGCCTCAGGCTGGAAGATTGTAAACGCGCCGGTTGTTCTGGTACAGCATCATGCGCGCTCCTGCGAGCGCCTCGTCGTGGGTCAGCGTTCCTTCCTTCACGTGAACCGCCAGAGCGCGGCTCAAGTAGCGCTTTCCCCATTTACCAGCCAGCCAGTTGTACTCCGGAACGTCCCAGGAGTCACTTCCGAACAGAATCTTGGACATTGGCACGGCTTCGAGAATCTCGCCGAAGCGGCGCTCCATTCCCTGATGAATGGTTGGATTCATCAGGGATATCTCGAAGTAGCAATTGGTGTAGAGATGGCTCAACCACACGGCTTCCTGCACCAGCGGATAGCCCGCATGCACAGGAATGATCTTCGGCATGCGCATCACCCCGTCGCGGTCGAAACGCACGACCTCCTCGAGGTTATAAGGGTGTTGACGGCGCAGAATGACGCCCGGAGCCTCGCCATCGCCAGAGTGAATCTGCATGGGCATATCCCGCTTCAGGCACTCCTCCAGCGCAATGGTGAGGAAATATTCTTTGAGACGCCGGCCGCGGTCAGCCTCCTCCTCGCGGTCGGCCGCCGGGGTGCCGCGCAGGCGCTTGTACTCTTCCCAGGAATGCTTCGCCGCGGCGGAGTCATAGTGCGGTTTGATCACACCGAGGCGCTCCATCTGGTGCCACTTCATGCCCCAGGATTTGAAACCGAAGTTGCCGTCTCCGTCAAGGGCCTTGCGCACACCATCGGTAAAGCGCGACTCCAGTTCCTCGAAGGAGACATCGGTGCGAAAAAGCGGAGTCTGGATGGTCTCAATCCGGGCAATCGCCCGCATCGTGCAGGGATGAATCGCATCCGAAAAAGTCGCGAAGGCCGGAGCGCGCATCCCGTCGCAGCAGCCGGTATCGACCATCGCATTGGTCAGGTGCACGTCTCGGAACAGGTCGCTGATGTATTGGCTATAGTTGTGACGCGCCCTTTCGTTGCGCGCTGCGATCACGGTCTCGAACTTGGGAGCGCACTTCAGGAATCCAGCGAGTTCCTTGGTCAGATACTTGATGAAGATCGTCTCGCGAGCATTGAAGGCCATCTCATCAAGCTTTTTCTCGATACCGAACTGCTGGTCGAGTTTCGCTTTTTCGTCTCCGGCCGCAGCGCGCCAGCGTTGGAGCACCCCGGCCGGAAAATAAGAAGCTTGTGGCAGCGCCGCCAGGGAGGTATCCAGTAGAAACTGCCTGGGAGTCGTTTGCGCGTATTGGTTGCCCGAGGCATGGCAATGTGTGTCGTCGACCTGATAGCCTCGGATCGCATCGTGAAGGTCACTGGCAACGCGGTCGATTTCCGGCGTGTCCCCGGTTTGAGCCAGAGTTCGCCTCCGCGACGCTGCCATGATAACGCCGCTTAAGCCGAACGATTTTAGTATCGATCTTCGGTCCGCCATGACCAACCCTCACTCCGAACCGGTTTAGAACGTGTATTTCAAAGCGAACTGCATAATCCGCGGGGAAACGGCAGCGCTGGAAATCAACCCGAAACTGCTTGATGCGGAGCGGTTCGATGCGGGGTTATTAAACTGCGGGTGATTCAGAAGGTTGAAGAACTCGCTTCGGAACTGAAGCCGGCCGTTCTCGTTAATACCCTTGACTCTGAACTCGCGCCCAACGCTCGCGTCAAAATTGAGTTGCCCCGGCCCGCGCAGCGTGTCTCTCCCGCCGTTACCAAAGCCCGTGCCGTCACCGATTACCGGAGCCGTAGTGAACGCGCTCGTGTTGAAGTATTTGGTCAGACGGTTCTCGGCACGGCCGCTCAATTTGGCATTGGCAAGGGTCATTCCGGGCGCAAATTGGGCGTATGCAGAGATGCCGTAAATCGTTCCCGACGCGCTGTCGGTTACCGAGAAAGGCAACCCGGACTGGATGGTAGTTACGCCGGAGAGCGACCAGTCGTTGATCACGCCCTTCAACACGGAGTTTCCGCCCTTCATTTTCGGCAGGTCATAGTTGTAGCTGAACACCAGTCTCTGCGTGCGGTCAAAGCTCGCAGTTCCCATAGCGCTCTTTGTGTTGTAGAAGTCACCGGCAAAGCTGCCGAGCGGCTCATTCCGCCCGCCCGCGGACACACCGTCGGTGTCGATCGCATGACTCCAGGTATAAGCCGCGATAAACGAAAGCCCGTCGGCAAACCTCCGGTTCACGCTGAATTGCAGGGCATCATAGTGACCCGTGAGGATGGACTTGAATTCATCGATACCGGTCGGCAGCCAGCCCAGGTACGGAACTCGCGAAGCACGATTTGCGACAGTGTTGGTGGTCAGTCCGTCGACCGGATTGGATGCACTCGCGAGTAGCGGCTGGTTCGGGTCGAATCCGGCGATCAGGTGCGTCGATGCGCTCCCGACATATCCGAGATTGAAGAGCAAACTGTGCATGCTGTATTCCACACTGGCGCTCCACTGCTGGGTATAAGGCTGCTTGAGGTATGGATCGGTCGGCAGAGTCGATCGCGTGCTGCCCAGGGTGATCGGCAGATAAATGGGAAACGCGGTGGACGCGGGCACCGGATCGGGAAAGGGATTCTGCCACGAAGTGTTGGCAAGGTCCGCGCCTCCCGCTTTATTCCATACGTAATACGGATCGAAGTTGGACTGCTCGGTGACGGTTCCGGCAACGGAGGACCAGAAGATACCGTAGCCGGTCCGCAAGACGAGATTCTGATTGCCGGCAATCGGCCGGTAGGCAAGACCAACGCGCGGCGCGAAGCCAAGAACGTTCTGATTGTAAATCGGCGATTCGGAACTCACCTTGGCGAACCCCGGGGGCGGCGTGCACCCGCAGTTCGAGACTACGGTGAACCCGTCATACCAGCCTTGCGCCGGCGGTGCAACGAAAGGCGGTACCAGGTTGGGATCGAAACCGCCGATCCGTCCTCTCTTGTCCGTCTTGTTGCCGTTGAACTGATACCGCACACCCAGATTCAGAGTGAGCTGGCTGCTGACCCGGTAGTCGTCTTGCGCGAACAGGCTGAAATTGTGAAACCTCGGGTAGGCGCGAACTACCCCGTTGGCGATCTGGCTGCTGGAGACATTGCTGAAATTGGATCCATTCTGTGTGGCGGTCATGCCCAACAGAAAATCGGCGAAGGAACCGAAGCCAAGCGAACCCCGCGTCAGGAATACGTTGGTACGGTTCACCTGATTGAGGTTCACGTCACCTCCCACTCGAATTTGATGGCGGCCCTTAGAGATACTGAGAGTGTCACTGCCGAGATAGCTATGAATCATGGTCACCTGGTTGTTATTGGTCGCCGGTCCGATAACGAAACCACCGGTAACATTGATCAGCGGAATCCCAGGCCACCCCGCTACGGGTTGGGGTACGCCCACCTGAGCGTCTGTCAGCGGCTCGATCGGCACCTGGCCGATATAATTCCGCGCGTATCCCAGGTGTGCTTCATTCACAATACGCGGAGTTATTGTCGAAGTGAGAATGACGGTGTCGTTCCAATTGATCTTATTGTCGTTCTCGCCGAAACCTGGTACGTTGTCGCCGGCCGACGTGGAGAAAGGAATCTGCCAGGGGTCGTGCGAATAGAACGTCTTGATTGCCAGCCGGTTGGCATCGTTGATCTGATAATCGCCGTCGCCGATGTACTGGTCTTCGGTGAAATGAGCGCCCAGCGAATACGTGGAGAAACCGGAGCCGTTCGGCTCGATGATTTGCGGACTGGGAATGACGTACTGGCCGTTGGGAAACCTGGCGTTCAGGAAATTCAGGGCGACGGGGTTGATATTGGAGCCGTCCCGTGCAACTGCCACCCCACCCTGGACGCCCTTCTGGCCGCCAAAAACAGCTCCTAACCCCTGCGCGGACCGGTCATTCGTTAGCGCTGGTAGAAATGGGCTCGTGGTGGAAAAGCTCGATACGCCGTTGACCTGCCTGGTGCCCTGGTAGGCGAAAAAGAAGAACAACTTGTCCTTCTTGATAGGACCACCGAGGACGCCGCCAAACTGGTTCTGTTTCAGAACGCCACGCGGCTGCCCGGTCGAATTGCGGAAGAAATCGTTGGCATTGAGGTCGTCGTTACGCAGAAACTCATACACCGTTCCGTTGAACTTGTTGGTTCCGCTTTTGGTCACGGCATTGATCACCGCGCCGCCCTGCCTGCCCAGTTCGGCGTCGTACAGAGCCGTTTGGACCTTGAATTCCATGAGCGCGTCCGGCGAAGGGATAGGTACGCCGCCCTTGTCTACGTCGTCGTCAAAACCTTGTGACATCGGGTTTTCCGCAAGTAGACCGTTCAGTACCAGACTGTTGTCATAGGGACGCGACCCGTTGGCCGAGATGTTCACACTGTTGCGCCCCAGCGAGCCCGCGTTGGCCACGGAAGCATTGACACCAGGCGACAGCGCGAAAATCTGGGTAAAGTTCCGGTTCGACAGCGGTAGCGCGCCCACCAGTGTCTGGTCCACGACCATGCCAACGTCACTCGTGGATGAATCTACTTGCTGGACCTCGGCTGAAACCTGAACCTGTTCCGCATTCTGCGCCAGCTCAAATGCTGCATCCAGCGTCACCGTTTCGGCGATATCGACATTCACGTTACGCACCATCTGCCGGAATCCGGGCAATTCGGCGCTCAACTGATACCGCCCCGGCGGCAGGAAGGCAAACGTGTACGCCCCACTTTCAGTGGTTCTGGTTTGGAACTGCTGGCTGGTCCCCTGGTTTATCAGTTTGACCACCGCGTTCGGAGCCGATCCTCCCTGCGGGTCCGTGAGGATTCCCTTTACTGTTCCGTTCGATTGAGAGTTTGCCGCAGCAGCAGCCGCAAGCGCCAGAGCGCATAGAGTCAAGTGCCGTCGCTTAATCGCAGACATTACAGCCCTCCCGTTGTGAGCAGGCAAGAAAGTGAGTCTTGGGAAATGGAATTGGCGCGGCCGGTCCCTGTTCCGGCGTGATCACTCGGCAGACGGAAAAACTTAGAATGTTCCGTCTCTGAGAGAGTGAACGCTGGCTCGATCCGTAATCACTCAGAGCCTATCGCGGACAAACCAAACTTTGGTTTCGCCACAGGGCGTCTTGATCAACGCTGATCGGGCAGAAGGTACCCGTAAGGAAACTATTACCAACCCGGTGTGTTTCGACTATATTTTCATACGCGGTGATTGTCTGTCAAGAGAAATCTACCCGAATCCCGATCGCGAATCCCTAGATTGGTACTCGGCCTGTCTTGAGCCCACAAAACACAGACTTTAATTCGGGAGAGCGAAAGCCATAAGGCTCGCGCCAGCTCCGTTACCTGCCGCGATCACGAGGAACTGTTTCCCGTCCGCCGTGCGGTACGTCGCCGGGCTGCTGGTGGTGCGCGCCTTGAGAGGATAGGTCCACAGGTCCGCGCCGGTTGTACTATCCATCGCATGCACGGCCATGTCTCCACCGCCGAGGAAGATCAGGCCGCCCTTTGTGACGAGCGGTCCCTGGACTCCCGAGACGCCCAGCTTCTCCGGCAGTTTCACACCCGCGAGGGCGGGGTTATTACGAATGGCCGGAGTATCTCCGAACGGCAACTGCCACAGGATAGTCCCATGATTCAGGTCGATGGCGTTGAGCAGCCCGTATGGCGGCTTAACCAGTGGCAGGCCATTGTGGAACTGGGCCCGGGTGCCGAAGTCCTGCGTGTAGTCCGAGTCGATTTTCGCGAAATAAGGATTGTGTGCGTCCGCCGGTTTGGTAACGCGAGCCACCCAGGGCTGCTTGCTGGTTTTCACGTAAAGGATGTCCGTGTCCGGGTCGAATGCGCCGCCGCCCCAGTTCGCGCCTCCCAAAATGCCCGGAAGAATCAGCGTACCCTGCAGGCTGGGCGGAGTGTATAGAGGGCCGAGACGATACTTCTTCATCTCCGCGACCGCCTCGGCCTTTAGTTCCGGGGTAAGGTCGAACGCATCGTCCAACGAAACCCCTTGCGGCGAGATCGGCGGTGGGCGCAGAGGCACTGGTTGCGTCGGAGACGCTTCCTCACCCGGAACATCGCTCTGTGGCACCGGGCGCTCCTCGATTGGAAAAATCGGCGTACCCGTAACACGATCGAACACGAAGATGTAACCCATCTTCGTGAGTTGGACAGCGGCATCGATCCTGCGGCCGGCCACGGTGAGGGTTACGAGGTTCGGAGGGGCGGGCAGGTCATAATCCCACAAACCATGGTGAACCACCTGAAAGTGCCACTTGCGCTTCCCGGTATTTGCGTCCAGGCAGACCAGCGATTCTCCGAACAGATTCTGCCCAGGCCGCTGGCCGCCGTAGAAATCGTTGCTGGGGGTCCCCAACGGCAGATAGACCAGTCCCCGCTGCTCATCCAGGGTGATGGGCGCCCACGCGTTGGCGTGACCGGTGTATTTCCAGGAATCGTTTTTCCATGTGTCATTCCCGAATTCGCCCTTTTGGGGAACTGTGTGAAAGATCCAGACGCGCTTGCCAGTCCGTGCGTCGTAGGCGCGGACATCGCCGGGTGGGTCGCGCCTGTAAATGACCCGGTCGTCCACGCTATTGCTGAGAATGACCAGGTTCTTGTAAACGACCGGCGGCGAGGTATTGGTAATGTGTTTCCTGTTGGTTTCCCAAGCGAAGCCTTGAGAGAGATCGACGGTTCCGTTATCGCCGAACTGCGGCACGGGCAGACCGGTAGCGGAATCTAGACAAATCAGCTTGTAGTGGCTCACCATGAAGATCCGCAACTTGCCGCGGTCCCGCCACGCTGCCACGCCCCGGTGCACGTAACCGACGCCGTTTAGAGCCTGCCCCTCCTCCTCGTACGCTTTAGGGTCATAGACCCAAAGTTGACGGCCGGTTCCGGCATCCAGCGCAACCACCCGGTTGTAAGAAGTCGACAAATACAAGACTCCGCTAATCATCAGTGGCGTGCCTTCAAAGTTGCCCGGACGAATCCCCTTATCGGGGATCGGCTGTTCCCCCGGTTTCCACTCCCAGGCCAGCCTTAGCGCCTTCACATTGCCGCGATTAATATCGGTCAGGGTAGAGTACCGGTTGCCGCCCTCGTCACCTCCATACCAGAGCCACTCATGCAGTTTCGATTCCGGCCCCGCTCCAAAGACAAAAGGGAGAGCCGCAATAAGGATAAGGGAAGATTTGATGAACATAGTCAAACGGACCGCGCGATGTGATCGGCGCTGCGGAGCGTCAACCCCACGAACGTGATCGTCGCATTGGTACAGCCTCCGGTGGGCAATGTCGGCGCGCCCACGACAAACAAGTTTCTGTGGTCGTGGGTGCGGCCGAAGCTGTCGCACACGCTTTGAGAAGGATCGTTTCCCATGCGGCAGCCGCCCGAGGGATGATCCTGATAATCGCTCTTGCTGACGGACAGAATTTTCGTCCCGTTGGCCTTCGCGATCCGCTCGTAAACAGAACGAATGTGCGCCTCAGTGGCAGGCTCGCGCGCGCCGGCCGCGTCGTCCAGTCGATGGGCGATCTTCGGCATTGGATCGCCAAAGTGGTTCCGATTTGCCGGATCCAGGGTGAGCGCGCTCTCGCGGGACGGATGCGTATCGTAGTACATGCGAACCCGCGCCACGCCGTGACCGATCCGCGAACGCCAATCGTTCATCAGATCCTCGCCAAACAAGATCTCACCCCTTTCCGATTTAAGCCGCGGCCGCTTGCCGAAACTACTTTCAAAGATCTGGATATCGTGCCGCACGAAGGGTTTTCCGGGGGAGCAGCGGAAATACTCGCGGGAAATAATCGGATAAGGCTCGTTCATCCCGGGATAGAGCTTCTGATTGACCTCCATTTGCGCGGTGATGAAGTAGTGTCCCGTCATGTAACGGCCCACCAGGCCGGAACTGTTGGCTAATCCGTTCGGGAACCGGGAGCTGCGAGAATTCAACAGAAGATGCGGCGTCCATGCGTATCCGGAGGCGACTACGAACAATCGCGCGCGATACTCAACCGTTTCATTCGGGCGTTCGGCATGGGCGCCGGTCGCTGCCACGATGGTGCTGCCGGAGTGGGCGGGGATCAAGCGGCGAATGAGCGTGCGGTCGTGCAAAGTGACCTTGTTCTTTACCAGCAGTTGCTTGTATGTGTAATCCGGGGAGTAGCGCGCCCCTGTCGGGCAAATCATGCAGGTATTGCAGCGCTGGCATTCCGGACGGCCGTCATACGCCTGGGTGTTCTTGGCCTGCGGGCAGCCGTTGAACGGGATACCCGCGCGCTCGGCCCAGGTCTTGATCTCCGCCAGGTTGTACGTGAGCGGCATCAGAGGCATGGGGTAAGGTTCGGAGCGCTTGTCTTCCGGATGAGGGCTGGGAACGCCCGAAACCCCGATCCGGCGTTCTGCTTCGCAACAATACTTTTCCAGTTCGGCCCATTCGAGTGGCCAATCCACCGCGAGTCCGTAAAGAGAACGCAACCGGAGATCCTCCTCGGAGAAGCGGTTCGCATGGCCCTGCCAGTGCATGGCGGACCCACCCACCGCCATCGTGCGCGTAATCACGCCGGCGCCTCCCTGGTCCTCAATGAAATCGCCAGGCCACGCATTCTCTCCGTAGAGCGACGATCGCCGCCGGTAATTCATCCGATTCCCGGCGTCGAACAGCCGCCTTCCCGCCTCGACAATCGTAATACTGAGATGCGGCCTCAGTTCCGCCAGCTTTTGCGCCATGAAAACCGCGGAGATACCACCGCCGATAATGCAGATGTCACTTTCGAAGCGGGGCATCGCCGGTCTCCTCCCTTAGCGCTTCTGGAATTTGCTCGGCATTACGCAACGTACGGCACTTGTCTTTGCCGATCGCTGCCATGTAGGCACGATCGCTTGCTTCCGAGCTCTGGAAATAGAATGCCATCAGATCGACGGCGATATGGCGGCCATCTGGCACAACCGGCAGGTCCATCATGTTGGCAGCGCGAAGAGCTTCCGCAATTTTCAGCCTACGCGCAGCCAGTACCGGTTTCGGCCAGCGCTCCAGATGCGAGTTGGTCAAGTTGATCGAGGTAGCGGGCTGCGGGTGATGCGGGCTTATAGCGGACGCGGGGATTGCCGTAACCGGTCTGCATCTCCGCTCCGGCACGGTACTCTTGAACCCACCGGACGAATTGCAAAGCTACCTCGTCGGTGCCTGCGCGTCCAAGCGATTCAGGAAGCACCGCAGATGCAAGTTCCTTTAGTGTGGCATCATGCGTGCCCGGAAAACCCACTGCCTGTGCCCATAAGCGCTTACGCTGAAGCGGAATCCATGCGAACAAGCTTTGCACGACAGTTCTACGCTGCATTGGTTCTCCGATCCTTTTGATTATTCAGCCTGTTTCCGCGGTGACCTCGCTGGCGGGCCAAACTGGGGCACGCGAATCGGTCAGACCTTAGCGAGTGTGGAGCGGCGGAGCTCCGGAATGAAATCGAGTAGTAACCAGAATCCTGATCACTATATCCTCTTCCAGGCCGAGGTGCAACTCCGAGTATTCACTCCGAGTATTCACTCCGAGTATTCACTCCGAGTATTCACTCCGGGTATTCACCACGTCGCTGATCATTCCGACGGGCGTTTCTTCCAAGACGCACCCAAATGGTCAATGGACACGGGCTCAACGCCGGCACGAAGAGGGCCTTAGTGCGCTGCAGCATCCTGCTCATACACTGAAAGATAGAATGGTTCCTCTCAACGATCCGATGCCGGAATTCCCCGAGACGCCACAGGGGCAGGCTGCCTGGCTAGACGCCATACTCAGGTTCTCGTCCAACAATCCGAATGTATTCAGTTTCAATTACTTCTACCCGGAATACTATTACGGCGCGGCCTTTCAACCGCCACCAGACCTTGAGGCAGGGGGTCTGTTCCTGAATTCCACCACCATTCAACCCGGCATACTCGCCTTCACTCCCTTCCTGAATTCGGCCAAGGTTCCCCAGATCAACTCGCAGCCGGGGCCGCTCGCTCCGGGTGAGTACGCAACCATCTGGGGCCAAAACCTCGCCGGGTTCAGCCTTCAGGCATCGAAGGTTCCCTTTGTTCCACTCCTCGCGAGTGTTTCGGTGACGGTAAACGGCCAGCTCGCGCCTGTGCAATATGTGAGCCCCGGCCAAATCAATTTCCTTCTGCCCTATGGGACGGCACCCGGTTCCGCGACTGTGTTATTGAGTGCGGGACTTCAGGACTCCACGCCGTTTTCCATTCGGGCCACACCGGTCGCACCAGTGGTGCCGGAGTTCGCCACCGATATCTGAGGGATCGTAACCTGACACTGGGCGTTCGCACCCCAGTCCAAACAAAGTTGCCGACTCGTCGGGCATTTGATTCGTATTCTAAATAGAACCATGCGGATGCGATTCTTGTTGCTGCTCATTCCGTGGCTGGCGACCGGTCAGGAAGCGGCTGCCGTCTTTGGCACGACGGTTGTGATCCCTTCCGGATTCCGCGGCGATATCTATTACCTGCCACGCAACACTGAGACGCTGGCGGACTTGGCGCGCCTACATCCGCAGGGCACTATCTATACGACGTCACTGAATGTACCCCCGCAGAGCTTCCTGCTCGGCTTTCCTGGGATCACCCGGCGTTTCGAATGGTTCGCAATCGACTATTCGGGAAAGTTTTGGATCGAAACACCAGGGCTTTACCGGTTTCGGCTCACGTCGGACGACGGGGCTATGCTTTACATTGATGGACAGTTGATCGCCGACAACGACGGCATACACTCGACCACCGTTCGACTTGGCAGCATTCGATTGGGGGGTGGGACACACACGATTCGCGTTCCGTACTACCAGGGTCCCGGCGATACCGTTGCGCTGATCCTGGAAGCCGCAGGGCCCGGGGAACAACCTCGCATTTTCAGCACAGAGGAGTTTAAGCCCCCGACCAACCCTGAACAATGGCGTTTCCCGGCGCCGGCAGAATTGGCGCCCCCGGACCCGGATCTCCCACGCACCCATCCGGATCGCATTCCGGGCCCGGAGAACGTCAAAAAGAGAAAGAAAAAGGGTCGATAGCTCGGCTAACGAGCGAGTCCCACCCAGGATTGCTGCGATGGCGTGCCAGGCTGTTTTTCCTGCCTTTGCTGGCCTTGGCGAGATGGCCGGAAGCCTGGATGCGGATCTTCTGCACCGTTGCTTGCTAACCCTCGGAGTTCGTATGATCCTTCCCGATCCCGTTCTGCGCCAACCGGGATGGAGGAAATCCATGAAGTTCTTTGCAACTTTGACAATCGTGGGGCTTGCCGTGAGTAGCCTCTTTGCGGCTCTTGCGACCGCACAAACACAGCCACGCTATACCGTGGTAGACCTCGGCGTCTTCGGCTCCGGAGACAACAGCTCGGGGAATGGCATCAACAATCGAGGGTGGGTGGCCGGAAGTTCGAACAGCGTGCCCGGCGGTCCCCAAGTCGCCTTCCTTTGGTATGGTATGTGGCCCTTCGGCGCTTACCCTCTGATCAGTCTTGGCACACTGGGCGGACCGGGCAGCGCCGCCAACGGCCTGAACTCGCTTGGGGAGCCGGCGGTTACGTCCAGCACTGTTCAGGCAGATCCGAATGGGGAAAGCTTTTGCCCGGGTCTGGCTCCCAAAACGCAATGCCTTGGGGCTGTCTGGAATAGAGGCAAGTTGACCGCTCTTCCCACTTTGCCCGGCGGCAACAATGCAAAGGCGTGGTGGATCAATGAGCAGCGCGAAGTGGTCGGGTTTTCGGAGAACGGCATTCGCGACGAGACGTGCGCTCCAGGAACGCCTTCGCAGGTTCTCCGTTTTGAAGCCGTCGTCTGGGATCCGAAGCGGCGCAATCCACGAACTCAGTCCACCCGCGGGCGACACGGTTTCATTTGCCTGGGGAATCAATGACAAGGGCCAAGCCGTCGGCGGGTCGGGGTTGTGCTCCAATACCTCGATTCCGGCCCAGAATCCCGCCGCGGCGCACGCGGTGCTCTGGAAAGCTAATGGCGCGCCCACCGATCTCGGCCACCTGGATGGCGTGCCGCCGGGCGTGTACAACCTGGCAACCAGCATCAACGAGCGGGGCGAGGTAGTTGGATTTGCACAAGCATCCGATGGCACCCAGCACGGCTTCCTGTGGACGCCGCAGACCGGCATGCAGGACCTGGGTGGATTTCCGGGCGCGGTAAATGGAACGGGCCCTCCCTGCTGCAACACCATCAATAACCAGGGCGAGATCGTCGGCTTTTCCCTGGACGCGAACTTCAACGAAACCGCGCTCATCTGGCAAAAGGGGCGATGGGTCGATCTAAACACGCTGTCCCCGCCGGCTCACCTTGGTATCTGGAGGCGGCGCAATCCGTCAACGACGCCGGCGAGATCACGGGCGTCGCCACGTTGAAAAGCGCCTGCAGCGGAGGCGCCGGCGCAATGGCATGGGTGAACAACCAGGGCAACTGCCCAATCGTGCACGCGTTCGTAGCCATCCCGAAGTGAACGCTGACTCGTCCGGGCGGGGCGCGCAGCTCTCACCGCAAACGGGCGGATTCGGACTGCGCGTCCTTCAGGATGGGAATGCCCGGGTCGGCGCTTTTCCATCGCTCGAGGAAATCCCGGTAAGCGGCTTTGGCCCTGGTGGTGTTTCCCGACATCCGGAGCGCTCGCGCCAGTTGCAGGCGCGCCATACGTGCACCGGATCGAGGGGCCCAACCCGAAGTGATCGATGATCTTCTGGAATTCCGCGGCGGCTTCCGGCCCCTGACGCGCCATCAGGTAGTGCCAAGCCGCGTAGGTAGACTGCGGATAAGGTTCCATACGAACCCGATCCACTGCCCGAGACGGCGAACTCGTAGGGCGCCGCCGTCTGTAGTTCGTCCAGCGCGGCTGAAGGATCGCCGTGGCTGAGCGCCGATAGCGCCTTCAGGGTTGGGAGGTATGTGAATCGGACGTAGGTATTGTCGGGGAATCGTTTGTCCAGATCCAGCGCCAGCGCTTGCGACCCTGCGATATCGCCGGTAAGCGCCCGGACAAACGCGACGCCGTACTCCACATTGCGGCCGTGCGAGAGATCCAGCGCGGCGGCTGGCGGACGTCCTCGCTTCCTTTGCATTCCCGTAGAATGCTTCCCGCACGGCAGCGCCGGTCTGGAAGTTCGCTGCATTTTCGCGCTTATGAGCCGTCTGTAGCGCCAGGTCCAATACTTGGCGGGACTTCTGTCCGCGCCTCCGCCAAATGTCCCGATGCGGCTGCGGCGGCGGATTGTGCGTGCAACGCCCAGAGGCGCACCTCGGCGCTGGTCTCCGCCTCGGACGCAACGCGCGCCATTGCGGCCTGATCGCCCTTTAAGTACGCGATCAGGTAGCGATAGATCAGGAACTCGGGGGCCTCCAAATTGTGCTCGGCAGCCTGCCGGATGGTGCTTTTCGGCGTCCTGCAGGTCGCCGAGGAGAAGATAACTCGATGCGAGGTTTTTCCAGCCGGGCGGAAATGTGGGGTCGAAAGCGACCGCCATCCGGCCATTGTCTCGCGATTTTTGCAAACCTGCCGAGCATCTGGTCGATCCACGACAGGTAGGCGCGCGGCTGGCTTCGCGAGTGTAAATTTCCGCCCACGTTTCCGCCGTCTCCTGGGCTTTCTCCAGGTTTCCTGTAAGATTCAGCTCATAAGGGACTATGATCGAGAACCGCTCCAGGTCACTTACGCGGTTGCGCAATTCGTAGGCTTTCCTGGCGCTCTCCGCCGCCAGTTCCGGCTGCCAAAGGTCTGCGTATACCTGTCCCAGCCATGCATGGGCCATCGGCGAACTGCGGATCGATCTCCACGGCCCGCTGAAAGTGAGGCAACGCCTCTGCAACACCATTCGAGGAATAAAGTTTCACGGCCGTGGTGAAGGCTTTCAGCGCTTCGAGCGATGGCGTGGTCGCCTCGGCAAGCGGAGTGTCGTGAGTCTTGACCGTAGCCAGCGATTCGCCCACCTGCGTCCTGAATTTGCTGGCCATCTGGGTGAGGGCGTTCACGACGTCTTCCTTCCCCGGCCGCTGTCTCCTGCTCCTGGGCGAGCACGTCTCCGGTGCGGCAGTTTCGGGCGCGCAGCCCTAATACGTACTGGCTTCCCAGGCTGGCGATCGATCCGTCGAGAACGGCTGCGCCGCCAGTCCGCTCGCAGACCTCCCGAGCGGTCTGCGGCGTCAAGCGTGCATCGTTCGAGCGGCCCATCAGCCTCAGCGTCTGCTGGATACGCTCATCGGAGAGCAGGCTGAGGAAAGGCGACTGCGCCAATTGCACCGTCAGGCCCTGCCGCAGCGTCTCGTCAAACACCGGGTCCCGCGTCTTGTTTTCGAAGTCCGCCAGGACGATCGTATCGATATTGGTGAGCTTCGGCGTGCGGTGTAAGTACAAGTAGGTTGCGGCGGCGAGCGCCAGCACGGCAGCGACGGAAACACCGACGCTCCAGAATCGTGCCGCGCCCAGGCCGGTCTTTCGAGGCAGGCCGGGAGTTCTGTCCCCCTGCTTCAGGCGTTCGAGGTCGGTGCGGATTTCCGCGGCTTGCTGGTATCGCCGATCGCGATCCTTCTCCAGGCACTTGTCGATGATCGGCTCTAAATCGGCCGGCAGGCTCGGGATTCAGGCGCGCCGCCGGCTCGGCGGCACGATTCAGGATCGCCTCGAATATCGACACCCGAGTTCGCCCCCCGAAACGGCAAAACTCCGGTCGCCATTTCATACAGCGTCACTCCGAACGAGAACAAATCCGTGCGTGAGTCCAAAGTTTGCGCGCGCACCTGCTCCGGCGACATGTACGGCACCGTACCTACCACGCTCCCCAGGCTGGTCAACGAGTTGTCCATCGTGACCGTCGCCGCGAGCACCGCGTCGGCGGGCATTGCCGGACCTAGGCTGGGATGGACCTTGGCCAGTCCGAAGTCGAGGATTTTTGCATGGCCGCGCGCCGTTACGAAGATATTGGCCGGCTTAATGTCGCGATGCACGATTCCGGCGGAGTGTGCCGCGTCCAGCGCGTCGGCGATTTCGATGGCCAGCGAGAGAAGCGTCCCGATTTCCATCGACTGCGGGCAGGCCGAGGACACGATGCGCTGCTTGAGAGTGGCCCCGTCCAGAAACTCCATGACGATGTAGGAGCGGCCTTCATGATCTCCGATGTCATGGATGGTGCAGATGTTGGGGTGGTTCAATGCAGAGGCCGAACGGGCTTCGCGCCGGAAACGGCTCAAGGCATCCGGATGGCGCGCGAACTCTTCAGACAGAAACTTGAGCGCTACAAAACGATGCAGCCGAGTGTCCTCGGCTTTATAGACGACGCCCATTCCACCTGCTCCCAACTTTTCGAGGATCTGGTAATGCGAAATGATCGGGGCGATCGCAAAGCCGCTGTCTTCCCGTGTGTCGCTGTGCTCCGCGGCGAAGTCGCGCGCGGCCAATTCGATGGCGGGGTTTTGCAGAAAAGTTCCTGACGATCCTGCGCAGGCCAAATGCGACCGCACTTCGCGCTCCAGTGCTTCATCTCCGGCACATGCGTCCCGCAGAAAGGTATCGCGTTCCTGAGGGGAGCGGTCTAGGGCGGACTGCAACAGGCTCTCAACCTGTTTCCACCGTTCGGCTTTCATCGTTAGGCCCCCCGGGCCAGTTCGTGGTGCAGCCACGCCCTGGCGGCCCTCCACTCCCGTTTCACCGTGATAGGCGAGACTTCCAGCACTTGAGCCGTTTCTTCGATGCTGAGCCCGCCGAAGAAGCGCATTTCGACCACCCTCGATTTCCGTGCATCGACGAGCGCCAGCAGGTTCATGGCTTCATCGAGTGCCACCAGATCGCGCGACTGACCGCCGCCCACTTCAACCGCATCGTCCAGAGAGACGCGCTGCACGCCGCCGCCGCGCTTCTGATTTTTGCGCCGGGCATGCTCCACCAGAATTCGCCGCATCGCCTGTGCCGCCACCGAAAAGAAATGGGCGCGGCCCTGCCAGTCCATGCGCCGATAATCCACCAGCCGGATGTACGCATCGTTCACCAGGGCCGTGCTCTGGAGGCTGTGACCGGGGCGTTCTCTTCTCATGTACCGGTGAGCGAGGCGGCGCAGTTCATCATATACGATCGGCGCTAGCTTTTCGAGAGCGCATTGATCTCCACCGCTCCAGGCGAGGAGCAGCCTAGAGACTTCGCTAGCGGCCACCACATCGGCTTGTGCTCCCTCGTCCATTGTTAGCGCAATAATACTATTGCATGATTCTGCCACCGGGCGTCCATCTCAGGCCGGATTACCGGTCGCAGTTCTGGCTTTCAGGGCTGAGGTTACGCGGCGCCCCAGGATTGCGCAAGTCGAGAACCTGGATGCCCCGGGGAGTCCGTTGCCCGATCGCGAGCACAGTAGCGTAACAGGTCGTACTGGAATCTGCAGCCGGTTGGCCCGCGTCTGCTTTCGCTCCTCGAAACTCGGGTACAGGCCCGCGCGAAACATTTTCGCCGGTTTCCGTGCAACGTGACCGTATATTTCGGATTTGGCTCTTGGGAGCCTCCGACGCATTCCGCGCGGAAGTAGTGCCTGGACGGTCTCCAGTTCCGATTTGGGAAGTGCAGCCGCCGAGGTCGATCCCGCTAAACGCTAGGACTCTATCTGGAGTGACCCGGCGCACACGTGCTGAGGAGCGGCGGAAATCTTGAGCGCCGGGTCACTTCGGATAGAGACGTTTGAAGGAAGGCGCTGGCGTTTACGGCGGACGCGGGGCCGCTTTTGGGGCAGACACCGGCCATTATTGGAATTTGAATCGATATTCCACTGGAAGTAATAAAACGCGGCACTTGCCGACGGAATTGCGCGATCAGTTCACACTGATGAACGGTCCCCAGTTTGAGGAGCTGCTCAAGGGGCGTATCGACAATGTTCTATCGTGACTGCTCCACGCGCGCCGGCAATCCTCTCTCGGACGGCGCGCTTCGTTGTGGCGGCTACGTGGTTAAGTGGACTATCGGCAAGCTCCGCAGGGGTGTGTATCGTGGTGGTGACGGCGATGTCCCCGGAGTCATTGGAGACGGCGCTCCACTTCGTCAAACACGCGGGCGTATCGCTGGCATGGCCGGCCGATCAGGACGAATGCCATCAGGACGAATGCCGGGTATGTGCGGGCGCCCATGACGCGGAGTTGCACGCCGCGGTGTCAGGCGTCCGAGCATGGCTCCGTGACCGGTTGGAACTGGACGTGCGACCGATCAAGGCAGGCAAACAGTGCGGCAAGTTTGGTTCCGGCGCCCTGATTCCGCCTACTGATGAAAAGCGTAGGATGCTGGAAAAAACTAACGTTCCGCCTACGAATCCGAAATCGCGCTAAGATGGCTCGTCTCATTGTTTGAATCAAGGATCGTTACTAAATGAATGGGGACGATCAACGGCACTACACCGCGCAGATTTGCTTGAATGGGCATGTCGTGAGCCGGGAATTGGAAAACTACCCCGGAGTTGAAGAAGACTACTTCTCAAAGTGTGGCGCCAGAACCGTGACGGCTTGTCAACAATGTCGGGAACCACTCCGTGGCGAGTGCCGGTATGCAGGCTTTGGCGGCGTGTATGACCGCCCTGATTATTGCTTTAAGTGTGGCAAGCCCTATCCGTGGACGGAAGCCGAGCTGAAGGCGGCGAATGATCTCGCGGAAGAGTCTGAATTGTCGGAAAGCGATGCGAAATCATTGAAGGCTACTTTTCCAGACTTGGTGAGCGACAGCGCGCAAACGACCGTGGCGGCATCACGCTTCAGACGACTCGTCACGAAGGCGGGTCCTTTGGCCGCGGACGGATTTAAGACGATCTTGGTGAACGTGGTCACGGAGGCGGCGAAGAAGATCATGTTTCCGGCACTGTGAGCCCGTCCTTCGCTGAGCAGGCGACAGTCCTAATCGTGATAGGACCGCAAACCATTCTTGAGAATCAAAGGCGCACAAGATGACGCGAGACATGGATCTGATTCGCGAAATCCTGCTAAAGATGGAAGCACATCCCAACGCATTTGCACCCCAACGGCTGGAGATTCCCGAATACTCTGAAGAGCAGATCGGCTTTCACGCTTTTCTGATGAAGCAAGCTGGGCTGATCGACGGTTTCGTGAACACTTCACATGCTGACCGGAGCCCGAGCGCGGTCCCGATTTCCATTACTTGGGAAGGATACGAGTTCCTTGCGGCCAGCAAAGATCCGAGCATTTGGAGGAAAGGAACATCCGCCGTGCTGTCGAAGGCGGGCGCTATCAGCTTCGAAGTCATCAAGGCTGTGCTCATTGCCGAGATTCGGCATCAACTCGGTCTGCCCTGAGCTTCTTTCGGCGCTTCCCAAAAGCAATACCACCCGGAGTACCACCCGGACAATTTGGTCCTTGGAAGTAAGTCCTTTATTTTGTATGGTGAGCGCGGTAGGAATCGAACCTACAACCTACTGATTAAGAGTCTTTTCCGGGATGGTTTCCGCCTTGCGCCGTTTTGTCTATTCCGTCTATAAGGACCTCTGAATCATGCGCTTGCAGGTAGGGGTTCTTCTCGTGGGCATTGGCGAGTTTAGCCGCTTCCGGACGAGTTGGCACACTATTGGCACACTGGATTGGTCGCATGTGGCGCTGTGGAAATTTTGTTAAAAAGACCTCGGATGACCGCGGTAGCAAGCCATCCGGTCTACGCACTTGGCCTGATGCCAGATCTCCACGTATGCCGAATAGACCTTCACCTCGACCGAAGTGCCCACCGGCAATGGCGCCGAATAGAAGTTCGTCAACGCCTTTGCGCACCCGCTGGCATTGATCTCCGGGAAATGTAAGGAGGCAGGGCGAAGCCCTCGTCGGCCAGCGACAGTGCTGCACCTTCGGTACAGCACCGAATATCGCCTGCTTCAAGGCCGACAGCAGAACCGCATGGGTATACATTCGCTTCTTGGTTTCGACGTCGCGGCCACCATATACTCGCACTAGCCAAGTATCGCGTGCCGCATCGAATGATCTGTCTGACTTTCCGTGCCATTGAAACACCTCCGCCAGTGCGGGGCGAACAAATGGCACACGAGGTCGCGCTAACGACCTGTTTCGGCCGGTTTAGATAACGAGAATTGATCGGCCTTCGGCGATAAAATGACGGGACGTCGAGCAGCGCCGAGCTCCGTTTCGAGATGCCTGCCCCCGCGCGGAAGCGCGCAAAGCTGAACGACCGAGCAGCGACGCTCCTTTCGCCAACGCGGCCATCTTCAATGCCTAGCACCGACTCAAGGTTGATGCGAAGTTCCGGGCGAGGAGGTAGGTGCAGCTGCCGAAAAAGGCGTATATTTAAGGTGAGGTTCGCAGCATGGCGACGACGCCCTCAAATCGCGAGTTTGAGACAATACCGCCCGGTCGGTTCATCACGCTGTCGGTGCGCGCGGGCGAGGTTTTCGCCAACCAACAGAAGGCCTTGGGTTGGCTGCAGACACCGAATCCCTCCCTTAGCGGCCGCACACCGCTGGAGGCCACCGCCACAGAAGAGGGCTTCCAGGAGGCAGACGAAGTCCTGACGCGAATTGAATTCGGTGTCCTTGGCTGATGCGGGCATTCCGATTGTGCCGGAGTTCCTACCCGGCATACGATGGCGAGGGCGCTCACCGCGTCGGTGGGCGGTGGAACTCAAAAGGAGTCCGTGTCCTGTACATGAGCGAAAACCGCTCGCTCGCGGTGCTCGAAGTTCTCGTGCACTTGTCCGGTACGCTGCCTGACAAATACCTTCTCGGCGCAGCCGGCATTCCGGAGGACGTGGCCATCGAGAGAATTGCTGATAAGGATTTGCCGGAGGGATGGTCGGCATTAAGTCCTCGCGAGCAGGTTGCGACCAGGCTTCTTGGAGACGTCTGGGTTGCGCAGCAGCGATCGGCAGTCTTGTCCGTGCCTTCCGTAATCCTTGGCGAGCGGAACTACGTTCTAAATCCCGCGCACTCGGACTTTGGGCGAATCGAGTTTGCCCAACCCGAGTCTTTTCGGTTCGATCTGCGGCTGATCTCGCGGAAGCCGCCGTTGACCGACGAAGAGGCCAACCGCGAGCTCGTCTAGCTTGACTGAGACTTGATTTCAGCTGTATCGCAAGGGGCCCAAAGAATCCCGATCACCGCCCGACCGTTCTGCGGGACATTCGCAGTCGCCCTGGACGCCTCCGCACCAAGCCCTTCCGAAGATTCCCCAGAGGATGAAGATCTCCGTTTGACGCCATCGCGGTCCGCAGATTGCCGGCGCACACGGTCCCTGTCCCAGAGCGCCCGCTCCGAGCGTGCGAAAGTTTGCCGCTTGACCACCAGTCCGCCGATCATTGCCTTGGCGGTGGTGGGCAGCAGAAGTATTGTCTGCACGTGTGAACCGTTCATTGTCGGTTATCTGGCCGCGCTATGGCGTGAGTCTAACGATCACTTTAACTCCAACAGCGTCGAGGATCTCCTGGAGCGTGGAAATCGCCGCAGTCTGGTAGTCGTTCTCTTCGTAGCGGCTTATCACCTGCTTGCTCACGCCGAGGTGTCGGGCCAAATCAGTTTGCGACATGCCCTTTGCGATACGGATTCTCGCAATGAACTGCGCGACCTGATCGAGCCGGTCGGTCCTTGGAAGAATCAGACTACCGGACTTCAGCTGGTCGTATTCCCGGAGTTCGTCTTCGAGATGGCGAATCATGCCCTCGTAACTCGCCCGCACCGCCGCGGAGCGTTTGTGTGCTGAGTCCGGCTGCACTCTTGTCAGTGCTCGCCGGAATCCGGCGAGCTGGGCGGCCGTCCGCTCTCGCTGGGCGTCGCTTTTGATCATGTCCATGCCACGAAATCATCCCAGAGTTTCAGAGATAAATCTTTTTGTCAACATTAAGGTTGTCATGATGGCTGGTCGCCGTACGTCCCCCCGGCCAGCTAGTCGCACACAAATGTCCTATGTGATTGAAGGTGTTGAGGATTGTAGTGCGAAAACCTACTGAAAAAGTGCCTTGGTCAGTGGTAGAAGCTGGCATTCTACCACTGAATTACTCCCGCTTGCCTTTAAATCAGCTATTTAGCTGATTCCCAATCACTTACACGAGACGAAGTACAGTCTCTAAAGTCTCTGAAATCCACCAAATCTACCCCGTCTGGTCGAAAAATGGACACCAAAACGGACACCAAATCCGGCCCAAGAATCGGTGGTGCCCAGGCTGTGTTTGGTGTCCATCTTGGTGTCCACTCTTCGGCGGAAACGGGTTCAGCCACAATATAGCATATGGGCGTATTCCATGTGCTCACACCGCGCGCTGCCGGCAGGGACGGGAGGCGCGGCGCGGGGGCCAACGCATTGCGCGAGGATGGAGGTTACCGCACGACTTCAATGCGCTAGCCAAC
>CAWKYG010000052.1:0-48929 GCA_963853855.1 uncultured Solibacteraceae bacterium | reverse complement strand
GGACTGAACCCCAAAAGTGAGACACTCCGAATAGACGCACTTTGCATTGAATGGAGTGCGAAGAAATGGCGAAGAAGGCAAAGTGGCGTCGTCACACCGTGGAATTCAAGCGGCAGGCCGTTGAACGAATGAAAACCTGCCAAAACATTCATGAACTGGCTCGAGAGCTGAACATCGAGCGCAAGCTGCTCTACACCTGGAAGTATCAGTTCGAGGGACGGCCGGAACCGCGGCATGCGAATCTGGGAATTGCCCCAGAAGACCGCAAAGAGCAAAAACACCGCGAGGAAATCGCCAGGCTGAAGGCGGCGCTGGCCGACAAAACCCTGGAAAACAGTTTTTTTCGAAGTGCCTTGCTCAAGATCAAGGCGGATCGCCATCAGACCATCGACAGCGGCGAAACAGCATCTACGACACCATCCAGTCGTGGGCGCAAGAGCAAGGCAAGCCAGCGGACGCCCAGCCCACGCTGAGCGTCGAACGGATGTGTCACCTGGCTGGTGTCAGTCGAGCCAGCTATTACCGACATTGGGAGGAGGCAGCGCCAGACGAAGCGGAAATGGCGGCGCGGGCATCCATCCAGGAGGTGGTCCTGAGGCACCGCCGCCGTTACGGCTACCGGCGCGTCACCGAGGATTTGCATCGCCAGGGGATGGTCATCAACCATAAACGAGTCTCGCGGATCATGCGCGAAGACAACCTGCTGGCTATCCGCTACCGCAAGTACATTCTGACGACGGATTCGAAACATGACTGCCAGGTGTATCTGAACCTTGCAGCGCGCATGACGCTGACCGCCATCAACCAGCTATGGGTGGCGGACATCACATACATTCGTCTGCGCAGCGAGTTCGTTTTTTTGGCGGTGGTGATCGACCGGTACTCGCGCAAGGCCATTGGTTGGGCCTTGGATCGAAGCTTGACGGCCAGGGTGGCGGTGAGGGCGCTACAACAGGCCATCGGCCAGCGTCAGCCACCACCGGGAGTGGTGCATCACTCCGATCAGGGAACTCAGTATGCGAGCGCCGAATACGCTGAAGTGCTGAAAGCCAGCCAAATGGTCCCGAGCATGAGCCGTCCGGCCAATCCCTACGACAACGCGGCTTGTGAGAGTTTTATGAAGACCTTGAAACAGGAGGAAATCTACTGCAATCAGTATGCGGATTTCGACCAGCTTTCCGAACATCTGGAAGAGTTTCTGGGAGCGTACTACAATCGCCTGCGGCTGCATTCGGCATTGGGATACCGTACGCCGGAGGAATTTGAACGCGAGGCAGCGGCGGCGCCTGCACTGCCTGGCGAATTGCACGATGCGGCTGTCATAAAGTTCTTCTCGCCCCCCATCATTGCGGTGGGACATGACGGGGGTAAACCAATCGAAAGGAAGTGGCGCGAAGGCGAAAGTTGCCCATAACCGGGAAACGCTCCGCACGACCGGACCGGTAAGTCCGGGTGATTTCTTAATCGCTCAGGAGGGTTTGCAACGATCCCTTCCCCGCCACCATCTTCTAGCAGCTTCACATCATACTGAGCGCTCAGTATGCGTTTTCAAGGCATGGCGGAATCTATCGGTCCGATGTGGTTCAGAACGAAAACCAAATCCCGGGGCGGAGCCGACCGCCTCCCGCTGGTCGGCCCCGGGCCCAGGCAAAAGAACGCGTCGGGAGGACCACGCCCTTCTCATCGTCCGCGATGAGTTCCGCACCGGCTATTCCTTGATCGGGTTGCTCGCCAGCATTGCCCGTCTCCGCTTCCCCGGCAATGCCAGAATAACTCTGGACGGCAGGTGGAGAATCGGATTATCATCGAACTGCAACTGCGTCTTTTCCCTCGTGTCTCACCGAAGGGGTTCACCCCACTTATCGGCGTTCATCTGCGTCCATCCGCGGCCAAATTGTTTTTTCACGGCTTCTGGTGAAGTGCTATCGCCAGCTTTCGCACGCCTTCGCGAATCTGCCGCGAGTTCACGCACGCGTAGCCCAGAATGAGTCCCGGCCGGGGACGCTGCCTTGCCGCGTACAGCGAGATCGGCGGCGCTACCACACCGGCCGCCGCCACCGCGCGCGCCGCCGCCGTGTCGCTTGTTTTCGCCGGCAGCCAGCCCAGCAGGTGCATGCCTGCGTCGGCCGGCGGAATCTGCATCAGGCCCGCCAGTTCGCGCCGCCCTTCGCTGACCAGTGCCTCCTGCCGCGCGGCATAGAGCGCGCGCATCCGCCGCACGTGCCGCGCGAAATGGCCTTCGCTCAGAAACTGCGCCACCACCGCCTGCTCCAGTCCCTGGCTCTGACGGTCTGCCAGTGCGCGCGCCGACGCGAACGCATCCGCCACCGCCTGCGGAACCACCATGTATCCCAGTCGTAGGGCAGGGAAGAGCACTTTGCTGAACGTCCCGGTGTAGATCACGCGGTCCGCCGTATCGAGCCCTTGCAGCGAGGCCAGCGGACGCCCCGCATAGCGGAATTCGCTGTCGTAATCGTCTTCCACAATCCACGCGCGCCGGCGCCGTGCCCACTCCAGCAGGGCCATGCGCCGGCCCAACGACATGGTCATTCCCATTGGATACTGATGCGAAGGCGACACGTACGCCAGCCGCGCTTCGGGTGCGTGGGCTTCCCCTTCGGCCACGCTCAAGCCTTCTTCATCCACTGCGACCGCGGCGCAATTCACGCCGGCAGCGCCGAAGGCCCCCCGCACGCCCAGGTACCCGGGATCTTCCACCCAGGCGGTATCGCCCGCGTCCAGCAACACGCGTGCCGACAGGTCCAAGGCCTGTTGCGACCCCGCCGTCACGATCACCTGTTCCACCGAACAGCGCACGCCGCGCGCCGCCCGCAGATAATCGGCAATGGCCTGCCGCAGCGGAAAGTAGCCAGCCGGATTGCCGTAGCTCAGCACTTCCGCGCGCGCCCGCCGGGCCACGCGCGCCGACAGCCGGGCCCACAATTCGCGCGGGAACGCGTCCAGCGCCGGCACACCCGGCCGGAATGCCCGCGCCGTTGCCACCTCCGTGGAGGGCGCCGCGCGCGCCTGCGCCAGCATGCGCCCGCGTGCCGAAAGCAGCGCTGCGTCCCTTCGCCCGGAGTGCGGGGCGGCGCCTCCGGAGGCCTTCGCCCCCAGGTCCGTCACAAACGTGCCGCTGCCCACTTTGCCTTCCAGGTAGCCTTCCGCCATCAACTGATCGAATGCCGCCGGCCACGGTGTTCCGCGAGACTCCCAGGTCCGCCGCCAGCGACCGCGTGGAAGGCAGGCGCGCGCCCGCCGCCAGCCGTCCGCTCAGCACGGCTCCCCGGATTTCGGCGTAGAGCTGCCGGTGCAGCGGCGCGGACCGGCGGGCGTCCAGGTGCAGGCTTGTAAATGGCACCATAAAATCTCCGGAAATGGCTCTTTTCATGGAGCCACTCTTTCTTCTATATTGAAGCATGACAGAGACCCGATCGCAGATTCGCCGCCACCCCGAACGGGCCGTTTCCGGCCGCGCCGCCGAGATCCTGGCGCAAGGCTACGTGGCGCACGCCGGCTTTCTGGATGCCGGTTGCCCGGTAGTCATCCCCTTCGGATATCACTTCGATTCCGCCCAGCCGGACAAACTCTACCTGCACGGCGCTCCTGCCGGCCGCGCCCTCCAGCGCCTGGCATCCGGCGAACCGGTCTGCGTCACCGTCACCCTGCTGGACGGCCTGGTCTATTCCCGCACCGCCCTGTACCATTCCATGAACTATCGCAGCGTGGTCTGTTTCGGGCGGGGAAGCCGGGTCACCGATCCGGCCGTGCAGCAGCGTCTCTACGAAGCCATGGTGAGCCGCTACTTCCCCGGGCGCACGGCCGGCCGCGATTATTCCATTCCCACGCCGGCCCACCTCGAGGCCACCGCCCTGATCGAAATCCAGATCGACGAAATCAGCGCCAAGTCCCGCGAAGGCGGTCCCGCGGGCCCCACCGATTCGCTGCCTGACGCACCGGGCACTTGCGGAGTGGTCCCTCTCTGAGTTGCTACAATCGCTAGTGATGCCAAATGAAATTTTCGCGGCCTTCGATACCACCGAAGGCAAGTTCAAGGTCAAACTGTTTGCGGACCGCGTCCCCAATACCGTCGAGAACTTCGTGAGCCTCGCCGAAGGGACCAAGACCGGCAAGCCCTTTTACGACGGTACCGTGTTCCATCGCGTCATTCCCGACTTCATGATTCAGGGTGGCGACCCGGAAGGCACCGGCCGCGGCGGTCCCGGCTACCGCTTTGCCGACGAATTTCACAAGGAACTCAAACACACTAAACCCGGCCTGCTTTCCATGGCCAACGCCGGTCCCAACACCAACGGCAGCCAGTTCTTCATTACCGTCGCGGCCACGCCCTGGCTGGACAATAAGCACAGCATTTTTGGCGAAGTGACCGAAGGTTACGACGTGGTCCACAAGATCTCCCTTGCGCCGCGCGGAGGCCAGGACCGCCCGCTGAAGGAAGTCAAGATCAACTCCGTCAAAATCGAACGGACCTAGTGTGCACTCGCTGAAACATCGGAGCCGCGCGCGTTAGCAAGCGGTCCCGGCCCAACAAAGGGCATTGACATACTCGATGCACTACAGCGTGATGACCGTCCAACCCAACCGAGATGCTCGGATCTCGGCAAGCAGGTATTAGTGTCGCGCGTCGCACTCTTCGGCGGCACCTTCGATCCCATCCACGATGCGCACCTGGCCGTGGGCGCCGCCGCTGCCGGTCAATTCCATTTGGACCGTGTGATGTTTGTTCCCGCCGCGCATCCGCCCCACAAGGCCGGCGTCACCCACGCGCCGTACGACGATCGCGTGCGTATGGCGGAACTCGCCTGCCAGAGCGATCCGCGCTTTGAAGTGTCCCGCCTGGAAGAAGGCTCGGCGTGCAGTTATTCCGTCGAGACCATCCGCAAAGTGCGCGCTACCCTGGCGCCCGGAGATGAATTGTTCTTCATTCTCGGCGCCGATGCTTTCTCCGAGATCCGCACCTGGTATCGCTGGCGCGAAGTGGCCGCGTCGGTGATTTTCCTGGTAGTCAGCCGCCCCGGGCACCTTTACGATGTGCCGCCGGAGGTGCGCCTGGAACGGCTCGACTCGCTCGACCTGCCGGTCTCCTCAAGCGATATTCGCCGCTGTTTGTCCGCCGGAAAAACTCCCGCGCACGTGCCCCAATGTGTGCTTAATTACATTTACGAAAATTGCCTTTACGGTGTCTGAACTGCCTCACCGCTGTGTCGCGCCGCATCAGTGCGACAGGCGATCGACTTGTGCCGCCGGGCGCTCGACGGCCGCTAAGTCTCAGTATCTCTTGCTTATAAGACATAAATGCCCCATTATGTTTTTAGCGGCGCGGGACAGTGGCAATCGCCGTGCTCACTATTCGGGCTTAAGGCCGTTCCCCGTCCGGCGCCCATCCTTGGAGGTTGTCTTGAAGACATCGCGTTTCATCCTCAGTTTGATTGCAGGTCTCACCGCAGCCGCGTCGTTGCACGCGCAAACCCTCAGTGTCGATCAATCTCAATTGAGTTTCTCCGCGCTGGTGGGTTCGAATACCGCGCTCATGCAAAACATCACCGTCTCCAGTTCTCCAACCGGGGCGAACTTTAATGCGTTTGCCGCGCAGCAGGGTGTTACCACCCCGATCTGGCTGAGGATGGCCAACGTCACGCCGCCCACCTACCAGACAGCCGTCTCCGGAACCACCGGCCAGCCTTCCGCCGTGATCACGGTACTGGCCAATCCCGCCGGGCTGTCCGCCGGCACCTACACCGGCACAATTACGATCAATAGTACGAGTTCTAACAGTACCGCCACCTTGCAGGTGACCTTATCTGTTGGCACCGTGGGAGTCTCGCCGCAAAACCTGGCGTTCACGTACCAGTCCGGAAGCACCCTGCCCTCATCGCAGGCCTTGACACTCTCCGGCACCGGTTCCTTCACTGTTGCGAACACCTCGCCCTCCGGCGCAAGTTGGTTGACGCTTACACCTACCGGCGGCACGCTGCCCACTACCAGCATGGTCACCGTAGGGGTCGATCCCAACGTCACCCCCACATTGGCGGCGGGTACCTATAACGGGCAGATCACCATCACTCCCACGCCAGGCACACCGATCAATATCGCGGTCACCCTGACCGTAACGTCCGCGCCCAGTGTGACGGTAACCCCCAACCCGATCAACCTGTACTATCAGATCGGCGGGGCGGTCACCCCGTCGCAGGCACTCTCCCTGGCCTCCACCCAGCAACTCAACTTCAGCGTGACGGCGTCCCAATCGTGGATCGCCTTCACTCCCTCCGCCGGAACCATCTGCCTTCAGGCGGGCACGGGCTGCACCGCTCCGGCGAACGGAACAGCGCAGGTGACCGTCAGCTACAACACCAGTGCGAACCTTACGCAGGGCACCTACAACGGATTCGTGACGGTGTTCGCTTCCGGCGCCGTGCCGGCGATCACGAACATTCCGGTCAACCTCACGGTTTCCAACTTTGCCCCTGCTGATTGTGCCCAGCGCGCCGTTGAGTTTCACCTACAATCAGGTCACCGGCCAACTGCCGGCAACGCAGCCGCTGACCGTCGCCTCATCCGCGGTGCCCGTTACCGCGCCCATCGCGCAGCAGGTACCGATTTTCTACAACGTGATTCAGGGCAATAGCTGGCTCTCCGTGACGCCTCCCACAGGGGTTGCGCCGAATCAGGTCTACACGGGCATGCAACTGACCATTTCGGTGAACCCCGCCGGCCTCTCGCTCGGCACTCATACCGGAATCATTCAGATTTCCGGGAACGGTTTTGCGAACTCGCCGCAGAACGTTACGGTGAACCTGGTGGTGAGCAACGATCCGTCTATTCTTACCAACGGATCGGCTATCCCCGTTCCGCTTTTCTTTGAGAGCCAAATCGGCCAGGCGCCAGTGACTACGGCGCAAACCTCACAGACCCTGACAATCGCCAGCAGCACCGGCGCTGCTCTCACCTACACCGTCGCGACCACGGGCGGCAACTGGCTGCAAGTGAGTTCCACCTCGGGATCCACCAACGGAACCGTCACGGTGACCACGTCTGCCGCCGGACTGGCCGCCAATACCTATAACGGCAACATCACCATCACCGCGACCAATCCCGCCACGGGGAATCCCGCACTCGGCAGTCCCTTCGTGATACCCGTGACGCTGTTCGTTGACCCCAACCCGATGCTCGTGGTCACGCCCCCCGCTCCCCTGTTCCTCACCGCCCCGGTCAATGGCGCAACCGTCCAGCAGAGCCTGTTGCTGTACAGCACCAACCCGGCGTCCGCGCTGAATTATAGCGTAGCCATCAGCCCCGCAAACACCAACTGGCTGTTTCTTTCGCAGACTGCCGGCACCACCGCGCCGGGCGGAACCGGTTTGACCCTGTTCGCCAATACGGCTTTGCTTGCGGCCGGAACCTACACCGCGAATCTGGTCATCACCGCCACCGGAACCAATGCCGTGGTGAACAGCCCGGTCACCATCCCCATCACATTCACGGATCACCACTGGAACCCTTTCGCTCAATCAAACTGCGCTCTCCTTCGCTCAGGCGACGGGAGGAGTGGCTCCCGCCGCGCAAACTGTGCAGGTCACCAGCAGCGGCGCACCCATCGCCTTCAGCGCGCTGGCGTCGGGCTCCAGCGGCAATGTGGTGTGGCTGTCGGTTACGACATCTTCGGGAAGCACCACGCCCGGCAGTATCTCGGTCAGCGTGGATGGAAGTAAGCTCACTCCCGGAACCTATACCGGGACAGTTACCGTGAGTTCCCCGAACGCAACCTCGGCAACTTTGCAGGTGACCCTTACGGTATCCGCCGGCACCATTGCCGCTACTCCTACGACGACTCTGACGTTCAATCAGACGGCCGGCGGCACGGCGCCTGCGGCGCAAACCATCAGCGTAACCGGCACGCCCGGGGCGCTGAACTTCACCGTCGCGACCTCCGTGACAAACGGAACCGGCTGGCTGAGCGCCGTCGTGGCGGGCGGCACGTCCACAACAGGCGCCACACCCGCCACCGTCAACGTCTCGGTGAGCGCCGGGACCAATCCGGTGGGAACATACAATGGGACGGTCACCATTACCTCTTCCGGCGCTACGGGAAGCCCTATCTCCATTCCGGTCGTGCTGAATGTGGTGGCGCCGCAAACCCTCGTGTTCTCCAGTACCACGCCGTTGAATTTCAATTACACCATCGGAGTGACTCCCACGCCGATCACTCAGACCGTGAGTCTCACTTCTACCGGATCCGCGCAGTTCAGCACCTCGGCCACTACCAGAGATAATGGCACCTGGCTGTCAGTCACACCGGCCACCGGCACCGCCACCAGTACACCGACCAATCTCACCGTGTCAGTGACTCCTACAGGCCTTGCCGCGGGAACATACTCCGGCACCGTGACAGTCACTTCCCCCAGCTCCCTGCTGCCGCTGACTCTCGCGATTAACCTCACTGTGGTCGCAGTGACTCCGCCTACACTGGCTGCCGTTGCGAATTCCGCAAGCGGTGCAACCGGGGCGGTGGCACCGGGCGAACTGGTTCTCATCCTCGGTACAAATGTCGGGCCGGCTACCTTGACCTTCGGAACGGTCACCGGCACTCAACTCTCCACGACCGTTGGCAATACGCGGGTCCTGTTCGATAACGTCCCCGCGCCCATCTGGTACGCATCAGCAACGCAAACCGCGGTCTTCGTGCCGTACGAAGTGGCCGGCCGGCCCACCACGTCGGTAACGGTAATGAATCAGGGAGCCTCTTCCCCGGCTCTCACTTACAATGTCACCACCACGCAGCCCGGCATTTTTACACAAAACTTGCAGGGCTCCGGTCCCGGTTCCATCCTGAATCAGGATTACACCCTGAACGGGCCGAATAATGGCGTGCCTGGAGGTAATTACATCATTCTGTACATGACCGGAGAAGGCCAGACCTCTCCCGCGGGTGTTACCGGCCTGGTCATTCCCTCGAATGGCACGGGTCTGAAAGCGCCGGTCCTGCAGGTCACTGCGTCCATTGGCGGTGTTCCGCTGCCGCAAAGCGCGATCGCCTACGCCGGCTCCGCGCCGGGCGATACCAGCGGTGTGTTCCAGGTGAACCTGCTGGTCCCCTCGGGCCTCGCCCCCGGACCGCAACCCATCGTCGTCTCCGTGGGAGGCATCCCCTCCCAAACCGGAGTCACTGTCCAGGTAAAGTAAGCTAACAACTGAAGGGATCTGGGGACTGACCAAAGTCCCCAGAAACTGTTGATTCCTCGTCGGCGTGACAGGCTCGGGAAAAAGTCCGGCCCGAAGGGCCGCACCATTCCCCATCCCCAACCCCCGTTGGCCGCACCATTCCCCATCCCCAACCCCCATCCCCAACCCCCGTTCGTCTGCCTGGCTTAGATCTCCGTGCTTTCTCCGTGTTCTCAGTGACTCCGTGGTGAGTCACACCTACCCCACCACTTCCAGGAACGCCTGGGCCGCGTGACTCAACGCCCGCCGCGTGGGATATACCAGCCGGATCTTGCGCTCCATGTGCATCTCCTTGACGCGCACTTCCGCCAGCAGCTTCTGCTCGATCTCCTGCTCCACGCACATGCGCGGCAGAAACGCCACGCCCTGATTGCCCTGCACCAGTTTGCGGATGGTCTCGATGGTCGGCATCTCCACATCCATGCGCAGCGGCACTTTGTGCGTTCTGAAACTCCCGGATCACCAGCTCGCGGTACGGCGAGACCACGTTGTGCGCGATGAAGTTCTCGCTGGCCAGTTCGGTGATCGAAATCGTCTTCCGGCTCGCCAGCCGGTGCTTCGGCGACACCACGAAGGCCAGGGCATCGGTGTAAATCATCTTTGGTCTTGATCCGCTCGTCGCCAGGGTCGTAGCTGATCACTCCCAGTTCCAGATTGCCGTCCAGCAGTTCGTTCGGGATCTTGCTGGAAAGGCTGCGCCGCACCTGCACCTTCACCTTCGGGTACAACTCGCGATACCGTTCGATGTGGCGCAGCAGGTACAGCGTGGTGGATTCGTTCGCCCCGATGGTCAGCCGGCCCGAGGAATTGTCGCGCAGCTCCGCCAGCGAATTGTCCAGCTCCTGCTGCAGGCTCTGAAAGCGCCGCGCGTAATCGATCACCGTGCGCCCGGCGTCGGTCAGAATCAGATCTTTGCCCGACCGGTCGATCAGCTTCTCGCCCAGCTCCTGCTCCAGCCGCTGCAGCGCCAGTGAAATTGCCGGCTGCGTGCGCAGACAGCTTCTCCGCCGCCCGCGAAAAGCTCTTCTCCGTGGCCACCGTCAGAAACACCTGCAGCGGATACAGTTCCATACGCCTGCTTCGAGTATAACACTTGCTAATATGAACCTTTAATATTATAAATTTGCCAAATCATACGCGGAACCGCCATAATGCTCGTATTGGACCCATTCATGAGCGACCGCGTATATATTTTCGATACGACGCTGCGCGACGGCGAGCAATCGCCGGGCTGCAGTATGACTGTTCCGGAAAAGCTGCGCATGGCCAGCAAACTGGTGGAACTCGGCGTGGACATCCTGGAAGCCGGCTTCCCCATCGCCTCGGAAGGCGATTTTGAAGCCGTGCAGGCAGTCAGCCGCGAGTTCCCCTGGGCGCAGGTGGCCGCTCTGGCGCGCTGCTGCACGCTGGATGTCGAACGCGCCGCCCGGGCGCTCGCGCACGGCCCGCCGCCCGCGCATCCACACCTTCATCGCCACCAGCGACATCCACCTGAAGTACAAGCTCAAAAAGAGCCAGCAGCAGGTGCTGGACGAGGCTGTCGCGGCAGTGGAACTGGCCCGCCGCCACGTGGACGACGTCGAATTCTCCGCCGAAGACGGCGCCCGCACCGAGCCCGATTTTCTGGAGAAGGTATCCCGTGCCGTAGTCGCCGCCGGCGCCCGCACCGTCAATATCCCCGATACCGTGGGCTACTCCACACCCAAGGAATACGGCGCGCTGATCGGCCGCATCGCCAAAGCGCTCGGCGATTGCGCCATCGTCAGCGTGCATTGCCACGACGATCTGGGCCTGGCCGTCGCCAACTCGCTGGCCGCCATTGAAGCCGGAGCGCGCCAGGTGGAATGCACCATCAACGGCATCGGCGAGCGCGCCGGCAACTGCTCGCTCGAAGAGATCGTCATGATCCTGAAGACCCGCTCGGATTCCTACCCCTATCACACCGGAGTCCACACCGAGCATCTGTTCGCCGCCAGCGAACTGCTGAGCAACACCATCACCTTCGGCCCGCAGCCCAACAAGGCCATCGTGGGCCGCAACGCGTTCGCGCACGAAGCCGGCATTCACCAGGACGGCTACCTGAAGGAGAAGACCACCTACGAGATCATCGACCCGCGCTCGGTGGGCGTGCCCGAAGGCAAGCTGGTGCTGGGCAAGCACAGCGGCCGCCACGCCCTCAACCAGCGCTGCAAGGAACTGGGCTATACGCTCTCCAAGGAAGAACTCGACGAGTTATACCAGCGCTTCACCGCCGTGGCCGACCACCGCAAGAAGGGTCTGATGGACGAAGAGATCGCGCAACTTCTCAGACAGGGCCGGGAGACCCTGCGGGTGGCAGCGGACTAACGCATGCATCTGAAGATTCTCGTCTCTCCCCGGCGACGGCATCGGTCCCGAAGTCACGCGCGAAGCGTGCGCGTGCTGCGCCACGTCGCCGCCAAATGGAATCACTCACTGAAGTCACCGAAGGCCTGCTGGGCGGCATCGCGATTCACCAGACCGGGATCGCCGTTTCCTGACGAAACGGCACGCCTCGCCGCGGACGCCGACGCCACTCTGATGGGCGCGGTGGGCCTGCCCGAATTCGATAATGCGCCGCCCGAAAAGCGGCCCGAAAAAGGATTGCTCGGCATTCGCAAGGCGCTGGGCGTTTTCGCCAATCTGCGTCCTGTGCGCGCGTACGCGTCGCAGCTTGATTCTTCGCCACTGAAGAATCACCTGGTGGAAGGCACCGACATGATTATCGTCCGCGAACTGACGGGCGGAATCTATTACGGCACTCCCCGCGGCATCTCGGAGGAGAACGGGGAAGAGCGGGCGGTCAATACCATGACCTACACCCGCGGGGAAATCGAACGGGTTTCCCACATGGCCTTCCACCTGGCGCGCACGCGACGGAAGAAAGTCACTTCCGTGGACAAGAGCAACGTGCTCGAAAACTCGCAACTCTGGCGCAGCGTCGTAGTGGAAGTCGCGCGCGAGTATCCCGACGTCGCGCTCGATCACCTTCTGGTGGACAATTGCGCCATGCAATTGATTCTCAATCCGCGCCGCTTCGATGTGGTGCTCACCGAAAATATGTTCGGCGATATTCTGAGCGACGAAGGCGCGGTGCTGGCCGGCTCCATCGGAATGCTGCCCTCGGCCTCCATCGGCGCCAGGCGCCCGTCCGGCGCATGGGTCGGGCTGTACGAGCCTGTCCATGGCTCGGCGCCCGATATCGCCGGTCAGAATAAGGCCAATCCGCTGGGCGCCATCGGCTCCATCGCGGCCATGCTCCAGTACAGTTTCGGTTTGCAGGAAGAAGCCGCCGCCGTCGACCGTGCCATTGAAGCGGTCCTCAAAAGCGGCCATGTGACCGCGGACCTTCGGCCCGCCGGCGCGCCCGCCACCACCGAACAGGTGGGCCAGGCGGTTTGCGCTGCGATAATGTAAGAAAGGCCTCCGGGCCGCCCTTCTGAGTGAATTTTATGCCACGTACCATCATCGAAAAGCTCTGGGACTCCCACGTTGTCCATGAACAGCCCGGCGCCCCGACCCTGCTCTTCATCGATCTGCACCTGGTCCACGAAGTCACCTCGCCGCAGGCATTCGACGGCCTGCGCGAACGCGGCCTCAAAGTCCGCCGGCCCGATCTCACCATCGCCACCGCCGATCACAGCATTCCCACCACCGACCGTTCGCTGCCCATCGTGGACCAGATCGCCGCCAAACAACTCGACCAACTGGAAACCAACTGCGCCGAATTCGGCATTCGCTGCCTCGGCGTCCACAGCGAGCGGCAGGGCATCGTCCACGTCATCGGGCCGGAACTCGGACTCACCCAGCCCGGCATGACCGTGGTCTGCGGCGACAGCCACACCGCCACCCACGGAGCCTTCGGCGCGCTGGCATTCGGCATCGGCACCAGCGAAGTGGAGCACGTGCTCGCCAGCCAGTGCCTGCTGCAGCGCAAGTCGAAGACCTTCCAGGTGCGCGTGGATGGCGCGCTCAAACCCGGCGTCTCCGCCAAGGACATCATCCTCGCGCTCATCGCGCAAATCGGCATCGGCGGCGGCACCGGCAGCGTCTTCGAATATCACCGGCAGCGCCATCCGCGGCCTCGACCATGGAAGAGCGCATGACCGTCTGCAATATGTCCATCGAAGGCGGCGCGCGCGCCGGCCTGATCGCGCCAGACGATACCACTTTCCAATACCTCAGCGGCCGCCCGCATGCCCCGCAAGGCGCCGAATGGGATGCCGCCCTCGCCCGCTGGCGGCAGCTTCCCACCGACGAAGGCGCGGCCTACGATCGCGCCGTCACCATCGACGCCGACGCGCTCGAGCCCATGATCACCTACGGCACCAACCCCGGCATGGGCGTCTCCATCAACGCCGCCCTCCCCGACCCCGCGCAACTGGCCGACCCGATGGCCCGCGATTCGGTCACCAAAGCCCTCAAGTACATGGGCCTCGAAGGCGGCAAGCCGCTCGCTCGGCCACCCCATCGACGTGGTCTTCATCGGCAGTTGCACCAACTCGCGCATCTCCGATCTGCGCACCGCCGCGGGCGTGCTGAAGGGCCGCAAAGTGAGCCCCAATGTGCGCGTGATGGTGGTCCCCGGCTCGCAGGAAGTGAAGCGCCAGGCCATCGCCGAAGGGCTTCCCGAGATCTTCCGCGCCGCCGGCTGCGAATGGCGCGAGCCCGGCTGCTCCATGTGCATCGCCATGAATGGCGATCAGCTTTCGCCCGGCCAGTACAGCGTTTCCACCAGCAATCGCAACTTCGAAGGCCGCCAGGGCAAGGGCGGCCGCACCTTCCTGGCCAGCCCCCTGACCGCCGCCGCCAGCGCCATCACCGGCGTCGTCACCGACGTGAGGACCCTGCTATGAAGCCATTCACTAACTTTCGAAAGCCGCATGGCGCCGCTGCCCATCAACAACGTCGATACCGACCAGATCATTCCCGCGCGCTTCCTGAAGACCACCTCGAAGATCGGACTCGATAAGCAGCTCTTCAATGACTGGCGCTATGACGCCGAGGGCAATCCTAATCCCGATTTCGTCCTCAATCGCCCGCGAAATGCAGGGCGCGCAGGTGCTGCTGGCTGGCGACAATTTCGGCTGCGGCAGTTCGCGCGAGCACGCGCCGTGGGCGCTCACCCAGTTCGGTTTCCGCGCCGTCATCAGCACTTCGTTCGCCGACATCTTCAAGCAGAACTCGCTGAAGAACTCGCTGCTGCCCATCGTGGTGCCTCCGGATGTCCATGCCGAATTGTTCGCCGCCGTCGCGCAGGACCCCGCGTCCACGGTGAAGATCGATCTGCCCAACCAGACGCTCACCACCCCGGCCGGCCGCACGGTGGAATTCCCGGTGGACGGTTTCTCCAAACACTGCCTGGTCGAAGGTGTGGACGAGCTTGGCTATATTCTCAGTCACGAACCGGAAATCGCCGCGTTCGAATCCAAGCGGGTCGGCTCCATCAACGCCATGCTTGCCTGAAGGCTTCGCGGACCTCTTCTTCGCGCGCGCCGGCGGCTGCCTCCACCTGCTCCCGCAAATCCGGATGCAGCGCCAGCGCCTGCACCGCCGCAATCGCGCCTGCCGGCCGTGCGCAGCGCACCTCCTCCATCAAAAAAGCTAGCGCTTCCTCCTGCCGCGACAGGCTCAACGCCCGCAGCAGCACTTCGCGCACATCGCCAAGTTCCCCCAATGCCTCTCGCAAAACCGTTACCGCGCCCGCCAGCTTCGAGCTTCCCAGCGCCATCGCCGCCTCCTCCCGATGCTCCCCGCTCCGCAGAAATCCCGCCACGAACTTTACCGCCTCCTGGCCCTCCAGCGCCAGCAGCGAATCGAACACCTGGCCCATCACCTCCGGCGCCGGGTCGCCCAGCCGCGCCTTCAGGCGTAGCAGCAGCGGTTCGTCCATTTGTGCGATTGCGCGCACTGCCTCCGCGCGCACGGTGCCCGCGGAATCCGCGGCGGCATCGATGAGCGCCCGCAGAATATCCTCGCGGCGCATGCCGGTGCAGGCCACCAGCCCCAGCACGCAGATGCCGCGCAGAATGTCCGCCGTATCCACACTGCCGCCCCATACCGCTTCCATCTGAATGTACGTCATGCCGCGCAGGTACACCGCCGGTTCGCGATGCTCCATCTCCGCCAGCGCACGCGCGATGGCGCTCTTGCCCCAGCACTTGGGGTCGCGGCGCGCGCCATCCGCCGCCAGCCGGTCGAAGGCGCGCACCAGGTCGGGAGTCAGCTCGCGGAACTGGCGTTCGGCCGCAATCGCCGCGGCCTTCGCCACCATCAGGTTCACCGGATCCTTCAGTGCTTTCCGCAGCGCCGCCCGCGCCTCATCCGCCGGAGCATCGCGCAGGGCGCCCATCTGTTCCAGCTCCCGTTCCACTTTGCGAACGGCCATTTTTATGACTCCCCGGATCGCCGTGTGGCATCCTATATCCTATGAAAAGAACCGCAAACGCAGAATGGCATGGCGACCTGAAGTCAGGCAAGGGGGCCATCTCTACCGCCAGCACCGTACTCTCCAGCACCCCGTACTCGTTCTCGACCCGTTTCGAGGATGGCAAAGGCACCAACCCTGAGGAATTGCTTGCCGCCGCGCATGCCGGCTGCTTCACCATGGCGGTTTCCGCACAACTCGCCGGAGCCGGTCTCACGGCGGAGAGCCTCGAGACCACCTGCACCATCACCCTCGAAAAACTGGCCGACGGCTTCGCCATTACCCAAAGCCACCTCGATTTGAAGGGCAAGGTCCCGGGCGCCAGCCAGCAGGCGTTCGACACGGCGGTGCAAAACGCCAAAGCCGGCTGCCCCGTTTCCAAGCTGTTTAAGACCAACATCACCCTTACCAGCAGCCTCACTTCTTAATCCGGCGGTGATATAATCCTGTCCATGCCTACGGCCGTGTTGAAGATGGAGCCGAAATCCGAGGGGATCCTGACCCCGCGCAAGAAACGGCCCAAGGAACTGGCCGTCATCACGGAATGCTGCACCGGCTGCGCCGGATCTCCGGCGTGCCTCCCTTACTGTCCGGTGGCCGACTGCATGTACTGGGTTCCGGACGAAGACCATCCGCCCTTCGGTCACATTGAAGTCGACCCGGTATTGTGCATTGGCTGCAAGAAGTGCACCAGCAAGGGGCCGGATGGCGCATTTCTGGACGGTTGTCCCTGGGACGCCATCGAAATGGTGGCGATCGAAGAGGTGGAGGCTCTCATCGGCATGAAGATGCCGGTCTGACTTTTCGCAAATCATGGCTCTGGAAATCCATCAACGGGAACGTGAAGGGGTTTGTGTCCTCGATCTGAAAGGCCGCATCACCGTGGGCCCCGAAGCGACGGCCCTGCGGGAAAAGGTGGCGCAGCTCACCGGCGCCGGAACAGTCAACCCGGTGCTTAACATGGCGGGGGTGGATTACGTCGATAGCACCGGACTGGGTGCGCTGGTGATGTGCGCCACCAGCCTTCGCAAGAGCGGCGGCAACATGAAGTTGCTCAATCTCAATCGAAGGAACATCGAGCTGATCGTCATGACCAAGCTGGCAACCGTCTTCGAGATCTTCACCGATGAGCAGGACGCGGTGAACAGCTATTACCCCGACCGCAAACTCAATACTTTCGATATTTTGAGCTTCGTCCGGCAGATGAAGAAGGAGACGAGTAAGAGCGTCAAGTAGCTGCGCGTTCGCTTCCTTACGGTCGCGGCTCCGATCCGAGCCGCGCGCGTCAGCAAGCGCAAACATCTGTGGCGCCGCCTTTAGCTTGCGATTCGACCTGGCTCTGGTAGTGATTGGCGGTGTGGCCGCGGGCATGAGCGCGGCCGCCCGCGCGCGCAGGATCGATCCGCACCTGCAAATCCTGGTACTGGAAAAAGGCCCGGTGATTTCGTATGGCGCCTGCGGCCTGCCCTACTACGTGGAAGGGCGGGTTCGCGAGTCGCGCCAGCTCATTGTGTACACACCCGAGTATTTTCGCAAAGAACGGAATATCGAAGTGCGCACGGGCGCGCGCGTGGTTTCGATTTCCCACCCGCGCCGGGAGTTGGCGCTGGAATCCGGCGAACGCGTGCCGTATGACCGCCTGGTCATCGCCACCGGCGCGCGCTGCGATCACGCGGGAATTGCCGGGGCTTCGCTGCCGCACGTATTTACGCTCCATACGCTTGATGACGCCGAGCGCATGCGCCGCTTCATCGTGGAGAAGCGCCCGAATCATGCCGTGGTGATCGGCGCCGGATACATTGGAGTGGAGGCGGCGGACGCCCTGCGGCGCAACGGCCTCCGGGTCACCGTAGTGGAAGGGTCGCGGCACGCCTTACTGCGCGAGGACGATGACTTCACCGCCGCGGTGGTCCGCCAACTGGAGGCGCTCCGCGTGGAAGTGCGGCTCGCAACGGCGATCCACTCGATTGAGGCCGACCGTGCGGGCGATATTCCCTGCGACATGGTGGTGCTGGCGGCGGGCTTCCGGCCGAACACGGAACTGGCCGCGCAGGCCGGAATCGAGCTGGGGCGCAGCGGCGCCATCGCCACCGATGAGCGCATGGAAACTCGCGTGCGCGGCGTCTTCGCGGCGGGAGACTGCGCCGAAACCATGCACCTGGTGACGGGACGGCCGGCCTGGATTCCGCTCGGCACTACCGCCAACAAGACGGGACGCGTGGCAGGCGCCAATGCCGCCGGCGGCCGCGCGCGCTTTCCCGGCGTGGCCGGCACTTCCATCGTCGGCATCTTCGGAATGGGCTTCGCCACCACCGGCCTCTCCTTCGCGGAGGCCCGCAGGGAAGGCTTCGCGCCCGTCCGCGCGCGCATCGAAGCCTTCGGCCGTCCGCGGTACCACGGGGGAACGAAAACCGCGGTAGAGCTGATCGCCGACCGCGCCACGCGCCGCATTCTGGGCGGCTCGGTGATTGGCGAAGATGGCGCCGGCGGGCGCATCAACGTGATCGCCACGGCACTCGGGGCGCGCTTGCGAGTTGAGGAATTCGAGCAACTGGACCTGGCCTACTCGCCGCCGTTCTCCACCGTTTGGGACCCGCTGCTGGTGGCCGCGCAGCAATTGATGAAGGAACTGTAGACTGGATAGCATATGCGGTTTCGGCGAAACGAAATTCTGCCGGCCGGATCCCTGGCGCCGGCCATTGAAGGCCTCACGGCAAAGGGTCCGCTGCTGGTGGTGTTCTTCAAAATCACCTGCCCGGTGTGCCAGTTCACGCTGCCGTTTCTGAATCGCATTCACCAGGCCGGCACACTTCCAGTGTTCGCCATTTCGCAAAACGACGACGCCGATACGCGCGAGTTTGTGCAGGAGTTCGGCATCCAATATCCGGTGCTGCTGGATCCGCGAAGACGCGGATTTTCCAGCCAGCAACGCCTACGGCATCGCCAGCGTGCCCAGCCTGTTTCTGATCGGGCAGGACGGCAAAATCGAGCGCGTCGCGGAAGGCTGGAGCCGCAAGGAAATGGAGTGGCTGGGCGCGCGCTCCCGCGCCACGGTGGTCCGGCAGGACGAGAACGTACCGGAATGGAAAGCCGGTTGAGGCTCGCGCAATTAGGCTCCCGGGCGGAGCCTGTGCCAGTCACGCTAAAATGAAAGCAGTCCATGGCCAACAAAATCGATATTCTGGGTAGCGCCGCCGCAATCGCCAAGGGAATGGGCGTCACGTTCAAGGAAATGATGTCTCCTACCGTGACGGAGTATTATCCCGACGAGCCTGCCAAATTCGAAGAACGCTTTCGGGGCGTGCATGTGTTGCAGCGCGATGTGAACGGCATGGAAAAGTGCGTCGCCTGTTTTCTGTGCGCGGCCGCCTGCCCGGCCAACTGCATTTACATCGAGGCCGCGGAGAACACCGAGCAGGTGCGGATTTCCGGCGGCGAGCGGTACGCCAAAGTTTACAACATCGACTACAACCGCTGCATCTTTTGCGGATACTGCGTGGAAGCCTGCCCCACCGACGCGATCACGCACGGCCACGGCTTTGAAGCGGCCAGCTACAACACATCCACTTTGATCAAACGGAAGGAAGACATGCTGGCGCCCATTCCTCCCGGCGCGCATCCGCCCGTGGTGACGCCAGGCTTCACCCGCGGCGCATTAAGCGGAATCCGCGCGCCGCCTTTCTTCATCCAAGGGATACGGCGGTATGTTTCGGGCAATCAGGGAACAGGTCGAGACCATTTTCCGGGAAGACCCGGCGGCCAAGAGTGTCATCGAAATTTTCCTTTGTTACCCGGGCTTTCACGCCATCCTGGCGCACCGCCTGGCACACCGGCTGTACCGCTGGAACGTGCCGCTGGTCCCGCGCTTGATTTCGCAGATCAGCCGCTTTTTCACCGGCATCGAAATTCACCCCGGCGCCACCATCGGCCGCCGCTTCTTCATCGATCACGGCTCCGGCGTGGTGATTGGCGAGACCACCGAAATCGGCGACGATGTGCTGTTGTACCAGGGCGTCACGCTCGGCGGCACGGGCGGCGAGAGCGGCAAGCGCCATCCCACCCTGGGAAATAACGTAGTCGTGGGCACGGGGGCGAAAGTGCTGGGCAATATCCGCATCGGCGACAACGTCAAGATCGGCGCCGGCTCGGTGGTGGTGCATCCGGTTCCGGACAATTCCACCGTGGTCGGCGTGCCCGGTCGCGTGGTGCGCGTCCGTTCCGTATCGACCCTGGATCACGGCCACCTGCCCGACCCCGAAGGCCAGGCGATCGACGATCTCGCGCGCCGAGTGGCCGAACTCGAAGGACTGCTCCGCCAACTCATCGGCGAACACGAAGTCCAACACCACCGCCAGCGCTAGTCTCCGCGCTATCATAAGACAAATCGTTTCCGGGGGATTCCACACCGTATGACCGCTCCAGCGCCACAACTGTCTTTCAAAGAGGTTCTGGGCGAGCGCTCCGTGCGCCGCCTCTGGTTTGCCCAACTGGTCAGTATTTTCGGCGACTTTCTGGCCGTCTTCGCAGTGTTCGCCATCGTCACGTTTCAACTGCACGGCACGGCCACACAAGTCGCCATGATCCTGGTGGCGTACCTGCTGCCGCTGGCCGTGATCAGCCCCGTGGCCGGCGTGTTCGTGGACAAATGGAACGTCAAGTGGACCATGGTCGCTAGCGATACGATTCGCGGCGTCCTGGTGCTGGCGCTCCTGTTCGAACACAATCTGTACATGATTTACGGCACGTTCCTGGTGCTCAGCACGGTGTCTGCGTTCTTCATGCCGGCGCAATCCGTGGCCGTCCGGACGCTGGCGCCTCCCAGCGGGCTGATGGCGGTGAACGCGCTGATGACCCAGGCGGTGCAGGGGTCGCAGATCGTCAGCCCGGCCATCGCCGGTCTCCTGGTGCAGGGCTTGGGCGCGAATTCGTGCTTCCTCTTCGATAGCCTGAGCTTCTTCTTCTCGGCGGGCATGGTGCTCTCGCTGACCATTCATCGCGAATCCGCGCCGGCATCCACGGCGGCGCGCAGCGTGCTCCATTCGCTGGGCGAAGGCTTTCGCTTCATCTTCTCGCATGCGGCCATCTCGTTCGTAATGCTCTCCATGACCGCGGGCATGTTCGCGGTGCGCTGCTTCGGCGCCTTGCTCTCGGTCTACGTGCGCGACATCCTGCAGTCCAATGCCGCGCTCTTCGGCACACTCAATTCGCTGATCGGCGTGGGCATGATCGCCGGTTCGCAGTGCGTCCACCGGTTCGCGCAGAGGATCTCCAGGCAGCATCTGGTGATCTACGGGCTGGGCGGCATGGGAGTGGCAGTCCTGTTTACCGCGCTCTTCGGCACGGTGGCGACCACCGCCGCCGGCATGCTGGGGCTCGGCTTCTTTGCAGCGTTTATCATGATCACCGCGCAGACCCTGATTCAGCAGGAGACGCCGGGCCCCATGCTCGGCCGCGTAAGCAGCAGCCTGATGTCGCTGCTGGCCATCTCGCAGGTTTTCGCCATGTTCGTGGCCGGGCCGGTCGCGGAACAGGCGGGCATCCGCAATCTCTACTTCGGCAGCGCCGCGATGCTGCTGACCATCGGTGTGTTCGGCTACGCCCGCCTGAAAAGCGTGGGTTAGGGATGGATGCACTCTTTTCCGGGAAGGTGGTCGTCATTCGATCTTATCGACGCCGCAGTCTGAGCACATGCGTCTCACGCCGTGGCCGCGTGCGGTTGCAGCGGGCAGAGATTATGACTGACAAGTCGGCCTGGAAACTGTCAAATCACAACTTCTCGAGGGTGGCGCAGGGCTAATCGCTGTCCGAAGTCGGCTCTCCGCCGTCGTTCCGGACCGGCACGATGTGTCCGTGTTAACGTAAAGACATGAGCGCTACCGCTGGCCTCGATGGGCTCCTGGAACCTTTGAGTCGCTGTCTCGACATGGAATCCGCACGGCGGATCGTCGAGTTGCGCGTTGCCGCACCGGTGCAGGAACGAATTGATGCACTCGCGGAACAGGCCAACGAGGGCACGCTGTCGGATGACGAACGCCTGGAATACGAGGCACTGATAAACGCGGCAGACTTCATTTCGATCCTTAAGCTCAAAGCGCGCCGGCAATTGGGCTCGAAGATTCAATAGGCAATGGATGCGGCAACGCGGGAACTTGTGCGCCGCCGGGCTGCCGAACGTTGCGAATATTGCCGTCTGGGGCAGGAAGATAGCGAACTGGCCCACCATGTGGAACATATCGTGGCGAAGCAGCACGGCGGCTCCGACGATCCGAACAATCTGGCGTTGGCATGTCACCGCTGCAATTTGCGCAAGGGGCCGAACCTGACTGGGATCGATTCTCAGACCGGTCAGGTCGCGTCGTTATTTCATCCGCGTAACGATCGCTGGTCCGACCACTTCGTTTTCAACGGTCCGCGCATCGAAGGCATCAGCGTGACCGGGCGCGCTACTGTCCAGGTCTTGGCGATGAACGATGCCCGCCGCGTCGAAGTCAGGCAGGAAATTCTGAAGTACCGCCATCTCGCTTAGGCCGCGCTATGTCCCCCTTCCGGTAATGCAGTGCCCCGGATTACTCCCCATAAATCGGCTTGGCATCATTGATCGTGGATCGCGTCCCTTGGGTCAGCGCCGCTGACGGCCATGGTCGGCATATCTTACCGCCTACCGCGGGCGGGTCACAACACACTTACTCAATCCCATCATCAACTTACAAAAAGTCCCCTGCGTCGCCATGCTATTCGTAAGATGGGTCAATTCCACGCGAGCGCCGCTCGCCAGAAAGTCACTTATGTCTCCCGAAACGAATACCGAAACTCCCAAACCGCGCGATCGTCGCGCCTTCAATGCCTATCGCCATGGCCTGACCGGCCAGGTCCTCGTCATCGCGCCGTCCGATGAGCAGCCGTACAAAGAACATTGCCGCGGCATTCACCAGTCCATGGCCCCCGTGGGAGGCTTGGAAATCGATCTCGTCCAGCAGATCGCCGACGACCGGTGGCGTATGAATCGCGCCTCCGCCATCGAAAGCTCCGTCCTCGTCCGCGGCCTCAACCATCCCGACGACGCCGTCTCCGGCACCGAGCAGGTCGATGTCGCCCTCGCCAAGGGCCGCGTCTGGGGCGAGCAGAAAAAGGACCTCAACCTCCTCACCCTCTACGAAAACCGCATCCAGCGCCGTATCGAAAAGAACGTTGCCCTCGTCCTCCAGCTCCAGCAGGCCCGCCGCGAGGCCCTTCAACAAATCGTCGAAGAAGCCGCTATCTTAGGCGAAACATACGACTTTCCCCCCGAAGCCCTGCCCCCCAATTTTGTTTATTCGAAGGTCCAAATCCAACGCCTAGCCGCCCACCACAAACGCCTGGAATCAGTCCGCAAACCGGTCAGGAGGGCCGCCTAAGACTAATCCCCAACCCCCAACCCCTACCCCCAACCCCCGTTTTTCCGGCCCCCGGCCCCCGACCCCAGGCCCCCGGCCCCCGCGCGCGAAGCGCGCCTTATCCCACTTCCGCCAGTTCGCGCCACTGCCGCCCCTGCGATTCGGCAACACCGCTGTGAGTGACGTAGCCGTTATAGGTGTTGACGCCGTCGCGAATGGATTGGTGCCGTTCGCAGGCGCCCTCCAGCCCGAGATTCGCCAGTTCCAGCAGATACGGGAAAGTGGCATTGGTCAGAGCGAACGTCGAAGTGTGCGGTACCGCCGCCGGCATGTTCGAGACGCAGTAGTGCAGCACGCCATCCACGAAGTAGACCGGCTCGGTGTGCGTGGTGGCATGCGAGGTTTCGAAGCAGCCGCCCTGGTCGATGGCCACATCCACCACCACCGCGCCGCGCTTCATGGTGGCGATCATCTCCCGGCGCACCAGCTTGGGAGCGGAGGCGCCGGGAATCAGCACGGCTCCCACCACCAGGTCCGCCGTCTTCAGATTCTCGCCGATGGTCCACGCATTGGACGCAAGCGTGACCAGTTGACTGTTAAAGATATCGTCGAGCTCGCGCAGGCGGTTCAGGCTGCGATCGATAATGGTGACGTGCGCACCCAGGCCCAGCGCCATCTTGGCCGCGTTGGTGCCGACGATGCCGCCGCCCAGGATCACCACGTTGGCGGGCGCCACGCCCGGGACGCCGCCGAGCAGAATGCCGCGGCCGCCGCTGGGCTTTTCCAGGTATTGCGCGCCCACCTGCACGGACATGCGGCCGGCCACTTCACTCATGGGCGTGAGCAGGGGCAGGGAACCGTCGGCTTCCCGGATGGTTTCGTAAGCCACGCCGTTGACGCGCGCGTCCAGCAGACGATCGGTGAGTTCCGGCAGCGGCGCCAGGTGCAGGTAGGTGAACAGGATCAGGCCGGGCCGGAAGAAACCGTACTCGGAGGGCTGCGGCTCTTTCACCTTCACCACCAGGTCGGCCTTGTTCCACACTTCGGCGGCGCTATTGAGAATGTGCGCGCCGGCCTGCATGTATTCGCGGTCGGTCAGGGAGCTGCCTTCGCCGGCCAGCGTTTCCACCAACACTTCGTGGCCCGCCTCGCGGAGGGCGGTGACGACGGCGGGCACCAGCCCGACGCGCGTCTCGTGATCTTTGACTTCTTTCGGAACACCGATGACCATGGGAATCCTCTGCCGAATAGATTAACACCACGCGCGAGTGGAGACAGACCGGGAGGTCTGTCTTACTTTTTCCTGCGCGCCACCAGGCGCACGCGCTTGGTCTGCGAAATGGCGCCGGGGGTCAGGGCGTCGTTGAGAATCTCGGCGGCTTCCTGCTGGTGGCGCTTGCCGGAGCCGGTGGCCGGGCTGGCGCTTTCGGGGCGGCCCACGTAGCGCACTTCGCGCTGGGTCTCGTCCAGCAGCGGCTGGATCTGCTCGCGAAGCACGCGCCACGGGCCCATGTTGCGCGGCTCCTCCTGCGCCCACACCACTTCGGCGGTGGCCGGGTAGCGCGCCAGAATGTCGCGCGCCTCGCTGGCGGCGAACGGATAAAGCTGCTCCACGCGCACCAGGGCGACGTGGGTCGGCCTTGCGCTCTTCGCGCGCGGCCAGCAGATCGTAATAGATCTTGCCGGAGCAGAAGACCACGCGCGAAATGGCGGCGGAATCGGGACCAGCGAGTCATCCAGAATTTCGATGAAGCCGCCGGCGGTGAAATCGTGCAGCGTGGAAACGGCGCGCGGATGGCGCAGCAGGCTCTTGGGCGTGAAGATGACCAGCGGCTTGCGCGTGCCGCGGCGGTCGGGCCCGCCGTACATCTGGCGGCGCAGCAGGTGGAAATACTGCGCCGGCGTGGTGCAGTTGGCCACCTAGCATGTTGTTTTCGGCGCACAGGGTGAGGAAGCGCTCGATGCGCGCGCTGGAATGCTCGGGCCCCTGCCCTTCGAAGCCGTGCGGCAGCAGCATCACCAGGCCGCTGGGCTGGCCCCACTTCGATTCGGAGCAGGAGATGAACTGGTCGATCATGATCTGCGCGCCGTTGGCGAAATCGCCGAACTGCGCTTCCCAGATGACCAGGGTCAGCGGATCGGCCACGCTGTAGCCGAATTCGAAGCCCAGCACGGCGTATTCGCTGAGCGAGCTGTCGAACACGTCGAAGCGCGCCTGGTCGGGCGAGATGTGCTGCATGGGGACGTAGCGCTCGCCCGTTTTCGGAATCGTAGAAAGCCAGGTGGCGCTGGCTGAAGGTGCCGCGGCCGGAATCCTGGCCGCTGAGCCGGACCGGGCGTGCCTTCCAGCACCAGCGTGCCGAAGGCCAGCGCTTCGCCGAAGGCCCAATCGATGCGGCCGTCTGCTTCTCGATGGCATCGCGGCGCTTCTCGACGAAGCCGCGCAGCTTGGGATGCAGATGGAAATTCTCGGGGAACTGCGTGGTGCCGCGGATGACGCGCTCCAGCACCTGCTGGTTCACGGCGGTGCGCGGGCAGAAGCCGCCGATATCGTCGCTGGTGACGGCGCTGAGTTCCTGCAGTTCGTAGCGCTCGGCGCGCTGCTTGACGGCGTCGTAAGCTTCGCCCAGGCGCTGCGAGACGGCCTTGCGCATCGCCTGGATTTCCTCCGCCGTCGATCACGCCTTCGCGCACCAGGCGCTCGGAGTACAGGACGCTGACCGGCGGATGCTCCTTGATCTTGCGGTACATGATGGGCTGCGTGTAGCTGGGGTCGTCGCCTTCGTTGTGGCCGTGGCGGCGATAGCAGATCATGTCGATCACCACGTCCTTCTTGAACTGCTGGCGGTAATCGAAGGCGATCTGCACCACGCGGATGGCGGCCTCCGGATTGTCGCCGTTGACGTGGAAAATCGGCGCCTGCACGCCGCGCGCCACGTCGGTGGAATACGGGCGTGGAGCGGGATTCGTCGGGGAGGGTGGTGAAGCCGATCTGGTTGTTGATGATCAGGTGGATGGTGCCGCCGGTGGAGTAGCCGTCGAGCTGCGAAAGATTGAGCGTTTCGGCCACCACGCCCTGGCCGGCGAAAGCCGCGTCGCCGTGGATCAGCACCGGGATGACGCGCTCGCGGGCGGTGTCGCCGAGGCGGTCCTGCTTGGGCCGCACGATGCCTTCCACCACCGGATCGACGGCTTCCAGGTGGCTGGGATTGGGCGAGAGCGAGACCACGATTTCGCGTGCCGGTATCGGTGGTGCGACGCCGTGCTGGCGCCCAGGTGATACTTCACGTCGCCCGAGCCCTGCGTGCTGGCCGGGTCGATCTCGCCTTCGAACTCGCGAGAAGATCTGCTTGACGTCCTTGCCGACGACGTTGGCCAGAATGTTCAGGCGGCCGCGGTGCGCCATGCCCATCACCACTTCGTGGACGTTGTCCGCCGGCGGCGCGCTCCAGGATCTCTTCCAGGATGGCCAGGGCGGTTTCGCCGCCTTCCAGGGCGAAGCGCTTCTGGCCCACGAAGCGGGAATGCAGGAAATGCTCGAACTCTTCGGCCGCGATCAGATGTGCGCAGAATGCGCAGGCGCGTGGCGCGGTCGAGCGGCCAGTGGTTGGCTTCCGGCTCCATGCGGTGCTGCAGCCAGCGCTTCTGCTCGGGCACCTGGATGTTCATGTACTCGCAGCCGATTTTGCCGCAGTAGGTCTGGCGCAGGGTCTCCAGGATTTCGCGCAGCGTGGCGACCGGCTTGGGGCCGCCTTCGCCGATGGCTTCGCCCAGGCTGCCGGTGAGGAATTCGCGGTCCAGGTCCCAGATGGTGAGGCCGTAGGTTTCCGGGTCGAGCTCGGGATGGTAGCTGGGTTCGTCGCCCAGCGGGTCGAGATCGGCGATCAGGTGGCCGCGCACGCGGTAGGCGTTGATCATCTGCATGATGCCCGCTTCCTTGGCGATTTCGGCGGTGCGCGCGGAGGTCATGCCGGGGAGCAGCGGCTTGCGGTCGGTCTCCCAATGCACCGGCTGGTGCGGCATGCGCAGGTGATCGAAGACCTCTTCGTAGAAGCCGTCTTCGCCGTCGAGCAGGGCCTGCACGCGTGCCCAGGAACGCGCCCGATTCGGCGCCCTGAATGATGCGGTGATCGTAAGTGCAGGTGAGGGTCATCACTTTGCTGATGCCCAGGATGGCGCGGGTCTCGGCGGCGGCGCCGTGATATTCGGCGGGATAATCGATGGCGCCGGCGGCGATGATGGCGCCCTGCCCCGGCATCAGGCGCGGGTTGGAAGACATGGTGCCCACCGTGCCGGGATTGGTGAGCGAAATGGTGGTGCCCTGGAAATCGGCGGGGGTCAGTTTGCCGGTGCGGGCGCGGGCCACCAGATCGTCGAAGGCGGTCAGGTACTCCTGGAAATTGAGGGCGCCGGCGTTCTTGATGTTGGGCACCATCAGGACTGCGGGCGCCGTCTTTGCCCGCGACATCCACGGCGATGCCCAGATTGATCTGGGGCCGCACGATGCGGTAGGGCTGGCCGTCTTTTTCGGCGTAGGCGTGGTTGAGGCCGGGAAGCTCTTCGAGTGCCTTCACCACGGCCCAGCCGATGAGGTGGGTGTAGGAGACTTTGCTCTTGCCGACCAGGGTGCGGTGCTGGTTGATGATGCGGCGGTTCTCGTCCATCACCTTGACGGCGATGGTGCGCTGCGAGGTGGCCAGGGGAACGGTGACGCTGGCGGCCATGTTCTCGGCGATTTTGCCGGCGACGCCGCGCAGGGGCTGAAGCTGTTCGCCCGCCAGAGGCTCCGGCGCGGGGGCGGCGTCGCTCTTGGGCGCTGCGGGCGCGGGAGCCGCCGGCGTGAGGCCGTTGGTCTTCTCAAAAATGTGCTTCCAGCTTTCGTCCACGGTGGAGCGGTCGTGCAGATATTGTTGATATAGCTCGTCTTCGAGCCAACTATTGATACCCATTTCCGGTTCGGAGTGCAAAGGCATTTGCGAGGAGGCGCTTTCCCTTTCTATGATACCGTGAGTGATCCAGACAGAGCGGCTGCTGCTGAGGGCGTGGCGCGAATCCGATCGCGACCCCTTTTATAGGATGAATGCCGACCCCGAAGTGATGCGCTACTTTCCGTCGGTGCTCTCGCGGGGGGAGAGCGATGCCCTGGTGGACCGCATTGAGGCACAGTGGGCCAAGCGCGGCTTCACGTTTTATGCGGCGGAGTTGCGGGAGAGCGGCGATTTTACCGGCTTTATCGGGATTTCCGTGCCTTTGTTCGAAGCGCCCTTCACTCCGTGCGTGGAGATTGGCTGGCGGCTTGCCAAGGCATACTGGGGGCGCGGGCTGGCCACGGAGGGGGCGCGGCGGGTGCTGCAACACGCGTTCAGCGAACTGGGGTTAACGGAAATTGTGGCATTCACCGTACCGGCCAACTGGCCCTCCCGGCGAGTGATGGAGAAGATCGGGATGAAGCACGATCCGGCCGAAGGATTTCGATCACCCCCGGCTGCCGGAGGGGCACCCTTTGCGCCGGCACGTGTTGTACCGCGTGAAACGCCCGATGCGTTTGGCCGGACCAGCCTAAATCCCGACCAGTTTCACGACCAGGCCGGCCAGCGCGCCTCCGGCGAGAGGACCCAGGATCGGGATGGGCGCATAGGCCCAGTCCGAATCGCCTTTCTTGGCGATGGGCAGGAGCGCGTGGGCGATGCGCGGGCCGAGGTCGCGCGCCGGATTGATGGCGTACCCGGTGGTGCCGCCGAGGCTCAGTCCGATGCCCCAGACCAGGCAGCCCACCAGGTACGGTCCCAGCCCCGGCCGCGGGTCCGGTCGCCGAGACGGCCTTCGAACAGATCGCGCCGGCCACCAGCACCAGCACGAACGTGCCGATGATTTCGCTCGACCAGGTTGGCGGCGGGATTGCGGATGGCCGGCGAGGTGCAGAAGCAGGCGCAGCTTGCGATCGGCATCGGGCGTTTCGCGCCAGTGCGGGCAGATAGTGCAGCCACACCAGCGTGGCGCCGCAGAACGCGCCGGCGAGTTGCGCGCCCAGATACGGCAGCGAACTTGCTGAAATCGCCGGTGACGACCGCGCTGCCGAGGGTCACCGCGGGATTGAGATGCGCGTCGCTGCCGCCGCAGGCGATGGCGGTGAAGACGCCGGCCATCACGGCGAAGGCCCACCCGGTGGCGATCACCATCCAGCCCGCGCCTTCGGCCTTCGACTTCCGCAGCAGCACGTTGGCCACCACGCCGTTGCCCAGCAGGATCAGGACCATGGTCCCCATGAATTCGCCGAAACAGAGTTTTCCGCATGGCCTTTATTCCTCCCCCAGCCAGTCGAACGACCGCGTCACCGCCTTCTTCCAGAAGCCGTACATCTTCTCGCGCCGCGCCGGCATCCATTTGCGGCGTCCAGGTGTGGTCCACCGACCATTGCGCGCGCAGGTCGTCCAGCTCGCGTAGAAGCCGACGGCGAGGCCGGCGGCGTAGGCGGCGCCCAGCGCGGTAGTCTCCTTCACCGCCGGACGCACCACGTCGCGGTCCAGAATGTCGGCCTGGAACTGCATCAGCAGCTCGTTTTCCACCATGCCGCCATCGGTGCGCAGGACGCCCAGCGGGACGCCCGAATCCTTCTCCATCGCCTCCACCACTTCGCGCGTCTGGAAGGCCGTGGCTTCCAGCACGGCGCGCGCCAGGTGGCCCTTGTTGGTGTAGCGCGTCAGGCCGGCGATCACGCCGCGGGCGTTGTGCTTCCAATACGGCGCGTACAGGCCGGAGAACGCCGGCACGAAATAGACGCCGCCGTTGTCCTCCACCGTGCGCGCCAGCGTTTCGATCTCCGGGCTCGTGGCGATCAGCCCGAAATTGTCGCGGATCCACTGCACCAGCGCGCCGGTGATGGCCACGCTGCCTTCCAGGGCGTAGTGCGCCGGGCTGTCCGCCCAGCTGGAACGCCACCGTGGTCAGCAGGCCGCAGCGTGGAGTGCACGATCTCGTCGCCGGTGTTCATCAGCAGGAAACATCCGGTGCCGTAAGTGTTTTTGGCTTCGCCGGCCTGAAAGCAGGTCTGGCCCACCAGCGCGGCCTGCTGATCGCCCAGAATGCCGGCCACGGGCACGCCCTTCGACCGCGTCCAGCGTGGCGTCGCCGTAGCACTTCGCTGCTGGAGCGGATCTGCGGCAGAATCTGGCGCGGAATGCCGAAGGCGCTCGAGCAGTTCGGCGTCCCAATCCAGCGTCTCGCAGGTTCATCAACTGCGTGCGGCTGGCGTTGGTGCAGTCGGTGATGTGCAGGCCGCCGGTGAGGTGCCAGAGCAGGAACGTGTCGATGTTGCCGAAGAGAATGTCGCCCGCTTCGGCCTGCTGGCGCAGCGCCGGGGACGTGGTCCAGCAGCCAGCGGATCTTGAGGCTGCTGAAATAGGTGGCGAGCGGCAGGCCGGTCTTCGCGCGGAAGCGGTCGGCGCCGCCGTTCGCGCGCGAATTCGCTGACCGCGTCGCCCACGCGCATATCCTGCCAGACCAGCGCGTTGTGCACCGGGCGGCCGGTCTTGGCGATCCCACAGGACGGTGGTTTCGCGCTGGTTGGTGATGCCGATGGCGGCCAGGTCGGCCGGGCTTGCAGGCCGGCGCTGCTGCCATGGCTTCGGCGATCACCTGCGTGGTGCGGAACCAGATCTCGTCCGGGTCGTGCTCCACCCATCCCGGCTGCGGATAGATCTGCTCGTGTTCCTTCTGCGCGGAAGCAACGATGCGGCCGCCGCGGTCGAAAACGAGGAAACGGGTGCTGGTAGTGCCCTGGTCGATGGCTCCGATGTACGATGGCATGCGTACATAAGAATAACGCTCCTGGGGCGTCCCTGTGATACGATCCTCAATCATGACCCGTCGAAGCGCGTTTCGAACAATTGGCGCCGCCATGGCCGCGGCTCCGCTGGTGCCCGCGGCGCCGGGATCGGCCGGAAGGCTGAAGCAGTCCCTGTGCCGCTGGTGCTATTCCAAAATTCCACTCGACGATCTGTGCCGGCAGGCCGCGGAGATCGGCCTGAGCGGCATCGACCTCGTCGAGCCGGACGAATGGCCCACGGTCCGCAAATATGGCCTTGTCCCCACGGTGACGCAGGGCAAGGCGAGCATACCGGATGGCTGGAATCGCAAGGAGAGTCACGACCGGCTGGAGGCCGAGATCCGTGCGCGCATCACGCGCGCGGCCGAGGCCAAGGTGCCCAACGTGATTACGTTCTCGGGCAATCGCAAAGGCATGAGCGATGACGAAGGCAAAGCCAACTGCATCGCCGGCCTGAGCCGCATCAAGAAGTTCGCCGAAGATAACGGCGTCACCGTCGTGCTGGAGCTGCTGAACAGCAAGGTGAACCACAAGGATTACCAGTGCGACCACACCGCCTGGGGCGTGGACGTGATGAAGGGCGTGGATTCGCCGCGCGTGAAACTGCTGTACGACATCTACCACATGCAGATTATGGAAGGCGACATCATCCGCACCATCCGGGACAACTTCCAGTACATCGCCCACTTTCACACCGGCGGCGTGCCCGGCCGGCACGAACTGGACGATACCCAGGAACTGCAGTGGCGCACCATTGCCAAGGCCATCGCGGACCTGAATTTCACGGGCTATTTCGCGCATGAGTTTGTGCCGGTGCGCGACCCCATCACTTCGCTCAAAGAGGCCGTGACGCTGTGTACCGTTTAGCGGTTCTGGCCCTTGCCGCTATGCCGCTGGTGGCGCAGCAATATGACGTGGTCCTGGCGAACGGGCGCGTCATGGATCCGGCGTCGAATCTGGATGCAGTGCGATTCGTAGGGATCGCGGGCGGCAAAATCGCGGCTATTTCCGCGACACCCTTACGCGGTCGGGAAGTGGTGGACGTGAAGGGACTGGTGGTCGCGCCCGGGTTTATCGACATCCACCAGCACCGCATCAACCCGGAGAATTTCGCCTTCAAGGCGCGCGACGGCGTGACCACGGCGCTTGAAATGGAGGTGGGAGTTTCGCCCGTGCCGCCCTGGTATGCCGCACGCGAAGGCCATTCGCTGATCAACTTCGGCGCCAGCGTGGGCCACATTCCGGCGCTGATGACCGCCATGCTCGATACCGGCACGTTCCTGCCGCATGACGCGGCGGCAGAACGCGTACCCACGGCGGCGGAACACCAGGAGGCGCTGCAACTGCTGCGCCGCGGGCTCGCCGATGGCGCGATGGGCATCGGCATGGGGATCGCCTACGTGAAGGAAACGCGCACGCAGATTCTGGACGTATTCCGGCTGGCCGCGGAGACCCACGTCACCATCTTCGTCCACATGCGCAACAGCGGACCGGTCGAGCCGGGCGCCATCGATTCGCTCCAGGAGGTGCTGGCGGACGCGGCGGCCACCGGCGCTTCGCTGCACGTGGTCCACGTCACGAGCACCTGCCTGGCCGAGACGCCGGTCTGTTTACAGATGATCGCCGGCGCGCGCAAACGCGGGATGGACGTCACCACGGAGGCGTACCCGTACACCGCCGGGATGACCGACCTGGGGTCGGCGATCTTCGATGAAGGCTGGCAGAACCGGCTGGGCCACATCAGCTATGGCGACCTGCAATGGGCCGCGACGGGAGAGCGGCTTACCGCCGAAAGCTTCGCGCGCTACCGCAAGCAGGGCGGGATGGTGGCCATCCACGGGATTCCCGAAGAGGTGGCCCGCATGGCCATGGCGGACCCTACGGTGATCGTGGCGAGCGACGGCATTCTGGACAATGGCAAAGGACATCCGCGCGCCGCGGGCACGTTCGCCCGCGTGCTGGGGCGCTATGTTCGCGAGCAGCACGCCGTGTCGCTGATGACGGCGCTGAATAAGATGACTGCCATGCCCGCCGCGCGGCTCGGCCTGAAGGACAGGGGCCGGCTCGCGGTCGGGGCGGACGCCGATATCACCGTATTCGACCCGGCGCACGTGATTGACCGCGCCACCTTCGATAAGCCTGCGCAGTATTCCGAAGGCATTCCGTATGTGTTGGTGAACGGAACGTTCGTGGTGAAGGAAGGCAAGTTACAGAGCGTTACGCCGGGCCAGGGAATTCGGCGGCACTGACGCCTCCCGAGTGGCACCAATTTCCGAGACGACGACCCAGACAGGGCTTCCACGTTGGTCACTCCGGTGGTTCGCGCGTGATACGTCAAGCTGACCCGGCCCATCAGCTTTCGCTTCGAGTTGGGCGATCGGGAATTGAGGTTAATTAAGCTTTACGTATACGTCTTGTCTCCGCCGACCTGCGAATCCCAATACGTCGTAGGGTCGGTGAAGAACTCACCCTGCCTGCAGAGGGGGCGGATCGCTTCCTCATGGACTTTGATGCCCAGGCCTGGCCCCGTGGGAACGGGGATGTAACCCTTAACGACGAGGGCCCCGGCGTCGGTAATGTCTTTGTGCCAGGCTGGCTGCGGCTGGTGCCATTCCATGGCGAGGAAGTTTTGGCAGGCGGCTATCGCGTGCGCGCCCGCTATGTAGCCGATCGGGGTAGCGTTGCTGTGGACCATCATCCCCACCGAATATTTGGCCGCCATGTCGGAGGTCTTCTTCAATTCGAGACAGCCGCCGATTACAAGGTGATCGGGGTGGATGTAGTCGACTGCACGCGCCTGGCAAAGCGGCTCGAGCGATTCCACCAGGTAGGCGTCTTCGCCCGTCAAGGTGGGGACCCTGACCGAATTGGTGATGAGCTTCCACTCCTCTGCCCGGAACCACGGGACCATGTCTTCCAAAGTCGAGGGAGTGACCCTCTCCAGCGCGTTAGCCAGCTTGATGCAACTTTTCGCGGTGAGGTGCCCGAAATGGTCGTGACCCATGGGAACGTCGGCGGCGTCGCCCATGAGTTCCTTGATCGAAGCGACGTAGTCGGCTACGAGTTCACATCCCTTGTCGCTCAGCTCCAATCCCTGATAGTAGTTCTCGGGGCCTTCCCCCGGTTCCCCGTTATAGCCTGCCGGCGCAAACATTGTTCCCCGCTTGCCTCGGAGGATGGGAGCTACGCCCAGGTCCATTTTGAGCATCGTAAACCCCGCGGCGACTCTCTCCTTGTAATCGGCGGCGATGTCTTTGATGTCGTTCGAGCGCGGGTCACCCTCGGAGTACATGCGGACCTTGTCGCGGAATTTACCGCCAAGCATTTGATAGATCGGCACGCCATAAGCCTTGCCGGCCAGATCCCACAACGCGTTCTCAATCGCGTTGACGCCGCTCCCCCGGCGGTTATAGGCGCCATGGATCTTCATCTTGCGGAAGATCCTGTCAACGTTGCAGGGATTCTCGCCGAGCACCCGGGTCTTATGCGTCAGCACGTAGTTCGGCTGGGGGCCGTCCCCAATCGTCTGACCGTAACCCGAGATTCCCTGATTGGTATCGATTCGGACGACGATCGTGCCGCCCGATGCCCCTCCCGCGCCGGGAGTGGCAGGAGGCAGGGGTGCCCTGCCGCCGCGACCACCCCGACCCTCGCCCGCCTGGCCTCCCGGCCCTCTCAGAATGGCGATGCGCATGTCAGTGACTTTCAAGTCCGACGGTATTGAATTCCGGTTGACATTCTGGGGATACGCTTCGAGGTCAGCCAAGAGGCCAAGACCCGCGGCTGCCGCGCCCGTGCTCAGAAGCGAACGTCGCCCAAATGCGTTTTCTTTTGTGGACATTTCCTCTCCTTTTCGCCACCAAAACCTTCTCGCGTATGGAAGCGGTCCATTCTCTCATTACATAAGGTATCCGAAATTCAATCTCGAAGCATATGCCCGCCCGTCCCGAAGTTCAATTCTACGAGCACAGCTACGCCGGCTCGATCACGCTGGTGACGCGCCGCTCGCGCGAGAAACGGCGGAACAGGTGGACGACTTCGCCGGCCGGGTCAAGGTGAAGCGCTTGGCGTTCGCCCCCCGCACCACGCTGTCCTCTCTCGCGGGGAAGGCTGAACGATGACCGGCTGCGGGATGGGGAGGTGCAGCATTGTGCCTATCCCGCGTCGCGCAATGCCGACATGGGATCGAGCCGGGCGGCGCGGCGCGCGGGAATGTAGGCGGCGAGGGCGATTGCCGCCGCCAGCAGGATAACGGCGCCGGCCAGTTCGAGCGGATCGTTGGGGCGGATTCCGAATAGCAGGCTCTTGACCAGGCGGCTGGCCGCCAGCGAGACGCCCAGCCCGGCGAGCCATCCCTGCCGCGGCAATCAGGGCGACATCGCGCAGCATCAGCAGGACTACTGACTGCCGCTGCGCGCCCAGCGCCATGCGAATTCCGATTTCGCCGCGCCGCCGCACTACACTATACGCGGTGGCGCCGTAGAGCCCCACCATGGCCAGCAGCAGCGCCAGCGCACCGAAGATGGTCGAGAGCAGCGCCACCAACCGCGGCTGCACCAGCGACTCTTTCACCTGCGTATCGAAATTGCGGAATTCCAGCGAGATGGCTGGGTCCACGGCGGTCACCGTGGCACGCAGGGAAGGAATCAGCGATTCCACCGCACCGGCGGTACGGATGGCGTAGTGAACGTCGGGTCCGGGATCGGGATCTTGTGTTAGCGCCAGATAGGCGATGCGGCGGGGCGCTTCGTCCAGGCGGTTGTACTTGGTGTCTTTCACGATGCCGACGACCTGGCAGGTTTCGGGGACACCTATCGTTTTGCCGAGAGGGTTCGCCGCGCCGAAAAATTTCCGCGCCGTTTCCTGGTTGATGATGAGGGCGCGCGGGGCGTTCAGATCGTCGTGCTGGTTGAATTCGCGCCCCATGAGCAGCGGCGTGTGCATGGTGGCGAAGTAGCGCGAGGAGACGCGATTAAAGAAGACCACCGAATCGCCCCGCGACTTGGGCGTGAATCCTTCCACCTTCACCGGCGATGCCCAGCCGTAGGGGCCTATGGGCGCGAGTTGATTGGTGGCGGCGGAGACTACACCCGGCAGCGCGCGGAAACGGTCCAGCAGTTCGCTGTAGATCAGGTTCCGTTGCGGCGCAGTGGTGGCTTGCGGAAGCGTGATGCCAGCCATCAAAATGTTGTGCCGGTCGAAGCCGCTGTCCACCGCCAGCAGGTTGCGTAGCGTACCCAGAAACAGGCCCGCACCCGCCAGCAGCACCAGCGAGAGGGCCACCTGCGCGGCCACCAGCGCGGTGCCGAGGTGGAAACGGGAGAAGCCCTGGAGCGATCCGCGCTCGTTCTCTTTGAGCGCGTGATTCAGCCCGATGCGCGTGGCCCGAATGGCCGGCACGAGACCGAAAATGAGCGCCGTCGCCATGCCGACCGCGACGGTGAAGGCCAGCAGGCGGAAATCCGGAGAGGTGTCTATCTCGATGGGGTTTCCCGCGGTGGAAAGCATCCGAACCAGCACGCGGCTTCCCCACATGGCGAAAAGGAATCCGGCCGCGGTGCCGAGCCCGGCCAGGAGCAGGCTTTCGGTCATCAGTTGGCGAACCACGCGCCAGCGGCTCGCGCCGATGGCCATGCGTACGGCGAGTTCGCGCTGGCGCGCGGCGGCGCGGGCCAGCAGCAGGTTCGCGATGTTGGCACATGCGATGAGCAGCACCAGCCCCACGGTGCCCATCAGGACGGGAAGCGCGGTCTGGTAGCGGGCGCGCGTCGACGAAAAACCGAGCCCGGCGGGAACGAGGTGAAACCGCGTCTTCAGAAACCCGGCACGGTCTTCCGCACCCAGTTCGGCGGGGATGATTGCGCCTAAGATCCCGGGCGTAATGGCGCGCATACGTTCATCTGCCTGCTGGATCGTCTGGCCTTCGGGGATGCGGACCATCATGCGCAGCCACCAGTAATGGACTGGGTCGGCCGCCGCGTTGGGACGAAGGGTCCCGAGAGAGCCGATGGGCACGGCGACATCGAAACGCCGGTCGATATCCAGACCAGTGAACCAGGGAGGCGTCACGCCGACGATCACGAACGGGCGCCGGTTCAGGTGGATGGTCTTGCCGATGACGCCGCGGTCGCCGGGAAAATTGCGCTGCCAGAAGCCGTAGCTGACCACGGCGACGGCGCCATCGGGACCGCCGCCGCGACGGTCGTCAGCGGCTGTGAAACCGCGGCCGATCATGGCGGGCACGCCCAAAACGCGGAAGAAGTCGCCGCTCACCCACATACCTTGCGCCGGGTGTGACTCGCCGCCATCGGCCAGGTCGAATGACTCGGTGGCGAAGGCCAGGGTACCGGAGAAGCTCTGCTGGCGGTCGCGAATCTGATCCCAGATGAGCGTGTTCACCTCGTCGTCTCCGCCTTCGCCCATATGGATCTGCACCAGCGCCTGCGGGTCCGCGACTGGCAGAGTTCGCAGCATGACGGCATTGATGATGCTGAAAATTGCCGTATTGGCCCCAATGCCGAGCGCCAGCGAGAGCACGGCGGTGGCCGTGAATCCGGGGTTGGCGGCGAGTGACCGCGTGCCATAGGCGATGTCTTTGCGGAGGTTGTCGAGCATGGTCCAGCCCCAGGCTTCGCGGCTGACTTCCTGGAGGCGGGTGGCATTGCCGAACTGGCGGCGCGCGGCGGCAGCGGCTTCGGACGAACTCTGGCCGGAGTCGCGGTTATCGGCGGCGCGCATTTCCATGTGGAGGCGCATCTCTTCGGCCAGGTCGCGATCGAACCGGCCGGCGAAGAAGAGGAAGCGGAGCCGGCGCAGGAAGTTTCCCATAGTTAGACTATGGCAGAGATGCCGCGGCGTGTCAATCGCTCACTCGGCGCGCAGGGTGTCCATGGGGTTGATGTGCGCCGCGCGCCGCGAAGGAATCCAGGCAGCGGCCAGCGCGGCCAGAGTGACTACGCCGAGGCCCGCGGCATAAGCAGCCAAATCGAAGCTCCGGAGCATGAAGAAGGCGACGCTCAGCAGTTTGGCCAGCGCCAGCGAGGCTGCGAGGCCGCACGCCAGCCCGATCATCGCCAGCCGTCCCGACTGCCCCAGCACCAGCCGGATCACGCTCCCGGGCGAAGCCCCCAAGGCCATGCGAATGCCGATTTCACGCGTGCGCTGGCCCACCAGGTAAGCCATGACACCGTACATTCCGGAGATGGTGAGCAGCAGCGCCACGCCGCCCAGCAGCAGCGAGACGACCATGGCGGTGCGGAACGGATAGACCTGCAATACGAAGGAATCTTCCGCGGCCACGGCCAGCGAGCCGCGATCGGGCAGCACGTCCGTGAGGGATTGTTCCATCAATTCGCGCGCCTTGCCGGAATCCGTCTTCGCGCGGACGATCAACGTGCGCGCCTGCGGGGCGCCGAGTTCGGTGGGGAAGTACACCATGGTGCGGTCGAGTCCATCGAACAACATGCCGCTGACCACGTCCGGGGCCACGCCGACGACTACCGAGCGGGTGTGTAAGCCGGGAGCTTCGATGGTCTGGCCGAGCGCGTCCTGCCCGGGCCAGAAGCGCGTCGCCGTGGCCTGGCTGACGATTGCGGCGGAGGTCTCGCCGGGACGGAAATCGCGCCCGCGCAGAATGGGAATGTGGAGCACATCGAAGTATTCGGGCGAGACATTGTTATATCCCGAGGTCTCCGGATGAGCGCCGCCGGAAGGGAGGAGCGGCGTGGAACGTACTCGCCCGCTCAGGGGCGCGCGCAGGGCCACGGCTACACTTGCGACCCAGGGCTGGGTCTCCAGGTGGCGCGCCAGTTTCGCCGCGTCGGCATCCGCCGTGCTGCTGAAGATCAGTGGGGAAACCACGCCGCGCGTATCGTACCCTACTTCCAGGCGCCGGAGGGCGGCGCTGTTGCGGAGCAGTACACCGGTGAGCACAAGGAGGAGCAGGCACACGGCCACCTGGCTCACCACCAGCGCGCCGCGCAGGCGTGTGGAGCGGAAGCGCGCGCTGAACTCTCCGCGCAGCGCGCCCGCCAGGTTGATGCTGGTGGCTTGCAGGGCCGGAGCCAGACCGGAAACCACTGTCACAAGCCCAGCGGAAAGCAGCAGGAAGAACAGCACCCGCCGGTCCGGGGTGAGCGGCGCGAGCACCACGAGCCCGGCATAGGATTTTGGCATGGTGGAGACCAGCAGCCGTTGCGCGGCGCCGAGTCCCAGGGTGGAAACGGCGAAGCCTGCAAGCCCGGCCAGGGAAGCGAGCAGGAGATTCTCCGACAGCAACTGGCGGATGAGCCGCCCGCGGGCAGCGCCGAGAGAAAGCCGCACGCCGATCTCGCGCCGGCGCGCCAGGGCGCGGGCCAGCATCATGTTGGTGACGTTGGCGCAACAGATCACCAGCACCAGTCCGAACACCACCAGCAGGGGAGAGAACACGGCCAGGGTCTTGGCATCGAGCACTACGGGTGTGGCTCGCGAGACAAGTTGCGCACCGATCGCGCGGTCGGCGTCCGGCAGTTGCGCGGTAAGATTCCGGGCCAGGAGGCTGAGGGACGCGCGGGCTTGCGAGGGTGCGATGCCAGGGCGCAATCGGCCCACGATGGCGTAGCGGTCCGCGCCCGGCGCCAGGGCGCTCTGCATGGTGGCGGGGACGTAGAAATCGGGCGGCGTATCCTCGGGCGGCATACCGTCAAATTCGCTTTGACACACACCAACGATTGCGAGGGGATTGCCGTTCACCAGGAGTTTGCGGCCGACGGCGTTGGGATTGCCGTCGAACATCGACTGCCACAAGCGATAGCTCAGCACGGCGACGGAGCGGTCGTCCGGCAGGACGGGACGGCCCAGCGCCATCTTCACGCCCAGCATGGGGAAATAGTTTCCGCTCACCAGGAGGCCCTCCAGGCTGCGGGTGCCCACGCGCGTTCCAAAGGAACTGGCGGCGATGGCATCGGAAAAGGCGGGCGCTTGTGCGCGAATCTGCTCATACTGCGCCCAGTCGAAACTGGTGGATCCGTTTGCGCGCGTGGCGAAGCGGAGTTGATAGAGACTGTAGGGCTGGTTCACTGCCACGGGACGCAGCACGTAGGCATCGAACAGCGTGAAGAGCATGGTGTTCAAGCCCAGGCCCGCTCCCAGCGTCAAGACCGCCGTGGCAGCGAACGCCGGCGACCGGCGAAGCGCACGCAAGGCATAGCGCACATCCTGCGCGAGTGTTTCCAGCAGCATCGGTGCCTCCTTATAGGCTGACGCGGAGGTTGCGCGGGTCTTAGCGGCGGGCCGAAATAAATCGCGCAGATCAGGCTGACGGATTTTTCAGGTAAGCTAGATCCGTGTTAATCAAAACGTTCTCCTTTCTTTTCCTCGCGGCGGCCGCGCTGGCCCAACCGGTGATCATCAGGACCGGCACGCTGATCGACGGCAAAGGCGGCGTGCTTCGCAACCAGGAGATCACGGTGGAGAACGGGCGCATCACCCACGTGGGCGCCGCCAGGCAGAAGCCGACCATCGACCTGAGCGGCCTGACCATGATGCCGGGTTGGATCGATACGCACGTTCACCTGGGCTGGTATTTCAATAAGGAAGGCCGCCTGGAAACGGGGCCCGGACGGGCCGGCAAAACCACGCCGCAGCAGGCAGCGCTATTCGCCGCCGCCAACGCGCGCGCCACCCTGATGGGCGGATTCACTACGGTGCAATGCCTGGGAATGGCGATCGAGGGCGACATCCGCTACATGACCGCGAGCGGCGCGCTGGACGGGCCGCGGGTGCTGACCAGCCTGCGCACCATCGATGAGACGGACCGGCACGCCGGAGCAGATCCGCGCGTTCGTCCGCAAAGCCAAAGAGGACGGCGCCGATGTGGTGAAGCTGTTCGCCACGGCCAGCATTCGCGACGGCGGCAAGATGACCATGACGGTGGAGCAGATCAACGCCGCCTGCGGCGAAGCCAAAGCTGTGGGACTGCGCGCCGCCGTGCATGCGCACGCGTCCGACGGCGCCACCGCGGCTATCAACGCCGGCTGCACCAGCATCGAGCACGGCACGTTTCTGGACGATGCCACGCTGGACCTGATGGCCCAGCGCGGCGTCTACTTCGACCCCAATTTCCTGGTGCTGCACAATTACCTGGAGAACAAGGCGCATTTCCTGGGCATCGGCAACTATACCGAAGAAGGCTTCGCCGCCATGGAAAAGGGACTGCCGCTGGTGGCCGATGTGATCCGCCGCGCCCGCGCGCATCACGTGAAGATCGTGCTGGGGACGGACGCCGTGGCCGGATCGCACGGCCGCAATGCCGAGGAGTTCATCTATCGCGTGAAAGACGGCGGCGAAAAGCCCATGGACGCGCTGATCAGCGGCACCAGCCTGGCCGCCGAATCGCTGGGGATGGGCGACAAGATCGGCACCATCGCCGAGGGCATGCAGGCCGACCTGGTGGCGGTGGACGGCAATCCGCTGGACGATATCACGGCGGTGCGACGCGTGGTGTTCGTGATGAAGGGCGGCACGGTGTACAAAAACTCGCCGCTTACCGCATTAGTGCACCACGGTTATGTCGGTCACGTAGTATGCAGGGTCTTTCACCACGGCGGTAGCGTGGATTTTGTCGCCCACGTGGAGCTTGGCGAATTCCGAATCGGGCTTGATGGGGTACTCCATGGTCATGGCATCCATCCAGTCGCCGATCTTGCCGGCCTGAAGGGTGGCCGTTTTGTTGGTTGCGTCCAGCGCCAGGATTGTGCCGTCGAACTGGTACCGTTTCTCTCCATTGCCGGTGCTCCCGGCATCCCGCCAGCACCAGGGCGGCCAGCAATACAAGGCAGGTTCGTCTGATCATCACCTCACATCGTCGCACGAAGGAGCGGGCGGCGGGACAAGGCCGGCCGCGGGATTTTTGGGCGGCGCCGGGTGGAACACCATGCGATTGTCCGCCGCGTCCTTCTTCAGGACGTTCGTCAGGGGAATGGCGCACTTCTGCCCGGGCGCCAGTTGGATCTTGGGCACCGGGTTGCGAAGGGGCAGTTTGAACTGTTGGAAGTATCGCGGCAGATTGGGGGGACGCCAATCCCGCGATTGCGCCATCACGGCGCCGCTCATGAGAACCACAAGAGTCAGGTAGCGCATTTATGGTAAGCTCCCACTTGTCTGAACCGATGGATCACATCGAAATCGACTTTCCCGTGGAGCCGTTCCGCTCGGTTCCGCGCCTGCTGCTGCGGTCGGTCCTTGTGTTCGGCTCCAACCTGCCTTTCATTGCCGGGGTCACCCTGCTGGTGTTCCTGCCGGCCACACTGGTGCTGCAACTCGGCTATTCGCTGCTGAATGTCCCGAGCAGCGGGATCCTTTCATATTTTTTGATGACGGCGGGCGATCTGGTACTTTCGGCCCTGGCCGTTCCCGCGATTCTCTACGGACTGACCTTGAAGCTGCGCAACGGCAAACTGCCGCCGCTGGCCGATTCGCTCGGCTGGGGCCGCCGGCAGTGGGGCAAAATGCTGTGGAATACGTTCAAGATGGAGGTGAGCATCCTGCTGGCCTCCCTGCTGCTGCTGGTTCCCGGAATCATCACGGCGATCGACCTGATCTTCACCGAGACGATTGTGGCGCTGGAGGCGGACCGCACCACGGATGTGCGGGAACGCACCCGGTCGCTGGCGCGGGGGCGCCGCTGGCGCATTTTCTTCGCTATGCTGCCGCTCACCGTGCTGGGGATGCTGGGCAGCATGCTGGTGCTGAAGGCGCTGGAGGGCGCTGCGAATTCCCATCTGCTGCTGGCGGTGGCCGACAGCCTGCTGACGGTAGTGAGCCAACTGACCACCGTGGCGGTGCTGCTGATTTACCTGGGCCTTATTGAGCCCAAACCGTTAGCGGCAACTCCACGGAAGCCGTCCGGGAAGGCTCGACGCGCACGCTGACGCCGCGTCCCGAGAATCGCTGCGCGAACACCGGGTCGATCACGAAGTCCCTTTCGATGCGATTGAAGGCCATGGCGGAATAGTCTCCGGGGCGGAGGTCCTGGATTTCGAACTTGCCTTCGTAGGAGCAGCGGACGATGGCCGGGGTGTCGCCAGACTGGTCGGGAAAGAGCACCACGATGGCGTGCGCTCCGTTCTCGACGCTGCCGCGGACGCTGCCGGTGTCGAAGCGGTAGACCAGGCGGATGGGTGGAGAGCCCGCTGTAAGATCGACGGGCTGGCCGGTGACGTCCTGTTCGCCGAGGCGGACTTCGGCGAGATAGGCGCCGGTTACGGAGGAGGGGCTGATGCGGTAGCGGCCGGGGTAGACGCTCTTGAAGTGAAACAGGCCCTCGTCATCCACGTCAGCGTGGGAATCGTAGCGCGAGGGGCCGTCTTCCGGCATCAGGTAGAGGCCTTTGAGATTGGCTTCGGGTTGCGTGGTGCCGTCGAGGGTGAAGGGGGCGGCGAGGCGTACGGCAACGTCTTCCTCATCGTGGCGGGTGACGGTGGCTACTGTGAATCCGCGGAGCTCGACGTTGTCGCGTTTCCATTCGGCGGCGATGCGCCAGTTTCCGGGGGCGACATCGGCGAATTCGAAAGTGCCTCCGGCGGCGGAGACGGTTTCGGCGTCAGGATTGGTGAGACTCTCTGCAAACCGGAGATCGGCGGTGCGGATGGTGAGGGGCACTTTCGCCGCGGGTTTGCCGGTCTCGTCATAGACCGTGCCGCGGATGCGGAATACCGGGACGCTGCGAAGGTGAATATCGTAGCCATTCAACTCTCCGCCGGAGGCAACGATGAGGGTGGCCTGGCTCTTATCGGCGACACCGGGGTAGTAGGTGGGGGCGAGGATTCGTTTTTCGTCCTGCTTGGGGATGGACCCTTGAATCTTGATGTTTTTCGGGAAGTTGACGCCGCGGTTGGGACGCGCTTGCAGGTAGTAAGCGCCGGGTTGGAGGGCGGTCGGGTGAAATGCGCCCTCTTTGTCGGTGAGGAAGGACATGACGCCCTGGCGGGTGGTGAGTGTGAAAGTGGTTACCATGACGCCGGGAATCGGTTTGCCGTCGGGGTCGAGCACGTGGCCGCTGAGCTTGGTGGCGGGATCGAGTTCGCCCTGGATGTGGACGGTTTCACCGGCGGAGGTGATGCGAAAGGACTCCGACTGGAACACGAAGAAAGTGATTCGCCGGGCGGGACGTCAGCGAATCGGAAGGCGCCGGATGCGCCGGCTATGGCGCGATGTGCGGATTTCCCGGCCGCCCGTAGATCGACGGTAGCGCCGGGAATGGGGGCGCGGGTGATGCTGTCGATGACGACACCTTCCACGGTGCCCTGGGCGAGCAGGAGCGGCGCGGCGGCAGCAAGGAGAGCGGCCGATCTCCACATGTGACTTCAATTATACAAAGCGGACAGGCCGGGAGGCCTGTCCTACGTGCCTTCGAGCAGGCCGAGCAGCTTTTCCTGGACCGATTCCGCGGTGGCATTGTCGGGGGCGATCACCAGGATGGTATCGTCGCCGGCGATGGTGCCGATGATTTCGGGCCAGCGTTCGTTATCCAGCGCGACGGCCACCGAATTGGCGTGGCCGGGCGAGGTCTTCAGGATGACCATGTTCTGCGCGCGCAGCACGTCGTGCAGAAACTCGGCGGCCAGCAGGGAGAACTGGGGGCCGATTTCCTCCGCCGCCATTTCCTTATAGCCCTCGCGGGTCTTCACCAGCCGCAGGTCGCGAATGTCTCGCGAGAGCGTCACCTGAGTGGCGGCGATGCCCTGGGCATTCAATTCCTGGGCCAGTTCTTCCTGGGTGCCGATGCGCTTGCTGCGAACCAGCTTGAGGATCTGCCCCTGACGATACGCTTTGGTCATACGATCATATCTCCGAGCCGGTGTTTTGCGGCCGCCAGCGCTCGCAGCCACGGCCGTGGGGCCGGTGCCGCCCGGCAGTTCCCGCGAGCGTATGCCTTTGGCCGGATCCAGCAGCGCGGCCATATCGCCGGTGAATTCCGGCGCGAACTGCCGCATCTCTTCGGCGGTCCAATCCGAAGGCTTTTTGCCGCTGCGCACGCTTTCGAGCACGAAGCGGCCCACGATCTGGTGGGCCTGGTGGAAGGGCGTCCCGGCGCGCGCCAGGGCTTCGGCCAGGTCTGTGGCCACCACCCAACTCTCTTCGGCGGCGGAGGCGGGACGCGCCGGGTTCAAGCGGGTGGATTCGATGACGGTAGACATCATGGCGAGCGAACCGGCCAGTTCGTCGCCGGCATCGAACAGCGGCACCTTGTCTTCCTGCATGTCGCGGTTGTAGGTCAGGGGCAGGCCCTTCATGGTGACCAGCAGCGAGGTGAGGCAGCCCATGACGCGCCCGCTCTTGCCGCGGATCAGTTCCAGCGAATCGGGATTCTTCTTTTGCGGCATCAGGCTGCTGCCGCTGGTGACGCCGTCGCCCAGTTCCAGCCAGCCGAACTCTTCGCTGGAATACAGAATCCAATCCTCGGCCAGGCGGCTGAGGTGAATCATGGTGACGGTGCAGGCGTAAAGGAAGTCCAGGGCGAAATCGCGGTCGGCGGAAACGTCCATGCTGTTGCGGGTGATGCCGTCGAAGCCCAGGTCTTCGGCGATGGCGTCGCGATCGAACGGGAATCCGCTGCCGGCCAGCGCGCCCGAACCGAGCGGCATCAGGTTGGTGCGGCGGCGGGCATCGCCGAAACGCTCCCAATCGCGGGCGAACATTTCGAAATAGGCCAGCAGGTAGTGCGGCCAGAGCACGGCCTGCGCGCGGCGCATGTGGGTGTAGCCGGGGATGACGGCGCCGGAGTATTTGTCGGCCAGGTCCAGCAGGCGGCGCATCACTCCGGCCAGCAGGGCGCGCAGGTCGTCGCACTCGTCCCGCAGCCAGAGGCGGGTATCGAGCGAGACCTGCTCGTTGCGGCTGCGGCCGGTGTGGATCTTATCGGCCACGGCGCCGGCAGTTTCTTTGAGCTTACGGATGACGAAGGTATGGACGTCTTCGTCGGTGGCGCCTTCAAAGAATTTCGGATCGGAAGATTCGGCGGCGATGCGGTCGAAGGCGTCTACGATTTGCGGCGCGCTCTTCCGCGGTGAGAATGCCGACGCGTTCGAGGGCCCGCGCAAAGGCCTGCGAACCGCGGATATCGGCGATGATCAGGCGCTGGTCGAACTCCAGCGAACCGGAGAAGCGCTCGAAAATCTCCGAGGGTCCGGTTTCAAAACGGCCGCCCCAGAGTTTCATTTGACAGACGAATCCGGCCCGCCGCAAACGGCGAGAGCCACTTTCTCAGGTTTGCTCATAGATTTACGATAGCAACATCAGCAGCAGCGCCTTCTGCGCATGCAGCCGGTTTTCGGCTTCGTCGAACACCACGCTGCGCGGGCTTTCGATCACCGCGTCGGTAACCTCTTCGCCGCGTTTGGCGGGCAGGCAATGCATGAACACCGCGTCGGGCCGCGCCTGTTCGAACAATTCTTCGTTCACCTGGTATTTGTGGAAGGCGCGTTTGCGCTCCACGGCTTCCTGTTCCTGCCCCATGCTGGCCCACACGTCGGTATAGACCACGTGGGCGCCTTTCATGGCCTCGGCGGAATCGTGGGTGATGGTGAGCGCGGCTCCGGAAACGGCGGCCAGACCTTCGGCCTGCGCCACCACGTCGGGATTGGGCAGGTAGCCCTGGGGACAGGCAAGAGCGAAATCCATGCCCAGCCGCAGGGTGGTGAGCATCAGCGATTGAGCGACGTTGTTGCCGTCGCCGACAAAGGCCAGCTTGAGCCCCTTGAGTTCACCGAAATGTTCGCGCACGGTCTGCACGTCGGCCAGCGCCTGGCAGGGGTGAAACGCATCGCTGAGGGCGTTGATGACGGGAACGCGGGACCATTGCGCCAGGCCATCCACGGTATCCTGCGAGAAGACGCGCGCCACGATGCCGTTGACCCAGCGATCCAGATTGCGGGCGACATCTCTTAGAGGCTCGCGAATGCCGATGGGGCCATCGACGAAGACCGAGGATCCGCCCAATTGCGCGATGGCCAGTTCGAAGGTGAGGCGGGTGCGGAGAGACGGCTTTTCGAACAGCAGGGCGATGGACTGATTGTCGAGGGCGTGGGCGTAGTCTGCGGGCGACTGCTTGACGGCGGCGGCGAGGTCGAGGAGGTAGGCGAGTTCGTCGTTGGTCAGGTCGAGATCGCGGAGGAAGTCGGGGGTATTGGCTTTCAGAATCGGGTTGGTCATGAAGGCACTTGCCATTCGCGATCCTTCTGAATTTTTATTCACCTGAATGAATAATCACACAAGTGGCGGGTGCGGGTCAAGTTTGGGGGAATCTCGGATGAACCGCGGCACCCAGGTACTTTCAGGCGAAATTCCGGGGTACGCACCAGTACGCGAGGGGCATCGCAGGTTTTATGGATCGATGTATGATTACGAGACATAGGATTCTTTGACGGGAGAACATGAATGGTGTCTCGGCTGATTTTGGCGAGCATTCTGTTGTGCGGTCTGCCGCTTTATGGCAGTACGCTTTATTTGACCGACAGCTCGAGAGAGTTCGGCACCCTGGATACGACCACTGGCGTTTTCACGGTGATTTCAACTCAAGGCGTCCTCCTCTTCGGGATGGGTTTCAGCTCGGGCGGAACGCTGTACGGAACCGGCAGCAACTCTCCTGCGACCGTTTATCAAGTCAACACGACGACCGGTTTTCCAACGTCGATTGGGATGGCGGGTTCCTCGGCGACCGGTTCGACGGTCCTCGCAACGGATGGATTGATCTATGCGGTGAGCCAGGACTCGAGTGCCAGATTTTACTCATTCGATCCCGCCACGCTGACCAGTTCTACCATCAGTTCCGGTCTGGGTTTCGAAAGTGACGGCCTGGCGGTATTCGATACCGGCCAGTTCTATACCGACCGTTTCAATGCCAGCAACTCCGACACGCTCGAGAGGGTCAACCCTTCGACCGGCATCGCGACAGCGGTGGGAACAGGTCTTGGCTTCAATATATACGCGGGTGCTCTGGCCGGCACCACATTGTACGGTGTGGGTCCGGGAGGCGGCACGCCGGCGCTTTACACAATCGATATCACCACAGGCGTGGCAACCAAGGTTTCCAACATCACGGGAATGGCGAGCGGCGCTGCTCCCTACTCACTGGCTTTCGACAACGGACCGGCGAATACGAGTACGCCGGAGCCCTCGACTGTGTCTCTGGCGGCGCTCTCGCTGGTGGCGGGCGTGGTGTTGTCCCGGCGACGGCGGGCCTGAACCGCGGATACGTTCGCTACCGAACCGCGATTTTGTATTCGCCTGGCTGTAATTGGGCCTGAATCCGCCGGCCGCCTTCGAGTTCGACTTCCACAACCGGGGCGGGGTGCAGGGGATCGGAGCCATCCACAATCAGCAGAACTGCGCGATCCACACCTTCGACAATGGCGCGGCCGGTGACACTGGCCCAGTTTCCATCGACTTGCAGGAGGCCAAGCCCGGTAATCCGGAAACCCGCAACGTGGAATGTGCCGCGGGCGGGAGCGCCGGCAGGTTGCGAAAGCTCCACCTTGATTTCCCTGGTTCTGACGGAAAGCGAGCGCGCCTGAAGAGTGCGCTGGGTCCGGCTGGGCATATGTTCCGAGCGGCTCAGAATGCGGCCGCCCTGTTCGCCGGTCACTTTGCCGTCGCGGAGGGCGATGCGGCCGTTGACCAGAACGTGGCGGATTCCCTCGGAGGGTAAGGTGGGCTGCTGGTAGGTGGCGCGGTCGATTACGGTTGCAGGATCGAACACGGTGATATCGGCGGCCATGCCGGCGGCGAGAAACCCACGGTCTACCAGGCCGATGATATTCGCCGGGAGCCCGGTCATTTTGCGAACTGCGTCTTCGAGCGTCAGGGTCCCGGTTTCCCGGACGTAGTGGCCCAGCACGCGGGGGAAGGTGCCGAAAAAGCGCGGGTGCATGCCGGGCCGCACCTCGGAAGCGCCGCAATCGCAGGCGATGGCGCTGGCGGGGAAGCGGAGGATGGCCAGCAGGTCGGCCTCCGAGCCGAATTTCAGGATGGCGGACGGACTATCCTTTTCGAGGATGCGGATCAC
>CAWKYG010000051.1:0-123644 GCA_963853855.1 uncultured Solibacteraceae bacterium | reverse complement strand
TCCTGCGCCCGCACTTCCGCCGTCCGCAGGCAGTCCTCGCCCAGCAGCGCATTCGCGAGGCTCGATTTGCCCACGCCGGACGACCCCAGCAGCGCCACGGTCCTCCCCGGCGCCAGAAACGCGCGGAGCCCCTCCATACCAGCCCCGCCCAATGTGCTGGTGGCCACTACCGGCGCATCGCGCGCTACCGCTGACGTCTGCCGGATTCTGCCGGCCGGGTCATCGCACAGATCGGCTTTGTTCAGCACCACCACCGGCGATGCGCCGCTCTCCGTCGCCAGCGTCAAATATCGCTCCAGGCGTCGCAGGCTGAAGTCGCCATCCAGCGCGCACACCAGAAACACCAGGTCGATGTTGGCGGCCAGCGCCTGCTCCTCTTCGCGCTTTCCAGCCGCCCGTCGCGAAAAACAGGTGCGGCGCGGCAGCACCGCTTCCACCATTGCCTGCCCTGGCCCCACCACGCGAGCCGCAACCCAGTCGCCCACCACTGGCATCGCCGAAGCGTCCAGGGAGCGGAACCACAGAGCGCCGCAAGGCTCCGCCTCCAGTTCTTCCAGTTCCGTAATCAAATGGTATCGATCGCGATGCGCGAATGCCACGCGGCCCAGCACCAGCCCTCGCGCAGCATGACTTTGAAAAGCGCCGTACACTCCGGCGCCGGCGCCCAGAGACTCCAACAACATGACTGTTCACTCCAGATTCTTCACAGCGAGTACGAGAAAGGACACCACACCTCACGGTGTAGGTCGGCCGCCGGATTGGCTAGCGGACAGTCATAGGCAGGAATCCAGTGTACCAGAAACTGGATGGCGCACTTCTTACGGGAGAAATCAGCGCGGCCGGGTGTTTTAGCGTTCAGACGGAACGGACGGATAATCGGAGTCGAAGGTCCATGACCATTTTTTGGCGAGCTATGGCCGTGATACTGTGCAGCCCATCGGATAACGGCCCGGCTGGCGGCAGGGCGGCCGCGGAAACTACGGTGCCTCCCCGGGAGGCTACATGTTCACTGCAAGAGCCTGGATGCGCTGACCAAGCTGGCGTATACCGTCGATGATCCACTCCTCAACGCGAACGGAATGGCTGGCGCGCCTGTTCGGAAAGGCCCCGCCCGGACGCATTCCAGTTTCTATAGCAATGAAGCGAAGACTGGCGACGCCGTGGCGAATGGACCAACTGCGAGAGCGTTCCCTGCCGGGAAGCTGATGACGGGTCCGATGCTTCAGGCGCTTCTGGAAGACACGTTTCCGCTAAAGACCCACCGCGAGTCTGAAGAGGTCCCGATGGGCGCGCTAAAGGTGGCGGAGGACGGCCTCAAACTGAAACCGATGGATCAGGGTTGCAAGCCGCACGATTTCAAGAATCATCTGTCACTTTCGGACTTAGCGCTTCCGATACCCCCGTGCAACACCCAAATGGAGAACAGAAACGGGCCGACCGCACCACGGAAGTGGTCGGCCCTCTGAAGTGGCTGGCGTTTCGCTTTATGTACCCACTTCACCCAGCGCTTGTATTCCTTGGGCCCGTAGAGGCTTCTTTGCCGCCGCTCCGACGAAATCGCCCATCGGTCCAGTGCCTGCCTCACTGCGCACCCCGGCTCGCCACGGTGCGAGTTGTTTCGGAACCGGCAGGCGACGGCCGCGGCAATCTCGTCGAACTCTCATCCACACTCTCCCCGCTGCCCAAAGCTGCAACTCGCGCAGGCTGGGAGCATCGATCCGCGCCCCGCCTTCCGGGTGGTGCGAGACCTCGCCCCCGACGCAAGCCGCAGCCGGGCAGGACCGCCAACAGTGCGCGGTCACGCTTTCCTTTGAGTTTGGACGCGTCTGGTGTATAGATGAAGGCGCTGTTTGGCGCCTTTCACCGATCCCCGTAGCATCTCCCAAGGCCATCCACTTACAGCAGTGGAATCTCGTAGTACAGCAATTGTTTTCCGGTTTCGGCCTCGCTCAGTCCGCTCAGGTAGATGGTGGCGCCGGATTCCATGTCCACCTGGAAGTAGAAGAAACCGCTGGCAGTGTTGCCCGCCGGCAGCATCTTGGCGGCAAAGGCGCGGCCTTCGATTTCCCAGGCATTCAACGGGTTCTTCTTCGAGTGGCCCAACGGTCCCAGGGCGATATTAGGCTGCTTCGGAGCCCTGGCATAGCGGACATCGCTGGCGCTCGTCGCCACCACCCGGACATTCCGGTTGACGTATTCCACACGCAGATTCTCCAACCGGATGGTCTTGTCGCCATCGTTCTTCATCACCACCAGAACGGGAAGTACGCCGTAAGCCGCCGGCACCAGTTTGCCGAACGCGGCCTTCACCTTCTCGCCCGAGACGTAAGGATCCACCCCAATCGTCAGCCGCTCGCTGGTCTGATGGTGCGGCATATCGGCTGCGGCGGGAGCCTTGAAGGCCGGCTCCTTGTCCGCCGCCAACGCCGCGGCTATACTCATGAAAAGAGCCAAACGTTTGAAAACAAAAGGCATCTATTTCCTCTACCGGGTCCTCCAGGCATTCGGACTGCCCGTGCTGTTATTGTATTTCCTGTTTCGGGGTCTGCGAAACCGGGGATATTGGCAATCGCTACCCCAACGATTCGGCTTCCTGCCGGGCTCCTTTAGACAGACCGGCCCGGGGGCCATCTGGTTGCACGCAGTTTCGGTGGGCGAGGTGCTGTCCTGCGTGGAACTGGTACGCGGACTGCGCCGGGAATTGCCCCACACCGCCCTCTTTGTCTCCACGTCCACCCTGGCGGGCCGGGCCACCGCGGATCAAAAGCTGGACGGGTTGGCAGATGGCGTGTTCTTCGCCCCGGTAGATTACGTCTTCGCCGTGCGGCGGGTCCTGCGCATCCTCCAGCCTTCGGTGGTGGTGGTCGCCGAAACGGAGATCTGGCCCAATCTGTTTCGCGAAGTGAAGCGCACCGGGGCTGGTCTGACGCTGGTGAACGGCCGCATTTCGGACCGCGCTTTTCCGCGGTACCAGCCCTTTCGCTGGTTCTTCGCCGCGGTGCTGCCCGCTGCCGATTCCATCCTCGCGCAGACCGAGGAACTCCGCGAGCGCTTCGTGGCTCTGGGCGCGCCGCCGGATCGTGTGCGCTCCGCCGGCAATTTCAAGTACGATTTCGAAGCTCGCCCGGCAGACCCCGGATCGCCCGTGTTGACGCTGTTGCGGCAGATTCAGCCCGCCGGGGTGTGGATGGCCGCCAGCACCATGCCGCCCGCCGAAGCCGGCGACGCGGACGAAGACGATGCGGCGATCGCGGCATTCCGCCAACTTGTAGAGCGGCACCCCGGCCTGCTGCTGATCCTGGCGCCGCGCAAGCCGGAGCGTTTCGACGTGGCCGCGCAGAAACTGGAGGCCGCGGGCATCCGGTATGTGCGGCGGTCGCAATTGACCGGCGCCCTTGCCGGCCCGCCGCCGCAAGCGCTCCTGCTGGATACCATCGGCGAATTGAGCGGTCTTTTCCCGGTAGCGGACGTGGTGTTCATGGGCGGTACGCTGGCGCATCGCGGCGGCCATAACATTCTGGAGCCGGCGCTCTTCGCCAAGCCGGTCATCGTCGGGCCGCACATGGAGAATTTTCAGGCTATCGCCGATGAGTTCCGTGCGGCCGGCGCGGTGGTGGAGATCGCCTCCGCGAGCGAACTGGCCGCCGCCGTGGAACGCCTCCTCGCATCGCCGGACCAGGCCCGCGCCATCGGCGAGCGTGCCATGGCCTGTGCGCAGGCGCGGGGCGGCGCCACGGTCCGGGCGATAGCAGAGATCCGCGCCCTGCACGAACAGTGTTTACCGCGCTACCGCCCGGCTTTACCGTGGTACCTGGCGGGCCGTCCGCTTGCGCGCCTCTGGGAATGGGGCGGACGCCGCCGCAGCGAAGCCGCCCTGCGCGATCAGAAGCGGGTGGACGCTCCGGTGATTAGCGTGGGCAACATCACCATGGGCGGCACCGGAAAAACGCCTTGTGTGCTCCGCGTGACCGAACTGCTGAAAGCGCGCGGCATGCGGCCGGCGATTCTGACCCGCGGTTACAAGCGCGCTTCCCCGCACAAGCACCTGGCCGTCGCGCCCGGGGCGGTTACCAGCGCGGTGCAGACCGGCGACGAGCCGCAGATCTTTATTCGTTCCGGCCTTGCCCCGGTCGGAATTGGAGCCGACCGGTATGCCGCCGCGATGCTGCTGCGCCGCGAGTTCGATGTGGACGTGATGGTGCTGGACGATGCCTTCCAGCACCGGCGCGTGGCCCGCGATCTGGAAATCGTGCTGGTGGACGCGCTGAATCCGTATGGCGGCGGCGAACTGTTTCCGTTGGGCCGGCTGCGCGAGCCGCTCTCCGGCCTGGCGCGGGCAGGCATCATTCTGATCACCCGAGCGGACCTCTCCGATCTCGGCCCGGCCATTGAGCGCTCCGTGCGCGCCTGGAACACGGATGCGCCAGTTTTCCGCGCGTGCATCGAGCCGCAGGCCTGGGTGGAGCAGGCCACCGGCGCCATGCACGAGATCGCGCGCCCGCCGTTTGGCCCCGTGGCCGCGTTCTGCGGACTGGGCAATCCGCAATCGTTCCATCGAATCCTGCGGCGCCAGGGCGTCGAGCCGGTGGCCTGGACGGAGTTCGACGACCACCACCGGTATCGTCCGCGCGACTTGCGGCGCATCGCGGCGCATGCCAGGGTGGCCGGCGCCGGCGCCTTAGTCACCACCGAAAAGGACGCGATCAATCTGTGTGACGGCAGTGAGCAGTTGCTCGCCCCGCTACCGCTCTATTTTCTGAAAGTGGGAATGCGAATCGAGCGCGAAGACGAATTCCTGAACGAGATCGGAAAGCATCTGTAAAAACCAACACCACAGTCCCCAAACCTCGCGGCTTTCCCAACGCCCACAATTCCCCAGACCCCGGGTGAATTCCTAAGTGCGATGACCATCGTAAATCGCGATGGTGTGGTTTGTGCCGTGGCCTTCATTGGGAATACGCGCGGCGATGAGTGGCCCGGCAGCGGCGCTGCCCGCGCTGGCGCTTTCGACCGCCAACCTGTACAGCGCGGTGCCGCAGGCGGGCAATCCCGTGGATACGGGCGTGACGTACGGTGGGAATCCGGCGAACTACTGAAAGCCCACCACTCCGGCGGGCTTTCCCATCGGCGTCAGCGCCAAGGGATGGGGACACCCGGCATGCTGCGCCGCGGCGACGGCAGTTGCACTGGCCCTGCCCGCTACGGCACACTGAGCGAATGCTGAAGCTCACCTGGTCCCAGGCTGCGGCTTGGCGCGTCCGCCGCCACCATCTGGACCAGCGTGCCCGGCCCGGTAGCATGCTGCGGGTTGCCAACCGCTTGTGCGGATTGCACGCGCAGGTGCTCTCCTGCGCGGAACTGACTGCCTGGGCCAGGGTGGAGGGCCTGGAGCGGGGAGCCGTGCACCGCGCCCTGTGGCAGGACCGGACCCTGGTAAAGACGTGGGCCATGCGGGGCACGCTGCACCTGCTGCCCTCGGGCGAGTTGCCCGTGTGGCATGCGGCTCTCGGCACCAATCGCAGGTTTTTGAGGCCCATGGTCTGGCAGAAGTATTATGGGCTCACGTTGGAGGATCTCGACCGCCTGACCGAGGCTGTGGGGGCCGCATTGCATGGCCGGCTCCTCACGCGTGAGGAACTGGCGCGCGAGATCGATCCCATATTCGGCGTCAAGGTGGCGGAGAATAGCTGGGGCACGGTTCTAAGGCCGGCAGCATTCGCCGGGTATTTGTGCTTCGGGCCGGGCGTGGGCCAGCGGATCCGGTTCACGCATCCGGAAACGTGGCTGGGGCGGCCTTCCGTACCGGCGCAGGATCCGCAGGCTGCGACCATGGAGGTGACGCGCCGTTTCCTTTCGGCTTACGGTCCGGCCACCGTTCACGACCTGGCGCGCTGGTGGAGTGGCGGTGGTGTGGCGACAGCGCGGCAATGGATCGCCGCCCTGGGCGAAGAAGCCGTGCCGGTGGATCTGGAGGGAACGCCGGCATGGCTGCTGAAGGCCCATCTTCGCGAGGCGCGCGAGGCCGGGCCAGTGCGAACGGTGCGCCTGTTGCCGGGCTTCGATCAATACGTGATTGGGGCGTCGTACCATGCCGCGCATTTGTTGCCTGGCGATGTGCGGGCACGGGTGTACCGGCCTCAAGGATGGATTTCACCGGTGCTGCTGGTGAATGGGCGCATGGAGGGCACCTGGAGGCACGAAGTCAAGGGCAGCGCGGTAGAGGTAACCATCGAGCCCTTCGGGAAAACACCGGCGTGGGTGCGGCGCGCGGCCGCGGAAGAAGCGGAGCGCCTGGCCGCCTTTCTGGACTGCAAGTTGACACTGGCTATTCGGCCCGCAACGCCTCTACCGGATTGAGCGACGCGGCGCGGCGGGCGGGAATCAGGCTGGCGAGGAGTGCCGCCGCACTCAGCACCAGGGCGACGCCGGCCAGGGTCGGGAGATCCCACGTGCGCACACCAAACAGCAGCCCGCGCATCAGGTTGGCTGCACCCACCGAACACAGCGCGCCGATGGCCGTGCCGAACGCGACCAGCCACCCGGCTTCCCGCAGAACCATCCGGTAAATGGAACGGGGCTGCGCGCCCAGAGCCATGCGAATGCCGATTTCCCGGCTTCGCTGGCTCACCGAGTAGGCCACTACTCCATACAGACCCACCACGCCAAGAAGCAGTGCCAGGGCGGCGAACCCTCCCACGAGCCAGGCCAGCGAGCGATGCAGATAGGCCGACGGTGAGTCCTGGATTTTTGCGTTCATGGTCATACCGCGCAAGGGAACGATACCGGGATCGATTTGGCGCACCGTCGCCGCGAGGAGTGGCAAAAGCGCCCGGTCGTCCTGTGAGGTCCGGACCACCAGATCGAAATCATCATCGGGACTCTGATCGAATGGAAGATAGAGAACCGGCGGGATAGCCGCGTCCAAGGGACCCTCCCTGATGTCGTCCACGATGCCGACGATCTGGATGTAGGGCGGCTTTGGACCGTTGCCGAGTTGCTTACCGATGGCCTCCTCATTCGGAAAATAGCGCCTGGCGAAGGCGCGGTTGATGATCCCCACGTGCGGTGCTGCCGCATTGTCCGCATCGCTGAAGTAGCGGCCACGCACCAGGCCGGTTCCGAGGGTCTTGAAATAGCCGGGGCTGATATCGCGTTCGGGAGCGACATAGTGTTCCCCGTGCCACGGCCGGCCGATCACGTGGAACCAGGTGGTGTTGCCGTTGCCGCTCAGCGGCGCTCCGTTCTCCACGACGGCGACCGATTGGACGCCGGGCAGAGCCTCCACGCGAGCCGTGACCAGGCGCGCCAGCGCGACGGCTTGCGGATTCTTCCCGTAGCTCTCCCTTGGGGCGTGGAGTTCCATGGTGACCAGGCGGTCCGGCCGCACGCCGGTCTCGACATGCAGCAGACGATACAGACTCTGGCCTAACAGGCCGGCGCCGGCTAACAGGACCATAGCAGTGGCCAGTTCCAGCACCACCAGCCGGGAGCCAAGGCGGCGCCACACGGTGCCCGCGGAGCCGCGGCTGGCTTCCGCCAGGCTGCCGCACAATTCCGGCGACCCGATGCGCAGAGTTGGAGGCAGCGATAACAGCACTGCGGCCATGGCCGCAATGATCAGCCCCGCCGCCAACACGCGGCCATTCAGGCCGAGGCCCTCCAGAAACGGAAGGCGCGAGAGATAATCTTCCGGGATGAACGACTGCAGCAGCTTGATGGTCCAGGAGGCGGAGAGCAGGCCGAGTGCGGCCCCGGCACCGGCCAGGACCAGCGCTTCGGTCGCGAACTGGGACACCAGCCGCGCCGCGGACGCGCCCAGCGCCGTGCGCACCGCGATTTCTCGCCGGCGGCTCTCGGACCGCACCAGCAGCAGGCCGGATACATTGATCGCGGCGATCAGCAGCAACAGCCCGGCGCCGCTGAGCAGGACGATAAGGATGGGGCGGACGTTGCCCACAATGCCTTCCGAGAGCAGCGTCAGATCCGCTCCCTGATCGTAATTGGAACCGGGATACTCTTTTTCAAGCTGGCTGGCGATGGCTTTCACGTTGGCGCGCGCGGCTTGCACGGAGACGCCCTCCCGCAGGCGCGCCACGCCAAAAAAGCTGTGGCAGCTCCTTCGCAAGTCGCACTCGCCGGAAGCGCGGAGCGGAACCCAGAACGCCGCACGTCCGACGGGAGCAAAGTGAAACTCGCGCGGCAGCACGCCGATAATGACGTACGAATCGCCATTCAGCGTGACTGCCCGCCCCAGAACATCGCGCCTGCCGCCGAACTGCTGCTGCCAGGCGGCATAGCTCAGGAGCGTAGTACGCGGGGCGGACGCCTGATCTTCGCCGGGATAGAAATCGCGCCCCAGCACGGGAGCGACACCGAGGGTCCGGAAGAATCCATCGCTCACGCGTGCGCCGCGCGCGGGCTGCGCGCCGGTGGGCGCACTCATGCGGTAACCTTCATTCTGATAAATGTCCAGCGACCGAAACACCTGGTTCCGCTGTTTCCAATCCAGGTAGTCCGGATACGAGAGATTGCTCAGCGGGAACATCGCGTTGACCTCGTAAACCGCTACCAGCCGGGCGGGGTCGCGGTAGGGCAGGGGCTTGATAAGGGCCGCGTCCACGAACGCGAAGATCGACAGGCTGGTACACATTCCGAGGGCCAGAACGAAGACGGCGGTGACGGTGAATCCGGGATTCTTGTGCAACTGCCGGAGGGCAAAGCCCAGGTCCTTGCGCAGGTTGTCGATCAGGTTCAGTCCCCGCATGTCGCGGCATTCCTCCTTACGTTGTTCCAGGCCGGAGATCTCCCGGAGCGCGGCGAGGCGCGCGGCGGTGGGGTTCATGCCGGCGGCGGTGTACTCCTCGATCTGACGGTTCAGGTGATATTCGAGTTCCTCGTCGAGTTCCTGCTCCACACCGGCGCGCCCGAACAGCGAGCGCAAGCGGAGCCGGACAATATCAGCAAGGCGCATCAGGCGGTCCTTACAATCAGCGCGATGGCTCCGGACAGGCGCTCCCACTGCGCGGCTTCCTGCTCCAGGGCCTTACGGCCCGCGATGGCCCAACCGTGCATGGGTTCGAGCGCGATGACTGTCAGGGTGAGCAGGTCCGGCGTGCCCTGCACGAGGTCTGTGGGTTTGCTCAAGGCTCCTCTCAGTAACTGACAGAAGCATACACCCGTCCAAGCGAAGGAGTCAATCCTGGCGCAAGGCGGTCACCGGATCGATGCGCGCGGCGTGGCGTGCCGGTATCCAACAGGCCAGAGCGGCCACGGCCATCAGCACCGCGGGCGCGGAGGCGAAGACGAGGGGATCGGACGGCGACGTGCCATAGAGCAGGGTAGCGAGCAGGCGGGTGAGAGCCAGGGCACCCAGCATACCGAGCAGAGCGCCGAGCGAGGCGAGCGTCAGCCCCTGGCGCAGGACCAGCGCCAGCACGCTGCCGTAGCGGGCGCCGAGGGCCATGCGGAGGCCGATTTCGTTTGTTCGCTGGGCGACGAAATAGTGCATCAATCCGTAGATACCGATACCCGAGAGAAGCAGGGCGATGAGCGAAAACAGGCCGACCAGCGATGTCTGGAATCGCCTCTCCGCGGTCTCCGCGCCGAGCTGGCGGTCGGCGGTGGTCACGGCGAATTTGGCTACCGTCGGATCGATCGATTGGATCCGGCCGCGCACTGCCGCCGCCATGGCTTGCGGATCGGAAGACGTGCGCACAAGGATCTCGAGCATGTCGTCAGTGTGTTGCGCCTGCGGCAGGAAGACTTGCGGCACTACCTGTTTTTCGAGTCCTTGGCGGTGCATGTCGCCGGCGACTCCGACTACGGTGATCCACGCGCGCGCAGGCGTTCCGGGAAAGCGGAATCGCTTGCCGATGGGATCCTGGTTGGGCCAGTAGGAGCGGGCGGCAGCCTCGTTGACAACGGCCACCGGAGTGGAATCGCGCTGGTCTTCCGCGGAGAAGATGCGGCCCTTTTCGAGCGGAATTCCAGCCGTCGCGAAGAAGGGCCCCTCGATGGAATCCTCGCAGGGGCCGGGCTGCTGCGGCGGGCGGCCTTCGATTTCGACAGCATCTTCCGGGTCGGACTGAAGGAAGCTCTCGACCGCGGCGGCCGAGCGCACGCCGGGAAGCGCCCGGACCCGGTCGATGGCCTCGCGGAAATAAGCAACCTGTTGGGCCGCGGTCCGGCCCACGTGAAGATCCACGCGCATCACCAGAAGGTGGTCCGGCCGGAAGCCCGGATTCACGGCGAGCAGGCGGACGAAGCTGGCGATCAGGAGACCCGCGCCGGCCAGAAGGATGAGGGCGATGGCGAATTCGCCGGACACCAGCAGATTGCGGACCCTGCGATCCGCAACCGTGATCCACTGCCTGCCGCGGACGGCCCCGGCGCCGTTTCGCATGGCTGGCCACAGGCCGGAGACGACGGCGGCAAACACGGAAAGCGACAGCGTGAAGAGCAGGACCGGCAGATCCAGGCGGGCTTCGTTCAGGCGCGGAATCTCGCGGGGCCCGAACGCGATCAAGGCTCGTAAGGCGGCGGCGGAGAGCGCCAGCCCGAGAGTCGCGCCGGCCGCGGAGAGCACCAGGCTCTCAGTGAGGAGTTGCGCGGCCAGCGTGGCGCGGCCGGCGCCGAGCGCGCGGCGAACCGAGAACTCGCGCTCCCGCGCCGATCCACGGGCGAGCAGCAGATTGGCGACATTGATGCACGCAATCAGCAGCATCAGGAACACCGAGCCGAACAGGATCGCGAGCGGCCGCTGCACGCGACCGGTGGTCTGCGTAGGAAGGGGCACGACCCGGATATCGGGCAGGTTCCGGCTCTCGGGGTACTCGGCCGCAAGCGCGCGGGCGATTCCCGTCATTTCCGATTGCGCCTGCGGCCACGCGATGCCGGGACGGATACGGCCAAAGGCGTACCAAACAGAGCCCGAGCGCGTGCTCTGCCGGTCGCGGGTGGCCCAGTACGGATGCGCGGTCACAGGCTCCCAAACCTCGGTATCGGGGAATGGGAACCGAAACGTGGCGGGCATAACGCCGATGATACGGGACTTGCGCCCGTCCATCCGCAAATCGGCGCCGAGAGCCTGCGCGGATCCGGCGAACTGGTGTTGCCACAGGCTGTAACTTAGGACCACCACGCGCTCGCCCCGTTGCTCTTCCGCGGCGGAGAACACACGCCCCAGAACCGGCTCGACACCCAGAAGGGAAAAGAAATTCGCCTGCACGCGGGCGGAGCGCAGCCTCTCCGGCGGGCCGTCCTTGCTGCCCAGGAGAAAGGTCTGTCCCATGAAAATCGTCATGTCCTGAAACGTGCGGCTGCGGCTTTTCCAATCCGCGAAGTTGAGAAGAGAGACACAGCCATCGGCGATGCCGTGCGCCGGGTCTTCCGACCACAGCATGGCCAGGCGAGCCGGGTCGTGATACGGCAGCGGCCGGAGGAGCACGGCTTGAATCACGCTGAAGATTGCGGTGTTGGCGCCAATACCCAGCGCCAGGGTCAGAACGACGACGAGGGTGAAAGCAGGCCGCCGCCGGAAGAGCCGCAGGGCGTGGCGAACATCCCGTGCAAGAGTATCCCGGAACTGCCACCGGCCCCGCCGGTAGAAAGCCTCGCGGCTTAACGTGGTATTTCCGAAGGCGCGGCGCGCCGCTAGTTCCGCCGCGGCGCGCTCTTCGCGGGATTCCTCGAGCTGGTCCGCCTCGTGGGCGAGATGCGATTGGATCTCTTCGGCGAAATCGGCGAGCGATCGTTTCTTGCGCCTCCACATGGCCTGTCTCCCCTTCAAATTGAGAATAGAAGCTCTTGGGTAAGATGTCAACAGGAGAGCTTCTTCACCATCGTGAGGGTGTCGAACCCGCCGGAGGCGTCCACGGAGACGCGCAGCAGCACCGCAGGAGCAGCAAGTCAATCATCGTAAACAGTCACTGCTTGGGGAGCGGCCCGGATCACTTTCCGACAGGGCGACGACCAGGGTGGATCGGCGGATTTGAACGCGTTTACCGGGACTGATCGTGGTCTGCTTCGGTCGGTTTTGGGTCCGTGGTCTCCCGTTCCCAAATGCGAGGCACCTGGGGCACCCATTTCAGTGGAAGAACACACTTCCATGGCACCTAGGCCCCGCCGCCAAAGTCAGAATCCTCCGCTTCAAAAATCTTCCGCCATTCCGGCATTACCGTGGCCTTCAAAACCACGTTTGAGGTATTCACCAGGGTTGGCCCCGACAACTCGCTTGAACGCCTTACTGAACGCAGCGTCGGACTCGTAACCGACCGACCGAGCAACGTCTATGAGCTTTTTGTCACGCTGTTGTAGTAACTGCATCGCCTTCTGCATCCGCCACTCGGTTACATATTCCAGTGGTGTTTGTCCGAGTAGCTCTTTAAAACGCGCTGCGAATGCGGAGCGAGACATGCCCGCCGCTTCGGCCAGGGATTCGACCGTCCAGGGTGTATTCACTCTGTCGTGAATGGCACTCAGGGCAGTGCCCATTTGAGGATCGAAAATCGCACGAAGCCATCCTTTGTTGCGTTCCGGTCCCGACGCGATATGCGCCCGGAGTACTTGGATAAACAGAACCTCGGCTAGCCGAGTCGCGACTACTTCAGATCCCGGCGCCTGTTCTGCCATTTCTGACGCCAGCGCTTGCATTGTGTTGTGAAGAGCAAGCGTGCGTGCCTGATCGGCCTTAATCAGAATGAAGCTCGGCAATAACTGAGTGATCGGCTTCAGGCTGGCGCGATCGAAACTCAAGGACCCACAGACGATTGTCGTCGGTGCGCCACCACCTCCATAATGAGCGACATTGCTGTTGGCCTTGGCCCCGATCTCGCGGAAACTCCACCTCGGACGTGTTCGCGGGCTGTCGCGCAAAACAATCGAAGTCCCCCGGGCCAGCAAAAAGCAATCACCACCGGTGAGGGGAATCGGCTCCGGAATCCCTTCCACACTCAGCCAGCAGTTGCCGCGCGAAAGCATGGCGAAGTGCGCCAAATCTGTGGGTGAAATCTTTTTGTCGGAAGGCGTGACTTTTTCTTCGGTCTGCTTTTCCTGTTTTACGCCCCACGGGGCTGTGGCTTCGAGCCTGTGCAGACCGAAAGCGGTTACGTGCATCGTTCTGAAGATGTCTGTTATCGGGTCCAACTTAGCCTCCCTCTTTTGGACGAATAGACAAAAGATTAGGACTCCCGAGCAGTTCTCGTCCACCGCCAAAGAAATCTACTCTACTGTAGCTGAATTCTACACATCTTCCGAAGGGAGTAATTATGGGAAAGCTTGAGGGTAAGGTTGCAGTCATCACGGGTGGATCGAGCGGCATGGCGCTGGCGAGCGCCAAGCGGTTCGTTGAAGAGGGCGCCTACGTTTTCATCACGGGTAGGAGGCAGGAGCAGCTCGATGAGGCCGTCAAGCTGATTGGCCGGAACGTGACCGGCGTGCGCGGCGACGCGGCCAATCTCGACGACCTCGACCGTCTGTTCGACACAGTCAAGCGGGAAAAGGGCAAGATCGACGTCCTGTTCGCGAGCGCTGGCAGGGGCGAAGCCGTACCACTGGGCGAGATTACCGAGCAGCACTTCGATGCGGCCTTCGGCCTGAATACGCGCGGAACGCTGTTTACGGTTCAGAAGGCGTTGCCGCTGTTCAACGATGGTGGATCGATCATCATGACCGGATCAGTTGCTTCGGTGAAGGGTTTTCCTGGTTTCGGCGTGTATGCGGCGAGCAAGGCAGCATTGCGCTCCTTCGCACGCACGTGGCTCAACGAACTGAAGGGCAGGAAGATCCGGGTGAACGTGCTGGGCCCGGGGCCGATCGCCACACCGATGCAGGAAGAAGTTCTCACCAAGGAGGCGAAGGAGATGTTCGAGTCCCTAATCCCGCGGGGAAAGATGGGTCAACCTGAGGAAATCGCGACGGTCGCGCTGTTTCTTGCTTCAGACGATTCGAGCTTCGTGAATGGGGTGGAGTTGGCTGTCGACGGCGGCTTCTCGGCAATCTGAATCGGCGGATCTCGGTGAGTGCATGATCGCCAACGCACTCACCGAGATCCGATAGGTAACCATAAGTCGGCATCGCAACTCTAACGGAAGGGCAGCCGGATCGGCTGTGCCATCGGCGTTTTAACAGGACGTATTCAGACGCACCTGCCTTGTCCAAGATGCACCAGGCCTATCAGCCCCCTAACCGTTTGACCATTCCAAAAGCGCCATTTCGCACGTTCGAGTTCAGCGAGCGCGTGGCCGCGAATGGTTCCAGCGGACTTTTCAAGCCGCTTTCCGACCTTCATAGTGCGGTTGCGCACTGTACTTACCGCTGCCTTTGCCGATGAGTGGGGTGAATTACAATCTTTCATTTTCGCTTGCAACTTTTCACCTCGAAGAGTACGTCCGCTGTAGTGTAGCGCAGATACGGTACCGTATCGCTGCAAGAACAACAAGGAGAAAACGAGCATGTATTTAGTCATGGGCATTACTGGAAAAGTTGGGGGCGCCACCGCGCGGCATCTGCTGAAGCAAGGCAAACAGGTGCGAGCACTTGTGCGCAATCGCGAGAAAGCGGCGAAGTGGGCAGACCAAGGCGTGGAGTTGGTGGATGGAGACTGGAACGATGCGACAGCCATAGCGGCGGCGCTCAAAGGTGTTGAGGGCGCGTTTGTTATGTTGCCGGCTGTATGGGCACCCTCGCCTGATTTCAGAGAAGCAAAGGGCGTGATTGCGAACTATGTCGAGGCGCTGACCAAGGTAGTGCCCCCGCGGGTGGTAGCGCTCTCGTCGATGGGCGCGAATAGAACAAGCGGGCTGGGGATGATCACGGCCTTATCACTTTTGGAGCAAGGTTTTCGCAGCCTGCCATCTCCGGTCGCATTTGTGCGCGCAGGCGGCTTTTTCGAAAACTTTCTTTTCGGCTTACAGGCCGCCCAAGGCGGAACACTACCGGTCTTCTACAATCCTACAAACCGGAAATCGACAATGGTCGCGTCAGACGACATCGGCGCAGAGGTGGCAACGCTTCTGACCGGGCCGGCGTGGTCAGGGCATCGCGTCATCGAGCTGGGTTCGATGGTAAGCGCGGATGAAGTGGCCGGACAATTGGGTGAAGTCCTAAAACGCGACGTAAAAGCCTTTGCAGTCCCGCGTGCAGGGTGGGCGGAAGCGTTCGAGCAGTTCGGCATCCCGAAGGGCCACACTGGACCTGCCGAAGAAATGTATGAGAGCGTTAACGCGGGATGGATGGACCTCGGAATCGCGGGTACGGAGCACGTAGCGGGTACGACGTCCGCACGCGATGTGTTTGCGGCTGCACAGAACGCGTCAAGGCGTAAGTCCGGGGCAAGCTGAATCAGCCCGGTTCCTTGGGAACTGCGGCGCTAACGTCAAGAAAGATCGAGGTCAAACATGAAAGTTCTTGTTTTGGGTGCCACGGGCGGAACCGGACGGCTGATCGTCCGCGACGCCCTGGCGAAAGGCCATTCCGTCGTGGCCCTTGGTTCGCTCGAAGGCGCGCGCCGATCTGCCTGGAGTAGACATGATCGAGGGCGATGCTCGTGACGAGGGCACCCTCATCCGCGCCTTGAACGGCTGCGATGGCGTCGTCAGCTCGTTGGGCACCGGCCTGAGCCCGTTCCGCAAGGTCAGCCTGCTCACCGTCGCAACAGGCGCCCTGGTCACGGCGATGACGCGCAACAGCGGGGTGGTCACGGATGACCGATTGGTTTACTTTGACCACAACAAAAACAGAGGGAGCGGGTTATCCGGGACTTCGTCGCGCGACAAAAGTTGGATGACAATCGTTCGATCTGACCGTCGCGTTGGGACGGATGCAGACAAAGCACTTACCAGGACGCATCCCGCGCCGCTAACTCACTTGGGTTTCACCCCCGCCAACATCTGCACCAGTTCCGCCACAATCCGTCTGGCAATTTCCTCCGGATTTCGCGAAGCAACTTCAAAATTCCGCTCCAGGCGATCCTGACCTGCCACCAGCCGCAGCCGCACCTCCACCCCGCCGCCGGCAACCCGATACCGCACCTGCGGAAGATATGCGCCCGCCACATCGCCCGCTACCTGGTCCAGGTAGACCAGCGGCGGGTCCGGCCGCGTCTCCCCGCGAGTGGCCGGAATGCTGGTGGCACGCAGCAGCGCGCGCACCGGCTCTTCCAGCCCGAGCGGATCGTTCTGATCTTCGTCTTCCACCCGCGCCCGCAGAAGCTGCGGCTTCAGCCCGGGCAGGTGGATTTCCGCGCGGTCCTGCGGCGTGAACAGGGCAATCGGGAAGGTCTGGCCGCCGGGCGAGCTGATAACCGGCTGCTGAATGCCGCCGATCCCCTGCGCCAGGTCCGGAACCTCTCGTTGCGCCGTACGGAACCAGTTCGCCACGTCCAGGCGGCCGCCTTCGTCCAACGCCTCTCCGCGCATGCCCTGCAGCAGGGAATAGGTCAGCAGGCCCTGACCGTACCGGCTGGCTTCGTAGCTGACTTTGTCTGCCGCGGCGCCCATCAGAATGTGACTGCCGGTAGCGTCTTTCAGCAGTTCCAGCGCGCGGCGCTGGTCCGCGGTCAGCTCGCGGCGCGCCGCCAGCTTCACCAGCGCGCCAATGGCGGCGCCCGCCGCGCAGGTATCCAGCACCACTACCTGGCGCAGCGGCATGCCCTTGCGGCGCAGCCACTCCAGCAACTCGGCGCTGCTGATGGTGGTCTGCTTCCAAAGCTGGAGATCGTCGTCCGGATTGACGCTGCGGGCTTCGCGCGTCAGGTAGTAATAAAGGTCGCTCCCGGCCTTTCCCGCCACTCCGTGCCCGGCGAAGTAAACCAGCACCACGTCATTCGGCCCCGCTTTGGCGGCAATCGACGCGAAGGCCTGGTGGATATTCTCTTTGGTCGGCTCCCGATCCGTGCCGCTGGCGAACCGGGCGATATCGACATGATCCACGCCGAACAGCGCTTTTCCGCCAATCTCCAGGGCGTGAGCCATATCCAGCGCATCCTTGGCCGGGAACCGCAGGGACATCGACGGGTTCTCGTACGTCGATACTCCAGCCACGATGGCGTGCAGCACCGGCGGCGCGGCGGCGTTCGCCGGCGCTTTCCGCCACGTCACCGTGACGCCGCGTCCGGCTACCAGGTTGGCGCGGCCGTAGGCGATTACTTCGATGGTATTGGCGCCGCCCGCGGCCAGTTGGGCCGCCGAGAGATCCACCGGCACGGGCGTGCCCGCCTGAATGGTCCCGCCGCGCAGCGAAAGGGGAATCTCGCGGCCGTTCACCTTCACCACCACCCGGCCGATACCGCCTCCCCGGTCAGTCAGACGTATGGTGGCCGTCGATTGGCCCGCGCCCGGCCCTTTCACCTCAACCTCGGGCCACGGCAGCAATTCAGCCAGGCCTGCTACGCGCGGCAGCGGTTCGGAACTGTTGCCCAGGATGCGCGCCAGCAGATTCGGAGTGTAGAACCGCGTCTTCAACTGGCTCAATTCCACGATGTCGTCGCCCAGTTGCCAGTAGAGCGCCGGCGAGTTGTCCGGATCGGAGGCGTCATAGCGGCCTTCGGGATCGACCACGGCCCATCCGCTATTCCGGAAGCTGACGGCGGTGGCCAGCAGGCGGCGCGCGGCGAAATCCCAGAACTGAATCGCCCCGTCGTCACCGCCGGTCACCAGGAACCGGCCGTTATGCGAAAACCTGGCGCGGTTGAACAGGCCAGTGACACCAGGCAGCCGGCCAACCTCGCGTCCCGTGGCGACCTCCCAGATTCGCGCCGTCTGATCCCGGCTGGAGGTGAACAGGTAACTGCCATCGGGCGAGAAGGCGGCGGTCACAATATCGAAAAACTGGCCGTCGAAGCTGCGGATTCGCTTGCCGGTAGTGGAGTCCCACAGGCTCGCCACATCCCCCACGTGTGTGGCCATGAAGACCGTGCGATCATCGGGCGAGAAGATCGCAAATTCAACCGGGTCCGGTTGTTCAAAGGCACGGATCTCGCTGCCGGAGTATACGTCCAGCAGCCTCGGCACCCCCGAGACCACCAGCAGCAGAGAGAGGGCGTCCGGAGAAAGCGCCGCCGAGGTGATCGGCGCCGTGGCCTGGTAACGGTGCAGCACGCGCCCGGTCGCCGCGTCCACCAAATTCGCGGTTTGTTCGCTGGTGACGAGCACCTTTCCGCCATCTCCCGAGAATTGCGCCGACGGCAGCGTCCCGCTGATGCCAAGGTCTGGCCCTGGGTATTTCACCACTTCGCGGCGCTGAGCCAGGTCCCAGATACTCGCGGTGCCATCGCGGTCGCCGGCAAGAAACAGAGACTTCCCGTCAGGCGCGAACGCGCCCAGCCAGTCGCCGAAGCGCCTGGTTTCGCCGCCCGACGACAGATCCCACAGTTGCTGCCCCCCTTGCCCGCCCACCACGATGTAGCGATCGTCCGTGGAGATGTCCAGCCATTCGGCAGAGTAGGTGAAACCTTCGAACCTGCGGACCAGCCGTCCTGTCGCCAGGTCCAGCATTTCTGCATACCGGTCGATTCCGGCGAGCACAAAGCGGCCGTCGCGCGAGATCGCGGCGCAGTTCAAAAACAGGTCGTGCAGTTCCAGATGGCGAATTTCCTTGCCCGTGCCGGCATCCCATAGCCGTATCTCGCTCTGCAAGTGCACCCCGCCCACAATGGTGCGATCGTCGGGCGTAATCGCCAGGCTCACAACTCCGGCCGAATTTTCGAATTGCCGGAGTTCCTTCCCGGTGGTGCTGTCCCAGAGCCGCACGGTATTTGCGTCGGCCGTCACCACCCAACCGCCATCATGCGAAATGGCCACGGCCGGGACTTCTTCGATATGCCCTTCGAAGCGGCGCAGCTCCCGTCCGGTGGCGATGTCCCACAGGCGCGCCGTTTTGTCCAGGCTGCCGGTCACCAGCCGCTGGCCATCGCTCGAGAAGGCGACGCGGAGCACCGTCGAGGTGTGCCCCTCGAACCGGCGGATTTCCCGCCCGGTCGCCACGTCCCACAGGCGCGCGGTATCGTCCATGCTCGCAGTGACAAGCCGGCTGCCGTCCGAGGAAAAGGCCAGGGACTCGATGTAATTGGTATGGCCCCGAAACCGGCGGACCTCCCGCCCCGTTGCGATGTCCCAAAGAATGGCCTGGAAGCCGCTGGCGGTCAGAGCCATATCGCCGTCCGGTGAAAACGCTACAGCGGAAACATGATTCAGCACGTCGGTCGTGTCCAGGAACCGGCGCACCTCACGGCCGGTCGCCACGTCCCATAAGCGTGCGCCGTCATTTCCGCCGGTGAGCACGCGGCGGCCGTCGGGCGAGATGGCTACGCCCTGAATCTCCCCGGAATGCCCCAACTGCACCTTCAATTCCGCCCGTGAGGCCGCATGGGCTGTAATGCTCATGGCGCAGGCGGCTACGATTCCCAGGATGCGGCACATTCCGGAGTCACTATATCGCGATTCGTGCGGTTCGTCGCGCTCCTTCGCCGCTTCGTCGGGAACTGGAACCGCTCGTCCCAGACCGGTCCCGCCCGGGCAGGCCAAGCGCGAGAATGGATCGGGCGATGAACCTCCGGCGCAAACTCGGGCTGATGGCCGCGATCAACACCGCCGGTGCGCTGCTTCCCACTCTGTTCATGCTGCTGTTCCGGCGCGGCGTCACCTGGACGGACTTCTGGACCTTCCTGCCGCACTCTCTCGCCTACGCCTGGTGCATCGGCACGCTCTGTTTTCTGGTGATGGAGTCTGCCGCCGAGCCTCTCTGGCAATTGGGCCCGCTCTGGCGATATCCGGCCTTTGCCCTTACCTTCGCGGTTCTGGGGCTGGCCGGTTGCTTTGCGGCTTGCCTTGTCCTGCTGCGCTTCGGTTGGATCGCTCCCAGGGATTTTTGGGGCGAGTTCGCCGGCGCCGCGCGCATCTCCGTGGCTTTCACCCTGCTGATTGGCGCAGCGGTGACTGCGTTTGAAGTGCTGGTGGCGCGTCTGCGCGCGGCCCACGAGGAGTTGCAGCGCCGTCTTTTCGAGGAAGAGCGGGCCCGTAAGCTGGCTACCGAGGCGCGCCTTTCCTCCCTGGAATCCCGCGTCCATCCACACTTCCTCTTCAATACCCTGAACTCCATCAGCGCCCTGGTGCGCGAAGATCCTGCCACTGCCGAGCGCACCGTGGAACGGCTGGCGGCGCTGTTGCGGTACTCGCTCGATACCGGCGCGCGGCCGCTGGTGCCGCTACGCCAGGAGCTATGCATCGTGCGCGACTATCTGGAGATCGAAAAGACCCGCTTCGCCGGCCGCCTGCGCTGCCGCATCGAAGTGCCGCCGGAACTGGAAGACCTCGAGGTGCCGCCCATGTCGCTGCAGCTTCTGGTCGAAAACAGCATCAAGCACGCTGTCTCTGTCAATCGCCAGGGCGGGGAAGTGCTGGTGGCGGCCCGCCTCGAGGACGGGCAACTGGTGTTGGCGGTCAGCGACGACGGCCCCGGTTTCGACCTGCGTGCCATCCGACCCGGTCACGGCCTCGAGAATCTCCAGGAACGGCTGGCCGCCCTGTTTGGCGGCCAGGGCGGCATCGCATTGTCGCAGCGTGGCGAGCGCATGGTCGTGGAGGTTCGCGTGCCGCGCGGGAGTGTGCTGGTATGATCCGCGCCTTTGTGGTGGACGATGAGCCGCTCGCCGTCCGGCGCCTGGAGCGCCTGCTGGCGGAGACCGGGCGCGTCGACCTGGCCGGCAGCAGCACCGATCCCGTGGATGCCCTGGCCGCCCTCAGCGAGCACCCCGTGGATGTGCTTTTCCTGGATATCCAGATGCCCGGCATGAACGGCTTCGAGATGGTGGGCCTGCTCGATCCGCAGCCGCTGGTAGTCTTCACTACGGCATTCGACCATTACGCGCTCCAGGCATTCGAAGTCAATTCCATCGACTACCTGCTGAAGCCCGTCGAAGCCCGGCAACTGGCACGCGCGCTGGACAAAGCCGAAAGGCTGCGCAGCGCCTTCGGGCCGCCTCCGGAATGGAAAACGATCCTGGCACAGCTATCCGGCGCGCTGAAAAACCCGCCCGCCGCGTATCCGGAACGAATCGCTTCGCGTGTGGGCGACCGCATCCATATTCTGGAACTGGCGCGCGTGGCCTACTTCTTCGCGCAGGACAAGCTGACCTACGCCGCCGTGGAAAACAAGAACTACGCGTTGGACCATACCATCGCCGAACTCGAAGAGAAGCTCGACCCGCGGAAGTTCTGCCGCATCCATCGCTCGTCGCTGCTCAATCTGGACTGGGCGAAGGAAGTGGACGCCTGGTTTGGCGGCCGTTACCTGGTCCGATTGAAAGACGCCAAGGCTACCGAACTACAGGTGGCCCGCGAGCGCGTGGCCGAACTCAAGAGCCGGCTCGGTATCGCCTCTCGCAGTTAATTAACTTTCGAATACAGCCGTTTGACTAGTCCATTGGGTATACCGGGTTAAGTACCGGCAGGACTTTTCACGCCAGTCAATATATCGGAAGCTGTCAAAGAAGCATATCGCCGCCTTTGCCAAGGGCAGGGGTGATGGCTGGAGGAATTATGACGCGCATTTTGCTTTGTGTGGGCGAGCCCATTCTCGCGAAAGGGCTCGAGTCTGTTCTGCGGCGGGCCGGAGAGTTCGAACTGCTGCCAACCTGCTGCGGTATATCGGCATTGATGGAGCAGTTGTCGGAAGGCGCTTCGCCTGAACTGGTTTTGCTCGACTTGACCGAGGATGTCACCTTCGCGGTCATGAGCGAACTGAAGAAATCGGCTGGAACCGCCAAAATCATCCTGTGGGCTAAAACGGTCTCCACGGAACTGGCGTTTCAGGCACTGGGGCTGGGAGTCCGCGGCATCCTTCGCAAACAACTTCCCGCGGAAGTGCAGGTGAAGTGCCTGCAAAAAGTCCGGGGCGGGGAATTGTGGTTTGAAAAGGCCCTGACGGACAGCTTCCTGACTTCGCGCCGTGTCTCATTGACCCATCGCGAAGGGCAGCTCGTCAGCCTGCTGGCCCAGGGCATGAAGAACAAAGAAATTGCCGCTGCATTGAATATTTCGGACGGCAGCGTCAAGGTCTACCTGTCCCGCCTGTTCGAAAAAGCCGGCGTGAAGGATCGCTTTGAGCTGGCCCTCTTCGGCCTGCGGAACCTCACTTCCGGCGGACAGTTGCCAAATGCGGAAACCACCCGCGACGGCGTGAGTTCGGTACTCGGACTCCGCTCGCTGGTGATGCCGCGCCCCCAGTTGCCTCTTGAGTACGCGGCCGGCAGTGCTCGGCCGGGAACGGTTTAACAATGACTCACTTTTGCGCTCTGCACTCGATCATCTTCATGATAGGTTTTGTCGTCGTGTTCGACGGGCTGCATTACCGGCACCGCCTGTTTCGCAACCTGAACCTCTTCACGTCGGATGAACTCGACCGGCTGCAGTCAATTTGGGAAGCCTGCCAGGAGAATTAGGGCCCGCTCTTCGGATATCATAGAGAGCGGGTGCCCTCCTCTTTGTGAAGCGATTTCCCTTTTTAGACTGGATGCGTGGCCTGGCTGTGGTCATCATGATCCAGTGCCATACTTTTAATTCTTACGCGCATCCGGATATCCGCGCCGGCGGCCCCTACGTGCTCTCGCAGTTCGTGGGCGGAATGGCCGCGCCGCTCTTTCTGTTCATGGCCGGCATGACCATGGCCTTTCAAATGGACAGCCTGGAGCGGCGCGAGCCCCTGCTTTCCCGCCGCTGGCTCGTCTCGCTCAAGCGTGCCGGCTACATTCTGCTTCTGGCGTTTCTGTTTCGCTTCAGCAACTGGGTGCTCAGCTTTCCCAAGGGAACCATGCAGGAACTGTTGAAAGTGGACATTCTCAACTGCATGGCGCTGGCTTTGATTGTTCTCTCCGCCCTGGCCGTCTTCGACGCCCGCGGACGCGCTCGCTGGGCCGTAGTTGCCGGCCTGGGGATTGCCGGTCTCGCACCCGTGGTATCCAACCTGAACTGGGGCGCGCCTTCCCTGCTGCAGGAATACCTGGTGCCCGTGGCGGCTCACAATCGCTTCCCATTCTTCCCCTGCGCCGCTTACGCCGCGTTTGGCCTGGCCGTGGGCACCATCGTCAAACGCACGCCCGAGGAGCGCTTCGAGCGCATGATGCAATGGAGCGTGCTGATGGGTCTCGGCCTGATTCTGGTGGCCCAGTATCTTTCGAATATTCCGTTTTCCATCTATCCGAAGTCGGATTTCTGGATGAACAATCCTACCCTCATCCTGATTCGCGTGGGTGTCTCCCTGCTTATGATGGCGGGAGCCTACCTGTGGACCGATTATGCCGTGGGCCAGGGCTGGAGCTGGATGCAGTGCCTGGGAAAGAATTCACTCCTGGTCTATTGGGTCCACGTGATGCTGGTTTACGGCATCGTCTCTATGCCCATCAAGCGGACCATGACCGCCTGGCAGGCCGCCATCTCGACTGCGGTGCTTGTGGCACTGATGGTGTGGCTATCGGACCGCTGGATGGCCTGGAAGCAACGAAAAAGGGGACAGACGCATTTTAAAAATGCGTCTGTCCCCTTTTCTGGTGCTTTAGATGCTTCTGGACGCGAGCTCTTCCCGCGATAGATCCCCGATGCAGGCATTCGCCAGCACATCCGCCATGGCGCGCTGCGCTTTGACCCACACCGGATGCGCCGGGCACCAACCCACCCGGCTGCACGCCGCATTGGTGGTGAGGCATATGTTCAGGCGCATCGGGCCTTCAATGGCTTCCACTACCTGCAGCAGGGACGACTGGCGATGCACCTCGGGAAGTTCGAAGCCGCCGGTATTGCCGCGATGCGAAATCACCAGTCCGGCACGCGTGAGGCTCTGCAACACCTTGGAAAGGAATTGCTCCGGGCATTCGGCCGCATCGGCGAGTGCGGAGCGGCTGGCGCGGGAACCCGGCGGCAGTCCGGCCAGGTGAATCATCACCCGGACGGCGTAGTCGGCTGCACGTGTCAATTGCATAAAGGAGTAAAGAGTTTCTTTATATGGTTTATAACCTCTCCGCAATCGGCGTGCCAGTAAGGATCGCACGCATTTACGGACAAATCGGGTCGAATATGGGGCAAGAGTGCGATTTGGCTCACCCAATTGGGTGAAATTCCCTGTAGAAAGTCTCTACAATCAATAGTATGGAAGAACCTTGGCTGCGCGGTCCCATCCCCGGAGTAAGCCCCTTACTCGCCCCTGTTTTGGCTTCGTTCCGGCAGGCAGCCGAGGACCTGGCCCGCCATACCGCGGGCCTGACCCCCGAACAGATCTGGACCGCTCCCCCAGGTTTCGGGACCGTGGGATTCCATCTGCGCCACATCGCCGGCAGCACCGAAAGACTGATGGCGTACCTGCAAGGTAAGCCCCTGACGCCGGCCCAACTGGCGGCCTTACAGGCCGAACACCAGCCCGGACCGGGTGCCAAACAACTGCTGGCCGACCCTCGACCATGCCTTCCGCGATGCCGAATCCGTGATCCGCTCCCTCGACCCCTCCAGCCTCGCCGAACCCCGCTGGGTGGGCCGCAATCGCTTGCCCACCACCGTGATCGGACTCCTTACCCATATCGCCGAACACACCCAGCGCCACGTCGGCGAAGCCATCGTCACCGCGCGGCTGGCGGGACGATAAGATTGCCTATGGGTATGCTCCGACTGTGCCTCCTTCTTCTGCTCTTGCGCCCCATTGCCGTGGCCCAGCCCGTCCGGGTCGATCCCGCCGCCACCCTGGACCGCCTGCCCCTCCTCAAAAACGAAATCGAAAAAGACCGCGTCCTGCGCCAGGGATTCGAAGCCGCTCTCGAGCAGAATCCCGACATCGCCCAACGCTATCTGCCCCTGGTGATCGATAAGCCCTGGCTGGCGGAGATGGATTTCCGCCGCACCTGCGCCCTGGCCCGCGCTACCGCCGATGCCTCCGTCGCCAAAACGCTGGTACTCGCCGTAGGGCTCCACAATCCCGAATTGGCGCTCCGCGAATCCGGCCAGTACCTCCCGCTGGCCGCCGGACCCGAACTGTTCGAGCGATTCGTCCTGGCCGCGCCCGATCAGGCCATGGGTCTGGCCACCGGCTCCAGCCAGACCGCGCTCGCGGTCCGGCAACTAATGGCCGGTGCGCATTCGCCGGAAATGACCGTGCTGTCCCGGCTCGCCGAAGACACTGCCATCGATCTGCCCCGCCGCGGCCGCATGGCCATTCTAGCCGCTAGAATCGCGCGCGGAGGCCTGTCGCTTGAATCGGCGATGAAGATTGCCGCCAGCACCCCGCAGTTCTTCGCCACGGTATTGGATATGCGCACCGCCGCCGCCGGCACCGCCGATGCCGCCCCCCTGGAACGCGCGCTCGAAAACGAATCCCTGATGCTGTGCCAGGCCGCGCAGCAGAATCTCAACGGCCTCCTGGCTACCGACCTGGCGCGCTTCCGCGCCGCCGACCTGTACACCCTCCTCGCGCTCGGCCGCGCCGAGGCCACGCCGGAGGTGTTTGCCGCGGTCTTCGACCGCCTGCTTCTGCCCAAATGGAAGAAGGGAGACTCCCTGGTAGCCTGGCTGGACCGTACCCGGAATTGGGAACTGCGCGATTTCGCCGCGGGCGCCCTGGCCGCCGGACGCTTCGACGCGCTCCTCTCGCTGGCCGGCCGTGAAGTCGTGGGACGCCTCACCCGCGGCGTCGCCGAGGCCGCCGACCCGCTGCGTGAAGCCATGCGCCTGGCTGGGATCATCGACGCCACCACGCGTCCCGAACTGCGCGCCGAAATGGCCTCCATTGTCTCCGCCGAATTCGCCCGCTGCCGCGCCGCCAGGGACCTGCGCGGCTCCACGTTATACGGCGTGCTGGCCGCCAAGCTCTCCGTCGATTCCGTGGCCGCGCCCTACCTGCCGTTCTTCCGCTCTTCCGATACCCTGGACACCGCCCTCCTGTTCGGCAAGGATAACGATTGCATCGAGCGCTACTTTTTCTACGACGATGAAGACGGCATCGCGTCTTTCGAATCCTTCCTGGCAGCCTACGCGCACGACCCCGCCTGGCAATTGGAAGAGCGCGGCGAATATGTGCACCTCACCGGCCGCGGTCCCGAGGGCCGCCGCATCGAGATCTTCGCCAACGTGCCCATCGACGGCCACCTGCCGAAGAATCGCGCGCTCGAAGGCGAAGCCGGACGCCGCCAACAGGCCATCGCCGAGGTGCTGGACCAGCGCGGACTTGTGCCCACCGTGATTGTCCATCGCGGGCACAGTTTCTGGGTGGAACACACCCTAACTTATCTGGCGAAGTCCAGCCTGCTGGTAATCCTCGGCAGTTGCGGCGGATCCACCGAGGTCCACGCCGTGATCGAAGCCTCCCACGACGCCCAGGTGATCGCCACCCGCGGAGTCGGCGAAACCGAAATCAACGACTCGATCATGAAGGCCGTCAACGACCGCATTCTGCGCGGCAACCGCATTTTGTCGTGGAACAGTTTCTGGCAGGAACTGAAGAAAAACTGGGGAGGCAGCGCCCTGTTTCGCGACTACGTCCCACCCGACCAGGACGCCGGCACGGTTCTCCTGCGCGCTTATCACCTATACCTGGACACGTTGAACTGACCCTAATAAAAAAGCCGCCGGGAAGATCCCGGCGGCTGGAGGATTTGATCCAATGGGAGAATCTTAATCGCCGAAGCTGCCCACTTCCTCGCGCTCTTCCACGGGCTTGGCGGCGGGCGCCGGGGCCGGGGCGATGGGCGTGAGCTGCACCAGGTCCGCGCGGGGCTGCTCTTTCAGCACATGCTGCTTGTAGAGTTGCGCCATGCGCTGATTTTCGGCCTGTTCCTTGAGCTTGGCGTCGCGCGCGCGGATCTTTTCTTCCCGGGCGGTCTTGGCGATGCCCAGCTTGTCCAGGTCGTGCTGGATTTCGTTGGTCACAATCTCTTCGCGCAACACCAGGGAGTGATCGCGGCTGTTGAGCTGCACGCTCTTTCCGCCGGCGAAAATTTCGTGCTTGCCGTGTTCTTCGTACCACTTGGTCAGCGTGGCCGTCATGTGCATCTTCTCGATGATGTTGCGCCAGCCCACGCCGGTGTTGTACGCGCAGAACGAGATCTCGCCTTCCTGCGTGGCGTAGGGGATGATGCACTGCTCGGTGCGGCGGAAATCGTAATTGAACAGATCCTGGAACCACATGCCCGCGATGAAGAGGAAGTTCCAGCGATCGCGCCGGCGCTTCTCGATATCCTCCATGGTGCGGTCCTTGCCCACTTTGCCGTAGTTCTTGCCCGTGGCGCCGAAGGTCTTATCGAACTTCTTCATCATGTCGCTGAGCTTGAAGTGCGTGGGCGCTTTGAAGGGATCGTAATTGCGCGCCACCGCCAGCCCCATGCCGATGATCGAGGGCCACTTGCCGCGCGCCGCGTCGTTGAGCCGCGCCACGTCTTTCGCCAGCCGGTCGGCATTCAGGAAGGAAGTCACCGGCGCCGATTCCCTGGTTTCCTTGTCCACCATCACGGCCATGCCCACGCCGCAGTTCGGGTGGCAGCCGCAGCTCAATTGCCCCCAGTCCGCCTGCGGCCCGTGCACCAGGTCGCTCCAGTCGCTGAAGGTGGACATGAAGGAGATCGGGAACCAGTCGCGCGCCGGTTCGCCGAGGCCGGTTTGATTTTTCACATCGTGCGCCAGGTGCGAAAGGGTATAGCGCTGGGCGGCGCGCCGTTCGTCGGTGACCGCTTCATCGCGGCCCGTGAACGATACCGGCTGGAACGAGAGGAACGGAATCCGCTTGGGATTATCCAGCGCGAACTGCACGATGCGGCCCACCTGCTCGTTATTAATGCCGTTGATGATGGTGATGACCGGGATGATGTCCACGCCATTGCTGTAAAGATTCTCGATGGCGCGCAGCTTCACGTCGAACAGGTTGCCCACTTTGCGATGCTCGTTGGCGGCGTTGCCGATGCCGTCGAACTGCAGATAGGCGTACCGCAGACCCTTATCCGCGGCTTGCTTGCAGAACTCCGGATTTTTGGCGAATTCAATGCCGTTGGTGGCCGCCTGCACGCTGGTGTAGCCCACTTCGCGCGCGTACGCCACGGCGTCCAGGAAGTACGGCGAAATCGTCGGCTCGCCGCCGGAGAATTGCACCGACATCTGGCGCTTCGGCTTGATCGTGATGGCGTTATCGAGCAGCGTCTTGATATCTTCCCAGCTCAGTTCGTGCACGAAGCCCACCTGGTTGGCATCCATGAAGCACGGGTCGCACATCATGTTGCAGCGATTGGTGAGGTCCACCGTCAGCACCGAGCCGCGGCCATGAGTGATGGTGCTGGTACCGTGCTTGTGCAGTTTGGCGTCGTTGTGGGCGCGAATATCGCGGCCCGGGAATACGTCTTCCAGATGCTTGAAAAAGGACGTGTCGATCGCCATCACGTCTTCGAAGTGGCCGTGAATCGGGCAATCCTTCACCATCAGGATCTTGCCGTCGCGCTCGATCACCTGCGCTTTGATCTCGCCGGGCTTCCCGTTGTAGAGCACGTCCAGCGGCGTCTTCCCATCCAGAATCTGCTGGCGGATTTCCGGAACGCAGCGCGGGCAGAGCGAATCGGTCTGCCGCGGCCAGCCGAGCTGCGGCTTGACCTTTTCCCACGACTTCAGAAGCGGCTTATCGCTCCACTTCGGCACAAAGCCGGGATTCTGGCCGATCTGATTCATTTTGTCGAATACATTCCAGGCCGCACCGGCGGCGACAGTGAGAACTTTTTCGGCATATTTGATAGGCTTGTGCATCTCGTTAACTCCTCCAGGTGCTAGGCGTCCCAGTGCAATAGATATAGAAGTGCGCTTGTCCAAAGTATATGGAATGGCGGGCGCCTGGGCCTACCGATTGCCATTAAAACGTTGAATTTATTGGTTGTACGGTACCAAAAGGCGTTGAACGGAGACTTTACGGGGTCGAGCGGCAGTCGCTCTAGCCGTATGAAACCGAACGGTTTACGAACAGCCGCCGGCTCGCGCTATGATATCTGAATGACAACCGCTCTGCCCCCCGCCGTGGACAACTCCGCCCAGTCAATCATGGATCTGGAACGCGATTATCTGCTCCAGAATTATGCCCGCTATCCGCTGGTCCTGGCGCGCGGCAAAGGCTGCTATGTGTACGATCTGGCCGGCAAGCGGTACCTGGATTTCATCACCGGCATCGGCGTAACGCGCCTGGGCCACGCCCACCCGCGCATCGTCAAAGTGATGCGCGAACAGGCCGGCCTGATGGTCCATTCCTCCAACCTTTACTATCACCAGTACCAGGGCCCGCTGGCCAAACGGCTCGTGCCAGATGAGCGGCCTGGCGCGCGCCTTTTTCTGCAACACCGGCACCGAGGCCATCGAAGGCGCGCTCAAGATGATGCACTCCCACGGCCGCGCCATGCATCCCGAAAAGTATCGAAATCATCTCGCTCGAAAACTCGCTTCCACGGGCGCAGCGTGGGCGCGCTTTCGATCACCGGCCAGCCGAAATACCGCCAGCGATTTCGAGCCGCTGATGCCCGGCGTGAAATTCGTTCCGGCCAACGACGTCGCCGCGCTCGAAGCCGCCTTCAGCGACCGCACCGCCGGTATCGTGATGGAACTGATCCAGGGCGAAGGCGGCATCTACCCGCTGACTCACGAATTCGTCGCCAAGGCGCGCGAACTGGCCGACCGCTCACAACGCGCTGCTGGTGGCCGATGAAACGCAATGCGGCGTGGGCCGGCCCGGCACTTACTTCGCCTACCAGCGCTCCCAGCCCGTGATCCTGCCCGACGTGGTGGTGGCGGCCAAGCCGGTGGCCTGCGGCATTCCGCTGGGCTTCATCCTGGCCAAGCGAAAAGGCCGCGGCGGCCATCAAGCCGGGCATGCACGGCACCACCTTCGGCGGCGGACCGCTGGCCTGCCGCGTGGCGCTGGAATTCCTGGACATTCTGGACGAACTGCTGCCCTCGATCCAGCGCGTGGGCGGCTACTTCCACGTGAAGCTGAACGAACTGGCGCGCAAGCACAGCTTTGTGAAGGAAGTGCGCGGATTCGGCCTGATGCTGGGCATGGAACTGGCCATCCCCGGCAAACAGATCGTGCTCGACGCCATGGCCGAGGGCCTGCTGATCAACTGCACGCACGATACCGTGCTGCGCTTCCTGCCGCCCTACATCGTCACCGAAAAGGAGGTTGACCAGGCGGTCAAAATTCTGGGCAAACTTTTCGCCAAAGCTAAGGTGTAGGTTATTCGGCGAAAATCTCGTCGCGAGACAATTCCACCGAACCGGCCGCGGAGACGATGCCCTCGCCTGCGATCTCGACCAGTGCCGGGGGCCGATATGTCCACATCAGCCGGAGCCGTGGATCGATGAGCCAGATATTCGGCACGCCTTTGCCGGCATACTCTTTCAGTTTCTCGGTTACCTTGCCCATGACGTCGCTTTCGGAGAGCACCTCTACCACCACAAGGCAGCGTCGAGCAGGTACCTGGTCTTCGGCGCAGCCAGCAGAACAGACACATCAGGCAGGCGAAACCTGGTTCCGGTTACGCCGCAACGCAGTCCCGCGACCGACTTCAGATTTGGGTACTTCCGCCTCAACGCAAAAAGAACATTGCTCTGAATCAGCGAATGCGCCCATTCTCCGATGCGACGTTCCACCAGGACGCCATCCACGAATTCCACATCGGGATCGTAGGCAGTGTTCAGGTATTCTGCCAAAGTCGCCATTACTGGAAAGTCTACTTCTTCCCGAACTCCATGTGCAGCCGCAAACTCCCCACCCACACCGGACCGCGATCCCGATTGTAGGCCGGATTGTCGATATGCTGCAGGTCCAGCGTGGCGAAGAACCACGCCACCAGCCGCGCGGAATAATAGCTCTCTGAGATCGTCTCCGGCCCGTAACGCAGCGCGCCATCGCCGATCAGGAAATCCAGCCCGCCGCGTTCCAGGTATTCCCGGTGGATTCCCGAGATGCCGGCGAAGGTAATCTCGGTGGCTGCGGTATCGTCGGGACGGCCCCAGCGCTTCCCGCTGACCGAGACGCCGATGGTCGCCAGCCGGTCGATGGCGGTGAACGCAAAGCTCTCCGTCTTGCCGTCATTCCATCCCAGGCGCCCGAATACGCCCACGTCCTTCACCACTTCCTGCTCGCCATTCACGCCGAATCCGTACTTCAAGGCGCCGACCTTACGCGTGGCGGTCACGTCCGGCTTCCCGCCGTTCTGTGCGGCCAGGGCCAGGGCCATCGCGTAACTTCCCATGTCGGCGTGATTCTGATAACTCATCAGCCGCAGTGCGCCATCGTGCCCGCGCAACTGATAGCGCCCCTCACCTTCGAACACGTCGGCACGATCGCGAAAAAGCCGCCGGTCAAAGCGCAATCCATTCGCTACGCGCGGCATGGCGGCGCTGCCGTAGCGCAGGGAAAATCGCCTGGTATGCAATTCGTGGACCCAGCCCCACGAGTATCCGCGCGTATCGGCGGGATAGTCCCACGCGCCGTTGTACATCACGCCCCACCCCATAAACTGCGTGCGCGGGTCGTGACTGTACTTGTTGTTATCGAAGAAGTCGGTGACCGTGAAGCGCCCCACGGTAAGGGAGTAGCGGGTCATGGGGCGCGATCCGCCAAGCTGGTTCTCGTCGCTTTCCACGCTCTCCCGCTGGTCGCCCAAGGCGAAATCCTGAGTCACGTACAAGCGGGCCAGATAGGGTTTGGGAGTCGCGGCGGCCACGCGAGGAATTTCTCCATTGGGGAAATTGGCGATCCCATTGGTGGAACTGAAGCCGCGCCCGCCGGCGATTTCGGGATCGAAATAAAACTGCGTGTTCGGGAACGGCCGCCACCCGAAGAATAACGTCGTGGTGATGGACGCCTCCGCCTCGGGATGAGTCAACAGGCTTTCCGGCCCGGAATATTGAGCCGAAAACGCCGGATGGTATTGCCCGATCGAAGTGGCCTGGTAGTACAGGTTCCACTTCTCGGACGGCGGGGCATCCTGCGCGCGCACCCAGGGCGCGGCGAGTACCGCAAGCAGGATCAAGGTTCTCAGACACACTGTTACGAATATAACGTGGCAGTGTGAAAAGACTGTGACGGCTACTCGTATCGCAGCGCTTCCACCGGATCCACCTTCGCCGCACGATGCGTCGGCACCCAGCACGCCAGCATCGCCACCCCGGCGAACAGCAGGGCCACGCCCGCCAGTGTCAGCGGATCGGTGGGCCGCACTTCGAACAGGAAAGTCCCAAGCACATGCGACAGCGTCAACGCCACCCCGAGCCCCACAATTACGCCGCCCGCGATCAATCGAAATCCCTCCGCGAAAATCAGGTTCCGGATGTCCCGCCGTCCGGCGCCGACCGCGGCGCGAATCGCAATCTCACGCCGGCGCGCCGCTACCGAAAGCGATAGCACGCCATAAATTCCGACAAGAGTCAGCACGCTGCCGATCAGCGAAAATCCGATCAGCAACTGCATGGCGAAGGTGCGTGAAGCCAGCGATTCGCTGCGAATCTGCTCCAGGGTCTTCACGCCTTCCACCGCGGCGGTCGGATCCACCGATCGCAACTCGCGCTGCACCGCCGCTTCGATCGAGCGCGGGTCCGCCGTGGTCCGGATGACCAGGTGCTTCGAAAAAGCGCGCGCCTGCCACAGCGAAAAATAAATCTCCGGGGTGGCCGCCTGCGTCAGATCGTCGGTGCGGCTGTTGGTGACCACGCCCACGATCTCCGTCCCCGGTTTTTGCCGCCCGTTCATCCAGATCTTCTTCCCGATGGCACTCGCTCCCGGAAAGTAGCGGTCGGCAAATGCCTGGTTCACCACCGCCACCTGCGGGGCCTTTCCCGAGTCCGTCGTTCGGATTTCGCGGCCGGCGGCCATCGGTTGCCCCAGCACCTTAAAATAGTCCGACGTGACTGCCCGCGCGGGCATAGAGATCTTATCGCTCTCCTTGAGCGCCGGAGGTTGCCCTTCTATCTCCATCGTCACCGGCCAGTTATTGCCGGTAAGCGGAACTCCCCACGCGAAGGCCGCATACTGCACCCCTCCCAACGCAGCTACCCGATCCAATGCCCGGCGGTGAAAATCCATCCAATTGCCCTGCACCGCAGTCACGCTCATGGTGAGGATCCGTTCCGTCTGGTAGCCCGCCTGCACCGTTGACAGGTTCATCATGGTGCGGATCAGCAGCGTGGCGCCCACCAGTAGCGCCAGAGTCAGCGCCGTCTGTACCACTGTGACGCCCCGCAATAGACGCCGCTCTCCGCGCCCCGCGCTGCTCTTAGGGCCGGCGCTTTTCAGCACCTGCATGGGGTCCAGCCGCGAGGCGCGCAGCGCCGGAAACAGGCCCGCCAGAACCGCGGCCAGCACTGCCGCGCCCAATCCGCAGGCCAGCACCGGCCAACCCGTAGTCACCGCGTCGAGGCGTGGGACCGCATGACCCGCGATCAATTTGAACACGCGCACCAATCCAAGAGCCAGACCCACGCCGAGAGCCCCGCCGGTCAGCGCCAGCAGCAGGCTTTCCGATGAGACCTGAGCGAAGAGCGCGATCCGGCTGACCCCCAGGGCGCTGCGCACGGCGTACTCCTGCTGCCTTTGCAGACCGCGCACCAGAAGCAGCGCCGCCACGTTTCCGCAAGCGATCAGCAGTACCAGCGCCGACGCGCCCAGCAGTGGATACAGAATGCGCCGGCCGTCGCGGTTCAGTTCGCTGCCCAGCGGCTCAAGCTGTGGCGTGATGCCTTCGAACGCCGGTTCCGCCTGCGCCTGCCGCGCCGCGATCACCGCCAGTTCTTCCTGTGCCCGGCGTGGCGTGACTCCGCTGCGCAAACGGCCCACCACATCCCAGGAGGGATCTTTTTGCTGCTTCGGGTTGGGCGTCACCGGAATCCAATAGTCCACCAGCGCGTTCACGTTATAATTCGGCTCTTTGGAACTCCCCGGAGACGGCAGAAAACGGATGCCCGGCGGCATCACGCCGATCACCGTGGGCGGTGTATCCCAGCGGCTGATGCGGAGCGTTTTGCCGATGACATTGCGATCCCCGTTGAATTTTCGCTGCCAGAACTCGTACCCCAGCACCACCACCGGTGGCGCGCCGGTCCTGGTCTCGGACTCCAGAAACGTGCGTCCCAGCACCGGCTGAAGGCCCGTCAGCCGGAAGTAGTCCTTGGTCACTAGCATCCCTTCAATCGATTCGCTGCCGTCGTTGCTGATTACGTAGTTGAACAACCACGCATACGCCGCGATCCCGTCGAACGATTTTGCCTGCTGCTGCCATTCCGTCCACTGCTGCGACGGCCAGGCGCGAAAGCTCGCCAGTTTCCGTCCGTCGGTCCGCGCCGCGTGCACCAGCACCAGTTGCTCCGGGTGCCGGTACGGCGGCGGCGTGAGCAGCACCCCTTGAATCAGGCTGAACACCGCTGATGTGGCGCCAATGCCCAGCGCCAGCGTGAGTACGATGATCCAGGTAAATGCCGGCTGCTTCCATAACCCGCGCACGGTGTGCCGTAAGTCTCGCAACATCTTGTACACCAGCCCTTCGGGTGTTTGACGGACGCTTCCGGACGGGGTTAGCAGGGTCTCACCGGTTGGCCGGTCATATCATGAGTCCAGCGGCACATGAATCAGCGTCAGCAAATCTTCCGGCCTGGTGTCTCGCGGAGAATTCAGATACTGCTCGAATGCCGGCGCGTCCCGAAGCGAGTACCCGCTTTGCGGGAGCCAGCCGCCATAGAGCCGCTGGTAGGCTCTTCCGAGCCCTTGGTACGGACCCTTGTGAAGCAGCACGGCGTAGCTGCCGCGGACCTTGTCTGGCGGAGTCACATCCGGGTCATCGTGGACGATGCCGATCAGCCTCATTCCTGGGCCCAGCAGCACGCGCATTCCCGCCCAGGCCATCAGTCTGCCCCAAGTCGCGCCAACCTCCGCGTAGGGTCCCACGTGTCGAAGAAAGAGCACCCGCATGACAGGCACTTCCTTCACCGCCACCCGCGGTGGTTCGCCATCGCCGGACGACGTCCGGTAAACGGAAGGGGATACGCCAAACATTTCTCCAAATGCCCTGGTGAAGGATTCGTGCGTTTCGAATCCGGCCTCCAGCGCCAGTTGAGTGATCGGCTCGCCGGTCCGCTTCAGGTCGCGTGCGGCCCGTTCCAGGCGAAGCCGTAGAATGTGTTCTTTGGGCGACTCGCCGTGCACCAGCGTTCGGACGATCCGCTCGTGATAATCCTGCTCGGTGGATGCTTTCATGGCCGCGCCATTCGAGCCGCGCCAAAGGCAAATGCCGGCAGCGCCAGGTAGCTCAGTCCGATTTCCGAATAATAAGCCGCGGCCGGCATCAGCACCACCAGGCTCATCAAGGTGCCAAACAAGGGAGCATTCGCCTGTTTGATCGGGAAGGTGAGAAACGATACGGCGAACGGAACCAGCCAACTCCACAAGCCGAGCAGTACGGCGCGCCTCCAAAGCAGCATATCTGCCTCCAACGCAAAGTGTAAGTCCGCGTACCACCCGGCGCTTGACGGATTTTGCGATTTCATGGCGTCAAATTCATACTTTTGAACTCACTCGCCAGTCGCGATTCCGAAACGCAAATCTCATCATTTTGTCACCAGTCCGCCGCTATACTGCGGCTAAACCCACAACGCAAAGGAGCAAGCATTGATCACACGAAGTAGATTTCTGCGCATGGGCGGCGCCGCCGCAGCCTCTTTGGCTATTCGTCCTTTTTCGTACGCCGCGCCCGGCAGTTCGAAGTTCTATTTCGCCCTCATTGCCGACACTCACATCATCGACTCGTTCTACAAAGGCCCGGAGAGCAATCAGGAAGATACCGAATCCATGTTCAAGACCGAAGAGCGCCTAGTCTCCGCCCGCGGACTCATCAATTCACTGGAGCCTCGCATGGAGCAGGTCTTCCTGGTGGGCGATTACTTTCATAACTACCCTTCGCCCGATATCGATTTCTATTTCCAGCACGAAACGCGCATCGACAAAGCCAAGGCTCTCACCGACGCCTTCAAGATGCCGGTACACGCGGGCTTCGGCAACCACGACTACTCGGCGGGTATACCACGCGCCATGTCGCACGAGCTGTTCCGTCGTAAGCTGGGCCTGCAGCCGTATTACAGCATCGAGCATCGCGGCTGGAAATTTGTCCACCTCAATAACTTTCTGGGCGTGACCTGGGAGAAGGGCAATCCCGGCTTCAAAACCAGCACCGGATCGCTGGGCGAGGAACAGTTGAACTGGTTTGAAGCCGAACTCCAGCAGCACAAACCGACCTTCGTCTTCATTCACTATCCGCTCTCCATTGTGATGCCGGTAGAGTTCAGGGATTACGGCGTGTACGGGCTCATCAAGAAGCACCGCGACACCATCCAGCGCGTGGTCTCAGGCCACTGGCACCGGTGGTTCGAGTTCGGCCGCTCCTACGGACCGCAGCATCTGGTCATGGCCGCGACGCGTTACGATGCCAATGCCTACCTCATCGTCGAGGCCGACACCAAGTCGGTCACGCACGAACTGCTCAATATCGGCCTGGTAGATTGGAATACCCATTACAGCGCTCCCTACAAAGGGCACAAGGCGTAAGTTTTCCCGGAGGATCGACAAATCAAATGAAACTCACAGGCGCCGTCAGGCGCATACTCGCTATCTGTGTCACCGCGTCCGCTTGCAGCGTTGCCGCGCTGGCGCAGTTTGAATCGGGGACCGTGCTCGGCACCATTCACGACCCCAGCAACGCCGTCGTCTCCAAAGTCGCGGTGACGCTGGTGAACGTCCGGACCGGCACTTCCGGCGCCGCGACATCCGATGCCAACGGCAACTATGAATTCGTGAATCAGCGGCCCGGCACCTATCGTGTCCGCGCATCCGCGACAGGTTTTCAGATGTCCGAGACCCAGCCCTTCGATCTCACCGTGAATGCCCGCCAGCGTGTCGACCTGACCCTGGCGGTGGGCGAAGCTACCGAATCGGTCACCGTGGAAGGCGCCGCCTCCATCATGGAGACCGATACCAGTTCGCGAGGCCAGGTGATCAACCCGCGCGAGATTGCCGAACTGCCGTTGAATGGCCGCGCCTATGCGGACCTGACCCTGCTGGCGCCGGGCGTCGCCAAATCGCCGCTCGAAAACGGCACCGATAGCAGCCGCGACGCTTCTTTCAACGTGAACGGCGGCCGCAGCGAGCTCAACAACTTCATGCTCGACGGTGTGGACAACAACGCCTACGGCACCAGTAACCAGGGCTTCTCCAACCAGGTGATTCAACCCAACCCCGACGCCTTGCAGGAGTTCAAGGTGGAGACCAACAACTACAGCGCCGAGTTCGGCCGCGCTTCCGGCGCCGTCATCAGCGCCGCCATCAAAAGCGGCACCAACCAGTTCCATGGCGAGCTGTGGGAGTTTCTGCGCAACACCAAACTGAATGCCACCGGCTTCTTCAAGCCGGTGGGCGGCGGCACCCTGCCGTTCAACCAGAACCAGTTCGGCGGCGCGCTCGGCGGTCCCGTCAAGAAAGACAAGCTCTTCTTCTTCGCCGATTACGAAGGCTTCCGCCGCGTCTACCATCCGCTGCAGTTCGCCACCGTTCCCACTCCGGCCATGGCTCGCGGAGATTTCAGCGCGTACGGTGCGCCCATCGCCAACCCGCTGACGGGCGCCGTTTTCAGCAACGGCATCATTCCGCAATCGCAGTTCTCGCCCGTGGCAGCCGCCGCCCTCGCCGCCCTTCCCGCGCCCAATCTGCCGGGCCTTTCGAATAACTACTCGTCGTCACCCGCCGACACCATCTCCAATGACAAGGGCGATTTCCGCGGCGACTACTACCTCAATTCGAAGGTGACCCTCTTCGCTCGCTATAGCCAGTTCGATACTCGAATCTTCAACCCCCCGAACATTCCCGGCCCCGCCGGCGGCAATGCCAACGGCAACGTCTATGTGAAGACCAAGCAGGGCGTGGCCGGAGCCACCTGGACCATCAGCCCCACCTCTATCCTGGAAGCCCGCCTGGGCGTCGATTACACCCTCGGCGGCAAAACGCCGTCCACGCTCGGCGCACCCGCGGCGCAGTTCACCATCCCCAACGAACCCACCGACCCCTCGCTCGCCGGCGGCCTTTTTTCGGTGGGTCTCAGCGGCTTCTCCTCGCTCGGCCGCCAGAGCAGCAACCCGCAGTATCAGGACCCGTTCGTGGGCGATCCCAAAGTCAACTTCACGAAAATCACGGGCCGCCACAGTCTGAAGACCGGCTTCGAGTTCCAGATGATCGATACCGCCGTCAGCGATTTCCATCCGCAGTACGGAGTCGAGAACTTCACCGGATTTTTCAGCGACCCCACTTACTTGACCAACCCCAGTTCCGTGAACAGCCTCAGCAACACGCTGAAGCAGGTCTACAGCCTCTCCGACTTCATCTTCGGCGCGCCCAGCCATTACGAGCTGGACAACAACCCGGTGGCTCACTATCGCCAGCGCATGTATTTCGCCTACCTCCAGGACGATTTCAAAGCCACGTCCAAGCTCACGCTTAACCTGGGGCTGCGCTACGAGTTCGCCACCCCGCAATACGAGCGCGATAACAAACTCGCCAACTTCAACCCGGTCACGCAATCCCTGATCTTCGCCTCCGGCGGCAGCCTGTACGACCGCGCCCTGGTGCACCCCGATTACAAGAACTTCGCCCCGCGCGTGGGTCTTGCCTGGCAGGCGCTGCCCAAAACGGTGATCCGCGCCGGCTATGGCATCAGCTACGTGCAGTTCAACCGCATGGGCGGCGAAAATCTGCTGGCCTACAACGGGCCCAACATCGTCGATGCGGCGATCGATCAGTTGCCCACGCAGCCCATCTGCACCTCCGGAGACGCGGCGGCGGGCTCCTGTTTCCGCTCCCTCGCGCAGGGTTTCCCCGCGAATTTCGCTTCGCCCCAGAGCTTCAACACCGCCATCTCGCAGGTGCGCTATATTCCCGAAGACAATCGCACCGGCTACGTGCAGAGCTGGCACTTCACCGTGCAGCGCGAACTCGCACACAATCTGCTCCTAGACGTAGCCTACGTGGGCAATCACGATGTGGGCTTGACCGTCCTCTCCGATGCCAATCAGGCCCTGCCCAATGCCCTGGGCCAGAATTTGACGCTACAGCAGCGCCGGCCCCTGCAGACTTTTTCAGGCATTGAAGTCGCCTTCGACCGCGGTTTCGGCAGCTACAACGGCCTGCAGGCCAAACTGGAGAAGCGCTACTCTTCGGGCCTGTACCTGATCAATTCCTTCACCTGGTCCAAAGCCATCGACAACGGGCCCGGCCACCTGGAGAATTACGATGGCGACAACTCGCGCATCAACTACTACAACAATGCCCTGGAAAAAGGCCTCTCCGGCTACAACCAGCCGCTGAACGATACCCTGAGCGTGATTTACGATCTGCCCTTCGGCCGCGGGCGCCGCTTTAACATCGCCAGCAAAGCGCTGGACTATGCGGTGGGCGGTTGGGAGCTCAACATGATCAACACCATGACCTCCGGCCTGCCGCTCAACATCGGGTACTCGCCCACCAGCCAGGCGCAGATCAGCAGCCTGGTATCGGAACGCCCCAACCTCACCGGCCAGTCCATCTATCTGAACAGCGCCAACCCGGTGAACTATCTGAACGCCGCCGCCTTCGGCGTGCCGGCGTACACCCAGCCCTTTGGCACCGCCCCGCGCAACGTGGCGCGCAACCCGGCGTTCTACGAAACCGATTTCGGCGTGCACAAAAACTTCAACTTCACAGAATCCCGCTACGCCCAGTTCCGCGCCGAGGCGTTCGATCTGCTCAACTACACCAATTTCGCGCCGCCCGGCGGGCTGAATTCCAACAGCAGCGGATTCGGAGTGTTCAACGCCACCTTCCCCGCCCGGCAGATCCAACTGGCTCTGAAGCTGGTCTTCTGAGGCGCCTGCTACCCTGAAAGGGGATGCTTACCGACCTGGTGCAGATTCGCATGTTGGGCGAAAAGAAGCGCGACGAAAATGAGCGCTTCCGCCGCCACATGAAATCGCGCGACCATTCGGACCGCATCCTGCGCCGCATCGCCGAAGGAATCGAAGCGCAGATCGATTGCACCCAGTGCGCCAACTGCTGCCGCGTCGCCACGGTCACCCTGGCCGAACGCGACGTGGAACGGTTGGCGCGCGCCCTGCGCATCAAGCCTGCGAAGTTCCTCGCCGAATACACCGAGGACAGCGAGGAGGAGGGACTGATCCTGCGGCGTACCGACGAATCCGGCTGCGTTTTCCTGAACGGCAACGAATGCACCGTTTACGAATCGCGGCCGGAAACATGCCAACGTTTTCCGCACCTGGTCCGCGGCGCAGGTTCCATCGCCAGCCGCATGTGGCAGTTCATTGACCGCGCCTGCTACTGCCCCATCGTGTACAATTCGCTCGAGGCCTTCAAGAAGGAACTGAAGTTCTCCAAGTGACGCTATAACTGCGGACGCGGTAGCTTCACCGGCGTCCACGGAAACACGCCTTTGCGCCGCAGATGGCGGCGGTACACTTTATCGCCCGAGGTGGCATACAGCCACTCCAGATTGGGGCCGCCAAACACCAGGTTCGAGACGTCCTTCGCCGGTTTCGCCATGATCCCCACCACACGGCCCGGCTGATCGCAGATCTGAATGCCCATCCCGGTGGCGAAATAGGCATAGCCCTGATCATCCACCGTGAGGCCGTCCGCACCGCTGCGCAGCGGTCCCTGAGTTTCCTCGTCGGGCACGTCCAGGCGATAAAATGGCTGGCCGCCGGTGAGCGATCCATCGCCGGCAATGTGGAAGCTCCAGCCCGACCGGCCCAGCGTATCGGCGACGATCAGCAGCGCATGGTCGGGCGAAAGGCGCACGCCGTTCGGCATGAGCAGATTGCCGTCCTTCTCGCCCTGAAACACCATCTTCTTGCCGCCAGCCGGGTCGATCGCCCAGATTTGCTCCGCCGGCAGATCGCTGAAGTACACGGTTCCCTTGCTGTTCACCGCCAGGTCGTTAGGCGCCTGGAAACCCGTACCCAGCACCGTAATCCGGCCGTCCGGTTCGTACGCCACCACGCGCTTGCGCGCGCTTTCGGCGGCATAGAGCCGGCCTGCCTCGTCGAACATCAGCCCCGTGGCGCCGCCCGTGTCCTCCTTGAACAGCGTGACCTTGCCGTCCACCGCGGCCTTGTAAATCCGCGACGCCCCGGCATCGCAGAAGTACACGTTGCCGTCTTTATCCACCGCCGGTCCCTCGGTGAACTGGTACCCTTCGCCCACCAGTTCCCACCCCTTGCCCGGGTCCAGAATCTGGGTGATGAAATGGCGGTCCACCTTCAGGCCCGCGCTCGCGGTAATCGGCTTGGGATACTCGCGCCATAGCCAACGCAGCGCGTCCGGCAGAATGGCCGCGCCGTGCCGCGCGTTATGGCCTTCGGTCCCCACCACGAACTTGCTGTCGTAACCGGCATACTCCAGCGAGGCCGCCAGTGCGGAGTTGGCCTGAAACCACGAGCCGCCTTACAGCGTCTGGTCGTTCGACCCATCCTGCTGGAACACGCGCAGCGGCTTCGGCTCCATCTTGCGCACCAGGTTGACGTACCGGTCGCCGCCCTTCAGGTCGGTAAAGCTGCCGACGAAACTCAGCACGCGCCGGAACTGGTCGGGCCGCTCCCACGCCGCCGTGAACGCCGCGATGCCGCCCGAGCTCGACCCGGCCAGACCGCGATCGTTCGGGTCGCTCGACAGCTTGTACTGCCTGCCCACCTCCGGCAGAATCTCGTCGATCAGGAAGCGCGCATACCGGTCGCCCAGGCTATCGTATTCATAGCTGCGGTTGTAGCGATTCTGTTGCTCCGGCGATTCCGCCGGAATCACTCCCGGGTCGATGAAGATCCCGATGGTGACCGGCATCGCGCCCTGCTGGATCAAATTATCGAGAACGATCCCCGCGCGCCACTGCCCGGTATCGCTGGTGAATCCGCCGCCATCCTGAAAAATCATCACGCACGCCGGCTTGCTGCCGTCGTACTGCGCCGGCACGTAGATCCAGTAACTGCGCGTGGTGCCCGGGAAAATCTTGCTGTGGTCCCAGGTGTACCTGGTGATCTTCCCCTGCGGCACGCCCGGATGCCTCTGGGAATCCGGTCCCAGGCTGTAATCATCGGCGGCGGCCACTGCGAAACAAGCGGCGATCAGGAGCAGTGATTTCATGCGGCTTCTAGTTTGGGCAGAAGGTGCCCGATTATTTGACGTGCGTCCAATTCAACTCTGGATAGGGAGGAAGGATCTTTGGTGAGGATCCATTTCAGGTCGAGGAGTAGTCTACGAGCATCGTCCATTTCGCCCATGCTTACCAGCGTGTCGAGCAAATTCGTGGTTCGCTGAACGGTTAGCGGGTGTCTAGGCCCGAGCAGACTGCGGGTGGCCTCTGAAGCTTTCTGTCCGATTCGTCGCGCCTCTTCCAGGCGACCCGCGGAATGTAACAAAACGGCGAGATTTGCTTCAGTCAGGACTGTGATCGGGTGGGTCGGTCCCAACGTTCGTGATTGAATCGCGCACACGTCTGCCAATAGCCGCAGGGCCCCAGGCAAATCCCCTTGTAGACCGAGCACATTTGCAAGGTTCATGGTTACGCCGAGGGCTTCGGAGCTCTCAGTTCCATAGACCCGACGACTAGTTTCGAGGGCCTCTTCATAGACTTTGCGCGCCTCGCCGAAGACACCTTTTGCAGTGAGGATATTTGCCAGACGGTTCCTCGACATGAGGCTCTGGGTGTTGTCAGCGCCCAAAGCTCTCTCGGATTCTTGGACTACATTACGCATCTCTTGTTCGGCTTCAATCAGATCACCTTGCTCGAAGAGGTTCCAAGCCAGATTTGACTTCGTACGCAAGGTGTCAGGGTCAGCCTCGCCCAGGAGCCTTCGACGTGACTCAAGAACTCGTTCCCACAATTTGCGCGCTCCAGCCAAGTCACTCTGCTCCCACGCAAGGTACGCTAGCTCCTCCATAAGGAGCAGCATCTCAGGATCGTCACCGCCCCTTGCCGACGCAAGCGCTTCCACTTGTTCTTCAACCTGTTGGCGATATCCAGCGATCCTGGCCAACCAGTCTTGTGCACGGAGGCCACCCTGTACGAGAACTTGTATTAACGGACGTCCCAATTCCCTCCACACACGATCCGGTGCGATGCCGCGCGACTCCGCAGTCCGGATTCGCTCGACCAATTGATCCGCCAAATGCGACGCTTCCGCAGTGCTCATCACACCCTGAGACGAATCCATCCCAAACTGGCCGCTATCGAACGCGGGCACCTCAGAAAGATGCAGCCTGAGCCGAAACCACGATTCGAAGTCCGGAACCGCGACCACAAACTTCTCCGTAATGTGCTCAGGCATCCACCAAACCTGCCGCAGGGGGACAGCGTTCAGCGGTCCACGAAGGAAACTCAGCGCGCCAAGCGTATCGTTGAGATCTCCACCTTCTGGATAGGCCCATTCGACACCGGTAATCGAAACGGCTCCCGATGGCATTCTTTCAAGCCGCTCCAGGAGTCCGTGCGCGACCCGGTCCGGTGATCCTCCAGCAGGAAGTTCGATTTCCTCAAACTGCACGCCCGCTGTCAGAAGACCCACCCGCAGTTTCTCCACCACCTGCTCGCGCGCAATCGCGGAATCCCATCCCACGCGAGCCATTCCTCCTCCTTCTCTCGCACACCAACGCCTTAGGGTTTCGAAGGTCTCCTGAATCGACCCCGGTTTCAACTCAACGGCTTCCGCCAAGCGCTTCTGCTCCCAAATACTTTTGTTCTTTCAGCATATCGACCACCAGCGGATGTACGCCGTACCACCCCACGCCGTTGAACTCCTGCACCGCGCGCGGCCGCAGCAGCGAGTAAAGTACAGGGTCTGGAATGCTCGACCCCGGATCGCTATTGTAGACCGCCAGGAGTCTCTTGGCTTTTTCTTCCCATGGCACCGGATTCTTGTCGAATGGACTCAGCCCCAACCGCTTTCGGTACTCCAGGCGCATCTCTGCGATCGACTGTGTTACTTCCCGTTCCCTCACTAACCGGGCGGCCGGATCGCGTACGAGAGTCCGCTCCGCGGCGCCGGATAGCATGAAGAACAGATCGCGCAAATTCCCTCCCGACGCCACGATCAGTCGCTCCACCTGGCCTGTCTCCATGAGGTCCGCGCTGACGCGTGCGCATAGCACGTCCCCAACCGCTTCCCGGCCCCGCTCGTGGGGAGCATGAAAGGCGTCGTACACGGGTGTATCGAGAATCGGAGTTTTGGGGAAGGGAAGACCCTTTGGTCCCTGTGTGTCCGCCAGCCATACCGGAATCGTGAAGATCAAGTTGGCATCCAAGCCCTGAAAAACTGTACCGTAGTCTTCGAATACCTCACGCGATTGCTGCCCAGAAATGCCCGGCTGGTCGAAGTCTTCCAAGACAAACAGCCACTCTTTGCCGCTTGCGCGCTTCAGTTCGTCCCTGCAAAAAGCGATCAGACGGTTCGCGAGTTTGACGAGGTCCGGAAGGCGCTTCAGACGGTACGCGACTATCTCATTCTTGCGATCCGCCGAGTACTTGATCTCACCCTGTACGGTCGCAAAAATCGGGAATAACTTCATCCAGATTGAATCACCCTTGACGCCCGCCTTCGCGTCACCACCAACCGTCTTCTGCTCGACTGAGGTGTGTTTTTCGTCAGCGAAATACCCCAACAGATCTTCAACGAGGTCCCTGCCCACGTGCGCATCCAGCAACCCCAGGCCTAGCCGGTCCTTGGCTGCCTCGAAGGACTTGATCATCATGATCATTAGGACGTCGAACACTCTGAAGGTCGCTGGGTTGATTTCGCTGGCGACATTGATTCGCACGCCGACGAATTTATCCTCGAGCTTCCGGAGTAGCCGTGTCATCTCGGTAGACTTGCCAACACCCGAATGTCCGGTGACGAAGGTCTTGTAGGGCACCGCTTCGAAAGCCAGCCGGTATTTTCTCGCCAGTTTGGCAGTTTCGTCCTCGCCTCGGACCTCGTTCACCTCATCACGGTAGAAACGGTCTAACTCCTCATTGGTAATGAGCGGCTTCGGGCTCAAAACCTTTTCGATATCATTCAGATCGGTAACCGGCGCTGGGGGAAGAGCCACGATGCGAGTATCGTAGATACCGCCACCCAAACGCAAGGGCACCGATCAGTAGATCAGATACTTCGCCCGCACCTTCAGGAAAGCCGACAGCGCATCCTGCCAGTTTGCCTGAATCGTCCGCGGATCCTCGCCTGCCTGAATGCGCCGGATCGCATCGTCGCTGCCGATCAGCCGTTTCCCCAGTGCGTAATCCAGTTTGCCCGGATACAGTTTCTCAATCGCCACCGCGATCTCGAGCCCCAGGCGCGTGGAATCGAACACGTCGCGATTGGTGATCTCGTACCGCACGCCCTCGATGCGTACGCCTTTGAAATTCGAATCGGCCGGAGTGAACGTGGTCGGGTATACCCGCACTCCCGGTATCAGCCGCTTATTCAGATACTCCGCCAGCGCCCGCCCGTTGATGAAATCGGCGCCGGTCTGCTCGAACGGCGCATCCGTGCCGCGGCCCTCCGAATAGTTCTTCGAATATTCCAGGAAACACAGCCCGGGGTACAGAATCGCGGCATTCAGGCTGCGCATGTTGGGCGAAGGATTAACCCACGGCAGCCCCGTGGAATCGAACCAGTCGCCCCGATTCCAATCCTGCATCTCGATCACGGTCAGGTTGGCGCTCCACTTGTTTTCCACGTTGAACATCTTCGCCAGTTCCCCCATCGTCATCCCGTGCCGCGTGGGCAGCCCGGCGAACGATCCGACGAACGACCGGTTCCCTTCATCCAGCAGCGGACCCTCCACATGCGTGCCCGTGATGGGGTTCGGCCGGTCCAGCACAAAAAACGGAATACGCGCCTTAGCCGCGGCCTCCAGCGCATACGCCATCGTGCTCTCGTAGGTGTAGAAACGCGCGCCCACGTCCTGAATGTCGTACACCAGCGCATCCACGCCTTGCAGCATCTCCGGCGTTGGCCTAAGGGTCTTGCCATACAGGCTGTACACCTTCAGGTCCGTTTTGAAATCCACCGTGTCTTCGATGCCGGGCCGGTCCAGCGCGCCCGCAAATCCGTGTTCCGGCGAGAACAGCGCCGCGATCTTGACGCCTGCCTCGCGCATCAGGTCGATATTGCGCCGCCCCTCGCGGTCCACGCCGGTCTGATTGGTGATCAGCCCGATTCGCTTCCCCGCGAACGGCCGGAACTTCTCCGCCGCCAGGACGTCCAGTCCCGTGCGCGTCGCCCCATTGTGCCCGGCGATCTCGCGGCGCAACCCCGCGCCCGCGGTCGTCTCGTTATACCCGGTCAGCGTGACTCCCTGAACCTTCACGTCCAACCCCGCCGCGGCAATCGTCGCCACGCGCGAGCGCAGGGACACAATCGAAGGCCGTCCCGTAGGATGCACGCTGTTCGCCAGCAGGATCACGTAACTCTTCGTCGAAGGGTCGATCCACACCGATGTGCCCGTGAACCCGGTATGTCCAAACGATCCGATAGGGAACAGTTCGCCGCGATTGGTGGAGTACGGCGAGTCTATATCCCAGCCCAGACCGCGAAGAATCGGCTGGTCCGCCGGAGTCTGCGGCTCGGTAAATTTCCTGATGGTCAGCGGGCTGACGATGCGCACGCCGTCCAGTTCGCCGCCGTTGATGAGCATCCGGCAGAAGCGCGAAAGGTCGTCCGCCGTGGAGAACAGGCCCGCGTGACCCGCCACGCCGCCCATGTAGCGCGCCGTCGGGTCGTGCACCACGCCGCGCAGGGGCGGCCCGTTCTTGCCCAGGCGCTCGGTCGGCGCGATGCGCGGAATCCACGAGGCCGGCGGCTGAAACGTCGTTTCCTTCATCCCCAGCGGCAGGAAGATCTCCTCCTTGGCGTACTCCGACAGCATCTTGCCGCTCAACCGGTGTACCAGTTCGCCCAGCAGTTCGAAATTGATGTCGCTGTATACGAACCGCACACCCGCGGGTCCGGCCGGCTTATCCGTATACGCCAGGTGCATGCCGGTTTCGTACCCGCTCCACTCCGGCACCAGGGGCACGTCCGGCGCCAGGCCGGAAAAGTGCGTGAACAACTGGCGAATGGTGATGTCGCTCTTCCCGCCCTGAAACTCCGGGATGTATTCGGTGATCCTATCGTTCAGCCGGAACCTGCCCTGCTCGAACAGCTTCATCAGGCTGGTAGTCGTGGCGATGACCTTGGTCAGCGAAGCCAGGTCGAAGATCGTATCGGCCGTCATCGCTTCCACCTTCGGCACCTCGGCGCGATTGCCATACGCCTTGCGGTAGACCACCTGCCCATCGTGCCCGATCAGCAGCACCGCCCCCGGCAGTCGACCCTGCTGGATGGCTTCCTGAATCGCCTGATCTTCGGCCGGTCCCGCGGAAAACGTCTGTGCGGATAAGACGGTGGCCGCCAGCAGGGCGCAACAGAGCAGCTTCATGGAACCATGATAGCCCCGTGCTTACACCCGCTTGGCCACCACCAGCGTGATATCGTCGGCCTGCGGAGCGCCCGCGGCGAACTCGGCCAGCGATCGGGTCACCGCCTCCACGATCTCCGCCGCCGGCTTCTGCGCGGTGCTGCTTGCAACACCTCGATGAAGCGCTCCTCGCCGTATTCGTCGTGATTCACGATTGTTGGCTTCGGTCACGCCGTCGCTGTAAAGCACCAGCATGTCGCCGGTGTCCAGGCGGGCGCGCATCTCGCTGTAGGGCGCGATCGGGCAGAATGCCCAGCACCGGACCGCCGCCTTCCAGCATCTCGCGCCTCGCCCGACGCGCGCACCAGGATGGGCGGATTGTGGCCCGGCATTGGCGAACGTCAGCTCGCCCGTGCTCGGGTCCAGCACGCAGAAGAAGAAGGTGATGAAGCGGTTGCTGGGGCAGTTGGCGCAAGTGGCCTTGTTGAGGCGCGTCATGAACGCGGCCAGGTTGCCCGGGTCTTCGGCCAGCACCTGCACGCGCGCGTGCAGCGCCATCATCATCAGCGAGGCGGGCATGCCTTTGCCGGAAACGTCGCCCAGCGCCAGCGCCACGCGGCCGTCGGGATAGGGGAAGAAATCGTAGTAGTCGCCGCCCACGGTGCGGCAGGGCGCGTTGAAGCCGGCCAGGTCGGTGCCCGGCACGATGCGGCGCCTTCGCCGGGCAGCATGCGGCCCTGAATCTCGGCCGCCTGCGAGAGGTCGCGCTTCATGATGCGCTCGGCCTCTTCGATTTCGGCCAGGCGCGCGTTTTCGATGCGGATGGCGGCGACGTTGGCCATCACCGTGAGCAGGCTCAGATCGTCCTTGGTGAATTCGCGCAGCACGAACGGCGAATCCACGTAGATCAGGCCGATGATGCGGTCCTTGGTCTGCAGCGGCACCGCCATCATGGTGTGGACCTTCTGCTCCACGATGCTCATGCGGCCCTTGAAGGCGTCGTCCAGTTGCGCGTCGCGCACCAGGATGCGAGATCTTCTCCTTGAGCACGCGGTCGCGCACGCCGGTGCTGATGCGGAAGCCTTCGCCTTTGTGGGCCTTGCGGCACGCAGCTTGTCGCCTTCCAGCAGCAGCAGCACGCCGCGCTGCGCGTTGACCGCCTGAATGGCCAGGTCCAGAATCACCGGGAACAGTTCCGCCAGCGGCCGGTTCTCGGACAGTTCCTGGCCCGGCGCGAATCAGCGCCTGCATGCGGCGCCGGACGCCTTGGGGCCGCCGCGCTCGATAGCCATGGTCTGGTTGGAGAGCGCGCCTTCCAGGCTGGTGACCACGGTGGAAGTGGTGGGCGAACTGGACTCGCCGCCTTCGAACACCACCACGCCCTGCGCTCGGATCTGCCGGCGTCCGGGCGAATAGACGATCACCAGGTGGCCGGCGGTGATGCGGTCGCCGGGCTTCAGGATCAGCCGGGCCTTGAGCGGAATGTTGTTGACGAAGGTGCCGTTCTTGCTGCCCAGGTCCTGCACCGTCCAGTCGTCGCCCTCCGGCTCGAAGGCGAAGTGCTGGCGCGACAGGCCGGCATCTTCGGGAAAGCACAGTTCGGCGGCGCTCGACCGGCCCACCGAAAGCCGCTCGCCGGTGAGCGGAACGGTCTTCATCTGGCCATCGGGACACTGAATCAGGAGCTCGCGGTTCATCAGGAGTCATTGTAGAACTATTCCCTGACTTGCGGCCTCGGACCGTCTCCACCTTTGCCGCGCCAGAATTCCGGATCGGCCACCGCGAAATCGTCCGAGACGTAGCTCTGGCTGGGCTCTACGCGCATCAGCAGATGCTCCCGGTTCAGCTCTTTGGACGCCGCATTTTTGGTGCTCGCAGCTTCCGCCGCGGCCAGCGGTTCGGCAAATACCGGCAGCTTGGCTACGCCGTCGTCCAGCGGCTTCAAAGAGAGCATCGGCGAGAGAATAATATACACCCCCGATGGCGCTCCCGAAACCACCCGGTACACCAGGTCCGGACGATCCAGATTGACGCTATCCATCTCGTGCCGCCTGAGCCGCATCAACTCCCCCAGGTCGGCTTCCGAGCCGGGCTGCATCCGGTAAATCGACACGTGGAAATAACGCGCCCGCGGCAGGCGCCGCACGGCCTCCTGCGGCCGGTAACTCCAGCCGGGCTGGTAGAGCAGGATCATGGTTCGCGCGGGCGTCAGAATATCGTCCGGTGCCGGCTGCGGGTAATTCGCGCCGTTTACCGGAGCCGACGCCATAGCACGGTCCAGATCTTCGATCTCCGCGAAGGTCTGGTGCAGTTCAATCCCCCACGTCTCGGGCAGGCCCGTGATGGCGGTCATTCCCACCACATCCACCGCCGCTTTGACGCTGCCGTACGGACGGATGGTCCCGTTTCCTCCCGTTCCCGGCTTGCGAATGATCTGCAGAATGGGAGGGACGTCCGTTGGTCCCTGGGCCGCGGCACACCCCGCGAGCGCGGCCAGAAATAGAACGAGCTTCATCGTGTCACCCACCAAATTAGACGTAAGGGCAGGCTTTCCGCGTTGATACAATCTCTAGAACATGCGTTCTATTTTCCTCGGAATCCTTCTGACATCTTCTGTGTGGGCGCAGACAGCCATTCCTCTTCACGTGGATGCGACCGATGCCGCGCGCCGCGTCTTTCATGTGCAAATGACCCTGCCCGCCAGACCCGGTCCTATGACCCTGCTGTACCCTGAATGGATTCCGGGCGACCACATGCCCGATGGTCCCCTGGTTCAGGTGGTCGGCCTGGTCATCAAAAGCGAAGGGCGCATCGTGCCATGGAGGCGCGACAGTGTGAACATGTTCGCATTCCACGTGGATGTGCCGGCGGGAGCCACCGCGCTGGATGTGGCATTCGACTTTCTTTCGCCTCCCGACGCCGCGGGCAACTTCGCCGCCGGCGCCTCCGCCACCACCGAACTGGCCGTCCTCAACTGGAATCAGTTCGTACTCTACCCGCAGGGATCCGACGCCGATAAGCTGCAATACCAGGCCAATCTGACGGTGCCCGGCGACTGGAAGTATGGCACCGCCCTGCCCATCCGCCGCGAAAGCGGCAACCAGATCGAATTCCAACCTGCATCACTTGACCACCCTCATCGATTCGCCCGTCTCCACCGGCCGGCACTTCCGCACGCTCGACCTGGGAACCGACCGCGGCGCCCCCCATTTCATCCACATCGCCGCCGATAGCGATCGAGCCCTGGACGCCCCCGCCGCGACAATTGTGGCCTGGAAAAATCTGGTGGCCGAGACCGGCGCCCTGTTCGGCACACGCCACTATCGCGATTATCACTTCCTGCTCACCCTCAGCGATCACGTCGCGCATTTCGGACTGGAACACCACGAATCCAGTGACGACCGCGTGGGCGAGCGCACCCTGATCGATTCCGCCCCGCGAGACCGCGAAGCCGCCCTGCTGACGCACGAATTCACGCACTCCTGGAACGGCAAGTACCGTCGCCCCGCCGGCCTGGTCAGCGACAGCCACGATGGCGGCTACGATGTTCCCATGAAGGGCGACCTGCTGTGGGTCTACGAGGGGCTCACCAACTATCTCGGCGAAGTGCTGGCGCCGCGCAGCGGACTCTGGACCCCGGAGCAGTATCGCGATTCCCTGGCACAGACCGCCGCCACCCTCGATAACGAGTACGGCCGCCGCTGGCGCCCCCTGGAAGATACCGCCATCGCCGCGCAAACGCTCTACAACGCCATAGACGATTATTCCGACTACCGCCGCGGCACCGACTACTATCCCGAGGGCTCCCTAATCTGGCTGGATGCCGACGTCCTGATCCGCCAGAAAGCAATGGAACGAATCCCTCGACGATTTCTGCCGCGCTTTCCACGGCGGACCCGGCGGCGCGCCCGCCCTGAAGACCTACACGTTCCAAGACGTGGTGGCCGGCCTGAACGCCGTGCTGCCCTACGATTGGGCCGGCTTCTGGAATCAGCGCCTGCATTCCACTTCGCCGCACGCGCCGCTCGGCGGCATCGAAAACGGCGGCTGGAAACTGGTCTACGATGCGGTGCGCTCCGATCTGTGGAAGGACTACGAGGAAACCGACAAGCTGGTGGATTTGAGCTTCTCCATCGGCCTGAAGGTCAGGGATGACGACGGCACCATCATCGATATCTCTTACGGCGGCCCGGCGCGCGCGGCCGGCATTTCGCCCTCCGTCAAGCTGATTGCGGTCAATAATCGCCAGTACAACTCTACGGTGCTGCGCGAAGCGGTCGAGGCCACCGCATCCGGCAAGCCCCTGGAGTTGCTCGTCAAGAATGGCGAGTATTTCGAAACGCATCGCATCGATTACCACGGCGGCGAACGCTATCCGCACCTGGTGCGCGATCCCTCCAGGCCCGATATCGTTTCGCAAATTACCACGCCCCTGGCGAAGCATTGAGGTATATTCACAGAGATATGCGCAACGCTCCCTTGCTGCGATTTGCTCTGGTCACGCTGACGGCCGCCGGCGTGTGGCTGGCCTGGAGCCAGAACCCGCCCGCGCAGTTGACCATGGAAAAGGTCACCGGCAATCTCTACGTGATCATGCAGGACGGCGGTAACGTAGCCGTCATGCCCACCAGTGAAGGCGTCGTCGTGGTGGACGATAAATTCGCCCAGGACGCTCCGCAGATCATGGCCAAAATCAAAACCGTCAGCGATAAGCCGGTTCGCTATGTGATCAACACCCATCAACACGGCGATCACACCGGCGGCAATGAAGCCATGCTGGCTGCCGGCGCGGAAATTTTAATCCAGAGGAATGCCCGCGCCAACATGGTCACCGGCAAGCAACCCGGTCTGCCGCGCATCACCTTCAGCGACGAAACCCAGGTCTTCCTCGGCGGAAAAGAAGTGCGCGCCCGCCACCTGGGCCGCGGCCACACCAACGGCGATGCCGTGGTCTACTTTCCCTCCGAGCGCGCTATCCATACCGGCGACCTGTTCGTCTCCAGCGGCGCCCCGTTCTGCGATACCGCCAACGGCGGCAGCATCCAGGAGTGGGAGCGGCACCGTCGAGAAGATCCTGGAGAACTACGATTTCGATACCGTCATTCCGGGCCATGGCAACGTGGCCAAACGCGCCGATTTGCAGAAGTGGGTCACCACCCTTGCCACCATCCGCACTCGCGTGAAGACCGCCTGCGCCGGCGGCGCGGCAGACGCCGTAAGCCGCTTGAATCTGACCGATCTGGGCATGACCAATCTCGGAATGTTGGGCCGCGGAATGCCCGGCATGTGCCGGGAGTTGCAGTAAGTCAATCTCTTCTCGAGGCGGGTGTTGCGTGTTATCGGTATTAATGTTGTGCAGGCCGCTGTACAAGCCATCGAACAAATGTGCGGGCAACATCGGCAGGAGCTGGAGTTGGAATTGGTGCAGCCCCGGTATGATGCGCATCTCGCCGCGCGCCGCTACGAAGCCGTCGATCCCGCCAATGCTTCGATCGAGCGGGTGCCGGCATTGGGCCGCAGTTACCGCAAAGTCAGCTTGGCCCATTGCCATGCGAGCGCACTGTCCGCCGCCTTGCCGGCCACTTCCACCCGCACCAGGTATCTTCCCGGATCGAGTCCCCGGGGCACGTCGAACGATCCGCTGGCGATAGGTCCCGCGACGGGCGTGGGCGCGCTCTCCCACACCTGGGCGCCGTTCCGGTACAGCCGCGTCAACATCAGCAGGCCGGCTTCCAGGGGGCTTGGCCAAATCCGGACCACGAATGAAACGCGCTGGCCGGCGGAGTACACCCGGGGCATGGTTGCCGGCAGGATGTGATTGTCGGTCCCCAGGTCGTGTTGGAAAACGATCCCCGAAAGCTTCAGGCCCTTCCCTTTCATCTCCGGGATAGAGACGAAATCCGAGCTTGCGCCGCTCTTGCCGGTGGCTTCGTCGCGGCACGCCACGCGAACGCGGTAAGGCCCCGGCTTCGGCGCCGGCAGCAGCGCGGTGTAAATCAGGCCATACTTCTGCGCGCGCTCGTAGCCGGCTTCGTCCAGGTCAATCCGGCGGATCTGGTCGATTCCGCCCGGCAACATGCCGCCCTTGGCATTGAAGGCTTTCACGATCAGGTGCAGCACGCCCGTGCGGTGGATCGGCGGTCCCTGGAAAAGCACGTCGTTGCCGTCGATATAGACAGTCGTACGGAGGAACTCGCTCTTCCCCGAAAGGTAACCGGCCTCGACGTCGAGCCGGATACCGGTCGCGGCATCGAGAGGCTGCGACAGTTGCAGTTCGGGACCCGCAGGCCTGCCCGGCTCCTCTCCGGCCACGCCGAAAAAGCCGGCATGGGTGCGAACGCTCAGCCCCGGCCTGACCGTCTCGATCTTCAGTTGGTGATACACCGCCGCGCCACTGGCGTCGGCCTGCATGGCTTCCGCCGCCGGTTGAAAGGCCAGCAGGTAATAGCCGCGCTGATCCGCCATCACGCGCGCCAGCGCCGCGTCGATGTGGTTGGCTTCGGTAATCATGAAGCCGCCGGTCTGGCTGGAAATGAACATCCCGCCCCACTGGTTGTCCCGGTATTCGTCGCGCCGCCCCGCTGTCATCGCGCCGACCCAATTTCCCACCGGGGGCTTCCCCGGCTGTAACCGGTCGGCCGCCGTGGCCAGCAGCGACGACTGCCCGCGCGTGTCGATGGCGTACAACACCACGCCCGCGCGCACCGATTCGTCCACCACGTTGCGCATGCTCTTATAGATCGGCGCAAGAAAGGCGCCCGAGCCGGTTGCGGTATTCCCGAAAGGGTCCATTTCGTCGGGGCTGGTAAGCCGTAGACCGTCGGAGAGAATGATGAGCGATTTGCGGCCCGGCAGTTGCGCCATGCCTCGCACCACCTTCAGCAGCGACCACGTCGTTGCCAGCGTCGCACGCTCGATGGAATCGATCCTATCCAACAGCGCGAGGTCTAACGCGCTGATTCCTTGCAAAGCAGGCTGGCCTATCGGTTCGTATGCCGAAGCCGCAGCGGTGCCCACGGCATTTGACGACCAGCGCACCCGGTCGATCGCGGCCATCAGCATTTCCCTGTCCGTGGTGAAATCCTGAAGCGCGCCCAGACCCGCGCTGGATCGCACGATGGCCGCCAGATCTCCCGGACGCATCTGCTCCTGCACGAACTTCTTCAATCCGTTGCGAATCGCCGGAATGCTCTCCGAGGACGTCAGCAGGTCGCCTACGAACAACACGATGGTGCGCCGCACCTCCTCGCGCCGGATGGGCTCGGCCGGCATGGCGGGCCGCGACGCGGTAGCAGCCGCGTCAGATTCCGCGGGCGGCGGCGCCACCGGTGCATCGTTCACGCGGACAAAATTACAGTACTTCAGCTCTTGCGGCTTGCCATCGAGAAGAATGCGAAAGTCGCCGGCCTTCAGATCCGGGACCGCGTCGCCCCTGGCATCGGTCACCATGGCATCCACCTGTACCAGGTCTACCGTCACTCGCAGGCGATATTCCTCCTGCGCCCCCGCGGAAAGTCCGGCTAGCACGGCAAGGATGAGAAACCGCCTCACGGCACCTTAATTCTATCCGACAGGCGGGCCGGCATTCGGAATCACCAGGGAGATGGAGCCGCTGTCCTGCTCGTCATTCTCATCGGATTCCCCGTACAGGTGGTAATAGTAAGTGGTCAGGGCGCACAGAATCATGAACGCCAGGGCGATTCCGAGCCATTTCAAAGTGCCGCTGTTCCACGCCGCCCCGCCGGAAACCGCGCTCATAGTAGCTTTTACGATGGCGTAGGCCAAGCCGGTTCCCAGAGACAGTTTTAAGTACCACGGCATGAGATCCAGGTGCCTCTGGCCGCCCACCTGGCTCCAGAGCACAAAAACAGCGATCAAAGCGATGAGGAATTGCGTAGTATAAGCAAGGCGAAGAATAGGCATCCGTTCGTGCCGAATCATCATCTTACGTTATCCTGGAGATAGATGTCCCAATCCGGTTCCGGGTTTTCCCGCTCCTGGCATCAACTTTCAAAACGCGTTCAGTCTGGCGATGGATTCGATCCGCGCGCACAAGCTGCGCAGCTTTCTGACGCTGCTCGGAGTGATTATCGGCGTGGCCAGCGTGATCATGGTGGGTGCCGCCATCGATGGGCTGGGCGTGTATGCCGAACAGAGCACGGCCAAGGCCTTCGGCTCGGAATCGTTCCTGGTGGCGCAGATCGCCGCCACCGGACGCATGAGCCGCCGCGAGTATTTCGACAAGGTCAAGCGCAACAAGCCCATTCGCAACGCTGGACGCGCGCTATCTGGAAGCGCTGAATGGCGACCGCGTGCTGTACAGCCCGTATCGCAACCACGCCTCCGACGTGAAGCGCGAAAACCTGACCTGCGAGGACACCACGATCATCGGGGTCTCCGCCGACATGGCGCAGCATCCGCGATATCGGAGTGGTGGACGGCCGCTTCTTTACGCCGCAGGAAGACCACTCCCGCGCCTTCGTGGCAGTGATCGGCGACACCGTCCGGACCACGCTTTTTCCGGCCGAGGCATCGCCGCTCGGCAAGATCAGTGCGCATCGAGGGCGTCGAGTTCACCGTGATCGGAGTGCAGGAAAAGCTGGGCTCGGCGTTCGGACGCGACCAGGACAAATCCATCTACATCCCCGATAGCGGCGTTCGACCGCCTGTACGGTCCGGGCACCGGCTTCGCCCTGTTCGGCCGGCCCAAGCCGGGCAGCGGCCTCAGCCTTGCAGGACGCTCTGGACCTGACGCGCGTGGCGCTGCGCACGCGCTTTCATGCGCGGCCCGGCCAGGACGACAACTTCGATACGCTCACGCCCGACGCCATCCGCGGATTCATCGACCAGTTGCTGGGCATGGTGGCAGCCATCGTGGTGCCGGTCACCTGCATTTCGCTGGTGGTGGGCGGCATCGTGATCATGAACATCATGCTGGTGAGCGTCACCGAGCGGACGCGCGAAATCGGCGTGCGCAAATCGCTGGGCGCGCGCCACGGCGACATCATGATGCAGATCCTGATCGAGGCGGTGGTGCTGGCGATGATGGGCGGAGCGCTGGGCGTGGCGCTGGGCGCGCTGGTGGTCCTGCTGCTGGGCAGACTTTTCGATCTCTCGCTGCACATCACGCCCGGCTACGTGGTGCTGTCGATTGGCGTGTCGAGCATCGTGGGCATCGTTTCGGGCTGGTATCCGGCCTCGCGCGCCGCCAAACTCGACCCGGTGGTGGCGCTGCGTGCGGAGTAGACCGTGAATATCAGCCCCACCGAAAACATGCAGATGGCCATGGAGGCGGTGTGGACCCACCGCTTCCGCTCGCTGCTTACCATCCTCGGAATCGTCATCGGCATCACCACGGTGGTGACGGTGGCGTCGCTGCTCACCGGCCTGCGCCAGGGCGTGGTGGACTTTTTTCAGGAACTCGGCCCCGACAACATCTTCCTGTATCAAAACCTCCGGCGACCCCAAGCCACGACCAGCAGATCCCGCCCAAGGAACGCAAGCGCCGCGCCATCGAAGCCGGAGTACGCCGACTACATCAAGCGCTGGTGCGTCGACGTGGAGGACGTTGGGCTGACCCTGTACATTCCCTCGGTGGTGGACGGCAATCCGATCACGGCGCGGGTGCCGGGCTTCGAATCCGACACCATCAACGTGGCTGGGCGCTTCGCCCAACATGGCACGATATTGCGCCGCGCGATTTCGCCGCCGGCCGCTTCTTCACGCCCGAAGAGGACCAGCGCGGCGCGCACGTGGCCGTGCATCGGGGACAGCGTGGCGGAGGCGCTGTTTCCCGACGGCAATGCGCGTCGACCAGACCTTCATGATGGATGGCGCCGAATACACGCGTCATCGGCGTCTACGCCAAGGCCAAAGGCGGATTCTTCGGCGAGAACGGCATGGACAACGCCGTCGATCATCCCGCTGCACACCGCCATGAGCCGCTATCCGCAGCTGGACCGTTTCATGATCACCGCCAAGGCCAGGCCGGGCCATGCGCCAGGAGGCCTATCGATGAAGTGGATGGCGCCATGCGCCGCATCCGCCACCTGGCCACCGGCGACGGACGACGATTTCGCCATCTCCACGCCGGACCAGATCATCCAGCAGTTCGACCACATCACCGGGCTGATCGGGCTGGTGGCCATCGCCATTTCGGCGCTGGGCCTGCTGGTGGGCGGCATCGGCGTGATGAACATCATGCTGGTGAGCGTCACCGAGCGGACGCGCGAGATCGGCGTGCGCAAGGCCCTGGGCGCGCGCCGCCGCGACATCATCGGCCAGTTCCTGGTGGAAGCCATGACGCTCACCGGCGCGGGCGGCGTGCTGGGCATCGTCATCGCCGTGCTGATCACCATGCTGGTGGGAGCGCTGGTGCCGTCGCTGCCCTCGAAGGTGCCCGCCTGGGCGCTGGTCACGGGCTTCTCGGTGTCGGTAGCGGTAGGCGTGTTCTTCGGAGTCTGGCCGGCGGTGAAAGCCGCGCAACTCGACCCGGTAGAGGCGCTGCGCTATGAGTAGGGTCTTCTTTCACCACGGAGACACGGAGAACACGAAGGAAGCACGGAGGAGGCATATCTGCATTGATTTCTCCGTGCTTTCTCCGTGTTCTCCGTGCCTCCGTGGTGAGTAGCCGCCTATGGCCCTCCTCGAAAGCTGCACCTCCCTCTCCAAGTCCTTCGGCTCGCGCCCGCTCTTCGAGAGCATTTCGCTGGGCATTTCCGATGGCGAGCGGCTGGGACTGATCGGGCCGAACGGGTCCGGCAAATCCACGCTGCTGAAGATTCTCGCGGGCCGGCTGGAGCCCGATTCCGGGTCCATCTCCATGCGCCGCAATACGCGCGTGGGATACGTGCCGCAGGAGGCCGAGTTCGCTCCCGGGCACTCCGCCGCGGAAGTGATCGCCGAAGCCATTGCCGGCGAGCGCCTCGACGACCTGGAACGCGCCGCGCGCATCAATCACACGCTGGGCCGCGCCGGATTCACCGACGGCTCCGTGCGCACCGAGTCGCTCTCCGGCGGCTGGCGGCGGCGCCTCGCCATCGCCCGCGAGCTGGCGCTCCAGCCCGACCTGCTGTTCCTCGACGAGCCCACCAATCATCTCGACCTGGAAGGCATCCTGTGGCTCGAAAAGCTGCTCGCCGGGGCGCCGTTCGCCAGCGTGGTGGTCAGCCACGACCGCTATTTCCTCGACAACGTGGTCAACGACATGGCCGAGATCGACCGCGTCTATCCCGAGGGCATCTTCCGCGTGGAGGGCAGCTACAGCCATTTCCTGGAGAAGAAGGAGGAGTTCCTGCTGGCGCAGATCCAGCCGCCAGGAGGCGCTGGCCAACAAAGTGCGGCGCGAAGTGGAATGGCTGCGCCGCGGCGCCAAGGCGCGCACCGGCAAATCGCAAGGCGCGCATCGACGAGGCCGGCCGCCTGATGCGCGAACTGGCGCGACCTGGAGACCGCGCAGCGTGAAAGGCGTGGCGCAGATCGATTTCACCGCCACCGACCGCCGCACCAAGCGGCTGGTCTCGGTGGAAGCCATCTCCAAGGAACTGGGCGGGCGCACCCTGTTTCGCGATCTCAGCTTCACCCTTTCGCCGGGCACGCGACTGGGCCTGCTGGGCCGCAACGGCACCGGCAAGACCACGCTGCTGCGCCTGCTGGCCGGCGAATCAGCAGCCCGACTCCGGCCGCATCGAGCGCGCCGACGCGCTGCGCATCGTCTACTTCGACCAGGCGCGCGAGCAACTCGATCTCAGCCAGACGCTGCGCCAGGGACTGGGCGCGCACGGCGATACGGTCATCTTTCAGGACCGCCCCATCCACGTGGCCGGATGGGCCAAGCGCTTCCTCTTCGACTCCGGCCAACTCGACCGCCCGATCGCCAGCCTCTCCGGCGGCGAACAGGCGCGCGTGCTGATCGCCCGGCTCATGCTGCAGCCCGCCGACCTGCTGCTGCTCGACGAGCCCACCAACGATCTCGATATCCCCACGCTCGAAGTGCTGGAAGACAGCCTCACCGAATTCCCCGGCGCGCTGGTGCTGGTGACGCACGACCGCTACCTGCTGGATCGCGTCTCCACCGCCGTGCTGGGTCTGGACGGGCAGGGTAGCGCGCAGCTTTACGCCGACTACTGGCAGTGGGAGCAGGCGCAACTCGCGCCCAAACCGAAGGCGGAAAAGCCGCAGCTGCCGCCGCCAGGCCCGCGTCCGGGGCGGCGAAGAAGAAGCTCTCCTATCTGGAAGCGCGCGAATGGGAGCAGATGGAAGCGCGCATTCTCGAAGCCGAGCAGGAAGTCGAAGCCATCCGCGCCGAGATGCAATCGCCCGATGTGGTCTCCGACGGCATCCGTCTCCATGCCTGCTACCAGCGCATGCAGGAAGCCGAATCGCGCGTCGGCGCCCTCTATGACCGCTGGGCCGAGCTGGAAGCAAAACAGGCTTGACAGTCATTTAAGTTTAAACTAAATTATCTGAGGATGGAGCCTGCGGTCCTCGATGCCATTGCCTCTCCGCGCCGGCGCGAGATCCTGCGCCTGGTGTGGACTCAGGAGCAGTCCGCCGGGGCCATCCACCAGGCCATGCCGGATGTCAGCTTTCCGGCGGTATCGCTGCAACTGCGCGCGCTGGCGGAAGCCGGCCTCGTGGAGGTTCGCGTCCAACAGCGCCATCGTTACTACCGTGCGCGCCGCAAGGCCTTTGGACCGGTCGCGAAAATCCTGGAAAGTATGTGGGACGACGCGCTGTGGAAGCTGAAACTGGCCGCGGAATTGGAAGAAACCCGCCGCGGACCCAAGCCCGGAAGAAAGTGAGGACTCATGCTGGAACTACCCTACGATCTCGAACGGACCGTTCTGATTCGCGCCCTGCCGGAAACGGTCTTTCGCTTCTTCACCGATAGCGCCCGCTTTGCCGCCTGGTGGGGCGCCGGGTCCACCATCGACGCCTGCCCGGAGGCAAGGTGTACATCCGCCATCCCAACGGAGTGGAAGCCGTGGGCGAGGTGCTGGAGGTGCAAGGCCCCGAGCGCATCGTCTTCACCTACGGCTACGCCAGCGGGAATCCCATTCCGCCCGGCAGTTCGCGCGTCACCATCCGGCTGGAGCCAGACGAGTCCGGAACCCGTCTCCACCTGCGCCACGAATTCGCCGAATCCGGTGCCGCGCGATCTCCACGTGCAGGGCTGGCGCTTTCAGCTTTCGCTGTTCGCCAATGCCGTGGCCAATGAAGTGTATGCGGGCGCGGAAGCCACCGTGGACCAGTGGTTCGAGGCCTGGACCATCGCCGGCGACAAGGCACGCGCGGAACTCCTCGCCCGCATCGCGTCGCCCGAAGTATCCTTCCGCGATCGCTACAGCCTGCTCGAAGGGCTCGACGACCTGGTGGCGCACACCGGGGCGGCGCAACGCTTCATGCCGGGCATCCGCCTGCAGCGCAACGGCAGCGTGCGCCAGTGCCAGGGCGCGGTGCTCGCCGAATGGACCGCCGTCGATAAAGATGGCAAGGAACGCATGAGCGGAACCAGCATCTTCCAGTTCCGCGCCGACGGCCGCATCGACACGGTCACCAGCTTCGCCAAATAATCTTCACAACTTCCGCGCGAAGAAGTCCGCCGCCGCATGGTATGCGCGCAGCCACGAGATGTGCCGCAGGAAACCGTGGATCTCGTCCGGGATGATCAACTGTTCGAAGTAGACACCCTGCCGGCGCAGCGCCGCGGCCATCGTGACCGTCTCGCTGAAGTTCACATTGCGGTCGTCATCGCCATGAATCAAGAGCACCGGCGATTTCCACGTGCTCACCGACGCCATGGGCGAAGACGCAAAAGCCACGCGCACGGCTTCCTCCCGCGCCGCCTCCGCCGCCGGATCTCCGGACACTCCGGGAGCGCCCGCATTGGCGGCATTCCGCACCGTCCAGTCGTGCACCCCGTGGAAGTCCACCCCGGCCGCGAACAGGTCGGAAGCCCGCGCCAGCCCCATCGCCGTGAGATAGCCGCCGTACGACCCGCCCCACAGTCCCACGTGCGCGGCGTCCACGTCGGGCCGGCTCTTCAGGTAGAGGCCGGCGCCTTCCACGTCGTTAAATTCGCTGGCGCCGCGCGCTCCGTAATTGGCCGGTTCGCGGAAAGCCAGGCCGTAGCCAATGCCGCTGCGGTAGTTGATGGAGAGCACGATGTATCCCTGGCTGGCCAGGTATTGATTCATGCCATAGGCGTTGTTGTAGTAATCCATGTAGTGCCAGCCCAGCAGCATCTGCCGTCGCGATCCGCCGTGCATAAACACCAGTGCTTTGCGCTTTTCGCCCGGCTTGCAGGTCCGGCGGCAGGAACAACTGGCCGTGTATCTGCAGCCCGTCGGTGGAGTTGTAAATCACCTGTTGCGGCACGACCAGCGAATTCGCCGGGAAATCGGCGGGGATGGAATCGGGCGCCAGGTCTTTCACCGCGCCGCCGGTCTCGATGGCGGCACGCGCCGGCAGCTTCGTGCCGGCATGCAGGAACGCCACGCCGCCGCTGGTCGCCACGGGCATCCACTCCAGGTCCGTCCCGCTGGTGACGGCCCGTGCCGGGCCGCCTGACACTGAAACGCGCCAGATGTGGCGCCGGTCGATATCGTCCTGGTTCGAGGAAAGCAGCAACTCCTTGCGATCGCCGGTAATCGAAACGTGCTCCACCTCGAAATCGCCCTTGGTCAGTTGCGTGGCCGCGCCGCCTTCCACGGGTACGGAGTAGAGATGCGTCCAGCCGTCCTTCTCCCACGGGAAGACAATCCGGTCGCCCGCCGCCCAATACAACTGGCTCTCGGAAACTACCGGGTGGAAGGCGCTGCCCGGTCCGCGATCGGCGGCCCAGATCTGCCGCCCGATACCGTTGCTCACCGTGGCCACGTGGATGGACCAGCCGCCGCCCTCACTGCTCCCGCGCCCCCACGTCCTCGCGCCGGCGGGGTCCGCATGAACGCCACCTGCTTGCCATCGGGCGACCACACCGGGTTGCGGTCGCGATCCACCGTCGGGTCAAGATAGGTGATCTCCCTGGCGTTGAAATCGTATACCGCGATAAAGCTGTGATTGCCGCGGTCGCTGACGAATGCCAGTTTGCTGCCGTCGGGCGACCACGCCGGTTCCGCCGAAGTCACGCCGGAGCGCACATGGTACAGAGGCACCGCCTTTTCGCCGGCGGCAATCCAGATCTGCCCGCCGTGGATCAGCGCCATGCGATCGCCTTTGGGGGAGAGGGCTGGGCCGTATCCGTCCGCTACCTTGTGCGGCTGGCCGCCGGGGGTCACCTCCCACACGGCCTGCTCTACGCCATCGGGTTCGGTGCTGGGGTTCGGATCGGGCCGGCCGGGAAATTCCAGGTCGCCGCCGCGCGTGTAGTAGACGCTCTTGGCGTCGGGCGTCCAATGCAGTTCGCCAATGTCCTGCCCGTCGTCCTTGGTGTACGCAGTGACGCGAGCGCCCTTCCAGTCCGGCGCGGATGCCACCCACACATTGCGCGCGCCGCGCTCGTTCAACAGCCACGCCACCTTTTGCCCGCCGGGCGCCGCCACCAGTTCCGATGGAAACGGCGCGGAAAGCACCTGCTCCAGCGTGAAACTTCCGGCGAACGCCAGCGAGGCGAAAATCAGGATCCCAGGGAGAATGCGTTTCATGGGAATCCAGTTTAATACGGCCGCGTATTTCGCGCAGATCGCTCTCTCGCGGCTCGGAACGGAGGCGCGCGCGTCAGCGAGCGCTTTGGCACCCTACGAATACGGGAACCAGCAGGGCTCGATGGTCGCCGCCGGATCGCCTGCCTGCCGCATGTGCTCCAGCAGGCGCGCGCGAAGGGTCGCGGCGACCTGTTGGTGGGTCGTCCTGCCGGCCAGGTTTACGTGCTGGAACGGGTCGGCGTAATTATCGTAGAGTATGTACTCGACGTAACGCGGCGCGAATGCCACGGCTTTCCATCCGCGCTCCTTGGGCGCCATCACCGCGTACGTGTATTGCGGCGTGCGCAGGCCGCGCCCGGTCACGAACTCGGCCATCTGGAAATACACTTCATTGTTCCAACCCTCGGTCTTGCGGTCCAGTAGCGGTAGCAGGCTGCGGCCCTGCATCGTGCCGGGCACAGGCAATCCCGCGGCTTGCAGCAGAGTCGGCGTCACATCCACCTGGCTCACCAGTTCTGAAATCTCCAGCCCGCGATTGAAGCCCGGCCCTTCCACAATCAGCGGCACGTGGATGGAACTCTCATGCGGGCTCCGTTTGTACTCCGCGTTGCGCGTTTTGAAATGGCAGGCGTGATCGCTCAGGAACATCACAATGGTGTTCCCGGCGAGTCCCGTATCGGCCAGCGTCTTGCGAATCGTGCCCACCGTTTCGTCCATCTTCGCCACGCACGCGAAGTAATCGGAAAGCTGGCTGGGCCACGACCCCGGCAGCGGCCGCAGATCCTCCGGAATAAACGGATTCGGATATCGTTTCAAGTATTCTTTAGGCGGGTCGAACGTGTCCGTGTCGTTCTGGTGGTGGACTTCCAGGTACGACAGCGTCAGCAAAAACGGCGACTTCGCCGAACGCAGAAACTGCTGCGCCAGGCCGGTCATAAAATCGGTGCGATACACTCCCGAAAAATGCAGCGGCTTGCCGTCGTTATCGTACAGGTTGCCTTCGTAAGCGTGGGAGGTAAGCTCCAGCGTATTGGCGCCCTGCCACAGGTTCAGAAATCCGCCGCGATTCGCCGGCGCCACCGGACCCGGATCGCTCGGCAGCCCCAGGTGCCATTTGCCGATATAGTTAGCCGAATATCCCGACGTGCGTAGCGTGCTTGCCAGAGTCGTCGCGTCCTCTTTCAGGGGGATGGCGTTCTTCCAGACGCCGTGCCGCGCGGGATATTGTCCGGTGAAGATGCTGGCGCGCGCCGGAGCGCACACCGGCTGATTGCAGAATGCCGAGCGGAACAGCACGCCGCGCCGCGCCATAGCATCCATGTTCGGCGTCAGGTTCATGGGGTTCGCCCCCATGGCGCCGATGCAGTCCCATCGAAATTGATCGCTGATGATCATCACGATGTTCGGCCGCGGCGCGGAAGCGCCCGTCTGTGCCGCGGCGGTCATCGCGGAGAGCGCGGCAGGCGCACTACCCGAGCCATTGCCGCCGTGTGTGCCCGGACGAAAAATTGCGTGGCATCAGAGTCATCATAATCCACCGCGCGCTGTGCGGAAACGCACCATGAATTTAAGACTCCCATGGCAGAATGCCGATAGTGCCGATCACCGAGCCGGGGCCCAAGCCGCTGCTGGAACGGGTTCTCGCCTATCTTCCGTGCCCGGACATCCACTCCTTTGCCAGGGGCGAGCAGATCTACGGCCCCGGCAACGACGCCCGCAGCATCTGCCTGCTGATTGACGGACGCGTCAAACTGCTGCGCCTCACCGAATCGGGCGTCACCGTGGTGGTGGATATTTACCAGGCTGGCGACCTTTTCGGCGAATCGGCTCTTCTTAGCGTTCCTCGCGATGACGAACAGGCGCTGGCGGTAGAACCGGCCCGCCTCATGACGTGGACCGCCGCCGAAATCGCCGACACCATCGCCGGTGAGCCGCGCCTCGCTGTGGTCCTTATGCAGGTCATCGTAAAGCGCAGCCTGGATTTCAAAAACCGGCTCGAGAGTCTCTCCGCCGAAGATACCTCTCACCGCCTGGGACGGGCCCTGGTCGATTTCGCCGACCGCTCGGGCGATGCTGCCGGCAGCACCGCCGTGACCATCGCGCCCCTCACTCACGAGCTGCTGGCGCAGTACCTGGGAACTTCGCGCGAAATCATCAGCCATCACATGAGTAAGCTTCGTCGCAACGGGTACATCGGGTATTCGCGCAAGGGAATCCTGGTTTATCGCGATAGCCTCAGAGACTGGCTGCATACCAGGACCAAACACGCTTAGAAGTACTCCGGAATAACCCTAAGAGTGTTCAGGAATATACCCGCTTGCGGACAGTTAGGTACTGTTAGTACTATAGAATACATGAGCGTGACCGTCGGGGATCCGATCCTGTTCGCCGAGCAACGGGCTATCGAAGAGCAGTGGCGCGCCAGGGTGCGCGCCGCCAAGTTTCGCTTTGATCTCGCAGCCGCGCAAGCCTCCCACGGAGCCGATTCGGGCAGCGGCGGAAATGTTGCGCGTCATGGAGCGGGACGCCCGCGAACTGTACCTTCGCGAATTGCAGACCTTCAGTGACATTGTGGTCCGCGGCAAGCTGCCGGACTAAGCCTTTAGTTGAAGAACGGGCTGCCCCAGCACGTCCCAGCGCGGCGTCACGCCCAAGCCCGGTTCCGCCGGCGCCGCCAGTCTCCCGTGCGCGCGATGCGGCGCCCCGTCGGCATTGCTCACCGTCACGTAGCTGTTGAAATCCGTGGCGCTGAACAGATAGCCGGGCGGTGTGCTATGCGCCAGGTGAGCGATGGCGGCGGTGATGATGTCGCCGCCCCAGGTGTCTTCAATGGTCAGCGCGATGCCCAGCGAGACGGCCAGGTCGCGAATCTGGCGTGCCTTCGTCAGCCCGCCGACCTTCGAGATTTTCAGATTGATCACGTCCATCGCGCTGATCGCCGCGCCGCTTCCACCAGCATCCCGATGCTGTCCACCACCTCGTCCAGAATGAATGGCCGGTTGGTGTGGCGCCGAACCGCCAGGCACTCGCGGTACGTGGCGCACGGCTGCTCGATGTAGACGTCGACGTCGCGCACCGCATCGGCCACGCGCAGCGCCTGGTGCTGGGTCCATCCGGTATTGGCGTCGGCGATCAGCACATCGCCGCGTTGCAGTTGACGCCGCCGCCGCGCGGATGCGGTCGATGTCGGTAGTCGGGATCGCCGCCCACTTTCAACTGGAATTTGGTGTAGCCTTCGGCGCGATAGTGCGCCACGCTCTCCGCCATGCGTGCCGGCGTGTCCTGCGAAATGGCGCGGTAGAGCGCGAAGGATTCGCCGTAGCGGCCGCCCAGCAGCGTCGCCACGGAAAGCCCCGCGGCTTTGCCGAGGATATCCCAGCAGGCCATATCGAGCGCCGATTTCACGTACGGGTGGCCGCGCAAAGCCGCGTCCATGCGCGCGTTCACCACGGCGAGCTCGGTGGCATCGAGCCCGATCAGGTGCGGCGCAATCTCGGCGATGCCCGTGCGCGCGCCCGCGGCGTATGCCGGCAGATAAGCCGGTCCCAGAGGGCAGACCTCGCCGTATCCGGTGACGCCGGCATCGGTATGGATGGCGACCACGGTGGAATCGAAACGTTCCACGGAATTTCCGCCCGACCATTTGTAGCTGCCTTCGTGCAGCGGCAGTTCCACGCGGTACGCTTCGATGTCACGAATCAAGGCCATAGCCTTGTGGTAACACAAGAGGGCTACATGCGGGCGGAGTAGATGATCATGGCCAGGTTCCACGTGACGATGCACCGCGAACATGTAATTCAGAAAGACCAGCACCCGGGGCCGCTTCAAACGCAACGCCGCCATTCCCAGCAGGATCGCGAACGTTTTCGAAATCAGCAGCGCTTCAATCGTGCCCAGGTGCATCAGGCGGCTGACGAAATAGCTGCCCTCCGACGCGCCCACGCGCAATCCGATCAGCGTGGTCACCAGATCCAATGTCTGGAGTGAGAAGAATACCGTCAATGACGGGGCGGGGAACTCTCTTCGAATGTTGAAGAACATCTCTCCCGCTATTTTGCCGCGCCGGCCGCCGGCGGGTCTAGCCTTTCTTTGGTTATGGCTCAGCGAATAACGTCGAGATCCTTGCCGAAGAGCGTCGTCCCCTGGTATTCCTGGCGAATTTCTCCCAGAATCTCGTCGGCGCCCTGCCCCCAGCCTAGTTGATGGTAAAGCACCAGCGTCTTGGGACGAACCTGCGCGGCCACGCGGCCCACGTCGCGCGCGGAGGTGTGAAACGCGCGGTGGTAGCGCTGCCAGTCGGCGGGGCGGGAGGCCAGTCCCTTCTCCGAATACACTTCGTGCACCAGAATGTCGCAGCCCTTGGCGGCGGCAATCAGTCCCGGGCTGTAGGTGGTGTCGCCCGAAATAACGATGACCTTATCGGGAGCTTCGAAGCGATATCCATAGGCATGTTTCCAGGAGCCATGATTCACCGCGAACGCGATCACGCGCACGGCGTCGTCGCGGTAAATCTCGCCCGGCGCCACATCGTGCGCGTGCACCACATACGCCTGCGGCACCGCGGGTTCCAGTCCATGCAGCCGGATCTGTTGGTCTTCCCGGTACGCCTTCATCACCAGGGACGTCATGGCGCGGATGCCGGGCGGTCCGTAAATCTCCAGAGGCTCCTTGCGGCCGGTCACCGCCGGGGTGAAAATCAGGTCCGGCAAACCCACGGTGTGGTCGGAGTGCAGGTGCGTGACGAAGGCGCGCGTGATCTGCTCCATGGCGATGCCCGCCTGCGCCGCGCGCCGCACCACTCCGGGACCGCAATCTACGATGTACGCGCGGCTGCCCGAGAGGATCGCCACCGCCGGACCCATCCGGTCCGGGTCTGGATTTGGATTGCCCGTCCCCAAAAGCACCACGCGTGTATCCTGCGCCACCGCTGCCGTCGCGATCAGCAGCAGCATTCCCAGACTCGTGACCCGGCGCATGTGACAATAATGGCATGTTCAAGATATGCGCGCTCCTGGGCGCTATGCTTGCGGCCACCTCGCTGTGGGCCGCCGACAACGAACTCACCCCCGCGGAGAAAAAGGCCGGCTGGATCCTCTTATTCGACGGCAAGACCTTCAACCACTGGGTAGACCCCACCAAGAAGACGCCGCCGGGCGATTCCTTCGTGATCGAGGACGGATGCCTGAAAGCCACCTCGCATCCCGAAGATCACCGAAGACCTGTTCAGCGCCGGATACCTACTCCGATTTCGAACTGGCATGGGATTGGAAAATCTCGCCCAGGGGCAACAGCGGTCTCAAATATCGCATCCAGGATCACGTCTTCCTGCCGGACCAGCACCTTCCGCGTTTCGAAGATAACGTCAACGCCGCGCTCCAGCACCGCCGCACCGACCGTCCGGCCAGGGACCAGGACTACGTGATCGGCTTCGAATACCAGATGACCGATAACAGCGCGAACTCCGACGCCGTGCACAACGGCAAACTGCACCAGACTGCCGCGCTGTACGATATTTTCCCGGCGTCGAAGGACGTCACCCTGCCGGTCGGCGAATTCAATCACTCGCGACTGGTGGTCCGCGGCGATCACGTGGAGCACTGGCTCAACGGAGAAAAGGTGGTGGATGCCAGCCTTAAAGCGCCGGAAGTAGCGGCCAGCATGGCCAAACGGTGGGGCGAAGGGTCGCCCGTCTACGAATTACTCGTCAAGCAACCCGTGAGACAGTGCCACATCTCGCTCCAGAATCACGACGACGTGGCCTGGTTCAAAAACATCAGGATTCGGATTCTGAAGTAGCGCCGGTCTCCGGCCCACGCAGCAGTTTCGGCAGAGCCATCAGCGCCGCGCCATACACCAGCAGCGAAATCACGCTGGCCGCTTTCTGTTCCTGGTGCATATCTTCGGCCACCAGTCGATACGCCCCCAGCACCATCAGTGGATAGATCAATCGCGAAAAGGCCGGATTCTGCCAGCGCGTTCCTCCCCATGCCGCCAGTAGCGCGCCAATCGCCAGCACGCTGGTGCGCATCGTGGCGCAATACGCGTGAGTGGCTCCAGCGCCGAAGTAGCCGTGATACGCTCCGGTCAGCGCGGTAGCGGCCAGTCCCGCGCTGAGCCACACCAGCGCCCCGGCAAGCCCCAGGCGCAGCAGCGCCACTTTGGGACCCTCTTGACGGCAGGCCGCGAGTCCCGCCGCGCACACTCCGATTCCCAGGCTGGTCATCCACACGCCCTCCGGCTGCGTGGCCGACCCCAGAAGCATTCGTCCCGCCTGCGCCAGCGCACCCGATCCGAGCAGCCCCAATAGCAGGTAGATGCCGCCATGGACTTGCAGAGTGAAACGCGCGTAGAAGCTTCCGGCGCCCAGGCATGCCAGAGCCAGCGCCGACCAGACCAGCGCCGCGGCATCGCCCGAAAGCAGGATTCTCGCTCCCGCCAGGGCCAGCAGGATGCCGAAGGTCGAATAGGAATAGAAATTGCGGCTGGGAGCACCGCCGCGGTCCAGACGCGCGAAGGAAACCACGTAACAGGCCGCCGCGCATCCGAGCGCCATGCCGCCCACCAGCGGCGCCAGGCGCGGATCTTCCGCCGAAAGCCGCAGGCAGCCGCCTACTGTGATCGCCATCGCCACGGCGCACTGCGCGGTTTCGAACCAGGTGAAGGTGAAGCCGCGAAACAGCGTGCGAATGATGGTGCTGCACAGATAAATCGCCAGCAGCGATACCAGTGCCAGCAGCAGGCTCGAGTGCGGGATGGGCGCATAGTCCGGCGGCAGGCCGTACTCGCGCGTCACCAGCCAGGTGGCCAGCAGGACCGAAAGATCGGCGGCGCACGCGGCCAGCCACCGTTCGCTCAGCCAGTGGTCCAGGCAGGCCGATGCCTCTACCGCCGCGGCAATGGCCAGCAGTACGAACGTAAAAGGCAGTACATCGTAGCTGGCGATCAGCAATGCTGCCGACGTGCCCAAGCCCGCCAGCGAGGCGATGGTCGCCAGAATGAGGATGTTCTTGCGCCAGGATGCCGCCAGTCCGAAGACCGTGAAGAACAACAGAATGCCCCCGGCGGTCCAGGTGTCGATGGCGTGAAAGCGCAGCGTAGCTTCCCACAGCAGGGGTGAGAGTACCAGCGCGCCGGTGAGGCTGTATAGTGCGGTTTCCACGCGCCGGCGGGCCGGAGTGCGCGCCGCCGCGATCATCCACCCGATGGCGTATAGTAAGCCCGCGGCGATCCCCGCCCGGTGGGGCAATGCCCCGCCTTCGGTCAGGGCGCGCAGCAGATACGCGCCCGCCAGCCCCAGCATGGCCTTGCCGAATGCCGCCACGGGCATCGGCGTCCGAACGCGCGGCGCCGCGGCAGGTTGCACCGCGGCCACACGGGCGACTCCGGTCACCTCTTCCAGGCGTGCCACGCGCGCCGCCAGTTCCCGCACCTCGGCCTGCAGCGCTTCCCACTCCGGTTGCATCGCAACCTCCTTAAAGCCGCGGGGACTGACCGGCCTGTCCCAAGGCGCCGCCGTTGCGCCGCGTGGACAGCCCGGTCTGTCCCCGCATCCTTACTTAGTCCCCGGCAGGCGCGGATGCCTGCCCCGGTTCATGCCACGGAGGCAGCAGGTACACCAGAACGATGAAGATCGCGAAGGGCAGAAGCATCAGGACAATCGCCGGCAACAGGCCTTCGCGGGTGGCAAACGCCATCTTGTAAGTGGTGTACCCCAAGAAGCTCTTGGAAAAAAGCTGACCCCCGATCACCACGTTCCAGCGCATGGCGAAGATCCCAATCATAGTCAGGCTGCACGCCGTCACATACATCGTGCGGCGCGCCTTATCGGTAAAGCTCCACAACTGGTTGGCCGCCAGCAGGCCGAGAGGCACCAGCGTTCCCAGGAATATTTGCAGAATCACCTGCGAGAAGAACAGGCGCGTGTGCACCATGAAATCCAGACTGCGGAAGCTTTCGTCCGATTCATAGGTACGGTGCACCAGATCCAGCATTTCCAGGGTGAAGTCGATAACGAAGGTATAGAACAGGTACTTGGCGATGGTATCCAGGCAGCGCATATCGATCGCCATTTTCTTCACCTTCATCGACACTACATACAGCAACAGCACCGCCGCGATTCCGGAGACCATGGCGGAAAACAAAAACACAATCGGCATCAATGGAGAGGACCACCACGGATTGGCCTTGATGGACCCGAAGATGAATCCCACATAACCGTGCAGCATGAATGCCGACGGGATACCGATTACCGTGACGGCGTAACCCACCTTTTCATCGAACCGGAGCGCCGCCGGGCTCACGTTCATCGAGCCCAGAGTCAGCGCGCGGTAAATTACTTTCCGCAGTCCCTTGGTGGTTTGTGCCAGGTGGACGATCTCCGCGCGGAACTCCAGCCAGATCTCCAGTAACAGAACCACCGTCAAATACCATAGATACACAAAGCCGAACATGGCCATCGCCGACGAGGTGTGCGGAGTGAGATACATCTCGAAACTCCGCTCCGGGTGGCCCAGGTGCAACTGCAGAGGCAGCGGCGCCACCAGCAGAAATGCCAGCGCGGTAAGCAGGGCGAGCCTGTAAGTGGGCCGCACCGCATCCACTTTGAACACGCGCTCCAGCGAGGCCAGAATGAATGCGCCCGCTACCAGTCCGGTAATGTACGGATAGAGCACAATCAGCAGGCTCCACTGCAGCTCCACTTCGTTGGGGTACATGAAACCATCGACGCCGGGAATCATTGTTCTCTCCTTACCTCACCGAACCATCCAGGTTCTTGTAGTAGACCTTGGCATTCGTGGCCATGTAGGGTTTCAACACTTCCACCTTGTTGTGGCGCAGAAACTCGTGCACCGGGTCCTTGGGATCCTTGAAGTCCACCAGTTGACGCGCCTGTGTCGGACAGTTTTCGCAGCACGCCGTGGTCAACCCCTGGGTGATGCGGTGATAGCACAGCGTACACTTATCCACCGTGTTGGTTTCCGGATGCAGATAGCGGCATCCGTACGGGCAGGCCTGCACGCAATACCGGCAGCCCAGGCAATAGTCGGGATCCACCAGTACCACTCCGTCCGGGCTGATGAACGTGGCCCCCACCGGGCAGACCTGCGTGCACGGCGAATCGGCGCAGTGATTGCAAAGCTTGGGCACGAAGAAGCTCTTGATGTCTTCGTTGGTGAGTGGCGGAAAGCCGTCCATGGCGCCGTTCGGCGAATCCACTTTGGGCTGCTTGCCCTCCTCCACCTGGTAGCGTTCCACCCAGGTGCGGAAGTAACCGCCCGGCACCTTGTTCTCCTTGGAACAGGCACGCACGCAATTGCCGCAGCCGATGCACTTATCGATGTCGATAATCATGCCCCACCAATGGTTCGCCATTTTGTAGGCGTCGGGGGCCGGTTCGGCGCCTACAATCTGCTCCAGGGTGGCTCCCACCGAAGCCAGCACCAGCAGTTTGCCGCCGATCGTGAAGAGGTCTCTACGGGTCATCTCCATGGCATCTCTCCTATAGGTGCGGGTTGTGCGGCTGATGGCAGCCGTTGCACAACACGCCTCCGGAATGCTCCACTGTCACCACCTGCGGGAAGCCTTTGGGCTTCGCGGCGTCTTTTTCGTGGCAGCGCCGGCAGAGATTGGCTACGTCGGGAAGCACCGGCTTATGCGCCGCCGGGTCGTTGGCGTGATCCGCCAGCGGTCCGTGGCACGCTTCACAGGCCACGTGCGCATGTTTACCCGCGGCGCGCGCCTTGCCCTGGTCCTCATGACACATCAGGCACATGTCCTGCCCGGCAAAAGCGATGGGTTTCGATCGAATCAATGCCAGCGCCTGAGGGCGGTAATGGCCATACTCGCCGAATCCCTTCGGCACCACGGCTGCCCGGATCGCCAGAAAGATGCCCAGGCCGAGAATAAGAACTATTGCTGGGCGTATGAGATGGCCCGAGTCCCTGAACAAGCAAGCCTCCTTTTCTGTTCGGCGCTACCAGTGCAATATTAGGACCAAAAGTCCGTAATACCTTAATTGGAGTCTTTTGGTCCATTGTGTGGAAATATCCTACGGGCCATCGTCGATCGGGTTGCGCAATTTCCCCCACCTGGGGGCAAAATACGGAAATCGGCGCTATGCTCGAAAAGTGGTCAGTGTTTGGAAGGCGATCCGTCATCAGTCCTGCCCGCGTTGCCGGGAAGGCCCGCTATTCCGTACCTCGCTCTGGCGAGGCTTCCTCAATATGTATGAGCAGTGCCCTCATTGCGGCCACAAGTACGAACGCGAACCGGGCTATTTTCTGGGGGCCCTTTACATCAGCTATGCGCTCTCGGTCCCGCCGGGGCTTCTGCTGATCCTGGCGATCTGGCACTTCACACGGTGGCCGTTCGACTGGTCCGTGGGCGCGGCGTTTCTGGCCTATCTCCCGCTGGTGCCGGTGGTCACGCGCTGGGCTCGCGTCCTGTGGATGCACCTGGACTGGCACTTCGACCCGGGCGCCTAACGGTCAGTTCGAATTCAAAGGCACCCGCCGCCGCAGTTCGTCGACGAAGTTCAGCAGGATGGTTGCGTGCGCCGTATTGGGTTCCTCGCTCCTGGATTCGGGCGGAACCAGCACGATAAAACGCCGGCCGTCGCGTGCGATGTCCAGATTCCAAAGGGCGTTGTAAGCCGGCCGGTAAAGCGGCGCCGGCGACCACTGCCGGGGTTTCTCCGGGACGAAGGCGCGCTCCTTGGCCGCGTAGCCGGCCACCATGATGCGGTTGCCGCGAATTCAAGTAGAACAGTTCCCGCCGATTGCGCGACCACACGGGGAACTTTGCCCCGCTTTCCGATTCCGATATCTGCCACTTGGCCGCTGAAGGCGCGGACGGAAACGGGCGCACGGAAACTTGGCCTCCGATTCCGGCGCCGTCGGTAGCCACGTATGCGATCCACCGGCCGTCGGGTGAAAAGGCCGGGTCTACCTGGCTCAGGGCTTCGCGCGCGAATGGCTCGGGATTCCCTGGTCTCGGATGGTCCGGATCGTTCAAATCCAGCGGGAGCGTCCAGATCTCATGCCCCTTCTCCTTGCCAGTCCGAACAAAAGCTATGGTGCGTCCGGCAGGCGAAATCGACGACACTTCAAGGGGAGTTCTCTCGCCGAACAACTTCTCAGGCTGGCTGGAGCCATCGCCGCGGACCCACCAGAGACCGAATTCACCGTCCTTTGCGGGAACATCGGAACAGTAAACAAGGTGCTGTCCGTCGGGCATCCAGACCGGTTGGCGGTTCAAAGCGGCATCGAAGGTCAGCCTGGTTACCGTGCCGCGTTGCAGGTCGTGAACGTAGAGGTCTCCCGCGACCGCCAGCGCCAGCCGGTTGCCGTCCGGCGAAAGGCGAGGAGTCTCCGCCTGGCGCGATACACTAATGGATGGGCTGACAACCTGCTGTGACTTTCCGGCGCTATCCAGCCACGCTACGGAGGCGATTCCGGCTCGCCTCGCCGGCCTCCCGTACAGCAGAATCCCGGTTTGGGAAAGGGAGACACGGTCAGAATCGGCTTCCATCAAGTGCATCGGCGCGCCATGTGTCTCCAGGCGGCCGATGTCGAACCGTACCCCATAGAGCGACCCCTGACGGAAATAGATGAGGTGGCCGCTAGGCAGATAGCGCCCAAAGTAACCTCCGCGCCGAACCACCGTGACCCGTCCCGACTTGAGCGAAAGTACTTCGATGTTGGCGATGTCGAGAGCCGGACCGGAAGCCGCGACAGCGCCGGTGAACAAAACGCTCTCACCGCCGGGCAGAACCTGCGGCCAACGCCAGGTACGCTCGCCGTGTTGCTCCGGCTTGCCGATGATCTCCGGTTCACCGCCCATGGCAGGCACCCGGAACAGGTGGTAGCCATCCAGGTTGGCAATGATGGCGCCGTCCTCTCCCCAGGATGCTCCGCGCTCCAGGCTGTCCGCATCGCATAACGAAACGGCCGCGCCACCCTGCAGCGGAACCTTCTTCAACTTCTTTCCGGCGAAGAATCCGACCCATCGGCTATCCGGAGAAAAGAAGGGGTCGGCCGCTCCTTCGGTGCCTGCTAGGAAAGTGACGGTGGACTGGTCGAGGCGACGCACCGCCAGTTGCTCCCTGCCGTTCGCCCCCTTCGCGGCGAAAAGCAGCCGCGTTCCGTCCGGCGAAATCACGGGATTGTAGAATTCGCCATTGTCGGCTCGTCCCTGGATTGCTTCTGGTCCCAGGTCAATGCTGAAGCGCATCATGGGCCGGTCCGCCGGGCGGGTGGTGTGCCATAGCAGCGCGACTGAGATTACCGCCACGACCGACCCAAGACCCGCGAGGATCCACGGAAACCCGGCGGGAAGCTTCGGACGGAAGCCGCGGATTGCCTCGCGCGCGCCCGGCTCCACAGCGAGCGCTTGCTGCGTCTCCGGAGTTGGTGCGGGTAGTTGGCCGTCGGGGTAACCCGCGTCGACCGGTGCGATGAACCGGTACCCGCGCTTCGGTAACGTTTCGATGAAGCGGGGGCTTTCCGCCGAGTCACCTAACGCGTCGCGCAGGTGATTGACGGCTTTGTTCAGACCGCGATCGAAATCGACGAACGTGTCGGCCGGCCAAAGCTGTTTTTGCAGTTCGTCGCGAGATACTACTTCGCCCGGGCGTGCCAGCAGCAGCAGCAGGATTTGGAAAGGCTGGTCCCGGAGTTTGATCTTCAGACCCTGCTTGCGCAGTTCGCCCGTGTGCGGATCGACTTCGAACAGCCCAAAGCGGATCGGGCGGCCGATCCCCGTCATACTCACTCCTGGTAGATCGAGTATACTCGCTTTTCACACATCACCATAAAGCTTTGGTTTCCGGCGGCTTAAGCGGGAATATCGCGGGAACACAAAAGGCACCGCCCCTGGATTGACCTTCCGTGGCAGCAATGGCAATCTGGCTCAAATCTTCCACCAAAAGGAGGGATGACGATGCAGAAGATTCATTGCGTATCGAGACGGGCGGCTTCGTTTTTAGTGGCGGCCTTTTTGGCCGGGGCCGGCACAAGCGCGGTATCCGCTGCTCAGTGGCAGGCTGTGGTTGGCGCGCAGAGCGCTGACCTGGGTAATCAGGCTCTGGCATTCCTGCCGAATGAGTTTTGGATTCACGCCGGCGACAGCATCCGGTTTACCTTTTCGACAAGCGAACTCCACACCGTGACGTTCCTCAAACCCGGCCAGACGCGGCCGCCGCTGAATTCGCCGGTTACCGGCACCTTCGTGGGGTGTCCCGGTACCACGGCTGATGGCTCCGGCTTCGACGGCTCCCTGTGTGTGAGTTCCGGCCCATCAACGACGGGGCAAAGCTATACTGTCAGTTTCCCGTCCGCCAACAACTTCAAGCTCGTGTGCCTGGTGCATACCAGAATGACGGGAGCAATTCATGTTCTTCCCCTGTCGTCGGCGCTTCCCTATGACCAGGCTTTCTACGACCGTCAGGCGGGTCTTGAGCGAGCCGGGTTGCTGGCCGACGCAGTTGGGCTTGAGGGCCTCGGATATATCGACGCGCTGCAGACGGCGCATGAAGTAACCGCTGGTATCTCGGCGGTCCTGGCCACCGGAGGAGGCTCGGAGACCACCTCGGTGATGCGCTTCCTTGGAGCGACGACGATCGTCCACGTAGGCGACACCGTCGAATGGACAAACCTGGCGACCCCTCCCTTCCACACCATTACTTTCGGGACGGAACCCGCCAACCTGATGCCTCCTTCACCTGGGGTGACTTTGGATCCCGATGGCGTCCGGCACGCGGTAGTCGGTTCCGTGAACGACAGCGTGAATTCGGGCTTCATCGGCGCGCCAAACCAGGAAACCGTTGGACAACCGCAATCGCCTCTCGACTTTACCCGGTTCCGCGTCACCTTCACCGCGCCCGGCACTTTCAATTACATCTGCGGTCTTCACGATGTCCTGGGCATGAAAGGTACCGTAATCGTTCACTAAGGAGCGTCACATGAAGCTGCGATTTCTTGTTTTCTTCCCGATCGTCACATCTGTAGTGCTGGCCCAGCAGGGCAACGTCTACCGGGGCGGCTTAGTCACGCCGCCTCTGCCGAAACCTGGATTCGTCCTGACGGATACTTCCGGCGCTCCATTTGACTTCAAGCATAGGACCGAGGGGTATGTCACGCTCCTGTTCTTCGGCTACACTAACTGTCCCGATCAGTGTCCCATGCACATGGCGAACCTGGGCGCCGCGCTAAAGAAGGTGCCCCCAGGGATTGCGGACCAGGTCAAGCTCGTCTTCGTCACCACCGATCCCGCACGCGATACTCCTGCCGTGGTGCGCCGCTGGTTGGACCTCTTCGACCGGCATTTCATCGGCCTCACCGGAACGGAACGGGTCATCGCGGCAGTCGAACGGGCTGCCGGCGTTCCCCTGGCCGCGAAAACAGGACCGGCCAACGGCAACTACGGCGTGTCACACGCCAATTTTGTCCTGGCCTACAGCAAAGACAACCTGGCCCACGTCATCTACCCGGGCGGAGTGAGTAAGGATGATTGGGTGCACGACCTGCCCCTCTTGATCCGGGAGACCTGGACGCACCGGGCAGAATAGTCCGCCACCACGTCCCGACACCCCCGCCCGCTACCGCGTAGAGCGACCGGCGTAATCAGACGCCCCCCCGGACCTCTATCCAAAAGCTCCGGAACCGCCCGGAAGCGGGAATACCTCGGTGACCGCGACCTGCTGGCGGCGCTGGCATAACATTAGAAGTCATGAACGAAACGGCACTGGTTACCGGCGGAGGCCGCGGACTCGGACGGGCCATAGCGATCGCACTCGGCCAAAGCGGGCGGCGAGTGGCGGTGGCCTCTCGGACCGCCGCCGAATTGGACGAAACGCTGGCCCTGTTGCGCGCCGCGGGATGCGAAGCCGCCGCCATCCCCACCGACGTCACCAGCGAAGCCGGCGTCCGCCGCATGGTCGCCGGCGCCGAGGCGCAACTCGGCCCCATAGATCTGCTGGTGAATAACGCCGGCGTGGGTGGACCGCTCGGGCCTACCTGGGAAACCAGCGCCGGCGAGTGGTGGCGAAATCTGGAGGTCAACGTCAAAGGCCCCATGCTCTGCTGCCACGCCGTGCTCCCGGGCATGATCGAGCGCGGGCATGGCTGCATCGTCAACGTGGCCAGCGGCGCCGGCGCAGCCAGCTTTCCCTACATGTCCGCATACGTCACCGCCAAAGCCGCCCTCATCCGCTTCACCGAGGTGCTGGCCGATGAGTTGCGCCCTCATGGCACCGCGGTGTTCGCCATTCAGCCCGGCACCGTGCGCACCGCCATGGCTGAGGAGTTATTGCATTCCGAAGCGGGGAAGCGCTGGCTGCCCTGGTTCCAGAGAATCTTCGACGAAGGCCGGAACGTCTCCTCCAAGCCCGCCGAGGACCTGATTCTCTACCTCGCCTCCGGACAGGCGGACGCCCTTTCCGGACGCATGTTTGCCGCCCCCGGAGCTCCCGCCAATCTGTCCGGCCAGACCGAACGTATTCTGAAAGAAAATCTGAACGTCCTCCGGATGCGTTAAGCGTCCCCTGTGAGCAGCAGCCACGCGGCCGCGGCGCACAGCTTTTCATCCTGCCGCCACGGCGGCCCGATAAGCTTTCCCAGGTCGGCGGCGCGTCTCTGCAACTCGTCGAGGCTCTTCAGCTCGCGTTCGCTTTTTCCGGTCACGGCCAGGCCGCACGCTTCGCACCCCTGGCGCACCGCGTTGCGAAAGAATTCGCCTTCCGCTGTGTGGATGAGCGGGTGGGCGGACAGCACCTTGGCCAGTTCCGGCAGCGGCCGGCCCGAGGCCGTCAGGACGCACGCGCCGGCGACGGAGTAACCCTTGGCGCTCAGGTCCGCGACCGCCTGCCGCACTCCCATGCTCCGCCATTGCGGATGCCGTGCGGGCGCACTCGTCGAGGAACTCCCGGGCATCGTTCAGCTTCATCTCCGCGGCAGCGTGATACGGCTGCCCCTCGCGATGCACTCCGCGGTTGCACAGTTCGATTCGGCCCCGCCAGCACCACACTCGGCGCGGACGCCGGTCCACCCAGGGCCACCATCGCCGCCCAGCCCGAGTGAGCGCGGAAACCCAGCGCGGCCCGTTTCAACTCGGGAATGCCTGCTCGTGGCTTCATAGAAGCATTGTGGCGCGAATTCCTGACATCTCGTGGATAATGTTTCTCTATGCGGGCCGGCCGGCTGCTTTCGATCCTGATGCCGCTCCAGGTGCATCGCCGGCTCACGGCTCGCGACCTGGCCGGGCGCGGCGTGGGCGGCGGATGGTGGCGGCGGTGGAAAACGAGCCGCGTACCTACCGCGTATCCCGCATCAGCCGGGCGGAAGTCTTGGATCAGGCGTGCCGCCGCCCCCACGAATTCGACCTGGCGGCGTACTGGGAGCACTCGGCCATCGAGTTCCGCGAGAAGCTTCCGCGCTATTACGCCACCTTCCTGGCCGAAGAGCCGGTGATGCGCTGGGTGCGATACCGCGGATGGCGCCTGGAAGAAGAGACGGAGGCGCCGTCGAAGTGATCGAGCCGGAGGAACCGCGCGGAAAGGTGCTGGCCGCCGCACGGACGATTGTGGCGCGCTACGGTTTCTTGTAACTCCGCGCGATTCGTGATAGTTTTGGCGTCAAATGTCTTCTCTTGCTTTCAACCGCCGTAATTTCCTGCGTGGAGCCGGCACGGCCACCGCGCTTTCCTATTCCCGCGTCATGGGAGCCAATGAAAAGCTGCGCCTGGGAGTGATCGGCGTGGGAGATCGCGGCTCCGGCGACATGGGCAATTTCCAGAAGAACCCCGATGTCGAGGTGGTCGCGCTGTGCGACATTTACAAGGCGCACCTGGACCGCGCCCTGGCGCACGCGCCGCAGGCGAAGACCTATTCCAATCACAAGGAACTTCTGGCCAACAAAGACGTGGACATCGTGCTCATCGCCACGCCCGATCACTGGCACGTCCCCATCGCCATTGACGCGCTAAACGCCGGAAAAGACGTGTACTGCGAAAAGCCCCTTTCCCTCACACCCGAAGAGGGACCGCTTGTGGTCAAGGCCGCGCGCGTGAACAACCGCGTCTGCCAGGTGGGCATGCAGCAGCGCTCCGGCAAACACTATATTCAGGCCAAACAGGAATACTTCGATACCGGCAAGATCGGCAAGGTGACTCTCTCGCGCACCTGGTGGCACGGCAACGGGTACCACCTGCGCAAAGCGCCGGACAGCCTGCGGGTGCAGCCCGCCGACCTGGATTGGGCCCACTTCCTGGGCCGCTTGAAGTGGCGCGACTGGGATCCGCAGCAATATTACAACTGGCGCGCGTACCTGGATTTCGGCGGCGGCCAGGTCACCGACCTGTTCACTCACTGGATTGACGTGGTGCACATGTTTACCGGGCAGGACGTTCCCAAGGGCGCCGTGGCGGCCGGCGGAGTCTATCAATATAAAGATGGCCGAACCGCCCCCGATACCATTAACGTGCTGCTGGAATATCCCGACGACATGACCGCCACCTTCGAGGCGACCCTGGTCCCCGGCGTCACCGGCGCGGCCCAGCAGTTCTGCGGCACCGGAGGGCGCCTGGATATCGACCGCGGGAAGTACGTTTGGACGCCGGTGGGAAGAGGCGCACAGCCCGTCACGGTGCAGGCCAGCGGCAGCCTGGATTACGACCACATCTCCAACTTCATCGATTGCGTCCGCAGCCGTAAGTCTCCCAACGGCGACGTGCTGATCGGCCACCGCTCGGCGCAGGCATCGCACCTGGGCAACATCGCGTACCTGCAAAAACGAAAGATCCATTTCGATCCGGTCCGCGAAGAGATACTGCCTCTATAACGGAAGGTTGACAGGCTCTTATGAAGAAAACCATAGCGTTGTTCTTGGTTTCGATGGCGCCGGTACTGGCGCAACAGCCGGCCACGAAGGGCGGGGGAGGGCGTCCGCCGCAGTATCCTCCCGGTCCGAATCCGAACTCGCAGTATCGTCTGGGTCCGGACTCCCTGCCGCAGGAAGGCGTGCCCAAGGGTGAGATCCGCGGACCCTTCACGCTACCCAGCAAGGTCTACCCCGGCACGCAGCATACTTACTGGGTCTACGTTCCCGCGCAATACGATCCCGCCGTTCCCGCCAGCCTGATGATCTTCCAGGACGGGCAGGCGTTTAAGGACGAGAATGGCGATCTGCGCGCTCAGAACGTAATGGACAACCTGATTTACCGCCGCGAAATTCCGGTGATGCTCGGAGTCTTCATCAATCCCGGGCGCCGGCCCGACCAGCCCGAGCCGAGCCCGCAGACCAGTTGGGGCGACGGCACCACCAATCGCGGCATCGAGTACAACACCCCGGACGATAAGTACGCCCGCGTCATCACCGAAGAGTTGATGCCGGTGCTGTACAAGGAGTACAACATTTCGAAGGATCCCGAACAGCACGGCATCGGTGGGTCCAGCTCCGGCGCCATCGCCGCTTTCGCGGTGGCCTGGGAACGGCCCAATGACTTCCGCAAAGTGCTCAGCAGCGTGGGTAGCTTCGTGAATCTGCAGGGCGGTTACGTATACCCGGAGCGTGTTCTGGCCAGTGAAAAGAAGCCTATCCGGATATTCCTCTGCGATGGGCGCAACGACAATCGCGGCATCGGCCGCGGCGGCGTATACGACGAGAAGCGCGACTGGTTCTTCCAGAATGTCCGCCTCATGAAAGCGCTCACGCAGAAGGGATACGACGTGAACTACTCCTGGGGCATGAACCTCCACGGACAGAAGTTCAGCGGCATGATTCTGCCGGACATGATGCGCTGGCTCTGGCGCGATGGACCTGTCTCCACCGATCCCAACGATACCGTGGAGCGTAGTTTCCGCCAGCCGGCCGTGAAGAAATAGGCTACGGTGCACTTAGGCATCGTGCGGCAGCTTCAGGCGAATGAAATGCACTGCGGATCGGCCGCTTCCACCCTGTCTTCTTTCCTGTCGAGTTACACCGTGTCTCACCGTGTAAGACGATGCGACCTCATAAAATTGTGTTATTCCTTGAGATTAAGGTAAACACATGCGGAAATCTATACTGGCAGCTACGGCTCTAGCGATTCTCGCGGAGCTGGGCGCCTGGTCCCAAACGCCGCCCCCGGCTGTGCCCCAACAGCCTCCGGCGGGCCGCGGCGGTTTCAACATGGCGGGTCCGCCCCGGCCGCCCGCGCCCCCTCCGTACAACTGCGAACCGGTCAACCCCAACGCTACTCCCGAGGCGCGCGCCCTCCTGAAGACGCTGTGCGGCCTCACCGGCAAAGGCATCCTGTCCGGCCAGCACAATTTTCCGAATCAGCGCTCGCAGGATACCGATAAGGTATTCGGCATTACGGGCAAGTACCCCGCCATCTGGGGTTCGGACTTTGGCTTTCTGGACGGCGAGGACAAGGATTCCATCATGCACCGCGACCTGATGATCGAGGAGGCCAAAAAGCAGGCCGCCGCCGGGTCGATTGTGTACCTGTGCTGGCATATGTTGCGGCCCACCGAAGACGAACCCGGCAAGGCCGGTGAGAACGGCCGCCCCAGCGAAAGCTGGCGCGGCAGTGTGCAGGCCAAACTCACCGACGAACAGTGGCAGGAATTGATCACCTCCGACAGTCCTCTGCATAAGCGTTGGGAAAAGTACATGGATACCGCCGCGGGGTACCTGAAGCAGTTACAGGACGCCCACATTCCGGTGCTGTGGCGGCCCATGCACGAAAACAACGGCGGATTTTTCTGGTGGGGTGGCCGCCCGGGACCGGACGGAACGGCGCAGCTATATCGCGAACTGTACTACCGCATGGTGAATGTCCATCATCTGGACAACCTGATCTGGGTCTGGAATCAGAACGGCCCCGCCCCGTTCGGCCAGTTTCACCAGTTCTTTCCCGGCCAGGCGTTTGTCGATGTGGTCAGCTACGATAACTATCGCACGCTGGACGACCGCTATTACTGGGAGGTCCTCGACCTGGCGAACGGCAAGCCCATCGCTCTCGGTGAAGTCGGCACGCCGCCTCCGGCCGAGGTGTTGCAGCGGCAACCCAAGTGGGTGTGGTTCATGGATTGGGGCGGCGGCGTGGATCGCCAGGCCGACCGGCTGAAGACCGCTTACAGTAATCCCTGGGTGCTGAGCCGGGGCGATCCGCTGCCAAAGTAGGCAGTTAAGATACCCAGGAACGCGACTGTCCTCCGGAGTAGCACCAATTTCCGAGTCGACGATCCGTTGCCTATGAGGATCCTCCAGGTCACGTGGGGGCTTTCTTGAACCACGGGCGACGAATTGCAGCGCTGGCTTAGCTGAACCTATGGGGCGGTGGCCCAGCAAGCCGAGGGGGAGTATATGATGTCTGAAACGGAGGCGATCATGCAGCGTACGATCAGAGTCAATTCCTCGGAAGAGGCCATCAAGATTGGCCCGCTAGGTATCCGGTTCCTCCTCACGGGCGATGATTCCAATGGCAGCGCGTCAGTGTTCGAGGTCCGCGTCCCCCTTGGGCAGAAGCTGGCGGCGCGGGCCCACAAGAACGACGCCTACGAGGAGATCCTATACGGTATCGACGGTGTCCTTACCTGGACGGTTGACGGCACGCCCATCGAGGTTGGTCCCGGGCGGGCGCTGTGCATCCCCCGAGGTGCGGTGCACCGCTTCGATAACCTCGGCAGCGAGGATGTGAAACAGCTCGCCGTCATAACGCCTGCGATAATGGCCCCGCGTACTTCCGCGAAGCTGCCGAAGTGATCGACGCCGCTGCCGGCGGTCCGCCCGACCGCGCGAAGATGATGGACGTCTTCCGACGTCATGGCATGACGGTGGCCCCGCCCCCGGCTGCTAAGTAGCGCGCGGCTGGTATCCGTCCGCCGGCGCAACGACTTTCCGAAATGCCGACCATCGGGACCAAATCGTGGCGTCTACTTCAAGAGATTGCGTCAGGGCCCAGTGACAAAAGACCAAACTTTCGGACGGGAATGATCCCCCATCCTGGTTCAGGCTCCGGGAGGCAGCAGCGTCAGGCCGAACGGCCGTGCCAGCTCGACCAGTTGTGCGGGACTGGGAGGCGGCGAACATTTTCCCACGGCCACGAAGTACTCTTCTAATCCGCCGGGGACGATTACGCATAGCAATCGGCCGGGCGCGGACCCCACGTTGCGAAAGCCGTGTGGAACGTCGCGCGGCAGGATTGCGCAAGCGCCAGCGGAAACGGTGCGATGCTCATCGCCGAGCGCCATTTCATAAGTGCCCTCGAGAATGTAGACGATCTCGTCCTCACGTGAGTGGATGTGGCGCGGTGGACCCCAACCGACTGGCGTAACCTGCTCGAAAACGGTGAATCGTCCTTCGGTGCCAGCGGCCGTGGCAATCAAACGCATTGCGGTCCCGAGCATCGTGAAGCTGGGCCCGTCGCCGGAATCGGTCAGAGTCGGATAAAAATGAGATGTCGAGAAACCGCCTCCTGTGTCGCCAGTCATGAATTTCCCCCCTTTTAAGAAAGAGTCGCGAAGTCATTATAATCCGACTGGTGTATGGAAAGGCCGTCCGCCGGTTGACACTCGGGGCGGATGACGCGCCACTCGGACAAAGGTCATATCTAGCCCCTTCCAGCGCGAGGACATGTCCCGCGGCGGCACAGCAGACCCTTTACGCTACTTGCCCACCACTTCCAGAGCCTTCTGGATTACCGGGTCGCGCTCGGCTTCCACCTCGTCGCCCTTCTCCACGCCGAACGCCTGATTGAACAGCTCCGTCTTGAGGCGATTGCTGACGAAGTCCCGCTCCGCCAACCATTCGGCCATACCCGGCTGAATCCTGCGTTGGGATAAAAACGCGCGGAACTGATCCAGCAGTTCGGGCGTCACTTCAAAATCGCGATCGATCTTGTGCTGCTTCAGGTAAGTTGTGGCGAAGTCGACGAACGAGGCGGTCGCATCCAGCACCGCCCGCAGGCGATTCAGAGGCGCCGGATAGACCACAATATCCGGCTGGATGCCGCCGCCGCCGGTGACTTTACGGCCGCTATCGGTATGAAATTCGCTCTGGCTGTTGGGATGCGCCGTAGTGGCCCCCAGTTCGAATTCCGCGTCGAGCGGCTTCTGAATGGAGCGCCCGCTGGGCGTATAGTAGAGCGCTACGGTGAGCGCCAGGCCCGTTCCTTGGGCCAGTGGAAACACGTTCTGCACCAAGCCCTTGCCGTAGCTCGGTTCGCCGATCACGGTGGCGCGGTCGTGATCCTGCAGCGCCCCTGTCACGATTTCCGACGCGCTGGCCGATTTTCCATTCACCAGAACCGCCAGTTTGAAACTGTAAGGTTTGGCGCTATCGGGCACCGATTCGGACTTTTCCGGAATGTGCAGCCCGCGCACCGTGAGAATCTTCTGGCCGGGCCGCAGAAACAACGACACCGTTTCCAGCGCCGCCGTCACCACGCCGCCCGGATTGTTGCGCAGGTCCAGCACCAGACCCACCAGCCGGTCGCCGCCCAGTTTTTCGATGGCCGCTTTAATGTCGGCGCCGGTCTTTTCGTCGAAACTGGCCACGCGAAGATATCCGATACCCGCCGCCAGGTAGAAGGCCCGCTCCACACTCGGCGATTGCAATTCCTCGGGGGTCAGCACGAAATGCATTACGCCGGCGCGGCCCGGCCGGCGTACCTCGATCTGGCACACCTGCTGGCGCGCTTGTCCCAGCAGTTCGGGAAGCTGCTCCATGTCCAGCCGCGCGATCACATAGCCGTTGATGGCCAGAATCTCGTCGCCGGGCGACAACCCGGATTTCGCCGAGGGCGTGCCCGGCAGCGTTTCGAGCACGATCACGCGTCCGGGCAGAATCGAAACCACCGTCCCGAACCCCTTCTGCGTGGAGGCCTGCATCTTCTTCAACTGCTCGTACTGGCCCGGGTCGAAGAAGACGGAGTGCGGATCCAGCTTGCCCAACAGTCCGGGAATGGCGCCCTGGTAGAACGCCTGTTCGCCGGGCGGGTGCTCGGCCGCGTTCTGCGAGGCAATCGTGTATGCCTCGATGAAGCGCTTCATCTGCGCATCGAGATCGTCGGCGGCTCCCAGGGTGGAGGCGGCAAGTAACAGGACTGCGGCGAGACGAATCATGTAAGGGAGCGTCCGGAATGCCGTTAAGCTTTATTCTAGCGTGCTGTTAACCGCGCGCGCGAAAACGGCGTCTACACCGGAGAATGGGAACCGTGGCGGTGGCGGAGACCCGGGATTTCGAGTGGGCCGTGCAAACCTACCGTTCGCGGATCTTTCGATACGCACTCGCCTCGCTGCGTGATCGCGATGCCGCCGAAACTGTGACGCAGGATTGCTTTCTGCGCGCGCATCGCGCCTGGAATGGTTTCCGCGGCGAGGCTTCGCTGCAAACCTGGCTGATGCAGATTGCCGTCAACCTGGTGCGCGACACCTGCCGCAGCCGGCGTTTCCAGTTCTGGAAACGGGCCAGCGTGGATCTGGATTCCGCCTGCGACTGGATTCCCGATGGCGCGGTCTCCCCGGAGCAGCGCGCGGCGGCGCGGCAGCAGGTGGCGGCCATCTGGGCCGTTGTGGGCGAATTGCCGGAACGGCAGCGAACTGTCTTTCTGCTGCACTACATGGAGGATATGGACGCCGCGGAGATCGAAACCGTGACCGGCATCACGCGCGCGGCCATCAAGGTGCATTTGTTTCGCGCCGTACGAGCGGTCCGTGAAAAGTTGAGAGGAATCGCATGAATGACGACGAGCTGAATCGCGCATTGGCTTTGTTTCGCGAGTCCGGCCGCGCGTGGAGCGAGCATTGGTTGAACCGGCCCGCAATGCGCGCGAAGCGCACTGTGCCTTCACATCGCCTGCGGTGGGCCGCGCTGGTAGCGGCCACCGTGATCCCGGCTGCGATCCTGCTACAGCCCACTCCGCGGACTCTCGCGCCTGTTCAGCCGTTTGTACCCATTCCCTTCGTGGCCCCGCCCGCCCCTTACGAGCGAATGGCTGTCGCGCGCATGGAGGTGCCGGTGGCGGCACTCGCCGCCGCCGGATTCGATATCCCGGCGTTGGAACCCGGCAGTACCGTGCAAGCGGATGTTTTGATAGGGCAGGACGGACGGGCGCATGCCATTCGCCTGCTCGGAAGGAGTACCCATCGATGACTCGACGAAATTTGATTTTTCTGGCGCCTTGGGCGCTTTACGCACAGTCCGGCTGGATGCTCTCTAATGCGCCCGGAGCGGGAATCGGCGTAGGACAGGCCGGACCCGTATCGAATAAGCCATTTTCCGGAGTCGAGACCCGGCGCACAACCCAGGTGCTGAGCGATGGAACCCACGTGGACCGCTCCGATACCAGCAACTTCTATCGCGATGCCGAGGGCCGCATGCGTTCGGAATCGCCCCAGCGCGTTCTGATTTACGACGCGGTGACCAGGCAGATCTATGACCTGAACCCTGCCAACAGGACTTACACCAAAAGCCCGGAAAGCGCGACTTCCGTATCCATCGCGGTGGTGAACGGCGGTACCTACGTGCGCGGCCGGTCCGGAAATATTTCGCCGCTGCCCACGCATATGGATCTGGGCATTCCGGCGCGCGCCGCGCGGAACGTAGTTACCAGCACCGAAGAACTGCCGCGGCAGTTTCTCAATGGCGTGGCGGTGAAAGGCTCGCGCATTACCTCCACCATTCCGCCGGGCACGTTCGGCAACGATCGCGAAGTGAAAATCGTCACCGAGCGTTGGTATTCCGACGACCTGCAGGTGCTGGTGAAGAGCACCAATTCCGACCCGCGCTTCGGCACCACCACTTACGAACTCACCAACATCGTGCAAGGTCCTCCGAATCCCGCCCTGTTTCAGGTTCCGGCGGATTACCACCAGCACGAAGAGGATCAGCGGTAAGCGGCGTTCCCGGCTATCCGGATGCCGTCTTATCCTTCGCGTAGCAAAGCGAATTCAGATCGCATTCGCCGCATTTGGGCCCGCGCGCCTGGCACAGCGCGCGCCCGTGCAGAATGAGCTGGTGCGAAAACAGAATCCACTTCTCCCGCGGGATGATCTTCATGAGATCCTGCTCGATCTTCACCGGGTCGGTGTTCTTGCTCAGGTCAAGCCGCTTGGACAGTCGTTGCACATGCGTGTCCACCACCACGCCGGAAGCGATTCCATAGGCCGTGCCCAGCACCACGTTCGCCGTCTTGCGGGCCGCGCCGGGAATTGTCCGCATCTCTTCCATGGTCCGCGGCACCTCGCCGCCGAATTCGGTCATCACCCGCTTCGCCGCGCCGACAATCGACTTCGCCTTGTTGTTGAAGAACCCCGTGCTGCGGATATCCTGCGCCAGAACCTCGGGACGCACGGCCGCGAAATCGGCGGGGGTGGGGTACTTGGCGAACAGTCCGGGAGTCACTTCGTTGACCCGCTTATCGGTGCACTGCGCCGATAGGATCGTGGCCACCAGCAGTTGCCAGGGGCCTTTATGGTGCAGGGCGCAGGTCGCCCCCGGGTACATCTTGTCCAGGCGGCGGAGGATCTCGGCCACGCGCTCCTTTCGTTCGGCTGCGTTCTTCGGCCGTTTCACGTAAGCTCGTACAAGGTCATGCGGGAGCGCCTTGTTTTGCTCACCGCGGCGTTGCTGGCTTTTGGCGCTTCGCTCGGTTCGGGCTTTCACTTTGACGATTATGCCATTTTCGCCGACCCGGCTCTGGCCAGTCCCGCCGGTTGGCTGCACATCTGGACCCTCCGGCAAACGCGCCCGCTCACCTATCTCACCTTCTGGTTCAATCTGCACACCAGCGGACAGAACCCCCTTGGCTATCACGCGCTGAACCTGGCGCTTCACCTGGGCGCGGTCCTGCTGGCCTTCGAGTGCCTCCGCCGCCTTCTGCCCGAGCGCGCGGCATGGGTGGCCGCCGCTGTTTTCGCGGTCCACCCTTTGCAGGCCGAATCCGTGGATTACGTTTGGGGGCGGAGCATTGTGCTGGCCTCGCTGCTCTGCCTGGCCTCCCTTCTGGCGTGGCTCCGCGGCGCGCGCTGGCAGGCCGTAGTCTGGTTCGCCGCGGCCCTGCTGGCCAAGGAAGAAGTCGTCGCGTTTCCGCTCGTGCTGCTCCTCCTGAGCGGCAGGGAGCGCCGCGCCCGGCCGCCGATTGTGGCGATGATTGCCCTCTCGCTGGCCTCCGGATTGCGCGTCATTTGGGCCACCGCCGTTACTCCCGGCGCGCCCGCAGGGCCTCCAGGCGGGCATTTCGCCGTGGCATTATTTCCTGGCGCAAGGTCCGGTCATCTGGCGATACCTCCGCCTCCTGGCGATTCCCTGGGGCTTCACCGTCGATCCTGAAATTGCCGTGCCTCCCGTGTGGCTCGGGCTGGCCGCCTGGCTGGCCCTGGCGGCGCTGGTAGCCGTTCTGTGGCGTCGCAAAGCCGGCCCGTGGATCCTGGCCGGCTTGGTTCTGCTGCTGGCGAGTTCGTCTGTTTTTCCGGCCGCCGACCTGGCTGCCGACCGGCGCATGTACCTTCCGCTCCTGGCCTTCGCCGCCGCTTTCAGCGTGGTGTTCGGCCGCCGCCAGCGTGCATCCGCCGCCGCGATCGTAATCCTCACGGCGGTTTCCTTCGCCCGCACGCAGGTGTGGAACAGCGACGAAGCCCTCTGGCGCGAAGCTGTTTTGCGAGCGCCTGACAAAGTGCGTCCCAAAATCCAACTGGCTCGCGACGTGTCAGCGCCGGAGGCTCTCGAACTGCTCGCTTCCGCGCGCTCCCTGGCGCCCGCCGATCCCAATGTTGCCACGGAAACCGGAAAAGTTCTGCTCGCTGAAGGGCAGGCCGCCGCGGCATTGAGCGAGTTCGGCCGGGCGCTCGCGCTGAATCCACGCGATGCCGCCAATTACAACAATCGCGGCGCCGCCCTCGCCGCCCTGGGCCAAACCGCCGCCGCGCGCCAGGATTTCGAGCGTGCCCTGCAGTTGGACCCTACCCTGCTCAGCGCCCGGCAGAACCTCACTGCACTACAGGCGCGGTGATCTGCACGTCCGGGTTTACAGCCTGCCAGTCAGGCATTTCGTAGATCTTGAACTTCGTGGTCAGCGGCGCTTCCAGGTCCTTCGATTCGAACGGCCGCAGGTTCGTGGCGAACGAAAAACTGCCTTGCGCGTCCTCTTCGCTCTTGCGCGTGCTGCCCCAGAGCGTGACGTTGCCCGCCAGGCCGGAAAGATCCATCCCGGAGTGATTCGTAACCACGAACTTCACAATGATCTTCGACTTGTTCCTGGGATCCACGTCGAAGCGCACCCCCGAGATTTCAATGTTCCGTTGAATCGGATTGGTCGCCGAGCCCGGCTTAGCCGCGGGATTCTCCACTGCGGTAGACGGCTTCGAGTCCGAATGAGCGGAGAACAGCCAGATGGCGCCGAATATTACCAGTGCCGTGCCGGCCGCTACCAGCACGGTCAGCAGCCAGGTGGGCAAACCCCGTTTGGGCGGCTGCGGCATCCAGTACCCGGGCGGCGGCTGCTGCGCGTATGGCGGCTGCTGCGGCGGATAGTTATACGGTGGAGGCGGAGGGGCTTGCGGCGGATACTGCGGAGCCTGATACGGCGGCGCCTGGTATTGCGGCGGAGGCGGCGGTTGATACTGCGGCGCAGGCTGCTGGAATGGTGGAGGCGGCACGTATGCCGGCGACCGGCTCGGGTTGCGCCGCGGGAGGCGCCGGCGCCTGTGCCGCCTGTTGAGCCGCCTGGGCTGCTTTCTCCGCGCAATTCGGGCAGTCCGTATAGGCTGGGGGAACTTCCTTACCGCACTGCGGGCAGATCCACGTGAACATGCTCGGTCCTCAACTCCTAGTGTACGGCGCTTATTCCAATGAAAGAGTACATGCGGCCCGCCGCTTCCCGGTCCCGTCGAAACGAGTGGAACTCCGGCCCGCACATCGTACAAAGGCCAGAGACGTAAACATGCTCGCTTGGGATTCCACTATTTAGCAGTTGCCGCCGGTTTTCTTCGGCCAGATCCATGTGGGTCCTGCCGTGCAACCCGAATTGCGCCGCAACTTCCGGCCCCACCTCGTAGCAGCATTTCCCGATTCCCGGCCCTATGGCGGCATGCATATCGGCCGGTGCGCTGCCGAAGCGCGCGGCCATCGCGGCAACGGCGTTCTCCACGATTCGCGCCGCCGTGCCGCGCCATCCGGCGTGGATGGCCGCCACCGCGCGGTTCCGCTCATCCGCCAGCAACACCGGAATGCAATCGGCGGTCTTCACGGCGACCACCGCGCCGGGCCGGTTCTCCAGCAGGGCGTCCGCTTCGCCCAGCACGCCCGAGCGTCCTTCGGCTGCCACGCACGTGGAAGAATGCACCTGTTTCACGGTAGCCAGTTGGGAAAACAGCGCGGGAACGTCCGCGAATCGCGTACCAAAACCGTGCAGCAGCCACTCCAGGGAATCCAGTTCGCTCGAGCGGTAGATCTGGCGCGAGTCCAGGTAAAACACAGTTATGCCGGGTTCTGAATCTGCGCGATGCGGATCTGCTGCTTGAACTCTTCCAGCATGCTCTCGTCCAGACGCACTTCCGTGGGACGCTTCACCAGCGTGGTCATCTGGTCGATCTTATCCTGCAGCTTCAAGAGGCCGTAGAAGAGATTCTCCGGACGCGGCGGGCACCCCGTGACGTAGACATCCACCGGTACGATCTTGTCCACTCCCTGCAGCACCGCGTAGGTATTGAACGGGCCGCCCACACTGGAACACGCGCCCATGGAGATGCACCATTTCGGGTCGGGCATCTGGTCCCAGATGCGCTTGAGCACCGGACCCATCTTCAGCGTCACCGTGCCGGCCACGATCATCAGGTCGCTCTGCCGCGGGCTGGGACGAAACACTTCGGCGCCGAAGCGCGCGATATCGAAGCGCGATGTGCTGGACGCAATCATTTCGATGGCACAGCACGCCAGCCCGAAAGTGAGCGGCCAGATTGCCGACTTGCGCGCCCAGTTGAACACATGGTCTACCGACGTGGTGATGACGTTCTGCTCAAACTGGTTCTGGATAAAGGATGCCACGCCAAAATTGTATCGCAATTTGACCGTATCCTACGGATATGGCATGGAATGCGGAGCAGTATCAGGCGGGCTATTCGTTTGTGTGGCAATACGGGCGCGATCTGTTGGGCCTGCTCGCGCCGCAGCCCGGCGAGCGGATCCTCGACGCCGGCTGCGGCACCGGTCAACTCACGGCGGAAATTGGCGCGTCCGGCGCTGATGTGACCGGCATCGATAGCTCCGCCGCCATGATCGAACAAGCGCGGCGCAACGCCCCAACCGTGCGCTTCGAGGTCGCGGACATTCGCCATCTGCCATACCGCGCCGAGTTCGACGCCGTCTTCTCGAACGCCGCTCTGCACTGGGTGCCGCAGGCGGATGAAGCCGCGGAATCCTTCGCGCGCGCTCTCAAGCCGGGCGGCCGTGTGGTGATCGAGATGGGCGGCCGCGGCAACGTGCGCGCACTGCTCGCCGCGTCCGACCGCGCGCTGCGCCAACTCGTCGTTCCCGACCCGGAGCGTTATCATCCCTGGTTCTACCCCGGCATTGCCGAATACGCCGCCATCCTGGAGCGCCACGGCCTGGAAGTCACCTTCGCGACCCTCTTCGATCGCCCCACGCCGCTGCCGAATGGCGTCCGGGCCTGGTTTGAGATGTTCGGCCAGAAGTTAGTGGAAGCTCTCCCGCCCTCGCAACTCCCCGAGTATTTCCGGCTCGTCGAGCAGTCTGCCGGTCCGGCGGCCGACTATCGCCGGCTCAGAATTGTGGCCACCCTCGGTGATTGTGGACGCTAGCACAAATAAATTTTCGAACGCTGTCAACCTACCGTAACTTGTCTGCTCTCCCTTCCGAATTGGTAGCTGACGTTCACACCGCGATTCTTAACAGGAGAAACACATGTTACGAGAAATGAAATACGCAAGCACGACTCTGGCCATGTTGGCCCTCGCTGGAACAGCCGCCTTCGCTGCCGACGGTGGCCAGGCACTCGCAGCGCAGGCCGCCGGCCGGGATCCGCTCTTACTCACCGCAACCAACGCCACCAATAACTCGCTGGCGATTGTGAATACGCGCACCAAACAGACGGAATATGTGTCCACTGGCGGCGCCGGCGGCGTCAGCGGCAACGCGGGCGGAGTGGCCGTCTCGGGTAAGCTGGCCGCCGTGGTCAACTTCGGCTCCTCCAACGTCACCATCTTCGAGCGTGTGGGCAACACCCTGCATTCCATCCAGATGGTCAAGACTACTTCGCAGCCGGTGTCGGTCGCATTCGGGCACAACCACCTCCTGGTGCTCGGCCAGACCGACGCGGAATCCTTCCCGGTGTACGGCTCGACTGTAGGCCCGAACGATGGCACCGTCCAGCTTCTTCGCAGTGATAAATCCGCGGCGCAAATCGTTTCCTACGATGGCGGAGCGGTCTATTCGATGACCAGCGGGCTCATTGGCCTGCTGAACATCGAAACCAACGGTACACCCGGCTTTTCCGGATCGAGCACTCCCGTGATGCTGCCGGCTGCTCCCAATAACGATACTCCGCTGGGTATGGTCGGCAGGGGCGCTAACGTTTATGCCAGCATCGCGCACTCGGATCTGGAAGCGCTCATCGTGAACGGCCAGATCATTTCGACTGCGGTGGGACCCACGCCGTTCAAGGACGCCTCGGGTAACCAGACCCACGCGCCCTGCTGGAACGCCCTCGCGGGGCACTTCCTCTACTCCGCGGACAGTCCCGGCAAACAGTTGCTGCGCTACCTGGTGAGCGACACCAATATCTTCTTCGATAAGGGCGCCGTGGCCACGCTCGCGGGCGCTCCGACGGATCTCGACATCCAGGGCGCCATGATGGGAGTGATCGATGGCGGCACGGGCGGCGTCGGCAATGCGTCTGTCTTCGATATCGATTCCGAAGGGGAACTGACCCTGCGCTTCTCCGTGAAGATCACCGGCGCGATCAACGGAGCGGCCATCATTCTGTAAGCATGACGTACCAATGCCGGTGCCGGGCCGAAAATCCTGGCACCGGTTTCCGGCTTGTGGCACACTGAATCTACTCCATGCTGCCCGAGCCGGAAATCCAGAAGTTTCGTGCGCGCTTCCCCATCCTCCAACACAAGACCTATCTCTATAACTGTTCGCAAGGCGCGCTGAGCGATGCGGTGGAAGGCGCCATGCAGGAGTACGCCGCCAGTTGGCGCACCTCCAGCGCGCCCGTGGGACGAATGGGTCGGCGTGTACGAGGCCCTGCGCTCTGACTTCGCGCGGTTCATCCACGCGTCGCCGGAAGAAGTGGCCATCGTCTTCAGCGCGTCGGCCGGAATCAACCCCATCGCCAACGCACTCTCCTTCGAGAAGCGCAACCGCGTGGTGATGAGCGAATATGAATTCCCCACCATGGGCCATATCTGGCTGGCGCAGCAGCCCCGCGGCGCTCAGGTGCAGTTCCTCAACGGCATCGCCAACACCGTGCCCGCGGAGTGCTACCAGCGCCGCCATCGACGACCGCACCGCCATCGTGCCGCTCACCCAGGTCTCTTTCCTGAACGGCTTTCGCTCCGATATCGCCGCGGTCACGCGCATCGCCCACGACCGCGGCGCGCTGGTCTTCCTGGATGGCTTACCAGGACTGCGGCACGCGCCCCATGGACGTCAAAGCGCTGGACGTGGATTTCTTCGTGACCGGCGCTCTGAAATACCTGCTGGGCCCGCCCGGCATCGCCTTCCTCTATGTCCGCCGCGAGCTGATCGAATCGCTTACTCCCACCATGACCAGTTGGATGTCGCAGCGCGACGTCTTCGCGTTTCGCACCACTCATCTGGACCCCGCGCCGCACGCCCGCCGCTTCGAATGCGGTACCCCGGCCGTCCCCAACATCTACCTGGCGCGCGCCGCGCTGCAACTGCTGGCCGGAGTCGGCATGGAGAATGTGGCCGCGCAGGTCGAACAGCTGACGCCGCGCGTTTCTGGACGGCGCGCGCGCCCTGGGCATCGCCGCCAAAACGCCTGCCGATACCGTGGGACCGCTCGTCGTGCTGCGCTCTGCCGATGCCGCCGCGCGTGGTGGCGAAGCTCGCGGCGCGCGGCATTCTGCGCTTCCGCCCGGCGGATGGCGTGCGCTTCGCCTTCCACGTCTACAACACCCTGGACGATGTGCGACACCGCGCTGGCGGCGCTCGAAGGACAATCTCGACCTGCATGGTGCGCGCATGAACAGGCGCCGCCATTGAGCAGGGCGAGCAACTCTCGCGACAGCTCAGCGCGGCGCAGTTCGCCATGATCGCCATCGGCGGCGCCATCGGCACCGGGCCTGTTCCTGGGCAGCTCGCTGGCCGTCCACACCGCCGGCCCGGGCGTGATCCTCAGCTACCTGATCGGGCGCGGTCATCACCCTGCTGTTCATGGGCGCGCTATCGGAGATGGCGGTGGCGCATCCCACTGCCGGCTCCTTCGGCGTTTACGCCGAGCTCTACCTGAACCGCTGGGCCGGCTTCACCGTGCGCTACACGTATTGGGCGGCGCAATGCATCGCCATCGGCGGCGAAGCCACCGCCATCGCCATCTACTGCCAGTGGTGGTTCCCGGGCACGCCGAAATGGCTCTGGATTCTGGGATTCGCCTGCGCGCTGCTCTACGTCAACGCGCGCAGCGTGGGCAGTTTCGGCAGCTTCGAATACTGGTTCGCCATGATCAAGGTGGTGGCCATCGTGCTGTTCATCGTGCTCGGGCGCGGCGCTGATTGCCGGCGCTCGGGCCGCGGCCCGCCATCGGCCTCTCGAACCTCACCGGCCACGGCGGATTCCTGGCCACCGGCTGGCGCGGCGTGTGGATGGCGATGGTGTTCGTGATCTTCAGCTACCTGGGTACGGAGGTGGTGGCGGTCACCGCCGGCGAGGCGCAAGGATCCCGCAGACCGCCGTGCCGCGCGCCATGCGCAACATGGTGGGCCGCCTGATCGTCTTCTATCTGGGCGCCATCGTGGTGCTGATGTGCCATCGTGCCGTGGAACCAGATCCAGCCGGGCGCGGACGTCACCGCCAGCCCCTTCGTCAAAGTGTTCCAGTTGATCGGCGTTCCCGCCGCGGCGCACATGGTCAACTTCGTGGTGATCACGGCCGCCGCTTCCAGCATGAACTGCAATCTCTACCTGGTGAGCCGCATGATGTTTTCGCTGGCGCGCGGCGGCTATGCGCCGGCGGCCTTCGGACGCGTCTCGGCGCGCGGCACGCCGGTCCCCGCGCTGCTGGTTTCCGCCGCCGGCCTGGCGCTCGCCATCCTGGTGGCGTTCTTCTTTCCCGATAGCGCCTTCGTCTATCTGTTCGGCATCTCGCTCTTCGGCGGGCTCTACGCCTGGCTGATGATCTTCGTCACGCACCTGGCGTTTCCGCCCGAAGCTGGGACGCCGCCGGGCGGACGCCGCCTGCCTGTGCGCCTCATCGGATATCCTTATACCTCGCTGCTGGGAACCGCCGCCATCGCCGCCATCCTGGCGACCACGTGGTGGGTGGAAGGCATGCGCGTTACCCTGATTGCAGGGGTGCCGTGGCTGGCAATCCTCACCGGCGCCTACTTCTGGAACAGGAGCGTACGATGCCCCGCCTGATGCTCTGCCTCCTCGCCGCGGCGCTGGCGCGCGGGCAACAATTCGAAGCGGCTTCCGTTAAGCCGGCGGCGCCGGGAAGTGAACCGCGCATCGCCGGCGGACCGGGAACTTCCAGCCCCGGCCAGATCGTCTATCTCGGTCAGAGCCTCAGAACCCTGGTCTTCGTAGGCCTATCGCGTCCAGTTCTATCAACTGGCCACTCCGGCATGGATGGACCAGGAGAACTTCGACGTAGTGGCCAAAGTGCCGCCCGGGACTACTCAGAACGACTTGCGCGTAATGCTGCAAAATCTGCTGGCGGAACGATTCGCGCTCAAGGTCCATCGCGAATCGCGCGCGGCGGCGGGCTACGTCCTGCGCCCGGGTAAGGGCGGTCCCAGGCTGAAGCCGTCTCCGCCGCTGTCGCCCGACGCCGACACCAGTTTCCCCAAGCGATTCGACGTGGACAAGGATGGCTTCCTGGTTCTGCCGCCGGGCGTGACGAACATGATTACCTTCCCTACCGGTAGCGGCATCTCGCGCACCTCTGCCGGGCGGCAAAGCATAGCCGCATTGTGCACCTGGCTGGGCCGCCAGTTGCAGCAACCTGTGCAGGACGAAACCGGGCTCGCCGGCCCTTACGATTTTCACCTGGCCTTCGCCACCGACAGCGTCACCCCGCTAGGCCGCTCCCGCTCAAACGATGTCGCGGCGCCGCCGGGCGAACTGCGCGCCTCCGACCCTGCCCCCACGCTCCCGCAGGCCGTCGAAGCGCAACTCGGTCTCAAGCTGGAACTGCGCACCGTTCCGGTAGACTATCTCATCATCGATCACATCGAAAGGAAGCCAATTGAAAACTGACATCCTGATGCAATTCGCGCAAGCGCTGGCCGGCGGCGCCATTCGCGTCATCGACCTCAGCCAGGCGCTGGACAGCGACACGGCCATCATCCAGCTTCCGCCCGATTCGGCCGCACATGGCCTTTCCGCCTGGAAGAGATCTCGCAGTACGACGCCGCGGCCCAGCCTGGTACTGGAACAACTTCTCCTGCGGCGAGCACACCGGCACGCATTTCGACGCGCCGGTCCACTGGGTGACCGGCAAGGACTATCCGAACAACGCGACCGATACCATCCCGGTGGAGAAGTTCATCGCGCCGGCGTGCGTGATCGACGTCTCGCGCGAAGCCGCGGCCGATGCCGATTTCCTGCTGACCCCGCAGCACGTGGAGGCTTGGGAAGCGCAGCACGGGCGGATCGAGGCCGGCTCCTGGGTGCTGATGCGCACCGATTGGTCCAAGCGTCGCGGCGCAGACGTCGCCAACATGAAAGAGGACGGCGCGCACGTCCCCGGGCCGCATCCCGGACCTGGTGCCGTTCCTGGCACGGAGCGCGATGTGATCGGCTGCGGCTCCGAAGGCGTGGGCACCGATGCCGGCCAGGCGTTCCGTTTCGATCCGCCCTTCCCGTGCCACAGCATCATGCACGGCAGCAACAAATTCGGCCTGGCGAGCCTGACCAACCTCGACCAGCTGCCGCCCAAGGGCGCGATCCTGATCACCGCCGCCGCTCAAGATCGTGAACGGGTCGGGAAGCCCCTGCCGCGTGCTCGCGCTGGTGACGGATAAGCATAGGTAACCATGGCGGAGCGGAGTTTCAAGAAAGGAAGTCGGAAGCTCCGCCTGGGCGCGGCGAGGAATCTTCCGCGGCGAAGGCATCCTGGCCGTCACCAAGGCCCTGCTGCAATCCGGCGTCTCCTACGTCGCCGGCTACCAGGGCGCGCCCATCTCGCACCTGATGGACGTGCTGACCGACGCCAACGACATCCTGGAGGAGCTCGGCGTGCACTTCGAGCACAGCGCCTCCGAAGCCACCGCCGCCGCCACGCTGGCCGCCTCGGTCCACTATCCGCTGCGCGGCGCGGTCACGTTCAAATCGACCGTCGGCACCAACGTCGCGTCCGACGCGCTGGCCAATCTCGCCTCGGGCGGCGTCACCGGCGGCGCGCTGATCATCGTCGGCGAGGACTACGGCGAAGGCTCCAGCATCATGCAGGAGCGCTCGCACGCCTTCGCCATGAAGTCGCAGATGTGGCTGCTCGATCCGCGGCCCAACCTGCCCTCCATCGTGCGCGCGGTGGAACAGGGGTTCGCGCTTTCCGAGGCCAGCAACACGCCCGTCATGCTGGAGCTGCGCATCCGCGCCTGCCACGTGCACGGCCGTTTCATCGCCAAGGACAACGTCCGCCCGCCGTTCACGCTCAAGGACGCCATGGAGCAGCCGGTGCGCGACGTCAGCCGCATCGTGCTGCCGCCGGCGAGCTTATCTGCACGAGCAGGAGAAGATCCAGCAGCGCTGGCCCGCGGCGCAGCAGTTCATCCAGCGAGCACGCGCTGAACGAGTTCTTCGCCGCCGGACGCCGCAGGATTTCGGCATCATCCTGCAGGGCGGCATGTACAACACCACCGTGCGCGCCCTGGAGCTGCTCGGCCTCTCCGACGCGTTCGGCGACAGCCAGGTGCCGCTCTACGTCCTGAACGTCACCTATCCGCTGGTGGACGACGAGGTCGCTGCGCTTCTGCGCCGGCAAGCGCGCGGTGCTGGTGATCGAAGAAGGCCAGCCGGATTTCATCGAGCAGAACCTGCACGCCATCCTGCGCAAGGCGGGCATGGACACGAAGGTGCACGGCAAGGACATGCTGCCCATGGCCGGCGAATACACCGCCGCCGGTGGTCATGCGACGGCGTCCTGCAAATTCGTCGAGACCGCGTATGCACCGACGCCTGATCTGCCCGCGCGCGACGGCCGGCGCCGTGCGCCAGCGCCGTCGCTGCGAAGCTGACCGAGGTGCATCCGCGGCCGCCCTCCTTCTGCACCGGCTGTCCCGAGCGGCCCATCTTCACGGCCATGAAGCTGGTGGAGCGCGAGCTGGGCCCGCACCACGTGAGTTGCGACATCGGCTGCCACCTGTTCTCCATCCTGCCGCCGTTCAATATCGGCGCCACCACCATGGGCTACGGGCTCGGCTGGGCCGGCGCGGCGGCGTTCAACACGCCGGAGACCGACCAGGCGCACCATCAGCGTCATGGGCGATGGCGGCTTCTGGCACAACGGCCTGACCAGCGGCGTCGGCAACGCCGTGTTCAACCAGAACGACAGCGTGCTGGTCGTGGTGGACAACGGCTACACCGCCGCCACCGGCGGGCAGGACATCCTGTCGTCGCAAGCCGCCAATCCGATCCGCACCACGCGGCTGTCCATCGCCGACGCGGTGCGCGGCGTGGGCGTGAAGTGGGTTCGCACCATCACCCGCACCTACGACGTGGCCGCGCATGCGCGACGTGCTGCGCGAGGCGCTGACCACGCCGCGAGAAGGGACCCAAGGTGATCGTGGCGCAGAGCGAGTGCATGCTGAACCGGCAGCGCCGCGTGCGAGCCGCCGCTGCGCAAAGCGCGCCGCGGAAGGCCAGCGCGTGGTGCGCGAGCGCTTCGGCGTGGATGCCGACACCTGCACCGGCGACCACTCCTGCATCCGCCTCTCCGGCTGCCCGTCGCTGACCATCGCAGCCGAATCCCGATCCGCTGCGCAAGGACCCGGTGGCGACGGTGCTCGACAGCTGCGTGGGCTGCGGCCTGTGCGGCGAAGTGGCGCATGCGGCGGTGCTGTGCCCGTCGTTCTACCGCGCGGAAATCGTCACTCAACCCGAGCGCGTGGGAGCGCATGAAGGCCGCGTGTGGCGGGCGCCGTCGATTTCGCCTGTTGCAGCGCGAGCGCTTGAGCCGTGCAGCCTCGGGCCATCACGCTCGCCATCCTGGCCATGGGCGGCGAAGGCGGCGGCGTGCTCGCCGATTGGATCGTCGACCTGGCCGAGCACTCCGGCTACTTACGCCCAGACCACCTCGGTGCCGGGCGTGGCGCAGCGCACCGGCACAACCATCTATTACCTGGAGCTGTTTCCGGAGACGGCACGCGCGGCGAGCCGGTGTTTGCGCTGATGCCGGTGCCGGGCGAAGTCGATATCGTGATCGCCTCCGAGCTGATGGAAGCCGGGCGCGCCATCCAGCGCGGGCTGGTCACGCCGGACCGGACCATGCTGATCGCGTCCACGCACCGCGTCTATTCCATGACCGAACGCACCGCTCCGGGCGATGCACGCGTCGATAGCGACGTCCTGCTGGCCGCCTGCCGCCAGAGCGCGGCCGCGCTTCGTGCCCGCCGATTTCGCCGCCATCGCGCAGCAAGCCGGCAGCGTGATCAGCGCGGCGCTGTTCGGCGCACTGGCATCGACCGGTGCGCTGCCGTTCCAACGGTCTGCCTTCGAAGAAGCCATCCGCCGCGGCGGCGTGGGCGTGGAGCGCAGCCTGGCCGCTTTCGCCGCGGGTTTTGAAACCGACCGGGCGGCGCCCAAGAAGCCGCTGCCGCTTCCCGATATCGTCGATGCCGGCGTGCAGCGCCTGACCGAATATCAGGACGAGCGTACGCCCGGCTTTACCTGGAGCGGCTGGCGCCATTCCGCGCGTGGAACGACCCGGCCCTGCTGGAAGAGACCGCCCGCTACCTGGCGCTGTGGATGTCCTATGAGGATGCCATCCGCGTGGCGCAACTGAAGATCCGGCGCGAACGCTTTGCACGCGTGCGCCAGGAATCGCGCGTGGGTCCGGGGCAGATTCTGCAGATACACGAATTCCTGCATCCGCGCGCCCAGGAGATCGCCGATATTCTACCTGCCTGGTTGGGTTGGGCCGGCTCCCTGTTTTCGCGCTTCAGCGGCAAGGGGAAAATTGTCCGCACGACGTCCGTCCTGGGATTCCTGCAGCTCTACGCCATCGCATGCCTGAGACCATTTCGCCGCAGATCGGTGCGATACCACCGAGAGCAAAGGCGAATCGAAGAATGGTTGTCGCTGGTGCAGAAAGCGGCGCGCGAAGACCGAACCCTGGCGCGCGAATTGGCCGAAAGCCCCGCGCCTGCTGAAAGGCTATGGCGACACGTACGAGAAGGGCAGGCGGAGTTCGAGGCTCTGCTTACCGAAAAAACAAATCGGCCGCGGATCAACGCGGATGAACGCAGATAAGATTTTTGGTTTTATCGGCGTTCATCTGCGTTCATCTGCGGCCAATTCCTCTTCTACTCGCACCGGAGCGCGACCATGGGATCGACTCGCGTAGCCCGCCGCGCGGGGATATAACAGGCCGCCATTGCCACAGTCGCAAAAACCAAAGCCACCGCCAGAAACGTCGGCACATCTGTCGGCGTCACTTCGAACAGCAGGCTCGCCAGGGCACTTGTGGAGGCCCAGGAGCAGGCAAAACCCAACCCGATGCCGGCGAACGCGAGTTTCGAGCCCTGCCCCAAAATCAAACGCAGCACGCTGCCGGGCTGCGCTCCCAGCGCCATGCGAATGCCCATTTCCGCGGTCCTTTGTTCCACCAGGCAGGCCATCAAACCGTATAGCCCCACCAGTGAAAGGAAGAACGCCACGCCGCCAAAGGACGTAAGCAGCAGTGCCTGAAACCGGCGTACGGCGGTGGCCCGCGAGAGCAACTGGCCCATGGTGCCCACGTCCGCAACCGCCACGGAAGGGTCGATCTGGCGCACCAGGTTCTGCATGGCGGAAGCCAGGCGATCCGGCGGAAGTTTTGTTCTTACCGCGACGGACACCGAGGGGGTACCGCTCTGCCACAGCGGTCCGTAGACCTGCATGGGCGGCGCGGCTTCCAGCTTGTACTGCCGTACATCGGCGGCGACTCCGACAATGGTCCGCCAGTTGTCGTTCGAGCGGAGGCGCTTGCCGATGGCATCCTGCCCGGGAAAATATTTGTTGGCGAGGGAGCGGCTGACGATGGCGACGCGTGGGCTCCCGGCCATATCAGCATCCGTGAAGGCTCGTCCGGCAACGATCGGGATGCCCATAACCGCGAAATAACGCGGCGTGATGTTGCGGCTCTCGAAGAGCGTCTTGTCATCCGGCGGGTGGCCTTCTACTTCCAATGTACTGAGGCTTTCACCGCCGCCGAGCGGCAGTCTGTCGATGACCGCGACGGCTTCCACACCCGGCAGGGCGCCGGCCCTATCGATCACATCCCGGAAAAAGCGGTTCATCTGATCGGCCCGGGAATACCGGTCGTCGAGCTGGATGCCCATCGTCAAAGTCGAATTCGCGGTGAAGCCCTTGTCGATGGACTGGACCTTCAGAAGGCTGCGAATCAGCAGGCCGGAGCCCGTCAGCAACACGAAAGTCAGGGCCACCTGCCCAACGGCGAGCCCGCGCAGCAGCCGTCCCGCGCTCTTCTTCACTGTGCGGTTCGCCGAGCTCTTCAGCACCTCCTGCAAATTGCACTGGGAAGTGGAGAGCGCCGGAAACAGGCCGAAGAAAACCGCGGTGACCACCGAAACGCAGACCGCGAAGAACAGAACCCGGCCGTCCATCGAAGTCTCCTCGATGCGCGGAATGTTGCCTGGGCTGAAGTGGATCAAAAGCCGGATGGCGTAAAATGCCGCCAGCACGCCCAGGATGCCGCCGGCGCCGCCCAGGCACAGCGATTCCGCCAGCAACTGGCGAACCATGCGCCAGCGGGATGCCCCCAGCGCGGTCCGCACCCCGACCTCCAGCGCCCTTCCTTGCGCGCGCGCCAGAACCAGGCTGGCCACATTGCTGCACGCGATCAGCAACACCAGGAACACCGCGCCCATCAGGATCAGCAGCGTCCGGCGCGAGGTTCCTGTGATCTCCACATCGAATGGCCGGACCACCGCCTCGCACCCCTGAAAAAACTGTGGATGCAGTTTGTCCAGCGATGCCGTGATGACGTTCAGTTCCGCTTGCGCCTGCTGCACCGAAACGCCGGGACGGAGGCGCCCGATGCCGTTGCCGGGGTCGTCGTCGCGCGCGGCGGCCTCCTGCGGGGTCATGGCCAACGGAATCCAGATGTCAGTGGCTTTGCCGTGTGTTTCGATACTCTCGGTGCCGTGCGGAAACGCGAAGCCCGCGGGCATCACGCCGACAATGCGGTAAGGCTTGGCGTCGAGCTGCAATTCCTTCCCGAGCACCCCGCGATCGGAACCGAACCGCGATTCCCACAGCGCATGGCTGATCACCGCGACCTGCCCTTTGCCCGGCCGGTCGTCATCGGCGGTTACCGCTCGTCCCAGTTCCGGCGCGATCCCGAGCAGCGGGAAGAACTCGCCGGTCACCCGCGAGCCAAGCACGCGGACGGCGGATTGGCCCACCGAAAGATTGATGCCATCGGTGGTGAACAGCGCCAGACTATCAAACGAACGGCTTTGTTTTTTCCAATCGTAGAAGTCGCCGTTGAAGATCCCCCACCCCTCCAGCGGAACGTCTGCAAGTTTGGGAACGGGCTCATACAGAAAGACCAGCCGGCCAGGGTCGTGGTAAGGCAGGGAACGCAGCAGAACCGCATTCACCAGGCTGAAGACCGCCGTAGCGGCGCCGATTCCCAACCCCAGCGTCAGTACGGCGAGAACCGTGAACCCGCTGCTCTTGCGCAGCAGGCGTAAACCGTAACCGAAGTCCCGAATCCACGAGCCAGCATCCATGGCTCCTAGATTACCGCCAGTTTGATGCGGCCGAGAAATCGTCAGTAAGGAATCTTTGTGGCCAGCAAAGCCAGGCAGAGCAGCACGACCGCGGCCGCAATCGCAATAACCAGCCGGCTCCCACGGCGCGGCTCCGCAACGGGCATGCGCTCCAACCGCCTCTTCAATTCGCCCGCCGTTTGCCAGCGCGCCTCCGGATCCTGCTCCAGGCAGCGGGCCAGCACACGCTCCAGATGCGGCGGTATGCGGCTTCCCGCCAGCATTTCGCGTAGCACCAGCCCGAGGGAATAAATATCGCTGCGCGCGTCGACGGCGCGGCCCTGCATCTGTTCCGGCGACATGTATGGCGGCGTGCCCACTACCTCGCCGCGCCTGGTCGGGACTCCGCGATCCATTTTCGCGATGCCGAAATCCAACACCTTGACACCGCTATCGGTCACCATCAGGTTCCCTGGCTTGAGATCGCGATGCACGATTCCCTTGCGATGCGCCGCTTCCAGCGCGGCGGCCACCTGAATGGCCAGCGCGATTGCTTGCGCGGCGGGCAACGGCCCCCTCGCCAGGCGGGACGTCAGCGACTCGCCCTCCACCAGCTCCATGCTGATGAAGGGCTGGCCCTCCCATTCCTCCACGCTGTAGACCGTACACACGTTGGGGTGATTCAGCGCCGACGCGGCCCGCGCTTCCTTTTGAAAGCGGCTGCGCGCATCGGCATCCTGCGCGAATTGCGGAGACAGGAATTTCAGCGCCACCAAGCGGCCCAACTGCAAATCTTCGGCGCGATAGACTACGCCCATGCCACCGCTGCCCAGGCGGTCCAGCACGCGGTAGTGAGAGACATTCCGGCCCGGCAACCCGGGCGCATCGCTGCCGGGAGCAGGCGTGGTGGCGGGCGGAGCGTTCTCCCACTCCACGCGCCCGTTGAATCGGTAGCCGCGCCGCGGCAGAGTTTCGATTAAGCGGGGGTTCCCGGCCGATTCGCCCAACGCTTCCCGCAATCGCAGCACGGCGGCATTGATGCCGTGGCCAATCTCCACCGCGGTATCGTTAGGCCAAAGCAGCTTGCGGATTTCCTCGCGCATCACCACTTCGCCGGAATGCTCCAGCAGAATGGCCAGAATGCGGAAGGGCTGCTCCTGCAGCCTCACGCGGCTACCGTCGCGGCGCAGTTCGGCGGCTCGCAGGTCGAGTTCAAAATCGGCAAAGCGCGCGACGCGCGCCGTGCGAAAGTGGCCGGTGGGCATCGTTCGGTCCTGCCGTTATGACGCCGGCGCGCTCGAAACGTCGCGCAACTATTTTGTTAACTCGCGACGGATTCGTGACCGCGAATGTATTTCCGCGGAATCGAAGTTCGCAAAAATACCGCGCACAATCGATCCACGAGGTTGCATGTGAAGGCGCTGTTTTCGGTGATTCTGGGTTGCCTTGCGGCAGCAGGCGCGCCGCCGGGTATCACGGTTCGAGTAGTTAACCTGGCGAAAATTCCCCGGCGAACGGTGGAGGATGCCGAGAGTTCTGCCGGCGCCATATTCCGGGCGGCCGGTCTTGGAGTGATCTGGGTGGATTGCGATGCGTCGAATGCCTGCGACGGCCAGGTGGGACCCGCGGAATTCTGGCTACAACTATTGGACAAGCGCCCGCCAAAACTATCGGAGAACGTTCTGGGCTTTGCCCTGCTGACAAATCAGCCGCGCAACGACGGCGGTTATGCCGCAGTCACGTGGCAGAGTGTTCGCGATGTGGTGGAGTGCCTGAATGTCGATACCGTCCCGGTGCTCGGCGCCGCGATCGCGCACGAACTCGGGCACCTGTTGCTCGGTCCCCGCGCGCATTCGCGCGATGGCGTGATGGCGTCGCACTTCAGCCGGCGGGAACTGGTCCTGGCGGCTCACGGAGGCCTGCGGTTCACTGACGCCCAGTCCAAGGCGCTCCGCCGCTTCGCGGCTACTTCTTCCCCTTGACCTTCTTATACGCTTCGCGGATTTCCTGCAACTGGCGCGCGTGCGATTCGGCGTGGCCGGCGTAGCCCTCCAGCAAGCTGCGCAGGGTCATGGGGCCGTTCTCAGAGTGATTGCCGGCGCGATCGAAAGCGCTCTCCGGCAGCCCTTTCAGCAATTCGTAGTTCTCGGCGCGGATGCGTCGAAACGTCTCCAGCGATTGCTTGGGTTTACGCCGCGCGTAATCCAGGTTCCTGGTCCACGCGTCCTGGTCGTAGGCGATCAGAGTAGGCATCTCTTCGGCGATCACCTGGCGAAAACGGTGGGCGCCTACCATTTCCGCGTCGGCCAGGTGCGCCACAATCTCGCGGATGCTCCACTTGCCGGGAGCGACGGCGAAATCCTCTTCCTCCCCGAAAACGCCGGTCAGAACCACGGCCAGCAGTTCGGCGCCGCGGCGGTATCGTTCTAATTGGGCTGCGATCTCAGACATGTTGGACGCTCAATAGTAGTCGGCACAGCTCATGTAATAGCCGCACTGCGGGCACACCAGCTTACACTTCAAACCGGCCAGCCGCAACGAACAAACCGGACAATACAGCATCGGCTCCTCTTGCTCTTGTGGCGCGGCAGGCTGCTGGGGCTCAGACTCGTTCACGAATGATGAAATTATACCGCTCCGGAAGGAATCTCATACAATAGGATGATTGTGACGAAACTCAGGGTATCCCTTCTCCTGGCGATGCTGGTATCGGCCGGCTGGGCGCAACGCGGCGCTCCCTCTTCGCGGCCGGTCAGGATCGCCTCCCGAGGCACACACGGCGCCGTCGCCGCGGGCACCGAATACGCCACAGAGGCGGGAATGCGGCTATTTGTGCAAGGCGGCAACGCAGTCGATGCCGGAATCGCCACCATGCTCGCGGCATCGGTCACCGAAGCCTCGCATTTCGGCATGGGCGGCGAATCGCCCATCCTGGTCCGCACCAAGGAGGGCAAAGTCTACGCCATCGCCGGCGTGGGCACCATGCCCAAACTGGGCACGGCGGATTTCTACCGCAATCACAAACTACAGCCCGACGAGATTGTGGAGGCGCCGGAGCCTCATGGACTGAAGGACTGGGTGCCGGTGGCGGGGATTCTTTCGGCGATCATTCCCGGCATGGTGGAAGGCGCCCTGGTGACGCTGCGCGAGTTCGGCACAAAATCGTTTGCCGAAGCGGCTGAACCGGCCATCGAGTTGGCCGACGGCTACCCCATCGACGAAATTCGTGTGAACACCATTCGCGCCGGCGCGCGGTACCTGGAAGGCTGGCCGAGTTCCAAGAAAGTCTACATGCCGGGAGGACGCGTACCGCAGGTCGGCGAGATTTTCCACCAGCCGGACCTGGCGCGCACCTTGCGCGGCATGGTGGCCGCTGAAAAGCAAGCGCTGGCCGCGGGCGCCAGCCGCGCCAAGGCCATCGACGCGGTGCGCGACTATTTCTATCGCGGCGAAGTGGCCCGCAAGATCGACGCATTCTCCAGGGCGAACGGCGGATTGATCCGTTACGACGACATGGCCAGTTTCCGGGTGGAACCGGAAGAGGCCGTCTCCACCACCTTCCACGGCTACACCGTCTACAAGCCCGGCTTCTGGAGCCAGGGCCCTTCCATGATTGAGGCACTGAACATCCTGGAAGGCTACAACCTGCTGAGTATGGGGCTGAATTCGGCCGACTACATCCACACGCTGGTGGAGGCGCTGAAGCTGGCCTATGCCGACCGCGATACTTATTATGGCGACCCGAAGTTCGTGAAGATTCCGGCCGAGCGGCTGCTCTCCAAAGAGTATGGGGCGGAGCGGCGCAAGCTGATCACGCATGAGGCTTCGCATGGAGTTTCGACCCGGCAACGTAGAGCCGAATCCGCCCAAGCATCCTTCGCTGGCCGACATCCCGCACCGCAAAATCGACGACGCGCTGCTCGCCAAAGACACCACCTGCGTCGATGCCATCGATAAGGATGGCGTGGCCATTTCGATTACGCCTTCGGGAGGCTGGCTGCCCTCGGTGATCGCGGGCGATACCGGCATTCCGCTGAGCGAACGGGCCCAGAGCTTTCTGCTGGTGCCGGGCCATCCCAATGAACTGGCGCCCGGGAAGCGTCCTCGCGTGACGCTGAGCCCCACGCTGGTGGTGGGGCCCGGCAACAGCGTGGCGGCGCTCTCCACGCCCGGCGGCGACAATCAGGATCAGGCGCTGCTCCAGGTGCTGCTCTACGCCATGGATTGGGGCATGAATACGGAGAATGCCGTGGAGGCGCCGCGCTTCCAGACCGAGCACCTGGTGTCGAGCTTCGACAATCACGCCATGAGTCCCGGCAGCCTGCTGCTGGACGAACGCACCGCCGGCCGCCGTGGTGGAAGAACTGCGCGCGCGCGGTCACAAGATCGAGATGCGGTCGCGATTCGCCAGCGGGTCCGCGCCGGTGATGATCCGGCTATACCCTAACGGCATGATCGAAGCGGGCGCCGACCCCTACTTCTTCCGGTCTTCCCAAGCGTGGTAGGTCCGCTGTTTGAGGAGCCCGGCGGCTTCGATCGCGATGCCCTGGCATCGCGTCTCCGCGCCTTGGCCGCGGAGCGCATCTACGTCGGCGGCAGTTCCTGGAAGTACGAAGGCTGGCTCGGACAGATCTACTCGCGCGACCGCTACCTTTCGCGCGGCAGGTTTTCGCACAAGCTGTTTGAGGCCGAATGCCTGAAGGAATATGCCGAAACCTTTCCCGCCGTGTGCGGCGATTTCGCGTTCTACCAGTTCCCCACAGAGGAGTTCTGGCGCAAACTGTTCGCGCTCGCGCCGCCGCATTTTCGTTTCGCCTTCAAGGTGCCGGAACAGGTGACCTGCAAAGTGTTTCCGGCCCACGCGCGCTACGGTCCGCAGGCCGGACGCGAAAACGAAGCGTTCCTGGATGCGCAGATGCTGCGCGAAATGTTTCTTCGCCCGCTGATGCCGTACCGCGAGCAGACCGCGGTGCTGATCTTCGAATTCGGTGCCTTCGGCCGCAAGAGTTTCGAAGAGCTGAGCGCGTTTCTCGACCGCCTGAATCCGTTTCTGGCCGCGCTGCCGCCGGAGTTCCGGTACGCGGTGGAGATCCGCAATCCCGAGTTTCTGGAGAGGGATTATTTCGCCTGCCTGCGCAGCCATGGTGTGGCTCACGTGTACAACGCGTGGTCGCGGATGCCGGAACTGCGCCACCAGATGGCGATTCCCGATTCGGCGACTGCCGGCTTTCAGGTTTGCCGCGCGCTGTTGCGCCGCGGGCGGGTGTACGAAGAAGCGGTGAAGAGCTTTGAGCCGTATACGCGATGTCCAGGACCCCAATCCGGAAGCGCGGGAATCCATGCGCGTCCTGATCGGCCGCGCGCGGGAGAACAAGGAGTTTCTCTTTCTGTTCGTCAATAACCGTCTGGAAGGAAACGCACCCACGACAATCCTTTCGGTTGTGGAACCGTGACAACCGCGATATGCTGTACGGAACCTGCTATGCTTCTGCAAATTCACGAAGAGGACCTGGCGTCGGGCATCCGCCTGGTGGCGTTGAAGGGAAAGCTGGCGATGGGCCGCGAGAGCCAAAGGGTGGAAGCGCTGGTGGACGACCTGGTGGGCGACGGCCACTTGCGCGCCATCTTCGACGTGACCGGCGTGGATTACATCGATAGCGCGGGAATCGGCATGCTGGCGCTGGTATCGGGAAAGATGCGCGAAGCCGGTGGCAGGCTGGCGATTGTCGCGCCCGAGGGACGCGTGCTGCAGATGTTGAAGATGACCCAGATCATCAATATTATGAACGTGTACGCCACCGTAGACGCGGCCGAAGCCACGTTCGGCTCGGCGCAAACCGAAGCGTCCGCCTAGCACCCGCCGTGATATAATCCTGGTTCACCCTCCTTTAAAAGGGCCTGTAGCTCAGTTGGTTAGAGCGCTACCTTGACACGGTAGAGGTCTGCAGTTCGAGTCTGCACAGGCCCACCACCTTCTGACGAAATAGTCCTAAGCACATCTGGCCGCTTCCACCTCGATCTGTTCGGCGGCTCGACCGAGTTCCCAGATTTGCGCGTCGCCCCGAGGCCGGGGGCTTCGCGCCTTATCTGGCTGGGCGCGAACCGGTGATGAGGATGTCGACGAGCCTTCTGGCGCTCTGCTGCCAGTCCGGGCTGGTGGCCACGTTGGCGACGCCGATCAGCGCCCGCAGCAGGTCGATCGGATCCAGGTCCTTACGGATATCGCCGCTTTTGATCGCGCGCTTCACCAGTGCCCGAATCGCTTCCCAGATCCGGGTATAGGAAGCCTCGAATATCTTCTTCGGATCTCCCACCAGCGCGTTGAGTGCGGGGGCGATGAGCTGCTTCGCCGCGATGTAGTCGACAAACAACAATAACCAGGCCCGCAGTGCCTCGATCGGTGGCAATTCTTCTGCGAACGTCTGTTCCGCGGCCGCCAGCTTTTCCATCTCAGTCCGATAAACCGCCTCCAGAAGCTCTCCGCGAGTGGGAAAGTGGCGGTATAACGTTCCCGGCCCGACGCCCGCCTCTCTGGCGATGTCGTCGAGGCTCGTGTTTGCGCCGGAGCGGGTAAACGCCTCCTTCGCAACTTCCAGAATGCGTTTGCGATTCCGTTGCGCGTCGCTTCGCGGCTTGCGAACGGATGCCTGTTTACGTTTCGCGGACATACTCCAAGAACTTTGCAACCGGAGACAGCCTCCGCTAATCTACAGATACGGAGACTAACTCCGTTTTAGCAGCCGCACAGCCGGTCGTCAAGCGTTTCTGTGACACGTCCCGTCACCAATTCGCCACGCAAACGGCGGCGGAAGGAGAAGACAACATGCGTGTTTTTTTAACCGGGGCTACGGGCTTTATTGGTTCTGCGATTGTATCGGAGCTCACCAGGGCGCGTCATCGGGTGCTTGGATTGACGCGTTCCGACGAGGGCGCCAGGGCTCTTTTGGCCGCGGGAGCTGAGGTGCATCGAGGAAATCTCGAGGACCCGGCAACTCTGCGCACCGGGGCAGCCAAGTCGGATGGAGTGATTCACTGTGCCTTCGATCACAGCGCATTCGGCAGCGGCTTCTCGAAGTTCGTGCAGGCCTGTGAACAGGACAGGCGCGCCATCGAAGCTCTCGGAGACGCGCTCCGGGGATCGGATCGCCCCCTGCTAATCACCTCCGGAACCGGAATGGGGAACGCTCTTCCAGGTCAACCCGCAACCGAAGACTACTTTGACCTAAACCACCCGAATCCGCGTAAAGGGTCGGAAGTCGCCGGGGCTTCCGTTGCGGAGCGTGGTGTGAACGTATCGGTGGTGCGTCTTCCCCAGGTTCACGACAGGTTCAAGCAGGGCCTCATCACCTCCGCGATCCAGGTGGCCCGTGAAAAGGGGGCGTCGGCGTACATTGGCGAGGGGCTCAATCGCTGGCCGGCGGCCCACGTTCTCGATGTTGCCCATCTTTACAGGCTTGCGCTGGAGAAGAGTGAAGCCGGCGCCAGGTACAACGCGGTTGCTGAAGAGGGAGTATCGATGCGGGAGATCGCTGAAGTCATTGGCCGGGGCTTGAAGGTGCCGGTGGTCAGCCTCTCTCAGGAGGAAGCGCAGGCTCATTTTGGCTGGCTGGCAATGTTCGCGGGCTTCGACATGCCGGCTTCCAGCGCACAGACCCGGCAACGGCTCGGATGGCGCCCAACCGGGCCCGGACTGATTGCCGATCTCGAACAGATGCGCTGGGGCGAGGCCATAATGCAGAAGGCGTGATGTGCAGCGGAAGGAGAGAGAAATGACGAAAGTATGGGGAGCAACTTCAACTACAGACGATGTTCTATCGGGGATCGATCTGCATGGGAAAAGGATTCTCGTCACCGGCGTTTCCGCGGGCATCGGCGTTGAGACGGCCCGGGCTCTTGCGGCCCACGGCGCGCACGTGGCAGGAGCAGCGAGGGACCTTGAGAAAGCCGAAGCAGCGACGGTGCAGGTGCGAAATGACGCCGCGGCGAATGGTGGCAGCTTCGAGCTCGTCGCACTCGATCTGGCCAGTCTGAAGAGTGTCCGCGCCTGCGCTGACCGCCTGATGGGCAAGGGGAAGCCGTTTGACGTGGTCATTGCCAATGCCGGAGTGATGGCGACGCCGTTTGGCCATACCGAGGATGGTTTTGAGACGCAGTTCGGCATCAATCACCTGGGGCACTTTGTCCTTGTGAACCGCATTGCCTCTCTGATTCGATCGGGCGGACGGCTGGTCAACCTGTCCTCTGCGGGTCATCGGAGGGCCAACGTCAACCTCGAAGATCCCAATTTTGAGAGGACGCCCTACGACCCTATGGTCGCCTATGGCCGGTCGAAGACGGCCAACGTTCTGTTCGCCGTCGCCTTCGACGCGCGGAACCGGGGACGGGGCGTGCGCGCTGCGGCTGTCCATCCCGGAGCCATACACACTGAGCTGGGGCGCCACATGAACTCCGGCCAGCTTCAGAACCTGGTCGACCGGATCAACCAGCAGTTGGCGGCGGAGGGAAAGAGCTTTGCGTGGAAGACCATTCCGCAGGGAGCGGCGACCTCGGTGTGGGCATCTGTGGTTGCTCCGGCTGACGAGATCGGTGGCCGGTATTGCGCAAACTGCCAGGTCGGCCAAATTGTTCGGGATGAAACGGCTATCACCGCACTCAGTGAGGGAGTGCTTGCATATGCGCTCGATCCGGATAACGCCGAGGCGCTCTGGAAGAAGAGCGAAGAACTGGTCGGAGAGTCTTTTTGAATTTCCAGAGGGAATCGGAAAGTCCGGCGTCTACAGATGGTAGAGATCAAGAGGGAGGGACAGAATGACACAAACGACTAACCCCGGGGGTGTCTTTACGCTCGCGGGTACTTCGCTGACGGTAAATCGAATCGGTTACGGGGCCATGCAACTCGCCGGACAGGATGGTCGACAAACGAGTGTGGGGTCCGCCGCGGGATATTCCCGGCGCCATCGCGGTTCTGCGCGAGGCTGTCGCGTCTGGCGTGAACCACATCGACACCAGCGATTTCTACGGTCCCCACGTCACTAATCAAATCATCAAACAGGCGCTCCACCCTTATCCCGACGATCTGGTCATCGTGACTAAAGTCGGTGCGCGCCGCGGCGCCGATGGTTCCTGGCTTCACGCACGCTCTCGCCAGGAGATCATCGACGCCGTACACGACAATCTGCGCAACCTGGGCCTCGATGCGCTCCAGGTCGTGAATCTCCGGCTCGGCGGATTCACCGGTCCGGAAGACCAGCCATTTGAAGAGCCGCTCTCCGCGCTCGCTGAACTCAAGCACCGGAGTCTCATTCAGCACATCGGCCTCAGCACCGTCTCTCCCCGCCAACTGGCCGCGGCGCGGGCGATTACGGAGATTGTCTGCATTCAGAACTTCTACAACGTGGCCCAGCGCGGCGACGAACGATTCATCGATGATCTGGCCGCCCAGGACATTGCCTACGTGCCTTACTTCCCCCTCGGAGGGTTCTCTCCGCTCCAGTCGGCGGCGCTCGACGCGGCTGCGGCATCCCTCCAGGCGACCCCGATGCAGGTGGCGCTGGCCTGGCTGCTTCAGCGCGCCCCCAACATTCTTCTCATTCCCGGCACATCGTCGATCGGCCATCTCCGCGAAAATCTCGCGGCCGCAACTCTGAAACTCCCGCCGGAAACCATCGCCGGACTGGACCAGATCGCGAGCGCCGCAAAGCGCCCAACGTAGAGGAGGACAACATGCAAGACAAACGTATCGCCTTCGTAACTGGAGCCAATCAAGGAATCGGACGTCAGGTGGCAAAGGAACTCGTGGCGAACGGCCTCACTGTGCTGCTCGGTTCGCGCAATTTCGACCGCGGCGAGGCCGCGGCCACGGAGATCGGGGCCGGCGCCATTCCGCTTCAGCTTGACGTCACGGACCGGTCTCGATCGGGTATGCGGGCCTTGAGTCTGTAGAGGACGGCTCCCGCGAGGTGGCGCGCGTTGCTTTGCTCGGCCCGGATGGCCCCACAGCTACATTCACGCGTTGGGAAAACGTGACGATACCGTGGTAATCGGTAAGGCTGGAAACATACCGGTCAGCGCAGGGCCGGCGTTAGACCTCCGCGGACGTGACGAAAGAGTTTACGAACCACCCTTCCAGCCTACAATCAATGCATGGAGGAAGCCGTTCGCCAGGAGTTGCTGGCCAAAACGAAACAGGCACTCGATGCCGATGACTGGGACGCGGTTGTGCGCCTCTGGCAGCCATAGGTCCAGCAAGGCCGTATCACTATCTCTGGTGTACTCCTTGTGACGACGATGCCACCTGCAACAGCATGAAAGAGCTTCTCAAAGACGCCGCCGCGAAAGATCATCCGGATGCGATCTGGTTCCTCGCCGGCCGCGAGTCCCAGGATTGGGAGACGGACCCCAACTACGCACAGCAAATACTGCGCGCCGGTGAACTCGGAAGCGTGAACGCCCAGCGTCAGCTCGGCGTTATGCATGCGACCGGGGATTGGACCGGGCCTAAAGATCTCGCGGAAGCAGTGCGTTGGTATCGCCTCGCCGCACAGAAAGGCGAAGCAAAATCTCAGTACGATCTCGGCTTCATGCTGCTTCTGGGCGAAGGAGGACCAAAGAACACCCAAGAGGGACTGATGTGGCTTGAGGGCGCTGGGGAGCGGGGAGAGTACCAAGCCTTCCGGCTGCTCCTGGACTGTTACGAGAACGGGTACTGTGATGTTCCCGTAGATCCAGCCAAAGCTACGCTATGGCGCGGTCGTCTCGAGGAGTACGAGCGCCTTCATCCCCCGAGACCAGGCCGCCGGTACTCAATCGACGGTGCCGTCTCCCAATCGTCCCTCGATTGCCTGTTGGACATAGAGGGTGTGACGGGATTCGGCTTCACGGCAGGCGACAGGCAGTTCTCTGTCTCCTACGAACCTGCTCTGATCACACCCGCCGAATTGGATGAGCAAATTCGGGCCGCCGGACTCGCCGTCGTTCCCGAAAGGTGACCATACGTATTTGGATAGACTCATTGGATACCTGGACGCATTGGTGTGGGATGGCGGGCATACTACAGCGCGTGAGAGATCTTTGGCGGCGGGAACGACTGCGTGAGCAGATCGAGGAGGAGCTACAGTCTCATCTGGAGATGGCCGCGGAGGATGCGATGCGAGCCGGGCTGCCGGGGGAAGAAGCGCGGCGGACGGCACAGCTTCGCCTCGGCAATGCGCTGGCGATCCGTGAGCGGCCCGCCGAGGCGCATACGGCACCGGCGCTAGACCGTATCTGGCGCGATGTGCGTCACGCGGTTCGGCAACTGGGACGATCGCCGGGCTTCACCGCCACTGCGGTGGTCACCCTGGCTCTGGGCATTGGGGCGACCACGGCGATTTTCACCCTGGTACAGCAGGTCATGCTGCGGTCGCTGCCAGTCGCGCAGCCTGACCAGCTTTGGCGCATCGGCGATCAGGCCCGCTGCTGCTACTCGGCCGGATACAGCAAGAACGCAACTACAACCGAGAACGACTGGAGTCTCTTCTCGTGGGAAGCGTACCAGGCACTTCCGCGCCGCAACTCGCGGCTTTCGAGGATCTGGCGGCATTCCAGATCGGTATTGGTAACGCTGCGTCTGGGCGTGCGGCGCGCCGGTTCGCCGGTCCGGCCGAGACGCGCAATCGGCGAGTACGTCTCCGGCAATTTCTTCGCAGACGCTTGGCATTTCCGCGTGGCGTGGCCGGCTGTTTACCGATGCCGATGACCGAGAAGGCGCGCCGCCGTGGCAGTGATGAGTTTCCACGCCTGGCAGGATAAGTATGGATCCGATCCGTCGGTGGTTGGAGCCACCTACCAGATCAACGGCCATTCGTTCACGGTTCTCGGCGTTGCTCCGCCCGGCTTCTTTGGCGCGAATATCGACGACTCGGGATGCCTGATTTCTGGCTGCCGCTGGCTACGGAACCGTGATCGCCGGCGGAACTTCACGCCTCAAGAATCCCCGCCTGGCGTGGCTCGATCTGATCGGGCGGGCTCGTCCCGGGACGAATCCGAAGACTCTGGAGGCCCAGCTCCAGGTGGAACTGCACCAGTGGCTGGCGAGCCATGTCCCGGAAATGACCCAGCAAGAAAAGGCGCTGTTGCAGAATCAAACTCTGCATCTCACTCCGGGCGGCGCTGGCGTTTCTCTGCTGCGTCGAGAGTATCAGGATAGTTTGCGGCTGCTGCTGCTCGCCGCTTTCTGCGTCCTCCTGGTGGCCTGCGCTAATATCGCCAATCTGCTGCTGGCCCGCGGACTGAAAGAGCGGCACCAGACGGCACTCCGCGCCGCTCTCGGCGCATCGCGCGGCGGCTGGTATCGAAGGCGCTGGCCGAGAGTCTTACGCCTGGCCGCTTTCGGTGCAATCGCGGGCATCGCGGTGGCCTATGGGGGCGCCAGCCTCATCCTCCATCTTGCTTTCATCGGATCGGACAGTTGGGTCCCCTTGGATGCTGCGCCGTCGATTCCGGTGCTGCTCTTTGCTCTCGGAGTTTCACTGATCACCGGAATCATCTTCGGCATTGCACCCGCATGGATGACCTCGCAAGCCGAGCCGATGGAAGCGCTGCGCGGAGCGAACCGCTCGGTGGGAGACAATCGCCATTGGGCGCAGAAGACGTTGGTGATCGTGCAGGCGGCTGTGTCCGTCGTACTGCTGTGCGCGGCAACGATGCTTGGACAGAGCCTGGGCAATCTGGAGCACCAGGACTTCGGATTCGATGCCAGCGGCCGTTATCTGGTCTCGATTGATCCGAAGATTTCCAACTATAAACAGGAGCAACTTGTACCCTTGTTCCGCGACGTTGAGGATCACCTGCGCGCCATTCCCGGTGTGCGGATGGCCAGCTCCGTGCTCGAGGCGCCGTTGAGCGGTTGGGTTTGGCCTAACGACATTCGGATTGAAGGCAAAGCCGAGGACAATGGGTCATCCGGATGGACCCGCGTGACACCGGGCTTTTTCCAGACCCTCGGTGCCAGAATCGTGACAGGGCGGCCCATCACCGAAGAGGACAACGCCAATGCGCCGCCGGCCGCCGTGATCAATGATGCTTTTGCGAAGAGGTTCTTCGGCAAAGAGAATCCGATTGGGCAGCACTTCGGTCCTGCTCCAAGGAAGAACGAAGGAATGTACGAGATCGTGGGTGTCGCCCGCGACGTGAACTTCGGGGCTCGCGACGCTGACTTCGGGACTGGTCCCGTGCCCATGTATTTCCTCCCGGAGGCGCAGAGCACAAAATTCGATGACCCGGAAACGGAAGAGCGCGAAGTGTGGTCGCACTACCTGTACGCCGTCTTGGTCTGGGCGCCGGGTAAGCCGCATGGGCTTGCGGCAGAGATGCGCCGCACCCTGGCAGAAGTCGACTCCAACCTCGTGGTGCGTGATGTTCAGACCTATTCCGAAGTGATTGACGCCGCCTTTGCCCAGCAAAGAATGATAGCCAGCCTGAGTTGGCTCTTCGGTGCCGTCGCGCTCGTGCTGGCCGTCGTCGGCCTCTATGGCCTGGCCGCCCATGGTGTGGAGCAGCGGACCGGCGAGATCGGCGTGCGAATGGCGCTGGGCGCGGACCGTGGTTCAGTGTTGCTGATGGTACTCCGCGGAGCCTTCTGGCAGGTCGGCATCGGGCTGGCGCTGGGAATTCCGGCGGCCATCGGCGCAGGGCATCTGATCGCCAGCCGCCTTTTCGGGGTAAGGCCGTGGGATCCGTTGATGCTTTCAGGGGCTGCGCTGCTTCTTGGACTGTCCGCGCTAATAGCTGGATTCATTCCAGCGCGCCGTGCCGCCAGTGTGGATCCGGCGCAGGCGCTGAGATCAGAGTGAGGCAAGGTAGCAGACCACCGCAAAACGCTTCCCGTTCGCTCAACAACCTTCGGTAAGAAAGAATTCAGTCGAGCTGATGCCATACCGGCTACTCGCTCGACCTCTTCGCCATCAACGTGCCACTGCCCCCCGGGCTGTCCGCATCCGGAACCTCCTCACCGCGACTTGCACACAGATTCCGCCTCGTCGTGTGACTTAAAGCATAACTTTGCCGCAAATAAACCATAACTTTGGCCCTCTGTAGGATCGGCAAACACTACGCCGTCAGGGAGGATCTGATGGCCTAGCCGCCAATTGATGCAGTGGGGACACAGGAGTGATGTTGGCAGGGCGCCATTCAACTAGACATTCAGGACGGAAGGCCTGGCTTACGTGATCGGTCCGCGTCACAATATGTCGATGCGCATTTCAAATTGCACGACGGTTATGGCGTTTCTCGCGGGTTTCGCTGGAAGCTTCGTCGGGAACAAGTTCTTTGCAGCGGAGTCGGTCTTTGCCCAGACTGGGCCTCCCAGAGTAATTGCGCGTCGAGCGATTGGAGCTTGTTGACCACACCGGCAAGGTCCGGGGCCAATTGGATGGCGAGAACCCACAGTTGGAATTCAAGAGCCAGTCTCAGGGCCAAGAACATTCAGTGCTCATCAACAGCTCTACGATCACGATGAAGTCTGGTGAGCACGACGCCACATTGGCTCCTGGTTTCGGTTTACTGCTGACTTCGGGAAAGAAGAGCATTTCGCTGAGCGCCTTCGATCAGCCGCAGGTGATCATTTCCTCAACCGCTGGCATTGCTGGCTTTAGTTCTAACGGCATAGACATCGAGGATACGAATCGCACGAGAATTTGGTCAACGCCCATGAAAATTCGCTGATTCAGGATTTTGGGGAACGGAGGCTTCGCAGCAAATGAGCACTGAGATTGACGTGGGCAGGTTTCCAGATTACTACAAAGCGTATTCTTGGTCTGGCAAGCACGACCTTTTCGGGTATCCGCCGGACAGTTACCCGGCATTTGAGTGGGTTCGGTGACTGGAACGTCGCTTTCAATTCTATCGGAAGAACAACAGTGGCAGAACTCCGCTGTTCTTGATAAGGGAATTGATTCAATGGGGAGGGAATCAAAACGGAGTGCTCGAGAAATTTGAGAACGCCTTGGGTTCGTACTGTCTGCACGACATGCTCAGCGCTGTTTTGGAGTGCATCGAAGCCCCGAGGGACGCCATTGAGGCTGCTCTGGACATTCCCGGACTCGGTCTGACATATGCCTCGAAGCTGCTTCGCTTTCTTGAGCCGCGAAGATACGGCGCGCTGGACAGCCGGATTCGACACTCCCTTGGTCAACTTGAGCGATCACCAGTGCCCAAAATATATGACGGAAACAAGACCAGCATGGCAGGCGGGTACTGCCGTTTTGTCGAGTATCTTGAATGTCTGCGGAGTGAGATGCTGGCGCGCAGCCTCGTACTCCCGACAGACCACGGAGATCAACTACCGTGGCGGGCAGCCGATATCGAAATGGCCCTTTTTCAGTGGTCGGGATCCCTCCCGTGAAAACGCCGTTCGCTATACTAGCCGCTAATTAAGCCGCCGCCCGAAGGAGGGGGCCGACCGCCAAGTCTTCGTCAATCAAAGGCCAGTGGATGCCATAACCGGAAGGCGAGAGTTCCGCTCGATTTCGTTCTATCAGGGATGCGTGGGCAAGCCGCTCGGAGCACTTTTCCCACGGAATCGACACGGACCCGCTCTCCATGAATCACAATCAGCGCATCGGGCGTGGTCTCGATTGCCTTTGCCAAAATCGGCTTTGTTTTACTTTGCACGATCCCCTCCGAAATTGCTCCCGCCACGCATCAACGATCTGTTCGAAATGCTCGAAGATTATCTGGCGCACCTCGCGCCGCAAACGTGGCGTGCAGTTGTACTCCAAATTCCTCCACGATATCGAAAAGGTCGGGATGCAGCCAATACTTGCATTCCGCCTCTCCCTTCACGGCATGCACGTGCATTGGCTCATTGCCCTCATTCGAGTAGAAATGGAACCGCCAGCCCTGCACATAGAGAATAGTGGGCATCAGTTCGCAATTCCATTATAAGGAGTCCAGGGAATCGTGAGGTGCGGTACGGGTTCCCTCCCGTGATACGACGGCCACGGAATAGATCGCCAGAAGTCGCCAAGGGGCAAGTGATCTGCTGCGCGACCGCGGTCGGATTCGCCTGAGGTCCCAACTCGCCACTACGCCGTCAAAGAGGACTAATCCGCGTAGATCCAGGGTTCGCCGTCCGGCCTGACCCTTACGATCAGTCGTTCTCAAGGAATCCTGCCTTGAACAAGGGTCGCCCTGCCAAGGCGGTGTACAATGCGTACCCAGTCAGCGCGAGTACGCTGCCGATCGCGAAAAGAGAACTGTCCGCGTACCATGCCGAGAAATCCGCGGCAAAAAGAAAAGCACCAAGAGTCAGAAGAACGACGATCCCGGACATCAACGCCAATACCCCGAATCGGATCAGGGCGAACACCACCAGCGCGGCAATGAGCACGTCGAAAAACATGTAGATAAGAGTGGTTGGGGCAAGCAAAACCACCAGGAGGACGATCAAAACGGCCACCGCGAGCCACAGCCGCCGAAACATCGCGCGGAATTCGAACAAGAACAAGAGGATCAGCAATGATCCAAAAACTGCGGCCAGGGTTGCACCAACCACCGCCAGGGTCATGTGCCGGGCGTCCAGCAGTGTGGATAATGGCGGTTCTTGAAACGATAGAGTTCCGGATTTTTGCGAGAACAGCAATGGAATCCAAAGCAAGGTGTGGAGTCCAACTCCCAAGGCGATGCCTAGCAGCACATGTCCCCCCACCAGCGGGTCGCGCACTCCGCCGCCGAGTAAGCGGCTCCAGGCGATCATGATCTGTGGCCAGCGCCGCCTTACGTACGGCTCCATCGCTACGTAGAAAATCCAAGCCCGGCCGGCACTGGCGAAAAACACGTTCACTGCTTCCATGAAACTTACGAATTCGTGAGCCGTCGGGACATGGCTCGCGGAGCAAAGCCACCACAGCATCTGCATCGACCAAACAAAGGCCGCCAGGCGAAATGCGCCGCGCGTGTCGCCCCGCCCGAGGCGGATATTGCGCCAGGCCAGGAAGGCGGCCAGGATGATCGTACAGATGAAAAACATTCCACGCACTTTCCCGGTGCCCCCCGGCGGCGGCGCCATCCTTTCGGGTTTCGACCAAGGCCCGATCACCTGGAAATATACCGGCCTGCCGCGCCAGGACGCAGCCTCGATTCGCAGCGGCACCTCCGGCGCATGCGCGTAAGATCCGGTCCACGCCGCCCGCGTGTCGAAGCTCACCAAAGGAATCCACTGCGGCTCGGCCGGCGCGAAGCGGCTCATGTCCACGCCGGCGGCGGCCAACAATGCGGTCCAATCCGCGGGGTGCTGCGGAACCGGCGTATCTTCCACCTGCGGAGGCACGGCGCTGAACTCGATCAACCGGCCCTGCGGATCCAGACTCAAGCCAGCCATTCCAACCTGGGTCTGCGGCGGGTTGGTTGGCGAAGCAATGGAAATGCTGAGGTCGATGAGGTTGTCCACCGCCGCAGCCTCGAGATATTGCGGGCTCTGGCGATACCAGAAATAGACCGAGGGCGGCTGCCCTTTCGCCAGTTGCGCCCGATAGGTGGCGGGCTTCTCCTCCTTCTGCGCGTAGCCCTGGTAGTCCGTGGCGTAACGAAAACCGTAGACCCGATCGGCGGGCGGTTCGGAGTAACCGAGGCTCTGGATCACGTCCTTCGCCCTCTGTTCCAGAACGGCCGGCGACTTCGGGAGCGGTGTGTTTGCGAGCAGACTCGTCCTGCCGCCCCACACTACCGCCGCAACCAGTCCGGCGAGGATGAGCGCCGCGCAAATGCCGATGGTCCTGACCGAGACGCTATCCGAGTCCCCCGCTGCCGCCACCATCTCGGGCGACGGTGTCTCCCCGGCGGCCAGCGCCGCGGCCAGCGGGTCGCCGCCCGGTAGTGCGGCGGAAACGGCGAGCGCGGAGGCGGGCCGCTTCGCCGGATCTTCCGCCAGGCAGCGGCGGATCACGCGGTCCTCCTCGGGGGTCAGGTCCGGGTGGCTTGAATCCGCCGAGAAGCCGCGGCCCGTAAAGACCTCGTGCAACACCATGCCCAGCGCATAGATGTCGCTGCGCGCAGTGACCTCCTTGCCGGAGCGCTGTTCCGGCGCCATGTACGCCGGCGTTCCGCTGCGGATGTCTTTCACTTCACTGGCCACTCCCGCAAGGCCGAAGTCGGTAATGCGCAATTGGCCTTGCCCGTCGAGCATGATGTTGCCCGGCTTCAGATCACGATGCACCACGCCTTTATCGTGCGCGGCCGCGAGGCCCGCGCAGAGCTGGCGCGCGATTTCGAGCGCCTTATCCCGCGGCAGCCGCCCGATGCGCCGCAGCAGCGAGGCCAGATCCTCGCCGTCCACGTATTCCATCGACAGGTATGTGTCGCCATCGGCTTCGCCGATATCGTACACACGGCAGACGTTGGGATGCGAGATCTGCCGCGCGATGCGCACTTCGTTGCGGAAACGTGCGAGCGTGTTCTCGTCGGACGTCGCCCGGACGGGAAGGAACTTGAGGGCCACGGTCTGGCCCAGCAGCAGATCGTTGGCGCGATAGACTTCACCCATGCCGCCGCGGCCCAGCAGGCTTACGATGCGATAGCGTTGCGCCAGCAAGGTTCCCGGCGGGAACCGGCCCTCGTCCATGTGGCTGGTGGAGGAAGTGGAGCTGCGTGGCTCGTACGCGGTTTCAGTGGCGGAGCTGAGATCGCCATCCACAGGAGTGCCGCATTTCCCACAGAACTCATGATCCGGTGGGACAGCAGTTGCGCATGACGGACAACGCCTCACTCGCTTCTTTTTCTCCGTGTAGCCGGTATTTATAGGCGGATTTGCTTTAGCGATTGTACAACGGTCTCGCATGAGCAGTCTGACAGATCCATGAAGGTGGTCTGGAGCGCTCTACTTTTGGAACAGGCGGGCGCTTGAGAATGGATCGCCAAACCGGAAGTTGGGAGCGCCAGAACTTGCGGATGGGTCCTGCCTGGTCGCCAACGGGCGAGTAATCCTGGGTTGCGTCCGATGCCGGACGTCAGCCGGTCATAGGTCTACGCTACGCCGTAACAGTGGATCTATCGCGAAGCCATGCCACAGGCTGGCGCGTGTGCACGGCCCGGCCCCAGCGCCGGGGCCGAGATCGGCGCATGTTTTTGAGACAGGGATTTGCGATTTTCCGCGAGATCCCAACTGTACCGCCCTCTCGGCCCCGCTGAGCAAACCCCGCGCGGCCCAACTCGACGACGTGCATTCGGTTTTGGGACTGAATTATGAGACTCCGAAAGGTCTGATTTCATTGGCCTCGCCGAGCGTCGCAAAACCTACCCATTCTGCGAACACAAACCCGCGCGCCAACATACGCCCTGATTGTGGGAGAATGTGGCCTGCTGTGAGCGATACCCTTATAAAGCTCGGTCGCC
>CAWKYG010000050.1:0-375814 GCA_963853855.1 uncultured Solibacteraceae bacterium | reverse complement strand
CGCCGGATCGACGTGGCGGTGGAAGGCCTCGTTCACCTGTTGCGGGCGTCAGCGCGGCGACCGCGGCTTCGAGCTTGGCGTCCCAATCCAGTGGTGCGGCCCCAGCGCTCGCGCTGCATCAGCAGGCCGGCGATGGAAGCTTCCTCGGCGCGAGCCACGGCGCGCTCGTCCAGCCAGGTCTTCTTGGCCTTCTCGACCTCGTCGGCGGTGAAGCCGTCCTTGAGGGCCTTGGCCAGTTCCTCGTTGGAAGTCGGCTTCCACCTTGGGCATGTTCTGCGGCGCCGCAATGGCCGACGCCATGAAGCCTGCCGCCATCGTCTTTAGTGGGCATCGAGAACCCGGCATTGGCGCCATAGCTGAGGCCATCCTTCACGCGAATGCGCTGGAACGACGCGCGAGTTGGGCGACCCGCCGAAGACCATGCCGGCGATCATGAGCGCCGGATAATCGGGATCCTCGTCATTCATCTTCAGTGAACATGCCACGCCATGAACAGCGCGTTCTGCTTGTCGGGCGTTTCGATCTTGTGGTTCATCGGCTTCCACCTTGTCGTACGGGTTCGTGATGCGCTCATAGCGGCTGGCGCTCTTCCAATCGCCGAACAGCTCCGTCACCAGCTTCTGCACCTGCGCCGGGTCGAACTGGCCGCTGATCGCGATCTCGCCCTCGCCCGCGCCATAGAACTGCGCGTAGAACTTGCGCACGTCGTCGAGCGTGACCTTCTTCACATCCTCGATCTGCTTCGTCGATGGTCGGAACGTAGCGCACGTCGCCGCGCTGGTAACGGGCGCTCATGTGGCGGCTCAGCTCGAGCGAGGCCAGGCTGTCGGCTCGCTCTTGGCGCTCTCGAACGCCGGCGATGCGCTGCTGGCGGATCTGTTCGAACTCGGCTTCGGGGAACGAAGGCTCGCGCAGCAGTTCGCGCGCAAACCGCAGCGAATCGGCCAGGTTCGCCTCCAGCGTCCGAATGTTGGCGTTCGCCGAGTTGCGCCGCCGGACACGTTGATCTGCGCCTTCAGCCGGTCGGTTTCGTCCTGAATCTGCTGGCGGTTCTTGTTCTTCGTGCCGCGCATCAGCAGCGCCCCGGTCATGGACCCCGCCGTGGATTTGCCGAACAGCGATTTCTCGTCGCCGAAGCGCACATTCATACTCGCCACCACTGTGCCGCCGCGCGTCTTCTTGGGGAACATCACCAGCTTCAGCCCGTTTGGCAGCTTGGCGCGAATCACGCGCGCTTCAATATTCCCCGGCGTCGGATCGAACGCTTCGCCTTGCTGAATCGTCCCGCCGCCCTTGTAATCCTTGAACCGCGCGGCCGTGTCCGGCGTGGCCGGAATCTCGGCCCGGTCGGGAGCAGTGGTGGGAATGAACTCGCCCAGCGTGCGGTTGGAGGATTTCAGATAAGCCTTGGCCACGCGTGCCACGTCGGCCGGCGTAACCTTGCTGATCTCGTCGCGCGAAAGGAAAAACCGCGCCAGTCGCCATCGCCCACGTACCCGCCCAGCATCATTCCCATGGATTGCGAGTTCGTCAGCGCCAGCTCGACGTTCTTCAGTATGCGGCTCTTGGCGCGGTCCACCTCTTCCTGTGTGGGCGGCTCGGCGGCCAAGCCTTCCACCGTCTTCAGCAGAATCTGCTGGGCCTCGTCGATCGATTGATCCGGCTTAAGCTGCGCGAATTACCAGCGCCACTCCGGGATCGTGCATGCCTTCGGCGCTCATGCTGGCCGCCACGGCCTTCTTGTTATCGACCAGCGCCTTGTACAGCCGGCCCGTTTGCGGAGCGCCCAGCACCTGGGCCATCACCTCCAGAGCCGCCATATCGGGATGCAGAGCCGCCGGGATGTGATAGACCGCCATGATGGCCTGGATATTTCCCACCCGCCGCAGCATCACACTGCGCTCGCCTTCCTGCGTGGGTTCCGCCGTGTACGGCTGTGTCAGTACGCGCTGCGGTTTGGGAATCGCGCCCAGCGTCTCCGCCACCATCGCCAGAGCCTTGGTTTCATCGAACTGTCCGGCGATAATCAGGTCGGCGTTATCGGGCTGATAATACTTCTGGTAGAAGACCGCCAGGTTGGTGATCGGTACCCTCTCCACGTCGGTGCGGTTGCCGATCACGGTCTTGCCATAGTTGTGAAAGTTGTAGGCCGCCGCCATCACCCGCGTATCCAGCACGTTCATCGGGCTGTTTTCGCCCGACTCCATTTCGTTCCGCACCACCGTCATCTCCGTGTCCAGATCCTTCTTCAGCATGGTCATGTTCACCATGCGGTCGGTTTCCAGACCCAGCGCCCAGCGGAGATTCTCGTCGCCGGCGTTGAACGTTTCGAAGTACATCGTCTGGTCGTAGGAGGTGGTGCCGTTGAAGTTGCCGCCCGTCTTATCGGTCAGCTCCCGGAAAATTTCGCGCCCGCTCTTGCTGGTCTTGAATACCATATGTTCCAGCAAGTGCGCCATCCCGGTTTCGCCATACCCTTCGTTCCGCGAGCCAACTTTATACACCACGTTGACCGTGACTTTAGGTTTCGAGTTATCCGGGAACAGTAACACGTGTAACCCATTCGGAAAGGCGTACTCGGTGACTCCCTCAATCGAGGTTACCTTTTGAACGCCCTGCGGTAAGGTTTGGGCTAGCGCGGCGGCAGCCAGAAAAACTGCGACGGCAAAAACGGAACTGCTCTTCTTCAGGCGCATAACTTTCACCCTTTCGAGGTTTGGGTCTGATTATACCCGGCGGCGCGCCTCACCGCATCCGGTTAGCCCTTTAGATCCCGGAACGCTTCGTCGATTTCCTGTTTCGCGGCAGGTGCCGGCACCGTCAACGGCAGGCGCGGAGGGCCGCCGTAATAGCCGTTCAAGTCCATCGCATATTTGAGTCCGGGGATGCCGTACCTGGTGGTCACCAGCATGGAGGCGCGGCCAATGCGGTTCTGCCAGTCCAGCCCCGCCGCTTCGTCGCGCTGCCGGTACGCTTCCCAAATGGCGATTACCGAGTACGGAGCGGCATTGGCGTATGCCAGAATCGCGCCACAAGCGCCCATCAACAGCGATGGCCACAGCGTCGGCGCGGAACCCACCAGCACCTGAAAACCCGGCTTGACCTCGCGGATCATCTGCATCACCTTTTCCAGGCTGCCCGAACTCTCCTTAATGGCAATCACGTTGGGATGTTCGGAAATGCACACTACCGCTTCCACCGGTATGTCCACACCTGTGGCCTGCGGCCAGTTGTAAATGATGAGCGGAATCTTCGCCTGGTCGGCCACCGCGCGATAGTAGAGCATCTGCGCATCCGCGCGATTCACCAGGTTCTTATAATAATGCGGCGTGCGCACCATGGCTGCCTTGTAGCCCATCTCCGCCGCGCGGTTGGTAAGCGCCACCGTCTCTCGCACGCTCTCCATGCCGGTCCCTGCGATCAGCAGTTTGTCTGGCGCGGCATATTTGGCTACCAGCTCCCACATAGTGTACTTTTCTTCCGGTGTCAGCATGACGCTTTCGCCGGTGGATCCCATCACCACGTAGCCCGATAGTGATGTGCGATTCCACTTCTCCACGTTGTGCTGGACTTTTGTTACATAAATATCTCCGTTGTAGTCAAACGGAGTGGCAATTGGTGGGAAAATACCTTGTAGCTTCATTTTCGTTTGAAATTCCACGATAACAATGTTCTCTCTCGAAATCGAATGCGATCCCGAGGATCGCGATCTGCTCGTCGCTGAATTGTGGGAGCAGGGTTCGGCCGGCATCGTCGAACTCAGCCCCGCGCGCGTGCGCGCTTTCTTTGAAGATGCCACGGATCGCGACGGGTTGCTGCGCCTGTTTCCGGGCTCGGCGTGGCGCAACGAGGAACAGCGCGATTGGGTGCAATCCGCGCGCGACCTCCTGCAGCCCATGGAAGTGGGAGAACGCTTTTTCCTGGTGCCCGAGTGGCGCGACGATCCCGCCCCGCCCGGCCGGTTCCGCATCGCCGTGAACCCCGGGATGGCCTTCGGCACCGGAGTGCACGAAACCACGCAATTGTGTCTCGAAGCGCTGGAACGCGTTGTGCGCGCCGGCATCGCAGTCCTGGACGTGGGAACCGGCTCCGGAATTCTGGCACAGGCCGCCCGCCTGCTCGGAGCCGCGAAGGTCTACGCCTGCGACATCGACCCGGTAGCAGTCGCCATCGCCGGCAACAGCTTCATCGGATCGGTGAACGCCGTCGCCCCCGCGTCAGTAGACCTGGTCGTGGCGAATATAAGTCCCGAAGCGATCATGGAACTGGCGCCGGATCTGTTACGAGTCTTGCGAGTTGGCGGCACGCTGCTGGCCAGCGGCTTCGAAACTCGCGAACTACAGTTCGTCAAAAGCGTGCTCCCGCCTCCACGGGACATCCGCGAAAAAAGGAACTGGGCTTTGATCGAGTTTTCTAAATGACCTACCGGCTGAAAGCCGGTAGAAGCGGGTCCAGGGGGACCCGCGCGGACGGGGGCGTCCGCCCTACACAAAGGTGAACCTGAAAGGCGAAGGGTTCAGACCTGGAGATGGGCTTCTAACCCTCGGAAGCGGAGAATCCACGGTGCACTTCGGCGAGCATCCAGGAGCGGGAGAAGGGACGCTCGACGCCGTTCACCGCGGACCGTGGAGGTTCGCGGAGTTAAAATTCCTTTGGAAGCGGTTCGCGATTGGACGCACATGCGGCCGGAGAAGGGAGAGCGGGGAGGAGAACTGGGTCACGGTGGATCACCATGGGCGGCGCGAAAATAATGCGATGGCTGCTGATTCTGGCGTGCGGCGTAGCGGCTGGGGCGGCGGACCCCGACCCGGCCCTGGTGCTGCAGCGGGCGTCCATTAAGGCGCGGGTGCGCGCCGCCACGCTGCCCAATTACACCTGCGTCGAAACCGTGACCCGCGATTACTACCGGCCGAACGTACAGGCGCCGGCGGGAACCTGCGGGGCAGTGCTGGAAGAGCAGCAGCACACTCCGGCGCGCCCGGGCATCCACTCGGTCCTGACCGACCGCTTGCGCCTGGACGTCACCATGACCTCGCACGGCGAAATCTATTCCTGGGTGGGAGCCAGCAAGTTCGAAGACTCGGGAATCGACGCGGTGGTGCATCAGGGGCCCATTTCGACGGGCTCGTTCGGCGCCATGCTGACGATCGTTTTTGCGCAGGATGCGAAAACGTTTCAGTACCGGGGAACCACGCAGCAGGACGGCCACACAGTAATGGAGTACTCTTTCCAGGAGGTCCAGTCGAACAGCCGCTATAAAGTGAAGACGGGGGATTCGTGGGTCAATTCCGGTTATAGCGGTTCTGTCCAGGTGGATCCGGAAACTAACGAAGTGGTGCGGTTGACGGTGGAGACCGACGAATTGCCCCCGGCCGCCGGCACGTGCCGGATCAGCTCCGATATGGAGTTCCACATGGTACGCATCGGCGAAAGCGCGTTCCCGCTGCCGAAACAGGGGCGGCAGCGGTTTGTCGACATCAACGGCGACGAGGTGGACAACGTTACTACGTTCGGCAGTTGCCGCGAATACCGGGGCGATTCGACAATCACCTTTTTCCCCGCGCCGGATAACGCCGGTGGCGGCTCGCCGGGCAGTTCCGCCGCGCCGCCCGCCAGGATGCCCGCGGGACTTTCGTTCGCGTTCGAGCTGACAACACCTCTTTCCGCGGATACCGCTGCCGGCGGCGATCCGTTTTCCGGCCGCCTGGTGAGCGCGCTGCGCGTGAAGGGGAAGACCATAGCGCCCGCACACTCCCTGGTGGAGGGGCGATTGCTCCGCGTGGAGATGCGCCGGGCGGCTCCGCAGAGCGCGACTTTCGTACTGAAGCTGAGGACGGTAGAGGTGGGAGGGATCCATATTCCCCTGGCGGCGGTCCGCGATTTCAAGCGGCTGCCCCTGGCAGGCAGACGAGGGATGGAACTCCTGTTGCCTAACCGGTGGGAAGAGGATTCGGGTGTGTTTCAGGTGCGCGGCGAGCACGCCGTGATGAAGGCGGGAACGCGGACAGACTGGGTGACCAGATAGTGCATCCTTTTGCCGGCCCGGCAGCGTATCTGCTTATAGATGCGGATTTTGGCGTTAATGATAGCGGCGGGGACGGGATGCGCGATGGCGCAGCCGGCCGGCGTGCAGGAGATCATGGCGCGCGTGGCGGCGAACCAGGCCCGGACCCAGGACTTGCGCCGGCAGTATGTCTACACTCAAAAGCAGACCCTGCGACTGGTGCGGAGCAATGGCAGAATAGCCCGCGAAGAGCGGCGGGAATACCTGGTGACGCCGGGCCCCAAGAAGGTGAAGAAACACCTGGTGAAGTTCACCGGGCAGTACGAAAGCAAGGGCCGGTACACCCCGTACGGCGAGCCTGAATATCACTATAAAGGGCTCGACGTGGATGCCGACCTGATCAACTCGCTCTCCGAGGATTTGACCAACGATGAGAAGTCCAAGGATGGCATCTCGTGCGACCTGTTTCCGCTCACCGGCAGCGAGCAATCGAAATACAAATTCCGGCTGGTGGGCGAAGAGAAATATCGCGGGCACGATGCTTACCGCGTGGCCTTCGAACCGGACGGCAAACGCCATGGGGAAGACGACGGGGCCATTTGGAAGGGGGAAGCCCTGATTGACCGCACCGAGTATCAGCCGGTCCTGATTACCACCAAACTGGCGCTTAACATCCCACTGGCGGTGAAGATCCTACTGGGCACGAATATCAAAGGGCTGGGCTTTACACTGTCGTATGAGAAATTTGAAGACGGATTGTGGTTTCCTGTGAGTTACGGCGGTGAATTCGATGTACGCGGTCTGTTTTTCTACAAACGCGTGATGTCTGTGGCGCTGACCAACAGCGACTTTCATAAGCTGGACGTGAACAGCACCGTGGCGTACGCAAGGGACGATAAGTAAGGACGCCGTGATTGGATTGGTAAGCGCACCCCAAGCCGGTCTGGATTTCGACGCGCTGATGCGCCAGCACCAGTCGCTGGTATTCAGCCTGGCGTATCACTTCCTGCATGACCGGGAAGTGGCCGAGGAGGTGGCGCAGGAGGTGTTCCTCAGCCTGCATCGCAACCTGAGGAATATCCAATCGCCGTCGCATGCCCTTTTCTGGCTGCGGAAGGTGACGGTGCAGCGGGCCATCGATGAAGGGCGGCGGCGGGCGCGGCGTCCGCAGGTGGCCCTGGAAGATGTGGCGGAACCGGCGGCGCAAACGCAGCCGCAGGATCCGATGCTGCGGGAGACGCTGCGGCGGCTGATTGCCACGCTGGCCGAAGCCCCGCGCGCGGTGATGATTTTACGGTACCAGGAAGACCTGGACCCGGCGGAGATAGCCGAGATTCTGGGAATGCCGGTGGCCACGGTGAAGAGCCACTTACAGCGTTCCCTGGCTTTGCTGCGTGAAAAATTCGCGCGGCGTTCTATGGGAGAAGCGTGATGGACTGGCTGGAACAGGAACTGAAAAATGCGCTGGAGCGCAAAGCGCCCTCACCCGATTTCGCTGAACGGGTGCGGCGCAGAACTCGCGGCGATGGCTTTCGGACGGCGCTATGGCCGCAGCGGTGGCTGGCCGCAGCGGCGGCGCTGCTGGTGCTGGCCGGCGCGGGTGTGGGGTATCGCCAGTATCAGGGCAACCAAGCGAAGCAGCAGGTTATGCTGGCGTTTCGGATTGCCGGGGCCAAGGTCAACCACATCCAGGCGCAGGTGAAGGAACGGATGCGATGAATCGCGTGCTCCAGCTCCTGCTTGTGGGCTCGCTCTGCTCCGGATTGTGGGCCCAGCAGTTCAAGCTGAATCTCGACCACCTGGCCGGCAAGGCCTCGAACGTGGTGGACATCTCGCTCAACGGCCCCATGCTGCAGTTCGCGGCGAAGTTCCTGGATAACTCGGATCCCGATCAGGCCACCGTAAAGAAACTCATCGCCGGCCTTGAAGGCATCTATGTCAAGAGCTATGAATTCAAGACGACAGGCGCCTGGAGCCCGGCCGACCTCGATGCCGTGCGCAATCAACTGAAGGCGCCCGATTGGATGAAGATGGTGGGCTATACCAGCAGCGAAGACGGCGAAACCGCCGATATCTACATTCGTACGGAAGGCAAGAAGATCAACGGCATCGCTGTGCTGGTTTCCGCGCCCAAGGAACTGACCGTGGTAGACATCGCGGGCTCGGTAGACCTGGAATCGCTCTCCACGCTGGGCGGCCATTTCGGCGTGCCCAAACTTGTGCCGCCGCCTCACAAGAAATAGACTGGCATTGAGGACCCCTCTATGCCGAAATTCGAAGTGACGCGGCGCGCCTTTCTGGGAACGGTGGCCGCGGCCTCGCTGGCCTCCGCCGCGGATGGTTGGACGGAACTGTTCGACGGCCACTCCCTGAACGGGTGGCGGCCCAGCGAGCACAAAGACTCGTGGAAGGTGCAGGACGGCGCGCTGGTGGCCGATGGCGGCCGTTCGCACCTGTTCTACGCGGGCGATTTCCACGGCGCCAATTTCAAGAATTTCGAGCTGGAGGTGGAGTGCCAGGCGCGCCACCTGTGCAATTCGGGCGTCTACTTCCACACCAAATATCAGGAAACGAACTTCCCGGGCAAGGGCTTCGAAATCCAGATCAACAACACACACATCGGCGACGGCGGATACCGCGAGCGCAAGAAGACCGGGTCGCTCTACGGCGTTCGCAATGTGTACAAGCAGTTCGTGGGCGACGACCAGTGGTTCAAAATGCGCGCCCTGGTGCGCGGGAAAAGCGTGCAGATCCACCTGAACGACATGCTGGTGGTGGACTACGTGGAGCCGACGCCGCCGGTGATTCCGCCGAGCGATCTGGAGCCGGAGCGCTTTCTGGATCGCGGCACTTTTGCGCTACAGTGCCACAATACCGGATCCATCGCGCGCTTCCGCAGCGTGCGGGTGCGTCCACTGCCCGACGATACGCCGACGCCTCCGGGTCCCGCGCCCGTGGTGGATGACGTCTTCCGCGCCATCATCAATGATGGGCGGCACAACATCCCGATGGTGGATTATCACACCCATTTGAAGGAAGGGCTGACGCTGGAGCAGGCGCTGGACCATTCGCGCCAGATCGGCATCGAGTACGGGATCGCCATCAACTGCGGCAAAGGATTCCCCACCTCGAACGACGCGGCGGCCAAGGCTTTCGTGGACAGCATGAAGGGCCAGCCCTGCTTTGTGGCCATGCAGGCCGAGGGGCGTGAGTGGACGCAGATGTTCTCCGACAAGGCCGCCGGCCTGTTCGATTACATCTTTACCGACTCGATGACCTGGACCGACAATCACGGCAAGCGCATGCGCCTTTGGATTCCCGAAGAGGTGGGCACCATCGCCGACCCGCAGGAGTTCATGGATACGCTGGTGGACCGCGCAGTGGGCATTCTGGAGCACGAACCCATTGACATCTACGCCAACCCCACCTTCCTGCCCGCGGTGCTCGCTAAAGACTACGACCGCCTGTGGACCGCGGAGCGGATGCAGAAAGTGATCGCCGCGGCGGCCAAGAACGGCGTGGCCATCGAGCTCAACAATCGCTACAAGCTGCCCAGCGCCGCCTTCATTCGCGCGGCGAAGGCGGGCGGCTGCAAGTTCAGTTTCGGCACCAACAATACAGGCCCCAACGATCTGGGCCGCTGCGAGTACGGGCTGCGCATGGTGGACGAATGCAAGCTGGTGTGGCAGGACTTCTTCACGCCGGGCTCATGGTACCCGAAAGCGATTGAGCGCAAGCCGGGCGTGCTGAAAGGTTAGGCTGAAAGTTAGGCGGGCACGTTCCTTCCGCCTGTGATATGCTGTTCCACATTCTTTGCGAGGGTTCAGCATGCGCCACTTGATTATCGTTGCCCTGAGTTCACTGCTATGCGCGACGGCAGTCGCCCAGCGGCCCACCCCGGACGAGCAAAACCACTCTTTGAGTACTGCCCGGGATCTCGCCATCCATTACAGCGGCAAGCTGCCGAATTTCATTTGTACCGAGCAGGTGGAGCGCACCGACAGCACCGGGCCCAACAATGTTAAGGCCGATCGCCTGACCATCCAGCTCAGCTATTCCGGGCAGAAGGAGAGCTACAAGCTCCTCACAATGAATGGCAGCCCGGCGAAACAGGCGCTCGAATCACTGGACGGACTCATCACGGGAGGCGAATTTGGCAGTTTGCTCCTGGGCATTTTCGATCCCTCGTCGTCCGCCGATTTCCAGTGGAAGTCCGCGTCCAGCATTCGCAAACGTCCCGCGGCTGTGTATACTTACCGCATTGCGCGCGCCAAGTCGCATTACCTGTTGGGCCACCGCGCCGCGGCGGGAAACATGGTGCAGGCGGCGGCCGGGTATCACGGCGAAGTAGTCCTGGATAGCGAAACAGCCAGGGTGCTCCGTCTCACCGCATCCGCCGATGACATCCCGAAGGAGTCCGGAATCCTCGAGTCTTCCGTCGAAGTGGACTATGACTTCATCGACGTGGCCGGGCACAGCTACCTGCTCCCCGCGCATTCCGAAGCCCGCATGGAGCGGTCGCACCGTCAAATCGCCAACGTGGTAACGTTTACCGGCTATCGCAAGTTCGAGGCGGATTCGACCATCAGCTTTCACTGATTTTCCGCGGCTACTTCTTCCGCGTGAATTTCAGGCCGGTCCAGTCGGCATCCACCGAGCAGATCTTGTAGTCGACCAGCCCGGCTTCCAGCATGGTGGCGCGGATATCGTTCAGGTTGAAATCCACTTTGTAGCTGCCGGTCTGCTTGGGATACACCACCCAGGCGGAGCCTCCGTTTTGCAGGCGGGCGCCTAAATAGTCCGCGGTGACGTCCAGCTCCCGGCGCGAGCGGAGGAACCAGATCGCGAGGCCCGTCTCCCTGTTCATGCGAGTCTGCAGGGTCACATCGTCTGGCAATTCTCCCAGCAGGTCTTCGAATCCCTCCGGCGGCGCCACCAGCGCAAGGGTCAGGCCGGGCTTGATATCCAGCTTCTTCAGGAGGGGCGCGCCTTTGTATCGCTCCATGATGGGTGGCGGCCGCACCGGCGCGACGGGCGGATGGGCGGCGGCCTTCTTCAATGCCGGGGCCACTCTGTCCCAGGCGGCGAAAACAGCGTCCGGGAACTGGCGCTGGATGTCCGCCACTTTTTCCGCCACGCCCCCGGCGAACACCAGCGGGATGCGGCACACCGACTTGCTCTGCCGGAGAATCGATGCCACCATCCTGCCGTGCGACGGGGCGCGGTCCAGATCGATCAGGACCGCGCCGGGCGCGAGATCGCGGACGGCTCCCACGATGCGGCCGGGCTGTGGCGGCGAACCATCCACGCGAAAGCCGGCCGCCTCGAGCCGTGCCACATGTTCGCGAGCCGCTTCCGGCTTCCAGCAAATCAGGCGGACCAGCATGGAGCAGCTAACGCCGGCGGCCGAAGCTTCGTCCCGAACTCGGCCGGCGGAAGGACGGGCGCGGGGTGCTCGGCCTGTAACTGCGTGAAGGCGGCGCGGCATGCGGCTCCGAGGGATGGCTGCCGAACGTTCGGGCGCCGTGATCGGCCTCGGGATTCCGCGCATTGGGTGAAGAGAATCGCGAATCGCGATAGCCGCCGCTCTTGGAGGCGAATTTCGAGTCCCTGAATCCGCCGCTCTTGGCAAACGTGCTGCCCGAGTAGCGTTCCTGCGTGGCCGAACCCGCGTGCCGTAGCGCGACCCGCCGGAGGCGTCGTCGCGGCCGTAATAGGTGTGCCCGTTGGTTCGCGAACTGTAATAGCCATCCCATTCGCTACGATCCGGCGGGCGGTAATTGTGGTTGAACAGCAGGTCGCGCAGCAGCGCGTACTGGCCGTAGAAGACCCAGAAATCGTGGCCGTCGCGAGTGGTCCCAATAGCCGTACTGATTGGAACCCTGCGAGGGCGGCGCCACGTAGGCGAAGCCGGCGGGCTGCGCCACGCGCTCGGCTTCCACATCGTACAGGCCGGCGGACTTGTGCTCGATGGCCATGCCCAGATCGTTCTGCTCGGCTTTGTAGGTGGCTTGCGGAACCACCACCCATTTCTCGTCGGACGTGATCTCGCCGGTCTTGGCCGTCGCGTCGGCCAGGTGCGTAGTGACCGTGCGGATCTTCTGGTCGTAGGATTTGTCGCTGCCGATGCCGCGCGTTTCCATGTCCACCAGCACCTTGTCCCAGGAGTTGTAGAGCTGGCCGCTGAGAGTCTGGATTTCGGTGGCTTTGGCCGGCAGGGCGGCGGCGGAATTGTGGAGCGCGTCGGCGGCGGCGATCAGCGGGCCAAACTCCACATGGGCGAAATCGCCGGCGGAGGCCGCTTTGCGCGATTCAGCCGTGGATTTCCACAACTGGTCATCCTGTGCGATGGCGTTCTTCATCGCGCCCAGGCGCGAATCCAGATCGGCCTTTTTCTCCGGCCAGTCGCCTTCGGCCTTCTGGACGGTGCTGTTGACGGGGGTGAAATCGAAGCCGTGGATGGTGCGATAGTCGCGATCCATCGCCTGCAAAGCTGTCCGGCAGGCGCTTCCTCATATCCACCCAATGGGCAGCTTCCTTTTGTATGGACGTCGCGCTGTTCAGGGCCTGCTCGCGCTGGCCGCGCTCCTGGAGCAGCAGCGCTTCCACGCGCTGGCGGTCCTGGCGGCGGTTGGCCTTCTGAAGGCGCGTCAGTTCGTCCATGGAGCGGGCGGCGGATTGCAAACTAGCGGCGTCCTGGCCCAGTTGCACGGGCCATTGCCGGCTGGCCATCACGCTGCCGAAAAGCGCCGGATCGGCCGCGACCTCGCCCATCACCTCGTGTTTGTCGGAATCCACCTGCTTCTGTGCGGAAGTCAGGGCGGCGCGTTCACTATCGACTTGAGCGCGCACGGCGCGCGGCAAATCGTCCAGTCCCGAGAACAGGACTGCCACCATGAGCACGCCAATCAGGACGGCAAGGAACTTCAATGCGGATTTATTCATTGGTTTCGCGCCCCCTTTCAGGGTTTGCGGCCGGCGTTAGGACCGGCCGCCGCGGTAAACGGTGACATCCCCCGCGGGAATCGACGCGTAGAGCGTGACGGTGAAAGGCTCGCCCTCGGCTTTTCGGATGGCCAGCATGCCGGGCCCGTCCTGCTCGCGGAACTCCCAGTAGTAAAACGTTTCGGACTGCGGCAGGTCGCTGCGCTTGGCCTGCGCCTCGCGACTGATTACGTACAGCCACAGCTTGTTGTCGAACTCGAAGTTGTCGGCGGTGTTCTGCCGCTCATCCATTTGCGCCAGATCGTCTTCGGTCAGCCCCAGGTCTTCCAGGGTGATCTTGCGAGGATCGGTGTGCACAATGACTTCGATCTCTTCATCATTGGCGACGCGCATGGAAACGCGCCGGTCGCGGTACGGGCCGGCCACTTCGAACCACTGGCGCGCGCCGGCCTGATACCAGGTGGAGCGGTCGGCGGTGAAATCCAGGTCGGTCATTTTGTCGCCCACGCCGGAGATGGAAATGGACATCTCCGGGGCGGGCGTCAGTCGGCTTGAGATTGGCCAGGTCTTCCACCGGTCCCGCTGGAACCGGGGGCGTGGGGTGCTTCTTAAACAGGTTGCATAAGAACGATCACCAGCAGCACGCCCAGAATGGCCTCTACCGTTATGGTGAGCATGAGTCCACACCGGACGGAGCGTTTCCGCTACGCCTGGGCCTTTTCTCCGGCCCTTTGGCCCGTGGAGATGGCATCGCTGGGCGCGGCGATTTCCTTCGGGAAAGTGGGCGGCGCGGGCTTCTGCCGCTCGCGCTTCAGGGCCTCCAGTTCGGCATCCACGCTGTGGTCGCCCAGTTGGGCGAACTGCGCTTCCAGGTCGTCGTCCTTGCCGGCGGAAGCCAGTTGGTCGAAGGCCTTGGCAGTGGCCTCTTCCTTCGCCACGGATTCTTCGAAGCTTGCCGAGCGCGGAAAACGCGTTGTCGGCGTTGCCCACGCCGGCCATGGCTTCCGCCACTTTGCGCTGCGCCGTGGCGGCGTTCTTGCGGGCCACCAGGGTGGTGGCGGTGCGCTCGCCTTCGTCGATCTTGCGCTTCAGCTCGGCCACCTGCTGTTTCAGCTTCTCGCTGGTGGCCTGCGCGCTCTGCACCGCGGTCTGCATGCATGGCCACCTGCTGGTCGCACTCGGCTTTCTTGGCCAGCGCCTTCTTGGCCAGGTCTTCGTTGCCGGCGTCCAGCGCCATGCCGGCGCGGTCCTTCCACTCCTGCGACTGGCGGACATACTTCTGATACTCGGCGTCCAGGCGGTTGTAGTTGCTCATCGCCATGGCGGAAGCCTGCACCACGTTGTTCAACTCGGTCCGCATGTCGGCCACGGTCTGGTTGACGGTCGCTTCGAAAGTGGCGTCTTCCATGACGCCCACGCCCTGGTTGGCCTGGCCGCGGGCCACGCGGCCCAGGCGGCTGAACATATCTCATAAGAATGCCATATATGTCGGTTATCCTTTCAGATCGGCCAGCAGTTGCTGCGCCGCAATCACATCCACCAGCAGAAAATGCACGCAGGAGAGGATATCGTCCTCATCGTCCGGACCCATGTTCTGCAATTTGCAGAAATTGTTCAGCGTGATGGTGACGCTGCCCGGCGCGGCTTCATGCAATTGGAAGTGGGAGGTGGAGATGCCGTTGGTGGCCGCCAGCATCAAGCCCATGATTTCGGGCGTGATGGAGGCTTCCGGCACGGTGATGCACGGGAGCGAAAAGAACATAATTTCGCCCTGCAGGACAGCCTGAAGGCTGACTCCGCTTTGCACCTCAGTGATTTTCAGAATATCGGCTGCCGGTTCGGAGACTTCGTAACCTTTCTCCGCCAGGAGCGCATGAATCTGGCCCAGTTGAGGGCTGGTTGTGGCTGTCATAAGTCTTGGCTATACCATTATGCTGTACGCAAGGGCCGCTGGAAAGTTCCCTAAGGGGACTAGGGTAATGCAACTCGTTTGCTTTCGGGGTGATGGGCAAACGCTTCGGCCTGGGCTACGCCGCTTTCCACTCCCCGGCGGCGTGTGATTTCGACCTGTTTGGGGTACCACTTGTCAGGCTGCTGGGAGACGTGGGCGTAGCAGGCGGCCCTGCGGCGCGCTTCCACGGCGGAGATATCGACGTAATCGGTGGGGGTGAACATCATGGTGTCTTCGGCCACTTCGTAGTAGTACAGCGCGAACTTGCGGCCGCCTTGCAGCCAGGCGTGCGTGGTAAGGGTGGAGAGCGCGCAATGGTCGGGATGCCTGTCGATAGGCCACTGGGTGAACACCACGTCGGGACTTTCGGCGGCCAAAACGCGCCCGAAGGCTTCGTAGTGCGCGGCATCGACCACGCTCCGGCCGTCTACCTGGCCGGCGAAAACGGCGCGGGCTTTCAGAATCCGGCAGGCGTTTTCTGCTTCGGCGGTACGGATTTCGGCACAGCGGTCCAGGGCGGCGCCCCCGCAGTAGCCTTCGCCGCGATTCAGGTACAGAATTGCCACCTGGTGGCCGAGCTCGGTCAGACGGACGATGGTTCCGGCGCAGCCGCATTCGGGATCGCCCGGGTGACCGCCCGCGACTACAACCTTCAGCGGCGCCGGGGCCGCTTCCGCGGCAAGGGGCCACGCCATGGCGGACGCAAGCAAGCGGCGGCGAGAAATCGGCACGCAGCAATTGTAATATGCGGCCTACGCTACGATGAGGCGTGCCCCTGCGCATCAGCGACAAAACGGAGATCCGGCGGCGGCTGAATGCCGACCGCGAATGGTCGCTCTACGCCCTGGCCGATCTGGACGATGAGCTGTTTGCGCACTGCGAATGGTGGGCCGTGGAAGGCGGGCTGGCACTGGTGTTCCGGGGTATTGCGATCCGCCCGATCTTCGTGATGGGCGACGCTGCTTCCACCCGCGCGCTGCTGCATGCCCTGCCCGAACCGAGCGGCTACCTGAACCTCCGCGCGCACCACGTCGATGCCGCCGCGGGGATTTATGACTACCGCGAACGCCACGAGATGCGGCGCATGATCCTCGAGGATTTCCGGCCGCGACCGGGCGACGCCGAACCGCTGGGGCCGGAGCACCGCGGCGAGATCGAGCGTCTGTATGCTTCCGGCGAGGGAGGCGGCGTGGCCTTCGCCCCATTCCAATTGCTGACGGGTTTGTTTCGCGGCATCCGGAGGGAGGGACGCCTGGTTGCCGTCGCGGGCGTGCAGGCGGCGTCGCTTCAGGAAGGCGTCGCGGCCATCGGGAACATCTTCACGCACCCGGATTTTCGCGGGCAGGGATTGGCGCAAACGGCCACCTCCGCGGTGGTTGCGGCGGTGAAGAGGGGAATCCAAACCATCGGACTAAACGTCGAGAGCAGGAACGCGCCCGCCATCCACGCGTATGAGCGCATCGGGTTCCGCACCCGCTTCCCTTACTTTGAAGGCGTTGCCGATAAGAGAATCACTTCTGTGCCGGAGCCGGCGGCGGAACTTCCGAAGTAGCGATATCCGCCACCGCTTTCCAGGATCCATCCGCCTGCTTGCTGTAAGTGGTTACATAGCTGCAGTGATCGTTCATGACCTGCTTGCGTGAAGGCCATGTCGCCCATTTTGGCCGCTGCTACGCGCGACGCCTGGAATTTCAGCGACAGCAGTGGATCGGCCATCTGGGCCGTGAGCGTCTTGCGGATAGCCTCTTTGCCGGTACTGGTGGCATTCGCGGGTTCATCAGCACGGCGTTATCGGCGTAATGCGCCGCCAGCTTTTCGGCATCCCTGGCGGCGAAATCCTGGTTCCACTGATATTTTATGTGGCCTTGTTGAAACGCAGGGCGGCGGAGTTGATGCAGTAGCGCAGGCCGGTGGGCTTGGGCCCATCGGGAAAGACATGCCCCAGGTGCGCATCGCACTTCTTGCAGATCACCTCGACGCGCTCCATGAACAGAGAATTGTCTTTCCGCTCCTCGATATTCCCGGGTGAAGCGGGCTCCCAGAAACTGGGCCATCCCGTGCCCGATTCGAACTTGTCGGCGGAGCGGAACAGCGCCGTGCCGCAGCAGGCACAGCGGTACATGCCCGCTTCGTGATTGTCCCAATAGCGGCCGGTGAAGGCGCGTTCGGTGCCCTGCTTGCGCGCTACCGCGTACTCCTCCGGCGCCAACTCGGCCTTCCATTCGGCATCGCTCTTCACCGTCTTGTGAACGTGGACCTTCTGTTCCTGGTCGCCCTTGTCGGACATCAGTACGATATCCACTTCCGCTCCGGTTCCTTCGGCTTTGGCATCTGGCATTTTTCTTTCCCTCCGGTACATGGCTGCCAGCAGGCCGGCGAATGCCGCGGGCATCAGCAGTAAGGCGCGACGCGGAATGCCCCCTCCCGGCAATAGGTCAAACTCAGGCATGGCTCTCTTTCTTCCAGTTTATAATGCGGCTGGAGCCAACATGCAATGTCAGTGACGGTGGCGGTGGTGCAAGCCGGTTCGGTGATGTTCGATAGCAACGCAAGCGTGGCCAAGGCCGAAGGACTCGTCGCCCAGGCGGCCGCGCGCGGCGCGCGCCTGGTGCTATTTCCCGAAGCCTTCCTGGGCGGCTATCCCAAGGGCGAAGATTTCGGCGCGCGCGTAGGCTCGCGCACCCCGGAGGGCCGCAAGCTGTTCCGCCGCTATTTCGAAGGCGCGGTGGACGTGCCGGGGCCGGCTACAGAGCGACTGGGATGGGCCGCGCAGGAGCACGGCGTGTGGCTGGTGGTGGGCGCGATTGAACGCAGCGGCGGCACGCTCTACTGCACGGTGCTCTTCTTCGCGCCCGATGGATCGCTGGCGGGCAAGCATCGCAAAGTGATGCCCACGGCGATGGAGCGGATCATCTGGGGCTTCGGCGACGGAACCACGCTGCCGGTGATCGAGACCGGATTCGGCCGCACCGGCGCCGTGATCTGCTGGGAGAATTACATGCCGCTGCTGCGCGCCGCCATGTACCAGCAGGGCATTCAACTATATTGCGCGCCCACGGTGGACGATCGCGACACCTGGCCGGTGACCATGCGGCACATCGCGCTGGAGGGGCGATGCTTCGTGCTCTCGGCCTGCCAGTACACGGAGTCGATCCGCGGCGGCAGCCTGATCGTGGGGCCGCTGGGCGCGGTGCTGGCCGGCCCCTGTTACGAGGGCGAATGCATTCTGACGGCGGACCTGGACATGGGCCAGATCGCCGAGGGCAAGTTCGACCTGGACGTGGCCGGCCACTATGGCCGCCCGGACATATTCCGCCTGGAGGTGGCGGGGCTTACTTCTTAGGAGCGCCGATGGGCCTGCGGTACAGGAGTTCGAAATCGGGCTTGGAGCCGATGTTGACGTTGGTGGATGTGTTGGTGGCGCCGCCTTCCGGTTCGTGACCCATGCCGGCTCGCGGCTCCCGCGCCGCGGAGGGGTCCTCGTGCACGGTCTTGCCGGTGACCGAGACACGGCTGCCGGCAGGCCTGTATTCGAGCCGGTCCACCTGGTCTTTCGGAATGGCAATCTGTTCATTCTTCAGCACGAGCATGAGCCGCTCGGCTGTGGCCTCGTCGAATTTACCGATCAGAGGCTGAGTGGATCCTTTCTTGATGACGCGAATCTCGGTGCCGCTCTTGAGAGACTGCACCTTGGCCCAGGGATCGTCTGCCGCGAAGAGGGTCGCAACGGCCAGTAGAAAGTAAAAAATCCGTGACATCGGAGTACTTCCTCCCGCCTGCGAGTCTAACAAAAGCACAGGCCCGTTGGGAGTATACTCGTGGGTCAGGGAGGGCCCGTGATCGCGCACTTTGTTCGTTTTCCCTTGTTGGCGGTTTTGGCTTGCGGCATTGCCACCGGACAGGAGCCCGGTCTTACGCCGCACACTTCCACGGCCCATCCGATCCTTGCCACCGGTTCGCCGGCGCCCGATTTCGCACTGCCGGGAATCGATGGACAGATCCACAAGCTGAGCGATTACAAAGACAGCCCGCTGCTGATGGTCATGTTCATCTGCAATCACTGCCCGACCTCGCAGCTCTACGAAGGACGCGTTAAGAAACTGGTCGAGGATTACCGCGATAAGGGCGTGGCGTTCGTGGCCATACAGCCCAACGATCCCAATGCCATTCAACTTTCGGAGCTGGGCTATACCGACGTGAGCGACAGCCTGGAAGAGATGAAGATTCGCGCGGAGTACCGGCACTTCAACTTCCCCTATCTGTACGACGGCGAAACGCAAGCCGTGACGCAGGCCTACGGCGCGCAGGCGACGCCGCACGTGTTCCTCTTCGACCGCGAGCGCAAATTGCGCTACGAAGGGCGTATCGACAACGCGCAGCGCGAGTCCCTGGTGAAGATTCAGGACGCCCGCGCGGCGCTGGATGCGCTGCTGGCGGGCAAACCCGTCGCGGTGCCGCACACGCCCGCGTTCGGCTGCTCCACCAAGTGGAAAAGTAAGATCGACAGCCACATGCAGGAGTTGAAGAAGATCGAAGCGGAGCCGGTCACCGTGGAGATGGTGACCGCGGACGATCTGAAAAAACTGCGCCTGAATCCCACCAACAAGGTGCTGATGATTAACTTCTGGGCCACCTGGTGCGGCCCCTGCGTCAACGAGTTTCCCGCGCTGGAGACCACCTTCCGCATGTTCCGGAGAAGAGACTTCGACCTGGTCATGATCTCCACCAACTATCCCGACGAAAAGGCCGGAGTGATGAAGATCCTCCAGGAGCAGCACGCTTCCAGCCGCAATCTGCAATTCGGCACGGACGATACCTATGCCTTGCAGGCCGCCTTTGACGCTCATTGGGACGCGGGCGTACCGTTCACCATGGTGATCGCACCGGGAGGCAAGGTGCTGTACCAGGAGCAGGGGGAACTCGACATCCTGGCCGCGCGCCGCGCCATCCTGGCGAATCTGGAGAACGAGACGTACGTGGGCCATCCAGCCTATTGGGCGAAGTAGCGTCAAATACCGGCAAGGTTTACGCCGGCTTCCCGGAAGTCTTACTTCGTGAGTCGTTCCGCCTCGCGCGCTGGAATATCGGTCCGAAGGATGCTGGCCGACTACGCGTCGCCGAAGAAAGAGTACGAACAGCGCTCCGACGCCATTCAGAAAAAGGCTCAGCAGTCTGACGAAATGGCCGAGGCCGACGGTGTGGGCGGCATTCTCATCGCGGCCACGGGACTGGCGATGCCGGTGAAGACCATGGCGACGCCCAGGCGGTCCGCGGCCGCGATCACCGCAACGAGGGGCCATTACCTGAAGCCGTTCGCGCGTCTGCTGTTGGCGGTGGCCGCCCTGCGGGACGGCAATCGCAAGGAAGCGCACGATACCCTGGCCGGCCTGTGCCAGGGCTGGTCTTGCGGCCGCGCTGGCCGCGCGGCCATTCTCCGTGACGGTAGCCGATTCATCCGTTCGGCGGCTGCCATGCGCACAAGGCGCAGTGCTTCGCGCATGTGCTGCTCGTCAGAGTCCACTCGTTTATAATACGGAGATCTTTATGGCCGAACTGGAAATTCACCACGAAGTCGAGCATGAATCCGACCCGACGGGAAGGACCGTAGGTATACTGGCCGCTGTTTTGGCCGTTGTGCTGGCGGTCGTGACCATCGCATCGCACCGGACCCACACCGCCGCCATTATGCACAAATCCACCGCCAACGATCAGTGGTCCTACTACCAGGCGACGCGGGTGAAGTCCCACAACATCGAACTGGGCGAAAATCTGCTGAGTGTTTTTGGCGTCAAAAACGCGGCCGCGGATAAGATGCTGGCCGATTACGCGGCGCAGCAGAAAGAGTACGAGCAGCGCTCCGACGCCATTCAGAAAAAAGCTCAGCAGTTTGACGAAATGGCCGAGGCCGACGAAAGCCGCGCCCTGCGTTTCGACATCGGCGAAGGGCTTCTCGAAATCGGCCTGGTACTCAGCTCCCTATACTTCATTTCGAAGAAGAAGATGTTCCCCCTGATGGGCGTCATCGCCGGCGTGGGCGGCATTCTCATCGCGGCCACAGGACTGGCGATGTAACTAATGCCGAAAATGGCGGATGCCGGTGAAGACCATGGCGACGCCCAGGCGGTCCGCGGCCGCGATTACGTCCTCATCGCGAATGCTCCCGCCGGGCTGAATGAAAGCGGTGGCGCCGTGCTTCACGGCTTCCTCGACGCCGTCGGCAAACGGGAAGAAGGCATCGGACGCCACCACGGTCCCGGTGAGGGGCAGAATCGCTTTCATGGCGCCCAGCTTCACCGAATCGACGCGGCTCATCTGGCCCGCGCCCACTCCGATGGTCTGCCCTTCGCGCGCGTAAACGATGGCATTGCTTTTGACGTGCTTGGCCACGCGCCACGCGAACTCCAGCGCGCGCCATTCCTCCGCGGTGGGTGCGCGTTTGGTTTTTACCATCGCATTGGCGCGGTCCAGCGCGGCGTTGTCCGCGGTCTGCGCGAGGAATCCGCCGGAAATCGACTTCACCACCAGTAGATCCGCCGCCGCATCCACTTGCATGACGCGAAGATTTCTCCGCGTCTTCAGAATGGCCAGGGCTTCCGGCGCATACGCCGGCGCGGCGACAGCTTCCACGAAGGTCCTGGCGATTTCGCGCGCTGTCTCTTCATCCACCGCGCGATTCACGGCGATGACGCCGCCATAGGCCGAAACCGGGTCGCACGCCAGCGCCTGGCGATACGCCTCGGCCAGGGTCTCCTGCTCGGCGCATCCGCAGGGATTGGTGTGCTTGATGATGGCCACGGCGGGTGACGGAAATTCGCAGGCGAGTTGCCAGGCCGCGTCCAGGTCCACCAGGTTGTTATAGGAAAGCTCCTTGCCATGAAGCTGCCCTGCGCCGGCGATGCCCTTGCCTCCCCTGGCATACAGTGCCGCCGACTGGTGCGGATTCTCGCCGTAGCGCAGGTCCATCGCCTTGGGTACGCGCAGGTTCAACTCCTGCGGCAAAGGACCCGCGGGCGTATCCACGAGCGCCAGCCGCGCGGCGATGGCGGCATCGTATTCGGCCGTGGTGCGAAATGCCTTGCGTGCCAGGTTCCATTTCGTCTCCTGGGAGAGCTCGCCCGAGTTCGCCTGCAATTCCGCCAGGATTGCCGGATAGTCCAGCGGCGAAACCAACACGGCCACGTCATGATGATTCTTGGCGGCGGCGCGGATCATCGTGGGGCCGCCGATATCGATATTTTCGATCAACTCTTCCAGCGTGGCTCCGGCCTTCGCCGCCACATCTTCAAAGCGGTAGAGGTTGACCACCACCATATCGATGGGCGCGATTCCGTGATGTTCCAGAGCCTGCATGTGGTCGGCGCGGCCGCGAATGGCGAGCATACCGGCGGCGATTTTAGGATGGAGCGTCTTCACGCGGCCATCCAGCATTTCGGGAAAGCCGGTCACTTCAGAAACATCGCGCACGGCAATTCCGGCCTCGCGTATCATGCGCGCCGTGCCTCCCGTGGAGACAATTTCCGCGCCCAGAGCGCTCAAGCTGCGCGCGAAATCGAGAATGCCTGTTTTATCGGTGACACTGATCAGTACCCGCTGAATTTTGCTCATCTATTTGCAAGGTAGCAGAAACGCGGGCATGACCGTCCTCGGCGGGCGCGGTTTATTGCCCCCTGCCCGCCGTAGCCGCTCCCCTGCCGGCGGGGCGAGGCGGAGCCACGTAATCCACGAGCTCATCCACGGGCTTCTTCGCGGCCCACGCGATGCCGCGCAGCAGGGTGCGCTGAATCTGGTAATTGGCGAAATCGGCATAGGTGTGGCCCTGCATCCAGACGAACGCCCGGGCGGGCTGACCTCCGGGAAGGGTGTGTTCGTACGTCCAGATCTGCGGCACCACTTCGCCCTTGTGATCGCCGGCGCTGCGCGTGGGCGCGATCTGCGCGGTCGCCAGCACGTGGATGGCGGGATCCTTCGCCCACGTCATCAGAAAGAAGGCTTCATCGAAGATGGTGATGTCGGACATGTCCTTCATGATGGGGTTGGATTTGTCCACCACGGTATAAGGGACGGGCGCATCCAGGGTGTAGTTCACCTCTCCGTGCTTCTTTGCGCCGCCCACCAGAGTCGCAAAATAAGCCGGATCGGGACCGCACAAAGAGTCATGAAAACTCACCAGGCCGCCGCCGCGTTTGACATACGCTTCCAGCAACTCCTTTTCGGTATCGCTGAGGTAGGCGGCGTCGCCTTTGTAGATCACGACTACGTCGGCATGTTCCAGGTCGGCGCTGTCCGGGGCATGCAGCGCGCCATCGACCACGGCTCCGTGCTCGGTCAGCAGCTTGCTCCAGTCGGCCAGAAACTGCGGGTAGTCATGCTGGCCCGGGCCATGGGATTTGAGACCGGCCCAGAGAAATATGTGCATGCCGTTGCGATTCTGGCCGGGGGGTAATGGGGCGCCGCGACCGCGCTGCGCCCAGGCAGACGGCGGCATCGCCACTGCCAGCAGCAAAAGTAGGGTCCTCACGTTGGAAAACGTCCTGTTGCAATTTTGTCTGGTCGTCACAAGTCACCGCCTGGCCTTGGTATTTTTGTCAGAGCGTTCCAGCGCGAAGGCCATGATGCTGTCGTCGGTCACCGGATTGTTAAAGAAGCCGCCGCCGGTGGACGTGATCACGACATACTGTTTGCCGTCGCGGCCCTGATAGGTCATGGGCGTGGCTTCCGCTGCGCCGCCGAGCTTGAAAGTCCACAGCTCCTTGCCGGTCTTCGCGTCGAATGCGCGGAAACGGCGCGTCGTCGGTCGCGCCGACGAATACCAGGCCTCCGGCAGTCGCAATCGTGCCGCCGTTGCCCGGACGTCCGGTCTTCTGCTTCCCGGCCGGCAGGCTGTCGGTGACCCCCAGCGGCACGCGCCAGGCAAACTCGCCGGTGTTCACGTTGACGGCGGTCAACTCTCCCCAAGGCGGCTGCTGGCACGGCAATTGCTGCGTCGAATCGGTGCCGGGAATGCTGAGACGTCCGCCGCCCGGCACGCCCTCGTAAGGGCCGTCGGGATCGACGCGGTTGCCCGGTGCCTTTGGCCAACGCCCGGCCGTTCTTCGGATCGTGATCCTTCTGGCCGGAGAGTTGCCCCAATTCGTTGGTATTGACGAACAGATAGCCCAGTTGCGGATTGAACGACGTTCCGCCCCAATTCACGCCGCCATGATTGCCGGGGAACTGCACGCGCAGGCGGTTGTAGGCGGGCGGAAGGTAAGGCCCGCCCAGTTGCACGCCCTCGAGCGAGTTTCTTGCAGGCCGCTTCCAGTTCGGGCGTGACGGTAGCGACGTCCGCCGCGCTCATCGTCATTCGCGCCAGCGGCGGCGGCTTCAGCGGGAAGGGCTGGGTTTTCGAGGAATGTTCCAGCGGCACTTCGCTTGGCGGCACGGGGCGCTCTTCGACGCCATAGATCGGCTTGCCGGTGACGCGGTCGAGCAGAAACAGCAGTCCGACCTTGTTGATCGCCACGACGGCGGGAATGGTCTTGCCGCCCTGCTTCACATCGATGAGCGCGGGCGCGCCCGTCAAATCGGCGTCCCAGAGATCGTGGTGGACCACCTGGAAATGCCAGAGATACTTTCCGGTATTGGCGTCCGCCGCCACCAGGCTGTTGCCGAAAAGGTCGTCGCCGGCGCGGTCGCCGCCGTACTGGTCCACCGAGGGCGCGCCGAACGGCATGTAGACGATGCCGCGCTCAGCATCCACGGTGAGGAAACCCCAGACATTCACGCCCGAACGGTTCTTCCAACTGTCGCCGGCCCAGGTATCGTTGTACTTCTCGCCGGCGCGCGGAATGGAATGGAACGTCCAGACCAGCTTGCCGGTGTGCATGTCCCACGCGCGCACGTCGCCCGGCGGGCCCGTGCGGCGGATTTTCCTGCGTGGTGCCGCCCGCGATGACGCAGGTTCTTGTAGACGATGGGCGGCGAACTCAGCCCGTTGCGGCCGGGCAGCCCCTGCATGATTTCGGGAGTGTTCAGGTTGACGATGCCGTTGTCGCCAAATGCATCGTTGGGCTTCCCGGTTTTGGCATCCACGAATACAACTTGCCGTCGCTCGAGCCGAAGACGATCTGCGCGGGCGTCTGCGCGTCGCCGGCCCAGTATTCCATGCCGCGCGTCGAAGGGGAACTGGCAGGAAGGTGGAAGGCCCAGATTTCCTTTCCGGTGGTCGGATCCACGGCCACCACGCGGGAATAGGGCGTGGACATGTACATGACGCCGTTGATGACCAGGGGCGTGTTTTCACTGGGCTGAAGCCCGAGCCGCCGCGCCCCCGGCCGCGCCCGGACGGAGGCCCTTCCGGCGTGTCGCCCACAGCGCCCGCCCGCAGCCGCGGCCTGTCGGCGCCGGCGCTCGACGCCCGCGGGCCTCATGTGATAAACCCACGCCACCTTCAGCCGATCGACATTGGCCGGCGTGATTTCCGTGAGCGGCGAGAATCGCATGCCGCCGGAATCGTGGCCGTAAGTGGGCCATTCCTTCGATTGGTTGGTGGTGTGTACCTTGTTCGATTGCGCGAGTGCGCCTGCGAGAATGACGAGGGTGCTACCTGCAATGAGAATGCTTAAGGGCCGCTTCATGGCGATATTGGGAGCGAAAACCGATCGCAAATTACCGCCGCCAGCATATCACAACCTTCATCGCTCCCGTCTGTGGCAAACTAGATATTAATGCGTTGGATGCTGTTTGCGATTTCCATTCTTTTCCTCTCCTCGGCCATTCCCGGTGCCGCCCAAGGCGATGATCTTCCAGAGGGCAAAGGGAAGGACGTTTTCCAAAGAATGTGTTCCAACTGCCACGGGCTGGATCAGGTGACCAGTGTCCAAAACTCCAAGAAACAGTGGAGCAACGTGGTGGACGATATGGTGTCTCGCGGCGCGGAAGGATCGGACGATGACGTGAATGCCGTGATCAGCTATCTTTCGCGAAACTTCGGCAAGCCCGTCAACATCAATACGGCAACTGCGAAGGAGATTCAGGACGGTCTTTCGTTCACGGCCGCGCAGTCGGCATCCATCGTGCAATACCGCACCGATAAGGGCGCATTCAAGACGCTCGACGACCTGGCAAAGGTTCCGGGCCTGGATGCCGGTTTGCTCGACGAACAGAAAAAGAACATTGTGTTTTGAACAGGGCTCCGATCCGCGGCCTTGAGCCAAAAACTATATTGGCCGCGGATGAACACCGATCTTTCTGACCGTGGCGAGGATGCTCGCGCGGGCTGCGCCCTGCCGGTTTTTCGAACTCCTGCCCAAATGCCGGCAGAATCCATTAGGCAGCGGGGATGGCGCGGCGCACAAGTCCATTTGTTTCAATCCTCCTGACAGGAACCAGATTGGAACGACGAATGCCTTTACCAAGCAGCAGGGCTCGCGCGCCGGAGGGAAGACCAAATGAAAATCGCCAAAATACTGGTGGGACTCGCATTAGCGGCTGGGGGCCTCGGGAGTGCTCCGGTTGAGCCTCCGGTCCCCATGGCGCTGGTGATGCTGAGCCCCTCCGGCGCGGCGGCGGAACGGGTACCCGCCGGGTGGCAGCTCAAGGTGAACCGCGGCGCCTCGGATCTGACCGTGATTTCGGAGGGTGAAAGCCGTGTCCTGCGATTCAAGAGCTCCCGGTCGTCGTTCGCCATCGAGCGCGCGGTGGATGTGGACGTCAATCGGTACCCGCTGCTCACCTGGAGCTGGAAAGTGAGCGCGCTTCCGGCGGGCGGCGATTTCCGGCGGCTCTCCACCGACGATCAGGCGGCTCAGGTACTCGTGGTCTTCGCGGACCATCGCGTCCTCAGTTACATCTGGGACACGACGGCTCCCAAGGGCACATTTCAGTCCGCCAGTTCCATACCGCTTCTCCACATTTTCGCGTTGGTGTGCCAATCCGGCGCCGCGGCCCTGAATCAGTGGACTCCGGAATCGCATAACCTGGCGCGGGATTATGAGATGGCCTACAACCGGCCGCCCTCAAGCGTGAAAGGCATCCGTCTTCAAATCAATACGCAGCACACCGGCGGTTCCGCCGAAAGCTATTTTGGAGACGTTTCGTTCGAGGCGGCGCGCTAACTAAGTCCGCGCCGCCGGCTGTGCCGCCTGCTGCAAAACCTCTGCCATCCGTTCAATTCCCTGCGCAAAGCCTTCCCCGCTCGCCGCGAAGCCCAGACGGAAATGAGAGGTCATACCGAAGCAGTCTCCGGGAGCCAGCAGGACCCCGTGTTGCGCCATGCGCCGGCAGAAATCGCGACCGTCCATGCCGTTGGCGAGCCACGGAAAGGCCGTCATACCGCCCTCGGGGCGCACCCAGCGAAGCACGTCGCGATGCTCCGTGAACAGCCGGTCGAGCAGGCGAAGGCTGGCGGCCGTGGTACGCCGGGTCCGGCTGTAGATCGCCTCGCGGTGCCGCACGGCCAGGGCGGCCAGGCGCTCGCCCAGCACCGTGCTGGAAACGGTAAAGTAGCTGCGGGCGTTTAGATACTCCTTGCGGCGGCGCGCATCGGGCTCAATCATCCAACCGATTCGCAGACCGCTCAGGCAGAGCGCTTTCGAAAAATCGCCGAGCACCGTGGCATGCGCAAGCCTCGCCGCGGAACGCATGGGCGGGCCGTGATAGATGGGATGGTACACCTGGTCGCACACGAACGGCACGCCTCGCTCCGCACAGAAATCGTGCAGGCTTTCGAGATCGCCTTCGCTCATCACCGAGCCGGTCGGATTGTGCGGAGAATTGACCAGAACCAGCCGGGTGGCGGCACTTACCAGGTTGCGGATTTCGTCCGGATCGACCTGAAAGTTGTCACTCGCCCGCAGCGTATAGAAGCGGGTCTCGAGCCCCAGGGATTGGGCCACGGCCGCGTTCGTCGGAAATCCCGGGTTGGGCAGCACGACGTTGGCTCCCGGTTCGGCGGCAAGATGCAGCAGGATCAGGAGCGCCTCGGCAGCGCCGGTCATCACCAGCACGTGATCGGGATCGGCGCCTTCCATGCGCGCCAGTTCCTCGCGGAGTTCCGAAGTGCCGGCGGGCGGCGTATAGAACAGCCGGGTTTCCATCATCTGTTCGACGTCCCCGCCCAGCGAGAGCAGTTCCCGCAATGTCCAGACCGGGCCGGTGCTGGATCCCAGGTCGAACTCGATCGGTGGATTCGCGGAAAACTTCTGTTCCAGCCATTGGTCCAAGAGGAAAGGAGGCAGCTTCATGCTTGATGATAGCCCGATTTCCGCCGCGTCCCCTCACCGCGGACGCACAACGTATTGAGCGTCGGTGGAAACGATGGGCGGCGTTTTGGAGCCCGGCGGCGGATGCACCTCCACGCGATCCAGAATGGCATCTCGCACCTGCTCCAGGCTCAAGCCGTTCCGCCAGGTTGCCGCGGAAGGCTTCTCCCAGCCGATCTCCACGTTGCTCATGCGCAGTCCGCGCGCCTGGCGCACCGTTAGCGCCGTGGCGGTGTGTTCGTAAGGCGCGCTGCGGGTCGGACGAGACGAAGAGCTTGATATTGTCCAGCCTGACGCCCTCCAGCCAGCTCGCCGGATGTCCGTTGATCACCGAAGCGCCGGTGCCGTGCGCAATCACATTCTGGATGATCACGTTGCGAATCTTGCCGGCGGCCGGTTCATTGGCGCGCCTGGTTCCGTCCACTTCACTGCGCCGCTTGATGTTGAAATGCAGCGGATCGCCGTCGCCCCACCAGAACCAATCGAAGCGGCGAGTCTCGATTGTCAGGTTCGAGAGCACCACGTCTTCCACAATGCCGCCATCGAACACCATGAACGCGATCGCCGCGGTTGGAATTGGTAATGACCACGTTGTCGATGTTGACGCGGCGGATCGCGTTCGAATTCCCATCGCAAAACTTGATCGCGCTGGAAGACGAAGACAGGCGGCAATTGGTCACCGTCACGTTTTCAACCGGCAGCGCGGGCCCCCAGATATTGGCCGAGTAGAAGACCAGCGCGTCGTCGCCGGTTTCCACGGTGGAGTTGGCGATGCGGACATCCTGGCAGCCGTCGGGGTCGATGCCATCGGCCCACACGCCCTCCTTCTGGCTGGAGTAGATGTACACGCCATCGATGAGCAGGCGCTTGCAGGCATACGGGTTGATGGTCCAACTGCGCGACCGCAGGAATTTCAACCCGGTGATGCGCACGTCGGTGCAGCGCAACAGCAGCACCATGCGCGGATAAATCTTTTCGTCCGGGAAGCCATGCGGGAACGGGCGCATCAGCGGCTTGCCGGTGGCTTCCATGGGGCGCTGGTTGGGGAGGATATAGAAATCGGTAATGCTGTTGAGGCGCCATTCATAGGTGGATTGCCCGTCCAGCGTGCCGCGCCCTTCGAGGGCGATATCATGCAGATCTTCGCCGGAGATGAGCGCGGATTTCGGCGCCGGGTCGAACTGCCTGCCGTCCAGGGAAGCAAACAGCGTCGCCCCGGCTTCCAGGTAGAGCCGCACTCCCGAAGCGCAAGTGGAGTTGGCCGGTGGTGTATTCGCCCGGGCCGACGTAAACGGTTCCTCCTCCGGCTTTGCCGCATGCGTCAATGGCCTGCTGCAGGGCAGGCCGGGCGTTATCCGATTTTATTCCCCGTGGCGCCGTAGTCTTTCACGTTGAAGACCGGGGAGCGCGCACGACAAGCTCGTGAAGAGGTGCAAAGAGGAGCGCGAAGCGGCGTGGCATCGCTAGAGAGCGTATCACCGGCGGCTTCGGCGCGCTACCACGATCACCACGATCACCCCCAGGTCTTCCCCGGTAAAACGGAAGGCCTTTGCCTTGCGGAGCGTTTCTCGCCTGGCCGCTTTTCGCCGGGCAGGCGCGCGCCCGGGTCGCCCGCCTGCGCCGCCGCATTCTCGATTTCCGAATTGACCTCCGCGCCGATCAGAACCGCGGCTCCGGTAATGTAGAACCAAAGCATCAGAATGATCACCGCGCCCAGGGATCCGTAAGTCGCCTTGTAAGTGTCAAAGAAGCGGAGGTAGAACTGAAATCCGAGAGACATCAGGATCCAGAGGGTCACGGCAATGAGGGCTCCGGGAGTCACCCATTGCCACTCCCGCTGTTTCAGATCGGGGGCGAAGCGGTATAGAAGGTTGATCGCGAAGAGGACGGCAAACACCGCAAACGGCCACCGGACCAGGTTCCACGCCAATGTAAAAGAGTGCTGATAACCCGACCACGATTCGAGAAGGGCGCCGATCTTATTGCCGAGGAGGACCAGAATGAGCGCACTCACGGTGAAGACAGCGAACGCCACGGTAAGCCCGATAGCCAGCAGTTTTACCTTCCACCAGGGCCGTCCGTCCTTGATCTCGTAGGCCGCGTTCAATCCGTCGCAAACCGCCGACATGCCGTTCGACGCCGCCCACAGCGTCGCCAGAATGCCGATGGACAGCTTACCCCCACCGGCGCCGAGAGTGATCTGATTCAAGGTATCCACAACCAGGTGAAAGGCCGTACCGGGGAGCACACGGTGGAAATAGTCCAGCAGGCTGGCGCGCATTTCCGGACCCTGGGCGAAATAGCCGAACAAGTCGGTGAGGAGAAGCAGCAGGGGAACAAAGCCAGCAGAAAGTAAAACGACAGTTGCGCGGAGTAGCCGAATACGTCGTCAACCTGGATCTCGCGCCAGACGCGGCCGGCCAGTTCCTTGCCACTCAGGCCACCCAGGCGCCAGAACCCGATCATACGACCATTCTCACGCTCCGGCCGTCGGCGAAGCGTGCGCCAGCAAACAGAAGCGGTCAGATCTGGTATATTCCAGGCACGAAAGTCTGGTCCGATAGCGGCGGGCGCACGTAGCTGCTCTTTTCCAGCTTCGGCAGTTTGATCGGCTCCGGTGTCAGGTCCTCGTAAGGGATCATAGAAAGCAGGTGCCGCATGCAATTCAGGCGCGCGCATTTCTTATTGTCCGCGTTCACCACGTACCAGGGAGCCTGTTTGATATCGGTGTACGAGAACATCTCGTCTTTGGCTCGCGAATAGTCCACCCAGCGGCGGCGCGATTCCAGGTCCATCGGGCTGAGCTTCCAGCGCTTCGTGGGGTTCTTGATGCGCGCCTGAAACCGCCGCTCCTGTTCCTCATCGCTCACCGAGAACCAATACTTGATGAGAACGATTCCCGAACGTACCAGCATCCGCTCGAACTCCGGGCAGGAATGCATGAACTCCAGCAATTCGGGTTCCGTGCAGAACCCCATCACGCGCTCGACCCCGGCGCGGTTGTACCAGCTTCTGTCGAACAAGACGATCTCGCCGGCGGAGGGCAGGTGCGCGACGTACCGCTGGAAATACCACTGCGTTTTCTCCTTCTCGGTGGGCGTGGGGAGCGCCACCACGCGGCACACGCGGGGATTCAGGCATTCCGAAATGCGCTTGATGACGCCGCCCTTACCGGCGGCATCGCGCCCCTCGAACAGGCATACCACCTTCAAGCCGCGCGACCGCACCCATTCCTGCAACTTCACCAGTTCCACCTGCAGCCGGCGCAGTTCTTTTTCGTAAGCGCCTTTCCCGCTGAGCAGGCAAACTTTTTGTTTGCCGGCATTTCCCGGTGCTTCGCGAAGCGCCAGCACAGTTGCTTTTTTCGCGTGCGGTACGGGACTTGGTGCGCCATTCTTTGCCATGTTAGCCTCCTCAGACGTAAAGCAATCCATCTGATCATACCTGAATATCAGATATATACATTGCTGTCACTCCTCTTATCGGCAGTTCCGGCCCGCGCAAGTGGATGTATACTGAACAAAACCAGGGGGCCATCTGAAATTCTATCCATTAAGGAGTTGTGTCCGATGAGACTGCTTCATGGCGTGATCTTCAGTTTTTGTCTGGCGAGCGCAGGGCTTGCCCAAACGCAAGCGATCAATGGCAGCATTCGCGGCCATGTGACCGACCCCGGCGGCTCGTCCGTGCCGCAAGCCAAAGTAGACGTGTTGAACTCGGCTACAGGATTTACCCGATCGATCGAGACCGGCGCTGACGGATATTTCGTGATTCCGAATTTGCCGCTCGGTTCGTACTCACTCACGGTGCAGAAGCCCGGGTTCGAAACGCAGCGCCGTGCCGGCGTCGTGCTGGACGCGGGCACGGAAGCCGTAATCGATGCACAACTCAAGGTCGGCGATGTTTCCACTACGGTGGAGGTGACCGGAGGCGCGCCGGTGCTGGAACCCTCGCGAGTCTCGACCGGCCGCACCATCGACGAGACCGAAATCGATAACCTGCCCCTGACTTCGCGCAATCCGTACAACTTCGTCATCTTCCAGCCGGGCGTGAGCGGCCATCCGAATCCCGAATTGGGCATCCCGCGGACGCTCAACACCAACGGGTTGCTGGACCGCATCAACTACCAGATGGACGGCATGGTGGATACCGAGACCGACCGCTACGGCCTGCGCCTGTTCGCCATATCCGACATCTATGTGCGCGAAGTGCAGACCGTCTCCAACAGCTTCGCGCCGGAGTTCGGCGGCACCGCCGGCGACATTTACAACGTGATCACCAACTCGGGCACCAACCAGTTTCACGGCGAGTTCTATTTCATCGGCCGCCCGCCGGATTGGTCGGCGCGCCCCATTCTGCTGGCCTCCAACAAGCCGAATACGAATATCGACCTGCACGACTACGCGGTGAATGCCGGCGGTCCGATCAAGAAGGACAAGCTATTCATCTTCGGCGCCTATGAGCACCTGCTGCGCGGAACGCCGACGCCGGTCACGATCGATCCGCGCAGCCGCGGCGCAGATCGGAATTCCGGCGTCCCAACTGGCCACCGCGCCCACCGTGCAGCACGTCCAGTTTCTGGACCTGCGCGTGGACTGGCAGATCAACGACAAGAACCAGGTCTTCTTCCGCTACGACTATTTCCGCAACGAATATCCGTTCAACACCGCCAACGGCGGCTTGAACGCGCTGAGCGCGGGCGTGGACTTTCACGACCGCGCGCACATCGGCGGCTTCCAGGTGCTGTCCAGTTTCTCCCCCACCGCGCTGAACGAACTGCGCGCTTCCGAGCCGTATCGCAACGAGCACCATGTTGCCGACCCGATCACCGGGCACCGGTCCCGAGATCACCATCACCGGGATCGCGAACTTCAGCGGCACCACCGCGGCCGGCGACCGGTTCGGCGAGAAAATTCCCAGCTTCAGCGACAACTTCACGAAGATCCAGGGCGCGCACACCATCAAGGCGGGCTTCGGCTTGCAGATGAACAACGACAACCAGATCGGCGACATCTTCAGCCAGTACACGTTCTCCGAGCATCGCCAGCTACCTGGCCGCCAAGAGCGGAACAAGTCCGTACGCGTATTCCACTTTTCAGACCGTGCTGGGGGCGCCTGGGGCGTCGTACAAGTCGTACTTCTACGATTTCTACGTGCAGGATAGCTGGCAGGTGCGGCCCAACCTGCTCATGATCTACGGCGTGCGCTGGGACCGGTTCCAGGCGCCGGCGGGCGAGGCCAACGCGCCGTTCGCCTAGACGCAGCATTTCACGACGCCGAATCGCGACTGGGCGCCCCGCCTGGGCCTCGCCTGGCAGTTCACGCCCAGGACCGTGCTGCGCGCCAGTTCCGGCCTGTTCTACGAAGCGCCTCCCACCAACCTCTGGTACAACTCGTTCATCAATGACGGCTCCACCCGCGCCTTCACCGATACGTTCACGTCCCGGCACGCCGAATGCGCCGGCGTTTCCGAACGTGTTCAGTTTTCTGCCGGGGGCGACTCTTCCCGCCTCCCCAGCATTTTCACCGTGACGCCCGGTTTCAAGAATGCCTACACCATCAACACCAGCATTCAGATCGAGCGGCAGCTCACGCAGAACGACAAAGTGATCCTCGGCTATGTCAACACCGGCGCCCGCGACCTGGGGTACGAGCGCAACATGAATCTGATCAATCCGACGGGCTCGCTGGCGGACGGCCGGCCCGATCTTCTCCACGGCGATCAACGCCGGCACGCGCCTGTATCCGCAATTCAACGGCATTACCTTGCAGGATGTGGGCGCGATTTCCAATTACAACGCCATGGTGTTGAGCTACACACACCGCTCGGCGAAGGGCTACGAGGTGAGCGCCAACTATACCTGGTCGCACTCCATCAGCGATGCGCCGGATGCCAACAGCTTCGAGCAGAGCCTGGTGATTGAAAATCCGTACAGCCGCGCCTGCGACCGCGGCAACTCCATCGTCAACCGGCCGCAGGCCTTCAACATGAGCGCCGTATTCGCGCCCACGTTCCACCCCTCCAACGACTTCGCCAGGCGGTTGGCCAACGATAATCAGTTGACCTTGCTGGCCAATCTCGCGGTCGGCGACACGCAGAACGAGACCGCCAACCTGAATCTGAATCTGGATCCGGTGGGAGCGGCGGCGCAGCGCCCGGCGTTCGTGGGCCGCGATACGCTCCGCACCGGCGGCATCTACCAGGTGGATATGCGCTATACGCGCATCCTGGCCCACATTCACGATCGCATTCTGCCCCAGCTTCTGGTGGAAGCCAACAACCTGTTTAACACCAAGAATGTCACCACGCTCAACACCAAGGCGACGGTGAATTCGTCGGGAATTATCACCGCGCCGCCCTCGCTCGCGCCCACCTCAACGGTGCTGGAAGGGCGCCTGGTGCAGTTGGGAATCAAGGTGACCTGGTAATCGAGCCGTTACTTCCACTGGGGATTTTTGCCCAGGCTCACCAGGTTTGCCAGCAAGCGGTACGCCCCGGGAACACCCGAGGGCAACTGCCGGTACAGCGCCAGCGCGTCGTAAACGTAGAAACCCTTGCCGTAACGCGCCATCAGCAGACCGCCCTTTTGCGGGTCCTGGTCCGGATCATGTGTTTCGACGAGCGGGGTGTAATGGGGATCCCAGCTTCGCAGAAATCCATGACCGCGCTCCTCCACCCAGTTATTGAAATCGGCCGCGGTGATCTGGTTCGGCCAGGCGAACGCCGGGCTCGACGGCTCCAGCAGCGTAACCGGCGAGGTCTCGTCCACTACCTTTTGCGGATTCAATCCCAGCACGAACGGATACGGTCCGTAGTTGTGATCGAAATCCTGCAGGTTGTACTGCACAATCAGGGTGCCGCCGTTTTTCACGTAGTCCAACAGCCGCCCGTTGGCGGCCTTCAAATCCGTGCGCACGGCGTAGGCGCGGACGCCCAGGACGATGGCATCGTACACGCTCAAATCCGCGTGCGTCAGGTCGCTGGTATCGAGGATTCGCACGTCTTGCCCGAGGTTTTCGAGCGCCGTTGGAACGTCGTCGCCGGTGCCCGGCAGGAATCCGATCTTCAATCCGGGTGCGGTCTTCACGTCGACACCGACGGCCTTGTAGGTGGCCGGGCGATAGTACGGGTACGGGCGCAGTCCCGGATATCCGGTGAGATGGTAGCCCTCGGAATATTCGCGCCCTTTGTATTCGGCCAAAGCCGTGATGGTGTAGTCGGCGGGCCTCACGATGTCCGGCGCCACTGCAAATGTGATGGTTTGATCCTCGCCGTCGCGCGCCAGGGAAAAGGCCGCTTCCCCTGGCGTTGCACGCCATCCGCCGGGCAGCTTCAATCGAAGAGTTCCGCCGGCGGGACCTTTCACATTGCTGTGAACGGTGGCTGTGAAGGCGAATGTCTTCGACCCGACCGGCACCGCGCCGGCCGCGGGCGAAACCCAAACCGAAATCGCCGGCCCCATAAGCAGCGGGTTCTCCAGCGTGCCGAAACCGGGCACCCGCTCGCTGGTTTGCACTACTTGCGCAACTTCGAAAGGCACGCCGCGATAGAGCAGGCGCGCGCGCACCGCCAGCGGATACGGGGCCATCGGCAGATTCCGATAGCGCTGGTCGGTCAGATTGTAATAGGGCTGCTCGTCGTTGGGCCGCGTGAAATACGGCCGGGTGAGGGAGGCGTCCGGCGGCGCGGTCACGGAGAATCGCCATTGCGCTTCCTTGTTGGCGGCAACTTCGTCGATGGCGGTTCCGGCTGGATGGATGTCCCACTTTTTTCCATCGGACGGCTCGACGCCGATTCCGGCCACGCCAACCGTCTCCGGACTCGGATTGAAGACGCGGGCTTCGACGGCAAAGGATTGTCCGGGAATCGCGATGGTGAAGGTGGGTGCGCCTCCGCGGCCGCGCGCGGCGGCGGCCATTGCCGCGTCAGTTGCTGAAAGCGCCGGCGCGCCGCGACCTCCGCCCGGCGTCCCGGCGGCTACCGTGGTCTGAAATGAAATTTCTAGCGCGGCGGCGAGGGCCTTCTCGAACTGCTGTTCCTTGACGCCCAATTCGAAGAGCACATCGTCTTTTCCGGGCTCGGCCAGGGAACTGGACTGCACTTGCGCGACCGTCGCACGGGTCTGTTTCAGGCCGTCCGCCAGCAGGGGCGCGATGGCTGCCGGGCGGCCAACCTGATATTGCCGCAGGGCCTCGCCGGCGGACTTCGCGATGGCGGCGAGTCCGTCTTTCAGGAATTTGGTGTCGCCCGTTGCCAGCGCCGCGATTCCGCCGAGGGAAACGTCGATGCCATCGAAGAACGAGGCTTCCTTCTGTGCGGCCGACACCCGCGACCCGTAGCGATGATACGCGCTGTTGAATGGCGCCGCCTGCGGGATGGCGCCGCCGCCGTTCTGCGTCTTCTGCAATCCCAGGCCCTCGCGCGCAATCTGCAAAAAGGTCAGGCCGGACGCCGGCGCAACCACGCCTTCCGGAATTTCCAGCGTGGTCTGGGGACCCTCGTTGGACACGCGCTGGGTGACGTAATCGAAAAACCGCACCGGCACGAATTTATCGATGGCGTAATCGTACATGCCTTGCGAGCTGACCTGGAAGAAGGGCACGTGCGCGTAAACCTTGAGCGGCGACCATGGCCGCAATCCTTCGCGGATCTGCTCGGGAAATTTCGTGGGATCGCCGGCCGCGTTGAAAACTTCCTGCGCCAGTTCTCCGGCAACCTGGTGATGGCCGTGGCCATCCGTGGCCGCGCCCACGAACACCGACAGCACCACCAGCGGGCGGGTCATGCGCACCACGCGCACGGCATCGGAGAGCACGCGGTCGTGGCCCCATTTTTCGAGCGCCTCTTCGCGCGTTTTGGAAAATCCGTAATCCACCGCGCGCGAAAAATACTGGTCCACGCCTATGTAGCGATCGGCCAGCAGCAGTTCCTGCGTGCGAGCCAGGCCGAGCGCGTCGTATAGATCCTGCGACATGACGTTCTGGCCGCCTTCGCCGCGAGTCAGCGTCATCAGCGCCGCCCGCGCGCCCTGTCCGCGCACTTCGTACGCCAGCATGCCGCCGTCTTCATCGTCGGGATGCGCCGTGAACATCAGCAGGCTGGCGCGGGTTTGCAGGGCGTGCAGCCAGCGGGAAAGGCCCGGGGCGCCGCGATTGGGCGCCACGGGGAAAGCATTGGTGGCAGGTTTGGAAACAGGCTGCTGGGCACGGCTCAATCCGGCATACGTGCCGGCTACAAGCAGCGAAAAAACAGTGATTGCCGCAATCCGAAATTGTTTGGTCATATCGGTACCGGTCTGAAACTAGAGTGCCGCGCTACTCCCGGCGAGCCTCGCTTCGGCAACCTGCAGCGCTTCGGAGGCTTGGCCGAGCCATGCACCGTCCGCCTCCAGGCGAATCCGGGAAGCCTGTGTGGCGCGCGCTGTTTCTTCAGGCGCGGGCCCGCCCCACGTCCGGCGTACGTTGACGAAATGACGCGGGCTGAGGATCTCTGCCAGATCGTCTTCGGAGTACCGGATCGCGGCCCCCGTGAGGCCGCGCGAGACTTCCGCCAGCAGTTCCGCCTGCGGCCGGCCGGCATCCGCGGCCTGCGCCGCCATCAATTTGCCCGCGATCGCGTGCGCGGATTGAAAAGGCAGGCCGTGATCCCGCACAAGGGTGTCGGCCAGTTCCGTCAACGTGGTCCACCCGTCGCCGGCACGAGCTTCCAGACGGCGCGCGTCGAACTCGGCCGTGCGCATCGCCGCGGCAACCAGCCGCACGGTGCGCACCGCGTCGCGAAACATCGCGAACACCAGCGGTTGCAGGTCGTCCTCAGTGTCCACGATATCGCCGAACGGTGTGTTGTGGACCGTGGTGACGATCGCCATTGCCTGGCCCAGCGCCTTGCTGCCGATGGCGCGGGCATGTTCCAGCGCCACCGGATTCCGCTTCTGCGGCATGATGCTGCTGGATTGCACGAACCCGTCGCCCAGCCGCAGATAATTGAATTCCGCGCTGCTCCACAAAAGCTGATCCTGCACGAACCGGCCGAGCCCCGCCAGCAATACCGCCGCGGCCGACACGCTCTCCAGAAGGTAATCCACCGTCGCGATGCTCCCATAGGTATTGCAGGTGGGACCGCAGAAGCCCAGCAGATCCGAGGTGAGCTGGCGATCGATGGGGAAGCCTGTGCCGGTGATGGCGCACGCCCCGAGTGGATTCCGGTTGGTCCGCTCGTACGCGCCCGTCAGACGCGGGGCATCCCGCTCGAGTTGCTCCACCACGGCCAGCAGGTAGTGCGCTACCGTGGTGGGCTGCGCGCGTTGCGTGTGGGTGTGGACCGCGAAAATGGTGTCGCGATGGCGGACGGCGAGGTCCAGCAGAACCCCGCGCAGTTCCAGGCTCGCCTGCAATAACTCCAGAATGGATTCGCGCTGCCGCATCCGGTACATCGTCATATCGATGTCGTTGCGGCTGCGCGCGGTGTGCAGCCGTCCAGCGACGTCGGCGCCGCAGCCATCCACGATCAGGCGGTCCACGAAATAGAAAAGATCCTCGCACTTTCCGTCGAAAGGAGCCTGCCGGACCGCTTCCTGCGACACCGCGTCAAGCGCTTCGCGAATCGCATGGGCATCCTCCGGCGAAACGATGCCCTGCGCCGCCAGCATCGTCAGGTGCGCGTAGTGAATCGCCATCAACGGTCTGAGAAAAAGCGATTTGGCGTCTTCGAAATTTTCGTTCAGGACGTACTTGACGTATTCGGGAGCGAATGCGGTCATTGATTTCAGTTTACTCCCCCCAAAAAACACGTTGCCAAATCCGGATAGAATCTGGGCATGTCCATCTCTCGCCGACACATGCTGGGTATCCTGGCTGCCTGTCCTCTTGGTCCGGTGTATGCATCCGGCCGGCCGGTACGGCTCGGGGGCCCCGTGTTTCTGAAGTCCGACGATCCGGAGCAACTGGCTCGCGAGCACCGGCGCCTGGGCTACAGCGCGGCATACTGCCCGCCGGCATCAGTGAAGGACGCGGGCCGCATTCGGGATATCCGCAACAGCTTCGCAGCCGGAAACGTGATCATCGCCGAGGTGGGCGCGTGGAAGAACATGCTCGACCCGGACGCTGCGACGCGAAAGAGCAACCTGGATTACGTGATTGAACGCATGGCGCTCGCCGACGCGGTAGGCGCTCGATGCTGCGTCGATATCGCGGGTTCGTATAATCCGAAATACTGGTATGGCATGAATCCCAAAAACCTTTCGCGGGAGTTCTTCGATGCCACGGTTCAGAATTGCCGCCAGGTGATCGACGCGGTCAAGCCGGCGCACACCCGCTTTACAATCGAGATGATGCCCTGGTCGCTGCCCGACGGGCCGGATTCTTATCTCGAACTGATTCAGGCTGTGGACCGGCGCGCTTTCGGCGTGCACCTCGACGTCTGCAATGCGATCAACAGCCCCTCGCGCTTCTACAACAATAAGGCCGTGATCGAAGAGTGCTTCCGGAAGCTGGGACAGTGGGTCGTATCCTGCCACGCCAAAGATCTGGCATGGGTGCCCGAATACAACGTGCACTTCGCGGAAGTGATTCCCGGTCACGGTGAAATCGATTACGCGGCGTATCTGAGGGAGCTCTCGAAATTGCCGGTTGACGCTCCGCTCATGCTGGAGCATCTGAAGACCCCGGAGGAGTACGACGAGGGGCGTGCCTACATCCGGCGCATTGCGATGCAGGAAGGGATCGGTCTCGTATGAAAAAGAATTTGGTTGTAACTTCAGTGGCCGCTTGCGCAGGACTTCTGGCGGCGGATTTCCCGAGCGCGGAAATCACCAATGGGCAGATTCGGGCGAAGATCTATTTGCCGAATGTGCAGACCGGATACTACCGCGGGACGAGGTTCGACTGGTCGGGGGTGGTTTACAGCCTGCAATACAAGGGACACAACTTCTATGGGCCGTGGGTCCAGAGGATGGACCCGAAGGTTCGCGACTTTGTGTACGAAGGCCCGGACATCGTTGGCGGCCCTTGTAGCTCCATCACCGGTCCGGTTGACGAGTTCGGACAAGTGGGATGGGAAGCGGCGAAACCGGGCGGCGGATTCGTCAAAATCGGCGTGGGCCTGTTGAGGAAAGGCGACGAAGACAAGTACGACAATTACCGGTTGTACGAGATTGCCGATCCGGGGAAGCGGACGATCGTGAGCCATCGCGATTCCATCGCTTTCACCCAGGAACTTGCCGACCCGGCTTCCGGCTATGGCTATCTCTACCGAAAGGTGCTTCGCCTGGTGAAGGGCAAGCCGGAGATGATTCTGGAACATAGTTTGAAAAACACAGGAACCCTACCGATCCGGACCACGGTTTACAACCATAATTTTCTGGTGCTGGATAACGAGCCGCCCGGCGCACCCCTGGTGATCACGGTCCCATTCCAGATCCAGACCGGACACCCGCCCAACAAGGAACTGGCCGAGATTCGCGGGAACCAGGTCGTCTACCTGAAGACGCTGGAGGGCCGGGACGTAGTGACCGCACCCCTGCAAGGGTTCAGTGACCATCCTGAGGATAACCAGATCCGGATCGAGAACAGCAAGGTGGGCGTGGGCATGAAAATCGCTTCGGACCGGCCGCTTGCTCGCGAAAACCTGTGGTCGATCCGCAGCGTAGTTGCCATGGAACCCTTTGTCGCGATTGCGATCGAGCCCGGGGCGGAATTCCGGTGGAACTCGACGTACAGCTACTACACTCTGCCGGCCGGCTCGCAGTGATTGTTCGTTGCTTTCATTCCGCGTCCAGAGCTATGATCAAGGACCGCGACCCGGTTACGCCGGGTTGACCCGGGCGGCCCCGAGGGAGGCCTGTCTTGCCAAGAATTGCCGTTGGATACGACAATTGGGACCTGTGTGAAGACGCTGCCTGCAGGGACCGTGAGCGCGCCCCCGAACACATCGTCGTCTGGTTGTTGAACTCGCTTCAATACGGCTGGCGCGGCTCCAGCGTGGCCTACTTTCTCCGCGGGCTCGCGTATGGCTACCAGCCGGGCTCGACGTGCCGGCTTGACGATCATCAGGTAATTGAGGAAGTTCGCCGTGCCCTGGCCTCCGGGCAAATCCACATCTGCCGCGAACAGAGCCTTCGAAAATCCGCAGGTGGGAGTGCCGCGCCACCGCCGGCCAAGACCCAGGACGAACCCCCGGCGATCAAACCCAAGAAGCTCACCAAGACGTGGGTGGAATTCAAGGTCATCGACATGGAAGGAAATCCGGCGGTGGGGTGCAAATACCTGGTCGTGCTCCCGGACGGAACGCGGCAGGATGGCACACTGGGGAAGACCGGCATCGTGCGTTTTGAAAATATAGACCCCGAAAACAGCGTATTCACTCTGCCCGCTCTCGATCGGGACGCGTGGGAGAGGATATGATAGCCGGACGGACGTTTCACGCCGGGGACGTATGAAGGCAAAGCGTCAGGCTGCGCGGCGTAAGCCGCAGCCTCTACCAATTCCCGCACCGATCGTCGAACTGCCCCTTATCAGTTGCGTGTTAACTACCGCCGACCGCCCGGAGTTTCTGGCCCAATCGGTCCGGCTCTTTCAAGCACAGGATTATCCCGCTCGGGAGCTGATCATAATCGACGATGGCGCGGCCGTGGCCGGCAGTTTTGCGGACGATACGCGCATCCGCTATCTGCGCCTTCCCGCCGGCATGGACGCAGCCCGCAGCCTCCGGTACGGATGCGAGCAGGCCCGCGGCTCCCTCATCGCTCTCTGGGATGACGATAGTTGGTTCGCCAAGGGCCGCCTCACATATCAGGCCGCGCCGCTGCTCACCGGCGACACCGACATCGCCGGCTTGACCCCCGGCCTCCTTCTCGAGCTGCCGCGCTGGCTTTTCTGGGCCTGTCCTGAAGATGCGCGCAGGGTCCAGTTCCCGCGCGGGATAAGCCCGGGGACGCTGCTTTTCCGCCGTGAACTGCTGGAGCGGCTGACACCGGCATCCGAGAAAGAGCAATCCCTCTTGGAGCAAGCCTTGGCGACGGACGCAAGGCTTGCCTTGTTGCCCAATGAGGGGCTGTACCTGACCATCTGCCGCGAGACTCGTCCGGCCGCGTTCGCCGGCTGGTCCCGCGCGTCCGAACTGCCGCTGCCCGAGAGCGACCGGGCCTTTTACATGCAGTTCTCACTGCTGCGCCGCTGGCAGCCGGGTGAATCCAAATACCCTGCCCGACGCCGCAAGGGAACCCGCCCGCTGGCAAGCTGTATCATGCCGACGGCCGGCAGGCGGAGCTTCGTGCCCCACGCCATCCGCCGCTTCCTGGCGCAGGACTATCCCGATTGCGAACTGATCGTGGTGGATGACGGCGCCGATCCGGTGGACGACCTCATGCCGGATAACCCGGCCATCCGCTATTTTCGTCTTTCCGGCAAGAATAGTGTCGGCGCCAAGCGCAACATCGCCTGCGGGTACGCTCGCGGCGAAATCATCCTGCACTGGGACGACGACGATTGGAGCGCGCCCTGGCGAGTCTCCTACCAGGTGGAGCAACTCGTCAACTGCAAGGCCGATGTCTGCGGCCTCGACCGCGTGATCTTTGCCGGCCCGGGACCGGACCGGTCATACGTCTACACCTATCCGAATGAAGACCGGCCCTGGGTTTATGGCGGCACGCTCTGTTATCGAAAGGAGCTGTGGACGCGGAACGGTTTCCCCGATAACAGCATCGGCGAAGACAACGATTTTCTCTGGAACGGCGTGGAGAAGAGGATCGTGCCGCTGCCCAATCCGGCGTTTTACGTGGGTATGATCCACGGCGGCAATACCAGCCCCAAATCCACCTGGGATGCGCGCTGGTCGCTCCAGCCGGCCGCGCAAGTGATGGAGTTGCTCGACAAGGATTGGGAGGACTATTCCGCGCTGCTTTCCGGCACCGGGTCGAAAGTCAAGACCGTGCAGTCCGGACACTCGTTGCGTAAGCCGGCGGCGCTGGTGGCGCTGGGCGCCGGCATCGGCGATATCCTGCGGGCCACTCCGCTGATCCGCGTGATGCACGGGCTGGGCTATGACGTGGACGTCTTCGTCGAGACCGATTATCCCGAAGTGGTGTCGCTCATCGACGGCGCTCCGCCGGTCCGCCGGCTTTTCTACCGAAGCAGCCATTGGCCCGGCCACCGGGGCGACCGGACTGAGCGTCTGCACGGCCTCGCCGAGACGGTGTATGACGTGGCGTTGTTTCCACCGTGGCTGCCTCCGGACCAGGTGCCGGTGCAGGCGCAGCGCCGGTTGAATGTTCACGAATCCGAATGGTGGTCGCAAGGCGTCAGCCACGCCATCGACAAGCTGGCGCGGGATGCCGGATGGTCGGGCGCCATGCCGGCTCCAGTGGTGGCTCTCGGCGAGTCGTACTTCGATATCTCGCCGGATACGGTCGCGCTCCATCCCGGCTGCAAGCCTGACTGGCCCTGGAAAAAGTGGCACGGCTTCGACGAGTTGGCCGGCCAGCTTCCCGAAGTCGCCGTTATCGGTATGCCGGAAGATCTGGAGAACCACCGCACGTATTTTGGGCGGCCGTTTGCCTGGCCTCCGCACGTGCGTAATTTCGTGGGACGCCTGAACTTGCGGGAGACGGCGTCGCTGTTGTCGCAGTGCCGCGCGCTGGTCTCCAACGATTCCGGAATGATGCACCTTGGCGCCGCCGTGGGCATCCCGACGTTCGGGATCTTCGGCATTACCAGCCCGGCCCGCGAGACGTTGCCCCTTCCGAATCTCTTTCCTATTTCGAAGCAGTTGCCCTGCGAATCGTACTGCCGCACGCTGCCCGCGCGTACCGATTGCGAGCATCACCTGCGATGTCTCAAGACCCTGACGCCACAGGAGGTGGTCGCGCGCGTCGATTCTCTTGCGCCGCGGCGCAACGGGCATAACGGGCACGCGTCCGTAGCAGCCGTGAGCGCCTCGCCCGGCACCCCGTTTCCAGCAGCCTGGTATGACTCTTCGTACTTCGAGAGCGGCGGTAAGGGCGGCTGGACCGACGGCTACCACTGGCACATTCTGCGCGATGATTTTCGCGAAGCGGCGGCCTTCCTCGAGAGCAGTTTTCCGGAGGCCCAGTCGTTCCTGGATGCCGGATGCGGCAAGGGTTTTCTGGTCCGGACCCTCCGCGAGGCGGACAGAGAGAGCTGGGGCTTCGACCACAGCTCCTGCGCCGTGCAGCACGCCGTCGAGGCGGCGCGGCCGTTTGTGCAGTTGGCAGGCGCGGACGATTACGTCTTCGAGCGGCCTTTCGACATGCTGGTCGCCTGCGAATTTCTGGAGCACCTCACGGAGCAGCAGGCACTGGCGTTTTTGTCGCGCGCGCGATATTCCATCCAGGGTTGCGCCCTGGCGCTTATGGCGGATGGCCGCAAAGATCCCAGCCGCATCACGGTGCGGGGCCGTTCCTGGTGGCACGACCTGTTTTTGCGGGCCGGATGGCGGCAGGACTTTCTGCACAAGAACCTGGAGCAGCGCCTGCAGGCCCACCCTCTTCCGGCGCGCAGGAACTGGACCGTATACCTGTATGCTCCATAGCCGGATCTTCACTGACGAACCAACCCTGGAGCACCCGGTCAGCCAGTTGTGCACCCAGAAGCAGGTGGACTCGCGCGCCTACTGCCGCTGGTGCGAGGATATGCGCGAACAACCCCGCTACCACCGCAAACAGTGGGAATTCTGCTATATCCTGGAAGCCCTGGCGGAGGCCGGCCTGCTGGAGCCGGGCTGCCGGGGAGTGGGCTTCGGCGTGGGCAAAGAGCCCTTGAGCGCATTATTCGCCAACCGCGGTTGCGACATCGTTGCTACGGATCAGCCTGGCAGCCTGCCGGCCGCGGCAACCTGGTCGCAGACGGGACAGCACGCCACCAGCCTGGATAGTCTTAACGATCGTGGCCTTTGCGATCCCAGCCTTTTCGCCAAACGGGTGACCTTCGCCGAGGCCGACATGAACCACGTCCCGGACCACCTTCACGGTTTCGACTTCGTGTGGTCGGCATGCGCGCTGGAACATCTCGGATCGCTCGAATGCGGCTGCCGCTTCATCCGGCGCAGCCTGGAACTCCTGCGTCCCGGCGGCATTTCGGTCCACACCACGGAGTTCAATTTATCCTCCGACGAAGAGACGGTCGAAGCCGGCGCGACGGTCTATTATCGCCGTCGCGACATTGTGGAACTCGCTGAGTCCCTGGCCAGGGAGGGGCATGAGATGATCCTCAACTTCCATCCCGGTTCGGGGGAGATCGATGGGCACATAGATGAGGAGCCGTTCAGTGAAACTCATCTCAAGTTGCGATCCGCGGGTTGCGTGGCGACCTCGTTCGGGCTGATCATCCGCAAGGCGCCCGCCGTCTCTGTAGGTTTTCAGAATTACTGAAAAAACTCCTGCCACAGTACATGAAAAACTCCGCCACAGAGCCTCGGTTCATTCGTTACCAGCCTCGGTCGAAGTGCCTTCGGCTTTTCTCCGCCCGAACGCCGCCCGGCGCGAACGTCAACCCTCCGCCGTTTGAAGGATCCATCCTGCGGCGACCACTTCTCATCGTCGGGCGTTACACTGCCAAGTGGCGCGGCGGAGGCCCGCCGGAAACAAGTTACCGATATGCCCACTTGCGGGCCACAATTCCCGGAATAGCGGTTCGGAGCAAAATCGGCGAGTCCCCTCATCTTTCGTCAATGCTCCGTGGAGCAGTGGCCCTTTTTTCAGTAGCCTTCGACAAATGAATTCAGCCGCCTGGTCGCTCCACCCGATAATGCTCTGCTCTTCGGGTCGATCTGAATGCCAATCCAGTAGCCCGATTGTGCCCAACCGTCTGGCCCTGCGTATATATCCTGTCCCCGCTTCTTCAACCCCTTGACCACCGAGGGCGGGAAGCCGCGGTCTAGAACTTCCTTAGTCGGCTCACCATGCGGCGATCCATGCGTATCGAAGCCGAAGAAAGGTCCCTGGAAATTTGCCCGATCCACGGAGGCATGCGGGTCCATACCCAAGTCGAGCACGTTGATCAGATTCTGTAGCGTCACGTCCAGCAGTCCGTAGCCACCAATAGTGGCAGAGGCCAGGACCGGACGGTTGTCTCTTAAGGCAATCACCGGATTCGTCGAATCGGCCAAACGACCGCCAGGTTCGGTCCGGGAGATTGCTGCCTGCTGGTAATCTGCCGCGTCCGGTACGGAAATCCCGTCTACGAATATTCCCGTCGTTCCCCACAACAAGCAGTTGCAGGTGTGCACTAATGCTGCGACGTTGCCCTGCTCGTCTACCACTACGACGCTCGAGGAGTGATTCGGCCCCGGTTTCGGTCTGGCGGCTAATGCATTGGTGAACCAATTCCTATCTCGAAGGATTGTCGCGAGGCACTTAATGGTTGTGGGGGCTAACCGTGAGTCTGGAGCAAGATCGAGGCCGGGAAAGACCTTCCGCAGGTCGTCTTCGGGAGTAAACGTCAGTACGCTCGCAATCTTTCCGATCTGGATCAAGGCATACAGGCCATCGGCCGAATGCCAATAGTCGCCTTTCTTGCTCAGCTTGACTGACTCTGCGAGCAGCAAAGCACTCAGCGTCCCCAGCCCTCCTAAACTCGGCAATCCCAAGGACGTCACTTCATAACCGTGGTACATGGCGCGGGCCGGCTCCGACCAAAGCGGGCGGTAGTCAGCCATGTCTTGCAGGGTGATCTTACCGTCTTCCCGCTGCACAGCATCCACAAACCGATGAGCCCACGCTCCCCGATACATGTACTGAGCCCCTTGATTGGCGATCTGCCGTAACGTGCCGGCCAGTTCTGGCTGGCGAAAATTATCGCCATCATTGTAGTAGCTACCATCCTCCTTCTGAAACACCCGGCGGGTCTCCTCAAGCCGTTCAATCGATGTCGCCTGCGAGCGACGCCAATCGGCGACTACGCCAGGAAGAGGGAAGCCGTGGTCCGCAAGCCATATCGCGGGTTCGAATAGTTCGGCGAATGGACGCCGCCCAAAGCGTTCATGCAGCGCCTGCACACCCGCCATAAAGCCAGGTACGAGAGCGGAGCGCCCAGAGGCGGTCCCTGCCGAAGGAATCGAAAGTGGATTGGCTTCATTCCGCGGCCTGTTCCACGATGCGTTGAGAGAGTACACCTTTCCTGATTTCGCGTCGTAATATACGGCCGTTAGGATTCCTGCGTAGCTCACCGTTGCTCCCGCGTTCAAGGCGATCTGGGCCAGTGCCGTCGTTAACACGGCGTCTGCCGCGCTTCCACCGCGCTTCAGTGTTTCAAGTCCCGCGTGAACCGCAAACGGGTTGTTCGCACCCGCAATCATGGCCTTACCGGACTGAAGTTCCGGCTTCGGAAGCATCCCCGGGAGGATCCCCGGAGCGGGCCATTTCTCCAGCGCTAGATACTGGTCCTGATCTGCCCGGTCGTTTGGTGAGCCAGCACCACTTCGGGCGCTTTGCGCAACTATTACGGAAACCAGCAGAACGAGTACGGCGGCCGCACGCATGTCTGCGATCATATCTTAACTGCACGCCGGTTACGCCATTCCATGTGAGAACTGGGCAAAACGGAGTTTTCGGAAACTGGCCGTTCCCCGTCAAAAGTCACCTGCCGTAATGTCCCCGACCATTCCCGGTGGCCTTCACAAGGCGCCCGGGTCGGCCACATGGCGGGACGGGCGTGATACGGGTAAGTGACCTCCGACTTTCCGGCGCGGTCACCGGAAGGCGAGCACTCGGGTGGCCGCTTCGTTACGGTCGCCGCGACCGCTGGGCTAGATAGTGTTGATCTAGGGCCTGCCGGACCAACGTTTTGATAATGGCCTGGCGGCTCACGTTGAGGTTCTGAGCAGCCTTGTCCAGTTCTTCCAACATGCTGGCTGTAACGTCTACATTGACACGTTGTATCGGCTGCACCATCCGGCCCTTACCTTTGAAAGAATGCGAGATATCTTTACCTTGATCCGCCATGCGGGCAATCACATCGGCGGAAACTGGCCCGGCAGGTTTACGAGTTTTCTTCATATGATCTGACCTCCTCCTTCGTTGACCTCCACAGCGTGCGAGGTGAAGTATTTCGCCCTCTTCGTCTTCGCGTATTTCAAAAATAACGGAATAAAGCCGGTCGCCTACCCAACCGACGGCCACGTACTGCTCTGGAACATCCGACCGCTGGTCGAGCCAATATGGCCGAGAGAACAACTCCTGCGCTTCCTCGAACCCGATACCCCGCCGCGGATTTGCTCTGAGGCGCTTGCTCTTTCTGAGATCGAAGCTGAACCGCATCTGATATGACTGTTATACCACTTCAGAGTTGATCCTGCCCCTGCGAGCCATCGCACGGCTCCCGGCCGGCGGCCCTTTAGATTAGGGGTGAGTTTCTACGCTGCGGCCCCCCCATACACGGTACGTGCGTTTCCCAGGCATCTGGTCCCAATCGCCAGGAGACTCGTCTCGTTGAGAATCACTGAGGCGCCATGAATTAAGAGTAGTCAAAATGAGGGTGTGCCCCAGCCGCGAAGACTCCCCCAGATCTTTTCAGAAACAGCCTAACTCCGGTGAAGCCGTCCTTCCAGATTCAGTCAACTTCGTTTGCCGATTTTACATTCCAGTAAGCAGGCCCTCCGCGGCTGGATGCGGTTCCCTTCCGGAGTGGAAGTGCGCGAATGAGAAAACCATCCTGCTCAAACCCCTGTGTGCCGCGTTTCTGAGAGCAACTCGATTCGGTCCGGAGGGGTGACGAGGTACTTGTCCTCACCGAATGACCACGGCCACCATCGGCCCATCGTCAATTCATAGCACCCTTCAAACGGCCTTGTCGGCGGGGCTGGCTGAGTCTGTCCGTTAACCTCGTTCTGAGCGGCCAAGGCTAGGACCAGCATCAGGATCAGAATGAGGCGGTGCGTTGGCGCCTGCATACGAAAGATTATCGCTCACCGATGCGAAGGCGCAAGTGAACAGCCCCTTTTCGCAAGCAAGTGCCCGAGAAGTCTATGTTGAGACTGCCCGGACGTGTCGTTGCAGGGGTCAAGGAACCGCTCTTGAAATCCACACGACCGTCTTAACCACTCTGTCAACCCGCCGTCCCGCTATCGCTCCGCGCAGAATAGGCCGGACCGGCCGGCCGCGAGCAATTCTCCGGATTTGGTCAGGATCGGAGCCGTTGTCAGCGCTTCCGGAAACGTGAAGAGCACATGCCGCTCGCCCTTGGCGTCCCACGCCGCAACCTGGCTGCCCTCCGAAGTGAGCAGTTGATCGTCGGCGGTGACGGCTGCTCCGGCAATCGGGCCCATTGCTTCGCGCGACCAGTCGAGCTTTCCGTCCTGGCCCACTGCCAATATGTGTCTTCCGCTGATGAGGTAGACCACGTGGTTGTAGCCCACGATCGGCGGCCCCAGCAGGCGCGTGATTCCGGGAGGCAGGTCAAAGGAGTACACGCGCTCGCCGTCCGGTTTGAGCAGCCATAGCGAGACCGTCTGTCCGGCTTGCACCACCAGGTGGATGCCTGCTTCGTCAAGGCTGAGTGCGGCGGGAATAAACGAACCCGTAAGAGCGTGGCGGATTTCCAGGGCGCTGTCGAGCACAAAGACGCCATCGCGCAGCGCCAGCACCAGGGAACTGCCAATCATCGCGGGCAGCATCAGGTTCGTATGAGCCACCAGGTCGTGTGCGATCACCGGACCGCCCGGGTCGATCCAGGACTTCCGGTTTCCGGGATCATGCAGATCGGTCACCTCGGCGATGGAATACTGCGGATCTTCTTTGTGAGCATCCACCGGCAACTGAAAACCTACCGTGATCAAGAGGGCGCCACGCCGGTCGATGAAGGTGCGCCGGAATGCCTTGGTTTGACGGAGCAGCATGGTGAACGCCGGTTTGCCGTCGTTCAAATTGAAAGCGGCCAGGCGTCCGAACTGGTCGGCGGCATAAAACAGCGACTGCTGCGGATCGAGAGTGGCCCCGCTTTCGCCGATGGTCCGCTCCTGGATGGCGTTACCCCGGCCATCGAAAAGTTGCCAGGACATCTCGCCGTAAGCCAGGATACGTTCACCCGCGGCCAACAGAGTGGTAGCCTGCACATTGTCTGAGATGGACGCGCGCCATTTCAGGGCCCAAGTCTTCCCGTTGCCGGCTGGAACCCCGAGCCGTGAGTTCTGTTGGGCGTTTACGAAAGGCTGCAGAACCTGAGCGTCGGCGCCGGGCACGGCTCTTGGAGCCGGAGCCGGCACCGTTGCGGGCGCGATCGCCTGAGAAGCCGGCATCTCCACCGGCGGACTCCCCAAATACCTGGAAAAGGGATTGCTCATCTTCTGATTCCTCGTCTGCTGCGGTTGCGGCCTGGGCGCCTTCTTCTGTTGGCTTGGCGCGGCTGCGGAGAACAGCCATAGCGCCGCGCAGAATGCCAGGCCGGCATTATGTAATGGTGGGATTTGGTGTGCCGGCATCCATCACCGTCTGAACAATCGGAATATAAGAAGCCGGCGTGACATAACTGCCAACCGGAGGGGACGCTGTGCTATTCAGACCCAGCGTCGTGCAGGCGTACTGGAAAATCAACGCGGCGCAGCCAGGAATGTTGGCGGCCGAGTTCGCTGAAAAGTTCGCCGGCACAGTAATACGAAGTACTTTGGCTGCGGGCGGCGCGTTGTTCGTAAACGTATTGAGAGTAGGAGCGGCCACGGCGCCGGTCGCGAGGAAGATCCGCAGATGGTCCGGTGCCGACGCCGCCAGGCTATTCGCGTTTGCATTGGCTGCGTTGATTGCCGCCCCTGTCATATTGGTGATTGGGCCGGGCACCGGCGGGGTGCCGGTGAGTGCCTGACTCCGGGTTACGCCCATGGTTGTGTAGCAGGCCTCAAAGTGCAGCAGGCAGCGGGTGACCATGGGATCGGAAGGCGGTGAAGCCGCCAGCACCTGAAACGCGGCGAAGCGTTGGAAATTGAGCGCGGGTTCGATCGCGGCGCTGACGGCTGTATAGAACTGATCGCGAATCAACGTAGTAACTCCCGCCACGCCACTGAAGTCGACGCGCATTCGGAGGAGCACAATCAGCAGCCCGTCAATGCGGCCGCCGCCCGGAGCTCCGCACTGCGCCGGCAACACCACGCTGCTGTACTTGTCGTCACCCAGCAGATACAGCACCGAATCGAAACACGCATTGGCAGCGCCCACACCGCGGCGCAGGCTGAAGACCACCGGCCAACACACAAAGTTTCTAGTCCCTGCCAGAAGCCGCGGATAGTGAGGCAGGAAGAAGTTGGTCTCGCGAGGGGCTCCCGGCGGGCCGCTGTCATCATGTTGCAGCTTAAAATTCACGGCTGAAAAACCTGCGAGGCTGCGCATCCACTCCGCGACATACCACAAATAACGGGCCCGAATATACCAGTTGAAGTGCATCAGGCCTCTGCGTTCGAGATTGTAAGGGCTCCCGAGCAGGTTTAGCGCCTCATACATGGGATTTTCGTCCCCGTTGCTCTCATACTCGTCGGGCAGACTCATGCCGTGGCCCAATTCGTGGGCGGCCGCCAGCCCGCGCCCGGAGAGCCTTACGCCGTAAGCATCGTTGCCACCACCGCCGGCGTCGTGAATGGTGGCGTTGATGCGGATCTGCGCGTCGCCATCGGTGGCGCCCATGAAGGAGGTTACTCGCGGGTCGCCGCAGCGGATATTCGAGTGAGACCAGGCGGCCATCAGGTAGTGGAAGAAAGTAACGATTTGGGTGCGCAAAGGCGGCGCCGCGGCCGGCGGCGAGGCGGGCCGCGGCGTCATCCAAACACGCGCCTTGTTCTGCGCGTCATCGCCGTTCCAGCGCGCCATGCAGTTGTCCACCAGTCCCTGCACCCACGCCTGACGGACGGCAAGGGCAGCGCCTCCAAGAGGATTAGGCCCTCGACGTGCCGCTGCCGTCGATCGAAGGATTATTGAAGTCAACCGTCAGCCGGAGGTACCGGAACACCACGGTGACCTCGTTTGCGCCATCCCAGTCGCAGCATCTGAGGTGTGTCAGGTCGAACCGGCCGATTCCCATCGGCCCCGCGCCGGGATAAGCGGCTGTCCATTCGTTATGGTGGATCGCCGCGGATTGCGGATTCGTGCCTCCGTAGGTAATCAGGTATCGCTGCTCGTAGTATGGCTGAATGGCAAAGAACGGTTTCGGCGTGATCCCGGGCCTCGCACCCGGAAAAGTCCCGGTACTCCCCAATACCGTGCTGATTGGCGACAATCCGTTGGGCGCCGTGGTGGCATCCACCCAGCGCACCGCCGCCCGCGCTCCCACCACGTCGTTGGCGGGAACATCCGGAGTCCGGTCGTCGAACACGTCATAGAGGTTGCCCTGCGCCGCCACCAGCCGCGTCCAGTCCGCATAATCGGTGATGTAATACAGCGCCGCGGGAGCCAGGGTGACGTTGCTGTAAGGATACCCCTTCTGGGCGACGTTACCCACGGTGGCGTCGGGCTTGTGAACGCCTTCCCTGGAGAGATTTGGCCACGTGCATCCAAGAGCCATGTCCGGCCGCCGGTTTGCGAATTTGTGGTAGAACACAGTCACCCGTTGACCCGCCGTTATAGCCAGTTGCCGGAGATTCGACTGGGTCATAATAATGTCGTCCAGGCAGAAGACCAGAGCGCGCGGCACGCTGGTGTCGGTCACCTTAAACTCGGCTGTCAGAATGTCGGCCGCGGTCAGCGTCTGGAAAAACTTGGCGTCGGCCGGAGGGGAGCCCGGCAGGTTCCGGGTGTAATACTTGCGGCATTTCCAGATGCGCGGCAGATCGTAATAGCGGAGGCGATTGGGCCCCGGCGCGAGTTCCGGCGCGGCCGGAGCCACGTGGCGGATTTCCCGCACCGTATCGGACTGGGAGTAGATGAACGATCGCTGCGTCTGATGCGTGCGGAAGCGCATTCCCATGGTGGCGCCGGTGACGGCGGCAAGCGGCGCGCCGGCGTTGGTCTTGGCCAGAATCCACGGCAGGCATTGCAGCCAGTCCTTTGGATCCGCTCCCACGGTCCAGTTGCTGACGGTATCGGCCGCGGCGCCGGCGGCGTTCGGATCGCTGCGAAAGCCTTCCAGCCACAGCGGCGGGGCGGCGATCCTTCGTCCGTGGCCCGCCGACGGGGGACTGTTGAGCGCCGCGTCGCCGTAGTAGCGGTCGAAGAAATCGAACCGGAACATCCGCCAGTGCGGGTCGAGCACGAATTCAATCGGGGCGGCAGCGGTTCCAATGTCGGCCGCGGGAGTGGCGGTCTGGCTGATCCGTCCGGTGGCGGGGGTGTAGTTGCCATTGCCGGTGAAGGCGCCCTTCAGTGTGAACGGGCGCGCGCCGCCGCCGCGGTCGTACCAGTCCGCCTCTACCATCATCCATTGCGGGGGCAGGCTGAAGGCGCGCTCCAGCGAGGGCGGCGAAGGCGGCGGCGAAGCGGCCGGCACGGAAAGAAATGGCGGATCCGGGGCGCCGGACGCCACAGTGACCAGGCGGCATGCAGTTGCCGGCGGAGGCGAAGCGTGCGGCTCGCACACGAAATAAGGGACCTGCCCCGCCCACTGGAATTGCAGGGTGCACGTGCGGCAGGGCGTGGCCAGCCATCCCGGAAACCGGAGGTCGCCATTGGCTTGCGTCTGATAACTCTGCGTGCCACCTCCCACCGGGGAGAGTTCCAACCCGTATACCACCGTCACCGGGACACCTGGCGGAAAAGCCCGTACGGCGCCATCGGGATCGATGAAACTCAACCGCAGGTACACCATCGGTACAGGCGGTTGGAGATTGTTGACTGCGTTCGTGCCGGTTCCCTGTATCGCACCGGCCCCAGTGCCCGATCCCGAGCCTCCTCCGTTTGCCATGGTTCAGTTCCCGCCCCGGGCTAACACCCGTGGGCCTGCTTCAGGGCCTGTTTGGTGGCATCGTCGGGCTGTCCGGTCTCCGGCAGGCCGCACTGGTGCTGGAATTTCCGGATGCCCTCCGTGGTGTCGTCATCGTACTCGCCGGAGATGGCCGGTTTAAAGAAGCCGAGATTCTTGAGCCGCGCCTGGACCCCGCTGGCATAGTCCACGGGATTCAGGTATGCGAGGTTCAGAGTATATTTTTCGTCGCCGCCGGGAGCCGTGACCGTGAGTTCCGCCTTGTTGGCGTTAGGCGCGACTATCTTGGTGATCAAGCCATCGGCGGGCGTAGTTCCCCGTGTTGTGGCTCCGTCCACCACCAGTGTGTAATTCAACCCGGGACGCGGCTTGCCGTTGGAATCGAGCAGCCGCAGGTTGAGCCGGCAAGGGACTCCTTTGAGCTGAAACGTATGCCGCATGGTTGGCGCGCAGGCCTCATCCTTTTTCCGCTTGTCCGGAATAAAGACCTGGTCCCCTTCCATGAGAACGTTGGGATCCTGCCGCGACTCGCGTAAGTTCTGGTTGGCCTCGTGGCTCCATAAGGTGTTCCAGAAAAAGCCGGTTTCGGCGGCGATACTGTTCATACAGTCGCCCTGTTTCACAATATAGTAAGCCAGCCTCTTCCTCCGGTGTGAAACGCTCACATTATCTTAACTGAAATGTGGGCATACGGAAGCGCTCAGAATCCGGGTACTTCCCGGCAGGCACTCAGCGCTGAGCGGGCACGCCGGCCGCGGTGCGGGTGGCCGGAGGCGGCGCGGCCAGGGTCAAGGCCATGGTGGCCAGGCTGGTACCGGCGGCGGAGATCCACTGGTCTACGCCGTGAGGAAATCCATTGTCGAAGTAGGGCTGGAAGCCGGCGGCCCGCGAGCGGACGTGCCAGGATCCATCCTCGAGTTGGGTGGCGAGCAGGTACCGGACGCCGCGCTGGTAGGCCGGATCGGACACGGGCAGGCCGGAACTCTGGAGCGCGACCATGGCCAAACCGGTGGTGAACGCGCCGCTCTCCATGGAAGAGAGATCGCTCCAGCCGCCATCGGCGCGCTGGACGGCCAGCAGGTCGTGGCGCGCCTTCAGGACGGCGTCTTTGTTTTTTCCGCCCCAAACCAGGCCCTGCAGGCGCCAGGCCAGGTCGTAATTGGTTCTGGGCTGGAATTCACCGATCCAGGTGGCTGCCAGTTGAACGGACCTGGCATACGCCGCCGTGTCTACTCGTGGGGCGTAGAGTTGCAGGCCGCGCATGGAGAGCACGGTCTGCGCCAGGCCGTTGGAGCAGAGCGGGGGCCGGGATTCCGGACCGAAGGCCCAGTGGCCGTCGGCCATCTGGTGGGCTTGCAGATACATGGCCACCGCGTCGGTGCTGAGATCAGGCTTATAGCCTTCGGCGTCCAGGCCCAACAGTACGTAGGACAAAATGAAGGGGTTGGCATTGATGACGGGGACGAAGAAGCCCTGGTGCACGTTATCGCGAATTCCGGCCAGAGCCCCGGCATTGGCCTTTACCTGTTGCGCCGAGATCTGTTCGTCCACGCGAAATCCACTCTTGCGCGCCCGCGCCACGGTCATGGCTGCCAGGCTCTGGTTGTGGCAGGAGAAGCATCCGGATTTCGGCATAAAGCTGGCATCGGTGCGCTGAAGCAGGGGCAGGCTGCGGGAAACGGCGGCCGCGATGGTATTGCCGCTCAGCAATGTGACGGGCGGGACGGGCACGTCCGGAACTCCGCTGACGGCTCCGGATTTCAGGAGGAGGTCCACGACCGCGGTATCGCCGTGAAGGCGGGCGAGATCCAGCGCGGTGCGGCCGCTATCGCCGGAATTCGAGTGGCTGCTTTTGGCGTTCAGGTCCGCCTTTTTTTCGATCAGGATGCGGGCCAGTTCGACGGGCAGCATATCGGACACGGCGGCGTACATCAGCGGGGTGCGGCCGGTGGGATCGGCGGCGTTTACGTCGGCGCCGTGCTCGATGGCCAGGCGGACCAGGGCAGGATCGTTGCAGAGCCGCCAATCCTGACAGCGCGATGGTGTATTGCTGCGCGTCGAGATTGCTGGCCACCAGCAGGTCCACGCACTTCCGGCAGTCCGCCGCGGCCGCGACCGGCAGGGCGGAGCTACCCACGATTTGAGCGGACGCGCCGCGATCCAGCAAAGCCTGCATAGACTCCGCATCCCCGGCGATTGCGGCTTCCAGGAGCGGCGACGATTCCGCGTCGGGATTGGACGTGGGATTGGGATTGGCGCCGTGCGCCAGCAGGAGTTTGACGATGGGGGCGTTGCCGGGCCGGCCGGCTGCCACCATCAGCGCCGTCCTGGCGTCGCCAGAGCGGGCGTTGACGTCGGCCCCGTGCGCCAGCAGAACGCGGGTTTTCTCCAGGTCGAACGCGGCCCACATCAGGGGCGCCGCGCCGGCGTCATTACGGCCGTTCGGATCGGCGCCCTGTTTGATGAGCCGCTCCAGCGTGGCGGCATCGGTATACAGAACGGCGTAGAGGAACGGCGAGGAGCCCTCGGGGCCGCGCGCATTGATCAGTTTGGGGTCTTCCGCCAACATCCTGTTAAATGTCTGGCGGTCGGCGGCGCGCAGCGCTTCCACCATGGCAATAGCCTTGGGATTGAGCGGCGGCAGTTCGATCTCGTTGGCGAGGGAGTCGGGCCATTCGGCGCCCTGCTCGATCCAGGCCTTGATGGTCTGGATCTGCTCGGGGCGAAGCGGGCCGGTGGGTGGCATCTGGAGGCCGAAATCGTTTCCCGACACGCGGTGATACAGGAAGCTGTTTTCGCTGCTGCCGGGCACCACCCGGCGGGCGCCGGGCTTGAGAACGGAGCTTCGGCGGTCCACGCGCAGGCCGTTATTCTGTTTGGACGGTCCGTGGCAGCCAATGCAATTCTGACGGAAGATCGGCTGCACATCGCGGGCGAAATCCACTTTGCCGGGTGCCTGGGAGAACACCGGCGGAATGAGGCACAGGCCGGCAAGGGCGCCAGCGGCTAACGATCGGAACATGATCACCCCTCCAGGTAAGGAATCCTGGGCCCGGTAGGTTCCAGATTCGAGTGATTATACACCGATGCCGGGCGGCTATACATAGTAGAGAACATTCGAACGCTTGCTTTTGCGGGGGTGTCTCGCGCCCGTGATTTCTGGTAGGATTCCGCTATGGAAAGGTCCGGATCGCGGATAAGTAGCACGATCTAAGCCGCTTGATGTCCAAATTCAACCATCTGTTCGTGGCGAAATGCCCCCAGTGCTCGCAACGCATCGACGATGAAGCGTTCACGTGTATCAACTGCGGGAAGGGGCAGATCTGGGCCACCTTCCCGCCGATGGAAGACGGCACCTACCTGTTCGGCTGTCACCGCTGCGGCGATATGTATTCCACGGTGGGCCTGTTTTGTCCCGGGTGCGGGGCGAGGATTCCGATGGACTGGGTGCGGCGGAGGCAGGCCAGCCGCACGTTGATGCGCGCGGTTGCGGGTGTAGGGATCGTAATGGTCCTGGTTATGGCTCTGATGTTCCTGATTCTCTGGTGGACCGGCTACCGGGCGGCACGTTAAGCAAGCTTCATAACGCAAACGGTCCGGCGCGCATCTACAGGGGTGGAGGTAGGGAGATGGCACTCCGAACGGTACGGCGGGCCGGGATGGCGGCGGCACTGGCAGGAATCTTGTTTCTCCTGACGGCACAGGCACAGGAGCCGGCTCCGGGACAGCAGGCGCCACTGTTGGCTCGCGAGCAACTGGACGACCTGGTGGCGCCCATTGCGTTGTACCCCGATCCGCTGCTCAGCCAGGTTCTGGTAGCCAGCACCTACCCCCTCGAACTGGTGGAGGCGCAGCAGTGGGCGCAAAGCAATCAGGGCCTGAACGGGCAGCAGTTGACGGCGGCGGCTCGCCAGCAGAACTGGGATGCCAGCGTGCAGGCGCTGGTGGCGTTTCCGGATGTGCTGGCGAAGCTGAACCAGGACATGCAGTGGACCACGGCCCTGGGCAATGCGTTTCTGGCGCAGCAGGCCGATGTGATGGCGGCGGTGCAGGAGATGCGCGCGCGGGCGCAGGCGGACGGCAGGCTGAACTCCACGCCTCAGCAGACCGTGACCACCGAAACGCAGGACGGGCAGGCGGCCATTGAGATTGCACCGGCCGATCCACAGGTGATCTATGTGCCGGTGTACGACCCGGCCTACGTGTGGGGACCCCCGGTGTATGGGTATCCGCCGCTGTTTTATGCCGGGTACGGGTTCGGATTCGGGCCGGGAATCAACCTGGGTTTCTGCTTTAGCGGTTGGGGCGGCTGGGGCTGGAGCGGCTGGGGCTGGGGTTGGGGCCCGAACTGGTTCGGACGGTCGGTGTTTGTGAACGGTCCGTTTTTCCAGCGGTATGGTTTCCGCGGGGGCCAATTAGCAGGCGGATATGGCGGGTACGGCGGCCGGATGGCATGGCAGCATGACCCGGCACACCGGCTGGGCGTGTCGTATCCGAACCGCCAGTTGGCGGGGCGATACCAGTCGGCATCGATGGCGTCGCGAGCGGCCGTGAGCCGGGGCTTCAATTCCGGCGGTGGGAGCCGGTTCGGGTCGGGGGCGCAGCGCTCGACGCAGTGGCAGCATTTTGGAGGCAGTCAGGCTGCAGGGCAACGGTCGGCGGCTCCGGCGCAGCAGTTCCAGGGCGGGCAGCGGTACTCGGCTCCGGCACAGCGGTATTCGGCTCCGGCGCAGCGATATTCGGCTCCGGCACAGCGGTATTCGGCTCCGGCACAGCGGTATTCGGCTCCGGCACAGCGGTATTCGGCTCCGGCACAGCGGTATTCGGCTCCGGCACAGCGGTATTCGGCTCCGGCACAGCGGTATTCGGCTCCGGCGCAGCGGTATTCGGCTCCGGCGCAGCGGTATTCGGCTCCGGCGCAATCGGCACCGAGCCATAGCGGCGGCGGGCGGAGTTTCGGCGGTGGTAACGCGGGCGGCGCCTCGCGGAGTTCTGGCAACTCCGGCGGCGGCCATCGGCGATAAAGGCGGGGACAGGCCAGGAGGCCTGTCTTACTTGATTTGATCGAGACGCGCGCGGGCTTCCGGGAAGTCGGGTTTGAGGTGGAGGGCCTGGGTGAACTCGGCGGCGGCTTCCTTGAAATGGCCGGCGCTGGCGAGGAGGGTGCCGAGGTTGTAGTGCACGGTGGCGTTGCCGGCATCCAGTTGCGCCTCGGCGCGGAACTGGACGATCGCTTCCTCGATGCGGCCGCGGCTGAGCAGGAGGAATCCCAGGCTGTGGCGTGTGGCGGCATTGCCGGGCTCGAGCCGGATGGCCTGGTAGAACTCGGCGACAGCGTCAACGGTGCGTCCTGCGGCGAGGAGCAGGCCGGCGTAAGCCGCGTGGAACGGCCCGTTGGCCGGCTGGAGGGAGAGCGCCTCGCGGTATTCCCGCTCGGCATCGGCGAGCCTGCCGGCGCGGCGCAGGATCAGGGCCAGATTGGCGTGCGCCTCCGGATAGGCCGGCCGGATGCGGAGCGCGGCCTGGATGTGGAGGGCGGCCTGCTGATTCTGATTGTGGGTCAGGTAGTATTCGCCCAGGTTGTTGTGCGCCAGGTAATTTCCCGTGGTGACCTCGGCGGCGTGCTGAAATAGCGTTTCGCTGTCACGCCAGTAGCTGAGCTGGCGCCACGTGAGGGCGGCGCAGAGGGCCAGGACGCAGACAGCCGCGGTCCTGGGGACGCGCGGCAGGCCCCAGGCCGCCATGATGCCCAGCCCTACCATGGGCACATACATGTAGCGATCCGCCGAGGATTGCGCCCCCACCTGCACCAGTCCGATGACGGGAACCAGCGTCCCCACATACCAGAACCATCCCACCGCGAGCCAGGGCTGCGTGCGCGCCTTGCGGACCACCAGCAAAGTAATAGCGGTCAGCACCACGGCGGACGCCGCCACCTGCCATGCCGGCAGATCGAAGCGGTAGGGATAGAAGACCGCGAGGTCCACGGGCCAGACGGTGCGGACCAGGTACACCGCATACGCCACGAGCGCATTTTCCAGGCGCAGTCCCAGAGGGATGTTGGCGAGCGTGCGGACGGCGTTGCCGTGTTCCTGCGCCAGGAACGTGAGCAGCGCGGCGCCGGTGGCCAGGAGTACCAACGGCACCTTTTCCCAGAGGAGCGCTCGGCGCATGGGTCGGCGCAGCGGCCAGTAATCCAAAAGGAGCAGCACGAAGGGAAGGGTGACGATCATGCTCTTGGCCATGAGTCCCAGGCAAAACGCAAGCACGACGAGGAGATAGCGGGGCACGGTGGGGCGGCGGGCGTACGCGGCATACCAGTAGAGCGCCAGGAACCAGAAGAAGGCGCAGAGCACGTCTTTGCGTTCGGCGATCCAGGCCGCGGATTCGACGTGCAGCGGGTGCAAGGCGAACAGAAAAGCGACAAAGGCGCTGGGCCAACGGGCGCCGGTGAGCCGAAGGAGCGCGGCGAACAGCAGCAGGGCGGAGGCAGTGTGGATCAAGACGCTGGTGAGGTGGTGCCATCCGGCGTTCATGGCGAAGAACTGGCAATCGGTCATGTGGGAGAGCCAGGTGAGCGGGAACCAGTTGGCGGCGTGGAAAGAGGTGAAGGCCCAGACGAGGCTGTGCCAGGTCCATCCGGCGCGCACCTGGGGGTTGTTGACCACGTAGGCGGGGTCGTCGTAATTGAGGAAATCGAAATGGAAGGCCTGGCTGTAGATGGCCAGGGTGGCGGCGGCCAGCAGCAGGTAGAGGTACAGATCTACCGGGCGGCTGGGCGGCGGGGGAACGGGCTTACGGGGTTTGGCCACGATGGAACAAACATCCATGTTCGCATGGGCGTACACTGTCTTGGGGGTGATGTATGGAAGTGAACCGGCGATTTTTTCTGTTCGGAACAGCCCTGGCCGCGCGCGCCTTCCAGGGCGAAAGCTCCGTGGGCACGGCGATGATTGGTGTGGGCAATCGTGGGTCGTTCCTGCTGAAGGGCGTGCTGGAGCAGCCCAACGCGAAAGTGCTGGCGCTGTGCGATATCAAGCCCGACCGTCTGGATAAAGCGGCCACCGCGGCGGCTCGTGACAAACCTGCCACCTATGCCGACTGGCACAAGGTGATCGACCGCAAGGACGTGGATGCGGTCTTCATTGCGACACCGCCGTACCTGCATTCGGAGATGGCCATCGCGGCGATTCGCGCGGGCAAGCACGTGTACTGCGAGAAGCCTATCGGCGTGACCCCGGAGCAGGTGCGGGCGCTGGTGGAAGCGGCGCGCGGATCGAGCAAGGTATTCGTGCCGGGCCAGCAGTTGCGGTCGATGAAGCAATACCAGGAGGCCATGCGCAAGGTTCAGGAGGGGGCCATCGGCGAGGTGCTGATGGTGAAGGCGCAACGGCACGCCACGGCGGACCTGCCACACGACGGCACGTCGGGCGACTGGTATTTCGACGTCAACAAGTCGGGCGGCTACCTGGTGGAGCAATCGGTGCACAATCTGGATTTGTGCAACTGGGTGATTGGGGCGAGGCCGGTGCGGGCCTGCGGTTTCGGCGCCACGCAGCTCTATAAGAACGACCCGCCGGGGCGGACGATTTTCGATTGCGGCAGCCTCACCTACCAGTATCCCAAGGGGGTCGAGATGTCGTTTACGCAGAACGTGTTTCACCCCAGCTCGATGCCCAACGGCAATCAGTATATTTACGTGTACGGTTCCAAAGCCGGCGCTGGACCTGATGGGCTCGGGGACGGCGTATCCGCTGGAGAAGGGCGGGCAGCCCGAAGTGCTGGCGGCCAAACGCCAGGAAGACCAGTATGCGCACCTGGCGGCCTTTTACGATTCGATCACCAAGGGGACGCCGCCGCCGGTAGGGATCACGGTGGGGGCCGAGGCGGCGCTGACGGCGATTCTGGGCAACCAGGCGATGATGCAGCAGAAGGTGGTGAACTGGAGCGACCTGGGGGTCGAGTTGTGACCCGAGAGAAGCGCTGGCGGCGGGCCTGGCCACGGCCGCGCTGCCTTTGCGGGCGCAACCCAAGGCCCGCTTTACGAAGGGCATCTGCTCGATTATCTTTCCGAAGGAGATGCCGCGCGCCGAGTGCTTCAACGCAGGCGAAGGCGGCGGGGTTCGACGCGATCGAACTGGCGCTCGGTCCGGACCTGCCGCTGGATGCCGGGCGCGACGATTCGCGGCGGCTGGCCGACTCGGCGGAGAAGGCCGGCATCCGCATCGCCACCTTGTGGGTTTCCGAGGCGCTGCACCAGAATCCGCTGAATGCGGACGATCCGGCGGTGCGGGCGCGCGGGGTGGACGCAGTCCGCAAGGCGCTGCGCATTGCCGCCGATCTGAACTGCGGCGCGCTGCTGCTGTATGCGGTGCGGCTGGGCAACGGGGCGAAGCTCGAGGTGGGATCGCAGGAGACCTGGGATCGCTATACGGCGGAGCTGCGGAAACTGATTCCCGATGCGGAGCGCGCGCGGGTGCTGCTGAATCCGGAGAACGTATGGAACAAGTTTCTGCTGAGTCCGCTCGAGATGCGGTCGTTCGTGGACCAGTTTCACAGCCCGTGGGTGGGCGTGCATTTCGACGCCGGCAACGTGATGCAGTACGGCTATCCGGAGGATTGGATTTTGACTCTGGGGCCGCGCATCAAGCGGATTCACTTCAAGGATTTCAAACTGGCCGGCGGCGGCCAGCCGGCGCACTTCGCCGATTTGCTGGAGGGCGACGTGAACTGGAAAGCAGTGATGGCGGCGCTGGTGAAAGTGGGCTACAACGGAGTGATCTCTCCGGAAATTGGCCGCAATGCGGCGCAGCCGGATCAGTTGAAACAGGTTTCGGCGGCATTGGACAAGATATTGAGTTTGGCTTGAGAACATGCGATTTCTGCTGTTGGTACCCTTTATGCTGCATGCGCAGGGCACGGCGCCTGTGTTTCAGCACGCGGTCGGGCAGTCGACCTACACGTTGATGGGAAGCGACCCGGCGGGCGGCGTCACAACGACGATTCCGACTGTGCTGGCGCCGGTCACACTCCAGTTTGATGGGAAGAAGATGGATGCGGCGGCGGATGTTTCGCGGGTGCTGCGGTCGCCGCTTTTTGCGAACTTCGCGTTTCCTACGGGAGGCAAGACGCAGTATGCGGACGCGATGCTGCGCGCCACTTTCCCGCAGAATGCCGGATGGCATACGCTGCTGGGCAAGCCGGAAGTGAAGCTGGTGACGATCAGGATTCCGGCCGGCTACGGATATGTTTTGAGTTCGAAGAAGACGGGCCGCACGTTCGCCGTGGTGGATGGTGAATATGTGCAGAAGGAGCTTTTCAAGCAGATTCCGAAGCAGGCAGGCAAGCTGGTGATCGCCATGACCCACAACGCCACGTTTTATGTGACGGGCGACGCGACGGTGTGCTGTTCGTGGGGCGCGCACGGCGTGGATGCGGCGACGGGCAATTCGTTTGTGCTGGCTTCGTATCTGGAAGCGGCGCCTTCGGTGGTGGAAGATGCGGACGTGGAGCCGCTCACGCAGCAACTGGCCGAGTTCGTGAACGATCCGCTGCACGACCCCATGATCAACGGGCGGAACGTGAAGGCTCCGGGCAACAGTTTCCCGGGCTGGCTGCGGCCGGGCGAGCAGGGCGGTTGCGGCGGCACTGGGGTGGGGACCACGTACTTCCAACTGCAGCCGACCAATACCAACCCGAAGAACAATATTCCGGCGTCGAAGCCGTTTGCGGCCGGGGCGTATCACGTGCAGAACGTGGCGCTGCTGCCGTGGTACACCGGAGCGGCGGAGGGTCCGTACAGTTTCCCGGACGCGCGGGTGCTTGGCGGGCCTGCGAAGCCGTGTCCGGGACGCGGGGGACGCGGCGGAGGGCAGGCGGCGCCCACGGTGGCGGCCATTCCGGCAAGCGGGAAGCCGAACGGACATAAGCTGATCGGATATTGGGCGGGCTATGGCGGGGCAGGCTCCACCATTTCGCTGCGTGACCTATCGCCACAGTGGGACGTGATTCTGGTGGCGTTCGCTACCCCGGATCACAATGCGCCGGAAGGGACCATGCAGTTCCGCACGCCCGCGAGCCTGGACACGGAAAAATTCAAGGCCGATATCGCCTACCTGAAAGGGCAGGGGCGGCATGTAATGATCTCGCTGGGCGGCGGCGGGCAGCACTTCACCCTCGCCGATCCGAAGCGGGTGCCGAATTTCGTTTCGTCGGTGACGCGGATTGTGAGCGAGTACGGCTTCGAGGGGGTGGATATCGATTTTGAAAGCCCGTCGCTTTCGATCGAGCCCGGCGATACGGATTTCAAGCATCCCACAACGCCTTCGATCGTCAACCTGATCGACGCGCTGCGGCAATTGCGGGAGCATTTCGGGGCGGGCTTCATGATCAGCCTGGTGCCGGAAGGGACGCAGATTCCGTCGGGATATCCGAGCTATGGGGGGCAGTTCGGCTCGTATCTGCCGATTGCGTGGGGGCTACGGGACATCCTCTCCTTCATGGATGTGCAGGATTACAACACTCCGCCGCTGGAGGGCCTGGATGGCGAGATTTACCAGCCGGGCACGGTGGATTATCACGCCGCCATGACGGAGCTGGTGCTGCACGGCTTCAACGTGGGCGGCGATCCCAAGCACTTTTTTCCGGCGTTGCCGGCAGACAAGGTGGCGGTTGGCTTCCTGACGGGAGATACCACACCCACGATCGTCAACCAGGCCATGGACTATATCATCACGGGCAAGGCTCCGGCGGGTACGAAGTACCGCTTGCTGACGCCCGGCGGATACCCGGGCATGATGGGCGCGATGTTCTGGACGATCGACGCGGACCGGCGGGCGAATTATAACTATTCGAACGTGGTGGGTCCGCTGTTGCACGGCTACCCGGCGAAATAGCGGGAACTTTTTCCGGCGGCGAGTGTCCAAAGAGCTTGACATCTGTTTGGATTAGTACTAAGAAATTAGTATGAGGCACCGCAGCACCACCCTTACCGAGCAGGAACTGGAGATCATGAAGATCGTCTGGGAGCGGGAGACGGCCACCGTCCGGGACGTGTACGAGACGCTCCTCGAACGGCGGAAAGTCGCCTACACCACGGTCATGACCATGATGAAGATCCTGGAACAGAAGAAGTATCTGAAGAAGAGCCAGGCGGAGCGCGCGTATGTGTACCGTCCGGCTCAGCCGAAGGGGCAGGTGATCGGCGCCATGGTGCGGGATTTTGTGAACCGGGTGTTTAACGGGTCGGCGGAACCGCTGCTGGTGCACCTGGTGGAAGAGCACAACCTGACCCAGGAAGATCTGGACGAGATCGCCCATCTTCGGAGGAAGCCATGAACTTACCCCTCGCCTGGGACAACGTGGTGACGTACAGTTTGCAGGTCGGCCTGCTGGTAGGGCTGACGGCATTCATTCCGTCGCTATTGCGGCTGCGGCAGCCGAAAGCCAAACTATGGTTCTGGTATCTGCTGCTGGTGACGTGCCTGGCGCTGCCCGCCCTGCGGCCGTGGAGACAGGAGACCGTGATCGCTTCGGTGCAGGTACCGCCGCCAATGATTCAGATGACGCCGCTGGCGCCGGTGAAACACACTATGCCGCGCAGTGAGATGGCACTGCTGGTGTTGACGGCGGGCGCGGCGCTCCGGTTGGCATGGCTGGCGGCGGGGTTCTGGAAATTGCGGCGATACCGCCGGCATTCCCGCCCTCTGGCGGGCCCGAGCGCGTGGCGCGTGGACGCCGAACTGCGGATTTCCGACGACATCACCAGCCCGGTGACGTTCGGGTTTTTGGATCCGGTGGTCCTGCTCCCGGGGCAGTTCCCGGAACTGGACCACGCCAAGCAGGAAGCCATTCTCTGCCACGAAGTGTTGCATGTGTGGCGGCATGACTGGCTGTTCACCATTGGCGAAGAGCTGGTGCGCGCGCTGTTCTGGTTCCACCCGGCCATCTGGTGGCTGCTGGGCGAGATCCAACTGGCGCGCGAGCAGGCGGTGGACCAGGAAGTGATCAACCTGACCAGCAAGCGCGACGAATACCTGGACGCGCTGCTGGCCATTGCCGGTGCGGCGGCCGTGCCGGACCTGGCGCCCGCGCCGTTGTTTCTGCGCAAGCGGCATTTGAAGCAAAGAGTGGTTTCGATTTTGAAGGAGGTTCGGATGTCCAAGAAGAGATTGATTTCCGCGTTCGCCATGAGCCTCATCATGCTGGCGGGGGCGTGCTGGTTTGTGACGGGAGCGTTTCCCCTGGCGGCGGAACCACAGATGGTTTCCGATGGAGCCGGTGTCTCGGTGACGGTGAATGACCCGTTGATCCATCGCGGCGGCGTGATGTATCCGAATGCGGCCCTGCAGGCCCGGATTGAAGGCACGGTGGTGGTGCAGTTACGGCTTGGGAGCAAGGGCGAAGTGGTGGATGCCAGCGTGTTGAGCGGGCCGGACGAACTGCGGAAAGGTGTGCTGGCCAGCGTCCTGGACTGGCACTTTACGCACGAGCTGGCGAACAGTACGCGGCAGGTGAGCATTACGTTCCAGTTGCCCAAGGCGGAGACGGCGCCGGCGGTGGTCACCGTGGATCCGAGCATACAGGCAGCGCGGCAGGCCGCGGTTGGGGGCGTGGTGGGTGGCGTTCCGGGCGGTGTGTCCGGTGGCGTGCCCAAGGGAGTGATGGGCGGGATCATCGGCGGCGTCCCTATGGCGCGGCAGCCGATGGCGGCGCCCATTCCGGGAACGGTAAAGACGATCGCGACGCCGGGGCTCGGCGACCAGGCTCGCAGGGAGTTGTTATCGCAGCTTCCGGTGCATGAAGGCGACACACTGACGCCCGACCTGTTCCGCCAACTGAGCGAGGCCGTGAAGGAGTATGACGAACACCTCACGCTGGGCGCATTCGGCAACGGCAACGGCGAAACGACGCTGCAGATCAACGCGCCGCACCAGGCTATGGGGATGGGAATGCCGATGGCAGATCAACCGGTCCCTCCCGGGGCCATAAGGGTAGGCGGCAACATCCAGCAGGCGAAGTTGACTTCGCAGGTGCGTCCGGAGTATCCCGCGCTCGCCAAACAGGCCCGGATTCAGGGAGTGGTGCACCTGTTCGCGGTGATCGGCAAGGATGGCGGGGTGAAGAGCCTGAGTGTGATCAGCGGGCATCCGCTGTTGATCCAGGCGGCGATGGAAGCGGTCCGGCAGTGGACCTACGCGACCACGCTGCTGAACGGCGCGCCGGTGGAAGTGGCGACGCAGATCGACGTGAATTTCACGCTGAGCGAGTAAACGGCGAGTCGCCGGGAATAATTGACTATTCGTAGCGCAGCACTTCGGCGGGCGTGATGCGGGTGGCATTGCGGGCGGGGTACAGCGTCGCCAGGAAGCTCACCAGAATGGCCAGGGCGGCGATCCAGACGCCATCCACCCAGCGCGATTCGAAGGGCACGAAGCTCATGGAGTAGACCGATTCCTGGAGCGGGACCAGGCGGTATTTGTTGGCGTAGTAGGAAATGCCGTAGCCCAGCACCAGCCCGAGAGCGCTGCCCACCACGCCGATCAGTACGCCTTGCAGCATGAAGATGCGGCGGATCTGGCCGTGGCGCGCGCCCATCGACATGAGCACGGCGATGTCGCGGTACTTTTCCATCACCATCATCACCAGCGTGATGAAGATATTCAGCGCGGCCACCATTTCGATCAGTCCGATCATGATGACGGTGACGACGCGCTCCATGGCGAGGGCGCTGAGCAGTTGCTTGTTGCGCTCCTGCCAGGTGGTGGTGGTGTACTTCGGGCCCACCACGCGCTCGATATTCCTGGCGATGGCGGGGGCGGCATCCAGGTTGTCCACTTTGATCTCAATCTGATTGACGACGTCCTGCAGCCCGAGTGCGTGCTGTAAGGCGGGCAAGGAGACGAATACCCAGTTGTCGTCGATCTCGAAAAAGCCCGTATCGAAGATTCCGCAGACGTGAAACGGGCGGAGCGATGGCATCACCGTGAAGCCCGCCATCTCGGTGGATTCGGGGAAGATGGCGGTGAGGCGGGAATTCAGCACCATGCCGGTATCCTGCACCATGCTGTTGCCGATGACGATGCCGGGGACGGGGCGATTGGGGTCGCGCAAGCCGTCCAGCGAGCCGGACTTCAGGTGGCGCAGCGTCTCGCTGATGGCGAGCTCGGAATCCACGTCGATGCCCTTCACTACACCCGCGTGCGAGTTTACCGGAGCCATGAGAAATGCTGGTTCGTAGAGCGCGGGAGAGACCGCCACTACGTGGGGCACCTTGCGGAGGCGGGCGGCCATATCGTGCCAGTTTTCGATGCCGTTCAGCGGTTGCTTCTCGAGCACGTTGATGTGCGCCATGGCGCCCAGCAGGTTGCGCTGCAGGGTATTGCGAATGCCGTTGGTCACCGCGAGGGCGATCACCAGCGCCATCACTCCGGCGGCCACTCCGAGGACGGAGATCAGGGTGATCATGGAGATCACGGCTTCCTTGCGGCGGGCGCGCAGGTAGCGGCTGGCGATGAAGAGCTCGAAGCGATTCAGCATGGAGCCCTCAGGGGCCGGGGGCCAGGGGCCAGGGGCCAGGGTTTTGTGGCTCGCTTTGCTCGCCGGTATTGGAGCGATGTCATAGCGCGTCCAGTTCGCGCATTTGGCGCACCAGGTCGATGGGACCTTCCGGGCGCAGCAGCGGGAACAGGATGACGTCGCGGATGGAGCGGCGAACCGGTCAGGATCATGGTCAGGCGGTCGATGCCGATGCCTTCGCCTCCGGTGGGAGGCATGCGCGTAGGCGAGCGCGCGCACGTAGTCTTCGTCCATCTGGTGCGCCTCTTCGTCGCCGCGCTCGCGCATGGCAAGCTGCATTTCGAAGCGGCGGCGCTGCTCCTGGGGGTCGTTCAACTCGGTGTAGGCGTTGCCGATCTCCATGCCGGCGGCGTAGATTTCGAAGCGCTCCACGAAAGCCGGGTCGTCGGGCTTGTTCTTGGAGAGCGGCGAAGTCTCCACCGGATAGTCGTAGACGAAGGTGGGCTGGATCAGCTTTTCTTCCACGTGACGCTCGAAGATATCGGTGAGCGCCTCGCCGGGCGTTGGATTTGCCGGAATGGCGCAGCAGCCACTCGGGATTGGCCACGTCTTCCATGGTCGGCCGGTCCTTCGCCCTCCCAGAAGTGCACCACCGCTTCGCGCATGGTGTAGCGCTCGAGGCGGCTGAAATCGAGCTTGTGGCCTTCGTATTCGACTTCGGTGGTGCCCACGGCATCGCGCGCCGCCTGCGCCAGCAGCTCGCGGAGAAGTCCATCAGGCCCTGGTAATCGGTGTAGGCCTGGTAGAACTCCAGCATGGTGAACTCGGGATTGTGATGCGTGGAGAGCCCCTCATTGCGGAAGTTGCGATTGATTTCGTAGACGCGCTCCAGGCCGCCCACCACCAGCCGCTTCAGGTACAGTTCGGGCGCGATGCGCAGGTAGAGGTCGATATCGAGCGTGTTGTGATGGGTGACGAAGGGACGCGCCGCGGCGCCGCCATAGAGCGGCTGCATCATGGGCGTTTCCACTTCGATGAAGCTGTGGGCCTCCAGCTGCCGGCGCAGGGAGGAGATGATGCGGGCGCGCGTGACGAAGACTTTGCGCACGTCGGGATTGGCGATCGAGGTCGAGATAGCGCTGGCGATAGCGCGTCTCCACGTCTTCCAGGCCATGCCACTTTTCGGGCATGGAGAGCAGCGTCTTGGAAAGGAACTCCAGCTTTTCGGCGTGGATGCTCAATTCGCCGGTGCGGGTGCGGAAGAGGTAGCCGTCCACGCCGATGATGTCGCCGATATCGAGCAGCTTGAAGAGCTGATAATCGCGCTCGCCCACGGCGTCCTTCTTCACGTAGATCTGCAGACGCTCGCCGTTCTGCTGGAGGTGGGCGAAGCCGGCCTTGCCCATGTGGCGCAGGGTCATGAGGCGGCCGGCGACGCGGACGCGCACTTCGGGGGTCAGCTCTTCGGCGGTCTTGGCGCCGTACGCGGCCAGAATCTCGGGAATGGTATGGGTGAAATCGAACCGGCGCCCGTAGGGGCGGTATCCCAGCGCTTCGATCTCGCGGATGCGGGCCAGGCGCTGCTTGAGTAGATCGTCTTCCAGCGACAAAAAAGTCTCCTAAGGCTGAAATAAGTTATTATAAGGGCTTCGTTTGCGACGATCCATTTCCATTATTATTCCCGCCTATAACGAAGAGAAACGGCTTCCCTCCACGCTGAAGATGGTGAAGGCGTATCTCGACCGCACGCCATGGGATTTTTGCGAGGTGGTGGTAGTGGACGACGGGTCGCGCGACGGCACCGTGAGGGTCGCCGAATCCGCCGGCGTGCGGGTGCTGCGCAATCCCGGCAATCGCGGCAAGGGCTACACGGTGCGGCACGGCATGATGGAGGCCAGGGGCGAGTGGGCGCTTTTCACCGATGCCGATCTTTCGTCTCCCATCGAAGAACTGGCGAAACTGTGGGACGCGGTGGAACGTAGCAGCGCCCAGGGAGCCATCGGCTCCCGCGCGCTGGACCGCAAACTGGTGGGCGTCCACCAGCCGCCTTTCCGGGAAATCATGGGGCGGGTGTTCAACCTGATGATGCGGCTGGTGACGTGGCTGCCGTTCCACGACACCCAATGCGGTTTCAAACTATTCCAGACCGGGGCCGCCCGCGAGATTTTCCGGCGGCAGCTTCTGGATGGGTTCGGCTTCGACGTGGAAGTGCTGTTCATCGCCAAGCGGCTGGGGTATCGCACGTTGGAAGTGCCGGTGCGGTGGAACGACGTGGCGGGCACCAAGGTGAGCCTGATGCGCGGGGTCGTGGCGTTTCTGGATCCGCTGAAGGTGCGGTGGAACGGCTTGACGGGGAAGTACCGGTAGAACGGGGGTTGGGGGTTGGGGATGGGGGGTTAGTGGGGGCCTGCGATAATGGCTGGGATGCCTGACTATTTCGCGATCGAACAGAAGATTCAGCAGATTCTTAATTCTGCTCGCAGGCCCGTTGCTATTGCATTTTTGGATGACATTCCGGAAGGGATCTCCAGATTCGAGGGCTCCGAGCCTTCTTCATGCAGTTACTGGCGGCTGGCGGCGGCCGGACGAACTTTTTACACCGTACCTTCGGACCATTGGAATTGCCCCGTTGGGGGTTATACGCACAACACTCTTACCGCGGAACGAATGCCGGAGTTACAGCAGGTGCTGGGACTGATGAGTGAAATCGGTTACGTGCGTATGGAGGAAATACCCGGCGTGTTTCATCTGGATCAAACACCCGCGGCGATTGTATACGGGCCGCTGGGAGAGATACCGGTAACACCCTCAGTGGTGCTGGCTTCCGGCAAGCCCGGCCGCGTGATGATGCTCTCGGAAGCGGCGCTGCGGGCGGGCGCTATGTCCACGCTGCCGCTTCTAGGGCGGCCTACCTGTATGGCGATTCCGGCGGCTATGGCGAGCGGCGCGGTTACCAGTTCCGGGTGCGTAGGTAACCGCGTGTATACCGATATCGGCGACGACGAGCTGTATGTGACGCTGCGCGGAGGCGATCTGGAGAAGATCGCCGCTGAGATCGATACCATTGCAAGCGCTAACAGCACACTCTTGCAGTATCATCGGGAGCGGCGGCAAACACTCTCCACGACATAACGTCTTTCAGCACAGTTTGGCCCTATTGAGCCCTCGTATGTTGCGGGGCTCGCCACTTATAATTGGAGATAGATGCAATGGGAACCCCAGAACGGCGCCACCATTCTGGCGGTGGACGACGACCACACTGTTCTGGGGCTGCTGGATAGCGTACTCAGCATGGCGGGTTACCGGGTCCTTACCGCCGATGGCGGGCGGAGCGCGATCCAGGTATTCGAAAAGAACCGGGGTCCGGTCAACCTTCTCCTCACGGATGTAATGATGCCGGACCTCACCGGTCCGGTGGTCGCCGAGCGACTGCGCTCGCTGCAACCCGATATGGCAGTTCTGTTCATTTCGGGATTTCACGATGCCGACCTGGTACAACGCTTTGTGACGGCCAAGGGCTTCAGCCTGTTATCCAAGCCTTTTACCGTGGATGCCCTGCTGCGCGTGGTCGCCCTGGCTCTCGACGGTCATTAGTTTTCAGAGCGTGCTAGCCTGTTTCCTAGGTATCAGGTTCGTTTAGTGACGCTTTGGGAACGGTCGCGAGACTTCGCGCGGTGGCTTTTCGGGGTACCGCAATCCGACTTATCCGGCACCGGGACGGATGTGCTGGAGGACATCGATCAGCTCCAGGTCCGTAGCGACCGGCGGCTGGTGTCGGCCGTACTGGTGTTTATCCTGGTACCGCTGTTCTGGTCCCTCGGGCTGGAAATCGCGGTGTACGGCAATGATCACCCGCGGATCGAGGCGCGTCTTGCGATGCGCGGGCTCGCCGTTCTGGTGCCGGTTCTGGGACTGCTGCTGGTGCGCTCCGCGAATAGCCGAACGGCCTACTCGCGCGCCGTACTGGCCATCGTGTTGACCATGGAATTGAACCTGGTGAACAACCTGCTGCGTCCCCAGGGCTCCATCCTGCCGATGCGCGCGGCCATGATGTTCCTGGTCATCATGTATATGGCGCTGCCCAACAGCTTTGCCCGGCAGGTTTGGCCGCCTCTGTTCTACACCGCCGGGGTGATTGCGGAGCGCGCGTTCTGGCTGACCAGCGACGCGGCTGGGGATTTCGCTACCGACGTACTGATTCTGCTTTTCGTGAACGCCATTGGCGTGGTGATGGTGCAACGGCGGGTCTCGCTGGAGCGGGAGATCGCCATCCGGCTTCGCGGGGAGCAGGCCTCCCGGTTCGCCGCGCAGCAGGCACTGGCGGACCTGCGGGTGTTGCGGGGCATCGTTCCGATTTGTTCGCACTGCCGGAAAGTCCGCACGGAAATCGGCGACTGGCAGCAACTCGAGCAGTATGTGGCGGAACATACCGACGCGGATTTCTCGCACGGGGTCTGTCCCAGTTGCATGCGCGAGCATTACGGTTCGAGAGGGGTTGCCGATCGCGTCTGATGGAGCAATTGCGGGATTTCGCGCGATGGCTGTTCGCGCTTCCGGATGCCGGGAGCGTGCCGATGGATCCCCTGGTGGGAATCGATCAATTGCTCGTAAGAAACGACCGGAGGCTGGTTTCCGCGCTGCTGGTGTTTCTACTGGCGCCGCTGTTCTGGTTTCTGGGGCTGGATCTGGTCCTGTTTGGGAACGATTGGCCGCGGCTGCGCGAACGTCTGCTGGTGCGAGGCATCAGTATTCTGGTTCCCGTGGTGGCGCTTCTGGTGGTTCGCACCGCCCAATCCCGCAAGGCCTACTCGGGCGCGGTGCTGGCGGTGGCAATGTCCGTGCCCGTGTTGCACCTCTCCACCAACCTGCTGCGCCCGCGGGGTTCGATGCTGCCCCTCCGTTCACCTCTGATGCTCCTGGTGGTGATGTACGGAGCTTTGCCGAACAGTTTCCGCCGGCAGATTGTTCCGGCCCTCATTTATACGGCCGGTCTGATTGTAGAACGGGCCTTGTGGTTTACAAGCAACGCCCGCGGCGATCTCCCGATGGACGTGACGGTGCTGCTGTTCGTGAATGCCATCGGCGTGTTCATGGTGTACCGCCGCGTAACGCTGGAGCGGGAAATCGCCATCCGTTTCCGCGCGGAGCAGGAGTCTCTTTTCGCGGCGCGGCGAGCCGTGGCGGACCTGCGCGCTTTGCGTGGCATCATTCCCATCTGCTCTCACTGCCGGCAGGTGCGGACAGAGGTAGGCGACTGGCAGCAACTGGAGCAGTACCTGACGGACCACACGGCGGCCGATTTTTCGCACGGCGTGTGTCCGGACTGCATGACGGAACACTATTCCCGTGTACCGCGGGCGGAGAGTTGACGCGCGCCCGAGCTTACGCTACCGGGCTGGTGCACTGAGAGCAGCGTTTGGCGGCGATGGGAATCTCGCTCAGGCATTCGGAGCACTTCTTGGTGGTCGGATCGGGTGGGGCTTCGCCGCGATTGATCCGCGCCATGAGCGCATTCATGGGCGCCACAATCAAGAAGTAGACGGCAGCGGCGACCATCAAGAATGAAATCACGGCATTCACAAAGTCGCCGATGAGAAATTTGCTCCCGTTGATGGTGAATTGAATTGCGGAGAAATCGGGCTTTCCCCCGATGGCGGCGATCAACGGTGTGATCAGATCTTTGACAAGAGCGGTGACCACAGCGCCGAAGGCGACGCCAATTACGACGGCAACGGCCAAATCGATGACGTTGCCCCGCAGCAGGAACAGCTTAAAGCCTTTGAGCATAGAGCTATCATGCTCGCGTTACGTACCGGAGCGCAAGAATTTTCCGAAGCGTTCCATAGCCGGTTCCAGGATGGAGTGTTCGGCGGCATAGCAGATTCGCACAGAACCTTCCCCTCCCGCGCCAAAGGCCACTCCCGGCGCCAGGCCCACGCGAGTTTCCTCCAGCAGGCGGCGGCAAAACGCGAACGAATCGGTGAGGCCGTCGATGCGCGGGAACAGGTAGAAGGCGCCGTCGGGGGTGGGGACGGTGATGCCGCTCATGCCGCCGAGAGCCTGAAGGCAAAGGTCGCGATTGCGCTGAAGGCGCTCCAGCATGCGCAGGAGTTCCTCTTCGCCATGGGCCAGGGCGGCTTCGCCGGCTTTCTGGGTGAAGGTGGGGGCGTGCGAGACGATGAATTCATTCAACTGGGTGGCTTTGGCGGCCAGGTCGCGGCGGGCGATCAGGTAGCCCAGGCGCCACCCGGTCATACAGTAGCTCTTGGAGAACGAGTGGACCACGGCCACCGCGTCATCGCGCGTGGCGAGTTTGAGGATGGAGGGCACGGGCTCGCCGAGGCGCGATCCGGCGTAGTAGAGGCGATCGTACACTTCGTCGGCGATGAGCCACAGCCCGTGGCGGCGGGCGAAGGCCAGGAGCGCCTGTTGCTCTTCGAGCGTGGCCACCCAGCCCAGGGGATTCGAAGGCGAAGTGTAGATCAGCAGGCGGGTGCGCGGCGTGATGGCGGCCTCCAGAGCGTCGAAATCCACGCGGTAGCGCTCGCCGCACAGCGGATGGGCGATCTGGTGAACTACGGCGTTGGCCATGGTGACGATGGAACTGCCGTTGGGCCAGGAGGGCGTAAGGATGATGGCCTCATCGCCGGGATCGAGCGTGCAGCGAATGCCCACGTTGAGCGCCTGCACGCCGGAGGCGGTAATGACGATTTCGGTGGCCGGGTCGAGCTCGACGGACTGCAGGCGCCGGTAATAATCGGCCAGTGCGCGGCGGGTGGATGGCAGGCCGGCGTTCTCGGTGTAAAAGGTGAAGCCGTCCTGCATGGCGCGCACCGCTGCCTGTTTGATGTAATCCGGCGTAGGCAGGTTGGATTCGCCGAAATACAGGCGCAGCACGCCGTCCATGGACATGGCGATTTCCGCCAGTTCGCGGATGCGCGAGTGAGGCACCTGGAGGACCGAGTTTGCGACACGAGACATTTTGTTATTTTCGCATCATTGGGACACACCAATCGGGAGTAGGCTGGGAAGAAGCTGTCGGTGACTGGTATGAGCACTGTAGAGCAGTATCAGGCGATTGTGATCGGTTCAGGCCAGGGCGGCAATCCGTTGTGTGGAGCGCTGGCGGGCGCGGGGCTGCGTACGGCCCTGGTGGAGCGCAAACACATAGGCGGCACGTGCATCAACGAGGGCTGCACACCGACCAAAACCATGGTGGCCAGCGCACGCGTGGCGTACCTGGCGCGGCGCGGCGGGGATTACGGGGTGCGGACCGGAAGCCTCTCCGTGGATCTGGAAAAGGTGAGGCAGCGCAAACGGGCCATTGTGGACAGCTTTCGCGGGGGCGGCCAGGCGCGGCTGGAGAAGACCGCGAACCTGGAGCTGATCTTCGGCGAAGCGCGGTTTACCGGCCCTCGCAGCGTGCAGGTGCGGCTGAACGGCGGCGGGGAACGGACGCTGGCGGCGGAGCGGATCTTCATCAACGCGGGCGCGCGTCCCGCCGTTCCGGAGTTGGACGGACTGAGCGGCGTACCGTACCTGGACAGCACGTCCATTATGGAATTGGCGGACGTGCCCGGGCACCTGCTGGTGTTGGGCGGGGGCTATGTGGGGCTGGAGTTCGGGCAGATGTTCCGCCGTTTCGGCAGCCGCGTGACCATCGTCCATTCCGGGCCGCAATTGCTGAGCCGCGAAGACAGCGATGTGGCCGAGCAGGTGACGGGCATTCTGCGGGAGGACGGGATCGAGGTGCTGCTGGCGGCCAGGGCGGAGCGAGTGACGGCGTCGGGGAACGAGATTCGCCTGCGCGTGGATGGCCGGGAGGTGGCCGGCTCGCACCTGCTGGTCTCCACCGGACGCACGCCGAACAGCGATTCGTTGAACCTGGCGGCCGCGGGCGTCTCTACCGACAGCCGCGGCTTCATTCCCGTCAATGCCAGGCTGGAAACCAATGTGGAAGGCATCTACGCGCTGGGCGACATCAAGGGCGGTCCCGCTTTCACGCACATTTCCTACGACGACTTTCGCATCCTGCGGACCAACCTGATCGAAAAGGGGAACGCCGGCACGGAGGGACGGCTGGTGCCTTACACGGTGTACATCGATCCCCAGTTAGGCCGCATTGGACTCGAGCGAGAACGAGGCGCGCGCGCAAGGCAGGAAGATCCGGGTAGCGCGCATGCCCATGTCTTATGTGGCGCGGGCACTGGAGACCGACGAGACGCGCGGATTCATGAAAGCGGTGGTGGATGCCGATACCGGGCAGATTCTGGGCGCGATGGTGCTGGGTGTGGAAGGCGGAGAGATCATGTCGATGCTGCAATTGGCGATGATGGGCCAACTGCCGTACACGCGGTTGCGCGACGGGGTATTCGCGCACCCGACTCTGGCCGAATCGTTGAATAACCTGTTCACACATTTCGACGCATAGAGGCTGCCTATAATGGTGCTTCGCCATGAGTGGACATTTTCCGATTGCCGCCATCACCGATGAATTTTCCCCCGACCTGGAAACCGCTCTGGACGCGATGAAGGAAGTGGGCATGACCGGCGCGGAACTGCGCATGGTGTTCGGGAAGAACATCGTGGACCTGACCGATGAGGAACTGGACCGGACCATCGCGATGGTGCGGGAGGCGGGACTGGAGATTGTTTCGATTGCTTCTCCGCTGCTCAAGTGCGAACTGCCGGACGCTCCCGAGATCGATGCGCGATTCCAGCAGGACCTCTTCGCGGCGCCGTATGGGTACGGGGATCAGCCGCGGCTGACGGCGCGTTCGCTCGAGATCGCGCGGCGCACCGGAGCGCGGATCCTGCGCGTCTTTTCGTATTGGCGCACGGTGCGCCCGGAGGCGTGTTTCGATCGCGTGCTGGAGGCGCTGCGCCGGCTGGCGGAGAGGCGGCGCGGCACGGCGTGATTGTCGGCCTGGAAAACGAACATGCCTGCAACATCGCCACGGGCGCGGAGACGGCCCGGCTGCTGGATGCCTTGGAGCATCCCGAGGTACAGGTGGTGTGGGATCCGGCGAATGCGCTGGTATCCGGGAGAGACGCCGTATCCCGGACGGATACGAGATGCTGCCGGCCCACCGCATTGGGCACGTCCATGCGAAGGATTGCCGCGTGGAAGGCCACCGGCCCGTCTGGGGGCCGCTCGGCGAGGGCGCCATCGACTGGCGCGGGCAGATCGCGGCGCTGGTGCGAGACGGGTATCGCGGCTGGGTCAGCCTGGAAACGCACTGGCCGGGTCCGGACGGCAACAAGCTGGAAGGCAGCAGGATTTGCGGGCGGAACCTGGCGCGGCCTGGTGAGCCGGTGAGCTATTGCTTCTTTTTTTCCAGATTCCACAACTGGCGCGACAGCACGCGGCCGCAGAAGGGGCAATAGTTGACGCCCACGAACTGGTGGCGATCCTCGCCGAACACCAGGAAATACTCGGTATCGATTTCGGTGATGATGGTGCCGCCGGTCAGTTGGTAAGGCTGGGCGTGGCGCGCCAGGTCGCGGTCCATCAGCTTGTCGAATTCCGGGCAGCAGGTCATGGGCGCTCCTATTGGATCGTGCTGGCGCCTTCCACTCCCAGATCGGTAGTGGCCACGTTGCGGTTGATGTGGCGGTCCAGATTGATGACGTAGGTTTCGGGCGCGTCGATCAGCACCGGGGAGTGGGTGGCGCAGACGATGCGGAAATGCTTCTGGTCCACGAGTTCCATGAGCATTTTCAGAATGCGCCGCTGGTTGGAGACCGAAAGCGCCATTTCCGGCTCGTCCAGCAGCAGGATGGTGCCATCGGGCAGTTTGGGGAAGCTCTCGCGAAACAGGGAGAGCATCACCTGGCCGTGGCTGGCCATGGCCAGAAATTCCAGCATTTCGGGCTGATCCTTAAACAGCTCCAGTTGGGTGCGCGGGTTGTGCTGCTCGGCATCGAACAGATATGCCTGGGCGAATTTCACTGCGCCGGGTTCCAGCCGGTAGACATACCCTTCCGGCTTCTCGGCATGGAGCGCGTAGTAGATGGCGTGCAGGAGGGTGGATTTGCCGGATCCGTTTTCGCCGGCCAGCATGACCAGGGGATGGGACAGATCCACGATCATGGGCATGTGGAAATTGAGAACGGTGAAGATGGGATGCCCGAGAATCTTTAAATACATAGGAAATCCAGGATAGCAGGTGCCCCTAGGTCATCCGCAGCACCAGGCAGGTGATGTCGTCGTGCTGGCGGGTGAGGCCGACGAACACATCCACCGAGGACATGATGCGCTTGAGCGCCTCGGCGGATGTGGCGGCGGCGTGCATGGATTGCAGCACGGCCAGCATACGCTCCTCGCCGTACTCGTGCTCGCTTTCATCCTCGGCCTCGACCAGGCCGTCGGTGAAGATCAACAGCAGATCGCCGCGCTCCAGGGACACGGTGCCGGACTGATAGGAGCGGCCCGTGGTGATGCCGAGCGGCAGTCCGCCGGTCTGTAGACGCTCGATGGCTCCGGAGGCGCGCCGCAACACGGGCCAGTTGTGGCCGGCGTTCACGTAAGTGAGACCGCCGGTGGGCGGTTCCAGTTCGGCGATGAAGGCGGTGGTGAATCGACGGCCGTTCAAGCTCTGCTCGCAGGAGTAGCGATTCACGCGGTCCACCAGTTCGGCGATCGAGCCGGGTAACGCGGCGAGCGTACGGAGGCTGGCCTGCAGGGTCGCAGTCAACAACGCGGCGGGAATGCTTTTGCCGGCCACGTCCGCGACCGCTACCAGGAGGCGCTCGCCTGGGCGAAAAAAGACATCGTAGTAATCGCCGGCCACGGTGTTGGCAGGCCGTCCGGCAAAGGCGATATCCACGCCGGGGACGGTGGGTGCTTCCGATGGCATGAGCCAGCTTTGAATTTCGCGGGCGATTTCCAGATCGCGCTTCATGGTGACGCGGTCGCTCAGTTCCAGCGCCAGCAGAATCACCAGGAGCGCGCCGGCGAAGAACCTGGCGCCCGAGGTATCGAACTGCTGGTCGCTGCCGCTCAAAATAACCTTGGGGAGCACCAGCAGTACCAGGGCGATCAGAAGCACTACGCGCCGTCCTGGAGGGAGCTTCATAACCAGGGCCCAGAAGAGGCCGCGCACCATCCGCAAGACGTGTTTGAAGTGGGATTCGCCGGCGCGCCGTTCGGATTCCAGGTCCTGCGAATAGAACTGGTAGCTGGCGCGTGCGTCGGCGGCCAACTGCGCCCACATCTGCTGTATGGCGACGCCATCGCTGATGCGCTGCCAGAAGTTCCGGAGCTTGTGAGCCATTCGGCTCAAGTATAGATCCGCCGGCGGCAGCCGGAAAGGTGGCAGACATGCTACGATATAACTTCTACTACACCTGAGGTTTTCGTGGCCAGAATCACCCGTAAAGAGCTAAAAACAGATAAGTTCGCCCTCGAGGTCGAGCACACAGCAGAGTTTTTTGAAGAACATCGGACAGAAATCTTCCGCTACGGCGCCGCCGGGCTGGTGGTCCTGGTGTTGATCTTCGGATATATCTGGTATTCGCGGGGCCAGCAGGCAGCGCGGGAGCAGGCGCTGAGCCAAGCCATCCAGGTTCAGGAAGCGCCGGTGGGCGGCATTAGCGGCAACGGGGGTCTGACGTTCCCCACGCAGCAGGCCAAAGACCAGGAAGCGACGAAAGCATTCGCCGAGTTGGCCGCAAAATATCCGGGTAGCGCGGAAGGCGAAATCGCCGCAGTACTACCTGGGCGCCATCCTGGCCGACCAGGGCAAACTGGCGGAGGCGGAAAAGAGCTTTCAGGAAGTGGCGCAAAAGGGCGAGCGAGAAGTATGCCTCGCTGGCCAAGCTCTCACTGGCCCAGATCTACTTCTCCGACGGGCGCGATGCCCAGGGCGAGAGCACGCTGCGCGACCTGATGGCGCATCCCACCGTGTTCGTTTCCAAGGAGCAGGCGGAGATTACTCTGGCCCGCTACCTGATGATCAAGAACCCCGCGGAAGCGCGCAAGCTTCTGGACCCGCTGCGCACACAGGGCGGTTCGGTCGGGCAGGTGGCGATCTCGTTGTACGGCGAGTTGCCGCAGCAGTAGAACGCGGCGTCGTGATGCTGGCGCGCCTGCGGTTTCCGGTATCGCAGAGTCGGGGCCGGAGGTATCCGGAACCGGCTCACCCTTACCGCAACGCGTTTCAGCGCGACCGCGATCGGGTAGTCCATTCCCGCGCTTTCCGGCGTCTGGAGGCCAAGACGCAGGTATTCACGCCGGGACTTTCGGACCATTTCCGCAACCGCCTCACCCACACCATCGAAGTGGCGCAGATTGCGCGCACGCTGGCTCATGCGCTGGAACTGGACGAAGACCTGACCGAGGCGCTGGCTCTGGCGCACGATATCGGCCACCCGCCGTTTGCGCACGCCGGAGAGGAGGAGCTGGACCGGCAGATGGCGCGGTTCGGCGAGGGCTTCGATCATAATCTGCATGCGCTGCGCATCGTGGAGAGTTTCGAGCAGCGCTACGCTCGTTTTCCCGGCCTGAACCTGACCTTTGAAGTACGCGAGGGCATCGTCAAGCATTCGCGCGATTTCGCTCCCGGCGAGCGGCCGGAACTGGACGACTACCTGCCCGGCCGGCGTCCGCCGCTGGAGGCGCAACTGATCGATCTGGCCGACGAAGTGGCGTACAACACGGCGGATCTCGACGACGCCTTCTCGGCGGGAATGCTCTCGGCCGGGGACGTGGCGGAGTGCGTGCCGCAGTATCTGGCCATTCACGAGGCCGTCGAGACGCAATTTCCCAGGAGCCACCGGGCGGGAGCGTTTCCATGAGAGTCTGCGGCAGTTGGTGGATGCGCTGGTTACCGGGCTGATTGAAGGCACGGTCGCGGCCGCGGAGCGGTCTGGCGTGGCCGATGTCGACGGCGTGCGGGCGTTTGGCGAGCGGTTGGCGGCTTTCACTCCGGAGGCGGCGGAAACCAGCCGGGCCCTGAAGCGCTTTTTGCACCGCACGGTGTACGATTCGCCTGCACTGCAGGACGGCCGGCAGCTTTCGATGGCCATGATCGAGGAACTGTTCCGGTTCTTCGCGGACGATCCCGGCAAGATGCCGGAGGGTTATCGCCAGCAGGCTGCGTGCGAACCGGCGCATCGCGTGGTGTGCGACTACATCGCCGGCATGACCGATGCGTTCTTCCGCCGGACCTACGAGCAGATGCTGGGACCCGCCGCTACTCCTCCACTTTCGTGATGCTGGACAGTTCGGCGAAACGGACGCCGTAAACTCTTTGAATCTGCCGGCAGATTTCGGCGCCCGCCCGCTCCGGATCCTCTTCGGGATCGTGTTCCAGTTCCACTTTGAAGAATAGATGTGTCCTGCTCATCGATGCGGCGTTTCCCCTGCCTTCTATACTAAGGGAATGGCATGCGCAATTTGCGAAACCCGGCGGCCTCGCCGCTTTTGTCCGGGAGTGGGCGGCGATATCTGCGCCATCTGCTGCGGCACCGAGCGCGAGGTGACGGTGACCTGCCCGCTCGACTGCGAATTTTTGCGGGATGCCCGGAAGCACGACAAATCGCCGGAAATCGAGATGGCGCAGGTTCCGAACCAGGATATCCGGGTTACCGAAGAGTTCCTGCGAACAAAACGAGCCGCTATTGGGATTCCTGGGGCAGACTGTGGCGGCAGCCGCGCTCGGCAATCCCGGGACCGTGGATTTCGACGTGCGAGATGCACTGGAGTCTTTAATCCGAACCTACCGGACGCTGCAGAGCGGCGTGTACTACGAAAGCATACCCACCAATCCGATGGCGGCCGGTGTCTATTCCGCGGTGCAACGCGGCACCGGAGAGTTTCGCGAGCAGGAACGCCGGCGGCTGGGTATGTCCAAGACGCGGGACGCGGACATCCTGGGCTTGCTGGTTTTCCTCCAGCGGTTGGAATTCGACCGCAATAACGGGCGCAGGCGGGGACGCGCGTTCCTGGATTTTCTGCAGGTTTTTTATCCGGATTCAACCGCTCCCGCTCCCGGTGGCTTTCCTTCGCTCATTTTGCCTTGAGCCGGCGAGGGCTTGATCTTTTCGATGAGACAGGCTCGCTTCCTGCCGGTGCTGACCACCTGGCCGGCGTATTTGTGTGTGCCGTTCACCAGTAGGTCGATGGGCCGCTCGACCGGAAAATCGAAGGTGAGCAGATGGCCCTCGGCGAGGCCCAGGAACTCGCGAACGCTCAGAGTCTGCCCCTCCATGCGCGCTTCCAGCGTCAAGCGGGCGCCCCGCAGCAGGCGCAGTACGCGGGTCTGTTCGGTCTGGCTGGCGTGGGTCTTGCGCACCGACCATTGCTGATCGAACTTCTGGCGCATCATCTTGATCACGATCGACGGCATGGCGATGTTCATCATGCCCACCGTTTCTCCGATGCGCACCTCGACGCCGATCGAGACCACCGCCTCGTTGGGCGCCAGAATGTGCAGCAACTGAGGCTCGGTTTCCATCGATTCGATGGTGAAATCCACCTCGGTCACGCCCTTCCAGGCTTCCCGCAGATCGTGCAGAATGATGCGGAACAGACCATCCAGCAGCTTCTGCTCGATCTCGGTGATGTCGCGCTGAATCGTACCGGAAGATTTGCCGGTGCCCCCCAGAAGCATTTCCAGAATCGGAAAGACCAGTGATGGGTTTAATTCCAGCACCCCGTTGCCGTCGTAAGGACTCAGCCCCAGCGAGACCATGCAGGTCGGCGAGGGCAAGCCCGTCCAGAAACTCCGCATAAGAGAGTTGTTCGACGCTCACCAGGTTTACCGTCAGATAGGAGCGAAGATAAGCGGACAGGCTCGAGACCAGGTTGCGCACGAACGTATCGTGCAGCAGGTGAATGGCGCGGACCTGTGATTTCGGAATGCGGTCGGGCCGTCGGAAATCGAACTTGACGGCCGGAGACTCGCGCCTGTGGTCCTGCATGTTCTGGAAGACGGCGTCGATTTCCTGCTGCGATAGCTGGCGGTTCAAAACTCAGGCTCCTGAGCAAGTATCGGATGCCTGAAGACAAAACTTTAGGAACTTGCATGGGGGCCGTGCGGGCGCACAAATTCGTCGCCCCGGCCTAATGAAAATCCTATTCCCACCGATAAATGGATTGTAAGGAGTCGAATGGATTCAGATGTTTTAGTTGTGGACGATTCCGCTGCGATCCGCAAGATTCTGCAACGTGTTTTGCGGCAGACCGGAATGTCGATCCGTTCCATCCATGAAGCTGGCGACGGCCAAGAGGCGCTCGCACAGCTCAGGAATCAGCCGGGTATCCAACTCGTACTCACCGATATCAATATGCCAAAGATGGATGGTTTGCAACTGCTTGCCGCGGTCAAAGCGTCATCCGACTGGCATCACATCCCGGTGGTGATGATTACGACCGAAGGCGGAGAGAGCAAGGTCGGCGAGGCCGTCAAACTGGGGGCCGCCGGATACGTACGCAAACCATTCACTGCCGATCAGATCAAGGAGAAGCTGGCTGGAATCCTGGAGCCAGTGTTGCCGATATGAACCTGCAAGATTTCATTGTTGAATCCGTTCGCCAATCCGCCGCCCAGGTGTTCTCCACGATGTTGGGCTCTGAACTGGGCAGTGGGGAGTTTTCCGTGGAAAAGGGCACGCCGGAGGTCAATGACGGAGTCGTGTCTTTTATTGGACTGGCCGGGTCCTGGGCTGGAACCGGCAGCGTCAGTTGTTCTCCCACGGTGGCCTGCCGCATCTGTTCGCTGATGCTGATGACCGAGAGCACGGCGGTGGACGAAGAAGTCCTGGACGCCGTCGCCGAGCTCACCAACATGGTGATCGGCAGCGTGAAAACCGATCTGGAGGGTCAACTGGGGCCGCTTGGGCTGAGCATTCCGACCGTGGTGTTCGGCAAGAATTTCCGGGCGAAGAGCGCCGGCACAACCGAATGGATTGTAGTGCGCTTTCCCTGGGACGGCGAGTCGCTGGTCATCAAGATGTGCCTGGCTCCCACGGAAAAGGCCAGTCACGCCCTGCCCCATGCAATCGGAACGGCCTGTCCCCTGGAAGTGTAAATAAGATCTGGAGAAAACCGATGGCGTCTACCATGCTTTCTGTAACAGAACCCGCGGCGCACGCAGACCGATGTGCGTGCCGGCAAATATCTGACGTTTCACCTGGCTAACGAGGAGTTCGGCATTCGCGTACTGAAAGTCCGGGAAATCATGGGCTTACAGGAGATCACCGCGGTACCGCAAACGCCTTGCCATATCAAGGGTGTAATCAACCTGAGAGGCAAAGTGGTGCCGGTGATCGATCTGCGTCTCAAGTTCGGCCTCCCGGCGGCCGAGTACACCCAGCGCACTTGCATTATCGTGACGCAGGTACAGGGCGAATCGTCGTCGGTGCTGATGGGCATCGTCGTCGATGGCGTTTCGGAAGTGCTCAACCTGACGGCTCCGGAAATTGAAGATACGCCCGATTTCGGCGAAGACATTGCCGGCCGCTATCTGCTCGGCATGGCCAAGGTGAAGGGCAAGGTAAAGATCCTTCTGGACATCGATAAGGTGGTATCCACCCCGGAAATTCACGGCTTGAACGCGATCTTATCTTGACGGAGACGGTATGAAACGACGGAAGTTCACCCTGGGCACCAGAATCGGCGCGTGCACCTTCACACTCTCGGCTCTCCTGCTGGTGACTGCCTGGGTCGGGCTGCACTACAGCAGCGCCATGAACGACTCCATCGCGAATACAGCCTCGGTGACCGTGCGCAAAGTAGAGCTGGCCGGCCGGGTTAATGACGCTCAATCCGATATGGCCGCTGAAGAACGGGGAAGCCTCGTGTTCGCATACGCGAAGGACCCGGCGCGCCAGGCGGAATCGGAGCGCCTCTTCGAACAGAGCACCGCGGTGATGCAGTCCAGCCTTGCGGAAATCCGGCCGTTACTGACCAGCGATGCAGGCCGCCGCCTGCTCGGACAAATGGAAGAGCTGGTGGCCGTCTGGTTGAGGGCTCATGCCGAACTCAAACGTCTGGCGGAGGCGGGTGATGCCGATGGCGCCGCAAGGATACTGGCGGAGAAAACTTTGGTTCCTTACCAGGACCTCGGAACGTGCGCCGATGAGTTGCAGCGACTGGCTCACGAAGTCGTGTTAAGCGACCAGCGGAATGCCGAAGGCGATGTGTCCGCGCTTCGGTGGTTCCTGATCACTCTGCTTGGCGCCGGCGCCCTCGCCACGGCGATTTCATTTGTGGTGGTGCGATCGGCGACCGGGCACTTGCGCGAGGTCGCCACAGAGATGTTTGAAGGGTCGCGGAAAGTCGCGGCGGTTTCCGGACAGGTCGCGTCGGCGAGCCAGTCGCTGGCACAGGGCAGCTCCGAACAGGCGGCGACCCTGGAAGAGACGTCCTCCTCCGCGACGGAGATCACCGCGGTCACCCGCAAAAACGCGGACAACACCAGGGCTGTGGCAGGCCTTATGGGGGAAACGTCCCGGCTGGTGGAGAACGCCAACCGTAATCTCGCAGAAATGGTCGAATCCATGAAAGAAATCAACGGTTCCAGTGAGAAGATCTCCAAGATTATCCGGGTGATTGATGAGATTGCGTTTCAGACCAATATTCTGGCGCTGAACGCCGCGGTGGAGGCGGCGCGGGCAGGCGAAGCCGGCATGGGTTTTGCCGTGGTAGCCGACGAAGTCCGGAACCTGGCGCAGCGCAGCGCACAAGCCGCAAAGGACACCGCCCAACTGATCGAGGAATCCATCGCAAAATCCAGTGCCGGGAGTACCAAGCTGGCGCAGGTGGGGGAATCGATCGGCCGGATCACCAGTAGCGCAACCCAGGTCAAGACGCTGGTAGACGAAGTGGACGTAGGCAGCCAGGAGCAATCGCGGGGAATCGAGCAGATCGCCACTGCGGTCAGCCAGATGGAGCAGGTGACCCAACGCAGCGCGGCCGATGCGGAAAAGAGCGCGGAAGCCAGCGAAGAATTGGCCGCACAGGCGCAAGGTCTGCACAGTATCGTTGAGAAACTCCGTGAACAGGTGGGCGGCCTACGCGAGGAGCCGGCCACCCGGGGCCAGCGGATCGCCAGCCCCCCGGCCAACACCTCTTCGAGCCTCGCGGCCCTGGGGAACTCACTGCGGGCGCACCAGGACCTTCCGGCAGCGCCGCCCGCGATGCGGTGCCAAGAGGTGTCGGCATTTCCCCTGGATGAACACGAAGAGGGTTTTCAAGAGGTGATGCTTGCACCCAAGCGATGAACTCCGTCAACGCGTGGACGATCTGGCCCTCCGGCTGATGGTCGAGGATCCCACCGCCGCCAGCACCAACATCTCCGGCTGGATTCCGGCGCTGGAAAAGATTCGCCTGGACGCAGCGAAGGAAGGCGCGGGCGCGGTTGGGACGACGGCGGAAGGAATCATCGCCACCTTGGGTACCGGCGGCCTTTCGGGCGAACAAGCGGCGGCAGAACTGCAGGAAGGAATCCTGCGGCTGCAAGCGGCAATCGAGGCGGCAAATGCGCCGGCTGCCCCGGAGAGTACGGAGAACCGTCTGGCGCAGGATCCCGAACTACTCTCGGACTTCGTTCTCGAGAGCCGCGAGCATCTGGCACGAATCGAGACACAGGTTCTGGCGCTGGAGCGGGACCCGTGCGATTCCGAAGCGCTGAATTCCATCTTTCGCGGATTTCACACCATGAAGGGGCTGGCCGGTTTTCTGGAGCTTTGGGATATACAGAAGCTGGCCCACGAAGTAGAAGCGGTTCTGGACCGCGCGCGCAATTTCGAATTAAAGATCACGCCCACGGCAATCGACGTGATTCTGGAGAGCGCCGACCACTTGCGCCGTTGGATGGCGCATCTGGAAGCGACGTTGCAGCAGAATCCCACCGACGCGCCGCGGCAGGACAGCGCCCTGCTGGCGCGCATTCGGGCATTGACGTCGGCGCCGGATTCGCCGCCGGCCAACGAGTTGGCGGCACTTGCGGCGGCCGTCGAGGGCAAGCCGGTGCCGGTGCCGCCAGAGTCGCCCGCGGCCGCCGAAGAAACAGCCGGCGCACCTCCGGAGACGGCGCGCTCCGGGCGGCGTGGCGAAGCCATGGCGGTGAAGGTGGATACCGCCAAGCTGGATTACCTGGTCGACATGGCCGGCGAAATGGTGATCGCCGAATCGCTGGTGCGGCACGATCCGGATCTGCGGACCGTCAAGAGCCAGCGACTGCAGCGCAACATGGCGCAACTGACTGCGCATCACCGCGGAATTGCAGAAGACCGCCATGGCGATGCGGCTGGTCCCCATCGGTCCGCTGTTCCGGCGGATGGCGCGGCTGGTGCGGGATCTGTCGCGCCAATTCGGCAAGCAGGTGGAGATGGAGACCGAAGGGGACGAGATCGAACTCGACCGCACCATCGTCGAGGAACTGGCCGATCCGCTGATGCACATGGTGCGCAATGCCCTGGACCACGGCATCGAACCGCCGGCGGAACGGCTGGCCAAGGGCAAGAGCCCGACGGCGCGCCTGCTGCTGCGGGCGCACCACCAGGCCGGCCAGGTGGTGATCGAAATCGCCGACGACGGCCGCGGACTGGACCGCGACAAGATCCTGGCCAAAGCCGTCGAGCGCGGTCTGATCGCCTCCGGCGACGGCATGTCCGACAGCGAAATCTCACAACCTGATCTTTCGAGCCGGGTTTCACCACGGCCGAGCAAGTCACCAACGTCTCGGGACGCGGTGTGGGCATGGACGTGGTCCGCCGGCACATCGAGAAACTGCGCGGCCGCATCGAGATCCGCTCCCAGGCTCGGCAGCGGCACGTCCTTCCTGCTGAAGCTGCCGCTGACCCTGGCCATCATCGACGGCCTGGTGGTGGGAGTGGGGAAGGAGCGCTACATCGTGCCGCTGTTCGCGGTGCGGGAGATGTTCCGGCCGACCGCAGAAGACCATCTGGACGCGTGCAGCAGCGCGGCGAGATGGCGCTGGTGCGGGGACACCTTGCTGCCGGTGTTCCGGCTTTACCGGAAGTTCGGCGTGGAGCCGCGCTCGGAGGATCCGCTGCAATCGGTGCTGGTGGTGGCCGAGGTGGAAGGACACCGCTTCTGCCTGCTGGTGGACGAACTGATCGGCAAGCAGGAGGTGGTGATCAAGAGCTTGGGGGAGATCTTCAAGAGCGTTGCCGGAATCGCCGGCGGCGCCATTCTGGGCGACGGGCGGGTCGGGCTGATTCTGGATCTGGACCGGCTGTTCAAGGACCGGACCAGTGAAGCGAACCGCTGACTGGCCGGATCGACGAGATTGCGGTCCGCTGGCGGCGCAGCGAATTCGAGCGAGATCCGCCAGCTGGCCCATCGCACCTTCGGTCTGGATCTGCAAGCCGGGTAAGGAGGAACTGGTCTCCGCCCGCTTGCGGCGGCTGGTGCGGAAGCGGCATTTCCGCTCCTTCCAGGAGTACTACCGCACATGTCCTGGCAGACACGACCGGCGAGGCGCTGGCCGCCATGATCGACGCTCTGGCCACCAATCACACCGCGTTCCTGCGCGAGCCGGACCACTTCGACTTCCTGCGCCAAGAGGTTCTTCCCTCGTTTGCGGGGCGCGGAAGGCGTCGAACTCTGGAGCGCGGCCTGTTCCACCGGCGAGGAGGTCTGGACGCTGGCATGCGTTCTGAACGACGCGCTGCCGGCGCGCCGGTCCACATTGCCGCCACCGACATTTCCAACAAGGCGCTGCGGATTGCGGCGCGCGGCGGTGTATCCGGCGGAACGCTGCCAGGAGCTGCCGGCCGCGTGGCTGACGCGATACTTCGTCGCCGCGGGGCGGCCGCCGGACAGCTATCAGGCGTGGCACGCCGAGCTCCGGCAGCAGGCCCGTTTTCGACGGCTCAATCTGGTGGAACGATTCTCCTGGCCGCAGGCAATTCCCGGTGATCTTCTGCCGCAACGTCATGATCTACTTCGACCGGCGAAACGCAGGAACAGGTCGTCGACAAACTGGCCGAATGCCTGGAACCGGGCGGCTATCTGTTTGTGGGCCATGCCGAAGTCCTGACGCGAGTCACCCACTCGCTGGAATACGTGCGGCCGGCGATTTACCGGAAACCGGGGAAACGGGGCGCCCGTGGCAGAGGTCATAGTGGGCATTGCGGATTGCCGCATCGGAGACGTCCCGGGCAGGTGCTGGCGACTTACGCACTGGGTTCCTGTATCGGGCTGGCGGTCTATGATCCGCCGTGGAAGTCGGTGGCCTGCTGCATTTCATGCTGCCGGATTCCGCCATCGATCCGGCACGAGGCCGCGAAAACCCGTACATGTTCGCCGATACCGGCATTCCGCTGTTGCTCAAGCGGTTTACGGCCAGGGCGCGTCGAAGCGGCGGCTGGTGGCGCAAGCGGTTGGAGGGGCCCAGATGATGGACCAGGAAAACGTGTTCGAAATCGGCAAACGCAACTATCTGGCGATGCGCCGGATCCTGTGGAAGGCGGGAATCCTGCTGCATGGCGAGGCGGTCGGCGGGGTCAATCCCGCACCGTGCGGCTGGAAATCGGTACGGGCAGGGTCTGGCTGCAGGAGGGCGGCGAGCAGCGCGAACTGTTCGCCGGGGTATCACGGAAGGGAGGCAAATCTTGGCATATCGGGTCTTGATTGTGGACGATTCGCCGGCGATGCGGGCATTTGTGCGCCGGGTGATCGACGTTTCCGGGTTTGACGCATCGTCCTGCCTCGAGGCCTCAAACGGCCGCGAAGCCCTGGATCTGCTGGCCAAAGAGTGGGTGGATGCCATCCTGACGGACATTAACATGCCGGGATGGATGGCGAAGAACTGCTGCGCCGCCTGGCGGCTGACGAGATGCTTCGTTCCGTGCCGGCCATCGTGATTTCGACCGACGCCACCCTAAACCGCATCGAGCGGCTGCTGTCCCTGGGGGCCCGGGGCTATGTGACCAAGCCATTCGCACCTGAGGATCTGCGGGCGGAACTCGAACGCACGCTGGGAGAAATTCATGTCTGATTCTTTGCAATGCGTGCTGCAGCAATCTGTGGAAGATGTGCTGGAGAAGATGTTCTTCATTCGTTCGCTGGGTGATGCGGAGGCAGGGACCCGGCCTTCCGGAAGGTGAAGTGACCGCCCATCTGAGCTTCGACGGCGAACCGTCGGGTTCGCTCACTTTGCGTGTAACGCGAGAGGCCGCACGATCTATCAGCGCCGATTTCCTGGGCGCTGAGGAAGAAGACCTGAATGAGCAACAGGTGGGCGAGGTAGTGTGTGAACTGGCAAATATGATATGCGGTTCGGTGCTAAGCCGGGTGGAGAGTGCCGTCACTTTCCGACTGGCCCAACCGGAGTTGGGCGAGGATAACGAGCGCGAGGAGCCGGCGTCCCCGACGACAGGGCTGAGCGCCCTGCATCGTGTGGAAATCGGCGGTGGCAATTTGACGGTTGCTATCCGCACCGAGTCTCTGACGGTCCAGCACAGCGCTGCCGGGGCGGGCACGGCTTGAACAAACGCGGAACGGAGAAACCCCGGCATGCTCAACCGAAAAACACGGGTTCTGATCGTCGACGATTCGGCCATCGTTCGCAAGATCCTGACTGAAGCCCTGGCGGGAGAGCCGGATCTCGAAGTGGTCGGAACGGCGCCGGATCCTTACGTGGCGCGCGACAAGATTCTGGCTTTACAGTCCTGATGTTCTGACTCTCGACATCGAGATGCCGCGCATGGATGGACTCACATTCCTGAAGAAACTGATGCATTTCCACGCGATGCCTGTGGTGGTAATCAGTTCGCTGGCCCAGCCGTCCTGCCGGGCTGCGGTGGAGGCGCTGGAATCTGGCGCGGTGGAAGTGCTGGCCAAGCCGGGCGGTCCTTATTCGGTGGGTGAGTTGCGCCACACGCTGGCCTCCAAGATCCGTGCGGCCGCGAATTCCCGGGTGAGGGCCACGGCTGCGGAACCGCATCCGCTCGCGCAGGCAGCGGTCCCGGCGGAACTGCGCTCCGGCTCCGGGCGCAGTGTTTGCGATAGGCGCCTCCACCGGCGGCACCGAAGCCATCGCCTCGCTCTTGAAACGGCTGCCGAAATCGTCGCCCGGAATCGTGATCGCGCAGCACATTCCCCCGGAATTCTCGCGAGCCTTTGCCGGGCGGTTGAACGACATCTGCGAGATCGAAGTCAAAGAGGCCGTGGATGGAGATGCGGTGCGCCCCGGACGGGCACTAGTGGCGCCGGGGGACTTTCACATGCTGCTGCGCCGGAATGGCGGGCGCTATTTTGTGAACGTCAAAACCGGCCCGCGGGTGTGTTATCAGAGGCCTTCGGTGGACGTGCTTTTCTGTTCGGTGGCGGAGGCGGCGGGAGCGGCGGCGGTCGGCGTGATTCTGACCGGAATGGGTTCCGACGGCGCCCAGGGATTGCTCAAAATGCACGCTGCGGGCGCCCACACCATCGCTCAGGACGAGGCCACCTGCGTCGTTTTTGGAATGCCCAGGGAGGCGATCGAACTGGCGGCGGTAGACCAGGTGCTCCCACTGCCGGCCATTCCGGGAGCGCTTTTGGGTTCCCGGCGATTGGGGCGCCGCGCTGGTGACTGCAGGTTGACGGTCGGGGCTCCGGACCGCTACAGTAGAAGAGTTCACCTTACTTCCGGCCAGCAAGTCCCCATCGTCTAGCCCGGCCTAGGACATCGCCCTTTCACGGCGGTAACGGGGGTTCGAATCCCCCTGGGGACGCCATTTCTCCGCGCGTCGTAAAATAGCGTTAATGTCCGAAAACTCAGAAGATTTCTACCGGATTCAGAAACTGCCGCCCTATGTGTTCGCCGTCATCAACGAGATGCGGGCAAAAGCACGAGCTGCGCAGATCGATGTCATCGACTTGGGAATGGGAAACCCGGACGGCGCCACGCCGCGCGTGATCGTCAACAAACTGATCGAGGCAGCGCGGAACGCGCGCAACCACCGCTATTCCCAATCGCGCGGCATTCCGCGACTGCGGGAAGAAATCACGCGCCGGTACCTGGCCAATTACGGTGTGGAGCTGGATCCGGATACCGAGGCGATCGTGACCATCGGCGCCAAGGATGCGCTGGCTCACCTTTTGTTCGCCACCGTCGGGCCGGGCGACGCGGTGGTCTCTCCCAACCCGGCGTATCCTATCCATCAGTACGGCGTGATTATGGCCGAAGGCCACGCCTGCATGCTGCCGATGCCGGATGCCGCCACCTTCCTCAATCGGCTTGAGGACCTATACCGCACATCGTCACGAAAACCCAAGCTGCTTGCTGATTTCCTTTCCGCACAACCCCACCACCACATGCGTGGACCTCGATTTCTTCCGTGAGATTGTACGGCTGGCGGCGCGAGCACGGCACCATGATCATTCACGATTTCGCTTATGCCGACCTCGGATTCGACGGCTACAAGCCGCCCAGCATCCTACAGGTGGATGGCGCCAAAGAGATCGCCGTGGAGATTTTCTCCATGTCCAAGAGTTACAACATGGCGGGATGGCGGGTGGGCTTTTGCCTGGGCAACCAGAAGATGATCGCCGCGCTGGCGCGCATCAAAAGCTACCTGGACTACGGTGTGTTTCAACCCATACAGATCGCTTCCATTATCGGGCTTCGCGAATGCGAAGAGGATACCCAAAAGATCTGCGCGGCATATCAGAGGCGGCGGGACGTGCTGGTCAACGGACTCAAACGCGCCGGTTGGCCGGTGGAAAAACCGCGCGGCTCGATGTTCCTTTGGGCGCCGGTGCCGGAACGGTATCGCGCCGGCGGGTCGCTGGAATTCGCCAAACTGCTGCTCGAAAATGCCCAGGTGGCGGTATCGCCGGGGATCGGGTTCGGCCCTCTGGGCGAGGGCTTTGTGCGATTCGCATTTGTAGAGAACGATCAGCGCATCCGCCAGGCCACGCGCGCCATCGGCCAGTTCCTGAAAAGCTGATCCCGGCAGGCCATGGCCCGTTCGGGGCGCCGTCAAAAGATAAAGGAACAGAATAGTATGATTTGCGTCATACTAGACGAGGCCGCGGCTAACCGGACCAGATGCCGAACCACATTGACGTTCAGGAAGTTCCCCCAATTGGGCGCCGGCAGGCGGAAGACCGGCTGGATTCCTGGAAAGAAATCGCCGCCTACCTCAAGCGCGGCGCCCGCACCGTGCAGCGTTGGGAAAGGGAAGAAGGCCTGCCGGTCCACCGCCTGCGGCACGATACGCTGGGCTCCGTGTATGCCTACCGGTCCGAACTGGATGCGTGGTGGTCCGGCCGGGGCGCGGAAGCACGGGAGCCGGCGCCGGATTCTGCCACAGCGCCTGCGGTTGCCGTACTTCCTTTCGTGGACATGAGCCGGGAGCGCGACCAGACCTACTTTTGCGATGGCATGGCTGAGGAGATTATCAACGCTTTGAGCCGACAGAAAGGCTTGCGGGTAGTCTCCCGGACGGCGTCGTTTCGCTTCCGGTCACCGGGCGGAGATCCGCGGGAAGTAGGGCGCCGGCTGCACGCGACCGCGCTGCTCGAAGGCAGCGTTCGCAAGTCGGCGGAGCGGCTCCGAATTGGGGTGCAACTTTCGCGAGCCGATACGGGGTACCATCTCTGGAGCGCCCAATACGATCGGGAACTTAAAGACATTTTCGTCATTCAGGACGAGATCGCCGCTAGCGTGGTCCACGCGCTGAAGGTAGCCCTTGCTCCGAACCAGGCGGACGCATCGCGGAGGCCGATCACGAACAATCTCGGCGCCTATGATTGCTACCTCCGCGGCCGCAGCTTCTACTACCGGTACAGTCCGCAGTCGATCGAGTTCGCGCTGAAACTGTTTTTGCAGGCAATGCAGATCGACCCGAACTATGCCCAGGCCTATGCGGGACTGGCGGACTGCTGGTCCTACCTGTACTTTTATTCCAGCCGGGCCGAAATCCTGCGGGAACAGGCCGACTGGGCCAGCAGCAAGGCGGTGGAGATGGATCCCGGTTTGGCGCAGGCGCAGGCGTCGCGCGGCTTTTGCCTTTCGCTGCACGGCCGCAACCGGGAAGCCGCGTATGGCGTTCGAAACGGCCATCCGGCTCGATTCCGGCCTCTTCGAAGCGTATTATTTCTATGCCCGCCACTGCTTTGCGCTGGGCGAGCGGGAGAAGGCTTTAGGGCTTTACGAGCAGGCGGTTCAGGCAAATCCGTCGGATTTTCAGTCGCTGCTGCTCATGGCTCAGATCTACGACGATTTGGGCCGCGCGGCCGAGGCGGTATCGGCGCGTAAGCGCGGCATCGAGCTCACCGGGCAGCACCTCAAGATGAACCCTGACGATGCCCGCGCGCTATATATGACCGCGAACGGACTGGTGGCGCTCGGCGAGCGGGAGCGCGGCCGCGCGGCTGCCGAGCAGGCACTCGCCCTCCAGCCCGAGGACCCCATGCTCCTTTATAACGTGGGCTGTATCTTTTCCCTGCTGGGACTGGTGGAACCGGCGCTGGATTGCCTGGAGAGGGCCGGCCAAAACGGGGTGACCCAGAAAGGCTGGTACCTGCACGACAGCGATCTCGATGCCGTGAGGGATCACCCCCGTTTCGGGCAGTTGTTCCAGGGCCTTACCTGACACGCGAACCCGCGCCATTCCGAAAGCCGGCATTAGCGGTACGGCACATCCACCGTGGCTTCGCCGGAACTCGCCGGGGCCGTTGTTTTTGCCAGTTCGGCCGCGGCTCGGGAAGCCGGGAGGTTGTAGCCCGCCGTGTCGCCGGGTGCGAATACCCCCTTCAGCACCAGGGTCGAGCCGTACCTGCGGAATGACAGCACACCGCGGCCGGCAGCCGATTCCTTCCGCGTCGCGTAGCCCTCGGTGACCAGCAGTCTCTGATATGCGTCTTCATTGGCTGCCGTCAGATCCAGGGTGTGGGAGCGCGCGTCGAGCCTGACCCAGTAAATTCCCGCGGGCATGCTCTTCTCACCCGCGAAGAACGAGAACGGAATGTCGATCCGCATGAGATTGGCGGTGGGAGGGGCGGCAACCGCCATGGCACAGACGGCGAGGCCGGCCGCGATCAAAATTCCTGATTTCGTGATGATATTTTTCATGACTTGCTCCTTATGGTTTTGTCCGTCTATTCAGGAAACGTGTATTCGTCGAAAAGGTGCGGCGCAAAGGCGCGCCATCCCGGATGTGGCGCACTTTGGCAAGCCTTGGCGTCCGGCAGAAAACGAACCTGCAGGCAGCGCCCCGGCGGCATACGATGAAAGGTGATGATCGATGCCGGCATCCGAGATCTGGCAGATCTGGAACGGGCGCTGTCCCGTCCCACAGACGCGGACATCGCCTTCCTGCGAAGGTTGGAGGGCGATATCCTCATTTTGGGCGCCGGCGGCAAAATGGGGCCCTCCCTGGCGCGCCTATGCCGGCAGACCGCGGCCGAGGCGGGCAAACCGCGGCGGATTCTGGCGGTGTCGCGCACGGTGGCGGCGGAACCTGGCATCGAAGCGATTGCCTGCGACCTGCTCCGGCGCGAACAGGTAGCGCGGCTGCCCGAGTGTCCTAATGTCCTCTACCTTGCGGGCCGGAAGTTCGGTTCCACGGGGAGTCCGGAACTGACCTGGGCGATGAACGCCGTGGTTCCCGCAATTGTGGCCGAGAAGTTCGCGCGCAGCCGCATGGTGATTTTTTCCACCGGCAATGTGTATCCCTTCCGGGAGGTCTGGCGCGGCGGCTGCGTGGAGACGGAAGCCCCGGCGCCCGTGGGAGAATACGCACAGTCTTGCCTGGGGCGTGAGCGCGTCTTCGAATACTACTCGCGGCATCGCGGCCTGGCGTGTCTCTTTTTCCGGCTCAACTATGCCGTGGACCTGCGCTACGGCGTCCTCATGGATATTGCGCGCAAGGTGTATGCGGGGCTGCCGGTGGACCTGGCGGTTCCCGCATTCAATGCGATCTGGCAGCGCGACGCTAATTCGTACGCACTGCGCTCACTGGAACACTGTGCGTCCCCGCCGCGCGTTCTGAACGTGACCGGTGCGGAGACGCTCCTGGTCCGCGACACAGCCAACTGGTTCGCGCAACGCTTTGGCCGCGTGTGCACGCTTCGCGGGTGCTGAGGGTGCAAGCGCGCTGTTGAGCGATTCGTCGGCGTGCCGCAGCCTGCTGGGACCGCCGGAGGTTTCCGCTGCGGCCCTGATGGAAATGGCGGCCGGCTGGATCGAAAACGGGGGCGCCTCCATCGATAAGCCCACCCACTTCGAAGTTGCGGATGGGAGGTTCTGAACCCGATGGATGCGGCGGCGCGGCAGGCGCTACATAGCGGAGTGGCGATTCCCGCGCACCCGCTGGCTCTGAACGCCCGGCGCAAGCTCGACGAGCGGCGTCAGGTGGCCCTCACGCGCTACTATTGCGATGCCGGCGCGGGAGGCATCGCGGTGGGCGTGCACACCACCCAATTCGCCATCCGAGATCCGCGGATCGGCCTCTTCGAGCCCGTGCTTCGCCTGGCCGCGCAAGTCGCCTCGGAGTTCGAGCGCCGTTCCGGAAAGCGGCTGGTGAAGGTCGCGGGAATCTGCGGCCAGACCCCGCAGGCCGTCGCCGAAGCGGAATTCGCGCGCGGCGCCGGGTACGACCTGGGCCTGCTCAGCCTGGCCGCGCTGCCCGCGGCAAGCGATGACGAATTGCTCGATCATTGCCGCGCGGTGGCGACACGTCATTCCGCTCTTCGGATTTTATTTGCAGCCCGCGGTGGGAGGCCGCCTGCTCTCGTGCGAATTCTGGCGCGGGTTCTGCGCCATCGAAGCAGTCGCAGCCATCAAGGTCGCGCCATTCAACCGCTACCAGACGCTGGACGTCGTGCGCGGCGTCGTGGAGAGCGGACGCGCCGGCGAGATCGCTCTCTATACCGGCAACGACGACAACATCATTCCCGATCTGCTGACCGATTTCCGTCTCCGCGGGGGAACCGCGCACTTTCGCGGCGGCCTGCTGGGGCAGTGGGCCGTCTGGACGCGGCGAGCGGTGGAGCTGCTCGATCGGATTCACCATGCCGCGAGGCCCGTGGATGCGGGCTCGGCCGAAATACTGGCCGAATCCGCGGCCCTCACCGATGCCAATGCGGCCCTCTTCGACGTGGGCCACGGTTTTGCCGGGTGCATCGCGGGCCTGCACGAGATTCTGCGCCGCCAGGGACTGCTGGAGGGCCGTTGGTGTTTGGATCCGGACGAGGACCTTTCGCCCGGCCAATTGGAAGAGATCGACCGCGTCACCGCGGCTTACCCGCAACTCGCCGACGACGATTTCGTGACCGGCCGCCTGGACGGCTGGTTGAGCTGACCTATGCTGATTCGTTCCTCTCAGATGGAAGTGAAGATTTACTCCGGCCGCGACCACGCCGGCGCGGCCGGCGCCGATATCGCCGCCGCGGCAATCGGCGAGCAGATTCGCCGCGAAGGCAAGGCCGCCGTCGTGTTCGCCTCCGCCGTTTCGCAGGACCCGTTTCTGGCCGCCCTGCGGACGCACGCCATCGACTGGCCGCGCGTCACCGCATTCCACATGGATGAATACGCGGGCATGAGTCCGGCGCACCCTGCCTCATTCCGGCGATTTCTTCGGGAGCGGCTCTTCGACCACGTGCCGGTCGCGGAGTTCCACGGCCTGAACGCCGAGGCCGCCGGGCTGGATGCCGAATGCGATCGCTACGCCGCACTTCTGCGCGCCGCGCGGCCCTGCCTGGTGATCATGGGCATCGGAGAGAACGGGCACCTGGCGTTCATCGACCCGCCGGTGTGCCGCTTCGATGAGCCGCGCGACGTGCGTCCGGTGGAACTCGACGAGGTCTGCCGGCTGCAACAGGTCCATGACGGAGCGTTCGAGCGTCTCGAAGACGTTCCGAAGCAGGCGCTGTCTCTCACGGTGCCATTGTTCCTGCGCATCCCGCGGGCACTGGTCTTCGTCAATGGCGAGCGAAAGTCCGCGGCCGTGCGCGCGGCGCTGGAGGGCCCGATCACGGAGCAGTGCCCCGCTTCGGCGCTGCGCCGGCATCCCGCCGCGACTCTGTTCCTGGACCCGGGCGCGGCGTCGCTTCTGGGATGACGGCCACACCATGAAACAGCAAGAGGCCCCAATCGAGATCCTGCAAGGAACGCTGGACCTCCTCATTTTGCGAACCCTGGTCTCCGAACCGATGCATGGCTGGTCGATTTCCGAGCGGATTCAGCAAATCTCCGATAACGTCCTGCATGTGACTCAGGGCTCGCTCTATCCCGCGTTACATCGGTTGGAGCACAAGGGGTGGATCAAAGCAGAGTGGGCGATGTCCGAGTTGGGACGGCGCGCCCGTTTCTATCGTCTGACGCCATCGGGTCGAAAGCAACTCGACCGGGCACGGGAGAATTGGCGCCGGTTCACTACGGCGATGGGCAGAGTTCTGGAGCTGGCTTGAAATGAACTGGACCACCTTTCGTTTACGCCTTCGTGCAATCTTTCTAGCTCGCCGCGTCGAGGCTGAGATGGAAGAGGAGCTTAACATGCATCTGGAATTGCAGGTCCGAAAATATACGCGGGCAGGCATAGATGCCGACCGGGCCAGAGTGCTTGCGCGGCGCGACTTCGGTTCACTTGAAAACGCGAGGGAGCAGTGCCGGGACGAACGGCGCGTGGCTGGGCTGCCAACCTGGGCCGCGACTTTAAGTATGCGGCGCGCGCTTTCCGGCGCGATCCCGGATTCAGCGCGCTGGCCGCCTTCGTGCTGGCGCTGGGGATAGGCGCGAACGTGGCCGTCTTTTCGGTTATGGATGCCATGCTTCTGCGGATGCTGCCAGTCGCAGAGCCCGGCCGTTTGTTTTGGAGCGTGCGGGCCAACGGCTCAGCGACGATCCATCGGGAGGGGCCAGTTCCTACCCGGCCTATCTCCAGATGCGCGAGCAGATCCGCCCGTTTGCCGGTCTCATGGCATACGAACCGGCGGAGGAGCGAATTGTCAGCCTGGATCGGGAAAGTGATAGCAACTCTATCAGCAGGCGATTTTCGGGAATTATTTTTAGGTTCTTGGTGTGCGACCGGTCCTCGGGCGGCTCATCACCGCCAGCGATGCAGGAGCCGGGTCAGCATCCCGTGGCGGTGATCAGCGATCGACTCTGGAGGGAACGATTCGACAGAAGCGCCGCGGCACTCGGATCCAAACTCCGGATCGACGGCCAGACGTTCGAGATCATCGGAGTCGCGCCCCGGCCTTTTTTTGGCGTTGAGATCGGGAAATTCGTTGATGTCTGGACTTGCATTGCTGCGCATCCTCTGGAGCGCCTCCGGAACGATCATCTCTTCTGGCTGCAGACCATGGGCCGCTTGCGTCCGGGCGTGAGCATCGATCAGGCGGCTGCGCCCATGCAGGCCGTAATCGACGAGGTAATGCTGGAAGATGTTCGTCTGCACGCTCCGCCGGGAACACCAAAATCCGTGATTGACCGGTTTCTGGCTGGCATGAAGATCAAGGGCGCGCCGGCCGGCGGCGGTATTGCCGCCCTCCGCCAGCAATACAGGCGACCGCTTCAACTCGTGATGATTTTGGCGGCTGTGGTTCTGCTCCTTGCGTGTACGAATGCCGCCAACCTGCTTCTCGCGAAGGGAGCTTCCCGACAGCGGGAGATCGCAATCCGCATCTCTCTCGGAGCCGGGCGCGCGAGGGTACTCCAGCAACTGATGACAGAGAGCATCCTTCTTGCCTTCGTGGCGACGGCATTCGGGATTTTGATCGCGTACTGGACGGCGCCACTTTTTATTCGGATGCTGACATCCTCCCGCGAGCCGGCGGAACTTGCCATCGGTCTGGATGCCCGGCTTCTCGCGTATGCCGGCTTCCTTGCTCTCGTCACTGTCGCCCTCAGCGGCATTCTTCCCGCTTTTCACTCGGCAAGGGCAGACTGCTTTGCTGCACTGAAGAGCGGCGGCCGGATAACCGGCAAAAGGAGCGGGCGGCAGAGGAAGCTTCTCGTCGCCGCGCAAATTGCTTTGTCGCTAGTCCTGGTAATCGGTGCGGTTCTGTTTGGCCGCACCCTGACGAATCTGCTGTCGGCGGAGCCTGGCTTTGAACCGCGAGACGTTCTGGTCGCGCGTCTCACTTTGCCCCGTCTCGGTGACGAACAGTCGATGTATCCCGGCGCCTGGACAGAGCTGCTGCAACGAGTACGGGCACTCCCCGGCGTGGAGAAGGCGAGCGTGAGTTCGGCGACCCTTTTTGATGGTTCTGCCGAGTCTATTGGATTACGTATGGATGGCGGCCAGCGCGTCTCCGTCGATCCAACGGCGGTCATTTTCTTTGTTTCAGCGGATTACTTTACGACACTACGGATCGGAATGACCGAGGGCCGAGGTTTGGAGGATAGAGCGGTTCCGCGAAATTTACCGGGTGTGTTGGTGGTAAACCAGGCCTTTGCCCGCAAGTTCTTCGGCAGTGAAGACCCCATCGGTCACAAAGTGAGTAGGATCGCGGACTCTCCCAACTGGAGCGAGATTGTAGGAGTTGTCAGCGACGTAAAGGTCGCTAACTTGCGGAGCGCCGGACCGCCCATCATTTATGTGCCTTATGCCGCGATGAGCGCCTGGATCTCACCGCAAGGACATCCCGGATTCGCCATGACCTTGCAAGTGCGGGGGCGGCAGGACACCGCTTCCCTTATTCGTGAATTACGGCGAAAAGCGGACGGGCAGTTCAAAATTTCGAAAGTCGCGCAGCAACAGCAGTACATCGACGATACGCTGGTCCGCGAGCGGCTGTTATCAAAGGTCGCCGGCCTCTTCGGCGCGCTGTCGCTTATCCTGGCTGCCCTGGGACTCTATGGAGTGATGAACTACGCAGTGGTACAACGGCGGCAGGAGATCGGTGTTCGCATGGCTTTGGGGGCAGCCCCTATCAGGATTGTGGTTTCCTTGATGCAAGAGTCCGCCGCTGTCATTCTTTTTGGAATGTTCGTTGGGCTGCTGCTCTCCGGTTTCGGAAGTCGTGTGGCGAGAAGCGCCCTGTATGGGCTCGCGCCAAATGATCCCGGCGCTTTGATGTCGGGGGTTATCGTTCTATTCCTTGCTACGTTTGTAGCGGGGCTCTTCCCTGCCTGCAGGGCGGCCGCTACCGATCCGATCATCACGCTACGGAGCGAGTGAGAATCTCCTGTTGATTACCGACAAGAGAAGGGATAGAATCGACCTGTCTATAACTGAGGGGAAATCGGATGAGCAAGCCGCACGATCTTGTGCAGGGAACCCTGGACCTCCTGATCCTGAAGACCATCGCCCTTGAACCGATGCACGGGTGGGGCATCGCCCAACGCATCCGGCAAGTCTCCAAGGAAGTGCTCCAGGTGAATCAGGGAGCGCTTTACCCCGCGCTGCACCGGCTGGAGCAGAGTGGATGGATCAAAGCCAAGTGGGGTGCGTCCGAAAATAGCCGCCGCGCAAAGTTCTATACCCTGACCGCCGCGGGCCGCAAGTATTTGGAACAGGAGGAGGTCAACTGGCACCGGCTGTCAGCAGCTATAGGCCTGGTGCTGGAAATGTCCTAACGTCACATCGCGACTGGTGAGGTCCTGTCGTCGTGTGCGGAATATGACTTTGACTGCCAATGGCAACCGCAAGATCTGCGGTAGGGTCAGTAAGGGCGTGCAGGCAACGTGAGCGAGCCGAGCATTAAGAAGGCGCAACGCCTTTGCTGTGTAGTATGCGGCGTCAAGGTCAATATCAGGGCAAGCGCTTCGCGTGTACGGAGCATCCTTGCCGATGCGAAGGGCGCTACGCTTCTTCCCGTCAGGCCGGATTCGTGCTCGACTTCGTGGTGAATTTCCAGTTCGGCCATTAAGATTTCCGTATTATAAACAGTGGACTCTGACGAACAGTACATGCGCGAAGCGCTGCGCCTGGCGCGCATGGCGGCCGCGGCGGGCGAAGTGCCGGTCGGCGCCGTGGTAGTTGCCAATGCGGAAATCCTGCGGCGCGGATGGAATTCGCCCCTCGCCCGGCACGATCCCACGGCGCACGCCGAGATTCTGGCCCTGCGCGAAGCCGCGGCGCGCAGAGCCAACTATCGTCTGGAAGACGCCACGCTCTATTGCACCCTGGAGCCCTGCGTCATGTGCGCCGGCGCCCTGGTCGCCGCGCGCATCCGCCGCCTGGCGTTCGGAGCGCGCGACCTCCGCTTCGGCGGCGTGCGCAGCAAATTCCGCCTGGCCGATTCCGACGTGCTGAATCACCGGGTGGAAGTCGAGGAGGGTCTGCTCGCCGTGGATTGCGTGGAACTGCTCCAGGAGTTCTTCGAGCAGCGCCGGAGCAGCTAGTGCGCGATCCTGGCCACGGTCTCGATTTTGATATCCACCGTATCGTTCACGCGCAGCATCAGGGTGCTGGGATTCTTCATTCCCCATTTGACATACGGCACGCTGAAATGGATGGTGGCGGTGTACTGGCCCTCGGAGGCCTGCACCTCCAATGGCATCACCACTTCGTGGTCTTCGCCGTGAATCGAAAAGATGCCGTGAATCTGAGCCTGCGACGCGCCCAGCGGCAGCACTTTTCCCTCCACGCGATCCGGCCGGAATACGATCTCCGGAAACTTGTCGCTCTGCAAAATGTCTTTATGCATGCGGCGGTCGCGCGCTCCATTGCCGCTATTGCCGCTGGTGGCGTCCACCACCAACTCTCCCGATGCTTTGCCGGTGGCGGGGTCGAACTGTATGGTGCCCCGCTTCAGCGCGAAGGTCCCGTGCACGGTGTGCAGCAGCGAAGGCAGGGTGAACTCCACCTTGGTCTCCGCCGGATCGATTTGCAGGCTCTGATGCAGAACCGGAAGGGTGGCCGCCGTGAGCAGCGCGGCGCAAGCCAGTTGAGACAAAACAGTGCGCGACATTTTGATCATACGGTGAGAATTTGCCATCCCAGAGCGACTCCATTGGTGAGAATCTGCCGCGGGTTCAGTTCCCCCACGTGCAGGGCCAGCATCCGGCGAAACAGGGCCGGTTTCGATTCCAGGGCGCGCATGGTGCGCGTCCGCAAACGCGTGCGTGTTCCATGAACAGCATCAGGCTCGCCATCAATTCCGGCCGTTTGCCGATCCGGCGGTGCTCCGCCTGGTACCGGGAAAGGTCGCCCGCTTCCAGCGCCCCGGCCAGTGCTACGGACTGTTGAAACAGCAGGCAGAGGCCCTCGCCGGTGATCGCATCCACCGAGCCGGAGGCGTCTCCGAGCAGCGCCACATCGCCGCGGCAAACGGCGCTCAAGCGGCGCGAGGCCGAAACGCCGCCGCGTTCCGGCGTCGCCAGGCGCCCCGCCAGGCGCCGCTGCACGCCGGCAAACTGCGGCAGAGCTTCGTCCAGGCGCAGGCGCGGGTTGCGGGAGATCAACACCACGCAGACCTCCCGGCTGCTCACCGGCGTCACGTAAAGCTGGCAGCCATCGCCCCAGTGCAGTTCCATGAACTCACTCCAGGGAGCCACATGGTAATGCCGGCGGAATCCATAGCGCAGGCTACTATGCTCGCAGCGATCCAGTCCGGCCCACCGCCGCACCGCGGAATGGCCGCCATCGGCGCCCACGATCCAACGTGCGGACACAGAGCCGCCATTTACCGTGACGCTTCCGGGACCGATGCCGGCGACGCGCGCGCCCCACATCAGGCGCACGCCGGCATCGGCGGCGCGATCCACCATCAGTTGATGCAGTTCGGTACGCCGCATGCCCAGGCCGTAACCGTGCGGAAAAGCGGCTTGCACGCGATGATCGCCGGCGCAAAAACGGATTCCGCGGAAGTGCCGGGCGTCGCCCGTCTCCAGGTCGAGCCCCAACAGCCGCGCCGCGGTCAAGCCATCGGGCATGATGCCCTCGCCGCACGCTTTATCGATGGGGGGCACGGAAGAATCGGCTACCGTCACCGAAAATCCGCGCCTCCGCGCGGCCAGCGCGGCAGCCAAACCTGCCGGACCGCCTCCGATGACGAAGACGTCCGTCGAAGATGAGAATGGCATTACCGGGCGACACTCCCGGCCGGTTGGAGCCTTGCCAGTTCCTGAGCGTACAGAGGATTGTGCGGATACTCCTGGCACAGGCCGGCCAGGGTATCGTGCGCTTCCTTGCGATTGCCGTCCCGCAGGGCGGCTACCGCCAACAGCAGACGCGCGAACGGCTTCAGGTAATGGCCCTTCGTTGCGGTGATCCTCAGTTTTTCGATTCCGAGAGCGCGATCGGTCTCTCCACCGGCCAGGCGCAGCAGCCATCGAATCGGTGCGGGTTTGACACTCAGCATATAGTTTTCTACGCCCACGGCAATCCAGGCGTCGTAGTATTCCGGATGCGCGGACAAAAGCTGTTCGGCCATCTGTCTTCCGGCCTTCATTTCCTGAAAGGAAGCTCCGTAACGTTTCTCCACCAGCGCCAGGTAATCGGACTCCAGCCCGCGCGCCAGCAGCAACGCGAATTGCGCATTGGCATCGGCCGGTGCGGCTCCGGCCAAGCGCCGCGCCGCCGCCAGGTCCTGCTCGAAGCGACGCTTCAACTCGGGATCCGGAGCCAGTTTCTTGTCGGTGTAGAAGTGCTGCTCCTGCACGAAGAACTCCGATTGCAGAATATGCAGACGGTCGAACTCCGTGAACAGATATGCGGCTGCATCGGACGCCGGCCCCATCGGGTCCCCCGGATGGATCTTCTCAAATTCGTGAAAGCTGTCGTGAGCCTGGTTGAATTGCAAATCGTACATGTGGCTGTAGCCGTTATCCAACAGGGGAGCATCCGCTGCCGCCGGCATGGCGGAAAAGCCAATTGCAAAGACCAGAAACAAATTTTTAAATAGCATGATGATCGGTTAAATGTTTACTGCACGGCGTGCCAGCCCCAGGGCTTCGCCCCAGAAGGCGGTGGAGTTGTGGGCCAGGTCCACCACGTTCCGCACCGCTGAAATGAATTGTTCCAGGTGCGATTCAGTTGCCACCAGTGGCGGGGCCACCTTCAGCACGTTGAAGTTATTGCCGCAGATCTGCGTAAGTATATCGTGGTCGCGGAACAGCCGCATCACCAGTATCTGTCCGAACATGGCGCTGTGAATCCGGCGGAACGCTTCGAATGCCACTCGCAGGCGAAGCGTCCGGGGGGTTGTGAATTCTATGCCGGAAAGCAGCCCCTCGCCGGATACCTCCTTCACCATTTCGTATGGCGCCAGCGCATGACGTAATCCTTCCCGCAACTGCGCGCCCAGCCTGGTGGCCGCGGCACCCAGCCGTTCGCCCTCCAGGACATCCATGGTGGCCAGCCCGGCGCGCATGGCCAGGGCGTTTTCGCCGAACGTGGACGCGTGCACAAAGGCCCTCTGCAAGGAACTGAAAACAGAATTCGAAACGGCCGTAGTGGCCAGCACCGCTCCCACCGGCACGAGTCCGCCGCTCAGCGCCTTGGCCAGCACCACCATATCGGGCTCCACACCGAACTTGTGGGCCGCCAGAAATCCCCCGGTGCGCCACATGCCGGTTTGCACTTCGTCCAGTACAAACAATGTTCCGTAGCGGCGGCACAGCGTCTGCGCCGCTTTCAGGTACCCGGCCGCGGGCACCCGGATTCCCCCTTCCGATTGGATCGGCTCCACGATGAAGGCGGCGAACTTTTTCGTGGCGAGCTGTTGCTCCAGGGGGGCTATGCTTCCGAACGGCACCGCCTGCGTATTTGCAAGTAAGGGGCCGAAGCCTTCGTGCCAGTGCGCATCGCTCATCAGTGAGAGCGCACCGCAGGTGAGACCGTGAAACGCACCCTCCGCGCACAACAGGCTCGCGCGGCGTGTGTGTGCCCGCGCAAATTTAATGGCTGTCTCCACTCCTTCGCTGCCTGAGTTGGTGAAGAAGGCCCGCTCCAGACCACCGCCGGCCTGCTCCGTCAGACGGTGGGCCAGTTCGGCTGCCAGTTCCGGTACATGGCTCTGCAGCATGACCGGGCCGCTGCGGCTGAGTTCCTCACGTAGCGCTTCGACAATGGCCGGGTGGTTATGACCCGTGTTATGAACGCAATATCCCGAGAGAAAATCCAGGATCCGGCGGCCTTCGCCAGTGAACAGTTCGACGCCGGTACATCGTTCGTAGCGCACGTTCATCTGGAGCAGGTTAAGCAGGCGGACCCATTGCGGGTTAACACATTCGGCGTACACGCGGTCTAGCGTTGAAACGCCTGCGGTTGCAGACATGATCCCTAATCTCCGTTGTTATGGTGCTGATATCGTGACGTTCGAAACCAACAAAGCGTTTCCAGGAACGGACGTTTTAGCCCTTTTGAGGGATGCGCCGCCACACGAAAAACACCGGCACGCCCGTTGCAATCAGCAGTGTACCCACTGCCGCGGGCCCCGGCGTGGCCACGAAGGTATTAATCACAAACCCCAGCGCCACGGCCAGGAACAGCAACAGTGTGAACGGATAGCCCGGCATTTTATAGGGTCGGGGACGCTCCGGGTGCCTGCGGCGCAGTACCATCACACCCATGCTGGTGAGCCCGTAAAATACCCACGCCGCGAACATGGCATAGGATGCCAGCGTTTCGTATGTGCCGGTCAGGGCCAGTAGCGCGCACCACAAGCCGAACGCCAGAATGGAAAAGGCCGGTGTCCGGTACAGCGGATGAATAGAGCCGAAACGGCTGAAGAACAGGCCGTCGCGGGCCTGCGCGAAGTAGATGCGAGGCGCCGCCATAGCCCATCCGTTGGCCGAGCCGGCGATGGAAAGCAGAATGGTAAGCGATACCAGGCCCGCGCCGAATCCACCCATAGCGCGCTCCGCCACTAGCGCTCCCACGCGTTCGGCCCCGGCGATCTGCGGCACCGATAGTACGCGCAAATACGCTAGGTTTGCCAGCACATAAACAACAATCACGATACTCAGCCCCAGGGCGGCGGCCAGGGTAAGGTTTCGCTTGGGATTTTTTACTTCGCCCGCCATGCAGCTCAGCGCGACCCAGCCGTCGTAAGAGAGCAGGCAGGAAATCATGGCAACGCCGAATGCGGAAACCGAAAAGGGCAACGTTGCCGCCCCCTGGGGCGGCGCATTGCCGCCGTGAAGGAACGCGGCCACGATCAGCACTGCCAGTCCGGCCAGCTTCAGGAACGTAAAAAGGTTCTGCACCGCGGCGCCCATCGCCACGCCGCGATAGTTGATCAGAGTGATTGCCAGAATCAGCCCCAGCGCTACGAGTTTCGAAGTGACCGGCGTGAGCGGCACGAAGAATCCCACATAATTCGCGAATGCGATGGCCAGCCACGCCACCGCCGCCGAAAGCACCACGAAGAAATAAGTCCAGCCGCACAGGAATGCAGCCAGCGGGCCGAAACATTCGCGAAGGTATACGTACTGCCCGCCCGTGGCCGGCATCATCGCGCCCAGTTCGGCATAGGCCAGCGCTCCGAAGAAGGAGAGAATTCCGGTAAACACCCAGACTCCGACGATCAGGCCCGGCGACGAAAGATTTCGCGCGATGAGGTTCGGAACCAGAAAGATGCCCGAACCGATAATCGTGCCCACTACGATGGTGACCGAGTCGAGCAGTGACAAGCGGCGAGGCAGTTCGTCTTCGGACATGCCTTACATGATATTCTCAACGCAAGGTATTCCCATGACCGTCCGTTGGGTTTTCGCGTTGGGTACCGCCGTTCTCCTGCTGGGAACGCTCTGTGCTTTCCAACAGCCGTTCCGAGAGTACCCCGGGGTGGAATACCGCATGGGCGAAATTCCCCTTCCGCCGGACTGGCGGGAAAAGACCGAGTTCGTGTTCGCCCGCCTCATGTACCCGCCCGCGCCCGGCGGCCGCTATGGACGCGGCTACGGATTTCGCGGCTACCGCGGCAGCGGCGACTGGCGCGAGGGCGACTCCATCTGGACCCAGGATTATCCGCGCGCGGATCGCCATTTCCTGCAAGCCGTCCGCCGCCTCACGCGCATTCAGGTGCGCTCCGTGGAGCAGCCAGTCAATCTTGATAATGGCAGTGTTTATGACTGGCCGTGGCTCTATGCCGTCCAGACCGGACACTGGCAGCTCACCGACACCCAGGCCAAGAGCATGCGCGAATACCTGCTGCGCGGCGGGTTTTTCATGGCGGACGATTTCTGGGGCGACTACGAGTGGGACGTCTTCATGGCCAGCATGAAAAAAGTGTTCCCCGACCGCGAAGTGGTGGAGTTGGACAATAAGGAACCGATCTTTCACACGGTCTATGACCTGGACGATCGCTACCAGGTGGCCAGCCAGGGCTCCGTGCGCGCCGGCCGCAGTTGGAAATGCGAAGGCTGCCCCGATCACTGGCGGGGCATCTTCGACGACCATGGCCGCCTGATGGTGGCCATCACCTACCAATCCGATATCGGCGATTCCTGGGAGTGGGCCGACGCGCCCTCGTATCCCGAACACTACGCCGCCCTCGGCATCCGCATCGGTGTCAACTACATCATCTATTCGATGACGCACTGAAATCTATCAGTGTGAGGCTGACGGACTTTTAATTAATCGCGGGAGCCCAGAATGCCGCCGAGGGTATCCAGCGCCGTGTGCTCGTCGCGCTGGGCGCCTTGCGGGACCAGTTCGCGGCGGAGGCGTTCGATGGTCATGCTCTGCACCACCACGTGGCCGGGACCGGTGAGAGTGGCCAGAAACAGGCCCTCTCCGCCGAAGAGCGCCGTCTTCACGCCGCCGACGAATTGAAAATCGTAATCCACGGATTCGTCGAAGGCCACGATGCATCCGGCATCTACCTGTATCACCTGGCCCTGTTGCAAATCGAAATTGATGAAGTCGCCGCCGGCATGGATGAACGTAGTTCCCGGCCCCGTGAACTTTTCCAAGATGAAGCCTTCGCCGCCGAAGAAGCCCGCGCCCAACTTCTTCACCAGCGCGACACTGTACTGGACGCTGGATTGAGCGAACAGAAAGGCGTCGCGCTGCGTCAGGATGGAGCGGCCAAGCGGCAGGTCGAAAGCCTGAATTTTGCCCGGGTAGTGGCCGGCAAAGCCCACCTCGCCGGGACTATCGGTTCGAAAATAGGTGACGAAAAGCGACTCGCCGGTGATGGCGCGCCGGAAGGCGCCCATGACTTTTTCGCCCAGGCTGTTGCCTGTCATGCGCGTGTCCCATTGCACGTTGGCGGTCTTATAGACCATCCGGCCGGCATCGGCATACACCTCCTGCCCGGGTTTCAGGCGCAGGCGTGCAATCTGCAAGTTGTTTCCTTCGATGCTGTAATCCAGAGGCTCCACCACGGGCGCCACGGCAGCGGCCGCCCCCATCTGCTGCCCGCAGTTGTTACAGAAACGCGCACCGGTCGCAACTTGCGATCCACAGTTCGTACAAAAGGCCATGGATCGGATTTTATCGCACCGGCTTCGGTGGGAGAATCGAAAGTGTCCACCATGCGCCGCTACCGGCCAGCTTCGCTCTTAGTAGTAGCGTGTCTGGCTGTGCCGGCGTGGCCGCACCACCTGGATGGCGGTTGCGGAACCAGCCGGGAGACGCTGAACGAATCGCTGTTCCACCACCGGCGGATTTTGCGAGCGCGGCGGGCGCAGGCGCGTGTCGCGACACCGCAGTCGGCCGATTCCGATGCGGGCAATATCGCTATCCTTCATGCCGCAGACGGTGTGGTGGAACCGCAGAATCAATTCAACCTGGACGGCTCGACCTTGACCTTCACACCGGTGAATGCCGGCGCGACGCAGTATGGTTATTCCGTGACGCAACAGGGTTACGATGCCGCTGCCGCGTCTGACGGCTCCCCCCTGGCGGCGCTGGACGATGACGACAGCCGCGCTGTGACTCTGCCGTTCCGCTTTCCGTTCTTCGGCGCCGGCTACGGCCAGGTGTACGTGAACTCGGACGGCAATCTGACGTTCACCGCGGGCGACAACGCGTCCACACAGCGCGCGCTGGGCCGCATGACGGCCGGGCCGCCGCGCATCTCCCCGCTATTCGACGATCTCAACCCCGCGCAAACCGCGGGCGGCGTGCGCGTGCTGGCGGACGTCACGCGGGTGGTGGTGAGCTGGGTCAAGGTTCCGGAGTACGCTACTTCGGGCACGGGCGCGCTGCAGACATTCCAGGTGCGGCTATATCCCGATGGGCGCATCCAGTTTTCATACTCGGGCGTGAATCCCACGTCGGCAGTGGTGGGGATCTCGCCCGGGAATCTGCAGCCGGGCACCACGCTGGTGGACTTTCTGACCGACGCCGGCGCAACCTATACCGCAACCGTGGCCGAGATCTTCGGCAACACCCTTACACTGGACGTAGTGACCGTGGCGCAGCAGTTCTACCAAACCCATGAGGACGCATACGACTACCTGGTGATCTACAACAACATGGGCATCGCAGCCTTGGGTGAAGGCACGGTGGCATATGAAGAGACCGTGCGCAGCAGCGGCAGAGGGTACGGCGTGCCGCAACAGGATGACGGGCTGCAATTCGGGTCGGTGGCGCGGCTGCAATCGGTGCTCAACCTGGGCCCGCTGAGCCAATATCCGGTGGATCCGAATGCGCTGGTTCCGGCGCGCGCACCGCAAGCCGATACGCCGCTAACGATTCTGACCCACGAGGCAGGCCACCTGTTTCTGGCTTTCGCCAGCATTAAGAACGGCGCGGCGCTGCCGATGCTCGGGTTTCAACTGGCGCACTGGAGCTTTCTGTTCGACTCCGAAGCGTCGGTGATGGAGGGCGAGCGGATCGCCGACCGCGGCGGCAGCACCAGGCCCGAATTCCTGACCACCGATATCACGCAAGCCTACTCGCCTCTGGATCAGTACCTGATGGGCTTTCGCGCCGCGTCGGAGCTGCCGGATGTGTTTCTGGTGAACAACCCTTCGCCGAACTATGCGGCGGCACAGCATCAACTCAGCGGCATCGGGTTCGACGGCGCGCGGCAGAACATCAGCGCGAACGACGTGATCGCGGCGGAGGGCCGGCGCACGCCGGATTCCACCGTGGCGCAGCGGCACTTCCGCTTCGCCTTCATCCTGGTGGTGGCGCAAGGCACGCAACCTTCGGCGGCGGACCTGGCGCAACTCGACACGTACCGGCAGCAGTTCGAGACGTTTTACGCCAACGCGGCATCCGGCCGCGGCACAGCGGATACCACACTGCGGCGCAGTATGAAACTATCGCTCTCCCCGGCCAGCGGCGTCGTGGCAGGCCGCACCGCGCGCGCGACGCTCACGGTGACCACGCCGCCCGCCGCCGGCGTGACGGTGCAACTGAGCGCACCCGGCGGCTATGCGCAGGTTCCGGCCACGGTAACGATTCCGGCGGGATCGGCAAGCGTCACGTTTTCCCTCAACGGCATGAAGACCGGCGTGGAGGAAGTGCAAGCCACACCCTCCGATGCGTCGTACGAAACGGCCTTTGCACGTGTACAGGTATCGGACAGTTCCAATTTGCAATTGGTGCAGATGCCCGGCCAGGCGACAGTGAGGCTTACGGACGCCAACGGCTTGCCGTACCCCGGCGCCGGCATCGTGGCCACGCCCTCGTTGGACGGGATCGTGGTGCCGTCGGAGGCATTCACCGATGCGCAGGGCGTGGCGAGTTTCCAGTGGATCCCCGGTCCCGCACCCGTCAATTCCCTGAAACTGGCGGTGGACGGTCAGCCCGCCGCGAGCATCACCTTGCAGGCAGGCAGTGCCGTGCCGGCGATAACTTCGGTAGTCAACGCGGCGTCGATGGCCGCGGGCATGGCACCGGGATCCCTGGCGCTCATCACCGGTAGCAATCTGCAGGGAGCCGCCGTGACACTGGGCGCCGCGGCAATCGCGCCGCTGTCGGCGACCGCATCCCGGATCCTCTTCCTCGTGCCGCCCGATATCGGTTTGGGGACCGCCACATTGACCGCGGGTCCGGCGATCGCACAGCTAAGCATCACGGCGGCGGCTCCGGGCATCTTCGTGGGCGGCATCGTGCAGGTCGAGAACTTTCTGGAGATCTACTGTACGGGCCTCGGGGTCACGGGCGCAATTCCCACCGTCTTCATCGGCGCCACGCCGGTGCAGCCTGTGTACAGCGGGCCCGCCCCCGGACTCGCGGGCCTCAATCAGGTGAATGTGCAGATCCCCGCCGGAGTGGCGCGCGGCTTCGAGCCGGTGATACTCTCGGTCGATTCAGTGCAGAGTAATTCCGTGAACATCATGGTGCAATAATGTTTTCCTGGCTATTTTCCGATCCGCTACCCGCCGGCACGCCGGCGCCCGATTTTTCGCTGCAGGACGATTCCGGAAAGACCGTCACTCTTTCCAAGTTGCGCGGCAAGAACGTCGTGCTGGTCTTCTATCCCGGCGACGATACGCCCGGCTGCACCAAACAGCTCTGCGAATTCCGCGATGACTGGAAAGATGTGAAAGCGCGCGGCGTGGAAGTGTTCGGAGTGAATCCGCAGAACGCGCACGCCCATCAGAAATTCCGCCAGAAGTTCAATTTCCCGTTTCCACTTCTGGTGGATGCCGGCCAGAAGGTGGCCGCGCTGTACAACGCGAATGGGATCATTGTGAAGAGGACTGTCTACCTGATCGGACCCGACGGCAAGATCCGCTTTGGAAAACGCGGGAAGCCGGTGCCCTCGGAAGTGCTGGCGCAGGCCAAGTAGGACAGGCCTCCCGGCCGGTCCATTTTCAAGGAGCATGATGACGCGACGAGAGATGCTGCAATTCGCGGGCGCGGCGGCGCTGGCCCCGCGCATTGCCGGCGCACAGGCGCGGCGGATCGCGCCGGGAACGTTCCAACCCAACTGGCAATCGCTGGGGCAATACCGCGCGCCGGACTGGTTTCGCGATGCCAAGTTCGGCATCTGGGCCCACTGGACGGCGCAATGCGTGCCCGAGCAGGGCGACTGGTACGCGCGCCAGATGTACATCCAGGGACACCCGCAGAATAAGTTTCACGTCGAGCATTACGGGCACCCGTCGAAATTCGGCTTCATGGAGATCGACAACCTTTGGAAGGCCGAAAAGTGGGAGCCCGAAGCGCTGATGCAGCTTTACGTGAAGGCCGGCGCGCACTACTTCGTGGCTCTGGCCAACCACCACGACAATTTCGATTGCTACAACTCCACGCATCACGCCTGGAACTCCGTGCGCATCGGGCCGAAGAAAGACATTGTCGGCACATGGGCGAAGATTGCGCGCAAGCACGGCCTGCGCTTCGGCGTGACAAACCACTCCGCACACGCCTGGCACTGGTTCCAAACGGCCTACGGGTACGACCCGGAAGGCGCCATGGCGGGCGTGCCTTACGATGGCTTCACCACAAAACAACAAGGCAGGGGCAAATGGTGGGATGGGCTCGACCCGCAGCAACTGTACACCGGCGCCACCATGCCGCTGCCGCCGGGCTTGACCACCATCAAGGCCGCGCAGGACTGGCACAACCAGCATGACCGTAAGTGGACCGAAGAGCCGCCGCCGAACAATCCGGAATTCGTGAACCGCTGGTTCCTGCGCTGCCAGGAGCTGGTGGACCGCTACAATCCCGACCTGCTGTACTTTGACGATACCGAGTTGCCGCTGGGTCAGGCGGGCCTGGACATTGCCGCGCACTACTACAACGCCAACATGAAAAGGCACGGCGGGAAACTGGAAGCTGTGCTCAATTCCAAGGGGCTGGCGCCGGATCACACCGGCACCATGGTGCTGGACATCGAGCGCGGGCGCGCCGATAAAATTCTGCCCGCTGCCTGGCAGACCGACACGTGCATTGGCGACTGGCACTATCGCCGCTCCCTCTTCGAGAACCACACGTACAAGACCGCGGAGACCGTGATCCACATGCTGATCGATATCGTCAGCAAGAACGGCAACCTGCTACTCAACATTCCGTTGCGCGGCGATGGCTCCATCGATGACGACGAGCGCAAGGTTCTGGACGGGCTGGCATCGTGGATTCCGGCGCATGGGGAAGCCCTTTTCGGCACGCGCCCGTTCACGGTGTACGGCGAAGGCGAGCCGGATGTGAAGGGAACCGGCAATTTCAACGAGCGCACCACCCGCCCCTACACCGCGCGCGACATCCGCTTCACCACCGCGAAGGGCGCGCTGTACGCCACCGCGCTGGCCTGGCCTGCGGATGGCAGGGTGACCATCCAGACGCTCGCCGCCGGCAGCACACACTTCCCGCGAGAGGTGGCGCGCGTGGAAATGCTGGGCAGCAAGGCTCCGCTGAAGTTCCAACGCGATGCCGCCGGCCTGACGGTGACCATGCCGGAGCAGAAGCCCAACGAATACGCGTATGTGCTGAAGGTCCTGGGGGGATGACGCATGGCACGAATTCTGGCGATCCACGCCCATCCCGACGATGTCGAGATTCTGGCCGGCGGCACGGTAGCGTTGCTGGCCGGCTTGGGACACTCCGTCACCATCGCCACGTTCACCGCGGGGGACTGCGGGTCGCGCGAACACGGGCCGGAAGAAATCGCCGGTATCCGCAGAAAAGAGGCGGCTCGTTCGGCTACGCGCATCGGCGCGGCTTATCTGTGCCTGGGGATGGGTGACCTGGCGATCTTCAACGACGACCCGTCGCGCCGCCGGGTGGTGGAGGTGCTGCGCCAGACCCGTCCGCACCTGGTGCTCACTGCATCTCCGGTGGATTACCTGTGCGATCACGAAACGGCAAGCGCGCTGGTCCGCGACGCCTGTTTCGCCGCTCCAGCGCCGAACTACCATACTGGCGCGGCGGATCCGGCATCCGCTTTGGACGCCATCCCGCACCTCTATTGGATGGATCCGGTGGGCGGAGAAGATCGCGAGGGCCGCGCGGTCTCGCCGGATTTCGTGGTCAACGTGGCGGAGACATTCGCGCGCAAACGCGAGATGCTCTCCGAACATGCCAGCCAGCGAGTATGGCTGCGGCAGCATCACGGCACGGACGATTACCTGGAGACCATGGAACGCTGGACGCGCGAGCGGGGCCGCCAGGCGGGCTTTCCGTACGGCGAAGGATTCCGCCAGTATCGCGGGCACCCGTACCAGCAAAGTCCGCGGCTCCAGGAATTGCTCGGCGAGCTGGTGGGCGGCATCTAACTCTAACGCAGGCGCCACCGGCCGTCGCGGAACTCGGCGGTGTCTTCGCTCCACGTGCCGAATTTCGAAGCCATCTGGCCTCCGTCCACGAACAGCGTGGCTCCGGTGATGTACGAAGCCAGGCCGGATGCCAGGAAGACGATGGCTTGCGCGACCTCGTCCGGTTCGCCGCCGCGCCCCAGCGGAATCTGCCGGAAGTAGTTGCGCAGAATCTCCGGGTTGGCAAAGTGACCCTCGGTGAGACGCGTCCGGATCAGCCCGGGACAGACCGCGTTCACGCGGATCTCGTACGGACCCAATTCGTTGGCCGCGGTGTGCACCAGGCCCAGCAACCCGGCTTTGCTGGCATTGTACGCGGCGAGGCGCGCTTCCCCATCGTAGGAATTGGTGGAGGCTGTCAGCACGATCGCACCGCTTGCGCCGCTCTCTCATAAGGCGCGCCGCCGCCTGCATGGAGTGGAAGGCGCCGGACAAGTTCACCGACACGATACGGTCCCACTCCTCCGCCGTGTGATCGCAGAATTCCGCTTCCGAGGCCGTTCCCGCATTGGCGATCAGAATATCGGGCGTCCCAGCCGCGCGGAAGGCAGCGTCCAGCGACTCGCGGCACGTGACGTCGGCAGGGCAGGCGTCGGCGCCGATCTGCCGGGCAGCGTCTGCAGGGTTCTCCCGTTCCAGGTCGAAGATGCACACTGAAGCGCCATGGGCGGCCAGAAGTCGTGCAGTGGCGAACCCAATGCCATTGGCCCCGCCGGTGACCACTGCGCGTTTCCCTTTCAGACCGAAATCCAGATCCGGCATACGCTTCAGAAAATACCACTTTCGGTGTGACACAATGACCTAATCGGTCAGACATGCATTTGCCACGGGTGTATCCCATTCTCGACACCGAAGCACTGTCCCGGCGGGGAATTCCCCTGCCCATGGCAGCGGCGGCATTCCTGGATGGCGGGGCGGGCATCCTGCAAATTCGCCACAAGGGCCATTGGGGGCGCGAGGTTTTCGATGCAGCCCGGCAAATCGCGCGACTCTGCGCGGAAGCCGGCGCCGATCTGATCGTCAACGATCGCGCCGATTTCGCTCTGCTGCTGGGCGCCGGACTGCACGTGGGCCAGGACGATCTGTCGCCCCGCGACGCGCGCCAACTGATGGGACCCGATGCGGTGATCGGCTTTTCCAGTCACAACGTCGGTCAACTCTGCGCCGCGGGCGGAGAGCCGGTGGATTACGTGGCGCTCGGCCCGGTGTTCGTCACCGGGTCCAAGCAGAATCCCGATCCACTGGTAGGCGTGGAGGAGTTGCGGCGCTGTCGCGCCCTGGTGGAAAAGCCGCTGGTGGCCATTGGCGGCATTACTTTGGAGAACGCGTCTCGGTGTCCTCAGGGCCGGCGCCGATTCGGTGGCCGTGATCGCCGGCCTGCTTCCCGATGCTGCTACGGCCCAATCCCTGCGGGAAAGAATGGAACAATGGCGACAACTCGTACAGACGCTCTAGTCAAAGGCCTCGGGCTGATCGATTCCACCACGCTGGTGATGGGCTCGATGATCGGATCGGGCGTCTTCATCGTGGCGGCGGACATTTCCCGGCAGGTACAATCGCCGGGTCTCATGATGATGACGTGGGTGGCGACGGCGGTCCTCACGCTCATCGCGGCGCTGAGTTACGGAGAGCTGGCGGCGGCCATGCCGCATGCGGGCGGGCAATACGTCTACCTGCGCGAAGCATTCGGTCCGCTGTACGGCTTCCTGTATGGGTGGACGCTGTTCATGGTGATTCAGACCGGCACCATCGCCGCGGTGGCCGTGGCCTTTGCGAAATACACCGGCGTGTTCGTGCCGTGGATCTCGGCGCAGAACTACCTGGTCGGCAGCGGGCGCATCGGGCTCACCACGCAGCAACTGCTGGCCATCGCGATCATCGTAGTGCTGAGCGCGTTGAACACACGCGGCATCCGCACCGGCGCCGCGGTGCAGAATACCTTCACCTTCGCCAAGATCGCGGCGCTCGCCGGATTGATCGGCTGCGGCTTTCTGATGGGCCGCAATCAGGACGCCGTGGCCAGCAACTTCACCCATTTCTGGCGCGATTCCAGTTGGAGCTTCACCAGCGTCCGGCTGGTGGGCGTCGCCATGGTGGGTTCGCTGTTCTCTTCCGATGCCTGGAACAACGTGACCTTCACGGCGGGCGAAGTGCGCAATCCGCGGCGCAACCTGCCGCTCTCGCTGGCGCTGGGCGTGCTCATCGTTTCGGCGCTGTATCTCTTGGCCAACCTGACGTACCTGAATGTGCTGACCTTCCCCGAAATTCAGCACGCGGCGGAAGATCGTGTGGCCACCGCGGCGGCGGCCCGCATGTTCGGACCGGTGGCGGTGCAACTGATGGCCGCGGCCATCATGATCTCGACCTTCGGCTGCGCCAACGGCCTGATCCTCTCCGGCGCGCGGGTCTACTACGCCATGGCGAAAGACAAGCTGTTCTTCCGGCGAGCAGGCGCATTGGATCCCAAGACGCACGCGCCGAATTTCTCCATCCTCATGCAATGCGTCTGGGCGGTGCTGTTGACCCTGAGCGGCAGCTATAACGATCTGCTCGACTATGTGATCTTTGCCGTGCTGCTCTTCTACATTCTGACCATCGCCGGGCTCTTTGTGCTGCGTCGCACCCGGCCGGACATGGAGCGGCCTTACAAAGCCTTTGGCTATCCCGTTCTTCCGGCCGCGTATATGCTGGCCGCCGGTCTGATCGAGATCTTCCTGTTGATCTACAAGCCTAACTTCACCTGGCCGGGGCTCATCATCGTGCTGCTGGGCGTGCCGGTCTATTTCATCTGGGGGAGGAAGGACTGCATGAACCTTTTCGAAAAGAAGTCCCTGGATCGGATCATCGCCGAATCCGAGGGCGGCAAACATCATTTGAAGCGCAGCCTGGGACCCGTCAACCTGGTGGCGCTCGGCATCGGCGCCATCATCGGCGCCGGGCTGTTCTCCCTCACCGGAATCGCGGCGGCGGATCACGCCGGCCCGGCGGTGGTGCTCTCGTTTGTGGTGGCGGCCATCGGCTGCGCCTTCGCGGGCATGTGCTACAGCGAATTCTCCACCATGATCCCCATCGCCGGCAGCGCGTACACCTACGCGTACGCCACCATGGGCGAACTGCTGGCGTGGATCATCGGCTGGGACCTGGTGCTCGAGTACGCCGTCGGCGCGGCCACGGTCTCGGTGAGCTGGTCGAGCTACGTGGTGAAGCTGCTGCACATGTACGGCGTCGAACTTGCCGCGAGCGCTGACGCACTGTCCCTGGGACGAACCGGCGGGCATCATCAACCTGCCGGCGGTCTTCATGGTCGTGGCCGTCTCGTGCCTGCTGATTGTCGGCATTTCGGAATCGGCCAGGGTCAACGCGGTCATCGTGGTGGTCAAGGTCACCATCGTGATGATCGTGATCTGCGTCGGCTTCGCGTATGTCAAGCCGGAGAACTACGTGCCGTTCATTCCGCCCAACACCGGGTGATGTTCGGCGAGTTCGGATTGGAGCGGCATCATGCGCGCCGCCGGCGTCATCTTCTTCGCCTACATCGGATTCGACGCGGTATCCACGGCCGCGCAGGAAGCCAAGCAGCCCGCAGCGCGACATGCCCATCGGCATCATCGGATCGCTGGCCGTCTGCACGGTGCTCTATATCGCTTTTCGCGCGCGTGCTCACCGGCATGGTGCCCTATCGCACGTTCCACGGCGATGCCGCGCCGGTCGCCACGGTGATCTCGCTCTTCCCGTTCGAATGGCTGCAGACGGCGATCTACATCGGCATCATCGCGGGCTACACGTTCGGTGATTCTGGTGATGCTGCTGGGCCAGTCGCGCGTGTTCTACTCCATGTCGCGCGACGGCCTGCTGCCGCAGGTCTTCTCCGACATCCATCCGAAGTTCCAGACGCCGTAGCCGCTGCAACATGATCGTTCATGTTGTTCGTGGCCACGTCTCGGCGGCTTCCTGCCGATCTCCAACCTGGGCCACATGACGAGCATCGGCACGCTGCTGGCGTTTGTGATTGTGTGCATCGGAATCATCGTGATGCGCAAGACCAATCCCGAGCGCTCCGCGGCCCTACCGGACGCCGCTGGTGCCGCTGGTGCCGATTCTCGGCGTGCTGGTCTGCTTCGCCATGATGGCGTTCGCTCGACTGCATGACCTGGATCCGGCTGGTGGTCTGGCTGGCGATCGGGCTGGCGATCTACTTCGGCTACAGCCGGCACCACAGCCATCTGCGGCTGGCGGTGAAGGCAGAAGCGGCGAAAGCAGAACGGGCTCGTTGAGACGCTGGTTCCATCTCCTGCTGGTGGGCGCCGCGCTGGCGCAGCAATCGCAGAACCCTTCGCCGATGGTGGAGCACACGCGGGCCCACCCGCGGCTGAAGGAACAAACGCCGCCCGGCCGGCGCGAAAAGATGGAACTGGGTGACGCTGTTCCTTCCGCACGGTGTGAGAGCCGGCAGGCATTCGACTGATCCTGTTCTTCTTCCACGGCGGCACGTGGCTGCCGGAGGTGGCGGGCGCGCGCAATCAGATCGGCGGTCGTGGCGGTGCAGGCGGGCTCGGGATCGGGTTCCTACACCCGCCTGTTCGAAGACCCCAAGCGGTTTCCGGATCTGCTCAGCGAAGCTGAGCGCAAGGCCCACTTCCGGTTCGCCCGCGTGATGCTGGGCGGCTGGAGTGCGGGATGCGGCGCCATCCGGCAGATCCTGCAAGACCCGGCAGCTTACGGCGCGTCAACGGAGCGCTGATGCATCGACGGCATCCACACCGATTACGAGGAGGGCAAGCCCGGGCCGCTGGAATCGAAAATCGAGCACGGCCAACCTGGAGATCTGGCTGAAATTCGGCCGCGATGCCCTTGCCGGACGCAAGCGCATGATCGTGACGCACTCGGAGATTTTCCCCGGCACATTCGCCAGCACCACCGAGACGGCCGACTACCTGGCGGAACACCTCAAGCTCAGAGTGCGCCCGGTGGTGAAGTGGGGACCCATGGGCACGCAGGAGATCAGTGTGGCGTCGGCGGGACGCTTTCTGATGATCGGCTTCGCGGGAAATTCCGCGCCGGATCATGTGGATCAACTGCACTCCCTGCCGGTTTTCCTGAAATGGCTGAAGTAGAATCGATCGAACGAACCACCGATGAACGCCGATGGAACTCTCCTTCGCCCAGGGGACTTCGATCGAAGACGCGCGCGCCAACCTCATCGGAGCACTTAGTCTGTTCTTTGAGAGCGCGGCGCCAACTGAAATCACCCGCCGGCTTCACAGCGAAGTATTTGTGAAGCAGGTTGAGGTTCCGATCGGCGGCGCGTATGCATTGGTAACGAGGCGAGTTGCTATTCAGGCGGCGCATCCGGTTGGGGAGGCCAGGCCGTAGCATCGGGCGATTATGTGCTGACACGTTCCGGCCGGGGTTCCGCGCCGGCCTGACCGCGCGCTATTACTACATACCGGTGAGTCCTTACTCGAACGCGCGACTCCTCACCGTGCGGCCCGACTTTACGTTTTCGTTTCGATGAGCGGGCCGCGCAGGCGCACAACTTGTAGTCTTTTGTAGCACCGGGTGGCGAAGATCGGGCGACAGGTCCGCCGGCGGCTGCAATACGAAGCGCCGTTCCGCCACGCGCGGATGCGGAATCTGCAGCGTTTCGGTCCGGACCACCGCGCTGCCGTAGAGCAGGATATCGATATCGATGGTGCGCGGCCCCTTGGCGACGGTGCGCACTCGCTTCAGCGCACGCTCGATCCCTGCTGTGCGCGCCAGCAACTGCATGGGGAACAGGTCCGTCTCCGCCTCCACCACCAGGTTGAGAAACCAGGCCTGCGCGGTGTAATCCACGGTGCTCCACGTAGAACTCCGGCTGCGATGTACGAAATCGGACGGAAGGAATTGCACCAAAAGCCCACAACAGTTAGAACCTTAATCTTTTGGTTGACAGCCGCTAGCAACCGCGCGATCTTCGCGGCAAACCTGGCTGTAGTTGAAAAAGCTACCTGCCGACTCTTAGTAGTGTGCCGCGATACTGGCTTCTTCTTTTGGTTGTGCCGACCTGCCTGGCGCAAGACTATCACGCGAACGATCTCAGCGGGGGCTTTCGATACGACGTCAAGGTGGGGCAGAATTCCTACTACCTGGGAAATTCGCCGGGATACGCAGTGAAATACTCCTACCGGCCGCGGCGCTGGCTGTCCCTGGAAGTGGGGATGGAGCAGATCGTGCGCCCCATCGGCGGCAGTGTGTGCTGCCGGTACGTTTCCAGCGCGGATGACGATCTGTTCCTGGTGCCGTTCGGCGCACGCTATGTCTGGGAGCCGGAAGGCGGCCGGATTCGCCTTTCGGTGGGAGGCGGCGGCGCATACCTGAACCACACCATTGGTAACGAGGCGTGTTGCTTTTCAGGCGGCGCATCCGGTTGGGGAGGCCAGGCCGTGGCATCGGGCGATTATGCGCTGACACGTTCCGGCCGGTTTCGCGCCGGCCTGACCGCGCGCTATTACTACATCCCTGTGAATCCGTATGTGAACGCGCGACTCCTCACGGTGGGGCCCGACTTTACGTTTTCGTTTCGATGAGCGGGCCGCGCAGGCGCACAACTTGCGCCGGAGCACCGGCCAGCAGTTCGCGTACGGTCTTCTGTAGTACCGGGTGGCGAAGATCGGGCGCCAGATCCGCCAGCGGCTGCAACACGAAGCGCCGTTCCGCCATGCGCGGATGCGGAATCTCCAGCGTTTCGGTCCGGACCACCGCGCTGCCGTAGAGCAGGATATCGATATCGATGGTGCGCGGCCCCTTGGCGACGGTGCGCACCCGCCCCAGCGCGCGCTCGATCCCTGCTGTGCGCGCCAGCAACTGCATGGGGAACAGGTCCGTCTCCGCCTCCACCACCAGGTTGAGAAACCAGCGCTGCGCGGTGTAATCCACCGGCTCGGTCTCATAGACGGGCGAAACGCGCAGCAGCTTGTACACCGGCGGACGGCAAGGCGCCGATGGCGGCGCGCAGGTTCGCCTCGCGGTCGCCCATGTTCGAGCCGAGACTGAGGTAGACGGGGTTCAAAACAGCGCCGGCTGATCGTCGCGCCGCAGCCTCGGTTTCACGTTGAAATACTCGAACGCCAGTTCGGTGGCCACCCGGCCGCGCGGCGTGCGATTGAGGAAGCCGAGCTGGATCAGGTACGGCTCGTAGACTTCCTCGATGGTCTCGGCCTCTTCGGAAATGGAGGCCGCGATGGTGTTCACGCCCACCGGACCGCCGCGATATTTCTCCAGCATGGTCATCATGATCTTCTGGTCGATCTCGTCCAGCCCGTAGCGATCCACGTCCAGCAGGTTCAGCGCGGTCTGCGCCACCGGCTGGGTGATGCGTCCGTCGGCGCGCACCTGGGCGTAATCGCGAACCCGCCGCAGCAGGCGGTTGGCGATGCGCGGCGTGCCCCGGCAGCGGCGCGCAATCTCTTCCGCCGCGCCATCTTCGATGGTCACCCCGAGCAGGCGCGCCGAGCGCTTCACGATGGCCTTCAGTTCCTCCACGCCGTAGGGATCCAGCCGCAGCACCAGGCCGAAGCGGCCGCGCAACGGCGCGCTCACCAGGCCCTGCCGCGTGGTGGCGCCGATGGCGGTGAACCTCGGCATGGGCATGGAATGCGTGCGCGCGCCCGGACCCACGCCCACCAGGATATCGACGCGGAAATCCTCCAGCGCCGAATACAGCATCTCTTCCACGTCCGGGCAGCAGGCGGTGGATTTCGTCGATGAAGAAGACCTGGCGCGCGCGGATGTTGCTGAGGATGCCGGTGAGGTCGAGCTTCTTCTGCAGCACCGGCCCGGAGGTGGTGGTGAAGAGAACCTCCAGTTCCTCGGCGATGATGGAGGCGAGCGTGGTCTTGCCCAGCCCGGGCGGCCCGTAGAGCAGCACGTGGTCCATGGCCTCGCCGCGCAGGCGGGCGGCCTCGATGGCGATGGAGAGGTTCTCCTTCAGCTTGTTCTGTCCGGTGAAATCGGCCAGGCGGCGCGGGCGGAGGCCCGCCTCGAACTGCAGATCTTCGGCTTGGCGATCGCCGGAAACCAGTTCCCGGTCGGGCATGTGCTACCAGCTTACCGTCACCAGTTCCAGCGCCCTGCGGAAAAGCGGCTCGAAATCCTGCGGCGCGCCGCCGGCTTTGGCCTTGCGCACGGCAGCTTTCCGCCTGCGGACGCGCGCAGCCCAGATTCAGCAACGCCGACAGCACGTCCTGGTCGATCGCGCGACAGCGCCGCTTCCGCCTGCGCCGGCGGCGCTTCGCCGGTGACCGCCGGCATTTTGTCGCGCAGTTCCAGCACCATCCGCTCGGCGGTCTTCTTGCCGACGCCGGGAATGCGCACCAGCTTGTCCACTTCGCCGCGCCGGATGGCGTGGATCAGGTCCGGCGCCGCCAGGCCGGAGAGAATCTTGACTGCCAGCGGTGGGCCCGATTCCGCTCACGCCGATGAGCTTTTCGAAGAGCGCCTTTTCGTCCTGCGTCAGGAAGCCGTAGAGCGACAGGGCATCCTCGCGCACGTGCGTGTGGATGCGCAGGCGCACCTCCGCGCCGGCTTCCGGCAAGATGGGTGAACGTGGAGACCGGGAATGGTGACGTCGTAGCCCACGCCGCCGGTTTCCACGATGGCCTGATTCGGATGCTTCTCCACCAGCACGCCGCGCAGCAAAGCGATCATAACCCTTGATTGTAGTTCGAGTGCGCGTGCCGCCAGCTACACTATGGCTTGGCCCGACGCCGCTTCTTTGTACCCGCAATTCACGCCGGCGCCGCCGAACTGCGCGGCGAGGAGGCCCGCCACCTGGCGCGGGTGCTTCGCGCCGAACCCGGGCAGCTTTACGAAATCTCCGACAACCAGTCGGTATGGCTCGCGGAAATCGCCGAAGCGCAGGGCGACCGCGTGGTCTTCCGCGCGGTGGAACCGGTGACCGTCACGGAGTTCCCCGTACACATCACGTTGTGCGCGGCACTGATCAAGTTCGATCGGTTCGAGTGGCTGGTGGAGAAAGCCACGGAGCTGGGCGTGGAGCGGATCCAGCCGGTGGACGCTGCGCGCACCGAGAAGGGACTCTACGAAGCTTCGCGCAAGCGCAGTGAACGTTGGGCCCGCATCGCCCGCGAGAGCAGCCAGCAGGCGCGCCGCGTCCGCGTCCCGGAGATTCTGCCCGCCCTGCGCTTCGAAGCGGCCCTTGGGGTGGAAGCAGACCATCGCTATTTTCTGGAAGAGGAATCCGCGCCGGCCTTCCTGCCGCTATTGCCGGCCGCCCCGGCTGCTTCGGCGCGGGTAGCCTTGCTGATCGGCCCCGAAGGCGGCTGGACGGATTCCGAGCGCGCCGCCGCCTTACACTCCGGTTGGCAACCTGTATCACTGGGACCGCAGATTTTACGTGCGGAAACAGCCACTGTGGCGGCACTGGCGATTGTGGTCAGCGCGTGGAGCCGGTGAATTCATTAGAATGAAGTCAGTACGATAGGGATCGCGTGGTCAACAGCTTCGATATTCTCTTAATCGCCATTTTTTCCTGGACGCAGTTTCGCATCACCCAAATGCTGCTGGGCACGGCGCGGCGGAAGCTCGCCGGGCGGGCTCTGACTGGCGCCCGCACGGCCGTCGCAGCGTTTAATCTGCTGGTGGCCTGCGGCTACATTCTGAGCTATTCCGATCTGGTGTCGCGCCTGCACGCCCCCGGCCGCCTTTCCGCTCTGATGGGCGCCGCGGCGCTCTTCTATCTCATGCTCGCCACCGGAGTTTTGGTGCTGCACGCGATCCTGCGGTTCGCCCACAAGCGTCTGGCGCCCCACGTGGATCCCGACCGCCGCCGCCTGCTCCATGCGGCCGGCAATGCCATACTGGCTGTGCCCGTCGGCGTACTGGGCTACGGCTATGTGCGGCGCACCGATTTCCGGGTGCGGGAAATCGACGTGCCCATTGCGAACCTGCCGCGGGATCTGGAGGGCTTCCGCATCCTGCAACTCAGCGATATCCATCTGGGTCCGTTTCTCAACGAGAACGATCTGGCCCGCGTGGTGGACGCAGCGGTGGAAACGCGCCCTCACCTGGCGGTGGTCACCGGCGACCTGATTTCCTCCCACGGCGACCCCGTGGATGCCTGCATCCGCCAACTGGCACGCGTCAAGGCAGACGCCGGAGTCTTCGGTTGCATGGGCAATCATGAGCGTTATTCCCGCGTGGAAGATTACGTAGAGCACGCCGCTGCCCGCGTGGGGATTCGCTTCCTGCGCAGCGAGGCCGTAGCGCTGCGCGTCGGCGATTCGCTTCTGAACCTGGCGGGCGTGGACCACCAGTCTAAAGCCGGCGGGAAACGCTACCTGGTGGGCGCCGAGCAGTTCGTGCGCGCGGACGCGGTCAATGTTCTGCTTTCCCACAATCCGGACGTATTTCCGGTGGCGGCCCGGCAGGGCTATAATTTCATGCTTGCGGGACACACTCACGGAGGACAGGTTACTGTCGAAATTCTGGACCAATCCATCAACCCCGCCCGGTTCTTCACGCCCTACGTATACGGACTGTACCGTAGCGGCGCCGCGTCGGCATACGTCACGCGCGGTATCGGGACCATCGGCATTCCGGCCCGCATTGGCGCCCCTCCGGAGATTTCCGTGTTGCGGCTCAGAAAGGCGTAGCCCCTTTTTTCCGTGCGCTATCTGATACTGAGCGACCTTCACGCAAATCTGCAGGCTTTGGACGCGGTAGTGGCCGCCGCGACCGGCCACTACGATCAGGCGCTGTGCTGCGGGGATCTGATCGGTTATGGCGCCAACCCGAACCCCGTTGTGGAATGGGTGCGGGCCCATTGTTCGCACGTAGTGCGCGGCAATCACGACAAGGCCTGCACCGGTCTGGACGACCTGGAATGGTTCAACCCCGTGGCTCGTCAAGCGGCGCTCTGGACCCAGCACGCGTTAAGTCCGGACAATGCGGAATTCGCGCGCAACCTGCCCAAAGGGCCGCTGCTGATCGCGAATTTCGAGCTGGTACATGGGTCTCCCTACGACGAAGACGAGTACGTGCTGGCGGCGGACGAGGCCACCCAGGCTTTCAACTATCTGGAGCGGCGCCTCACCTTCTTCGGCCATACGCATGTGCAGGGCGGCTTCATCTGGAACCGTTCGCGGGTGGAAACGATCGCGCGAACGTCGCTGCGGTGCGACAGCCAGGTGATCGAAATCGATCTGGACTGCGCTTACCTGGTGAATCCCGGTTCCGCCGGCCAGCCCCGCGACGGGGACCCGCGCGCCGCCTATGTGCTCTATGATTCCGACGCATCCATGCTTACCTACTATCGCGTGGAATACGACGTGGCAGGCGCGCAGAAGGCCATTCGCGATGCCGGCCTGCCCGACATTCTGGCCGACCGCCTTTCGGTCGGCAGATAGTAGACTATTCGTATGACCTATTACGGCGCTCAAGAACTGGCCAGGAGTTTTCGCACAGTTCGCAAGAACACGCTCACCATCGCGGAGGAGATCGGCGAGGAACATTATGGCTTTCGGGCCGTGCCGGACTGCCGGACCATCGGGCAGACGCTGGTCCATATTGCCCATGCGTGCGAGTTACAGGAGCATTTAAACGGCGTCCTGCGCGTGACCGCGCTGGAGGGTTTCGATTTCATGGGGTTCATCGGTCCGCGCATCGCCGATGAGCAGACGCCGCGCACCAAGGCGCAGATTGTGGCCCTGCTGCACGAGGCGGGCGACCGCTTTTCGGGATGGATGGAAGGCCTTTCCGACGAATTCCTGGGCGAATCCGTGGCTATGCCGCCGGGCGGGACCCCGCCTGCCAAGTCGCGCTTCGAATTGCTTCTGGGCGTCAAGGAACATGAAATGCACCATCGCGGCCAACTGATGATGATGGAGCGCATGATAGGCGTGGTGCCGCATCTCACGCGCGAAATGCAGGCCCGCTTTGCCGCGGCCGCGGCGGCAAAAAGCTAAGCCGTGAAAAATCAATTTGGCCGCGGATAAACGCTGATAAACACGGGTTAGCCGATTTCGCGGCGCATCGCGCTCATGCGCGAGAAGAAGTCCGCCACGCTCTTCAGTTCCGCCTCGGGAGTTGCCGCCAGGAACTCCTCGAACTGCCGGTCGATCACGGCGTACAGAGCTTTGATCTTCGCTAATTTCCTGGGATTGACCTGCACCAGCACACTGCGCCGGTCGTTTGGATTGGGCTCGCGCTTCACCAGCCCGGCCTTCTCCAGGCGGTCGAGCATCACCGTTACGCCCCCCGTCGTCAACCCCGTGCACTCGGCCAGTTTGCCGGGTGTCACGGGTCCCAAAAGATCCAACAGGTTGATACATTGCATGTCCGTCATGTGAAGGCCGACGCGTTCCGCCATCTTCTGATGGAACAGGATGGTGCCGGCAATAAAATACCGGATCTGGGTGAACAGCGTCGCGTGGAGTTCAGTACGTTTATGGGTTGACATCGTCTTCCATGATGTTTATTTTATAAGTATCTTGCTAAATAAGATTTCTACCCAACAAGATAACGAGGTGCTTCCATTATGACAGCTACGGCGCAAAAAGGTTACCGCGGCATGGGCATGGAGGGGTCCGTGGCCCGCTGGTACGAAAAGACCACCCGCAAGGACATGGCGGAGTTTCGCAGCCTTGCCGCTCGTCTCTCCGCCCGTTTCCCCGAGGGGGGCGACGTGCTGGAAGTGGCGCCGGGGCCAGGCTTTCTGTCCATCGCCCTGGCGGAGGGCGGGAAGCTGCGGGTCACCGGATTGGACATCAGCAAAACGTTCGTGGAGATCGCCGGCAAAAACGCGGCGGATGCCGGTGTGCGGGCGGAGTTCCGGCAGGGCAATGCCTCCGAAATGCCGTTTACGGCTGACAGCTTCGACTTGCTGGTGTGCCGCGCGGCATTCAAGAACTTTTCCGCGCCGGAAAGAGCGCTCGAAGAGATGCGCCGGGTGTTGCGTCCCGGCGGCACGGGTCTGATCATCGACCTGCGGCACGATGTGCCCATGAGCGAAATCAAGCGCTATGTCAACGGCTTGGGACTGAGCTTGTGGAGCCGCTGGTTCACCAACTTCACGTTCCGCTTCATGCTGCTAAAACGCGCTTACACCAGCGAACAAATGCGGAAGATGCTGGACGGCGCGGGATTCAGCAGGGTCGAGGTGACTGTCAACGCGATCGGCATGGAAGCCCGGTTCGAGAAGTAGGGGCGCTTACGCCGTATCGAGCAGGAGTCCGACGGCCGCGGAGAGCTTGCGCCATGCCAGCTCATCCTGCTGCAACTGCTTCACGCCTGCCCGTGTCAGTTCGTAGTACTTGGCCCGCCGGTTATTGTCCGAAACACCCCAGTGAGCCTTGATCCAACCCTTGCGCTCCAGGCGGTGCAGGGCGGGATAGAGCGAGCCCTGCTGCACCCGGAGGGCATCGCGCGAAATCTGCTGGATCCTCTCGGAAATGGCCCAGCCATGCATGGGCTCGAGCGCCAGCGTTTTAAGAATCAGCAGATCGAGTGTGCCCTGAGGCAGGTCCACACGTTCGTCAGGCATTTTGCTCCCTATTCACTTCTACAGATGAAAGGATAGCGCAAGCCCTGTCGAAGTGCAAGGGGAGCTAAAAACACCGGGCGATTCCATACTCTACTCTACGCGAGTAACCTCCAGGAGGCTGACTTCACGCCACTTTCACGCCGGTTTGCCAGTGCACCTGCTTCGCGAATTCTACTGTGACAGGTGGCAGCGAAGGTCATCGATGATCCTCCTGTATTTCTTGCTGATCGCGGGCTGGCTGACGCCCAGTTCACTGGCTAATTCTGACTGACGCCGGTCCTTCCAGAAGACTTGGCCAAGCAGCCACCGGTCCCATCCCGGAAGCCGGGCGACAGCCGCTTTCAGGCCTGCTGCCAACAATCGATTGCCGTTGGCCGAGGCGGTCAATGAAGCGAGCGACAAGTCCACGGACCGTAAGGCAAATCTCCACTCCTGGCGATAGCGTGTCAAAAGGCCCGCCATCACTCGAGAAACCACAAATGCCGCGGAATCCAGGCCGCGCGCCGAATCGTACTCGCAACGCGCCTCGTGAGCAGCGGCGGCGGCGTGTGCGGAGAGTTCACGCGTCCACTCATTGAGCGTCCAGTTCGGAGGCACGCGCCAGTGAGCCGCACGCTTCACGCAGGACCGGACTAGCTCCGTCGAATCGATGTCCGCATATCCAGGTTCGGAAATACTTGCCGCGGTGGGCATGCTTAGCTATCAGTCCTCCTTGCTCTGACCGCTCGCTAAGGGCTCAAATTGCCAGGATAAAGATAACATGATTGCCGGCCGCTAGCCAGTAAAAAGAAATCGAACTTCAAGGTTATAAACAGCACCGGCGCGCGCAATATTATATAGTATACAGATTTCCACGGAGGACGTTCATGCCTGTGATGGTCAGCTATCCCGGCGTCTATATCGAGGAAATTCCCAGCGGCGTCCGCACTATCGTCGGAGTCGCGACCTCGATTGGCGCATTTGTAGATTTCTTCACTGAAGGTCCGATGAATCAAGCGACCCAGGTGCTGAGTTTCGCCGATTTCGAACGGCAATTTGGCGGACTCGACAACCGGAGCGAAGGCAGTTTCGCGATCCAGCAATTCTTCCTGAATGGCGGCTCGGAGGCCTATGTCGTCCGTGTATCCTCTGCGACCGCCGCGAACGCGGCAACTTCGGCAGCGATTTCAATGCAGGACAGCGCTGGCGGAACCACGGTGCTTACGGCGACCGCGCGGAGCGGCGGAGTCTGGGGCAACAACGTCCTCATCGATATCGACTGGGCTGCCACCGATCCGACGAGTCAATTCAATCTGGCAGTAACAGAAGTAACCACCGTGCAAGGCAAGACAACAGTGGTGAGCACGGAGACGTTCCGCAATTTAGTCCTCGATCCGTCCAATGCCAACGACGCCGCCGCGATTGTGAATGCCACTTCCGGGTCGCAATTGATCACCTTGACGGAGGCTGGTGGAAGTACGGGCAAGAGACCGGCAATGACGGGGTCGGTGTCGCAGGGAAATCCCGATCCGAAAGCGCCAGCAGCGGGCGACACGATGGATGTCACTTTGGGCGGCATCAAGTTTACGACGGCAGGATTACCCCTCGCCCAGACAACCTTGAGCGGCCTTGCCGGCGCGCTGCAGAGCATCATTCAGACGGCCGATCCCAAGAATAGTCTCGCGAACGCGACGGTTTCCGTGATTGGCAGTGCTTCGACCACGACCTGGCTTTTGATCGAGGCCGGAACGACGAACCCCGGCGATATCCTGACGCTGGGTGGTCCGCTCGCCACCAAGTTGGGGTTCGCCGCGCCCAAGCAGAATGTGCAGCACTATGCGTTAGGAGCGGCAGCGGCAGCCGGAGCTCAGGCGCTCCCGGGTGGCTCCCAACAGGCCGGTTCGGACGGGACCTGGGATCCCGCTGGCGATGCAGGCGGCATCGCGACAGGTATTATCGGCGATCCGGTTGCCAAGACCGGGCTCAACGCACTGGTAAACGTCGACCTCTTCAACATCCTGTGTCTGCCGGTCACGGCCAATCTGCCGGATACGCAGGCGGGCTCGATTGCTACCGCGGCTGAGCAGCTTTGTACGGCCCGGCGCGCCATGTATCTGACTGACGCCCCGCAACACGATGGGAATCGCGATACAGTCAGCGGCATCATGAGTTGGCTGGACGCCAACGCGACCCTCCGCAGCAGGAACGCGGCCCTTTACTTCTCGAGGTTGGACATTCCGAATCCGCTGAACGGGTTCCGGCTGCGGCCAACGCCTCCGAGTGGAACCATCGCGGGACTGTACGCGCGCATCGACGGATCGCGCGGTGTATGGAAGGCTCCCGCCGGCACGGAAGCAACGCTTACAGGCGTGCAGCAGCTCGAGTACAAACTGACGGATGGCGAAAACGGCGTGCTGAACCCCCTCGCCATTAACTGTCTCCGGACGTTCCCGGTTTACGGCAACGTGTGTTGGGGCGCGAGAACCTTGAACGGCGCCGACCAGCTCGCGGACGATTACAAATATGTCCCGGTGCGGCGGCTGGCGCTTTACATCGAAGAGAGCCTGTTTCGCGGTACCCAGTGGGTGGTGTTTGAACCGAATGACGAGCCGCTCTGGTCGCAGATCCGGCTGAATGTCGGAGCCTTTATGCACGATCTGTTCCGGCAGGGCGCGTTCCAGGGTCAGCAGCCACAGCAGGCATATTTCGTCAAGTGCGATAAGGACACCACTACGCAGAGCGACATCAATCTCGGGATTGTGAACGTCGTGGTGGGATTCGCGCCGTTGAAGCCGGCGGAATTCGTGGTCATACAGATCCAGCAGATCGCCGGGCAGATCGCAACCTAAAGGAGGACCACTATGGCCGAATTTACCGTAAACGCGCAGCGTTTTGATCCATACAAGAATTTCAAATTTCGCGTCAAGTGGGATGGAAAGTATGTAGCGGGTGTAAGCAAGGTCAGCACACTGAAGCGCACAACCGAGGTCGTGAAGCACCGGCAGGGGGGCGATCCTTCGAGCAGCCGGAAGTCGCCAGGCCGTACTGAGTTCGATGCCGTCACACTCGAGCGCGGCGTCACCAACGACGTCGAGTTTGCGAACTGGGCGGGCAAAGTCTGGCAGTTGAATGCGGGACTGGGCGCCGAAGTGTCACTGAAGGATTTCCGCAAGGACATACTGATCGAGGTGTATAACGAAGCCGGGCAGGTGGCTCTGACGTACAAGGTCTATCGCTGCTGGGTTTCCGAGTATCAGGCGCTCCCCGACTTGGACGCGAACGCCAACGCGGTGGCAATCCAGCACATCAAGCTGGAGAACGAAGGATGGGAACGCGATCTCAGCGTTCCTGAACCGACGGAACCGACGTTGTCAGCGCCTACTGGATAGAGCTGGCGGGATCAACATGAACGCCTTGTCCGTGCCCGACGTATTAGCCATTTGGGAGCGCGGCTTGGATGCGAGTCCCAGCCGGCGCGCCCTCGAAATGCTCTGCTACGCCTGTCCCGACACCGAGCCCGGCCAGTTGGCCGCCTTGAGCATCGGTCAGCGGGACAGGCTGTTGCTGTCATTACGCGAGCTCAGCTTTGGTTCTCTCCTGACCGGACTGGTCGATTGTCTCAATTGTGGAGAGCGGATCGAGACGGCGTTTCGTGCGACGGATCTGCCGGCAGCGGCGCCCGTTGTCGAGAGCGAACTCAGCGTCGGGCGATATCAACTCCGCATCCGGCCGCCAAACACCAATGATCTGGCATTCGCAAGCGATCCGGACCTGATGCGCGCTCGCGTTCAACTGCTGCTGCGGTGTGTGGTATTGGCTCGGGCGGACGGCGTGGAGATAGAATCGCGCGAGCTCCCAGGCAACGTGTTGGACGCCGCCGAAGGACGGCTCTCGGAACTCGATCCGCTCTCCGATATTCAGTTCGCGATCGACTGTCCTGGCTGTCATACGCGCCGCACAGTCGCGTTCGACATCGTTTCATTCCTGTGGCGCGAGATCGAAGCGATGGCGCACCGGTTGTTGCGCGAGGTGCATACACTCGCGGCCGCATACGGTTGGACCGAGCCGGAGGTGTTGGCGCTGAGCCCGGTGCGGCGGCAATGCTACCTGGAGTTGGCGGGCGGATGAGCGGCTATATCCACAACCTGCTTGTACGCAGCCGCGAATCCGCCGAGGTGCTGCGTCCGCGGGTCGCCAGTCTGTTTGAACCGGCTGCTCCTCGCACGCAATTGCCGGAAATGACGGAAGAGGTCGACGTGAGGGTGCTGGCAAGCACGCCCGCGGTCCAAGAGGCCGATTTCGATGAGCGTCGTGGGGAGGATCGCGTCGAGCAACAGCAGCGTTCGGATGAGGGCCCTGCCACGCAGGTCAAACGAGAGAGACCGGCGCAGGTGAACCAGCCGGCGCAGACCGCCGTGCAGCCACCACTTGCACATCGGGCGGCGCCGTTGAAGCAGCGAGGGCAGGAGACCCGCCTGCCATTCGCACCTGCCGAAGGGAACGCCACACCGAAACCGCCAGCACCACAGCCGGAGGCGAGTAGCACGGGCGCGGAGCGAGCCGCGACCGCACCCGCGGTTCCCCCCGCCGTGCGCGAGCGGGTTATGGCTCAGGCAGTCTCGAAGGTTGAGAGTAAGCGGCCAGGCGAGGACGACTATCCTGCTCTCAAATCGGAACGTGCGCCAGTACCGCCATCGCGTCCTCCGTTGCTTGCCCCAGGCAGCCGTCCACGCCTCGCAGCGCCGTTCCCGGTACGAGTCGAAAAGCGCACGGACCCGGTCGTGGAAGTGACCATCGGACGCATCGAAGTTCGCGCCGTGAGTGAGCCCGCGAAACCTTCCAGGACGCGTCAACAACCGGCCGCGATGAGCCTGGACGAATACCTGAAGACCCGCGCACGAGGAGCAGGCAGGTGAGCAACTTCATCGCGATCGCGGCGGTCACGACGACTCTGCAGTCGATCCTGTTCCAGGAGATCACCGCCGATCCGGATTTGACCGACACGACAATCTCTCTGCTTCCGCTCGACAAGGCGCGCGGCAACAACACCAACAACCAACTCAACCTGTTTCTGTACCAGGTGGGCCGGAATTCAGCGTGGTCAAATGGAGCTATTCCGGGACAGTCGAAGCCGGGCGAAACGGTATTTCCACCCCTGCCGTTGAACTTGTACTACCTCATGACCGCATTCGGCCGGGACAACGACGCCACACTGGCCTTCGGTCACGAATTGCTCGGCAAGGCCATGTCGATTCTGCACGACCGGCCGATCCTCAATCCAGCCGACATCCGTGCGGCAACCGCGGGGACATTTCCACGCAGTGACCTGGACGGGCAAGTCGAGCACATTCGAGTCACCTTTCAGCCGCTCAGCCTGGACGAGCTTTCCAAGCTTTGGACCGGATTCGCCATGCAGCTTCGGCTGTCCGCCGCGTACGTGGCTTCGGTCGCGCTGGTGGAAAGCACCCAGGCCGCGCGTACGCCCCTTCCCACCTTGACGCGCGGGCGGGCCGACTCAGGAACGCGATCGGTGCCGAACCTTACGCCACCATTTCCTGCGATCGAGAGCATCACCTTGCCCAACGGGCAGGCAAGCGCGTTGCTGAACAACGTGGTCGTGTTGAACGGCCACGATCTCGACGGGTCGAATGTCAGCGCGTTCTTCAATCATCCCCTCTGGAGCGCGCCTGTCGAGATACCGATTGCGGCGGGTCCCAACGCGACCGCGACGGCCGTTCAGCTAACCATTCCGAACGATCCGGTCAACTGGCCGGCGGGCATTTACACGGTTTGGGTTATGGTGCAGCGGTCCGGTGATTCCTACCGGCGCTCCACCAATACTTTGTCACTATCCCTCGCGCCCGCCATCACCATCGCTCCGCCGGCCGCGCCTGCGGGAAATATCGTCTACACAGTAACGGCCAGCCCGCAGCTCAGGCCGGATCAGCGCGTCAGTCTGCTCTTCGGCAGCCAGGAAGTTCTCGCGGATGCGTTCACGGCGCAAACCGCTACCGTGACGTTCCATGTCACCGGCGCAGTGGCTGGAGATTACTTTGTCCGTCTCCGTGTCGACGGCGTGGACAGTCTCCTGGTCAATAACTCGGTCAGCCCGCCCCTCTTCGATCCTTCGCAAAAGGTGACCGTCACATGACTAACCCCACGAACTGGCTGGACGAGAATACCAGGTATCTTTCAGCCGCGGTCGCGGCCGTGCGCGGCCGGTTGGAGCGCTATGGTCAACCCGAGGCGCCGCCCGGCGAGGCGCCCGAACCGCCGAAGGAAAGCCGCCCGATGTGGCGGCTGTTCGGACGCAGGCAGATTGCGGCTGCCCCCGCTCTCGACTTGTCCGGATCGCCCGCCGCGCTTCCTCCTCCTTCTGCAGCGGGGCACGGGCCGTCGGACGCTGAGTTCGTGACCGACTCAGGAGGCCCTTCGCCGGCACTCGTCACCCTGACGCAGCGTCTGAATCTGACATCATTCGAGCGCGACATCCTGGTGCTTTGCGCGGCGATGGAACTCGACACCGGCGTGGCTGCGATGTGCGCCCGCGCGCAGGACTCGGCGCGTCCTTATCCAACGTTTGCTCTGGCACTCGCGGCACTCGAGAATCCGGCGTGGGAAGCGCTCTCGCCGGATCGTCCTCTGCGCTATTGGCGATTGATCGAAATTACCCAGCCGGGCGGCCAATCGCTGACCACCAGCGCGCTCCGCGCCGACGAACGGATCGTCAACTACCTCAAAGGTCTGAACTATCTGGATGACCGGCTCAGCTCGCTGCTCTGGCCCTTCCAGAGTCCGGACCGGACTGGCTTGCCCGATCGGCAACGCCAGGCCGAAGACTCGATCGTCAAGCGCTTGAAGCAATCGCGACGAGGTCAGAAGCTGCCGCTGGTACACTTGATTGGCCGCGACGGTCCGGCCAAGCGCATGATGGCGGCGTCAGTCGCGGCGCAACTCGGTGTGCGCCTGTTCCGCATGCAGATGAATATGTTGCCGTCCCAGGCGTCCGACATGGAGGCCTTTTCCCGCTTGTGGCACCGCGAGAGCTTGCTCCTGCCCGCCGCTCTGTATGTCGACGGCGACACCGGAGAGGGCGATTCGGCGCATGTGCGCGCCCTGCAGAACATGCTGGCGCACATGAACGCGCTGGTCTTCCTCGAGACCGAAGACCTGCTGCCTGATCTTGGAGGACCCGCGATCGTCTATGAGGTCCAACGTCCGCCGGCCGCGGAGCAACGCGCCGCATGGGCTGCTGCGATCGGAGAACCGGCAGGCGATATTCCAGGTCTGCTCGCCGGGCAATTCGATTTGAGTCTGCCCACGATTCGCGAGATTACGCGCCAGGCTCTCGCTGACACGCCTCCGTCCTTACGGGATGCATTGTGGAGTGGTGCGCTGGCGGCGACGCGTCCGCGGCTCGATGCGCTTGCCTCGCGAATCGAAGCAAAGGCATGTTGGGACGACATCGTGCTTCCTTCGGCCGAGATGACCCTGCTTCGCCAGATCGCCGCTCAGGTCAACACGCGAACCACCGTATACGACGACTGGGGCTTCCGCGACAAGAGCGCTCGCGGCCTGGGCATCACTGCGTTGTTTACCGGCCCAAGCGGCACCGGCAAAACACTGGCCGCCGAAATCCTGGCCGCGGAGTTGAAGCTGTCGCTGCACCGCATCGATCTCGCGACGGTGGTCAGCAAGTACATCGGAGAGACCGAGAAGAACCTCAAGCGCCTGTTCGATGCCGCCGAAGATGGCGGTACGGTTCTCTTCTTCGACGAAGCGGACGCTCTGTTCGGCAAACGAAGCGAAGTGAAGGACAGCCACGACCGCTACGCCAACATCGAGATCAATTATCTGCTGCAACGGATGGAGGCGTACCGCGGACTGGCCATCCTGGCCACCAACATGAAAAGCGCGCTCGACGAGGCTTTCGTGCGCAGGCTGCGTTTTATCGTCACGTTCCCGTTTCCAGCGGCGGCTGATCGCAAACTTATCTGGCAGAAAATCTTCCCCATGCGGGTTCCCGTCGGCAAACTGGACTTTGACCGGCTGGCGCGCCTGAATATCACGGGCGGCAATGTTCGCAATATTGCCATGAATGCCGCGTTTCTCGCGGCGCGCGATGGCACGCAGGTCACCATGACACTGGTGCTCGAAGCGGCGCGTACGGAGTTTCGCAAACTGGACCGCCCCATCGTGGAGTCCGATTTCAGATGGTCGGGTGCAGCATGAAAGTGAGAGTTCATATCGATCGCGTCGTGCTCGACGGGTTGCCGCTTGCAACCCGCGACTCCGGAGTCGTGATGGCGGCGATTCAGCGAACCATTGCCGAAGAAATCGTGGCCGGCGATCTCTCGCCCGAAGTGCGCGGCGCGGGAGCGATTGACAGACTCGGCGCACCCGCCATTGACCTGCCGCACGGCGCAAGCGCCAGCGCGATTGGACGCCGCATCGGAAAGAGCGTAGGAAACCGCCTGACCATGCCGCGGCGCAGGGAGGGCGGACGATGAGCGCTTTCCCCGGTTCACCGCGCGTTCTTCGGGGCGGGATTGTCCTGCTCGATCCCGACAAATTCACCGTTCTGCCGGATGGGATCATCGTTCTCCAATACAATCCCGATACGCTCTCGCGCAGCTTCAAAATCAAGGGTGCGGATGAAAACTCGGACCGCTCGGAGGCATTGCGGCTGACCGGTCCTCCGGTGGAGACCATCAAGCTCGAAGCCGAAATCGACGCCGCCGATCAGCTCGAAACGGCCGATCCCACAACCGTGCGGTACGGCATCTTCCCTCAGCTATCAGCCCTGGAGACGATGGTCTATCCGGCCAGCCAGTCGCTGCAAAATAACTACAACCTGTCCCAACAGGGAACGCTCGAGATCATGCCCATCCTCGCGCCGCTGACGCTTTTTGTCTGGAGCGCAAGCCGTATCGCGCCCGTGCGCCTCACCGATCTCAGCATCACGGAAGAGGCCTTCGATCCCACGCTGAATCCGATTCGCGCGAAGGTCAGCATCGGCATGCGTGTGCTCACCATTGACGATCTCGACTTTAGCGATAAGAGCGGAAGCCTGTACATGACCTATCAACAGCAAAAGGAAAGCCTGGCTAGATTGAATCAATTCGGCAGCTTCGCAACGCTGGGAATCACAGGTATACCATGAGCGCCCAATCTCTCTTGAGCATGGATCCGGTCCAGGCCCTGTTGGCCCAGACCTCGCTGCAGAACACGCTGTTCCCCTCGAACAGCCGCTATTACGGTATTGCGACGGCGACTCTTGAAAAACCAGGAAAACCGCCGGTGAACTATCTGCTGCGGCGGTTCGTTCCCCTGGCGTCGTCGTTTCAGACCGTCGAACAACACACTGTCATTGCCGGGGACAGGCCGGATCTGATCGCGGCACAGTTTCTTGGAGACGCCACGCTGTTCTGGCGTCTGTGCGATGCCGATACTGTCATGCGGCCCGAGGAACTCACCGTTCAAGTGGGGAAAAAGATCGACATCACGCTTCCGCAGGGCATTACCGGAACCGCTTTATGAACCGCGGATTCTATCTCACGCTGATGATGGGACCATTCAACGCCAACCCGGTGCCGCAGCCCGTCATTGACGCGCTCACCGAGATTCAGGTGACCTCGACAGTCGGCGCGCAGGGCGGATTTCAGTTGAAACTGACGCTCGGCAAGCAGTCCCCGGTCATGCAGCTTCTCAATTCCGGCTTCTTCGACCCGCGCAAGCGCGTGGTGATCGCGATGACTGTCAACGGCCAGACGGAAGTTCTGATGGACGGCATCGTCACCAAACAGGATATCGCTCCAAGCAACCAGGCGGGTAAGAGCACGTTGACCGTAACCGGTCTCGACCTCACCGCCCTGATGGACTTCATCGATTTCACCGGCATCCCCTACCCCGCCCTGCCCATGTTCCTCATCGTCGAAATCATCCTCGCCAAGTACCTTGCGCTGGGCGTCGTCCCCATCGCCATTCCGCCGATTCTGACGCTGATCGAAAATCCCATCGAGAGATTCCGTAAGCAGGTCGGAACCGACTACGCCTACGTCAACGCCCTCGGCGCCGAGGTCGGAGCCGTCTTCTATCTGGATCCGGGACCGACGCCCGGCTCCAGCACCGCATATTGGGGACCGGATCTGAGCAAGATGTTCGGAGGCCCGCAGCCCGCCGGGAGCATCAACTTTGACGGGACATCGAACTGGGATACGTTCAGCGCGTCGTATGACGGCACAACGGCGGTGCAATACTTCGTAACCATCATCGAGCCGAACACCAAACTTCCCATCCCCATTCCCGTGCCCAACCTGGACATCCTGAAAGCGCCGATGGCAGCGCAAGCGCCCACGCCTCTCAAGAGCCAGCAACTCCGCCCCATCGCCAACGAGAATCCCATCGGCGCGGCGCTTAAAGGTCTCGGGGCGCTCTTCAAGACGGCGGACGTGATCTCGGCTAACGGACAGCTCGATGTGCTGCGGTACGGGCATATCTTCAAGGCGCGCCAACTCGCGGCGGTACGCGGCGCGGGAAATTACTACGACGGCAATTACTACGTCAAGAGCGTGACGCACAACATCAAGCGCGGGGAGTACAAGCAGAGCTTCACGCTCACCCGCGGCGGCGTGGGTTCGTCGGTATCCTCGGTAAGCATATGAGTGACGGAAACAGATACTACGGCATCTATCGCGGGACGGTGGTCCAGAATGTGGACCCCATGCAAGTCGGCAGAATCATGGTCACGGTTCCCGACGTCGGCGGGATCACGCCGTCGACATGGGCGATGCCCTGCGTGCCTCTGGCGGGCAAGCAGGAAGGCACGTTCATGATCCCTCAGCTTGGGGCCGGAGTGTGGGTGCAGTTCGAGGCCGGCGATCCCGACCGTCCGGTTTGGGTCGGCGGATGGTGGGGCAACATGTTGGAGGTGCCGGCCGCTTCGTTCGCTCCCCCACCCATTCCACCAGGACAGACGATCGTCATCCAAACATCCTTGCAGCACCTGCTTTTGATCAGCGATGCTCCGCCGGTTCCCATGGAGGCGCCCATCCCTGCCCCCGCTCCCCCTGGAACCGGAGGTATCGTCTTGCGCAGCCCCACCGGCGCGATGATCGTCGTGAACGACGCCGGCATCTTCATCAACAACGGCAAAGGCGCTTCGATCGAGCTGCTGGGACCGGCCGTCATGGTCAACAAAATCTCACTGGTGGTGACCTGATGCCGGGCTTCTTACTGCATGCCGGAGCGACCGTGATGTGCGCGCACGGCGGACAGGCGCAACCCATGGTCCCGAATCTCAGCGTAACGGTGATGGGCCAGCCTACGGTCAGTCTGGCCTCGCAATACGCAATCGCAGGTTGCGCGTTTGTTCCACCAGCGGGCAACGGGCCATGCGTGACGGCTCAGTTCATCACCTCCGCGGTCAAGATTACTTCCAATGGGCAGCCGCTGTTGCTGCTGGACAGCCAGGCGATCTGCGCGCCCACCGGTACGCCGCTCATCATCACTTTGACCCAGACCGTCGTGACGGGCACCTAGATGAACATTGATTTCCCATTCCAGATCGATAGCCGGGGCCGCACGGCCGCGGCGGATACCGCCGGCCATGTGCGCGACATGATCGAACAACTCCTGTTCACCAACCCGGGCGAAAGAGTGAATCGTCCTGATTTCGGCAGCGGGCTGCTTCAGATGGCGTTTGCGCCGAACAGCACGGAACTGGCTGCGGCGCTGCAATTCACCACGCAGGCGGCGCTCCAGCGTTTCCTGGGAGATTTGATCGATCTGCGGCAGCTTACGGTGACCGCGACGGATGCGACTCTCACGGTCGTTGTCAGCTATGTTCTGCGGCAGACCCAGGAGGGACAGACGGAAACGTTTGTCCGTCAAACCTCATGAGCGACCTGAATTGCACCGTCGATGGCCGCCGGCCAGTCGTCAGGAAGTCCCCTCACTCGGGTGGGATAGATTACGTTGAAGTGAGCGGCAACGGGCTGACACTCGAGGTGTTCTTTCTGGGCCGTGCGCCGGCGAGTTTGACGACCGCCAACGTTCAGATCTCCGGCGGACGGCGCATCCGCAACATTCGCGCCACCAACGTGCGCATTCACCGCCAAACCGATCTCACGCTCGACGACTGGCTCGAGGTAACCGTCGATCAGACGGGCGACTTTTCCGATTACACGCTCAAGCTTGTGGAACTCGACGCTCACGGCGATCCAAGCCACAAGCATTTAGCCGGTCTGGACCCGCTCTACTCTTCTGCCACGTTCAACTTTAAAGCCGGCTGTCCCTCAGATCTCGATTGCAAGCCCGCCCAAAGTTGTCCTTCCCCCACAAGGACGCAACCGCCGATAAATTATCTTGCCAAAGACTATGGAAGCTTCCGCCAGCTTATCCTCGACCGGCTCGCCCTGACGATACCGGATTGGAGCGAGACGCATGTTCCCGATATCGGCATCATGCTGGTCGAGCTGCTGGCCTATACCGGCGACTACCTGAGTTACTACCAGGACGCCGTTGCCACGGAAGCATATCTCGGAACCGCGCGCCAGCGCATCTCCGTTCGGCGGCACGCGCGTCTGATCGACTACCGGATGCACGAGGGCTGCAACGCCCGCGCATATGTGACCATCGCCACCGACCAGGATTCGTTCCCGCTCCAACCCGAAGACGTCTTCTTCACGACCGCGCTCCCGGGCAGGCAGGGCCAGCGCATCTTTCAACCCGGCGACTTGCGTTTGCTGACTACGGGGTCATATCAGGTATTTGAAGTACTGCAGCCCTCCGGGACGCAGACGATCACCTTGCGCAAGGCGCACTCGGAGATCCATTTCTACACCTGGGGCGACACCGAGTGCTGCCTCGCGAAGGGCGCCAAATCAGCCACTCTGACCGATACCTGGGTGAAGCTGCCGGCGGGCGCAACCCCGGACCCTTCGTCTGCCGCGCCTCCAGGATTCGCGCGCGCTCTCGATCTGGCGGTTGGAGACGTTCTGATTTTCGAAGAAGTGATCGGACCCGGCACCGGCAACCCCGCCGACGCGGATCCTGCGCACCGGCAAGCCGTCAAGCTGACCAAAGTCAAGCCACGTGTTGATCCGCTACTTCTCCAGCCGGGCACTGATTTCCAGCAGCCCGTGGTCCACATCGAGTGGTGCTACTCGGACGCACTCGAGTTTGCAGTCTGCATTTCGACGCGATTGCCTGCTCCGGATTGCACCATCATCACGAACGTCACCGTTGCCCGCGGCAATGTAGTGTTAGTGGATGAAGGCTCGGATACGTCGGAGCCGCTGGGCACGGTTTGCGCGGGATCCACCTCCGGGAATTGCGCCTGCCAGTGCGAGCCGCCGTCTGTTCAAACCACGCCGGCGCCCTTCTGTCCCGTCTTGACGCAACAGCCCTTGACCTTCTCGGTGCCGTTGCCGCCATGCGGTTGCACCGGCGATTTTCTCGAACAGGACCCGCAAGCCGCCCAACCGCAAATCTCATTGACCGGCACGGAAACAACGCCGCAGGGCGACCTCACCAGGACCTGGACGCCTGTGCTCGATCTCCTGGACAGCGGACCCGGCGACAATGTTTTCGTCGTAGAGACGGACAACGACGGCTACGCGCATTTGAGGTTCGGGAACGGAGACCTGGGCCGCGCCCCCAACGCCGCGACGACCTTCACCGCGTCGTACCGCATCGGCAACGGCTCCGGCGGCAACGTAGGAGCAGAAGCGATCAATTGCATCGTCTTTCGGAAACTGACCGGAAACCCGGGAAACCTGGCTCCGCGCAATCCTCTTCCAGCGTCGGGAGGCACCGATCCCGAGCCCATCGAAGAAGTCAAGATGTTTGCTCCGGGAGGCATCAAAGCAACTATCGAGCGCGCGATCACGGCCGGCGATTACGCAACGCTGGCCGCGAACAATGCACGGAGAATGGCGGAGCGGGCCGATCTGGAGCGCTCGGCGCTGGCGGCAGTCACCGCGAAGAGTTCGCCGCCTGGCGATCGGACGAGTGAGGAAGAAGAAGCCGGCGATGAACCTTTCATCGGACCGGAGATCTGCTCCGCTCCGTTCCAGGCTCTTCAGGGCGCGAAAGCGCGCCTGTGCTGGACAGGCAGTTGGACCGAGGTGCTGGTCGCGACCGATCCGCTCGGCACGGAAGACGTGAATGCAGAAACTCTGCTTGAAATCGATTCCTACCTGGAACCATATCGCCGCATCGGACACGATCTCCTTGTACGGGCGGCGCAGTATGTGGGCGTCGACGTCGGTCTCGACATATGCGTCGATCCCGCGTATCTGCGCGGCCACGTAGAGGCCGCTTTGCTCGACATCTTGAGTAACCGTGTGCTTGCGGATGGCTCACTGGGTCTGTTCTACCCCGACAATCTGACGTTCGGAGAGGGAATCTATGCCAGCCGGATCATTGCAGCCGCTCAACAGGTGGAAGGCGTTCGCAGCGTAACCCTGACGCGGCTGGAGCGGTTCGAACTGGGAGAGCCACGCCCCGGCGTCGAGAACGCCTCCGAGGAAGTCCCGGCGGGGAGCGTGCTTACCATGGGTAGCTTCGAGATCGCGCGCGTGGACAACGATCCGAACTATCCCGAAAATGGCCGGCTCACGCTGGTAATGAGGGGGGGCAGATGACGCGTCCATGCGGTTGCTGTCAAGGCATTACGGTCGTCACGCCTGAGGCGGAATACAACCGGCCCGGGCTTTCGTCACTTGCCTATCGTGCCGGGACTTATGCCACGTTTTTCGAGAGCATGCTGGCGCGGCTCTCATCGGTATACGTCGACGTGGCTCCCGCCGGCGGCCCAAGCGCAGCTACTCGTATCTATCCGCTGAAGGCGCTGACTACCCGGGAACTCTCCGACCCTTCCATCGCGCTGCTCGACGCCTGGGCCGTGGTGGCCGACGTCCTCACGTTCTATCAGGAGAGGATCGCCAACGAAGGATACCTCGCTACAGCCGTGGAGCGGGTCTCTCTGCTCGAACTGGCAAACCTGATCGGCTACAAGCCCCGGCCAGGCGTGGCCGCCAGCGTGTTTCTCGCATTCACAACCGCGGCGGGATTCAGCGGCCAGATCCCGGCGGGGACGCGTGCACAGAGTATACCCGGCACCGGCGAAACTGCCCAGTTCTTCGAGACGGGTGTTGCGCTGGATGCGCGCGACCGCTGGAACTCTCTGGGCCCGAGGCTCACGCGCCCCGTGGTGATTTCGCCGCCTCCCGATCCCAGCCTCAGCCTCAACAATCATCTGGGGACCAACGCCGATGTGATCGACAGCGTGTACTTTCAGGGAGTCGCGACGAATCTGAAGGCGGGCGACCCCATGCTGCTGGTTCTGAGCGACAGTTCGAATCAGCAGTTCCTGCGCTTCGCCGAGCGCGTCAATCCACAGGCGGACGTAAGCCGCACCCAGGTGGTGCTCAAGGAAGACCTGCCGGCGGCGACTGCGTCGACGCTCCAGATGGTGAGCGATGTTCTGCTCCGCTACATCAACGACGCCTCCGATCAATTCGCTGGAAGCGATCTGGCAAGCGGCATCGCTTCGGCGCTGTCGGACATTCAAACTAATCTGGCACCCGCGCTCGACCAGGCCGCAGTAGCCGCGCGCCAGGCGCTCGTGACCGTGCAGCAGGCGCACGATGTAGCCCTGCGGCGAAATTTCACACGAGTCGAGGCCTGGTCGCAGCATCTTGCGGACCTCATGCCTGCAATCGCCCGTCTGGTGGAGGCTTTGGCAAGACGCGGAGGCCCCGGAACGTCCATACCTGCACCCGCCGTAACGGCTTCGAGTCTGCAGCGGCTGGGCAACCTGCTGACGGCAATCTCACTCGACCGGAGCGTACCTCCAGTGAATCCGCTGCGCCTCGCACGCTCCGTCGCCGTGTCATTCGCTTCTTCGGCGGACACTATTCCGCGACTGATCGCGAGCCTGCATCCGGTTGCCGCGCCGCTCGTCTACAGCGCGTGGGGCAATCTGCAGCCCGTGCATTTCGACACGCAAATTTATGCGCTGCGGGCCAAGGCCTCGTTGTTTGCCAGCAGTTTCCCGGGTGCCTCACAGATCACCCAAACCCCAGGTGCAGCCGGGAACACCACCACATCAGTCCAGTTCTTGCCCGCGACCATTCAGAACTGTTGGGGCGACCTGCTTTCGAGAACCGCGACCGCACTGAACGTCATCGCGCTCGATTCGGTCTACGACAAGATCACGGTCAACTCGTGGATCGCGATCGACCAGCCTGTGCTTCAGTCTGACGGAACTCCTACCGGGGAGCGGAGTATTTCGTACCAGCAGGTGCGCGACATCAAGGGGCAGACGCTCGACACGAAGCAAGGTTTCACAGCCAAGGTATCCGTCTTGACACTGGACGGCAATTGGCTGTCTGCGGACAACGTGGATCATTTCGCGAACCTCGTCAAAAGCGCCTGGTTGTTGCGCGGAACAATCGTCTACGCGCAGGCGGAAGAGCTTGCTATGAGCGAAGAGCCCCTCGACCGCGATGTAGAGGGATCGAGCATCGAACTCGACGGGCTCTACGACGCCCTCGAACCGGGACGTTGGATCATGGTGTCCGGCGAGCGCACCGATATCCCCAACGTATCGGGCGTGAATGCCAGCGAACTCGCCATGATCTCCGCCGTCACGCAGGGGGCCGGGAAACAGTCCTGCGTCCCCTTCCCTCCCACCTTCGTGCCGTTTGAAGGGCTGTTCTACGTCAGCGATGCCAATGCCGGCGGCGACCGGTTAGTAGTTGGCTCTCCTACACAAGGCCTCTTCGATCTTCTGAACGCCATTGCCGGGCCTGCCAGCCCTGACCAGGAGTTCTGCGATGTGATTCAACTCAGTCCCGGCATCTATGCCGATGCCTACATACCCAGCCCGGATGAACGGCAAGGCAGGTTCCCGGCCTTTGCGGACCAATTGATCGACCCTCAGAGCCCCGGGAACACGTTCCCGCTGGGAACCATTCCGTCCAGCCGGCTGACCTCGGTGTACGCGTGGCGCATCCGGCAATTGCGCAGCGCTTCGGATTCGGTTCACACCACCATTCAATTTGCCAACTCTCTTGCTTACGCGTACAACACCGCGAACGTCCAGATCTACGCCAATGTTGCGAAGGCGACCCACGGCCAGACAACTGGCGAAGTCCTTGGCAATGGCGATGCGACGCAAGAGTTTCAAAAGTTCACTCTGCACCAGTCTCCGGTGACTTACGTCTCGGCGGCCACACCCGAAGGTGCGGCCAGCACGCTCTCCGTGACTGTGAACGAACTCACCTGGGAGGAATCACCCGACCTCGCCGCCGCCCCCAACCGATCGCACATATATCACTCAAACCGGCGATTCCGGCGTCACCAGCATCATATTCGGCAATGGCGAGCGCGGCGCGCGGCTCCCAACCGGCTCTTCGAACGTGAAGGCGAGCTATCGCTACGGCATTGGCAGTGCAGGCAACGTTGACGCCAGCCAGATCAGCCAGCTCGCGACGCACCCTCTGGGGCTGCAGGGCGTCATCAATCCCCTGCCGGCCACAGGCGGAGCCGACCCTGACAGCGTGGATCAAATCCGCAGCAATGCTCCGCTCGCCGTGACCGCTCTCGACCGCCTCGTCTCAGTGCAGGACTACGCGGATTTCACCCGCACCTACGCGGGAATCGGAAAAGCCTCGGCCGTCCATCTGTCGGACGGACGGAGGCAACTGGTCCACATCACCATCGCTGGAGTGGGCGACATTCCCATTGACACCTCCTCAGACCTCTATCAAAACCTTCTGCTCTCGTTGCAAACCTTCGGCGACCCGTTCCTTGGCGTTCAAGTCTGCTTGCGGCGGACGAAGCTTTTGGTGATCAGCGCCGGTATACAGCTCGCGCCGGATTACGTGTGGGAGTCGGTCGAACCGCAGATCCGCAGCGCGGTTCTCTACAGGTTCAGCTTCGATGCGCGGGACCTGGCGCAGCCCGCTTTCCTCAGCGAAGCAATCGCAGTCATGCAGGGCGTCGAAGGAGTGCTGTACGTCAATCCCCAGGTATTTGACGACGTGGCAGACGACACCACGATCGCGCAGTTCGCGATACTCGCGTCCACGCTTCGCCTGAATCAGTATGTAACGGCTGATGTGGCGCATCTCGATCCCACTGCTGCTCCGGACGCGAGCCCATGCACGCGCCTGCTGGCAGCGGAGCTGGTGTACCTCACGCCTGATATTCCCGACAGCCTGATCCTGACTCAGATTGGAGGATGAGCATGCCGTGCCTGAATACAGATCCCGATCGCTTATATGAGTTGATACCGGTTGTCTACCGGCTGCGGGACGCTGATCAGGGTTATCCGTTGAAGGCTCTTCTGCGGGTGATCGCGGAGCAGGTGAATATTGTCGAAAAAGACATCGCCGGTCTGTACGAGAACTGGTTTATCGAGACATGCGCCGATTGGGTCGTGCCCTACATCGGCACGCTTCTCAACTATATTCCCGTTCACGATGCGGGCGAGCCCACAGCGGGCGGAACCCAGGCGACACAAGCACGCAATCGAATCCTGTTTCCGCGGCAGGAAGTGGCCAACCTGGTGCGCTTCCGCCGGCGCAAGGGAACTCTCTCGGTCCTGGAAGACATCGCCCGCGCGACTTCGGGTTGGCCGTTGCGGGCCGTCGAAATTTATCGCCAGCTTGGATTCACGCAGAACATCAGCTACCTGCATCTGAATCGCGGGCGGCTGATCGACTTGCGCGATGGCGACGCGCTCGATCAGATGCAAGGAGCGTTCAACGAATCCGCGCGCACGATCGATGTTCGAGCGGGGGGTTGGAATCTGCCGCAGGTGCGCGTATTCGTCTGGCGGCTCAGGTCCTACTCGATTACCAGGACCCCGGCGTTCCACTACGATGAGGGCGGGCCGAACGCCTATCTGTTCAACCCGCTCGGCATCGACACACAGCTCTTCATCGCGCCGCAGCCGGCGTCCGGATCGCCAGGGCCCTTGAATGTTCCGGCTCCGATCGCACTGCGAAGTCTGGATACGTTCGAGGCGAGCGAATCCTCCGGCGCACAGCCGGGAGTGCCTTTCTATTACGGCGACGGCAGGAGTTTTCAGATCTGGACCGGCGACCCGATGCAGCCGGTGCCCGCAAAGCTAATTGTTCCCGCGGATTTGGGCGACTGGAGCTATCGTCCCGTGGCCGGTCAGGTTGCGGTAGATCCCAAACTCGGACGCATCGTCTTTCCGCCGCTCCAAGGCCGCAGACCCGCAGTTTGGGTCTCTTACAACTACGGCTTCAGCGCGGACATGGCGGGGGGAGAGTACCCGCGCCAACTCAAACTACCGCCGGGCGCCAGGACCTACCTCGTGGGAACTGGCGAACCATTCCGGAGAATCGAGGACGCACTCACGCAGTGGAAGACCGACAAACCTTCTGCCGCCGTGATCGAGATTACTGATAGCGGCGTCTACATCGAAACGCTCCAGATCGACCTCGCGCAAAACCATCAGCTCGTGATTCAAGCCGCGAGCGGCAGCCGCCCGGTCATCCGTCTGGCGAATCTGGAAGACGGCTCTTCGGCCGCGCTATCGGTGACGGGCGCCCAGGGAAGTTGGCTGTCACTCGATGGCATCGTGCTGCTGCGCTCCGGACTGCAGATCGACGGCGACATGGCAGGAGTTGTCCTGCGCCACTGCACGCTGGTTCCCGGCCTGGCGCTCACCTGCAACTGCGAGCCCACGCGACCGGGCGAACCCAGCATCGAAGTGGATGGGGGCCTGGAATGCCTGCGCATCGATCAGAGCATCACCGGCATGATTCGCGTCAATCGCGACCAGACCGCCTACGATCCGCTGCGGCTGCGCATTACCGGCAGCATCTTGGACGCGACCAGGCTGGACCAACCCGCTGTCTTCGCTCCCGATAGCCTTTGCGCCCACGCCGTGCTCGAGATCCAGCGCAGCACAATCCTGGGGAAGTTGGCGGTACGTGCGATCCAACTCGCCGAGAATACCATCGTGATGGGGACAGTCCTGGTGTGCCGCAGGCAACAGGGTTGTGTCCGGTTCAGCTATATTCCGCCCGGATCGCGCACGCCCCGACGGTACGAGTGTCAGCCGGACCTTGTCGAAGCAGCGGTCAGCGCGCAGTTTGCTAACGGTGATCTGACGCCGCAGGAACGGGACCTGCTCATCGCCCGCGAGCGTCTGCGGATAACTCCGGAATTCAACAGTACCCGCTACGGCGATGCCGGTTATTGCCGGCTCGGCGCAACGTGTGCGATCGAGATCACCCGCGGCGCCGAAGACCAGTCGGAGATGGGAGCTTTCCATGATCTGTTCCAACCCCAGCGCGCCGCCAACCTTAAAGCCCGGCTTGCCGAGTTCACTCCTGCCGGCGCCGAAGTTTCCGTAGAATTTGTAACGTAGTTGACTTTGTGATGTGGAGAACGAACTATGAAAGCCGATCTCACCCGCGATGCCTTCTGTCCAGATAAGCGCTTTGCCCGCGTCCTCATGCAGCAGGGGCGGGTGCAACTCGACGCGGACTGGAACGATCAGGCCGAAATTTTCGCCAGTCATCTCCTTGCTCTTGCGGCCGATCTGATTGGCCCCGCCGGCGGCCCGGCCAAGAACTGCGGGTTCGTGATTCAGGCGTTGCCAGCCGCCCTGAAGGTGAATGGTGACTTCCTGATCGCGCCAGGCCGCTACTACGTTGACGGAATCGCGTGTGAGCTGCCTTCGCGATCCATTGCTGCCAAGCTGGCGGCTGCGACCCCTCCCCAGCCGAAACAAATCATTGTGGCTGCCTGGACTTTGGACGGTATTCAATTTGCCGCCGGACAGTTTGTTCAACTGACGGCTACCAACGGAACTACCATGCTCGCGCGAGTGGCCGCCATCGATCAAAGTTCCAATACCCTTACTCTCGATCAGGACGTGAGCGCATTCAATCCGGTGTCGGTGGGCCGCGTCGCCACTTACTTGAATCAGCCCGACCTCCCGGTTGCGGCCGCACTGACAGCCGGATCCTATTTCGCTTACCTGGATACATGGGAGCGCCTGATCACCTGTGTGGAGGACGATTCCATCCGCGAAGTAGCTTTGAATGGAGCGGACACCGCGGCGCGATCGAAAACCGTCTGCCAGGTGAAAGTCGCCGCAAACCCGGAAGGCACTGACCCTCTGGCCAACTTCGATCCCGCGAATCGAGGCTTCTTGCGCGCTCGCGCCTTGAAGCCATCCACCTCAACCGACCCTTGCACGATTTCGCCGAACGCGCAATACCGCGGGCCCGAGAACCAGTTGTATCGCGTGGAGATTCACACCGGCGGCGCAGTCGGAGCGGCCGGGCAGGCCCCCACGTTCAAATGGTCCCGCGAAAACGGCGCCGTCGTGTTCCCGATCGTACGAAGCAGCGGAACCAATGCATTTGTCGTGGAAAGCCTGGGCCGCGACGACCGCTTCGGATTGGCGCAAGGCGACACAGTCGAAGTTCAGGACGATGATTCGGCCCTTCTCAACCGTGCCGATAATCTGCTGGTCGTGCAAGCCATCGACGGGCCGAATATGACCGTCACGCTCACTGGGGCAGCTAGCGGAAACGCCGGCAAGAATCCCGCCAGGCATCCGCTTCTGCGGCGTTGGGATCTGGAGTTCGGAGATCCTACGGAAGGTGAATTGCAACAAGCCGCCGACGGTGCGGCTCTCATCGTGGAAGGCACGGCGTGGCTCGATCTGGAAAACGGCGTGCAAATCCAATTTCCCGTCATGGGCGCGGGCATGCCGGCCGCAAACTACCGCACTGGAGACTACTGGTTGATTCCCGCACGTGTGGTGACAGGCGACGTCATCTGGCCAAGCGAACCCGCCACCGACGCGAAGGGAAAGCCAACCCAGTCTCCTCTGGCGCTCCCGCCTCAGGGCGTCCATCACCACTACGCGCCGCTTGCCCAGATCACCGTGGACGCCGCCGGCGCCGTGTCTGTGACCACTCCCCTCACCAAAACTTTCTCGCCCATGGCACCCTAGGCCCAAGTTCCTCCCCATGTTGGCACGACGCAGGCGGCATGACTTCCATCTGTACTGGATTTCTCAGCCGGCGAGCCCGTGCTCCGTGCCGCAGACGTTCACCGCGATTCCCATTTCGCGGAACATCGCGGCCTTCGCGGCCAGGGCCGCGATTGGCGCCGGCGGCGTCGGGGCCGTAGGCCACCTGGATGTGGTTGGCTTTGTGCTTGGCCATCAACTGATCGCGCGATACGCCGTAGGTGACGGCGTGCATGATGGGCCATTGCGGCGTGGTGATGCGCCAGCGGCGCTCGGTCTCTTCGCTGCGGCAGTTCCACCGCCTTGGCGCGGCCGATATCGGCGTGCAGCGCTCCGCCTTCCACGTAGATCCGGCTCCAGACCATCTCGCCGGGCTTGCTGACGCCTTTGATGGTGCCGCCGCCGAGCCGGAAATACATCGGCGGCTGGCGCTCGCTCACCGCGCCGGCATAGCCGCCGGCCAGGTGCTGCGGCGGCACGGAGCCGGAGATTTCGAACACCCACACGAACTCGCCGCCGTACGGCTTCGCCGTAGCGCACGTCGTGCAGCGTGGTTTCGGGATCGAAGCCGAGCCTTGTCCACACGCGGTTGGTCACCAGCGCGTCGAGGCCGGCGCATTCGTCCACTTCATTGAAATGCGGCAGGGCCGTGCCTTCGTAGAGCACGCGGCCAGTTGCCGGCGGCGGTCACCGGCGGCCGGTCGACATTGTTCAGCAGGCCTTCCGCCAGGTCGGATGCCGGCGGCGAGATCCTTCAAGCCCTGCTGATACTGAATGCCGATCACGTCGCAGCCGAAATCGTCGGCGATGCGCAGCGCGGCGATGTACATCTTGCACTGGTCCAGAATCTGGTCGTCGGTCAGTTCGGTTTCGGGATTCGGTGCCGGTGTGGAAGCGCATGCCCTTGCGCATCCAGCCAGTGCGCGCACCGCGCGGGCCTCGGCGTCGGGCACCGCGCGCATGGCGGCGTAGAGGCTGCGACTGGCTCAAGCGCTCTTTGAAGACGCCCATGGGCATCAGGTTCTCATCGGGAATGATGGCGTTGTACATGCCCATGCAGCCTTCGTCGAAGACGCCCATGATGGCCTTGTCGCGGCGCAGTTGCGCGGCCAGTTCGCGTCCCGTCGGCCAGCGGCGTCGGCGGGCAGCGTGAAGGCTTCCAGGGGCCGGCGTGGCGAGAGTGTCGTGCTCCACCGGGCTTGCCGCCGAGCCACTGGCGCAGCCCGCGCAGGAAACTGGTCATCCGTGAAATCCTCGCTCCACAGGGTGGAATATGTCACTCCGGCCTTGGTCAGGCAGCCGTTGAGGTTCAGCATGCCCACCAGGCCCGGCCACTGTCCGCTCCAGTTGGCAACGGTCAGGATGGGCCCGCGATGTCCCACCAGGCCCGGCAGCACGTGATGGCTGTATTGCCAGACGGCCTCGCAAACCACCAGCGGCGCGTCCTGCGGGAATATTGCGGAATACCTGGTTGCCGTACTTCTGGCTGTCGATGAACCCGTGCTGCTGCTCCGGGTCGTAGGGGTGAGCGCGCTCGAATCTCGCGGCCTTCGCGGCGGATGGCCTCCATGATGGCTTCTTCGGCCTTCTGCTGCGCGGCCCAGCAGTTGCGATTGGCGGACAATCGCAGGTCGCCGTTCGCGATGAGATAAATTGCGTCAGCCATAAAATTGTCGTTAACGTTAAATTCTAGCGTAAATCGCGTTCTTGTGCGGCACCCCGCCGGAGCACTACAATGGCGGGTCACCATGTCCGATTATCTTGCGGTAGACTTGGGCGCCGAAAGCGGGCGCGTAATGCTCGGCAGCCTCGCCGGGCAACGGCTGGAATTGGAAGAACTGCATCGCTTCCTGAACCAGCCGGTACAGCTTCCGGCGGGCCTGTACTGGGATGCGTTTCGCCTGTTCCACGAAATTGTAGAAGGATTGTGCGCGGCCGGCCGGCGGAAGCTGGCGCCGAAGGGCATTGGCGTGGACACCTGGGGCGTGGATTTCGGCCTGGTCGGGGCCGACGGCACGCTCGTAGGCAGTCCCCGGCACTATCGCGACGAGCGCAATATCGGCGTGCCGGAGCGGCTCTTCGAGCGGGTGCCGCGCGCCGAGGTGTTCAGCCGCACGGGAATCCAGATCATGGCGATCAACTCCCTTTACCAGTTGTATTCCATGCGGCTGGCGGATTCCCCCGCTTTGGCCGCGGCGGAGAAACTGCTGTTCATGCCGGACCTGCTGGCCTACTGGCTGAGCGGCGTTCAGCGCTCGGAAATCACGATCGCCAGTACGTCGCAATTCTACAATCCCAAGACCCGGCGTTTCGAGACTGAGCTGTTTGAGCGCCTGGGAATGCCGGCGAAGATCCTGGCGGAGCTGATCGAGCCGGGAGAGCAGCTCGGCACGTTGCTGCCGCACCTGGCGCAGGCCAGCGGACTGGGCGCGGCTCCGGTGTATGCCACCGCGGGTCACGATACCGCATCGGCGGTGGCCGCCGTGCCGGGGCAGGGGGACGATTGGTGCTATATCAGCAGCGGCACGTGGAGCCTGATGGGAGTCGAACTGCCGCACCCGGTGGTGGATGAGCGGTGCTACCAGTTGAATTTCACCAATGAAGCCGGCTTCGGCGGGCGCACCCGTCTGCTGAAGAACATTGCCGGGTTGTGGATTTTGCAGGAATGCCGGCGCGCCTGGATGGCGCAGGGCGAGACGTTCACCTACCAGGAACTCGCGGCCATGGCGGAAGAGAGCGGACCCGCCGCGGGAGTGATCGATCCGGACGATTTTCTGCAGCCCGGGGACATGCCCGCCCGAATTGGGGAGTGGTGCCGCAGCCACGCGCTCCCGCCGCCGCGCACGAAGGGAGAAACCTGCCGGCTGATTCTGGAAAGCCTGGCGCAGCGATATCACGAGGTCCTGCAAGGTCTGGAATCGCTCACCGGTCACAAGATCAATACTATCCATATTGTGGGCGGCGGGTCACGAAATCGTTTACTGAATCAACTGGTGGCGTCGGCGACGGGGTGTAAGGTGGTGGCCGGCCCCGTGGAAGCGACGGCGGCGGGGAATGTGCTGGTGCAGGCCATCGGTGCGGGCGAAGTGGCGAGTCTGGAGGCGGCACGGGAGATTGTGCGGCGGTCATTTGAGATTGAAGTGTTCGAGCCTGGGGGGTAGATTCACGCGAACCGGCAAGGCGTTTCAGCCGGATTCCGGCGGGAACTTTTGAAGGATGTCCTTGACCGTCTTCACGAGCATCCTGGGAGCATCGGATTTCGAAAGTGCGGCCGTGGCTCCAAGCCACTCCGCAGCCTTCAGGAGCGCTCCGTCCAGATAGCCGGACACCACTACGATGCGGAGCCCGGGCATGGAGGCACGTAGCTCCTTTAACAGGTCGAATCCGTCCGGCTCCGGCATGTTGAGGTCCAGAACCACGAGATCGATGGGAGTCTGCCGCAGCAGTTTCTTAGCATCTCCGCTGGAATGGGACAACTTCACGGAATAGCCGCCGTCCTCAAGGATCGTGCCGAAGAGCTTCAGAATGGCGAGGTCATCGTCGATGACGAGAATCGTAGACATGGCTCAACCCCAATGCCGGGTATTCCTCGATTTGCTCGCCCCAAATCGAGGCCGGCCTTATCTCCGGTTACCAGAGTGACTCCGGACCGACCCTGATTATATGGCGTTGAAGGGGGAAAATCCAACACGATTTCATCCTTCTGGAACCAAGAGGGCCACGAGAAACGGCCTTTACCCCTATTTGTGCACCCCTATCCCTGCAAGGTTCCCGAGAGATTTCAGATGTTTTTGTCTACAATCTAAGTGGATGTTGCGGCTTTTGATTGTCGATGATGAGCCCGCGGTGCTCTCGGTACTCTCGCTCGCGTTCAGCCGCGCCGGATACGAAGTCAGGACGGCTTCCGACCCGTTTAAAGCCATGGAGCTTTGCGTTGCCCAGGCGTTCGACGCAATTCTTTCCGACGTCCAGATGCCGGGAATGGACGGCCATTCGCTGGTCCGGTGGGTGGCGGGCGCGTATCCGAATATGCGGTCAATCCTGATGTCCGGTTACGACATACCGTGCGGGAATTGCCCCTATCAGGGCCGGTGCACAAGGATGCAGAAGCCCTTTCTGCCAAGAGACGCTGTCGAAACGGTCAGGCAGGCGCTCTCCGCGACGGTGGACTAGGAGCCCTGGCGTCCGTAAGACAGGGCAGGAGGTCGAAATATGGAGCTATCTGACGAGAGGGTTCTCGAATTGCTTTTAGCCGATTGCGAGAAAAGAACTCTCAGGAAATCCAGCCGCCTTCCAGCGCCGGTACCGCCTCTGGAGTCCGCATATCAGCCGCCGGCAAGGCGTTCAGAGGCCCGCCGGTGTCACTGCGGCATTTGCGGCAGGTGTGCCGAGAACGCCCGGTGGGAGCGCATCTTTGATGCCAAATTTGCCGACCCGGATTATTACACCCGCCCTCTCCACGTGTCCCACGGGTCACCGCTGGCAGACTGAAAAGCAGTCCGTGCTTTGTTCGTCCCCTGAGGCGTAACAGGACTATGATGCGAGTGATGACGATCATCAGCATCGGTGAGCTCCTGTGGGACGTGTTTGAGGATTCCGAGAGCCTGGGAGGGGCGCCCTTCAATTTCGCCTGCCACGCTTCCCGCCTGGGGCACGAGGTGATTTTCGTGAGCGCCGTGGGCGACGATGCGCGCGGAGCGGCGGCCATTGCGAAGGCGGCCGGTCTTGGTTTGCGCACCGACTTTATCCAGGTGATTCCGGGAGTGCCGACCGGCACGGTTTCGGTGCGTGTGGATTCCGCCGGACAGCCGGATTTCACGATTCATCGGCCCGCGGCTTACGATGCGCTACAGCTTGGCACGGCGGATCAGGAGCGGCTGGCGGCGATGCGGCCCGAGTGGTTGTACTGCGGCACGCTCTATCAGGCACAGCCCAGCGGGCGCGCGGAAGTGGCCAAACTGGCGGCGGCGCTGCCCGGCGCCCGGCGGTTTTACGATATCAACCTGCGCCGCGATTCGTACTCGCGGCAATTGCTGGCGGACTTGCTGCCCCACGCCGGCGTGGTGAAGCTGAATGACGATGAAGCGCTGGTCATCGACTCGCTTTTTGGCTGCCGCCACGACTCCCTGGTGGAGTTCACCGACTTCTGGTCACGCAAATTCGGATGGAGCGCTGTGGCGGTGACCCGCGGATCGCGAGGCTGTGCGGTGCGGGTGGGCGCGGATTACGCCGAGCCGGCGGGTTATGCGGTGACGGTCGCGGACACGGTGGGGGCGGGCGATGCGTTCGCCGCGGGCTTCCTGCACGGACTGGCGCAGGGATGGGACGCGGAGCACACCGGAGATTTCGCCAACCGGGTGGGGGCCGTCGTCGCCTCGCGGCGCGGCGGCGTGCCCCCGTGGTCGATGCCGGATGTGGCGGCCTTATCGTAGCTGGCAGAGTTTAGAACATGAACTTCACCGCCAGTTGCATGGATCGTGGGATGTTGGCGATGCCGCTGATGACGCCGGCCGAGCCGTAACTGATGCCACCATTCGAGTACGAGGGCGCGATCGAAGTGCCCGGGGCGCCCAGGACCATGTGGTTGGCCACGTTGAATGCTTCGGCCCGGAACTGCAGCGATTTGGTTTCGGTGATGGCAATGCTCTTGGCCAGAACCACGTCCAGGTTGATCCAACGCATGGTGCGCAGGAAGCCGATGGGAGTGTCGCCGAAGCCGTAACCCGGTCCCACGGAAAGCGACGCCGGACTCACGAAACACGCAGGGTTGTACCACTGGGAGACGCTCTGGTGAGCCACGGCGATCTGACAGCCGGGCAGGATGCTCGGACGGCTATAACCCGTGATGGACCCGGCTGCGTCGGAGAGATTGGCCGGATCGGTGCTCAAAGGAGCGATGCCGGCAATGGTGGTGGGCACGCAGCCTGTAGCCGTGGACGAGGCGCAGATGTTGCTCGCGCCGCCCCAACTCGGATTGAATGCCTGGCCGGAGCGGGCCAGGAACGCGTAGTTGGTTTCCCAGTTGCCGAGCACGCGCGAGAGCACGCCTTTCTTGAGCCAGCGCTTCCCGGTTCCGAACGGCAGTTCGTACACGGCGGTCAGCGTGAGCACCTTGGGGATGTCGTAGGTGCAAACACCCTTCGAGAGGTGAGCGTTGAAGAAGTATTGGTAAGGGGCGGCCTCGGAGCCGTTCTCGGCGTTGAAATCGCCGTTGGAATCGCCCAGGCATTTTTCAAAGGTGAAGGCCGCCAGTGTTTCCAGGCCGTGGGAGAAGCGCTTCTGGAACTGGGCCTCCAGGGCATGGAAGGTCGAAAAGCCGACGGACTCGGAGTAGTTCCAGCCCTGTGCCGCAAACGGCATGTACTCGTTCTGGGTAATTTGCGCCTGGGTGAGCGGCGTGGTGGGACACGTGAATCCCTGAGCGGGGTTGTTCTCGCAGAAGGGGCCGCCCTGCGGGTAGTTCGCCTTGCAGCACCATTCGAGCCGCTGTGTGTGACTTCCCACGTAGGCGATGGAGAACATGCTGGTGGGCGACAATTGGTGTTCGATCTGGATGTTCCACTGCTGCGAGCGTGGATCGGTATAGCTCGGATCGTTAGTATACCCGCCGAAAGTCGAGCCCCATGGGGTAGGCGCTACGACAATGGGATTGCTCCCCGCCAGTCCGGTGAGTTGCGACGTGCCGTAGCCGCCGTACGGGCCGCAAGTGGTCAGGCTGGTGCAGATGGGGGCCACCGTAGGCGTGGGCGACGTGCCCATGGGAGCGGTGTTGAGCGTGTCGGAAACGCCGCGCGTCCACGGCCAGATGGAGCCTTGCAGTGTGTTTTCGGCGTACTGGCTGCGATAGGCAATAGGATCGTAGAAGATTCCGTAGCCGGCGCGCAGCACCGTATTATTCATAAAGGTCCAGGCGAGGCCGAGACGCGGGCCGATATTGTCGCTGATGGATTTCAGTGCCGGCTGGTTCGGCGAAAACGCGATGTTATTGAGCGTGTTGTAAGTGACGCCGCCGACTGTGACATTGAACGCCGGGTTGGCGCTGGTGAGGCCGCCGGGAACGCACGGCGGCAACTGCGACGAACTGCACCCGGTAGTGTACGCCGAACTTTGCGCCGCTCCAATGATGAACTGCTGGCCGGGGAGGTTCAGAGCGTTGACCGTCTCGCCGTTACTGGTAAGAATCTTGACCGCGGGGTCGTAATCGTAACGCAGCCCCACGTTGACGGTCAGGTTGGACCTGAGATGCCACTCGTCCTGAATGAAGAAGCCGACCGGCGCCATGCGCACGTGGACCTCTTCGTACTGCGGCACGTTGACCGTCAAGCCGGACGGAAGATCCAGCAGCATGGATGCCAGCGCGTTTCCCTGGTTGCTGCCGCACGCAAACAGTCCGGAAGCGTTGGTGGGGCAGGTCTGCGAAGTGCTGGAGGTGAAGGTTTCGTAGGTGTTGATCTCCAGCCTGTTTTCGTAGAGATACTCGCCGCCGAAGCGGACGGTGTGATTGCCATGAGTCCAGGTCATGGCGCCGCTAAAGTTGTGCTCGGGGTTGGCGCGCTGTTGCGGCCCAACGTTTCCGATTCCGCTATTGGCCGAGCCAATGTAGCCGCCCACGTTCAGGAAGAAGCCGGCGGTGGCGTCGAGATTCGAGAAGCCTGCGGCGGTTTCCGGTTTGTACCCGTCCGGATTGGTCGGATTGACCATGACGGGCCGTGCGTTGATGCCGCCGCGCAGTTCCAGAATCAGGTTCGGCGTGAAGATGTGATCCCACGCGCCGCCGATGTTCCAGGTGTGAAAGGGACTGGGCGTAATCGACGTGGTCCCCGCGACAATGCCGTTGTTAGTGTCCCACATCATGTAGGCGCGGCCGAACACGATGTTCTTTTCGCTGAAATGATGATCCACGCGGAAATCGAAGTTGTTGGCGTTGTTATTGCTGGTGCGGGAATCCAGGCAATTGTCGATGGCAAAAGTGAGGTTGGGAGTGAACTGGCAGTTCTTGTATTGCGGCGCGGTGTACGCCGAAATCACACCGGCCAGTTTGGAATCGATGAGCGCCGAGGGAATCTTGCTGCACGGGCTTCCTCCGGCCGACTGAACTCCGTAGCCCGGCGTGCCGAAGCTCAAACCGGGAGTCAGCAGCGGCATGGGATTGCCCGAGGAATCGCAGCGGAATGGCACCGAGGAGTTCGGTCCCGATTCGGCAAACGGGTTGAAGATGGGGTTCGGAGTGAGCACCGTCTTGGCCGCATTGACGGACCCGATCAGCGACTGGCTGAAATCTCCCGAAAGCTCCGCCGGTGTAGGGATGTTGGCGTAACTGTTCTGCGGTTGCGAGAATCGCCACCCTTCCCAAGCCACATAGAAAAACGTCTTGTTGCGGATGATGGGCCCGCCGAACGTCCCGCCGTATTCGTTCTGCGTGTAGCCCAGGGGCGCGACCGGCGTACCTGAGAGGATGGCGGAAGCGCCGGCAGAGGTTTGCGACCCCGCCGCCACGTCGCTGGCCAGCTTATTCGCCAGGGTGGGGCAACTTGCCGGAGAACAGAATCCGGTGAAGGGATTGCGCGCGTCGAAGATCTGGCTGCGCGCGAACTCCCACGCCGAGCCATGGAATTGATTGGTGCCGCTCTTGGTTACGATATTGACCACCGAACCGAGCACATTGCCGTACTGGGCATCGTTGTTGTGCGACTGCACCTTGAATTCCTGGATGGTATCGGCGATGGGCGGGATGGCCCAGCCGCCGCCGCGGTCATCGGTATTGATGATTCCATCCATGTAGTAAGCGTTTGAACGGTTGCCGGCGCCATTCACAGAGGCTTTGTAGACGGTAGAACCGGGAATGGAGATGTTGCCTCCGTCCGGGTTGCCGCCGGCGCCGGTCTTGCCCGCGGAATTGCCCTGCGACGTATCGACCGGGTTCACGCCCGGCTGAAGGATCAGTAACTGGGTGAAATTGCGGCCGTTCAACGGCAGTTCGTGGACCATCGTTTCGTCGATGGTGGTTCCCAGTTCGGTGCTGGCGCGTTGCACCATGACCGCCACCGATTCGGCGCTGACAGTTACCGTCTCGCTGGTGGCGCCAAGTTCCAGGGTGATCTTCTCGGTCAGTGTCTGGTTTACATCGAGTTTGAAAACCGGCAGCGCGGCTTTCTTGAATCCGCCCTTCTCCACGGTCAACACATAGTTGCCGGGCAGCAGGTTAATGATGGTGAAGGCTCCATCTGCGCTGGTGTTTCTGCTGCTGGTGACGTTCGTGCCCTGATTGACCACGGTCACCTTGGCGTCCGGCACGGTGCCGCCGGTGGCATCCACAACGGTGCCGGTTACTACCGCCGTGGGAGTCTGACTCCATAAAGCGCCGGTGCACAACAGGAGTGCCGGCAAAAAAGTGAGATGGCTACGAAGACATCTGTTCAACACGTATACCTCCATAAAAGAATCGAACTATCTGCCCGGGATCGTGACCGGGCGCGTGACTGCCGCCTGGCCTTCGCCCGCGGGGTTGACGGCCGCCACGCTGAACGTATAAGTCTGCCCGGGCTCCAGGCCATCCACCACCGAAAACGTTGTGTGGGTTGTGCCTTCCAGCGCGAGCACCCTCCGGCCGGTGAACGTCACTTTCCGTCCGCCGGGATTCACCGTGACCGCGTATGCCAGCACGGGCGCGCCCGGAGCTTTCTTATCCACCGCCGCCGGGTCCTGGAAATGGATGCTGACCAGGCCGTTCGCGCCGGCTAGAGCGGACACCCTGGCGGGCGGAGCGGGGCGGGCAATCGGTTTCTCGTCCCCGGTGACCGGGCGTGAAGGCAGGGATGGCGAGCTTTCCCCATGGGCATTCTTCGCCGTCACCGTGAATGTGGCCGCGGCACCGTTGGCGATACCCGGCACTTTGACGTAAGAGTTGGCCATGAAGTCCGCCGCCGACACGGTCACTCTGGCGCCTCCGGACGCGGTCACGGTATAAGCCTGCACTGGCGCGCCGCCTTCGTACACCGGCGGGCACCAGGTGACCAGGGCATAACCGTCGCCGGCGAATGCCGCCACGCGGCTGGGAGGTTCCGGCGCTCCCGGTTTGGTGAACGTACGGTCCAGCAGCGGCCGCCATTGCTTCTCCAGGCCCGCGGCTTCCAGAATCGACGCGGGCGCCTGGGCCAGCGAATCGATCAGGCGATTGCCGTGCTCGGTAACGTTGTCCTTCGCGGAATCGGCGTCCCCCTGCTGCCAGTAGTTATTCAGAATGGCCAGGGGATCGCGCGTCTTGCCATCCTGGCCGTTGTAGTAATCGGCGTGGCGGCTGCCCCAGTTATCGAAGTTGGTGTTGAAAATGACGTTGCCGGACACGGTGATGTTGCAGGAACCGTTGTCGGTGTAGATAGCGTGTCCCGAGCCGAACTGGTCGGTGACCACATTGCCGGTGACCTTTTCACCCATGGCGAGGCTGGGGCCGGTGAGCCCTTGCGTGTAGATGCCGCCGCCATCGGCCAGCACCAGCATGAAGTTGAAAATCCGGTTGTGGGCCACCACGTTGTTCTGCGAGTAGTTGGCCAGTCCCGCCTGTTTGATTTTGTCGGGCCAGCCACCCCATCCCATGGAGATGGCCGCGTAAGGAGTGTGATCGATCTGGTTGTGCTCGATTATGACGTGGTGCGCGTAGCCGGTCACAATGCCGATGCCGCCGCGAAACTCCGCGCCGATGTTCCAGATATGGTTGTTGCGGATGCTATCGTCGTGGGTGATATCGGCGCCTTCGGCGAGAGGCTTGTCCACGCCGCCGAGTTCCACGCCGTTGCCGGAGATATCGGTGAAGGCGCAACCTTCCACGGAATCGCTTTGCGCGCCCTCGCCTAAGTCCAGGCCGGCCGCGCCCAGGTGTACAAAGGCATCGCCGCGGAACTGAATTCTCTGGCTGTACTGGAGCCTGACGTTGGCCGGCATTTTGGTCCAGGCGCCGTAGGGGCATTGGCCATCGCCGCCGGGCGCCAGTTTGCACAGACCCTGAGTGGCCCAGGCGCGCGGTCCGGTGAGGGTGTAGTTGGCCTGGATTTCGGAAAAGCCTTCGGGACTGGAGGCTCCGAGCCACCCGGCATAGGAAAACTGCAGACCGCGGAAGGCGATGTCATGGACGGGCGCGGCGGCGGTGCCTTCGGCGGAAAGCAGGGTTTCCAGCAGGGGAGCTTCGACGTCGGCCCTGGCGAGGTCCTCTCCCGCGCGCGGCACATAGTAGAAGGTGCGGGCGGCGGAGTCGAAATAGAATTGTCCCGGCGTGCCCAGCAGTTCGAAAGCGTTTTCCACGTAAGCAGGTTGTTTTCCAACGCTCGCCGGACCCACCAGGTTGGCGGTGCGCTGTCCGGGGCCGAGCAGGATGCGCCGGGTGGAGTTGTCCCAGCAGGGCTGCGCCATGGCGATGGCGGTCCCGCGGATGGACGCTACCGGGCAGCGAGGTTCGGTCCAGCCGCCCAGCCCCACCTCGCGCTCGCTCCAGATGGAATTGCCTCCGGTGTAGACGAATTCGAGACCGGCGGGATTGCGCCAGCCGGCCATGACGTCCGAGGAAGCGGTGTAGCCGGCATCGCTGGGAGTGACGGCGACCGGGAGACGTCCGCGGGTACGCGTGGCGCGGACGCCATCGATGTAAAGCTGGCGCGCGTTCCGCAAGCCTTCGGGAGCGGGCGCGCTCCAGAGGTTGCGCGCACGGTCCAGCAGTTTCCATCCCGTAACGGCGACGCCTCCGCTCATCACGGGCAAGGCGGAAGGGGTTGCGCTTGTATAAATCACGCTGTGGCCGCCAGAGCCGGAGTCGTGCGCGTCAAGAGCCAGGGGACGGGTCAGGCGGTAGGTGCCGGGCTGCAGGTATACGGTGAGGTCGGCGCTCATCCCGCGGTTGCGCGCGCGCACCAGGTCGCGGGCATGCTCGAGGGTACGTATGGGTTGCGACTCGGTTCCGGGGTGCGCGTCGTTTCCGGTGGGGGCCACGTAAATCTGCGCCGACGCACCGGGGGACAGAGACAGTAATAAAGCCACCAACCTCGCGAAGACCATAAAGCAAGCTGGCTGCCATGCTATCAACGTTAGCGATAAAGGAAAAGGGCGAAAGCACTCATTTTCCGGTTTAGATAAATCGATTTCCGTTTCTAATAAGGTGAGTTCGACAGACCAGGAGGTCTGTCTTACCAGAACTTCAGGTAGGGTTTTCCTTCGGCGAGCCGCAGCAGATAAAGGCCGGCTTCGCGGGCGTGGTAATCGCCCCACATGGAAGATTCGCCGGCTCCGGCCGTCCAACCGTTGGGCCTGTGATACACGGAGTGCAGAATCAGTCCCTGGTGCGCGGCGCCGGTGCTGAGGTAGGGCTCGGCGAACAGGGTGTCGCAGACGGTGAGACCGGACTGGATGTATCGTTCGTCCTTGAGGAAGTGGCCCAGGCGCAACAACCCCTGCGCGCCGATGGCCGCCGCCGAACTGTCCACGGGCTCGTGAGGATTGAACGGGTCGGCGGGCGTGCCGCACCAGTCGCCCAGTTTTTCCAGGCCCGGGGCGCCGGTATCCCAGTACGGGATTCCGTCTGACGGCGTGTTCTCGATGTAGAAATCGCAAGTGGCGCGCGCCGCCTTTTCAAGCGTGTCGTCGCCGCCGGTAAACTCCAGCAGTTCGGCGAATCCGCACATCGCCCAAGCCAGCCCGCGAGTCCAGGTGGTGAATGGCGAATAGCCCTGCTGCGAGTTGGGGCAGCGATAATTGCCGTCGTTGGGATTGAAGATGCTCTCATGGGCCACTCGGCCGCGGACGTCGTAGGAATCGCGCCCCTCGCCGTAGTACACGGAATATTTCGCGGTGGCGCCGGCGTGCTGCATGGCGCGATCCAGCAGCGAAATCCGCATATCGTTCTCGCCCATCAAAACGTGGCCCAACTGATGGCTCACCACCAGGGCGCGTAGAGTGCGGACGGTATCGACAAACAGCGAGTGCGGCCCGTTGAAGGAATAAATATAGCCGCCGCCATCGGCCGTCCGCGACCAGCGCATGGCTTGCACGGCGCCCGAACATTTGACGGCCAGTTCGTAAAAGCGGCGCTCCCACGGGTCGTCCGGGATCCGGCCCTCCGCCATCAGGCGCAGCAGGTTGCCGTAGGTGCTGATGTTGTTGAAGCCGTGATCGTGTACGCCGGTGTGGGTGAGATGCGGGGCCATGACCGAGACCGTGCGCTCGCGGGCCATCTCCAGAAACGCGCGCTCCCCGGTGGCGTCAAACTGGAGGATGGCGGAGCCGAATTGGAATCCTTGCGTCCATTCGGTCCAACCGCGGCTGGTGTAGCGCCCGCCATCGGTACATACCGGCGAACCCTGCGCCGGCGACCAGGAATTCTCGATGGCCTGGATCTTGGCCGCGGACAGTTCGAACAGACGGTGCAGTTTCGGAAGCAGCGAGGCAGGGCTCAAGTCGTAGCGGATCTGGATCATTTCCTACGATGGTAGCGCGCGGGTCTCTACTGGCGCGCCATGCCGATCAAGGCGTTCACCAGCACGGCGCCCATGCCGGCGGGGATGGCGATTTTCCAGCCGATATTCATGAGCTGATCGTAGCGGAAGCGTGGGAACGTGCCGCGGAACCAGATCATCATGTAGACGATGGTGAAGACCTTCAACAGGAACCAGAACAGCCCGATGATGGCCGCATTCACCGCGGGTATGATGAACGGCACCGCCAGTGCGACGAGCAGCAACGCTACCAGAAGGAGCACCTTCTGCTGAATGGGGTCCTTCAGCTTCTTGATGAGCGGCAGCGTCAGGATACCCGAGCCGACGAAGAGGATCGCCGGGAAGCCCACGTTGAGCGGCACTTCCAGCCAGTGCACGCTGGGGAACGGACGCAGCCAGCCGCCCCAGAACAGGGTCACGGCGACAGCAGAGACCACGAAGATGTTGGCGTATTCGGCCAGGAAATAGAGCGCCCAGCGGAAGCCGCTGTACTCGGTGTGGAAGCCGGCCACCAATTCCGATTCGGCTTCCGGAAGGTCGAAGGGCGCGCGATTGGTCTCGGCCGTCGCCGCGATAATGTAGATGGCGAACGGCACAATCATGAACAGGTAGTTATCGAAGACGCCCCAGACGCCGTGCCGCAGTTGCGCCTCGACGATGCCGCGCATGCTCAGCGTGCCGGCCAGCATCACACCGGAAAGCAGGGCAAAAGAGAGAGCCACTTCGTAGCTCACCAGTTGCGCCGCGCTGCGCAACGCGCCCAGCAGGGAGTAGTGGCTGTTGGAAGACCAGCCGCCCAGGATAATTCCGAGGATTCCCACCGCGGACGCCGCCGAGACTACCAGCAGGCCCACATTCACGTCCGCCACGTAGATGGTTTGAGAAAACGGCAGCACCGCGAAAGCCGTCAATCCGGTGATGGTGGAAACGCAGGGCGCGAACCAGAAGATGGCCTTGTCGGAATCCGCCGGGATGATGTCTTCCTTCAGCAGCAGTTTCAGCGCATCGGCGATGGGCTGCAGCAGGCCGTGCGGCCCCACGCGCATGGGTCCCAGGCGCACCTGAAAATCGGCCAGCACCTTGCGCTCCACCAGCACGATATAACCCGCCACCAGCGGGAATGCCGCGATGATCACGATGGTCACCAGAATCGGCACGAATAACGGATGTGAGATAACCGCGTTCATATGTCTTTACCGTACCAGCGACGTCTTGGCCAACTCCAGGAAGGGCTCCGGGTAAATGCCGATCACCAGGGTCAGCAATCCGGTGACGCCGAGCGCCAGGCGCAACCCGAGACTGGATGCCGCCGGCGCCTTTTCGGTCTCTTCGCGAATGAACATGCTGCGCACAATCTTGAAGTAGTAATAGATGGCCACGGCGACGTACAGTGTAGCGACCACCGCCAGTCCGTAATGGCCGCTCTGAATCAGCGCCAGGAAAATGTAGTATTTGCCCAGGAATCCGGCGGTGGGCGGAATGCCGGCCAGGGAGAGCAGAAACACCAGCATGAGCATGGCGTAGCCAGGATTCTTGTGCATGAGTCCCGCCATATCCTCCAGTTCATCGCCGATGATGCCCTGCCGCCGCATCGCCGTAATCACCGCGAACGCACCCAGATTCATGAAGGTGTAGACCATCAGGTACACCAAAATGCCGTTGGTTCCCATGGCATTGTTGGCCACCAGGCCCAGCAGCATGTATCCGGCGTGGGAGACGGAACTGTATGCCAGCAGCCGCTTGATGTTGGTCTGATTGATGGCCGCCAGGTTCCCGATAGTGAGCGTGAGGATGGCAATGAAAGCCAGAATCGGCTCCCACTCCGCGCTGAGCGATTGCAGGGGCCCGTTGAACAGGCGCAGCAGAAAAGCGAATGACGCCGCTTTGGAGGCCACCGAAAGATAAGCCGTGACGGGCGTAGGCGCGCCTTCGTACGCGTCCGGCGCCCACATGTGAAAGGGCGCGGCCGCAATCTTGAAGAGCAGCCCCACGCTGGTGGTGGCCAGCGCCAGAAATACCACCGGATCCCAGGCCGGCCGCGCGGCAATGGCGTCGCCGATATCCTGCAGCTTGGTGGAACCGGCCAGCCCGTATAGCACCGAGAAGCCATATGCCAGGAAGCCCGTGGAAAATGCGCCCAGCAGCAGATACTTCAGCGCCGCCTCGTTAGACCGCTTGTCCGCGCGCAGAAAGCCGACCATCACATAAAAGCTCAACGCCATCAGTTCCAGCCCGATGAACAGGACCACCAGATCCGTGCCAGTGGCCAGGAAATACATGCCGCACTGCGCGAAGAGAATCAGCCCGTAGTATTCGCCGTGATGCTCGCCGGAGATCTCGAGGTACTGATAGGACATCACCGCGACAATCAGCGCGGCCACCAGGAAGATCCAGTTGAAGAAGACGCTGAAGCCATCGAGTGTGACGGCTCCGCCAAAGCCTTGCAGCAGCGAGGGACTCTGACCCGCCAGCCACACTTGTTGCCGGTAAAGCCCGACTCCCGTGAAGATCTCGGCCAGCACAACGAAGATCAGAAGCCACTTGCGCTGGCGGGGATCGGGGAAAATCCAGAAATCGAAAAGCAGAATGGCGCAGCCGAACAGCGCCAGCATGACCGCCGGAATAATGGTGAAGTGGTCGTTCGCGGTGTAGTACTGGCTGAAGTTCATTTCGCACCTCCGGACGACAGGGACGCGGGGGCTGGGGGCCGGGGTATTTGTGCCAAGACACCGTTATAGTAGCCCGGGTGTACCCGTTCTACGATTTCCGCTACGGGACGCTGCAGGATATCGAAGTACGGCTTGGGATACACGCCGATCCAGACGGCCCACGCTACCAGCGGCAGGAACATGGCCACTTCGCGGAAGCTCATATCGGGGAGCGTCAGGTTCTTTCCGTTGGTCACCTGCCCCAGCATGGTTCGCTGGTAGAGCCACAGCAGATAGGCCGCGCCCAGAATGACGCCGGTCACGGCAAATGCCGCCCAGGCGCGATTGGCTTCGAACGCGCCCTGCAGAATAGTGAACTCGCCCACGAACCCGTTGAGCAGCGGCAGGCCCGCCGAACTCAGCATGGCGATGGCGAAGATGATGGCGAACTTGGGCATCACATGCGCCAGGCCGCCATATTCGGAGATCAGGCGCGTATGCCGGCGCTCATAAATCACGCCGATCACCATGAAGAGCATGCCCGTGGAAATGCCGTGATTGATCTGCTGGATCACGCTGCCGGCGATGCCATTCGGCGTCAGGGAGAAGATTCCCAGCGTGCAAAAGCCCAGGTGGCTCACCGAGGAGTACGCCACCAGTTTCTTCCAGTCCTGCTGCATCAGGCACACCAGCGCGCCGTAGATGATGCCGATGATCGAGAGCACCGCCAGAATCTGCACGATGGTGCGATCGGCCGAGGCGTTGGGCAGCAGCGGCAGGGAAAAGCGCAGGAAGCCGTAGGTCCCCATCTTCAGGAGCACCGCCGCCAGAATCACCGACCCGGCGGTGGGCGCTTCCACGTGGGCATCCGGCAGCCAGGTGTGGAAGGGGAACATCGGAACCTTGATGGCGAAGCCCAGGAAGAAGGCCCAGAAGACCCAGTTGCTGCATGCTCAGCGGCAAGGTTGGTGCGCATCAGGTCGGAAATTTCGAAGCTGTAGCTGCCGAACTGAGTGGCGTGCTGGAAGTACAGGGTCAGGATGCCCAGCAGCATCAGCACCGATCCGGCCAGCGTGTACAGGAAGAACTTGATGGCGGCATACAGTTTGCGCGGGCCGCCCCAGATGCCGATGATGAAGTACATCGGGACCAGCACCAGTTCCCAGAAAATGTAGAACAGGAAGAAATCCAGCGAAAGGAATACGCCGATCATGCCCGTCTGCAGCAGCAGGAACATGGCGTAGTATTCCTTCGTGCGGTCCTGAATCGGCGCTCCAGGAGCAGAGCGTGGCGATGAAGCCCATCAGGGTGGTGAGCATCACCAGCAGCAGGCTGATGCCGTCGATGCCGATGTGGTAGTGCGCGCCCAGGGTGGGAATCCAATCGAAGCTCTCCTCGAACTGAAAGCCGGAAAGGCCCGTCTGGAACCGCGAAAGCCAGCGGGAGCGAGATCAGGAATCCGGCGAAGCTGGCCAGGTTAGCCCAGATGCGGATCAGGTCCTTGCTCTTCGACGGAAGCAGGACCAGAACCAGCGAGGCCGGCCAGGGGCGTGAACAGGACGATGCTGAGTAAGTGCTGGTCCATAAGGTTATCGCGCTACGTAATAGCCCAGAAACGCCATCGCCCCCACCACAATGAAGAACGCGTAAGCCTGCACGCGGCCGGTCTGCAGAATGCACACCGGGTAGGAGAGCATCTTCACCAAGAACGAACTGAAGCGCACCGCGCCATCGATGATCCAGGTATCCCACCACATGGAGATGCGTGGAGGTGAAGCGCGTCAGCCATCCGGCGCCGTTCACGCCGCCATCCACCACGTTGCGGTCGAAGGCGCCCAGCACCAGGCCGCCGCCTTTACACAGGCCGTTGACGAAGAGGAAATCGTATACCTCGTCCACGTACCACTTGTTGTACAGAAGGCCGTGCAGGGGCTTGAGGCTCTTTTCCAGCGTGTCCGGAATGTGCGGCTTGTGATGGTAGAAGTAGCGCGCCACTACGATGCCGATGATGGCGAAGGCCACCGAAACTCCCATCAGGACCCACTCGGTGGAAGCATCGTGCGCGCCTTCCTTGGCCGCTTCCACGGCCGCGGAGGCGAACGACGGAGCCAGCCACGATTCGAAGCCGCGCCAGCTCTCGCCGAAGATGGTCCAGAGCTTCGGCACGCCCAGCCATCCGGCGAGCACGCTGCCGATGGCCAGCAACAGTCAGCGGCACGGTCATGGAAGCGGGCGATTCGTGAATGTGCGACTCCACTTCCGGTTCGACACGCGCGACTTGCCGTAGAACGTCATGTTCATCAGCCGCCACATGTAGAACGCGGTCAGTCCGGCGGTGACCAGCCCCACGACCCAGAGCACCTGCGAGCCTTGCGGCGAACTGTACGCCTGCCACAGGATTTCGTCCTTGGAGAAGAAGCCCGCCAGGCCGGGGATACCGGCGATGGCCACCGACGCCACGAACATGGTCCAGTGGGTAATCGGAATCTTGTTCTTCAGCGCGCCCATGTGCCGCATGTCCTGCTCGCCGCTCATGGCGTGGATCACCGAGCCGGAACCAAGGAAGAGCAGGGCCTTGAAGAACGCGTGCGTGAACAGGTGGAAGATCGCCACCCAGTACGCGCCCACGCCCAGCGCCAGGAACATGTAGCCGAGCTGGCTGACGGTGGAGTACGCCAGCACGCGCTTGATATCGTTCTGCACCAGCGCGATGGTGGCCGCCAGAATCGCGGTGAACGCGCCCACCGCGGCCACCACCGTGGACGTGTGGGGCGTCAACTGGAACAGCGCGGCCGAGCGCGCCACCATGTATACGCCGGCCGTCACCATGGTGGCGGCGTGGATCAGCGCCGAAACCGGCGTGGGACCTTCCATGGCGTCCGGCAGCCAGACATAGAGCGGAAACTGCGCCGATTTGCCGGTGGCGCCGAAGAACATCAGCAGCGACATGACGCTGAGCACGCCGAAGCCGGCGATCTCGGGGGTGAAGTGGCCGCTGCGCAGCACTGCGTTGACGTCGGTGAATCGCACCGTGCCGAGCACCGACAGCATGAGCAGCATGCCCAGCACGAAGCCGGCGTCGCCCACGCGATTCACGATGAACGCCTTCTTGCCCGCATCGCCCGCCGATTTCTTGTGGAAGTAGAACCCGATCAGCAGGTAGCTGCACAACCCCACGCCTTCCCAGCCGACGAACAGCAGCACGTAGTTGTTCGCCAGCACCAGCATCAGCATGAAGAAGACGAACAGGTTGAGGTAGCCGAAGAAGCGGTAGTAGCCGTTATCGTGGGCCATGTAGCCGGTGGAGTAGACGTGGATCAGGAAGCCGATGCCCGTGACCACCAGAATCATTACCGAGCTCAGCGGGTCGAGCAGGAAGCCCCAATCGGCCGGGAAGGTGGCCAGCTGCCCGTTGGCCATGTGGAACGGCAGCCCGGCCAGCCAGGTGAACTGAATCACCTGGTGGACGCGGTGCGGTCAGCTGCGCAAGCTGCCACACGGCGCCGGCGGAGAAAATAAACGACAGCAGCACCATCCCCGGGCAGATCAGATGTCGACCAGGAATTTCAGCGGCGAGTGCTGATGATGCACGTGGCCGTGGTCGTGTGTATGGCCGTGATCGTCATGAGGATGCTCGTGGGTATGCCCCTGGCCGGGCACATGTTCGTGGCCGTGGCCGTGTTCGTAGATCGGTTCCACGCCGGGAGCCACCGCCACGTCGGAGGCCGGCTGCGGGTCGAGCTTTCTGCCGACCAGCAGCATCAGCGCCGCTCCGAAGAGCGGGAACAGGGGAATCAGCCAGATCTGGTCGAGAAAATTCACGGCTCTCCTACCACTTCAGCAAGTCGATTTCATCCGCCAGCACGGTTTCCTTATTGCGGAACAGCGCGATCAGGATGCCCAGCCCCACGGCGGCTTCGGCCACCGCGTCGGTAATGACGAAAATCGCGAAAATCTGCCCCTGCGATGGTTGGGCCCAGTGCTGCGAAAAGGCCACCAGGTTGATGTTCACGGCGTTCAGGATCAGCTCGATGGACATCAGAATGATCACGATATTGCGGCGCGTCAGCACGCCCACGGTGCCGATGAGCAGCAGCGCCGCGCTCAGCGCCAGGTAATGAACCGTCGTCACCGGATGCATCGTCAGATCCTCTTCTTCGCCATCACCACCGCAGCCCACCACCGCCACCAGCAGCAGCAGGGAAGCGATTTCGAAGGGCAGCAGGTATTCGCGAGAACAGCGACGTCGGCCAATCTGTTCGGTATTGCCCAGGCGGATGCCACGGCGCCGGCGGCGCCGCTTCGGCAATGTGGAAGGCGTCCTTGCCGCGATAGAGGAAGTAGCCGATCTCGGCGCCCACCGCCGCCACCGCCGCCAGCGCCACCAGCCACTGCCGGTTGAACTGCCGCTCCTTGGCCGCCTGGTCCAGGTTCACCAGCATGATGACGAACAGGAACAGCACCATGATGCCGCCCACGTACAGCACGATCTGCACGGCGAACAGGAACTCGGCCTGCTGCAGCAGGTACAGGCCGGCCACGCCGAGCAGCGACACGATCAGCGAAATCGCGCTGTGCACCGCGTTGCGCCGCGTGATGGTGAGGATGCCGCCCCCAGCACCAGCACGGCAAAGATGTAGAACAGAACCGTATCGATAGCATTTGTATTGCGTGGGCTTGGGCCCTTCTTCGAGCATCTGCCGGTCCCAGATCTGGCCTTCGCGGGTGTAAGTGGCCATTTCGAAATCCTGCGTCAATTCCAGCGCGTCCACCGGGCAGGCGTCTTCGCACAGCCCGCAGAACATGCAGCGCGAGGTGTCGTAAGTAAAGGTGGTCAGTTCCTTGCGCTTGGTCTCTTCATTGCGCTGGCTGGTGACCACGATCAGAGTTTCCGGGCAGGCCAGCGCGCACAGATTGCAGGAGATGCAGAGCGTCTCGCCGTTGTCCGGATTGATGTTGAGGCGCGGCGCTCCGCGATACCGCTCGGCCACCTTGGGCCGCTCCGCCGGATACTGCTCGGTGTAGATGTACTTGGGATTCTGGTTCCGGAACGTAACCCAGAGTCCCTGAAACAGGTCCACCAGGAATATCTGTTTTAGAAGCTTACCCATAAAAAACCTTTTATCATCGCGGAGGCGCGGAGACGCTGAGGAAGACGCGGAGAAAATCAAGATAGGTTTTCTCCTCCGCGTCTTCCTTCGCGCCTTCGCGCCTCCGCGATGAATCGAATCTCTCGCTCATCTGTCGATCTCGCCCAACACGATATCCAATGTCCCGATCACCGCCACCACGTCCGCCACCAGGCCGCCGCGGATCATGCGGTCGAGCGCCTGCAGATTCACGAACGATGGCGGCCGGACCCGGCAGCGGTAGGGCTGGGTGGAGCCGTCGCTCACCATGTAATATCCCAGCTCGCCCTTGGGCGCTTCGATCGAAACGTACGCCTCGCCCACCGGCGGCTTGATCACCTTGCCCACCTTGCCCATGATGGGCCCTTCCGGAATGGCGGCCACGGCCTGGCGCATGATGCGCACCGATTGCCGCATCTCCTGCATGCGGACGATGTACCGGTCGTAGGTGTCGCCGTTCTCGCGCGTGGGAATTTCGAAATCGTATTTCTCGTAGCCGGAGTAGGGCTGCGCTTTGCGCAGGTCCCACTTCACGCCGGCGGCGCGCAGCACCGGGCCGGTGACGCCGTATTCCTTGCACTCCTCGGCGCTCAGAATGCCGACGTCCTTCAGCCGCCCCACCCAGATGCGATTGTTGGTGAGCAGTTCTTCGTACTCGTCCACCTTGGGCAGGAACATGTCGCAGAAGTCCTGGATCACGTCCTGCTCGAACCCGTCGTAGGTTTCGTACAGCAGGCCGCCGATGCGGAAAGCGTGGGTGGTGAGCCGCGCGCCGCAGTACTTCTCGAAGATCTTGAGCGCCTCTTCGCGCTCGCGCAGGCAGTAAAACACCGGCGTGATGGCGCCGATATCGAGCGCGTGCGTGCCCAGCCACAGCAGGTGGCTGGCGATGCGGTTCAGTTCCGTGAGGATCACGCGCACGGCCTGCGCGCGCGGCGGCGCTTCCACGTTGAGCAGCTTCTCCACCGCCAGGCAGTAGCCCAGACCGTTGGAGACCGCGGCCACGTAGTCCATGCGGTCCACGTAGGGATTGAACTGCGCGTAGGTGCGGTTCTCCGCGATCTTCTCCACGCCGCGGTGCAGGTAGCCGATGACGCATTCCGTACCCAGCACCTTTTCGCCGTCCAGCTTGAGGATGACGCGCAGCACGCCGTGCGTGGAGGGGTGCTGCGGGCCCATGTTGAGAACTAGTTCGGTGGAATCTAAAAATGTGGAGTCCGGCATACTGTCGTCACTGGCCGCTTTCGATACCCAGGTTTTCCTGCACCCAGCGCTCGTCCTGCTGAAGAATTCCGTAGTCCTTGCGCAGCGGATATCCCTGCCATTCCTCGGGCAGCAGGATGCGCCGCATGTCCGGATGGCCGGCGAATTCGATCCCGAACATGTCGAACACTTCGCGTTCCAGCCAGTTGGCGGTCAGGTGCACGCCGACCGCGGTCTCCGGCTTGTAGCCGTCGGCGATGTAGGTCTTGATGCGCACGCGCTCGTTGCGGGCGAAGCTATAAACGATGTAAACCAGGTCGAACCGCTCGGCGCGCTTGGGCCAATCCACCGCCGTGATGTCCACCAGGTAGTCGAAATCGGCTTCCAGCTTCAGGTATTCCAGTACCGGGATGGCGGACTCCGGTTTGGTGACGATGAAATTCTGGCCCAGGTAGGTGGAGGTTTCCTTGATGCGGTCGCCGAACCGCTCCTTGACCTCGCGGGCCAGGTCGCTGTCCCAGGGCGTGGCGGCCATGGTGGCGGGCGGCTTTGGCGGGGCTGCATGCCCAGCCGCGGCCGGCTTTGGAGGAGCCGCTTTGGCGGCATCAGCGGCTGGTTTGGCCGGTGGCTTCGGTGCCTCTCCCCCCGCGGGCAGAGGCGCTTCCGAGCCCCCAGGCTTTTGCTCGTCAGCCATTCAATCTCCTCTTATGAAGACTCCTACATTTATCACTTGCAGGAACGAGTGTCAAATTGTCCAACAGGCTCCGTGAGGACGGGTAACAATTTCGGATGTGCGTGTTTTCTTCCTAGAGTGAAATTACAAACCGGGCCGGGGGCGTGTCGGAATGGCAGCTTGCCGGGCAATGACTTAATCGTTGGCATGGGAGTTGCCTAAGCCCTTGTGGGGAATACATCGTGGCTTCGGTTTCTCAGTCCTGCATCGGCCCGGAATCCAGGCTGGCCGTGCCGGCAGGCGCCGTACCTTTGGATGCGCTGCCGTTTCCGGCTGCGGTGCTGGATTCTCAGGCCGGCATCGTCGCGGCCAACGCCGAGTGGATTCAGGCATATACCGGTTGCCTGCCGGGACAGCCGTTCCGGACCTGGTGCGAAACGGTTCATGCTTCCGCTCCCCGCCTCTCGGCCGCGCTCCTCGCGGGCGCACGGCGCGTCCTGCACCAGGGCGAGCGCTTTATCCAAAACTACGGTGAGGCCGAACGTTTCCGTATTTCCATCATGCCGTACCGTTCCACGGCGCTGGTAGTACATCAGGACCTGTACCCAACTCCGGAACGGATGCGCGCGCAAAAACTGGAGACCATGGGCCGGTTGATGGCCGGCGTGGCGCACGACTTCGCCAACCTGATCACCGTAATCGATGGCTACTGCGATATCCTGCTGCGGCGCGCTCCCGCGACCGATCCGTTGCACGCCGAACTAGCGGAGGTGCGCAACGCCGTCGGGCACGGAGCCCGCCTAACCAGCCAGCTTCTGGAATTCGCGCGCGGAGAAGGCGCCTCCCCCGCCGCGCTCGACCTGAATCGCCTGGTCCGCGAGATGCACCGCATGCTCCGTCCGATCATCGGCGAGCAGGTCAACCTCGATATCATTCCCGGTGAGCCATTGGACATGGTACTGGCCGACGCGGGCCAGATGGAGCAGGTGATCGTGAACCTGATCCTGAACGCACGCGACGCCATGCCATCGGGTGGCACCGTTCGGGTCACCACGGCCAACACCGAAGCCGGCGTGACCCTTTCGGTAAGCGATACCGGTTGCGGCATCGAGACCGCCGCCCTGCCGCACGTGTTCGAGCCGTTCTTCACCACCAAGCGGGACGGCAGCGGTACGGGCCTGGGGTTGAGCACGTCCAAAGAAATCGTCGAGCGGAGTGGAGGCGAAATCCGGGTGCAGAGCCAGCCGGGCGCCGGCACCACCTTCACCATTCGCCTGCCCCGCGTGCGCCGCATGGAAGGCGCCGGCCGCCCCGCGGAGGAGCAGGCGCAAACCGGTCACGAGACCGTGCTTCTGGTGGAGGACGAAGAGAGCGTCCGCGGCCTTCTGGCGTACATGCTGCAAAGCCGCGGCTACCGGGTGCTGCAAGCCGCCAGCGGCGCCGAGGCCCTGCCCGTCTTCGAGACTCACGCCGCGGAGATCGACCTGGTTTTGACCGATATCGTAATGCCCGGGATGAGCGGGGTGGAACTGGCCGCGAGGCTGCGGGGGATGCGTGCGGAAACGCCCATCGTCTTCATGTCCGGCTACTCCGGAGACGTACTGACGCGCACCGGCCCCCTTCCCGAGGGCATGTCGTTCCTGCCCAAGCCGCTGCGTCCCGACGTGTTGGCCGCCAAACTGCGGGAAGCGCTGGATCGGTCATCGCGACCGTTTAACCCCCGTTAAGCACCAATCACTTGCGATGCCTCGCAAAAATCCAGGATTGTGCTGTAATATAAGCACTTCCACGATGGCCGACTCCGCCAAAAAGCTGCGCAGAACATGGAAGGCCGTGTCCCGGCGGCTGCGCGAGCTGCGCATGATCGCCCGCGGGCTGGTGTCCAGCGACCATACCATTCTGGTTCACATCATTCCCATGCGCCGCTGCAATCTGGCCTGCGAGTATTGCAACGAATTTGACGACCATTCCAAACCCGTGCCGCTCGACACCATGCGGCAGCGGTTGGATCACCTGGCCGGCCTGGGCACCAACGTGATCACCATTTCGGGCGGCGAGCCTCTGCTGCACCCGGATCTGGACGACATCATCGCGCACGTCCGGAAGCGCGGCATGATCGCCGGCATGATCACCAACGGGTACCTGCTGACGGCCGACCGGATCAAGCGGCTGAACCGCGCCGGCCTGGATCACCTGCAGATCTCGATCGATAACGTGATGCCCGACGAGGTATCGAAGAAAAGCCTCAAGGTGCTGGACAGGAAACTGCAACTGCTGGCCGAACATGCCGATTTTCACGTGAATATCAACTCCGTGGTGGGCGGCGGGATTCGGAATCCCAAGGACGCCCTGGTGGTTGGCAGGCGCGCTCTGGAACTGGGCTTCACCTCGACGGTGGGGATCATCCACGATGGCGAAGGCCAGTTACAGCCTCTTCAGAACGAAGAGCGCGAAGTGTACACCACCATGCGCTCCATGGAGAAGGCCAGCTATGCGCGCATCAACGGCTTCCAGGACAATATCGCCCACGGGAAGGAAAACAACTGGCGATGCCGCGCCGGATCTCGGTACCTCTACATTTGTGAGAATGGCCTGGTGCACTACTGCTCCCAGCAGCGCGGCTATCCCGGCAAGCCGCTGCTGAGTTATACGCGCGACGATGTGCGGCGCGAGTATCGTACCGCGAAAAGCTGCGCCCCGCGATGCACCGTGGCTTGTGTGCACCAGGTCTCGACCATCGACTTCTGGCGCGGACGGCAGGATTTGCAATCTCACGTGCAGGACCAGCAGCCGCAAGGTTTAGTGCAGCTTCGCTGAGTAACCCGGCATGATTGTCTTGTGAGAGTCAAGACATCCATCACCCTGCCAAAGGAACTGCTGCGCCGCCTGGACCGGTCAGCGGTGGTCTATCTGGCACGCGTGGAGAAGCAGGCCCTCGCACTCTGGATTATCAGCAACTCCCGTGACTCACGATTCCGAGTTCGTACGGTGCCCGGTGGCGGAATGGCGACCGGGACAATAAAAGGAGGGACAGGCCGGGAGGCCTGTCCCTGGAGATTGGCCATTTGCGCCGTAAAGTCGGCGCGTCAGATTTCGCTGGACTTTTGCTCCCCGATGCTCTACTCACTTCTGGCGGCTTCTGAATCATGCCGCTACTGCTGGAGAGCGGGACATTTGGAAGAGACCGTTTCGTTCTGCGGGCGCGTGCTCACCGCCAGCGAACTGAATCTGGTGCGTCAGATCATTGCCGATTTTCCTCGACTCAGTCAGGCTGAGTTGGCCTATACCATCTGCGAGTTGATGGAATGGCGCCGGCCCAACGGGAAACTGAAAAATCCCGAGTGCGTGGAGTGGCTGCAAAAGTGGCAGCAGCAAGTTCTTCCTGCTCTGCCGGAGTTGCGAGTCACCAAACCGCGTGGGCCCCATCGTCTTCTGGCCGACGGTCCGCAGAGTGATCCCCAGCCACCCTTACGTGGACGGTTGGCCGACTACCAGCCTCTGTGCTTGCAGTTGATTGAGGATTCCGCCGGCCGTCGTCTGTTCCAGCAGTATATTCAGCGCTACCATCCGCTGGGCTATCGGGTCCCTTACGGCGCACAACTGCGTTATCTGGTACGCACTCCGTCTCAGGACGTGCTGGCCTGCCTGCTGTTCACCAGTGCCGCTTGGAAGATGGCGCCACGCGATGGCTGGATCGGATGGAGCGATCAGGCGCGCCGGGCCAACCTGTCCCGTGTGGTCAACAACGCTCGCTTCCTGATTCTGCCCTGGGTCGAGGTGCTTCACCTGGCCAGCCACGTCCTGTCTTTAGCCGCTCGTCGACTCCCCACCGATTGGCAGGCCGCTTACGGCGTGGAACCTGTGCTGCTGGAGACCCTGGTGGACCGGCCTTACACCGGGACCTGCTACCGTGCCGCCAACTGGATTTATGTAGGCCAGACTCAAGGCCGCGGCCGCATGGATCGTACCCATGAGGCTCAGGGTACCTCCAAAGACATCCTGCTGTACCCGCTGGAGTCGCATTGGCGCCAACGTTTATGCCAGGCTCCGGCGCCTCGACTTTGCCATGCTCTTACTGGAGAAATTCGATGAACTGTTGCAACCCTGGCGTTCCGCCTTTGCGCAACAGCGCACCTGGCAACGTGCGCATCGTCTGGCTTACGGTTTGCTCCTGTGCCTGCGTACGCATCTAACCAGTAATGCCATTTGCGCGATCGGCCGTCAGTTTCTGGATTGGAGCGCCGACTATCGTCTGTTTTCGCGCAGCGCCTGGGATCCACATGCCTTGTTCGATCCCATCTTCGATCACCTGGGAGCGCTGCTGTCTTCTCCGCAGGCTCCCGTGATAGCCGCCCTGGACGATACGCTCTGTAAAAAGACCGGCCGTCATATTCCCGGCGCCACCTATGCCCGCGACCCGCTGTCCCCACCCTTTCATGTGAATCTGGTCCGTGGATTGCGCTTCGTGCAGGCTTCCCTGCTGGTGCGGGCCACCCGGTTTCCGGGTCCGGCGCGCGCTTTACCGGTGCGCTTCGAGCCGGCGCCCCCGGCCGTCAAACCACCGAGCCTCAAGGGCACCCACAAGCGCGCCCGGAACAACCAAAGGAATCAGAAGAAAAATCAAAAGAAAGATGCAAAAAACAAGACCCGCGTCCGAGCAGGCAAGAACAAAGCTGTAGTCAGCCCCGAAGAGAAGCAATATCGACTCCAGAAAAAGCTGCATGCGTTAACTCAGGTGGGGGTCCGTCTCTTACACTCTCTGCGTCAGGCTTTGGATGCGCGTCCGGATACGCGCCAGCGTCAATTGGTGGTATCCGGTGACGGATCCTACACCAACCGCTCCGTACTGCGGCAACTGCCCCAACGCACTACCTTCATTGGACGGATTCGCAAAGATGCCAAACTGTTTCTGGCTTTGTTGCCCACCGCCGTTACCCGCTCCGGCGGACGGCCGCGCCGCTATGGCGCGCCGGCGCCTACGCCCGAACAAGTCTTGCACGATGACGCGGTGCCGCTGGTCAAGGTCCGCTGTTTCGCCGCCGGAGCGGTGCGCCAAATCCCGGTGAAGATCCTGTCGACGGTTTACTGGCGTAAGGCCGGTCCGGATATGCCGTTGCTGTTGGTGGTTATCAAGCCGCTGGGCTACCGCCTGCGCAAGGGCTCCAAGCTGCTCTACCGCCAGCCGGCTTTTCTGATCTGTACCGATCCCCAACTGGATCTACAGACGCTGTTGCAAGCTTATATCGACCGCTGGGAAATCGAGTGCAATCATCGCGACGAAAAGTCGCTCACTGGCGTGGCCCAGGGCCAAGTCTGGAATCCCCTAGCCGTCACTCGTCTGCCGCAATTCCAGGTAGCCATCTACAGCTTGCTGCTGTTGGCTTCCATCCTGGCTTATGGGTTTCAGCGCACTGCTACCTATCTGCCTCTCCCTAAATGGAGAAGAAAATCCATTCGCCCTTCGGTCTTGGATTTGCTGAACCTACTCCGCGATCAAATTTTTGCTCGCCAGATGCAGGATCAAGGCGCGTCGAATATCGGCGACTTCGCGATTCCGGCGCCCGCGGACGCGAACTCATCGAAACCCCCGCTGGGCTCGGAGACGTTCTGCACTGTCGCGGCTTAGGCTGTGCCGCCCGCCCTCAGCGCTGTTCTCAAATGGCCAATCTCCAGGGACAGGCCGGGAGGCCTGTCCTACACCTGCGGCTTGGCCTTGGCCAGCTTTTCGCGCTGCTCCTTGAGCACGGCTTTGCGGCTGAGCTTGATTTTGTTGCCTTCGAGCGCCAGCACCTTCACCAGGATCTGGTCGCCTTCTTTCAACTCGTCGCGCACGTCGCGGATGCGGTTCTCGGCGATCTCGCTGATGTGCAGCAGGCCGTCGGTGCCCGGGAAGATCTCGACGAACGCGCCGAAATCCACCAGCCGCACCACCTTGCCCAGGTAGGTCTTGCCGACTTCGGCCGTGGCCGTGAGATCGGAGATGATCTGGATCGCCTTGTTGGCCGATGCTTCGTCGGCCGAAGCCACGTGCATGGTGCCGTCGTCTTCGACATCGATCTTGACGCCGGTCTGCTCGATGATCCCGCGGATCACCTTGCCGCCTGGTCCGATGACGTCGCGGATCTTATCGGTCGGAATGTGCAGGGTGTAAATACGCGGCGCGTACTGCGAAATGGCGGTCTGGGCTGCCGGCACCGCCTCGTACATCTTGTCGAGGATGAAGAGCCGGCCGCGGCGCGCCTGCTCCAGCGCTTCCTTCATGATGGCGATGGTCACGTTCGGGACCTTGATATCCATCTGCAGGCCGGTGATGCCTTCGCGCGTGCCGGCGACTTTGAAATCCATGTCGCCGTAATGATCTTCGGCGCCGGCGATATCGGTGAGGATGGCGTAGTCCTTGCCTTCCATCACCAGGCCCATGGCGATGCCGCCCACGTGCGCGGCCAGCGGCACGCCGGCATCCATCAGCGCCAGCGAAGCGCCGCAGACCGTGGCCTGCGAGCTCGAACCGTTGGATTCCAGAATGTCGCTGACCACGCGCATGGTGTAGGGGAAAGCTGTCTTCGCCGGGAATCAGCGCCGTGAGCGAGCGTTCCGCCAGCGCGCCGTGGCCGATTTCGCGGCGGCCCGGACCGCGCATGAAGCCGACTTCGCCCACGCTGAACGGCGGGAAATTGTAGTGCAGCATGAAGCGCTTGGAGGCCTCGCCCGGCTCCAGCAGTTCGATGCGCTGCTCGTCGTCCTTGGTGCCCAGCGTCACCGTCACCAGCGCCTGGGTTTCGCCGCGGGTGAACAGCGCCGAACCGTGAGTGCGCGGCAGCACGCCGGTTTCGATGGTGATCTGGCGGACCTGGTCGAACGCGCGGCCATCGGGACGGCGATGGTCCTTCAGCATCTCGTCGCGGAAGATGCGCTCCTTCAGGGCGTCGTAGCACTTGCGCCGCCTTTCCCGGCTTCTCTTCCGGCTGCGCTTCCAGAATCCGCTTCTTCAAGCGCGGCCACCCGGGCGTAGCTTTCGAGCTTTTCGCGTGCTTCTCGGTGTTGCAGCGCGTCGGTCAGTTCGGCGCGGAGCTCTTTGGCGATCTGATCGTAAAGTCGCCTGGTCGAGCGCCGGCGGAGTGAATTCGCGCTTCGGTCTTGCCGGCCAGCTTGCACCAACTCGCGGATGCCGGCGGCGATCTTCTTGCAGCACTCGTGGCCGAATTCGATGGCGCCCAGAACTTCCGCTTCGGAGACCTGCTGCGCGCCCGGCTTCCACCATCACGATGCCTTCTTCGGTGCCGGCCACGACGATATTCAGCTTCGACTCGCGGCCCTCGGTGTAAGTCGGGTTGGCCATGATACTGTGCCGTCTTTCATGCCGACGCGCACGCCGCCCAGGACGTACGGGAAGGGAATGTCGGAAATGGCCAGCGCGGCGCCCGCGCCGGCAATTGCCAGCGAATTGGGATCCTGCTCCGGATCGGCCGAAAGACCATGGCGATGATCTGGGTCTCATGCAGAAACCCTCGGGGAACAAGCGGACGGATCGGACGATCGATCAGGCGGCTGGTGAGAACTTCTTTTTCGGAGGGACGTCCCTCGCGTTTGATAAAGCCGCCCGGAATCTTGCCGGCGGCGTAAGTGTATTCCCGATAATCTACGGTGAGCGGGAAAAATCCAGCCCCGGTTTGGGCTGATCGGCCATGCAAGCGGTGACGAGCACGACCGCGTCACCCGAACGAACGACAACGGCGCCGTTCGCCTGTTTGGCCATCTTACCGGTTTCCAGGGTAATCTTACGGCCGCCCAGGTCAATTTCAACTGTGTGCGACATTTTCTAAAAACCTCCAACCTCGGCCGGGAACCGGTCCCGGCCAGTCACGAATCGGCGACCGCATGGGGCGCCGTTCGAGACTGGAGTTGACAGGATGAAAGCCCGCTACAGCAGGGCCACGACGCCCAACTGTCGCGGACCAATTTGGCATGAATTCGAAAGCACCCGGGTTCTACGCATAACCAGGGCTGCTTCCGACGAATGGACTAGCGGCGAATGCCCAACCGTGACAGAACAGCCTTGTAACGCTCTGGATCCGTATCGCGCAGGTAAGTCAGAAGCCGGCGACGCTTGGCGACCAGGGTCAGCAACCCTTTGCGGGAGCCGTGGTCCTTTTTGTGCGTCTTGAAATGCTCCGTCAGCATCGAAATCCGCTGGCTCAACAGGGCAATCTGTACTTCTGGCGACCCGGTGTCGGATTTGTGGCGCTGATTTGTGGAAAAAATCTGCCGCTTTGCTTCAATCGCCAGTGCCATTCTAGGGGTAATGCTCCTTGTCTTCTCTTAATCTCGTTTTGGTACCTAAATAGAATAGCACAGGTATACGGGCTCTGTGGTGCGCTCAAAACACCTGAAAACAGAAGACCTGTTTGGAACCGTCAGCGCTCAATACATACTCCCCCGGATCCAGCGGATCGGACACCGCGATGCGGCACAAACCGTCGGCGGATAACCTGGTAACTTCCAGATGCAGGACGTCGGGAGGATTCGCCCCGCCCACCACGTATTCCCTGTGCCCCTCCCTGGCTTCCATCCTGTACAACTGGAGACGCTCCGCCGCGAGTTTCTGCGTCTTGAGAATGAAAATGGGCAGAGGGATGGGCGTCTTTACCGGCGAGGCGGCGCCTTCGATCACGTAGCGTGTGCCGCTGCCGGCTTTCTCCGGGCGTGCCTCGGCGAGTTCCATCGGGAGGAGCGTGGCAGCCTGTTTGATATACGGAAGATCCGGTTTGGCCGGTAGCGGGCCGCTGTATTTCTGCGCGCTCGCGCACACAGCCGCGACGATGGCGACGATGCACAGCCGATGCAGCATGGAACCGGTTCCATTCTACTCCCGCGGCCTTGCTATGATAATCACACCTATGTCTGAGCTGCGATCAGACCTTGCTCCAATGTCGGAGGCCGTCACCAGCGGAATCCGAGTCGAAGTTCTGGCCCGTCACGCTCCGGAGAACTCCCGCCCGCACGAGGGCGAATGGGTCTTCCAATACACGGTGCGCATTACCAATCTGGGCAGCGACACGGTGCAACTGCTGAGCCGCCACTGGGTCATCACCGATGCGCTGGAGCATGTGGAGGAAGTGCGCGGACAGGGCGTAGTTGGCGAACAGCCTGTGCTGGCTCCGGGCGAATCGTTCAAATATTCGTCGTGGTGCCCGTTGAAGACGCCCACCGGCATGATGCAGGGAACCTACCGGATGAGCCGTCCTTCCGGCGAGCAGTTCGATATCGAGATCGCACCGTTCGCGTTGAAGGCGCGCTACACCATTCACTAAGCACTCCCTGTTGGTGCTTCACCACGAAGGCACGAAGAACACGGGGGAAGCACGGAGAAGATCGAGACTGTTGCGTGCACGCTGTTTCCACTAATTCAGACCTTTTATTATGATATTGGGAACCGGCGGCCGGAAGCCGGGTTCCAAAGAGGCATGAGACGGGTCACCATTACATTGTGGGTCGCGATGGCGTTTGCTTTTGTGCATCTGGGCTGGACGTGGCTGCACCGGCACGATGGGAACCTGCGGATGGTGCGCGCGAGCGGCGGCCCCATCGACCGCAGTACCGGTGTGAAGATTCTCTCGTTTTACGCCACCGCCGGCGAAATCCGCGAGGGCGACCCTGAAATCATTTGCTACGGTGTGCAGAATGCCAGGGCGGTCCGCATCGAGCCGCCTGTCGAACAGTTGACTCCGGCCCTGACGCGCTGCTTTTGGGCCGAGCCGCACGGTAACAGCCGGTACAAACTGGTGGCCGAAGGCTTCGATGGCCGGCAGGTCTCCGAGAGTTTCTCGGTGCGCGTGAAGCCGGCCTTGCCGTCCATTCTCTTCTTCGCCGTAAGCCACAAAGAGATCGTCCGCGGCGATGCCGTGACTCTCTGCTACGGCGTAGCGCATACCGATTCAGTGGAACTCGTGCCCATCGGCTGGAACCTCGCGCCCATTGCCAAAAACTGCGCGCGCTTCTATCCCAAGATCACGCACAATTACACGCTGGTGGCGCGCGGCGTCGAGGGCAGCACCGATCAGGAGAAATTCACCGTCAAGGTAAAATAGGGGACTGCGGGTTCTCCTGACCACCTTCGGCTCTTACGGCGACTTGCACCCGTACATGGCAATCGGGATCGAATTGCGCCGGCGCGGCCATCCCGTCACGGTCGCCACCAGTTCCGTCTATGAACCCAAGGTGCGGAGCGAAGGGCTGGATTTCGTGTCCCTCCGGCCCGATATTTCGGTCGTTGGCCCCGCCATGCTCGAACAGATGATGGAGGCGCGGCGCGGCACCGAACGGGTCATGCGCTTCCTGGCGGCGGCCACGCGGGACAGCTACCAGGATTCGCTGCCCGCGGTACAACAGGCGGACGTCGTGGTGACCCACCCCATTACCTTCGGTTCGGTGCTGGCGGTGCAGAAAACCGGTGTACCGTGGGTTTCCACCATGCTCGCCCCCGCCTCGTTATTCTCCGCGTACGATCCACCGGTGCCGGCCCCGGCGCCCTGGCTCGTGAACCTGCGTGCGTTGGGATTGGCGCCCGTTCGTGTCCTGCTCGCACTGGCGAAGCTCCAGACGTCCACCTGGCTGCGGCCGGTCGCGGAATTGCGGCGGGAAATCGGGCTGGGCCCCGGACGCAATCCGCTCTTCGAAGGACAGCATTCGCCGCGTCTGGTCCTGGCGCTCTTCGCCCAATGCATGGCCCGGCGGGAGCCCGACTGGCCGCCGCAGACCGTCGTCACGGGCTTCCCGTTTTACGACCGCCACCACGAACACCAGAGCCTGCCGACGGCATTGCAGCGCTTCCTGGCGGACGGTCCCGCCCCCGTGGTGTTTTCGCTGGGCACTTCCGCGGTCGGCGCGGCCGGCGATTTCTACACGGAGAGCCTGAAAGCCGTCCACCGCCTCGGCGTGCGCGCCGTCTTTCTCACCGGACAGAATCCCCAAGGGCTGCCGGATGACGCCATGGCCATCGAGTATGCGCCACACTCGGAACTGTTTCCGCGCGCCGCGGCGGTGGTTCATCACGGCGGCATCGGCACCACCGCGCAGGGCCATGCGCAGCGGCCGTCCCATGCTGGTCGTGCCCTTTTCGCACGATCAGTTCGATAATGGTGCGCGCGTCAAACGCCTCGGCATCGCGGAGGTGCTCTACCGGAGCCGCTATCGCGCCAAAACCGCCGAAGGCGCTCTGCGCCGCCTGCTTCAAGACGGTCGATTACGAACAAGCCGGCGCCGCAGTTGCCGCCCAGGTACAGGCCGAAGACGGAGTCACGACCGCCGCCGACGCCATCGAACGGATCGCCTCCTGATTCCCCTGAATTTCTCCGCGTCTTCCTCCGCGCCTCTGCGACTCCGCGATGTGCTTCTCTTCTCTCCCTCCGTGGTGAGCTACTCGTGCCGCAGAGCCAGAATCGCGTCCAGCCTGGTAGCCCGCCGCGCCGGCAGGTAACACGCCAAAAACGCCACGCCCAGCAGAATCAGCGGCACCGTAGCGAAGCTTACCGGGTCGGTGGGCCGCACCTCGTAAAGCATCGCCGACATCAGGCGCGTCAAGCCGAACGCCGCGGCCAGCCCGACCGCCACCCCGGCCGCCGCCCACCTCATCCCGCCGCCCACCACCAGCCGCAGCACGGCCCGCGTGTCCGCCCCCAACGCCAGCCGGATGCCGATCTCGTGCATCCGCAGCGTCACCGAATAAGCCATCACGCCATAAATTCCCGCCGCCGCCAGAAGCAGCGCCACCGCCGCGAATACCGCCAGCAGCAGGGTGCGGAAGCGCGGCTCGCCCACCGAATCGAACACCAGTTCATGCATGGTTTGAATGCCGAACACCGGAACATCGCGATTCAGCGCCGCCACCTCGCGGCGAACCGCTGCGGCCATTCCTAACACTTTGGTCTGGCCCCGGATCACCAGCGTGCCGCTCCGCATATACGCCTGCGCATCCGGGGTGTACATGGTCGGCCGCGGCCGGCTGGCGAGCGAGCGGTGATGCACGTCCCCCACCACACCTACAATTTCGCAATGGAAAGGAAAGCCGTGATCGATGGCGAGATGTTGTCCCACCGCCTCCTGCCCGGGGAAGTACTGCCCGGCGAACGCGCGGCTCACAATCACGACATTCGTGCCGCCATCCCTGTCGGCGCCGGTAAAGTAGCGGCCCTTCAGAAGAGGAATGCGCATCGCTTCGAAGTAACCGGGTGTGATGGTGCGGTCGTCCGCGTCGGGCCGCTCGCTGGGCTTCGGCACGGGCCGTCCATCGATCGTGAATACCGTGTCGTTGCCCTGGCCGCTCAGGGGCAACTCGGAGACCAGGCCCGCCGCTTCCACACCGGGCAGCCCCGCGACCCGCTCGAGCAGGGCGCGATGAAAATCCGCGTCGCTGTGATCGCTGGCCCCCGGCCGCATCGGCAAAGCGATCTGCATCGTCAGCGCGCCTGTGGGGTCGAACCCGGGATTCACGTCCTCCAGCCGCTGAAAGCTGCGGACCAGCAATCCCGCCCCGGCCAGCAGCAACACGGCAAACGCCACTTCGGCCGTCACCAGAATGTTGTGCAGCCGGTGATGGGCTCCTCCCGCCGAACCGCCGCGCCCCCCGTCCTTCAGCGTGTCCACCAGGTCCGGCCGGGCCGCGCGCACCCCGGGAGCGATACCGAACAGCAGTCCCGTAAGGATGGAGACCGCGGCGGTAAACGCAAACATCCAGGCGTCTGGCCGCAGCTCTTCCAGGCGCGGCAGATTCGCCGGGTGGAGCGCCACCAGGGCTTTCAATCCGAACAGCGCCAGCACCGCGCCCAGAGTCCCGCCCAGCAGCGCGAGCAGCACACTTTCCGTGAGCAGTTGCCGCAGCACGCGGCCCGCGCTGGCACCCAGGCTGCTGCGAATGGCGATTTCCTTCTGCCGGGCCGCGGCCCGCGCGAGTTGCAGATGGGCCACGTTGGCGCACGCGATCAGAACCACGAATCCCGCGGCGAACATCAGCAGCATCAGGGTGGGCCGCAGGTTCCCCACCATCTGTTCCAGCAGGCTCACCAGTTGCGAACTGGAATACCGGTCCGAATCGGGATAGACCTTGGCCAGCCCGGCGCAGATCGCCTTCATCTCCTGGTCGGCTCGCTGGATCGAGACGCGCGGCTTCAACCTTCCAACGACCCGGAGGAAGTGCGCACGCCGAACCGTCATTTCCTCATAACGGAACGGCATCGGCTCCCAGAGTTGCGCGCCTTTGGGAAACTCGAAGCCCGGCGGCATGACCCCGGCGACCGTCACATTCTTGCCATCGAGAGAAATCTTCTGCCCGATCACCCGGGGGTCCGCGCCAAAATGACGCCGCCACAGTGCGTCGCTCAGGATCGCCACTTGCGGCCAGCCTACCTGCTCATCGTCGGACTGGAACGACCGGCCCAGCGCCGGACGGATGCCCAGCGTTTCGAAAAAGCCGGCCGAAACTCCTGCCGCCTCTACCCGTTCCGCCTGCGCGCCGTTCAGCGTGAGGTCCAGGGACATGAACGCCGAGAGGTTCTCGAACGACTTGCTCTGCTTGCGATAGTCGACAAAATCCGGCGGCGAGATGGCGCCGCCATACGCCTGGCCCGTGCGCGCGTCCGCCGGCCAGAGCCACACCAGCCGGTCCGCGTGCGGATACGGAAGCGGGTTCAGCAGAACGCCGCGAAACACGCTGAATACCGCGGTATTCGCCCCGATTCCCAACGCCAGGGCCATCACCGCCACCAGCGTGAATGCCGGCCTCGCGGCCAGCGAGCGGACGCCGTAACGAATGTCCTGCAACAGGTCTGCCAGCATGCTGTTCCTTTCTCTGGTGCCCAATACCACGGGATTCAGCGGAGCCAGTTCTTCCACCGCGCGCAGTTGCACGGCCAGCAGGCGCTCCTCGCTGAGGTCCGCGAGTGCCCCATCCCGCGCCGCCGCATCCGTAGACCCGGCGGCGCGCAACTCCTGGTATCGATCGTTCAGGTGCTGCGACAGTTCCTCGACGATCTCCCATTCCCGCGCCGGCGGGAGCCGCAGCGCGGCCAGCCTCCGCGAGATTTCCGCCCCCCAGTCAGGCATGTTCCGGCCCCGTGATGCGGCGGATGGCCTCCACGAAGGTGTCCCATCCGCGCCGCTGCGAGGCCAGCACCTGGCGCCCCTGCGCCGTCAGCCGGTAATACCGCCGCCGCCTCTGCCCCTCTTTTTCCACCCACCGCCCCTCCATCCAGCCGCGCTTTTCCAGCCGGTAGAGCAGCGGGTAGAGAGATGCCACGTTGAATCGCAGGGTCCCGCCGGAGCGCTCTTCGATCAGCTTGCTGATCTCGTACCCGTGGCGCTGGCGCTTCTCCACCAGCGAGAGAATCAGCAGTTCGGCGCTTCCCTTCTTGAGCTCCCGCTCCAGCATTGGCGATTCTATATATGCCATAGCAATATATTGCTACAACGATAGGGAATTGGCAAGTTACCGTAGGGGCCAATCGAGCGTCAGAGACACCAGTGGCGGCGCAAACAGGCGTTAGACAAATTTCAGATCAGCCGGCGATTTTGACAAGCCGTTTGCCTATGTTTGCGCCCTCCAGCATACCAATGAAAGCGCGCGGCGCCTGCTCCAGGCCTTCGACGATGTCTTCGCGGTACTGGATGCGATTCTGGCGAAGCCAGTTGGCCAGTTGCCGGTAGCCGTCTTCATAGTGGTCGGCGAATTGAGTGACCAGAAAGCCCTCTGCCCGGGCCTGCTTGACGATCAATTGTCCCAGCCAGCGAGGACCCATCTGCGGCTCCTCCAGATTGTACTGGGAGATCTGACCGCACACCCCGATGCGCGCCCTGGTGTTGAGCAGGCGCACCGCGGCGTCGGTGATTTCGCCCCCGACGTTGTCGAAGTAAATGTCGATGCCGTTGGGGCAAAGTTCCTTGAGGCTGCCGTAGTAGTCGGACGATTCTTTATAATTGAATGCACCATCGAAACCCAGTTCGCCGGTCAGGTATTGGATCTTCCGGTCGCTGCCGGCGACGCCGATGACGCGGCATCGCTTGATTCTCGCGATTTGCCCCACCAGGGAACCAACCGCTCCGGCGGCGCCCGAGACCACCACGGTTTCTCCCGCCTGCGGCCGGCAAATCTCCAGCAGCCCGAAGTAAGCCGTCAGGCCCGGCATGCCCAAAACGTAGAGCGCCGTACTGATGGGTGCGGCGGCGGGATCCACCTTGCGCAGATTCTTGGCTTGCGCTACGTCGTATTCCTGCCAGCCTAAAATGCCCTCGACGATATCCCCGGCGGCCAGGCGCGGATCACCCGATTCGACCACCTGTCCAACGACACCACTGGTGATTACTTCGCCGGGCTGGATACCTTTTACGTATGAGGAGTTGCCGGTCAAGCGGCCGCGCACGTAGGGGTCAACCGAAAGGTAGAGTGCACGGATCAACACCTGGCCTGCGCCGAGTTGCGGCAAAGGGGCCTCTACCATACTGAAATCCGATTCCTTCGGCATTCCCTCCGGGCGCTTCGCGAGAACGATCTGGCGGCTTACGGAGGGGATCGCGAGATTGCCTGGGGTCATGGTAGTTTCAGACTACCAAAGGATCTTCATATTATTGAATCCAAGACTCGTGCGGCGTCGTACCAGAACGTCAAAACGAGCCCGGGATTAGTGAAGATCCGAACCAAGGCCGGGCGCCGAAAGCGTTTCCACCGCCTCAGCGGGAGTTGCGGTACCAGTCCAGCGTGAGGCGCATGCCTTCTTCAAAACTGAATTGCGGATTGTGGCCCAGATCACGGATGGCGGCAGTGGTATCGGCCTGCGAATCGCGCACATCGCCGGCGCGCGGTGGACCATACTGCGCCGGGATGCTCACGCCTTCGATGCGCTGCAGCAGTTCCCATGCCTGGTTCAGGGTGATGCGGCCGCCATTGCCGGCGTTGTACAGGTTGCCGGAGACATGGGGCGCGCGGGCCGCTTTCAGATTCAATGCCGCCACATCCTCGACGTAAGTAAAATCGCGGGATTGGTCGCCATCGCCGAAGATGGTGGGCGATTTCCGTTCCAGAACCGCCTTCATAAATAGCGACAGCACGCCCGAATACGGACTGGACGGATCCTGGCGCGGGCCGTAGACATTGAAGTAGCGGAGCGACACGGTTTCCAGCCCGTAGACGCCCGCAAAAACGCCGGCATAATATTCGCCCACCAGCTTTTGCAGGGCATAGGGCGATTTTGGGCTGGGGTTCATGCTTTCGACTTTGGGCAGTACTTCCGTATCGCCATAGGCGGAAGAGGACGCGGCATAGACCACGCGTGCCACGCCGCCCGCGTGGGCGGCGAGCAGCACATTAAAGGTGCCATCGATGTTGACCTGGTGCGAAGGCACCGGATCGTCGATGGAGCGGGGAACGGAGGGGATGGCCGCTTCGTGGAAAACCACGGAGGCGCCCGCGAGGAGCGGGGCGATCTCCTGGTAATTGCAGATGTCGGCACGCTGGAAGTCGATAGACGCTCGCACTTCCTCCAGATTGCTCTCCCGGCCGGTCAGAAGATTATCGATGACCAGCACCTTGCCTGCGCCTTCGCGCAACAGGCTGCGCACGATGGCCGAGCCGATGAATCCGGCTCCTCCGGTGACAACGTAATGGCTGTTCATGAGAGTTGAGCGATTTCCTTTTCCAGGTGGCGCAGCGATTCGTTGGCAAGGCGTTCGGCGCCGACCGCGAAGTCGAAGGCTTCCAGCGAGATCCAGCCCTGGTATCCGCGCCGGCGCAGGACTTCGAAAACCGGCTTGAAGTCGTAGCTTCCAGCGCCGCAGTGGCTGCCGTCCAACTCGTTGACGTGGACGTGACGGATCAGGTCGAAATAGCGGTCCACCAGTTCGGCGTGCGGCAGGGATTCATCGACGGCATTGTGGACGTCAAACATGGTCCGGACCGCGGGACTGGCGATCTGGCGGACGATGGAGACGGCTTCCTCCAGGGTCTGCACCACATCGCACTGATCGACAGGCAGCGCTTCGACCAGTACGGTGACGCCGCGGGCGGCGGCGTGCGGAGCCACCGCAGACGAGGCCGTCGACGTAGTTGCGCGTGGCCTCTTCGCGAGTCAATCCGCCGGTGGTGCAGCGCTGTTTGGGCGATCCGAAAACCAGGACGCCGGCGGGCCCGAGATCGGCGCAAAGGTCGATGAGATGGCGGATATGGTCCCAACTGCGCTGGCGAAGAGCCGCGTCCGGTCCGCTGACGTGCAATCCCTTGGGGCTGACCATGAGCCAGTGCAGGCCGACAAAGGCGAGGCCTTCTTCAGCGATGATGCGGCGGAATTCCGCGCGCTGGGCGGGTGTGACCTGGGTGGGGCTTTCGGCCAGCGTAAACGGCGCGATTTCAATGCCCGTGTAACCAGCGGCGCGGATGGCGCGGCAGGCGTCCGCAAAAGCAAACTTCTCGAATGCCTCGTTGCAGATGGCGTGACGGAAGGTCATGAACTAACAGTTTAGCTGACCGCTTGCGGATTTCCGCCAAAACAAGGCATGAACCCCTAGCATCCACGATAAAGTGGTGCTAAACTCTTTTTAGGAGATCATATGTTTAGGAAATTCGTATTGGCGTTTGCGATTCTGGCGCTTGCGGCCGCATTTGCCGGGACCGTGCCGTCGGTTCATTCTTATCGCATTACCCTGACCCAGTCCGCCGTTGTCAACGGCACGGAATTGAAGCCGGGAGAATATCGCCTCAGTGTGGACACTTCCAAGATCACCCTGGTGAATGGGAAGACGTCGGTAGAGGCCCCGGCCACGGTGGAAGGTGTCGATAAGAAGTTCGATACGACCGCTATTCGTTATACCGGGAAGACGATTGCGGAGATCCGCGTAGGCGGTACCAAGACTCGCATTGTCTTGAATCAGTAAGTCTCGCGGAGCTGACCAAACCCGGTGGCTGCGGTCACCGGGTTTTGTTTTTCAGGAAGCTTTCAATCAGCCACAGGTTGCGCCACTGACGATAGCCCAGGTTTTCCGGGATCGCGGCGAAGAAGAGACTCACCAGAAGCCGGGGCTCCCCACCGCGGAATTCGGCAAGTTCGCGCAAGATCACGGCAGCCATGGAAACCAGCGTTCCGGTGGCAACGGTGCAAAGCAGCACCAGCCAGAGCACCTGTAGGGGCACCAGACCCAGCACGAGACCGGCAGCCGTCGCGAGGTAAAGAGCGGTTTCCAGCAGGGGGCGGGCGAACCGGTCCCAGAGGAGCGCGGGCAAACCCCATCCAATGGCTCCGAGCGACTTGCGGTCAAGGATGGCGGCCTTCAGGGCGCATTGGTCGCGATCCAGGATGTGGCGCAACTGACTCGCGGATTGTGGTGCGGGGACGTGGCTGATGGGGTCCGGCACCAGCGCCATGCGGAATGGGGGTCCGCCGGCGCGCGCCTTGGCATGCAGAGCCAGGACCAGTTCCAGGTGAGCGGCACAGTCCGGATGGCGGCCTTTTGACGGCGGAAAGCCTCCCGCCCGCTGTATGGCATCGCGCCGGATCAGCAGACAGGAACCAGGCACCGGGACCAGCATATTCCACCCTGCAAACGCGGCATAGCGGCCCAGCCAGACGCGCACGGATTCGATGGCGCTGAACCGCTGAATGAGGCTGCCAGAGGCGAGGAGGGGCGCTACGGCGCAGACTGCGGTAGTCCTTTCCGGGTCCTGCAGCATGGGTGGAAGGAGCCGGAGCAAGGCTTCGGGGCCGAACTCGCCGGCTGCGTCGAAGAAGGCGATCAGGGAACCGGTGGCAGCGGCGACCCCGGCGCTATAGGCGGCCCCTGTGCCGGAACTTTCCGTCCTGACCACGGTCAGCCGGACCGGGTGCGGCGGCTTCCAGGTTCCCCAGGCGGTGACGGCCAGGTGGAACTCGGCAACCCAACGTTCAAAGTCCTGCGGCGAAGGGCCGTCCAGGACCAGCACCACTTCGTGATTGGAGTAGTGCAAATCGATCAGGCGGCGGACCAGCGAGCAGTTCTCGGGTGAGAAATCGGACGCCACTGCCACTACCGACATGGAAGGCGCCTGAGGCGACTTCAGCAGGAGCGTGCCGGTATCGGCAGCGTTGCGGCGGGCCTGGCGGCGCAACACGAAGCAGCCCTTGAGCAGCAGCCCAAAACTCACCACTCCGGAAACGAACAGGGCCATGGCGGCCAACTGCAGCGCGGCAGAGATCACTCCGTCACCTGCGTGCGAGCCAGTGCCTCACTGGCCGCTCGGGCGGTGACTTCATTGCTGCTGGAACTGAGTTCCTGCAAAGTCACGCTGCCGCGGGGGATGGCGGCCAGTGCGGCGGCGGCGGCGCGCGCTACCTCCACTCCGCCCACCCGGAGACAGCGGGCCAGAGCCGGCAGGGCCGCTTCCATGTGCCGCAGGGCGGCAGTGGAGGCGGCGCAGGCCACAATTTCCGGATCGGAATCCGCCAGGGCATCCAGAATCCCTTTGCGAACCTCGGGGGCATCCGCCACCAGAGAGGCCAACTGCAGGGCCTGCAGCCGGACTTCGCGGTCGTCCGAATTCAACAGCGCGCCCATTTCCGGCATGGGCAGAGCGCGCTCCCAGGCGGTAGCCATATGCAGCACGTTGAGAATGCGCGCCCGATCGCCGGACTTCAGTTCGCGGGGTATGGCGCGCTGGCAGAGCGAAACGGCATGCCGCCGCAGATCTTCGGTAAGAATGATACGCACCAGGAGATTTTTCGAGACGGATCGCTCGAAGACGCGCTCCACCACCTCCTGGCTGCTGGAATGGACAAGGCCGCGGCTGGCAGAGAGGGTCACTTCGTCATCGGGGTCGTCGAGTGCGCGGAACATCAGATCGCCCGCGAGACGGCGGCACGGTTCGTAGGAGCAAACGAATGATAGACGGGAGAAGGCCGTACGGCGCACCAGAGCATTCCGGGAGCGGGTCTCTTCGCACCAGTCATGGACCAGGGTGAGTTCGAGGGCAAGTTCGCACAGACGGTCACGGGCGCCTCCGGCCACGGTGCCTTCGAAACTCACCAGGACGGCGCCCACATCGGCGCGGCTCACATCGAGGAACTCGCGCAGGCGGTCCTGATTGTCGCTGCCCGCGAGGAAGGCGACGAGCGTCGCATGAATTTGCGGTTGCAATACTTTGGTCCGCTGGTTCTGCTGCTGCCAGGAGAGGCTGCGGACCAGACAGACTACGAACGTGCCGAGGATCCACAGGCCGAAGCCGCAAAGGAGCAGAGTAACCAAAGAGAGTTCGGTTTTGATCATCGCCCGAGCAGCCGTTTAAGGCGGGCCACCAGTTCCATGGGGCTGAACGGCTTCACGATATAATCGTCGGCGCCCAGAGTGAAACCGCGGAGCACATCGCTTTCCCGCTGGCGCGCGGTCAGCAGCACCACGCGAATCGGCATGTCTTCGCCGCGGATGGCGGCGAGCACCTCGTAGCCGTCCATACCGGGCATATTTACGTCCAGGACTGCGGCGTCGGGGCGCGCTTCCCGAATGGCGGCGATGGCGGCGCGGCCGTCCGGCGCCGTGCGGCAATCCATGCCGAAATTCTGGATTGCCGTACCGACCAGGGCCAGCACGGTGGGGTCGTCATCGGCAATCAGGATCTGCGGGCGGCCGGCGACGGCGGAAGGAGGCGCAGCCGCCGCGGAGGAAGGCGAGACGGCGGATTGGGCCGTTCCGGCACGGGTGGAAAGTGCCAGGCTCAGACGCACCAGGGCCTCTTCGGGGCCCCAGGAATCCATGAGAAATTCGCGCGCCAGGGATTGCACCGCGGCATCGAGTTCCAGCAGATGATCGCGATTGCCAACGAACACCATAGGCCGGTTGACCGCCGCCATGGTGCCCGGGTCGAGCCAGAAGGAATCCAGCGTTTCGGGCCGCATGTGAACTACCAGCAGGTGGCAGTTCTGCACTTCCGGAGCGTCCGGCGGGTCCGTAGGATTGAAGAAGACCGGCACCGCCAGTGCGCGCTCCAGGGCGACGCAAATCCGTTCCCGTTCGTTACCGGGAAAACCGATGATCGCGATGCGTTTGCCGGAGAGATTCTGGATGATCGATTCAGGAATGGGAGCGTCGCGCGCCTCGCGCGGGCTGGAGAATGCGAGCACCAGGTTGGTGAGGGCTTCCCGCAGCTCGGAGTTGTCGAGCGGCCGTTCGACCATCTCCGCCTCCACTTCGCGCGCAAGCCGGCTGATGGCGGAGTAGCCGAGAAGGCCGCCGGTGCCAATCCATTGATGGACCATGCGCGCGGCGTCGGCAGAGTTGAACTGGCCGTCCAGATCCAGCAGGAGCTGGCGCGAGCGCTCGTGCCCTTCCTCCAGAAAGCGGCGGCGGAGGGCCTGGAATTCGGCCGCGGGCAAAGTGATTTTTTCCTGCTCGGGAGTGCCGTCGGCCGGCGAAGGCTGGGTGACGGGATGCGATTCGGCGCGGCGGGCGAGGTATTCGCGAATGCGCGCGCCCAAGGAGCGGGTATCGATGGGCTTGGTGATATACCCATCGCAGCCGGCTTCGACAGCTTTCTGTTCATCGCCTTTCATGGCGAACGCCGTGAGAGCGACCACCATGATGTCCCGGGTAGAGGGATCGCTTTTCACGCGGCGGGTAAACTCCAACCCGTCAATTCCGGGTAACTGAATATCGGCCAGCACCAGGTACGGGTGATAACTCCGCAGGAGTTCGAGAGCCTCTTCGGCGCTGGCCGCGGTTAATACCTTATAACCTTCGTTAACCAATAGAATGCGCGTGAGTTTCAGGTTTACTGGCGTGTCGTCGACAATCAGTATCGGCTCACCGGGCATTGCTCTGTATTTTAACTTACACGGCTAGTCTGTGGCGCTTCCGTTCTTACCTGCCGCGGAAATAGGTAGTACGGCGGAGAACACACTGCCGTGCCCAAGTTCCGAGCGGACACCGACGGTGCCCCCCTGCGCTTCGACGATGTGGCGCGTCAGGGCCAGGCCCAGCCCGGTACCCTGCTCGGCCTTGCGGCTGTTGGGAAGTTGTGCGAATTCCTGGAATAGACGGGAGATTTCGTCAGGCGCGATGCCGCTGCCGGTATCGGCGACATCAAGGCGGAAACTGCGATCGCCTTCCAGGGCCAGGCGAATCGAAACCGAGCCGTCGCGCCCGGTGAACTTCACGGCATTGGAGAGATAGTTGTAGAGCACCTGCTTGAAGCGGCCGGGATCGATGACGACGGTAAGGCCGGTGGGCACATCTGTGGAGAGCCGAATATTCTTCTTTTCGGCGAGCGGGCGGACGATATCGCGGACTTCCGAGACCAGGGATGCCAGATCGCACGGCTCGGGACGGAATTCCATGCGGCCGGCTTCCACCTTGGAGAGGTCGAGAATATCGTTGATGAGCTGCAGGAGGTGACGGCCGCTGGCCAGGATGTCCGAAACCACATCGCGCTGCTCTTCGGTTACCGGGCCCAGGCGGCCGTCGTACATCATCTCCGAGAAGCCGATGATGCCGTTGAGAGGCGTTCGTAGCTCGTGGGAAATGCTGGCCAGGAAGCGGCTCTTGGCGGCGGTGGCGGAGCGGGCGGTATCCAGGGCGCGGCCCAACTGTTCGTTCTTGATGCGAAGCTCCATGGCGTACTGCTCCACCTTGCGGGCAGTAATGGCGGCCAGATTGCGCTCGGTGACATCGAGAAGAGAGCGGCAGACTCCTGTGACCTGGCCCTGATCGTTATGGACGAGGTTTTCGCGGATTTCGACGGCGATTCGGGAGCCATCGTCCAGCATATAGTCGCATTCGAAGGGTCCGGTCTCCTGACCTGAGGCGATGCGTTCGAGCATGGCGGCGCGGAATTCATGCTGTTGATCGGGGGCGACGAAATCCCAGGCGTGACGGCCCAGCACCTGGTCGGGAGTGCATTTGAGTAAGGCGCAGACAGCTTGGTTGAAGCGCGTTACGACGCCCTGGCAGTCGGTTTCTTCGTAGGGGATGGGGGCCTGGTTGAAGAGGTCGCGATAGCGCCGCTCGCTGCCGCGCAATTCGCCCTCGCGGTCTCGCAGGAGATAGGCGGCGTCTTCGATCTGGCGGGCCAGCGCGGCGATTTCGTCGGTGCCCGCGGGAATAGGCTCGAGCGGCAATCCGTGGGCGAGGCGTCGCGCGTTTTCTTCCACGCGCTGGATTCTCCGCACCAGGCGTCCGGCCACCAGCAGGTGTATGAATAGAGCGCCGAGAGGGCCCAGGGTACCGAACAGGACGATGGTTCGAAACAGTTTCTGGCGGGCGCGATCGCGGTCCGACCGGGCCTTGGTAAACAGGTGGTCCTGCTCGCTGCTGAGGAGGACGAGTTGTGCATGAAGTTCTCCCATGACGGACATCTCGCGAGCGATGTCCGGCGGAGCCGGGGAGGACGGAGCGTTCTCTTGTGAGAGTAAGTCCAGTTCGGTTTGCACCAACTGCCGGACTCGCATAACGGCCGCGATGGCTACAGGCGTATCGCCTGTCAGGGAGGGCAGGCGGGCGAGAGCGGCACGGGCGGACCCCACGGCCCTCTCGGCAGCGTTGCGAAAACGGTCTTGCCTGGTGGCCTGGTAGCCCGCTTCGGCGGTCTCGGCTTCCAAAAGGGAGCTGTGCAACTGCATGATTTCCGCACGTGCCTGATAGGCGCGCGCAATTCCGCTATCGGCGCTGCGCACGTCGGCGTCGGTCCAGTAGATGGTGAACAGCGCGGCGAAGAGAACGGCTACCGGAAATACCAGGACGCTCACGCCTTGCGCGCGCAGCGAGACACGAGACCAGCGTGAGAAAAAATCGCGGTTCTCCGAAGGTCGATCCGTTGGCATGGCCGGGCTGCGAAGCTCTATTTTAGGCCAACCTCCGCACTTTCGGTCAATTTCCTCCGGTTCGGCTGAGGCGGTCGAGATAATTGCGCGTCATGCCGCGAATGGCCGCGCCATCGTGGAGCAGCCACATGCGTGTAGCGTAGCAGTCGATGCGAAATTCCCGGGCCTGCCCGGCGAGTCCGTCGGGCCGGTCTTCGAAAACATCGAGCAGAAGCACGTGGAGAAGTTCGTGGGTGCAGGTGTTGACGGATAACAGCGGCACCTGGGAGCCGTGCGCGCGGTCGAGCGCGATCACGCACAAGTGGTATCCGCGATACCGCAAGGTCACGCCGCAGAGGGCGCGGCCCTGGTCCCATTGCATGGGAATGCGACCGGTCAGGAGCAGGTTGATGGCACGGCGCTCGAGGCCTTCGACAATTGGTTCGCAATTGGCAGGGCGCTCGACGCGGGCGTTGGTGTAGCTGGTGTCGAAGGCAATGCCGCATCGGCCGAAATCGCCGAGTGTCTGGGGCCAGATGTGCCGCCAGAAGGGCTCGGCCTGGTGGGGCTTCCAGGGGACGGCGGCGTCGGTGATGACGTGGAGCGGAACGCGGAGGGGGCGCGGTGAAGCGGCGGCGGCCGCTGGTAAGGAAAGAAACTGGCGACGGGTCATTCCTTTCTCCTGGGGCATAGTGTACTATATAACTAATACATTAATCAAACCTTTTTACAGGATAAATCGTCACAATCCCGGAAGCAGTGGCGTTATGGGGTGTAAGGAGCAGGAAGCGATGCGCAGAGCGATTCTGGGAGTGTGCGTAGCGGCCGCGGCGGTTGGCGGCTTGATGGCGCAGAGTGCCGAAGAGAACTTGACCTTTGAAGTGGCGTCGATCAAGCCGGCGGCGCCTATGCAACCGGGCCGCATGATGATGGGATCGCGGGGCGGTCCCGGTTCCGCCGATCCGGGTCATCTGACTTACAACAACCTGTCCTTGAAGAACATGCTGGTCAATGCCTTCGGCGTGAAGGGCTACCAGATTTCGGGGCCGGCGTGGTTGGATTCGGAGCGGTTCGATATGGTCGCCAAGATTCCGCAGGGCGCTACCAAGGAACAGGTAAAGATCATGATGCAGAATCTGCTCAAGGAGCGCTTCCACCTGGTGGTGCACCACGAGACCAAGGAACTGCCGATGTATGCCATGGTGGTGGGGAAAGGCGGCCCGAAAATGAAGGAATCGCCGGAAGATCCGCCGCCTTCGGCCACGGGAGGTCCGAGCGATAGCGCTCCCAAGCCGCCGGATGGGCCTCCGGCGCTCGGCAGGGTGAGCGTGGGTCCCGATGGCACTATCAAGCTGCCGCCGGGGTTCGGACCGAAGGAGGGCTGCATGATGATGATGATGGTCAGCCCAGCCGGTCCCAAGACTCACATGCAGTGCAGCAAGCAGACCATGGCGAAACTCTCGGAGCAGCTATCCAACCAGATGGACCGGCCGGTGAACGATATGACCGGACTGACCGGCAAGTACGATTTCAACCTGGATTTTCTGCCGGATGAAAGCCGTATCGGACCAATGATGATGCCCCCGGGTGGCGGCGCGGCCAGTTTTTCCCACGATGGTCCCGGGCCCGGGCCCATGGCAAAAGGGGAAGGCCAGGAGCAGGTAAACCTGGCACCGTTGCCGGCGGCTTTGCAGGAGCAGTTGGGGCTGAAGCTGGAACAGAAGAAGGGACAGGTGGACCTGATTGTGGTCGATAAGATCGACAAGGCGCCGACGGAAAACTAGCGAGCGCGCACCAGTTCCATTTCCGATCCGATGAAGCCCCAGGTGATCCAGATGTGGCCCTTGGCCACGCGGTGGAAGTACTCCTGCGCTCTGGCGGCGTGGCCATTATAAAGATGCCAGTTGCCGATTCCGTAGGCGACGGTATCGAAGCGCAGTTCGGTTTCCTGGTCGGTATTGCCCGCGGGGGGCTCGGGCGGTAGGGCGGCCGACTCGCTCATGCGGCCCTGAAAAAAACGCACCAGGTTCAAATAGAACTGCGTGTGCGGCTCTTTGAAGGTCATTTCCGGCGGGATTCGCTGCAGGGCTTTGGCGGCTTCTTCGTTTTTTCCGGCGCGGCGCAGGGCGGCGTACAGCCAGTTGGTGGAGTTGATGCGTTCGTCGTCACTGGGGGCGGTTTCCACGGCGTGGTGGAATGCATCGGCGGCGGCAGCGAAATTACCCATGAAATAATGCGCCAGGCCCAGGTGATAGTAAGCGGCCATGTCCTTGGGATCGAGCTCGGCGGCGCGGGTCAGGTCCTGGCGGGCGCGGCCGAATTCGCGCAAGGGCAGTTCACGATGGCCGCGCTCGGTATAAAGCGCGGCGTTGGCGGGCGCCAGGGCGATGGCGCGATCTAGCGTGGACACGGCTTCGCGATCCTGCCAGACGGAGGCTTGGGCCAGCGCCAGTTTGAGCAGCAGGCCGGAATTTTTCGGGTCCGCGGCGAGGCTCTTTTCGGCCGCGGCGACGACGCCCTCTTCATCTGGAAGCGAATTGAATTTCGTGCCCAACTGGGTGACGATTTCCAGCTCGCTTCCCTGGCCGGAAAGCAGAAGAGCAGCCGCCAGCGGCAGAAGGCAACGGAGAGTCCGCATGATGGGAAGAATTATATCAGCGGATCAGCGATGCGGTTTGAGGGTCAGTTTGGGAAGAGTGAGGTCCTTGGGAATGACGAAACTGGAAAGATCGATGCTGGTGGAGTCGTAACCCTTCAGGTCCGCGGCGATGGAGCAGTTTCCGGACATGCCGGCATCGCCCACATCGGTGGTGCTGGTGGGAAGGGCGCGCGCCACATGGTTGAATTCGTCGCGCTCGACTTTGAGGTAGAAGCTGCCGTTTTTCCCGGCATTGGTCTGCCGAATGGGGTCTGAACCCTGGCACCGGAGCAGTATGCCGGCCGATTTCCCGGGCGCCGATCCATCTTCCATGCGTACCTGCCCATGCAGAAAAACCACGTCGTTGGCGGCAAGTGGAACAGAGCACATAATTAGAGCGAGTAACAGTCGCATGAGTACCTTGGACCCGCTTCCAGGATACACCCCTGGCGTCGCTGTGTTATAAATGGATCAAGGATGTAGCACCTCAAAATGCGCCACGCTGCTTGCAGTGTTGCAGTATGAAAACGCTTACGGTGTTGTTTGCTTTCGGGCTTACTGCGTCGAGCGGAACGGTGGTCAACTTCGACACCTGCCCCCTGGGAAAGGCTCCGCCGGGTTGGACGGTGGCGATGACCGATCATGGCGCCGCGCCGCAGTGGCAGGTTCTGAAAGACCAGTCCGCACCCACCCAGCCTTACGTGCTCGCGCAGACCTCACACGATTCCAACGTCGGCCGCTTCCCGCTGGCCATCTTCGACGGCGCGAACGTGCGAAATGGCGATGTCAGCGTCCGTATGAAGCCGGTTGGGGGACAGGAAGACCGGGCTGGCGGCGTGATCTGGCGGTACCGCGATGCCAACAACTACTACCTGGTGCGCGCCAACGCACTGAAGAAGAATGTAGCGATTTACAAGGTGGAAAACGGGCAGATCCACCAACTTTCCGCCCTGGTGCCCCACAATATTCCGTCCAATGCATGGAGCATTCTGAAAGTATCGGTCCGCGGCAACCGGTTCCAGGTGTATGTGAACCACCGCCGCATCCTGCAGGGGCAGGACAACACCTTCGCCGGCGCGGGCAAAGTTGGCCTCTGGACCGTGGCCGATTCAGTCACCTACTTTGACGATTTCCGGGTGTATCCGAAGTAGCTCACAGCAGCCGGAAGTTCACTTCGATCGCGGCCGCCGTCGTGACGGGCTGGCCATCCCTCATTCCGGGCGCGAATTGCCATTGGCTGACCGCGTCGATGGCCTTTTGGTCGAGCCCCATTCCCAGGCTGCGGATTACCTGGATATTGTGCGCCAGCCCATCGGTCCCGATCTCCACATAAAGGGTCACGGTGCCCTGATATTTCGTGGCGCGGGCGAGCTCGGAGTATTCGGGTTCCGTTTTGTATAACAGCTTTGGTGAGGTGACGCCGCCGCCGACGCGGTAAACGCCCGAGCCCACTGCTGTTTGTGCAAAAACGGGCCTGGGGGCGTGATCGGGCTTTTGGATGACGGACGCTTTCTCGTACCACGTAGTGGCCTCATCCAGGCGCCCCTGCTGCCGCAGCAACTGGGCGTAGAGAACCATGGTGGTCGCAGCGTCGGGAGACTTCGGATCTTCCAGCGCGAGCGCGTTTTGGAAGAGCGATTCCGCTTCCACGAAATTCTTCTGGCGCTCGCGCACCAGCGCCATCCACATGGTGGCGGTCGCGGTCTGCGACGGGTCGACAGCCTGCATCTGTTGGAAGTACCCGACGGCGTTATCGTAGTCCTTCCGGATGAAGGCGGCGGTCCCCAGGTACATCAGCGCCTTGGACGCCTCCGGACGGTTGCCCAGAATCTGCGCGGCCCGTTGGAAGAAGTCCTCGGCCGATTTGTCGTTGTTGCGGCGTTGTTCCAACTCCCCCAGTTTGATCAGGCCGATACCGTACTCCGCGCTCTGCTGTCCCGAAACATCCCCGCGGATCGCCACGGCGGATTCGAGCAGCTTTTGCGCCGTATCGTACTGCCGCAGATTTTCGAACGCCGCGGCGGCGTTTTCCAGCATCTGATGGTTCTTCTGCGAAATGGCGGCGCGGATGGTGGCGTCCACATCCGGCGCCACCTGCTGCGTCACGCTGTCCTGCGATTGCACGGCGGCCAGCGGCACAGCGACGGCGACGGCCAGTAGCGCGGCCAGGCCGGCGGTGGCGCGGCGCGGCGATTTGCGATTGACTCCCGGATCCAGGATGGCGAGCAGACGGCCTTCCAGTTGCGATGGACGCGCCATGGCGATAGCGGCCCATCCCATGGCGGGCGCATCCACCATCGTGCGAGCCACTTCCAGCAGGTGGCCGGCGTAATCGGAAGCGCGGGCGCCGGCTTGCAGGACCAGGTCGTCTGTGGCGCGTTCGCGCTCTTTGAGGAATTCGCGCCACGCGGTCCAGGCCAGCGGATTCCACCAGGAGAGCGAAAGGGCGATGCGTGCCAGCAGGTGGCTGGCCGTGTCCCCGCGGCGCACGTGCGCAAGCTCATGCAGCAGCACCACGCGGCGGCGTTCCTCGCTCCAGTGGGCGGCATCGGCGGGCATCAGCACGGCGCTGCGGAGCAGCCCAAAGGTCATCGGCATGGTGCCCGGGCCGGCTTCCAACACATCCACGGCATGGCGGATGCCCAGCGAACGGGCCAGGGAGCGGCACAGATTCGCATCGCCGAAGGGAACGGACCAATGGCGAACGCGCGCCACCGCGGCAGCGGCCAACACCATCTGCAGCAGGCCCAAGGCCGCGCCCGCGGCCCACGCCAGCATCAGGTAAAGCATCCAGTCGGGACGCCAGGGAGCCGGCACGGCAGGCGCGGCCTTGGTCGCCAGCGCTGCTGCCGAGGCCGCACCGCCGGCCCCCGATGCCGTTACCGTGGTTTGAAACAGGAGTCCCGTCCGGACCGGCGCCAGAAAGACCGGCAGGTGCATCGCCGGCAACGCTAAGGCCAGCAGGGGTAGCGCGACGATGGCGGCGGCAGCCCCGGTCCACACCAGGTGGCGCGCCGCGGCACTCCGGCGTCGCAGCAGCAGCGTGACCAGCCAGGCCACCCCGAGCACCAGGGTGCTCTTCAGGGCGGTATTGACGAACATGGCGAACAGCGCCGATTCGGTCCAGGACATTTACTTGCCCTCCCTCTTGGCCTTCTCGATCATTTCCGACATCCGGTCCAGTTCCTCGCGCGTCAGCCGCGTGGAGGAAACGTCCAGCAGCGCCGCCACCACCTGTTCCGGCGACTCTTTGAAAAACGTATCCAGCAGATGCTTGACGGCCGACCGTTTGGCCTTATCGCGCGCCACCGTGGGCACGTACACATATTTCAGGCCTTCGGCCTGGTGCTTCACGTGGCCCTTGTCTTCCAGCACGCGCAGCATTGCCCGCACAGCGGAATAGCTAGGAGCGTCCGGCATGGCCTCGCGGACTTCCGCCGCCGCGGCTTTTCCCCGCTGGTAGAGAATGTCCATGATTTGCCGCTCGCGCCGGCTGAGTCCCGTGGAGAGGCTCACTGGCGGCGCTCCTGCTGGTCCTTTAGCATCATGCTAGAAAATTAGCATTAGAAAAAACGGATGTCAAGGGGCTGATCGCGCCGGCGCCAGGCGGGGATCGTCCAAACGGAGACGGTACAGGATCTGGTTGTAGTCGTAGCGCGGAGTCTGTTCTTTGGCGGGGCTGAAGGAGGTGGTGTAGGTGCCTTCAAAATAGATGATGCGCCCGCCGTCGCGATCGAAAAACGGATGTTGGACCACGTTATAGAAGTTGTAATCGTTATGGCTGACGATCCTCACCGCGCGGGGCCAGGGGCCAACCGGCGTATCGGCCTCGGCATAATACACCGAGCCTGTATGTTCCGCCAGCAGGATCCATTTTTTGCGGTATTCGTTCCAGGTGACGCAACTGGGGGTGGCTCCGGTCTCCGCGCCGGTCGCGGCATCGCGCAGCGCGAACATGGCGTCCTCTTTGGGCATGAGCCCCCGGGCAATCAGTCTCCGCTCCTCGGAAGCCTCGATGCGGTCCGTGTCCGGCTTCCACGCCCACAGCAGCGAGCCATCGGGCCGATGTTCCAGGCGCGGATGGGCGGCGTCGAATTTCGCGCCCGGTTCCAGCGGCGTGTAGGATTCGTAGCTCCGCGGATCGCTGAGCGCCTTCCAGTCGTCGCGGACGCGCTGGTGCGGGAAGAGGTACCACCAGGAAACGCCGTTTTCGGTGACGCGGAACGGGTGCGAAGACTTGTGTCCACGCCTCAAGGGCAGTTGCGCCAGTACTTCAAAGCGGCCCGCCGTATCGTCAAAAACAGCGATTCCGCGCTCAGTGGGCGGCGCGACACCCGGTTGGCGCGTGTAGGTGGCCACGAGGCGCTCGCGGCCGCTATCGTCTTTCACGGTGAAGAGGCCTTCGATCCACACCAGTCCGGGGCGGGGAAGCGGCAACATCACGCGGCTGAATCCCTTCTGGTCCACAAAATAGGTGAGGTCGATTCCGGTATCCGGATCGAGCCCGCCCTTGCCGGGCAATTCTGACGTGGCGCAGGATACCGAAAAAATGGCCGCGGCCAGCCCGAAGGTGTCGCCGTAACACCAGAACAGCTTGCCCTGGTACGGCACGGAGATGTTGGTGTCCTGCCCGGTGACGCCGCCATCCAGTAAAGGATGCGCGATCGGCACGGGCAGACCGGCCAGCAGGCTGTCGCGGTAAATCCCGGCGCCGGTGACGCGGTACAGCCTTTCGGCGATGTTGGTGCGGCGGATCTTCAACTCGGCATGAGCGCCCGGCTCGACGTGCAGCCTTACAGCCGGTCTCGCCCATCATCCGTTCGTCGAATTCGTATCCGTGGCTCCTGATAGTGAACACGACATCGTGGCCGTTCAAGGCATCGTCGTCGATGGCGGCCACGCCCGCGCTGTCGGTCCAGAAACGGATGGCATCCCGCGGCGTACTGAGCTGCACCAGCGGAACGCCGCGGCCGGTTTCGGAATCGGCCACGCGGACCCAGAAGGGTCCGGCCCATGCCGCGGAAGCGGCCAGAAGGAGCGTGAGGGCGCGCACTCCCTCAGTATAAAGGTGTGCCATATTATCGCTTATGGTTTCCCTGCGGACAGCGACCCTGGACGATATTCCCGCCCTGGAGGCGCTGATTACCGAATCGGTGATGGTGCTGCAGCCCGAGTACACGCGCGAGCAGAGGGTGGCCGCGCTCGGCTCGGTATTCGGCGTGGACCGCAGGATGATCGCCGACGGCACGTATTTCGCGGCAACGGTGGATGCGGCGATTGTGGGATGCGGCGGATGGAGCCGGCGCAAAACGCCATTCGGAGGCGACTACTCTCCCGCCAAGGACGATTCCTTTCTGGATCCCGCGGTGGACGCGGCCAAAATCCGCGCCTTCTTTATTCATCCCGCGTGGACGCGCCGGGGCATCGGCAGCAGCATTCTCCGAGCCTGCGAACGGGCGGCGGCGGCGGCCGGTTTCACCCGCGTGGAACTCACCTCCACGCTGGCGGGAGTCCCGCTCTACAGCGTCCACGGTTTCCTGCCACAGGAGGAATTCGGCGTGCCGCTTTCGAATGGCGAAAAGCTGCCGGTGATCCGCATGACCAAGGCGCTGGTGGCGTAAGGCGCTTACAATATTCCTTCATGTCTGAATTCGATCTGGTGGGGGTCGGGCTGAACGCCACCGATACCCTGCTGATTGTTCCTCACTTTCCGCAATATGCGGGCAAGGTTCCGTTTGAAGCGGAGATTGTGAGTCCCGGCGGACAGGTGGCCAGCGCCATGGTGGCCTGCGCGCGGCTGGGACTGCGGGTGAAATACATCGGCGCCGTGGGCGATGACGAACGCGGGCGCGTGCAGATGGAGAGTCTCCAGGGCACCGGCATCAACCTGGATCACGTGCAGCTTCGGAAGGGGTGCGCCAACCAGTCCGCGTACATCATTATCGACCGGTCCACCGGCGAGCGCACGGTGTTGTGGCGGCGCGACGATTGCCTGCGCATCGACCCGGAGCAGATCAGCGAAGATCAGATCTCCGGCGCGCGCATGTTGCACATCGATGGTCACGATACGCCGGCGGTGGCGCACGCGGCGGCCGTGGCCCGCCGCCACGGAATTCCGGTAACGGTAGACGTCGATACCATCTACCACGGCTTCGACAAGGTTCTGCCGAACGTGGACTACCTGGTGGCCAGCTCCGAATTTCCGGCCGCCTGGACGGGGAATCGCGATCCGTTCCAGGCTTTGGAAACGCTTCAGAACGAGTACGGCATGAAGGTGGCGGCTATGACGCTGGGGGCGCACGGGTCGCTGGCGCGCATGAACGGGGAATTCCTCTACGCACCCGCCTTCGTGGTGAACTGCATCGATACCACGGGCGCCGGCGACGTCTTCCACGGGGCCTTCTGCTATGCTGTTTTGCAAGGCATGCCGATGCGCCAGGTTCTGGAGTTTTCCAATGCGATGGCGGCGCTCAACTGCACCGCGCTCGGGGCTCGCGGCGGCATTCGCGGCCTGGAGGAGATTCGCCTGCTGATGGCGCGAGCGGAACGGCGGGCCCATCCGGAATTCGCCGCACGCGCGAATCCAACGGCCGGTCCCGCAACATCCAACATTTAAATGTTCCCGATACGCGATACACAGCCGAGCTACTCCAAACCGGTCGTCACGGTGCTGATCATCGTGGTGAACATCCTGATCTTTCTGTTCGAGTACTCGCTGGACCCCTACACGCGCAACGCGTTCATCGGCGCGTACGGCCTGGTGCCGGATCACTTCCACGTATCCGCCATCTTCAGTTCCATGTTTCTGCATGCCGGGTGGCTGCACGTGCTCGGAAATATGTGGTTCCTGTGGATTTTCGGGGACAATATCGAAGATATTCTGGGGCACGAGAAATTCCTGGTGTTCTATCTGCTGTGCGGTATCGCGGCGGCCCTCTCCCAGACTTTTCTGAATCCTTTTTCGCGCGTCCCCATGGTGGGGGCCAGCGGCGCCATTGCAGGCGTGATGGGCGCATACCTGATCAAGTTTCCGCGGGCGCAGATTCAGAGCCTGGTGATGCTGGTGTTTTTCTTTTTCTTCACGGATATTCCCGCGTGGGTGATGCTGATCTACTGGTTCGTCATCCAGCTCTTCAGCGGCGTCGGCAGCATCGCTTCGGCACAGTATGCGCAGGGCGGAGGCACGGCCTTTTTCGCGCACGTGGGCGGATTCATCGCGGGGATTATTCTCATTAAGGTAATGGGAACGCGCCAGCCCTACTACCGCCGGCGCGACCTTAACTGGTAAATGAAACCGCTGGTGACACTGTACACGCGCGTGGGCTGCTGCCTGTGCGACGAGGCCAAGCGGGTGCTGGAACAGGCGCGCGGACGGGCCGCATTCGACTACGAAGAGCGCGACATCGATGGCGATCCGGAACTGCTGCGCCGCTACAATGACGAAGTGCCGGTGGTGGCCATTAACGGCGTGAAGGCATTCAAATACAAGGTGGATATGAAAGAATTTCTGAAGAAACTGGCGGCGCGCGTATGAGCCTGGACGTGCTGGCGATCGCCGCCCATCCCGACGATGTGGAGCAGACCTGCGGCGGCACGCTCATCCGCATGGCGGAGGCCGGATATCGGACCGGCGTGCTCGACCTGACCGCCGGCGATATGGGGACGCGCGGCACTCCGGAGCGGCGCGTGGAGGAATCCGAGATTGCCGGCAAAGAGATGCGTCTGGCCTGGCGCGGAAATCTGCATATGCCGGATGCGCGCCTGGAAAACAATATCGGCGCGCGTATGACCCTGGCGGTAAAGATTCGCGAACTCAAGCCCCGCGTGGTGATTCTGCCCTACTGGCAGGCGCGCCATCCGGATCACTACCGCTGCTGCGAACTGGGCTTCGAAGCCTGCTTCCTGTCCGGTCTGAAGAAACTGGACGAGTACAGCGAGCCGCACCGCCCGCAGAAGATCCTCTATGCCAGCCTGTATGCCGACGTGAAGCCATCGTTCATCGTGGATATCAGCGGGCAGTTCGAGCGCCGCATGAAGGCGCTGCTCAGCTACGCTTCGCAATATGGCGCTACCGAAGAGGGCGCCGCGCTGTTTCCCGATGAAGCCGAGATCCGCGAGCGGCTGGGAGCCATTGCCCGCTTCTACGGCAACCAGATCGGCGTGAAGTATGGAGAGCCGTTCGTGGTGAAGGAAGCCATGCAGATCGACGACATCGTGGCCATGCCGGTGCGCTCGATTTGATATAATCTTACCAGGATCTTACCGATGGAAACCACGCGACTCTCCACCAAAGGCCAGGTTGTGTTGCCCAAGAGTATCCGGGAGTCTCGCCGGTGGGCGGCGGGCACTGAGTTCACGGTGGAAGAGACAAAGGAAGGAATCCTGCTGCGCCCCGCGCGTCGCTTGCCCAGAACAACACTGGATCAAGTGGCCGGGTGTCTCTCGTGGAAAGGAAAGCCCAAGACCCTTGCGCAAATGGATAAGGCGATTGCTCGCGAGGTAAAGCGGCGTCATGACCTCGGTCGATACTAATGTAGTTATCCGGCTGCTGACGAAAGACGACCCAGAGCAATATGCGACGGCGAAGAGCTTGTTCGCAGCCGGACCGGTTTGGATCTGTAAGACCGTGCTGCTCGAAACGGAGTGGGTGCTTCGCAGTTCTTACAGGTATGACGCAAGTTCAATTCTGGCTGCATTCGAACATCTTATCGCTCTCGACAATGTCTCCGTGGAAGACGACCCCGCTGTCTTCGATGCCCTTACCCTGGTAGCGCACGGAATCGACTTTGCCGACGCATTCCACCTTGCCAGCCGCCCCGCCGGCGCGACGTTCGTATCCTTCGATCGCTCTTTTGTGCGGCGGGCTAAACGGGCGGGAGTGAATGGAATTGCCGAAGTCCCAGGCGGAACCGCATAATTCGTGTTACCGGAATTCCCGACGCGTGCTATATTTCAAGAGCCGTGTCCGACTGCAAGAACCCGCTCGCCTCACTGGATCACCAGGAACTGCTCTGGCTCACCGGCATTCTGAAAGATGCCTGCCGCGAAAAACTGGAAAAAAACCTTGTCAGCCAGGCGTTTGAAGAACGCCTGTACCAGCGGGGAGCCGTAAAGGGCAGGCTCGATCCGCGCCCGTTCCTGAAAATCTGGGAGCCGCGCTACCGCAAATTCCTCGAAGTCGCCGAAGAGTTGCACGCGCAATTGCAGGCCGAAGAAGCCAAAGCGGCCGCCGAAACCCTGCGCGAACATTTTGAGCCCGTCTCTGTGCGCCGGCAAGGCCCGAATTCCGCGCAGGCTGTATTGGAACTCCGTCCCCGCACCCGCCACGAACGGTAGAAGTGGGTTTCCGTCGTTCCGAATGTAGGCGCAGTTCCGGATTCCTGCCCTGTTGTGTAGTGTCGCAGCTTGTCTGAAGACCCGTAATCGGCGCCTTGACCATTAGTACCGCGGTTCATTACAACGACCCAAAGGCAACGTAGGCGAATTAAATAGCTCGGTTCGGAATTAACTGGAATTCTATTCTCTGATGGTGTTAAACTTTTCACGGCTTGGATAGCAAAGTATGACTACCGATTTAAGCTTTAAGCAGGTGTGTGACCTCATCAAGAAAGATGACCCGGACCTTATTGATCTGGTCGACAAGATTCTAGGTCTGGCAATCATTTGCGCACCACTCGCTTTGGGCCCTGACGCGTTCCCCCTGCTAGGCCTTTTAGCGGCCAAGAACGAACTAACAAAGATCGGAACGAGCGTTTTCAAGAAATTTGTGGGAAAGAAAGACACCGATTTCTTGTCCCACCAACAGCGGATGGCCACCGCCTACGGCTTAATCTGCTTCACCTCTTTTTTTGAGGCCCTTGATCGCGAAATCCCAAGCGCACTTCGCAACGGACTGCAGTTGCTGCCTGAAGAGAAGCGTCGCATCTCAGAAAAAGCCATCCGAGAGTTGGAGGCTAAGAAGCCGCAGCCACGGATCAGGGGAGGCGGGAGGTCGGCTCCGTCCCATCCAGTATCGATATCCTTGCCCCATCCTGTAGAAACGTTTGCAGATCAGAAGTATCGCCTGAATGACCTTTATAACCACATGACAGAACGTCTTCTTGAGTTCTTCGAGGCTTTGGCCGTTTGGGATGATTTGAAAGATCCGGAAAAATCCACTGCTTTGGAGGCACTCAAAAAGTTGCCGGGAGTCGCACTGAAATGCTTTGAAGCCCAATATTTTGAGCTCGCTGCAAAATACCCTGATTTTGGAATCTGGGCGAACTTTCAAAAACACGCCGAAACAACGGAGTTCATTAAAACTTTATCGAACTCAGTTCAGGATGTCATCGCGCAACGCCAGAAAGCCGCAGCCGTGATCGACGTCGGCTTTGCCAATCTGCATGAGGCCGTGCTGGCCATCCCCAAATCCATTGCCGCGGCAAGGGCAACTGAAGTCGTAGAGGGTCTTCGTCGGTACTATCAGGCGAGAATCGACGACCCGATAATCGATGATAAGCCTGACGAGCGCGAGGAAGGGCCGAGGCTCTCTTTCCCACGTATTCGCGACGCGTTCGTTCCCCAGTCATACCGAGTGATCCGACAAACGACCAAGACGAGGCGATTGGAGAGCGAAGATACTTGGGAAGACGCTCCTATCCAGCACGATCTCGGTGTCTTTATACTGAGCTACCTTAGCTCGCCATTCAGTTTGGAGACGCCATTGGTGATTCTCGGACATCCCGGCAGCGGAAAATCCTTACTAACGCAGGTCCTTTCCGCCACGCTCCTCTCGGACCAGTTCACTCCTCTTCGAGTGCCGTTGCGCGAGGTTGATTCCGACCTTCCAATTGCCAACCAGGTTGAACACTGCGTCGCCGAGGCTACAAAAGAGCGCATAGACTCCTGGGCTCGCTTGAGCGCCGAGTTAAAAGACAGGCCGCCCGTGATCATACTTGATGGTTATGACGAGCTGCTCCAGATCAGTGGTAAAGTGTACTCGGCTTACCTTAACCAGGTTCGAAATTTTCGGTTCGTCAGAAAAACTCGTGGGTTGATTCGGGCTCGGGCAATTTGCCAAGTGAGTGATAGAGCGCGAGTTCGAGGCAACGGAACGTGCGAAACCCGTAGGATTTTCTCATAGTGACTTTGGCTTTGTTGTTCAGACCCTCGACGACGCCGCTGGAAAGCAGCTTCTGAGCGCGGAAATAGTTGAGGATCAGTTCGCGGTGCTCGCGCAGTGAGCGGGCGATTTTCTTCATCGGCTCGATGCGGGAGCGCATCACCTGACGGCACCATTCGTCGAGGAACTTTCCAGCCCAGGTGGCGGAGTTGTAGTCCCAGAGTTGCTGAAAGGCTTCCTTAAGAAGATAGGCGCGGACAGTCCTCAGGTTGTAGCGGAGGAGGTCGCGTAGCCGGAAGCGCTGTTCCGTCTTCAGATTCTCTTCGCGTTTGAGCAGTAGCCAGCGTGACTTCTTCAGGACGGGTGTCCGGCCTTCCATGGCCATGCGGCGCGATTCTCCGGCGCGGACCTCATCGAGAGCCTTGTTCATCTTCGCCACGATATGGAAACGATCGAGGATATGGAGAGCCTCGGAGCACTTCTCGCGGATGACCTTCAAATAGGGCTCCCACATATCGGAACAGACGAAGACGATCTTCGAGGCCACTTCGTCACCGATCATGGTGAAGAATCCCTGAAAGGATTCGATCGTTCTTTCTTTTCCGACCCAGAGCAGGCGCGTAACGTCGAGGTCGATCTGGTAAACCAGCGTCAGGTACTTGTGGCCTTTGGCGTATTGGATTTGGGTGTGGCTACTTTGGAACGACGGTCCAGGCGGGGTATAGGCGTCGCTGGTCCTGTTCGATGTGGAATTCCCAGTAGCGATCAAAATCCCCTGACAGATAGATGGCCCGGAGTTGGACGAGTGCTTCAGCCATTTGCTCGGTCCACCGCATGCCGGATCGTTCCATGCGATCTTTGATGAGGTTCTTGCAGGCGCCTTCGACCGGGCCGCTGGCAATCGGCCAGCCGTTGGCGAGGTATTCGTGGTACCGCATGCGGGCGCGGTTGCGGTAGAGGTAGTTGGCGACTGCGTTCAGGGTTTTGCGTTTGGGACCGGACAGGCCGCGCTTGGTGACGCTTTGGCGGATGCCCTTGACGACCTGGCCAACCTCGCCGAAGAGAATGCGTAGGGTTCGATCGATGACCCAAAGGTCGGCTTCCAGGCTTCCCTCTGTATGGAAGCAATAGGCGGCCTTCCAGAGTTTCTCCAGCACGTGGATCAGATCCAGGATCAAGGTGACGTTGAGTTTCTGGTCGACTCGAATCTGGAGCGCACGTTCCCCATCGGTCAAGGCCAAACGGGTCATGGATCGCGAGGGATCGCGACGGTCCATCTCTTCGGCTACCTCCTGGATCACGGCGGTCTTACCCTTGAGCAAACTTGCCCACACCCGCTTGTTCTCCGGACGTGGGGGAGGAGGAGTTCCACCGAATGCTGGGCGGGAAGTGGGGAAAAGGCTTTCGATGACTTGTTGCGGTGTCCGTACCCAAGGCCCACGAGTGAAAACGGTAGCGACCGTGGCCATGCGTTTTTTGTTAGCCTTCTGCCCTTTGGTCAGCCGGGCTTTGGGTTGTGCGCCGCCAGGCTTGACCATGGGAATGCCCTTGCAGTCAACGGCGGCCACCAGGATCGCGCCGGCGGCGGTAGACACAGAGCGCTGTTGGTAGAAGGCGTCGAAATCTCGCGCTGCATCCGGCACGATCTCTTCCAAGCTGCGTTTGGAGACGGAAACGCCGGTCAACTCGGCGATGGTCTGGACCGATTCCAAGAACGGGTTCTGCACGGCGGCCTTGACCAAACGGCGCTGGAGTTCGTAGGAGAAGGATCGCTCCGGCAAGGCCAGCGCTTTATCGAGCGGAAAGATGCTCGGCGCGCCAGGCCGGGAGTAGCCCATACGGACGAGTTCCACGGTTCCAAAGACGGTGGTTAGGGATCGGTCGCTGAGACGGCGGTGAGAATAGAGCACCTCACCGTCTGGCAGTTCCAGTTGCAAAGCAGGCCCCACATCTCCATTGCCGCGCTGCTGCAAGTGGGCTTGGAGGAGCAGGCGTTGGACCTCGCGGCCTCTGGCATGTTGCTGAGACTCGATCTGGTGGAGCGGGAGTTGGAGCGCGCCGGAGGATGCCAACCATGACTCCAGCAGAGAGAACTCAATCAACGCAGGTGTAGCGTCAGCAGAGAAAGAGGTTGCAGTTGCCATATTCTTACGGTAATATCACCGTAAGAACAATGTCACGTGTTTTTGTTTCCAAAAGCGGAAGTCACTCCGTTCCGCAGAATGCCGCCTTGGAACGGCACACGCAACGATTCCTGGAACTCAGGCGGGGTCTCGAACAGATCGACTGTTTCTGCAAAGGTACAGTTCTGAAGCGGATGATGAAGTGTGGCAAAGCTCGGTGCGCCTGTGCCTCCGACGCGACCAAACGTCACGGCCCCTACTTCGAGCTTACCTACAAGGCCAACGGCAAAACGGTCAACGTCAAACTCTCACCAGAAGCCGCTCCGCTGTACCGGAAGGCGGCTCTGCAATACCGCAAGTTGAAAACCCTACTGAACCGCCTCGACAAACTCTCGAAAACCATCCTGCATCACCAGGCCAAACTGGCCGAATCCAAACGCCGGGATTGAAACAAAAACCGGGGTTATTCTCATATCCCCGGTCTAAGCCATCGCCGCAACTAGGCCAAATGACCATAACTCATTGGTTTTCCGTACACTTAGCCGTCGTTCTAAAGTAGCCACACCCAAGTGGATTTACATCGACTCCGATGGCGTCGATCTGGCCGAGAGTGCGATGCGCCAGTCCAAAGGTGACTACATGTTCGACGGCGTCAAAAACCTTTTCCCATGAAGTCAGGTATGCTTCGGCCGTTTCCTTCCACGAAAGGCGGCGCGCCCAGCGGGCCAGAAACGGCAACATAGGCATTGGTCAAGGTACGCTTGCCATCGCCCCAGGGCACTTCCTAGCGACGACGACTGCCTCACAACGTCGGCAATCGACGCGCCGCATGGAATAAAGCAGAAAAACCAGAAAGCCCCAAAAGGGAATGAACTCGAAACGGCGTTCGGGGAGCTGATCGTATCCGGGGGCCGACTGATGGCAGCGCGAACAAACCGCCGCCGAACCTTTGCGCGGACGCACCGCAATCTCAATACTCTTATGATCGGAGCTGAAACCGGCCTGCTGGTAAACGAATCCCGGAAAGCGGTGACAGCGGTTTAGAATCGTGATGAGCTGAAGCATGAAGTGGAAGATCGTGAAAGCGAGAACTACCAAAATGACCCGGACGACCACCGCGGCGCGTCACGACCTTGAACACTATTGCCGGGATCTGAACGGCTGGCCACGCTCGTGGATGGGGCTGGAAAAGGACGTGCCGCCCGGCGAACAGTTGCTGGCCCTGTTCCGGCCTTTCCTCGAACACCTGACAAGTCAGATCTGTCGCCGAAGACGATCCAGAAACATGTCGATAACATGTGGGCACTGGACGGGGAGTTCATCCGCGATCTCCACAGCGATTCTTCTCTGAGAAAGAAGCCAGTGGAGTTGGCTCTTCGCCAGACGATCGAGTACGGCGGGCCCCTCCTCTATCACGGCGGGAAAGATCAGCAGAGATCCTTCAATTCCACTTGCCGCAAGTTCGACCAGTTCCTTAACAAGACGGCTCGCTGAGGCTCGCTGTCACCCACAAATTCCCCCGACGAGGCAAATTTTCAAGAAGGGCGAAGCCGAACATATGCGTCCAGTTAGGGTGATTGTCACGAGTCGCCTCACCTTAATCGATAAGGCAACCATGTCCAGAAGGTGCAACGGTAATAAGGCTGGCCGAATTCAACAAGAATCAGAGGGATAGATGGATCTCGGTCTGGAACGACGCGAATGCGGCATACTTCACTGCGGCCAAAATTCAGCCTTTTGAGTTGCCGAGAATAAGAACTTGGAGGGATTCGAGAAATGCCCTAGCTCTCGCCGAACAACCGCTCCTTCTCCTGATGCTTGCTCTCTACGACTCCGACAAAAACCAACTGCGTGACAACCGAGGTATTGATCGCACAGTGCTCTATGAGAGCCTTTTGAAGCGGTTTGTGCGACGTGAACTTCGAAAAGTGAAGAAATTTGAGGATCTTGACGAAAAGAACCAACTAGAAAGAATAGACCGCGATATGAAACGCCTCGCCGTTGCAGCTCTAGGCATGTACAATCGCAGGCAGGTTCACACCCTGTCAACAGAACTGAACTCCGATCTACACTTCTTTGATCTCGAACTTAAGAAGCCAGTGGAAGTCGGCCAAGCCCTCTCTGAGGCGGAGATGCTGTTGGGAAGTTTTTTCTTCGTTCATAAGTCCAAAGCTATTCAGAAGGGAGGAGCTGCCACGACAGAAGCTTTTGCATTTGAATTTCTGCACAATACATTTGGAGAGTTTCTGACTGCGGACTTTATTGTCGACAAGCCCTCTCGGAGACCCAGGCGTTGTATGTGCTTGAACACTCTGAAAGCCTAGGCAGACCTCCAAAGCAAGCTTGAACGACCAGACGGCTTTTCGAAGGAGTGGTTTGCGTGTTTGATCTATACACCTTTATTCTCGAGGCCTGTGGTCCTCGAGATGCTACGGGAGTGGGTGGCTCGCAGTCCTTAAAGCAACAGAAAAGGAAGGCGGACAAATTCCTGGGCTGGACAAATAATTCTGGATGTCGGAAGCTAGTTAGGATCCTATGTCGCCAAGATGGCCGACCATAATGCACGGGATAGTGAAGTCCCCTCTTGGAACCGAAAGTACTCCGTTCGCCAAACATCCTATGCTGGGTCATCTAGCGATCTACAGCATGAATCTCATAACGCTGGAGCGATCCTTTCTTCCGAAGGGTACAAGTTTGTAGAAGCTCAGATTGACACTCACGAGGACGGATCCGACCATGGGACCAACTCACACACGTTTGGCGTTCGTGGTTTTCGCTCGACAACCTAAATGGCCTCACTGCTATTCTCAGTGCAGAGCGAAACGCCGGCGTTATTACGGTCACGCCCAGAGAGACGTTTAGAACGCCCACCAGCAGCGGTCGGCTTGAAATGGTTTACAACGTAAGCGCGACCCTCGCGGATGGCGTTATGACCGCTCTTGCTGGCGTCTCAGATTACAATGCCAGTCGGCCTGATCCGAAGCGCCTTCAGCTAATTCAAAGGAGCTTAGAGACAGAGGACATCGATCTTCGCCTTCAGTTGGCCACAAAGCGCCTAGTTTCTTGGTACGACTCGCCAGGAAGAGGCGGTTTTCACCGGGAGCCCGAGGTGACTGAAGCCATTGGCGAGATCTTAGGACGGTCTGCAGAAAGCGGGAGATCCGAGGAGGTCCTTACGGTGTTGGGTGCTCTTTGGCCACACGGGTTGGGATCGACCCGATGGGACTTCTTAGAACGTGCTGTCAACCCCAGGGACCTTGCCCAGTTGCTTGATGACTTCCGAGCGTCGGTGTCTATTTTCTGAAGGCTCTTGTCGAGCAGGGTCTCCCATTCAACGCGCCGCGTCGACGGCTGGGTATTCAGCACGAATTGATAGATCGATGGCTGCACCCGCGCCAAGTCATGGAATTGATGGAGACTGCGCCGGACGTTGCGCTAGAGTTAATGGACCTTATGGAAAGAACAGCAGCAAGCGCCTGGCGTGAGAGGTTCGACGTTGAGCTGATTGACGGATTGCTCCGAGAAGAAAGCCGGAGAAGAGCCGTTCACCTGGCCATTTGGCGGGAATGCTGTTACTGTTGGGCGAATACGGTTCTGAACGGCACCTTGATGAGGCGGCTGCTCAGCTGATGAATCTCCTCCGCGGGCAGGATTGGATGGCAATAATTCGAAGCGAGCCCGCCGTCGGTATCCGTTTGGTTCGCACCATGAGAAGAGGGAGATGGAAGCGCTCTGGATCGCTCGTACGCAGGGCGCTTGAACCCTTACTCAGTACAGATTATCTCCATGAGTTGATAATAGAAAGACCTGGAGCGGCGGTAGAGGTAATTGAATTCTTCCGTGAGGCAGGTGCTAAGCCGTTGACCGCCCCGATCCTGGGCAAGCTATTGGACAGACTCGACCCACGGGCATTGGCAAGTGTAGTGTATCGCAACCCGCTTGCTGGCGCTCAAGTCGTTCGACTGCTGTGGGCCCTCACCTTGGGTCGCACGACACCTGAAGATGGTTGGTTGGATCAGTTCGTGAACCCGGCGGATGTTGTAAAACTGATTGGAGACCACGGGGAGGCAAGCGCCGAACTACTTCATCTAATCATACGGTTCGAACCCAGCAGATGGTCCGCCGAATGTTTGGCTCGATTGAGTGACTCAGAGCCACCGGGTCTACATGGTCTTTTGCTCGGCCTTCCAATTGCCTCGTCGGGGGAATTTGTGGGTGACGGCGAGCATCAGCGAGCCGTCTCGGTGAGGAACCGGCGGAACTTCCGGCAGGTGGAATCGAATGATCTCTGCTGATCTTCGCCGCCGTGATAGAGGAGTGGGCCCGCCGTACTCGATCATTCTGCAGGAGAATCTGCTCCACTGGCCTCTTTCTCAGAGAAGGATCGTTGTGGAGGTCGCGGATGAACTCCCCGCCCAGTGCCCACATGTTATCGACGTGTTTCTGGATCGTCTTCGGCGACAGATCCGACGCTGCCAGATGTTCGAGGAAGGGGCGGAACAGGGCCACCAGCTGTTCGCCCGGCGGCAGATCTTTTTCCAGCCCCATCCACGAGCGTGGCCAGCCGTTCAGATCCCGGCAGTAATGTTCAAGGTCGTGACGTGGCGCGGTGGTCGCGCGGTTTATTTTGGTAGTTCTCGCCTTCGCGATCTTCCACTTCATGCTGCAGCTCATCACGATTCTAAACCGCTGCCACCGCTTTCCGGGATTCGTTTACCAGCAGGCCCGCTTCAGTTCCGATCACAAGAGCATTGAGATCGCCGTGCGTCCGCGCAAGGGTTCGGCGGCGGTTTGTTCGCGCTGCCATCAGCCCGCCCCCGGATACGATCAACTCGCCGAGCGGCGTTTCGAGTTCATTCCTTTCTGGGGATTTCTGGTTTTTCTGCTTTACTCCATGCGGCGCGTCGATTGCCGCCGCTGCCAGGCGGTCGTCGTCGAAGAAGTTCCCTGGGGCGACGGCAAGCGCACCCTGACCAAAGCCTACATGCTGTTTCTGGCCCGCTGGGCGCGCCGGCTTTCCTGGAAGGAAACCGCCGAGGCGTTCCGCACTTCATGGGAAAAGGTTTTCGACGCCGTCGAACATGTCGTCACCTTCGGGCTGGAGCACCGCATGCTCGGCCAGATCGACGCCATCGGAGTCGATGAAATCCAGTACGCCAAAGGCCACAAGTACCTGACGCTGGTTTACCAGATCGATCTCGGCGTCACGCGCCTGCTCTGGGTCGGCAAGGAAAGAACCATCGAATCCTTTCAGGGATTCTTCACCGTCATCGGCGACGAACTGGCTTCGAAGATCGTCTTCGTCTGCTCCGACATGTGGGAGCCCTATCTGAAGGTCATCCGCGAGAAGTGCTCCGAGGCCCTCCATATCCTCGACCGCTTCCACATCGTGGCGAAAATGAACAAGGCGCTCGATGAAGTCCGCGCCGGAGAATCGCGCCGCATGGCCAGCGAAGGCCGCGACCCCGTGCTGAAGAAGTCCCGCTGGCTGCTGCTCAAACGCGAAGAGAATCTGAAGACGGAACAGCGCTTCCGGCTGCGCGATCTGCTCCGCTACAACCTGAAGACCGTCCGCGCCTACCTTCTCAAGGAAGCCTTTCAGCAACTCTGGGATTACAACTCGCCCGCCTGGGCCGGCAAGTTCCTCGACGAATGGTGCCGCCAGGTGATGCGCTCCCGCATCGAGCCCATGAAGAAGATCGCCCGCTCCCTGCGCGAGCACCGCGAACTGATCCTCAACTATTTCCGCGCTCAGAAGCTGCTTTCCAGCGGCGTCGTCGAGGGCCTGAACAACAAGGCCAAAGTCACCATGAGAAAATCCTACGGCTTTCGCACCTTCCGCTGCCTCGAACTCGCGCTCTATCACTCACTTGGCAAGCTGCCCGAGCCGGAATCCACCCACGATTTCTTCTGACGAACCTTCCAATTAGGTCAGCCTTGGAGCTGAGAGCAATGGCCGAAGAGAAGGGCAACAAACGGATCGTGTCTGAGCTGTCCGCAGTTCTTGCCGGTCAGAAGTAGTTCTGAGCCAAAGTTGTTCTTTCATGCTTGGAAGCTGCGCAGGCCGTATTGGAACTCCGTCCCCGCACCCGCCGCGAACGGTAGAAGCCAAAAGGCGCGCGCACTGCGGTACCGTTGAATTGAATGCCGCAAATTCTGGACGGAAATCGCGTTCGCGACGAAATCAAAAACGAATTAAAACCGCGGGTCGCGGCAGTGGCCGCCAAGGGCCGTCCGCCGGGACTGGCGGTGGTGCTGGTGGGGCATAATCCGGCCTCGGAAATTTACGTCCGCAATAAAATCAAAGCCTGCCAGGATCTGGGAATATTTTCCGAATCGATCACGCCGCCCGACTCCATCTCCACCGGACGAATTGCTGGCCACGTCGAGCAACTCAACGCGCGCCCCGATATCGACGGCATCCTGGTGCAGCTTCCCTTGCCCAAGCAGGTGGATACCAAGCGGATCCTGCTGGCCGTGGCGCCGCAGAAAGATGTCGATGGCTTCCACCCGTGCAACGTCGGCAACCTGGTGGCCGGATTGCCCGGGCCGCGCGCCTGCACTCCCGCGGGAATTATCGAACTGCTGAAGCGATATCGGATCCCCATCGCGGGGAAACGGGCGGTAGTGGTGGGGCGCAGCGACATTGTGGGCAAGCCGGTGGCCATGCTGCTGCTGCACGAGCATGCCACCGTGACCATCTGCCATTCGAAGACGCCGGACCTGCCGGCGGTGTGCCGGGAAGCCGATATCCTGGTCGCGGCCATCGGACGGGCCGCCATGATTACGCGCGAGTTCATCCGGCCCGGCGCGGTGGTGATCGACGTCGGCACCAATCGTGTGGACGACCGGCAGGAGGCGGCGCGCATTTTCCGGAATTCCGAAGAGCGGCTGGCCACGTTCGATAAACGCGGCAACCTGCTGGTGGGCGACGTCAACCCCGCGGACGTGGCGGAACTGGCTTCGTTTTACACTCCGGTTCCCGGAGGTGTGGGGCCGCTGACCATCGCGATGCTGATGATGAACACAGTGGCTTCGGCGGAGCGCCGGGCCGGGATATGCTGAAAGTTGGCCTGACCGGCGGGCTGGCCTGCGGCAAGAGTTTTGTTGGCGAGGCGCTGGCGGGCTTTGGCTGCCTGTTGATTCAGGCGGACGTGCTGGGCCATGAAGCCCTGGAGCCCGGCGGAGAAGTTTACCCCATGGTAGTGCGGGAATTCGGAGATGCGATTCTCAGCGGCGACGGTCACGTGGACCGGCGACTGCTGGCCGGCCGCGTTTTTGGGTCGCCGGAGAGGCTGGCGAAGCTGAATGCGCTTGTGCATCCCTATGTAATGCGCCGCGAGGATGAGATGACCGCCGAATTCGCCGCGCGCGAGCCGCGGGGTATCGCCGTAGTGGAAGCCGCGATTCTGATTGAAACCGGCAGCTATCACCGGTTCGACCGCCTGATTCTGGTGACGTGCAGGGAAGAGCAGCAGGTGGAACGCGCCATGCGCCGGGCCGGCGCGCTGGAAAGCGATGTGCGCGCGCGGCTCAGCCGGCAGATGCCCGTGGCGGGGAAACTAAAGTTCGCCGATTTCGTCATAGACACATCGGGCGAAAAGGAGGATACGCTGCGGCAGACCCGGGGGGTTTACGAAGCGTTACGGAGAATCGAATCATGAAAGCTTTGCGACCATTTTTGTGGGCCGCCATCCTGGTAGGGGCGTTCGTATACATCACCAACGTAGGGCACTGGAATGTCTCCAGGCTGCTGCCGCAGGCCGCCGTCAACGGGCGCTATTGGGATTCGCCGGCCGCGGCGGCTTCCGGCTTTTCGCCCGACGAGCAGAACAATATCGATGTTTATAAGGCAGCGCGCGAGGCTACCGTAAATATCACTTCGGTGGTTTACCACGAGAATTTCTTCATGCAGGTGTACCCCTCGGAAGGCACGGGTTCCGGCTTCATCCTGAATGCGGATGGCGAGATCCTGACGAACCATCATGTGGTGAATGGCACCTCGCAGTTGACTGTCACCCTGGCCGACAAGAAAGTCTATAAGGCGAGAGTGCTGGGCACCGATCCGCGCGACGATCTGGCGCTGATCAAGATCGACACGGGACGCAAACTGCCCACCATGCGCCTGGGGGATTCCGATGCGCTGCAGGTGGGACAGAAAGTGCTGGCCATCGGCAACCCCTTCGGCTTTGAAGGCACGCTCACCACGGGGATTGTGAGTTCTCTGAATCGCACGATCCAGACCGAAGCGAACAGCAATCCGCTGGAGGGCATGATCCAGACCGATGCGGCAATCAATCCAGGAAATAGCGGCGGTCCGCTGCTGGATTCGCACGGGAATGTAATTGGGATCAATACGGCGATCTACGGGCAGGGGAATATCGGAATCGGTTTCGCCATGCCCATCAATCGCGCCAAGAGCATGCTCGACGAATTCAATAAGAGCGGGCACATTTCGCGCCCGGTTCTGGGGATCAAAGAGGTCTGGGTAACGGGCGACCTGGCAGAGATGCTGGATTTTCCCGCCAAGGGTGGACTGCTGATTACGCAACTGGTTCGTGGGTCCCCCGCCGAAGAAGCAGGGTTGCGCGGGCCCAATGACGTCGTGATCGTAGGCGGCGCTTACCAGTTGGCCGTGGGCGGCGACTTGATTGTTGCGGTTGAAGGCCAGCCCGTGACTACGCGCGACGCGCTGCAAAAGGTGATGGACAGAAAACGGGGTGGCGACATGCTGGTATTGACCATCTATCGCCGGGGCCGCACCATGGACATCAAAGTCAAATTGGGCGAAGCGCCATCGGTGTTATAGGCAGGGCCAAAAAAGAAAACGGGCCCGCCGGTAAGCGGGTCCGTTCAGTTTGGACTTAGTTGCGAAGTTGTTGGTCAGGCGACGGCGATGGTTTTGGCGGGAGCCCCCGCCTGCACTTTGTTCTTGCTGCCTGGCGGCCGGCCCCGCCTTTTGGGTGCATCCACTTCCGTCATCCAGGCTGGGGGTCTGCCGCGGCCGCGCGTGCGCCCGCGAGCGAGACGTTCCAAACTAAGAATCGCTTCCTCGATCTGTTCACGTTCCGATTTCAATTCGCTCAGAATCTTTGCGACATCCATGACTAAGGCCCTCCCGGCGTTCGACGCTACTTATCGTCGAACGAATTTGAGGAATCTCTTTTATGATTCCAGTATACACCTCGATTTTCAATCGGATGACAAAGAGTTTCAAGACAACGAAAGCAAATAACGTGTGAAATTCGGGCTAAAAAGTACTTTCGCTCGGCTAGTACAAAGGCTTGAAAGCGCTTTACCGGCGCCGCTTTTTCCAATAAAAATAAAAAGGCAGGCCGGCCAATATCAGACAGATTCCCATTCCCGATTCCCGCGGACGATCAATGGCAGTGGAAACAATTAAGATAACGGCCGCGATAATGAACAGTAATGGTACAAAGGGGTACCCCAATGTGCGGTAAGGACGCGGCAGGTCCGGCCGCTTCCGGCGCAACACAATCACTGCCGCCGCAGTCATGCCGTACAGAATCCAACTGGCGAAGATTACCAGGTTGAACAGGTCGTCATAGCGTCCGGAGAGCACCAGGAGGCACGCCCACAGGGTCAAAACGATAATCGAGACGCCCGGAGTGCGGTGTTTAGGGCTTACATTACCGATGGCCTGAAAGAACAGTCCCTGGCGCGCCGCGGCGTAGGGCACGCGGGCCCCGGAGAGTATGGAGCCGTTGAGCGCGGCGAAAATGCTGATCATGGCCGCGATGGAAACCGCATTGGCTCCGAAGCCGTCCATTATTTTGCGCATCATATCTGCCGCCACACGGGTGCCGCCCGCTACCTCCGCGGGGGTCATCACGCGAAAATAGGCGATATTCGCCAGCAAATAGATGCCAATTACCGCGAGTGTGCCTCCAATTAAGGCGAAAGGCAGATTGCGCTGCGGCTCGCGAATTTCCGATGAAACCATGCTGACATTGTTCCACCCGTCATACGCCCAAAGGGCCGCCACCAAAGCGGCCACGAAACCGTGAAAAGTCAAAGGCACAATCGCGCCCACGCTCGTGGCGTGTGGATGACCGAAGCCAATTCCGGCGATGATAACAAAGGCTATCAACGCCACTTTCACGCCAGTCACGGCCACCTGTACGTTGCCGCCAAGTTTTACCCCGTAGTAATTCAGCCAGGCCAAAAGCAGGATCAGAACAATCGCGAATATCTGCCCGGAGCGGATGTCCAGCGGCCCTCCGTGAGGTCCGATGGGCAGCGGAATCGAATAGAATACCGTGTCCATGGATGGGAAAAAGTTAGTTAGATACAGGAAAAAACCGGTGCCCAGAGTAGCAATCGATCCGCTTTTTGCCACCCACAATTGAGTCCAGCTATAAAGGAAGCCCCACAACGGCCCGTAGGCTTCGCGCAGGTAGGCATACTCCCCGCCGGCCTCTGGGATAGCCGCGGCCAGTTCGGCGTAGCTAAGGGCGCCGGCCAGGGAAAGCAGTCCGCCCACCACCCAAACCACGAACACCGCCGGCACCGTGCCCACCCGCTGGATCATGGTGGCCGGCACCAGAAAAATGCCGCTGCCGATCACCGTGCCGACAACGATCGAAATGGCGGGCCAAGTCCCCAGGTCGCGCTTCAGTTCCAGGCTGCGAGATTGGTTCAATTCCATTACGGTCAGTGCCTCGTCAGGTTAGATTCCCGGATTGCCGGCTCGAACAGGGATGCGATCAGGGCCGTGCCAAAGGTGACAGCGGTGCCGATGAGCACATACCAGGTGAACGCAATGGGCGTACGGAAACATACGTAAAGAATGGTCGCCAGCCCGCAGGCCACCCCTACCATGGCCGCGCCTTCGCGGGGCTTTTTGGTCAGAATGCCCAGCAGAAACACGCCCAGCAGCATGCCCGAAGGGATGGAAGCGATTTTCAGGCCGGCCTCCAGCACCGATTGCGACATTCCTCCGGCCACAATGGCGATGGAGCAGCAGCACGCCGCCCCACACCACCGTCCCCAGCCTGGCCAGTTGCATGGAACGCTGCTCGCTCATCTCGCCGCGAGCGGGCGCGGAGAAAATCCACCACCGTCGTGGAGGAGAGGGAATTGAGCGCGGCGCTGAGGTTGGCCATGGCGGCGGCCAGAATGGCGGCGATCAGCAATCCGGCCAGGCCCGGGGGAAGATTGTGCCAGATGAACTCCGGGTAGATCCGGTCGGTGCGGTCGAGGGGCGGGTGGGCCAGGTGCATATCGCCGTAGTAGACGAACAGCAGCACGCCGATCAGCAGGAACAGGGTGAATTGAATCAGGATCACCACCCAACTGGCCAGCAGGGCGTTGCGGCTCTCGCCTTCGTCACGGGCGCTCAAGCAGACGCTGCACCATCAGTTGGTCGGTGCCGTGGCTGCTGGTGGTGAGAAAGCAGCCGCCCGGCCACGCCCGCCCAGAAGGTATAGGTGCGCGAGAAAAAGGCCATAGTGGGCGAAAAGTGAAAATCGAAGATGGTGAACTTGTGGGCGGCGCCGGCCACCAGCGCGACGTGCTCCCAGCCGCCCGGTATCTTTCCCAGGATGACGAAGAAACTGAGCACCGCTCCCAGAACGTAGAGGCTCATTTGTACTACGTCGGTCCAGATCACCGCCGTCATGCCGCCCTCGAAGGTATAGAAGAGCGTCAGCACCACGATCAGGATGATGGACTGCGAGTTCGCCGGTCCCCAGGATGATGGAGATCACCAGGGAAATGGCGAAGACGCGTACCCCTTCAGCCAAGGCGCGCGTCACTAGGAATATAGAGGCGGTGAGCTTGCGGATTCGTTCTCCAAAGCGCCGGCGCATCAGCTCGTAGGCCGTAAACATTTCGCCCCGAAAGTATTGGGGCAGAAACAATACGGAAATTACGATTCGTGCCAGCAGGTAGCCCACGACAATCTGCAAAAATCCCAGGTTCCCGTTGAAGGCAAGGGCGGGTGTCCCCACAATGGTCAAAGTGCTGGTTTCGGCCGACACAATGGACAGGCTGATGGCCCACCACGGGGCGGATCGCCCGCCGAGGAAATAATCGCGGAGGCTCTTTTGGCCCGTCCGGAAGCGGGCGCCAAACCAGGTGATGCCCGCCAGGTATAACAGAATGACCGCCAGATCGAGATAGTGCATCGCTGAGCGACTTCTAGCATACCGTTGATCTGCTATGATTTGTGATTCGGAACCAAGCGGACAAAAACGGAGTCGAATCTGTTGCTCGCCATGTGGCGGAGGAGTCCCGTTGGGTTTTACTATCTATTCAGAGGAAAGAACTGGCAGGAGGCGCACGTGCATAAATATCCAATGATCTCGAGCAAATCCATAATGCCCGGACTCCTGGGCATCCTGATGGTAGCGGGAGCAGGCCTTCCCGCGTGGTGCCAGACGCCCGCGGCGCCGGCGGCGGGGGCGGCCACCGCGCCCGCGCCGAAGGAAAAGAAGGTCAAAGATGTCGCGGAGTACGACATTTTCAATAGCGTCCTGAAGGATCAGAACAGCAATAATCCCCAAAAGGCGCTTCAGGATCTGGATACCTGGACGCAGAAGTACCCGGATTCGGACTGGAAGGACCAGCGGCTCTATATGTATATGCAGGAGTACGCCAAGCTGAATCCGCCGAACGCCCAAAAGGTGCTGGACTACGGCGCACAGGTAATGAACAAGGGTCTGAAAAATGTTTTCGATGACCCCAAGGAAGCGCCGCGGCAGATTCTCAACTGTCTGTTTCTGATCACTGTCAATGCGGCTGCGCTCACCGATCCCACGCCGGAGCAGATTGCTTTGGGCAAGCAGGCGGCGCAGCAGTTGAAGGATGAATCCAAGGCTTTCTTTGTACCCGCGAACAAGCCGCCCAGTACGCCCGACACGGCGTGGCAGCAGGCGCGCGCACAACTGGACAGCGCCGCCGATCACACCCTGCTTTACCTGGAAGTGCTGCCGGCCAACCAGGCGAAAGCCAAGGGCGATTGTGCCGCCGCGGAACCCATGTACGTCAAAGCGCTGCAGGATCGGCCGGATAGCGCGTATATTGCCTATCAGCTTGCCAACAACATGATCTGCCTGCAGAAGACCCAGCCGCAAATGGCATCTTCGGCGATCTATGAATTTGAGCGGGCGGCCATGATCGACCCGACCCTGGGAGACCCGAAGGTGGATCCCAAGCAACTGCCGACCTACGCTGACAACCTGTACACTCGCATTCACGGCAGCGACGATGGTCTGGCGGAGCTGAAGCAGATGGCCAAGGCCAATCCTCTGCCGCCGGCCGATTTCAAGATCAAGACCAAGGAAGAATTGCAGGCGGAGAAGGACGCGGAATTCACCAAAAATAATCCCAAGCTGGCGCTCTGGATGCAAATCAAAGGTGCGCTGACAGCCGCGGATGGCGATCAGTACTTCACCAACACGCTAAAAGATTCGGCGGTCCCGCAGCTTCGCGGAGTGGTGGTAGACGGCAAACCGGAGTGCCGGTCAAAGGAACTCCTGGTGGCCGTTCCGGGACCCGGGCAGACGGCACCCACTACAGCCGAAATCGCGCTCAAGCTGGACACTGCTCTGAGCGGCAAGCCTGAAGTGGGCAGCGAGGTGTTGTTCGAAGGGGTTCCGACCGCCTTCACCAGCACTCCCTTCCTGCTCACCATGGATGCGGAAAAGGCCAAGGTGGAAGTGAAGACAACGCCCTGTGCGGCGGCTCCTCCGCGCACCAAAAAGAAGTAGGCGGTTGCAAGGGAAAAGTGGTTCCGGTATATTACCGAAGTGTCCCACCATTCAAAAAGCCGAGACAGGCAGGAGAAGCACGTGTATAAATTTCTAAGATTCATGAGCGGGGCGGCGGCTATCGCCGTATTGAGCGCGGTCATGCTGACCGGTACGGTGCAGTCCGCCCGCGCCCAGGGTGAAGCCGCAAAGAAGTGGAAGGACACCAACGAATACAACATGTTCAACGCGGCTGCTCAGAAAGTGGCCGCGAATCCCACAGCGGCGATTACCGATCTGGACGCGTGGAAAGCCAAGTACCCTGCCTCGGATTATAAGGACGATGGCGCGGTTCTCTACATGCAGGCATACGTGGCTGCCAAACAGCCGGGAAAGGCCATCGACGAATCCGTGGACATGGTGAATCGTGGTGTAGACACCGCGTTCCCGGATCCGAAAAGCGGACCGCAGAATGCCATCAAGGTTCTGTATTTCGCTTCCCTTGCCATCGCACAAATTCCCAATCCGACACCGGATCAACTGGCCACCGCCAGCAAGGCTGCCCACGCTTTAGCGGAATACAACCGGAAGCCCGAAGGCACGGCGGACGCTGCCTGGAACCAGGCCCGCGAGCAACTCCAGCCGATCGCCAAGACAGCGCTGCTGTATATCGCGATGCTGCCCGGGAACCAGGCGTACGACAAGAAAGACTGGGCCGGCTGCGAGGCGGCATATACCAAGGCGCTGTCAGAGTATCCGCAGAACGCGTTCGTCGCCTTCCGTCTCGGCGCGTGCATGCGCAGTCAGGTTGCCGAGAAACCAGAGAAGCGCTCTGCCGCGGTCTACGAATTTCTGCGCGCCTCCACTCTGGATCCGACCCTCGGCGGCAGCGCGAATGCCGACCAGATCAAAAAGTATGCCGACAATTCCTATATCACTATGCACGGCAGCGATGAAGGTCTGGTGGCGCTGAAGGAAACGGTGAAGACCACCCCCCTGCCGCCGGACGGTTTCAAGATCAAGACCGCTACCGAGATCGCCGAAGAGAAGCAGGCCGAGTTCGAAAAGAGCAACCCGGAGCTTGCCCTCTGGATGAAGATCAAGGGCGCGTTGGCCGATACCAACGGCGAGCAGTATTTCGACGGGCAGCTAAAGGACTCCCAGGTGCCACAGCTCCGGGGCACTCTGGTGGATGCCAAGCCTGCCTGCCATCCGAAAGAGTTGATTGTGGCCGTTCCGCTGCCCGGTAATACTCCTACGCCGGAGATCACGCTGAAGCTGGACACCGCTCTCACCGGCAAGCCGGAATTGAATCAGGAATTCCATTGGGAAGGTGTTCCCACGGCATTCACCAAGGATCCGTTCATGCTGACTATGGATACGGCCAAGGACAAGGTGGAAGGTCTGAAGACCACGCCTTGCACTCCCGCCGTCACCCATAGACCTGTCCCCAAGAAGAAGAAGTAAGCAACCGTGGAACTCGACCGGGCAAACTGAAGCGAACGCAGCAGTTTGCCCGATTCCCTGCGTTCCTTTCCTCAGCCGGCACGCCGCCCGCCAAAGTCAGTTACAATAGAATCAGTGTCTGGGTATTTCAACGGATATGCCACTTTACGATTACAAGTGTCACCGGTGTGGTAAGACTTTCGAAGTTCGCCAGCGGTTTGCAGACGAAACATTGAAAGTGCATGACGAGTGCGGCGGTGAGCTGGAGCGATTGATTTCGGTGCCGGCACTGCAATTCAAAGGTACCGGCTGGTACGTGACCGATTACGGCAAGGGCGGGAACTCAGCGGCGAAGCCCGGGTCCAACGGAAAATCGGAATCCAAGTCCGAATCCAAAGGGGAATCCAAGGGCGAATCGAAGTCCGAATCGAAGTCCGAGTCGAAGTCCGAGAGCAAGCCTGCGACGGCTACCCCGGCAGCAGACAAGTAGCCGTCCACCCGCGCCTGTTTACACGGCGACTTCCCGGGCTTTTAAAACCTCTCTCCGATAGCCGTCGGCCCAGCGTTGCAGCATGGAATCTGTGCGCACCGGCCCGGCCGTCTGAAAGACTCTCGACTGGGTTCGATACTCGTATTTGTCGACGGTGCAGGCCGAGTTCTGGAGGCCGGAGCGGAGCACCCTGCCGAATACGATCAGCCGCATCGGGCAGCTTTCGTCCAGCAGCACCGGCCAACTGATGGAGAGTTCGATGAAAGCACCGGGTTTGACGTTCTGATCGATGTCAAACGCCAGGCCGGAACTGCTGATGTCGAGAGTCCTGCCGACTCCGGACGCGACAATGGTGTTGTCTTCCAGAACCTTGTACCGCAATTCGCGGCGGATAGGGAATCTTGCCTTCGTTCTTCGTTCGAGTTTTTCGCTGGGCCGTACCATTTGCCAGATCCTCCGAAAGATCTCACATCTGCTAAAGCATTCTTCGCACCATCTTATAGCTTAATTATTTTCAATGGTTTACGTTGGATTTATGCCGGAATGCATACTTGCTGGACACTTCTGCTGCTGTGCCGCTGTACAGGGTCTTGACATTCTTCCACGGGATATACGAACCAAAGAACCGAATCGGATTGGCATGATAGCCTGAAAGATACTCCCATGAGACGATTCCTGTTGTGTGTGCCTGGCGGCGGCCGCGATCCTGGCCGCAGCCCCTAAGAAACCCAAACTCGTTGTCGCGGTGGTGTTCGACCAGTTCCGCTACGACTACCTGGAGCGTTTCCGCAGCGATTACCATAGCGGCTTCGACCGGCTGCTGACGCAGGGCGCAGTCTTTACCAGCGCTCATTACCAGCACTTTCCCACCGTGACCGCCATCGGCCACAGCACCTTTTTGTCCGGCGCCCTTCCTTCGGTGAGTGGCATTATCGGCAACGAGTGGTACGACCGGGATGATGCCATGCTGGTCACCAGCGTTACCGATGCCACCACGAAGTTGCTGGGCGGGACCGGCGGGGGCAGGCTCCTCGCCAAGGCGGTTCCTGGCGGACACGGTCGGCGACGAGCTGAAAATGGCCGACGGCGGCAAGTCCCGGGTGATCGGTGTCTCGTTAAAGGACCGGGCGGCGATTCTGCCGGCGGGCCATATGGCCAACGGCGCCTTCTGGCTGGACAATTCCACAGGCCACTTCGTCAGCAGCACGTACTACTTCGAAGACCTCCCCGGGTGGGTGAAGAACTTCAACGACGCTCACCCCGCCGACCGCTACGCCGGCGCGAAGTGGCTGAATCACACCATGCCCGCGGACCTTTCGAAGTTGTACCCGGCACTGGCCGCCAGCCCCTTCGGCAATGAAATGGTCGAGAGTTTCGCCGAGCATGCCTTGGAAAGCGAAAAATTAGGGACGCACGAGGACACCGATATCCTGACCGTCAGTTTCTCTTCCAATGATTACATCGGCCACGACTACGGGCCCGATTCCCCGGAGGTGCGCGATATATCCATTCGTTCCGACGCCCTGTTGGGGAAACTCTTGCAAGCCGTGGATCGCCAGGTGGGACTCGACCGGGTCCTCGTAGTCATGACGGCCGATCACGGCGTGGCGCCGGTTCCCGAGGTGAATGCCGCGCGCCATATGCCGGGAGGCCGGATGCCCCCAGGGATCGTGGCCGACACCGTACAGAAGGCGCTGCGCGCCAAATACGGCAATTTCGACTGGATCACCAATACAGAGGACCACTCGGTGTATCTGAACTGGGAACTGATTGCCGTGAAGAAACTCGACCTGGCGGAGGTCGCCAGGACGGCGGCCCTGGCAGTGGCCGGGATTCCGCACGTGGCGCGCGTGTTTACCCGGGAGCAGTTGATGACCGGCGCGGTATTGCCGGACCCTTCCGGACGCGACGTGCTGAACGGCTATTACGCACCACGAGGGGCCGACGTCGAATTCCTGCTGGAGCCGTACTGGATCAACGGAACTTCCAAAGCGGTTCACAGCAGCACGTACGATTACGACACGCATGTTCCAGTGGTGTTTCTGGGGGCGGGAATCCGGGCCGGGCGCTACGACGAATCGATCGTGGTCAACGATATTGCGCCCACGCTGGCCAATATTCTGCACGTGGAGACGCCCAGCGGGTCGGTGGGCCGGGTGCTCTCGGAGATGTTCCAATAACGGACGTGCTAGGCTGGTGGGCGGATGTCTTCGGTTTCCGCGCATGAGGAGCGCGAGAAACAGTCCGCCGCGCTGACCTCGCTCCTCGCCGCCGTCGGGCTCACGGCATTCAAAATTATCGTCGGAGTCGCCACCGGCAGCCTCGGAATTCTGGCTGAGGCAGCGCACTCAGGATTGGATCTGGTGGCCGCCGGCATGACCCTGGTAGCGGTGCGCATCTCCGGCCGGCCCGCTGACCGCACGCACCTCTACGGCCACGGCAAGATCGAAAATCTGTCGGCCATGGGCGAAACGCTGCTGCTGCTGATCACCTGCGGCTGGATCGTGTGGGAAGCCCTGCACCGCCTGCTGTTCCATCGCGTGGAGATCCAGGTGACGGTATGGTCCTTCGCGGTGATGCTGACCTCCATCGCCATCGACGTGTCGCGATCGCGGGTGCTGGCGCGCGTGGCTCGAAAATTCAAAAGCCAGGCGCTGGAGGCCGATGCCCTGCACTTCCAGACGGACGTCTGGAGTTCCGCCGTGGTGGTGCTGGGGCTAGTCGCGGTAAAGATCGGCGAATGGTACCCGCGACTTGCCTTCCTGAGCGACGCCGACGCAGTGGCCGCCCTGGTCGTTTCGGTGCTGGTGGTGTGGGTGAGCGCGCAGTTGGGCCGCCGCACGATCGATGCGCTGATGGATCGCGCTCCGGAGGGCATGGAGGAGCGTATTCTTGCCGCCGTGGAGGCCGTGCCGGGAGTCCGCAACTGCCATAACCTGAGAATGCGCTACTCCGGCCCGGTGCTATTCATCGATCTGCACGTGCTGGTGGATGGCGCGCAATCGCTCAGCGAGGCGCACCAGTTGACCGAGACGGTGGAACAGGCGATTCAGCAACTCGCGCCGGAAGCGGACGTGACGGTGCACGCGGAACCGGTCTAAATTCGGGGATGGGGGTTGGGGATGGGGGTTGGGGTTGAGTTGGCTCGCCTCGCTCGCCTGGGGTTTTCCCCATCCCCATCCCCATCCCCATCCCCATCCCCAATCCCCAACCCCCGCCTCACATGTACATTCCGCCATTGACGGCGAGGACGTGCCCGGTGATGTACGAGGCGTCTTCGCTCACCAGGAATTTTACGGCGGCGGCGACATCCTCGGGCTTGCCCATGCGCGCCAGGGGGACGGCGGCTAGCATCTTCTGTTTCAGTTCCTCGGGAAGATCTTTGGTCATGTCGGTAGCGATGTAACCGGGGGCGATCGCGTTGACAGTGATGTTGCGGCTGCCCATTTCCTGCGCCAGAGCCTTGGTCAGACCGATCAGTCCGGCCTTCGATGCCGCATAGTTGGCCTGTCCCGCGCTGCCCGCCTGTCCCACCACCGAAGAGATGTTCACGATTCTTCCCCAGCGGTTGCGCATCATTCCTGGCAAGACCTGTTGCGAGCAGAGAAATGCTCCATTCAGGTTGATCTTCAGGACCAGTTCCCAATCCAGCGCCTTCATGCGGACCGCCAGGCCATCTCGCGTGATGCCGGCATTGTTGACCAGTACATCGATGCGGGTCTTCTCCTGCATGACTTTGCCGAAGGCCGCCTTGACGGACTCAGGCGACGTCACGTCGAGGTTCACAGTCATGGCTTCCCCGCTACAGGCGCGAATCTCTTCGGCCACCTCTTCGTTCTTTTCGATTTCCGGTGAGGCGACGACAATATCGAAGCCGGAACGGCAGAGTGTCAAAGCGATCGCCCGGCCGATTCCACGGCTCGCACCTGTAACGAAGGCTACTCGGTTAAACATTCATTCTCCCTAAGGATGTGCTGGTATTAAATTCAATCATAACTGATCCCGGGAAGCGGGTATCGCTGCCTGTTACCATACTCATTACCCATGGCGTATCGTGACCTGCGCGAGTTCCTCGCGGCGCTGGAAAAAAACGGCGAGCTGAAGCGTATTCCTTTTGAAGTCGATCCCATTCTCGAGATCACCGAGTTTGCCGACCGCGCCGTCAAAACCGGCGGACCGGCGTTGCTCTTCGAAAAACCCAAGGGGTTCGACATCCCGGTTCTGATCAACGCATTCGCTTCCATGCGCAAGATGGAAATCGCGCTGGAAGTGAATTCGGTGGAAGAGATCGCCGCGCGCATCCTGGAGTTTCTGGAAATGCGCATGCCGGAGGGGTTGATCGGGAAACTCAAGATGCTCCCCAAACTGGCGGAAATGGGTGCGTTCTTTCCTAAAGCCGTCAGCAAAGGCGCGTGCCAGGAGGTGGTGCGCACGAGCGGATTTTCCCTTCTGGATTACCCCATACTGCAATGCTGGCCCGAGGATGGCGGCCGCTTCATCACCCTGCCCCTGGTGTTCTCCCGGAATCCCGACACCGGAAAGCGCAACTGCGGGATGTATCGCCTGCAAGTCTACGACGAGCGGACCACGGGCATGCACTGGCAGACGCACAAGCAGGGTGCGGAGCATTATCGCCGCATGGAAAAGCACGGCCGCAAGCGGATGGATATCGCGGTGGCGATCGGCGCCGATCCCGCTACAATGTACTCGGCGATTTTGCCCCTGCCCCCCGACCTGGACGAGATGATGATCGCGGGGTTTTTGCGCCAGAGCCCCGTCGAAATGGTGAAGTGCCAGTCCATCGATCTGGAGGTGCCCGCCCACGCCGAGATCGTACTGGAGGGCTATGTGGAACTCGGCGAACTGCGCACCGAGGGTCCTTTCGGCGATCATACGGGCTTCTATTCGCTGGCCGACGAGTATCCGGTATTCCACGTGACGTGCGTGACGCAGCGCAAAGAGCCCATCTACGCGACCACCATCGTGGGTCCGCCGCCCATGGAAGACTACTACATGGGCAAGGCCATCGAGCGCATTTTTCTCCCGCTGATGCGCCTGCAATTGCCCGAGGTGCGCGATATCGCCATGCCGCCCGAAGGCGTGTTCCACAACCTGATTCTGGTTTCGATCCGCAAGTCGTACCCGGGTCATGCGCGCAAAGTGATGCACTCGATCTGGGGCACGGGCCAGGCGATGTTTTCCAAGGTGATCGTGGTGGTGGACGAGGAAGTAGACGTGCAAAACTACCGCGAGGTGGCCTGGAAGGCGCTCAACAACATGGATCCGGAGCGCGATATTCAGTTCGTGCTGGGCCCCGTGGATTCGCTGGATCACTCCAGCCGGCTGGCCAATTACGGCTCGAAAATGGGAATCGACGCTACTAAGAAATGGCCCGGGGAAGGCTTCACGAGGCCGTGGCCGGGCGTGATCCGGATGTCCGCGGATGTCCAGCGGCGCGTGGACGATTTATGGAAGAAGTCGGGCCTGTAAACAGGCATGCCCCTATCGGCGCGAATCAGAACTTCTTCAGTTCCTGAATGAGGGCAGGCAGGCCCCGCGTGCGATAGATGTTGCACAGGCGCTGCTCTTCGGCCGATGGCGGCATAATCTTATCCAGCATCATCCGGGACAGGCTCTCGCGATTGGGAACCCACACCTTGCCGTCGGCGAACTCCACCTGGTTGACGAAGCCGGTCATTTTCTGGATGTTCACCGGCCTGTGGTCCCGTGAAAAGGTAAGTTGCGTATCCTGTCCCATCGAGGCGCTCTTACCGGCCGGCAGGTACAGATTGGCGTCGGAGGCGGGAAGGGAAGCGGCCATGTATTGCCGCCCGCTCTGATCGCTCACCAGCCAGCCGAGTTCGACGTACTTCACGGCTTTGCTGGAGGTGTTCTTTACTTCGATGCGCGGCGCGCGGGCCTCATTGCCGCTTACCATGGCCCAGCCGCTAAGCGGCTCCACGGGCGAATCGGGCATTTGCAGGAACGCGAATTGCTCCGCCTGTTCGGGCGCCGCCAGCGCCGCGGAAGTCACCGCCGGGCCGTGCGGAATCACTCGCACGTCCAGCCGCGGACGTTCCGCCATGCTGGCAAGGATGGCCTGCTGCAGCGCTTGCGGACTCTGCGACAGAATGCGCTTGAAATGCTCCCGGTCGCGCTGTGCTTCCATCTCCATGGCCATCATGGTGCGGCGGGAGTTGAGCCGGTCGGGTCCGTAAAAGGAAAGGTCCTGAAACAGCACCCCGTCCAGCGACACTTCCACCAGGTGGCTGCCGGCCATCTGGCTGGGACGCATCAGCCGGGCGTCGATGCGCACCGGGAAGACTTCGCCCGGTCCGATATTCAAGCTCGGCATGGCCACGGACGCTTTACCGCCAAGGGTCACTTCCTGCGAAACCACTCGCAGGGTAATACCATAAATCCGGTTGGGGCTGACGTTGCGGAGCGTCAGCAGCATGTGCAGGTCCAGCATCAGGGCGGAACCTTGCAGCGCAGTGCGCGATTCGTCCGTGCTGGAACTGACCACCAGCACCGGCGAATCGTTCGGCACCGTAACGTTCACCGAGCCCTTAGGCAGAGGTGCATCCTGCGCCAGCATGCCAGCCGCGGTCAGAATGCCCAACACCGCCAGGCGATTTTGTCTCTTACTGCCCATATACCGTGTTCACCGTAATGTAGCCACTTGCGTTTACGTAGCTGGCGCTCATGCTGGCGTCTGCGTTCGGCAGATAACTCACACGCTTGACGCCGTGATTCATCAGACCCACCGACGTACCGCCGGCGCTCATTTGAATTCCGTTATCGATTGCCTCCACCATGGGGACGCTGAAGGCCACAGGCTGCGGTTCGGGCCGCTGAAGCACGACTCCGGTGACGATCAGGACCACGATCCCGGCGCAAGCGACAGCCACGCGAGCGCCCGATAACCACCGCGAGCCACGCAGCGCACTTTCCATTCCGCGTACACATTCGCCCGCTTCCAGACCCAGCCGGATATTCGCCTTCATTTCCGCAGCCAGTTGATGCCAGGGAAGTTCAGGGATCTCTGTCAACTCGCCCAACATCTCGCGCGTGCTTTCGAAGGCGGCCAGCTCCGTGCTGCAGGCATCGCATTTCGCCAGGTGCCGCTCCACCTTCCATCGCGCGAATTTGCCCAAATCGCCGCCTGCGTGCAGCGCCAACGTCGCTTGATTTGGATGCCTCATACCGTTACCGCTTCCTTCTTTCCATGTACCGCCGGAGCTTGGTCCTGGCATTGGCTATATGGGACCGTACCGTGGCCTTGGAACAACTCATGTGCTGGGCCACTTCTTCCGCCGCCAACCCTTCCACGTCGCGCAACAGCAGGGCCGTCCGCTCCCTGGGGCTCAGCAGACGCAGACCATCCTGCAAATACTCCCGATGTTCGCTGCGCAGCAACGCCTGCTCGGGACTCTCCGTGTGGCTTTCGGGCGCCTCGTCAATCTCGCAAAAGGTGGCGCGGCTGTTGCGGCGCAGAAAATCGATCGCCGTATTCGTGGCGATTCGCGACAGCCAGTGGGCGGCTTTTTGTTCGTCCTTGAGCTGTTCCTGGTGCTGGAGCGCCTTGATGAAGGCCTCCTGGGTCAGATCCTGAGCGTCCGAGACATTTCCCACGATTCGGTAGATCTGCACAAAGATCCGCCGTAAGTGCTCAGAAACAAAGCGATTTTGTCGATCCGCCAGCTCTAGGTCCGGCTCAATCACTTCACTCATCTGACTGTATACAGCAGTTCTCACGGTTCCTTTACTGAGAATGACGGTACAACCGTGAAAACGTGGATACTATGTGCGGATTCCGTTCCGCTCCATCCAGTTTACCCCCAAAAATTACTGGACACTCGCCGCAACATCCTTCCGGGAGTTCCTGGTCTGGCGGCGTGGAACGGATCATGGAAGTTGTCGAATGTACTGAATCGGTGTATCGTTCGGCCACGTCGAAAGATCGCCTCGCAGTCCGAGTCGGCAATGGGATAATAAACGCGCCCATGCTGCGCTTGGAAAGAATCTGGGAGCAACGGAACCGCATCCGGGTCCTGGCGCTAAGCGGCCTCATAATCCTGATGATCGCGGTGGTGGACTGGCGGACCGAGCCATATGTGTCGCTAGGCTTCCTGTATTTGTTCCCGATCATGCTGGCGGCCGGCTTCCTGCCTCGGTGGGTCGTAGCCGCGCTGGGTTTGGCTTGCGCGGTACTCAGCGCACTGTTCAGTTCCTTGCCTCTGTCGTTCATTCGCCTGGGTTTCGAGTCATTGGCTCTGGCTGGATGCGGGCTTTTTGTGGGGGAGTTGCTGCGGAATCGCCGGCTGAGCGCGGAAGCGCAGGAGAGATTGCGGATCCTGGTGGAAACCAGCCCGGCGGCAATCGTCACCGTGAATGAGCGCGGTTTGATCGAACTGGCCAATCGGGCGGCCAACGAACTGGTCGTACCGCCGGATGGGCGGCTGGTCGGCAGTCCCATCGCCGCTTATTTTCCACAGTTGCACCACGCCTTGCGGCGGGAAGAAGGGCCGCAGTTTCGAACCTCGATGCAGTGCCGCGGGCATCGTGGAGACGGCGAATCTTTTATGGCGGATGTGTGGTTTTCGACGTACAAAGAGGGGACATTGCCCAAGCTGGCTGCTATTATCGCGGACGTGACGGAGGAAAGCAGCGCAGGCGGCTCCGGCTCTCAGTCGGGGAGCGATCGCGAACGGGCCGCGCTGAACGGGCGCGAAACCGAAGTGCTCCGCTTCTTAGTGCAGGGCTTGGCGAACAAGGAAATCGCAGCACGAATGGAAATCTCGGAGAGTTCGGTAAAGAACACCTTGCAGCAACTGTTCGCCAAAACTGATGTACGGACTCGGGCTCAGCTTGTAAGAGTCGCATTAGAGCAGTACCGTGACCTTTTGTGATGAAAAATCGAAAGATTAGCCGGTCGATTGGCCCTGCGAGGAGGCCCCTCCGAGCACGCCTTCCAGCGCGGCGCGGACCAATTGGCTGCGCGTCCGGACACCAGCCTTCTCAAAAAGCTGTTGGAGTGTGGCTTTGATTGAGGATTCGGAAACGCCGATTTTATCGCCAATATCCCTGTTCGTTAAACCGTCCAGCAAGCCTTGGAGAACCACCTGTTCCCGTCGCGTGAGGCCGGCCAGTCCCCGTTCCTCGTGTTGCGGGTAACGGTCCGCAATGAGTTGAATCACCCTCTGATCGATCCAGATTTCGCCGCTGGCTACCAGCCGGAGGGCGCACAGCAGACGCCGGGATGAATCCGATTTCAGGAAAATTCCGGATGCGCCCACTTTCAGCGCGGCGGCAGATTGCCCCGCATCGATTCCCCTGGCGACCAGGAAGAACTTCCCACAATAGCCGGCTTGCCTAGCCGCCGAAATGAAGGCGTCGCTACGCTCTGCCCGGATCTTCAATTCCAGCAGGATAATGTCCGCCGGGGAGTCGGCCATGAGCGGTAACGCTTCGTCAAAGTTGGCATATTGGCCAACTACTTCCATGTCGGCCTCGGATGCGAGGAGACGGCCCAGCCCTTCCCGAAACAACCCATGATCGTCGATCAAAGCCAGCTTGATGCGACGGGCCTCCGAAGGTTGGTTTGTTTCCTGTTCCACCCTGCTCCGCATGTTACGGATTCCGGGCCGCGGCGCCAAGGGGTTTCACCGAAATCTTTCGATGGCCGCCCGGGTATTCGGGTTCGCTGAAAGATAATCGGACGATGCCCTGGTTGGAAACAAGATAGCTAGCGTCGGGTGGAAGGAGCGGGCTAGATTCGAAGCTTATGACGTTGAGACGATGCCCCGCCGCCGGCCTCGCCATCCTGTTTACCGGGCTGCCGGCGGGCGTCTTCGCGCAGACCAGTTATACCTGGCAGCAGATCAGGGACAAGTTCGAATCCACAAACCCTGCGCTGAAAGCGGCACGGGACAACATCGCTGAATCGCGGGCCGGCGAGATCACGGCTTATCTTCGTCCCAATCCCGATTTCAGTTTGTCCACGGATGGGACGCAGATCTCCCGTTACGAAGGCGTGTGGCGGCCGTTCGCCGGCACTCAGTTCACCACCGGCCTCAGTTACCTGCACGAACGGGAGCACAAGCGGGAGTTGCGGTTGGGCGCTGCAAAGCAATCTACAACGGTCGCCGAATCGACCTATACCGACCAGGAGCGGAGCCTTCTATTCAATCTTCGCAGCGGGTTCGTTCAGGTCTTGCAGTCCAAGGCCGTGCTTGAGAACGCGAAAGAGAACCTGGACTACTGGGACCGCGAACTCGCAGTGAATCGCAGGCGTTTCAGCGCCGGCGATCTTGCGCAGGTGGACCTGAATCGTCTCGAACTGCAGCGCATTCAGTTTGAAGCGGATTTTGAAACCGCGATGGTCAATCTGCGTACTGCCAAGATACAGCTCCTTACCCTGCTGAACGACCGCACACCGATTGAGAAGTTCGATGTGACCGGAGCGTACGATTTCGACGAGCGCCTCGCGCCGCTCGAGGACTTCCGGAATCGCGCGCTCGCGGCGCGGCCGGACCTGAAAGCGGCCATTGAGTCAGTGGAACTGGCGAAAATCAATCACCAACTCGCGGTTGCCAACGGCTCCGCCGATCCCACCTTCAGCGCGTGGTGGACGCACAACCCCTCGTTCAATAACCCGTATGACAACAATACGCTGGGCGCCAGCGTTACCATTTCCCTGCGCATCTTCGACCGCAACCAGGGAGAGAAGGCTCGGACTCAGATCGATATCCGCCGCAACGAGAGACTAAGGGATGCCGCCCAAGCTCAAGTCCTAAGCGATGTAGACTCCACCTACTGGACGCTGGTACAGGCGCTGAATCTCCTCCGGCCGTACAAAGCCAAGTATCTGCCGCTCGCAACCGATGTCCGCGACAAAACATCGTTTTCCTACCGGCACGGAGGGGCCTCTTTACTGGACTTCCTGGATGCCGAGAAGTCCTATCGCGACACGCGCCTGAATTACCTGACTCTGATTGGTTCTTACTTGACCGCCGCGGCTCAGATGAACATGGCCACTGGCCAAGAGGTTCTGCCATGAATCGCTTATTCCTTTTCGAAATGTATCTCTGTCTGGGCTTGATGCTCCTCTCCACCGGCTGCGAACGCAAAGTGAAGGCGCAGGATGCACCCACCGATGGCACCGGCCCGGTACCCACTCACGTGGTACCCGATATGGACCCCAACAACTTCAAAGTGGACCATCCGGAGCAGTTCCCGCTGGCGACAGCCGGCGAGCATGCCGCCGCTCCCGAACTCAACGCTACCGGCGCCGTCAATCCCGACGTCTCACGGCAGGTGCCGGTGCCCTCACTCGCTTCCGGGCGAGTTGTCGAGGTGGATGCCCGATTGGGCGACGAAGTGAAAAAAGGCCAACTGTTGTTCAAGGTGCGCAGCTCGGACATCGCCGGGGCCTTCTCCGACTATCGAAAAGCAGTCAAGAACGAGGAACTGGCGAGGATTCAACTCGACCGCGCCAAATTGCTCTTCGAAAACGGAGCCATTCCCAAGAGCGCGCTCGAAGTGGCCCAGAATGCCGAGGATAATGCCAAGGTCGATCTGGAAACCACCACCGAGCACCTGCGCCTGCTCGGTTCCGATCTGGATCACCCCACGGGAATCGTCGAAGTGTTCGCCCCGGTATCGGGAGTCATTACGGATCAGCAAATCACCGCGGCATCGGGCGTGCAGGCACTGACTCCTCCGAATCCTTTCACCATTTCCGATGTCTCGCACGTGTGGATTATCTGCGATGTCTACGAAAACGACCTGCCCCAGGTCCACCTGGGCGAATTTGCGGACATCCACCTGGCTGCTTACCCGGACCGCGTATTGAAAGGGCGCATCGGCAATATCGCTCCCGTCATGGACCCGAACCTGCGAACCGCGAAGGTGCGACTGGAAGTCGAAAACCCGGGCCTGCTGCGTTTGGGAATGTTTGTCACAGCAACTTTTCACGGCCTGACCGCGGAGAAGTATGCGACAGTTCCCGCCACCGCGGTGCTTCATCTTCACGACCGTGAGTTCGTCTACACGCCGCGCGGCCATGGCGTGTTCCAGCGCCTGGAAGTCACTTCGGGAAACCTGCTTCCGGACAACATGCAGGAGATCGTTCGCGGACTTCGCCCGGGCATGCAGGTGGTCTCCAATGCGCTGGTTTTCCAGAACACGGTGGAACAGTAGATGATTCGCAAGCTGGTCGATTTCGCGCTGGAAAACCGTCTGCTGGTGTTGGCCATGGCGCTCCTGCTATTTGCCTGGGGCGCGGTTTCTTTCCATCAGCTTCCGGTGGAAGCTTACCCTGACGTTGCCAACAACTACGTGGAGGTCATCACCCAGTGGCCCGGGATCTCGGCGGAGCAAATCGAGCAACAAGTGACGATTCCGCTGGAAGTGGCGATGAACGGAATCCCCGGAGTGGTCCATTTGCGATCGTTTTCTCTTTTCGGACTCTCCGATCTGAGGCTCATCTTCGACGATACCGAAGAAAACGCCTGGAACCGGGAACGAGTGCTGGAACGACTGTCGCAAGTCACTCTGCCACCGGGTGTCTCGCCGCAGATGGGCACGGACTGGAGTCCGGTGGGCCAGATTTACTTTTTCACCCTGCAGAGCACGAATCCGCAGTACGACGTCATGGAGTTGAAATCGCTGGAAGACTGGGTAGTGGAGAAGAATCTAAAGGCTGTCCCCAATGTGGTGGATGTGGCGAGTTTCGGCGGCCCCACGCGCGAGTACCAGGTTCGGGTCGACCCGAATCTCCTGGTAGCGTACGGTCTCAGCCTGGCCCAGGTGGAACAGCAACTCACCAATAACAACGCCAATGCGGGAGGCAGCTTCATCGAAGCCGGGTTGCAGCAGATCAACATTCGCGAAGTGGGCCTGGTCAGAAATACCCGCGACATCGAAAATACCGTGCTCCTCACCAAGAGCGGCACGCCGCTGCGGGTGAAGGATATCGCGGTGGTGGCGCAGGGGCCGAAAATCCGGCTCGGCCAGTTTGCGCGGGCGATCCGCAGGGACGACGGCACGCTGGTGGACAACGACGATGTGGTCTCCGGAATTGCGCTGCTGCGAAAGGGCGCCGACGCCGATGGAGTGCTCCGCGACATTCACAAAAAGGTGACGGAACTGAACACCACCATCCTGCCCGCGGGCGTGAAAGTGGTCCCTTTCATCGACCGCAGCGACCTGGTGGGCCTCACCACTCATACCGTGCTGCACAACTTGCGCGACGGCATCCTGCTGGTGGTCATCATTCTGCTGCTGTTTTTGGGCAATGCGCGTGGCGCCATCATCGTGGCGATGACGATTCCGTTTTCGCTCCTGTTCGCCGCGACGTGTCTGAAGTTAAAGGGCATCCCCGCGAACCTGCTGTCTTTGGGAGCGCTGGATTTTGGCATGGTGGTGGATGGCGCCGTGGTGATGGTCGAGAATATCGTCCGCCACCTCAGCCATGCGCGGGATAACGATACCCGGACCGCCAAGGAAAAGATTTTTGAAGCCGCGCACGAGGTGCAACGTCCGGTCTTTTACGCCATCGGCATCATCATCACGGCGTACCTGCCCATATTCACCCTGCAAGCCGTGGAGGGGCGCCTGTTCAAGCCCATGGCTTGGACGGTGGCGTTCGCGCTTTTGGGCGCACTCATCTTTTCCATGCTGATCGCGCCCGTACTGGCCAGTTTCTTTTTTCCCAAAGGAACGCGCGAATGGCACAACCCGGTGATGGTCTGGCTGACCGGCGTGTACCGGCACGCCCTGCGCCTGGCAATTCGCATGCGCGTGCTCACCGTCGCAGGCGGGGTCGCCGGCCTGGGAATCGCGCTGTATTTATGGCTGGGTGGCGTGATTGGCTCCGAATTTCTGCCGCATCTGGATGAAGGCGCGCTCTGGGTACGCGGAACGCTGGCACCCAGCACCGGGCAGACCGAAGGCACGCGGGTGGCGAACCAAGTGCGTATTCTCCTTTGCTCGTTTCCGGAGGTCCGCCAGTGCACCAGCCAGGTGGGACGTCCCGATGACGGCACCGATACCACCGGGTTCTTCAACACCGAGTATTTCGTCGATCTGAAACCAAAGGAGGAATGGCGCATTGGGTTTCACCAGAACAAAGACGAGATCATCGCCGCCATGAATCGCGAAGTGAGTAAGATACCCGGGGCCATCTGGAACTTCTCTCAGCCCATCGCGGACAACATGGAGGAGGCGGTGAGCGGAGTGAAAGGGCAACTCGCAACCAAAGTCTATGGCGACGACCTGCGGATGTTGGAAGATAAGGCCGATCAGATCGTGGGCATCATGCGCCACGTCAGAGGCATCGAGGATCTGGGGGTGTTCCGGGTTCTGGGTCAGCCCAATGACAACTTTGAGGTGGATCGCCAGCAGGCTGCGCGCTACCAGATCAATGTGGCCGACGTACAGGACGCCATCCAGACCGCCGCCGGAGGAAATGCGCTGACCCAGGTATTGCAGGGAGAAGCCCGCTACGACCTGGTGATGCGCTATCTTCCCCAATACCGCAACACCAGGCAGGCCATCGAGCAGATTCGCCTGCTTTCTCCGACGGGAGAACGTGTTTCGCTGGCGCAACTTTGCAAGGTTGAGGAGCGCGACGGAGCATCGGAAATCTACCGGGAAGGCAACCAGCGTTATATCGCCATCAAGTACAGCGTGCGCGGGCGGGACCTGGGCGGAGCGGTGGAAGAAGCGATCAGGAATGTCAAGGCGAAGGTTCAACTGCCGCGCGGCTACCACATCGACTGGGAAGGCGAATACGCAAGCGAAGTACGTGCCGAGGCGCGGTTGCTGCTGATTGTGCCTCTCACTGTGCTGCTGATCTTCATGATCCTTTACACCATGTTTCATTCGTTCAAGTGGGCCATGCTCATTCTGGTCAACGTGATGCTGGCGCGCATCGGCGGGTTGCTGGCGTTGCTGATCACTCACACCAACTTCAGCGTATCTTCGGGAGTCGGATTCCTGGCGCTGTTTGGCGTATCCGTGCAGACCGGAGTTATCATGCTGGAGTACATCAATCAGCTTCGCGCACGGGGCAACAGCATTGAGGACTCGGCGGTGGAAGGCGCGGTGTTGAGGCTGCGTCCCATTATGATGACCATGCTGGTGGCGACCCTGGGTCTCCTGCCCGCCGCGCTCTCGCACGGCATTGGTTCGGACTCTCAACGTCCGTTCGCCATTGTGATTGTCGGCGGGCTGATTTCCGACCTGGTGATGAGTATTTTCTTGCTTCCGACGTTATATGTCTGGATGGCAGGAGAGCACGATGTACTTCCGACAGTAGAGCCATCGGAAGAGGTTTGAGACAACCTGCTACTTGGGGAACGGACGCATCACAGGGGGAAGCGTCGTTCCCGGGCTGGCGCCACCGGCCGAAGTAGCGGACACGCGAGGCGGTTGATAGTTGCCGAAGTTCAGCTCGCTTTCGTTGAAGCTGATTTGCCGGTCGAGGACCATCTCCACGGTGGTGCCGCGAGCCAGAATGGCATCCGGACCGCGCGATACCAAGACCGCAATCAGCCCGGCTGCGGCCCCGGCGGCGGCTCCCACCCCTACGCCCAGACCGGGATGTCCGGCGACACTGCCTGCAATTCCGCCCACTCCGGCGCCGTTAGCGGCGGTCTCGCCGATGGTTTTCAAATCGCCGGTTCGATTACCCTCGGCGGTAACCTTTCCTTCCGTGCGGTCCAGTGTTCCTGGTATGTTTCCGTCCATGCCACTCATGCGTCCGCGAAAGTCCCTGGTAACGCCATTCGGGAGCGTCAGCGAATCGAAACGCACATACATTTCGCCGCGGCCCTTTACGCGGCCGGGCCTTTTGATCTGAGTGACCGTGCCGGCGACATAGCTGCCTACCGGAATCACAATCCGGCCATTCGCAAGGATCGGGAAGGCGGTTTCCAGGTATACGCGGTCACCCGGCAGGGAATGCTTGGTACTGATGCTGTTGATCAGGCTCAAGGGCACCACGGTCCCGGTCGCGATGGCGTACTGGGCCGGAGCGGTCGCCTCCGGCGCCGGGGGTGCGTCCTGAGCAGCGAGGACGCCGAACCCGACCAGGGAAATCACGATCGGACGCAGCAACAACATGAAAGCTCCTGAACTCATTGTAGCTGTATGTGTAACGCAGTGAAGCTGCGGAAAGTTGCGGTGCGCGTGGCTATCGAACGGCTAGTTTGAGATCCGCCTGGCTGGATTGCCCTGCCAGGCTGATCTGAATCGCCGGGTCATTGCCGGTACTGGCGGGCAGTAGCAGGTTGATCTGATAGAGGCCGGCGCATCCGGGAGTCAGGCCGGCGTACTTGATGTACATGGGGTCGACTGCCGTACCATTCAGCAGCACCTTCAGGTCGGACGGGTCGGAGATCGACGTGGCCAGCGAAGCAATCGAGTAGACGTCCCCGCGCACCTGGACGGCGCCGAGTCCCGTGGCGAAGAGAATGACGGTATCGCCAGGGTGGGCCGGAGAGTCGCTGGTGATAACCGCGCCGGCATTGTTCCAGTCCTCGGCCAGAATGTATCCGCCGGTGGAAGGGAAGAGCGTCGGGGCGGTGCCCTGCAAGTTGATGGTGACTCTGGGTCCGGCGACTCCCTGGCGGACGAGCTGGACAAGGGCGCCTCCGGCAATTTCGTCCGAGGGAATGATGAAATTGATCTGTCCCTGCGACACCATAAGCAGGGGGGCTAGTTTGAAATCCACATAGACGCTGACCGAATCGAGCTGCGTGGGCAGGGTGGTGGCGCTGGTATTGACGAATATTTCCGTGGGATCCGAGACGAACGCCAGGTCGGTTCCGAAGATGCTGACCACCGAGTTCGGCGCAAACGGCCCGGGGGCATAACTCACGGCATTGACAATATTGGCGGCGGAGTAGGAAGGCGCCTGTCCCCTGGCCGCGCTGCAGGTCAGCAAGGCCAGTGCGAGCCACGCTCTTTGCACTGAAGCTTCTATTGTACTTACCTTCCGATTCCTCCGCCAGAGGTCAAGGCCTCCTTACGGTTTCAGTGGTACCAGGCACGAGCTGTCATGCCATCGGGGTGGCCCTGATAAACTGAAGATTGCCCCGCGTCCCCCAGGTTTCGACTTTTGCGGGGCATCCTGCGTCTACACACATGGAGCCAGCTAATTGATATTTCGGGCGGTTGAAGATGCCGACCTGATCCGGCAAGCGGCGCGCGGCAGCGTAGAGGCGTTCAACCTCCTTGTCTCCCGGTGGGAGAAGCGTATCTATAACTATCTGCTGCGCATTACCGGGAACCGGGAAGACGCGCTGGACTTGACGCAGGACGTTTTCTTGAAGGCCTATCAGAATCTCCGCAAGCTCGACGACCAGGCCCGGTTTGCCCCGTGGCTCTACCGCATCGCGCACAACGAAGCCTACTCCATGTTCCGCAAGAGAAGGCCCGAAACCGATGTGGATGAACTGGTGCCGGAAGCGACTGAAACCGGCATCACCGTGGGAGGCAGTTCGGTCTTCCCGGTGGAATTGAGCCTGGCGGTCGCCAGCGCGCTGGAGCGGCTTACGCCGGAACAGCGCGAGGCGGTGGTTTTGAAGATTTACCAGGGCTTCAAGTTCGACGAGATGTCGGAGATTCTTTCCTGCCCCGTTTCCACTGTCAAGTCCCGGCTGTATACCGCGCTCGAACTGCTCAAACTGGAACTGGCTCCGATACAGGCAAGAGGTTTGTCATGAGTTGTTCGCCATTCGATTTGAAGGACTACTTCCTGCAGGAACTGGCCGACCCGGAAGAACGCCGGCAGGTGGAAGCCCATGTAAGAGTTTGCCAGCCGTGCCGGGAAGAACTGGAACGGCTGCGGTTGACCGAAGCGGCGCTTTTCGCCCTGCGCGACGAAGAGATTCCGCAGCGTATCGCTTTTGTGTCCGATAAAGTATTTGAACCCTCGCCCGTGCGGCGCTGGCTGGCCGTGTTCTGGGGGTCCGCGGCACGGCTGGGTTTTGCGTCGGCGGCCATGCTCTCGGTCGCGCTGATCGTGTTCGCAACCACGCGTCCGGCTCCCGCACCGGGTCCTTCGGCGGCGGCCGTCGAGCAGCGCGTGCAGGCGGCGGCCGATACGGCGGCGCGCGCCATCGAAGCACGCTACGCCCAAAAGACCGACCAACTGGTGAAGGCGATCGAAGAGCGCGACCAGAAGGAGCGCCGCTTGATGATGGCTTCCTATGACATGCAGAGCAATTACCAGGAGAACAAGATCGCCAGCCTGGAAATGCAAAATCGCACGCTCAATAACTCGGCCTCGCTGGGTAAGGATGGGCAATGAGAAACGCCTGTATATTTGCCGCTCTGGCATTAGTGCCTGCCTGGGGGCAAAACGTGAAACCGACCGCTGGGGCGCTCGGCCCGGTGAATGCTGCACCCGTGGTATCGGCGGAGGGCGCGGGGCGGTCCGGCACTATTCCGAAAGCTGGAAATAACCTGGCGACGTTACAGAAACTCGAAACGGATTTCGATTACGCGCTGAAAACAGCCGACCAAAACAACCCGTTCCAGGTTTTCGGCCTCACCCAGGGCGTGTACCTGCCGGGATTCGGTGCCGTTTTCACTGCCAAAGTGGACCTCGCGGCAAGCAACGCGCTGCCCTTTCGCAGGAACACTTCCCTGGAGGAGAAAGCCGTCATTCACAACCGAAAGATGAAGCATCTGGAGGTGCTGCGGAAGGAGATGCGCGACATGATGACCGCCTCCGCCAAAGCCCTGGACCTGGGACCGAACGATCAGATCGTGCTGGCCGTACGCCTCCTGTACCAGGCGTGGGAAGACCGTACCGGATTGCCCGAACAGCTCGTGATGAGAGCCGACCGCCGCAGCGCGCAGGCCGGCGATTTTAAGGTGGAAGTTCAATAAGTGACTCCGGCCTATCCCACTCCCGAAGCCGAAGTCTCCGGTGTCTCCGTGCCGCGCTATCAGCGCCTGGGTGAGATCCTGATCGAGCGGCAGAAGATCGAAGCCGAAGATCTCGATCGCGCGCTGGAATTACAGAAGGAGCGCGGCGATAAGCTCGGCAAGATCCTCGTCGATATGGGGCTGATTGCGCAGCGCGACGTGCTGGCCGCGCTGAGCGATCAACTGGGCGTTCCCCTGGTGACGGTGGATAGCGAACCGCCCACGGCGCCGGAAATCGAAGGCCTGTCGCACCGCTTTCTGCGGCAGTGCCGGGCCATTCCGTTGACGCTGAAGGATTCGGTGCTCACGCTGGCGATGGCAGATCCGCTGGATTTCGAAACCATCGCCGCGGTACGCGCGTTCTCGGGCCTGGAGGTCCACACGGCGCTCGCGGCGGAGCAGGAAGTCCTGGACGCCATCGAGAAGTATTACGGCGAAACCGAGCGCCAGGCGTTCCGCGTGGGCGAAGGCGATGACGCCGACGCGCTGGCCGACCTGGAGCATCTGCGCGACATGGCCAGCGAAGCGCCGGTCATCCGCCTGGTGAACGCCATGATTGCCGATGCGCTGGAGCAGCGTGCCAGCGATATTCACATTGAGCCGTTCGAGAAGGAGTTCCGCGTCCGTTTCCGCGTGGACGGCGTGCTTCTGAATCAGGAGACGCCGCCACGCGAGTTGAAGGCCGCCATCATCTCGCGTCTCAAGCTGATGGCCAAGCTGAATATCGCTGAGCGGCGCCTGCCGCAGGATGGCCGCATCAAGATCAAAGTGCTGGGCCGCGAAGTGGACCTGCGCGTTTCCACCTTGCCGACGCTGTACGGCGAGAGCGTGGTGATGCGCCTGCTGGACCGCTCCACGGGCGATTTCTACGATCTGCAGAAGCTGGGCTTCGATGCCCGCATGCTGGCGGCGATGGAACATTTCACCAGCCTGCCGCACGGCATTTTCCTGGTCACCGGTCCCACCGGCAGCGGCAAATCCACCACGCTGTATTCGTCGCTCAAACGCATCAACCTGCCGGACAAGAAGATCATCACCATCGAAGATCCGGTGGAATACCAGATGGACGGCATCAACCAGATCCATGTGAACCCGCAGATCGGTCTGACCTTCGCGGCCGGCTTGCGGCACATCGTACGCCAGGATCCGGACGTGATCATGGTGGGGGAAATTCGCGATCGCGAAACGGCCGATATCGCGATCCGCGCGGCGCTCACCGGCCACCTGGTATTTTCCACCCTGCATACCAATGACGCACCCAGCGCCATCACGCGGCTGGCGGACATGGGCATTGAAAATTACCTGCTGACCTCGTCGCTGGTGGCCGTGCTGGCGCAGCGCCTGGTACGCGTGATCTGCTCCCACTGCAAGCAGCCGGCGGGCCGGGTCCTGGCGCCCGATGGCGAGCACATTCCGGTGTGGCGCGGCGCCGGCTGCCCCGAATGCCATGGCCGCGGCTACAGTTCCCGCATGGGAATCTTCGAACTGATGCAGGTGGACGATGAGATCCGCAAGATGATCATGGCCAACGCCGATGCCGGAGAACTGACCAAGGCCGCCCGTCGCAACGGCATGCGCAATCTTCGCGAAGACGGCTGGCTCAAAGTGGCGCAAGGCGTGACCACGGTGGAAGAAGTCATGCGCGTCACGCAGGAGTTTTAGATGCAGGGGCCGGGAATGCAGGGGCCGGGGGCCAGGGGCCAGGGGCCAGGGAGCAGCCAGCCCGGCCCCCGACCCCCGGCCCCTGGCCCCCAAAGCGAGCGGAGCGAGCTTTAGATGGCCACTTTCTTCTTTCGCGCGGTGGCTTCCGACGGCAAGGTGCGGACCGGGAGCCTGTCCGGCGACAATGAGAAGCTGATCGCGCGGGAACTGCGGAAGCAGGGCTTGACTCCGATCTATGTCGGGGTGGCTCCCAAGAGTTCGGGGCTGGAGATCAAGCTGCCTTCGTTCAGCGGCGGCAAGCGCCGCGACGTCCTGTTCTTCACCCAGGAACTTTCTACGCTGCTCACGTCCAGCGTGCCGTTGGACCGTGCCCTTTCCATCACCGCGGAACTCACCGAGCGGCCGGCATTCCGCTTCATCGTGCTGGACGTGCTGCGCATTCTGAAGGGCGGTCGGACCCTGGCCGACTGCCTGGCCACGCATCCCGACTATTTCTCCGACCTGTACATCAACATGGTACGAGCGGGTGAAGCGTCCGGCTCGCTGGCGGTGATTTTTGAGCGGCTGGCGGATTTTGAACGCACGCGCGACGAACTGCGAAATTACATTGTCTCGTCCATGGTGTATCCGGCGCTGCTGGCCTGCGTGGGCCTGGCGTCGATTCTGATTTTGTTGAATTTCGTGGTGCCGCGGTTCGCCAGTATTTTCGAAGGCAGCTCGCTGAAAATGCCGCTGCCCACCAAGATCATGCTGGACGCCAGTAACATTGTGCGTACGTACGGGTGGATTGGCGCGGCGGGGGCTGCCTGCACGGCGATCTTCTGGCGCATCTATACCGGCACCGTGGCGGGGCGTCTGTGGTGGGATGGCAAGCGCCTGCGGATTCCGCTGCTCGGGGACGCCATGCTGAAGGCCGAGACTTCGCGCTTTGCGCGCGCCATGGCTACACTGGTATCGAATACGGTGCCCCTGGTGCAATCCATCGAAATCGCCGCCGCGACGCTCACCAACAAGACCATCTCCGGGGCCCTGGTGGGGGTGGCGCAGGGGGTCAAGCGCGGAGAAGGAATTGCCGTGCCTTTGCGAAAGGCGGGAGTTTTTCCTCCTCTGGCGAGTCACCTGTTGACCGTCGGGGAAGAGACCGGCCGCCTGGACCAGATGTTCACCCGCATGGCCGACATATACGAAAATGACACCCGCGTGGCCATCCGGCGATTCACCTCGATCTTCGAGCCGCTGGTCATCCTGATTATGGGTGTGCTGGTAGGCGGACTGATTCTGAGCATGCTGGTGGCAATCACAAGCATTAACGACGTGGCGGTATAAATCATGCGAACAAGCAGAATTCGGAAAAGCAGGCGGGGGCAGGCTGGCGTCACCCTGATCGAAATGCTGGTGGTGGTCACCATCATCGGGTTGTTCATCGCCTTGGTCGGACCCTCGCTGTTCAAGAATGCCGACCGGGCCAAGGTCACGGCGGCACGCACGCAACTGGACAATTTCATGACGGCTCTGGGATCGTACAAGCTCGATACGGGAACGTTCCCCACGACCGAGCAGGGCCTGAAGGCGTTGCGCGAGAAGCCCGCCGACCTGGAACAATGGGCCGGTCCGTACCTGCCGAAGGACGTCCCCAAAGACCCGTGGGAGCACGATTACGTCTACAAATTTCCGGGCGAACATGGCGACGAGCCGGATATCACCTCGCTCGGGGCCGACGGGCAGCCTGGCGGCGATGGGTTCAATGCCGATATTTTCAGTTGGAAGAACAAATAGCCGGCGCGGCGTCACCCTGATCGAGATGGTGGTGGTGGTAGCCATCATCGGGGTGATTGTCGCGGTCTCGCTGCCTTCGGCCACGGCGGGCATCGATAGCGTCCGGCTGGCATCGGCGACTGGCTCGGTCGCCAGCTTTTTGAATGCCGCGGTGAACCGGACGGAGCGGCGGCAGATTCCGATGGAAGTGGTGATCGAGCCGAAGGAGAATCGCCTTTCGCTGTACTCCCAGGAGCCCGGCTACACGCGCGAGTTGAAGATGCCGGACGGCATCACCATCGAGGCCGTTCTGACGGGGCAGCCCGTGTCTCCGGAGGATGGCGAAAAGGCGCCTTTCCGGCTGCTGCTGGTTCCGGGCGCGTCCACGCCAGGCATCGGTGTGCAACTCGCCAATCAGCACGGTTCCCGCCGCATCGTCCGGCTGGACCCGATGACCGGCTTTCCGCGGGTGGAGAGCGTTACGACAAACAGCACCGATAACAAATGAGGCGCAGTCAGGGATTCACGCTGCTGGAAGTGATGGTGGCCACGCTCATCATGGCCATCGCCATCGTGGGGCTGCTCTCCAACATTTCCTCGGCGATGCGCAATGCTTCGCGGGTGCGCGACTACGACCGCGTGACCCAGTTGGCGCAGCTTCGCATGAACGAACTGCTGGTGGACTTCAAGACGCCGCTCAATGTGCCGCTGGAGGGCGAATTCGATCCGGCGCTGGCCGGGGGATTGAAGACCGGCTGGCAGGCACTGCTCACGAATGTGGAATCGCCGCCTCAGCCCGCTCCCGGCGATTGGACCCTGGACCGGTTGGAATTGCGGGTCTGGTGGATGAACGGCGAGCAGCGCAAGTCCATTGTGCTGGAGGGATTCCGGCATCGCGTTTTGCGGCCCCAGGATCTGGCGCCGGCGGAGCAACCATGAGGCGGCGCCCTTCCACCGCCGGCATGACCCTGCTGGAAGTGCTGGTAGCGGTGACTCTGATGACCCTGCTCGTACTGGGGATGTCGATTGCCCTGCGGGTGGGCCTCTCGGCGTTCGGCAAAGCCAACCAGCGGCTGATGGACGACCGGCGGGTGGCCGGCGCGCAGCGCATTCTGCAGTCGGAACTGGAGGGGCTGGTGCCCGCTATGCCAATGTGCCTCGGCCTGGACCTCAACGGCAACAAGAGTCCGGCCATGCATTTCGTCTTTCTGCAGGCCGAGCCCCAATTCCTGCGCATGGTATCGACCTTTTCGCTGCAACAGGCATGGCGCGGTGTTCCGCAGATTCTGGAGTTCTTCGTCATACCGGGCGCCGATGGGCGCGGAGTGAGGCTGGTGGTGAACGAAACGCCGTATTCGCCAATCGTGGCCGGCGGCTTCTGCCACGGGGTGATGCAGGACCAGGAACTGAGCATTACAGTTCCGCGCTTCCCGCCGGCACCGGAGGCATCGCCCACCAGTTTCGTGCTGGCCGACAATCTGGCCTTCTGCCATATCAGCTACTACGTGAAGAGCAAAGACCCGAACGTGCCGGATCCCGTCTGGCTGCCGCGCGCTACGGGCCTGGGCTGGCCGCTGGCCATCCGCATCGACATGGCTCCGTTGACGCCCGACCTGGCGAAACTGCAACCGCTGAGCGTGCTGGCCCAGATTCACCTGCACCGGGCTCCGGATATTCCGTATGTCGATTAGACCAGTGCAAGACCTGCGGCAGTGCCTGAAGAGTGGGGCGGACCCCCAGGTCCGCAGCCGGCGCCCTCGCCGGCCCTGTCCGGGTAAGCGAGGCAGCGCGCTGCTTGCCGTGTTATGGCTGAGCGCGGCCCTGGCGGCCATCGCGTTTTCGCTTTCCTCTACGGTGCGCGGCGAAACCGAGCGGGCTTCTACTTCGGTGGATGGCTTGCGCAGTTATTATCTGGCGACGGGGGCAATCGAGCGCGCGTCCATGGAACTGCTCTGGTCGATCAAGCTGCCGCCGGAAAAGCGGCCCATCCCGGAAAATTCCACGGCGATCGACTACCGGTTTGCCAGCGGCATGGTGCATGTCGAGTTCCTGCCCGAAACCGGGAAGCTGAATGTCAACAGCGTCACGCCGGAGGTGCTGTACCGCCTCAATTTAGCCCTGGGGATGGAGCCCGGACGGGCGCGGCTGGTAGCTATGGCAATCGATGACTGGCACCGGCCCGCGAATCCCGAGAATCTGTTGCCGGCGCCGACTTTTCCGGTCCCCCACGCGTCCATTCAAGAGATCGAGGAATTGCTTCAAGTGCAAGGCGTTACGCCAGATATTTTCTACGGAACTTACGTCCCGGCGCCCGAAGGCTCGGACCCCCAGGGTCCGCGCCTGGTGGCACGGCCCGGCTTGATCGACTGCCTGTCTGTCTTCGGCACCAAAGACCGGGTAGACGTCAACACGGCGCAGCCCGCGGTGCTGGCGGCTATCGGGCTTACCCCCGCGGCCGTGAACGCGATTTTGGAGAGGCGGCGGCTGACGCCTTTCTCGGATAAGACCCTGTCGGACTTCCTGCAGGCGATCGGTTCCCCGGGCGCGCTGCTGCGCGTGGCCGGCAACTCCATCGTTACCATGCGCGCCACGGCCCGGCTGTTCACGGGTGCCGGACAACTCTCCGATTTGCGCCGCACGGTGGCGGCCCAGGTAAAATACATGCCGCCAGGCTACGATTCGCCGGTTCACATTTTGCGCTGGTACGATTCCACCTGGATCAACTGACCTTCATGCCCCTTCCCACCTCCCTCACCAAAGACGTACGCAAGCTGCTGGCATTCGGCTTTGGCATCGGCGTGGAAATTGCCGCCACGAATCTGGAGGTGGCGGCGGCGCGCGTGCGGCCTACCGGCATCCACGTGGTGGGCCGGTCAACGATTGTGAATTACGCCACGCGTCCGGCGGCCGAGTGGGGTGCGGAATACACGCACTTCCTCAAGACCCTGGGAGTGGCCCACCTTAGCGCCACAGTCCTGCTGCCGCGCCGCGAAGTGATTGTCCGCCAGATGGCGCTGCCGGGAGTGGCCGCGAAAGATGTGGACAGCGCCATCCGGTTCCAACTGGATACGCTCCACCCTTATGGCGACGAGGAAGTCTGCTGGGGATGGTCGCCGCTCACGTTCGGCTCGGTGCTGGTGGGGATTGCGCGGCAGAGCGTGGTGAACCGCTACGTGCAGCTCTTCAATGAAGCCGGCGTCGCGGTTTCCAGTTTCACTTTTTCCGCCGCTGCGGTGCACGCCGCCATCCGGCTCAACGGGCATAGCGAAGGCGCAGGCTTCGTAGCGCTCAGTACGGCGGCCGGCGGCGCGGTGGAAGTATACGGCGAAAGCGCGGCGCGCCCGGTCTTCTGCGCCGAATTCAATCTGGCCCCGCAGCGTGCCGCCACCCTGGCCCTGGCGGAGTTGCGGCTTCCGCCCGAGACCGTCCCCCTGCCGTTGGAGCAGGTGCTGCCGAAGCCGTCGGTCAATCCGGTGGATAACGATCTTTCGCGGAATGCCCTGCCGTATGCCACGGCACTGGCTGGAGCCTGTCCGCGCCTGGCGCCATCGGCAAACGTGCTGCCCGCGGAATTCCGGCGTTTCAATTCACGCGCCGTCTTCATCCCGAGTATCGCGCTGGGGGTGCTCCTGATACTGGTAGCGGGCGGGATGCTGGTCTATTCGCGATATGCCGAGCGGCAGTATCTGCACCAGCTTCAGGCCGCCATCGCCAGGCTGCAGCCGCAGGCATTGCGCGCGGCGGCTCTGGACCGGCAGACCGAGAGCCTGCGCGCCCGTACCCGCCTGCTGGAACATTATCGCGGTATGACGCGCAATGACCTGGACTCGTTGAACGAGTTGACGCGCCTGGTGGAGCCGCCCGCCTGGGTGAACAACATCGAGCTCGACCGCGACGTCCTGCGCTTCGGCGGGGAAGCTCCGCAGGCCACCAGGCTGGTGAATATTCTGGACGGTTCGCCGTTCTTCAAAAACTCCAAGCTGGACCAGGAGACTCATGCGGCCAGCGGCGCCGAGACGTTTGTGATTCACGCCGACCGCGGGGTGCGTCCATGACGGTGGGCACGCTGGATAAGCGCACGGCCCTGGGGCTGGCGGCGGGCGTGACGGCGATTCTGATTCTTCGGTTTGTGGTGCTGGGCGGCGACTCTTCGACCGCTGCGGTGGCCCCCTCGGAAACGGTGGCGCAGGCCGAACAGCGGCTACAGCATGTGCGGCAGGTGGCCGCGACCGTCCCCGGTAAAGAAACCGTCATGAAGCAGGCCGCGGCCACGGTAGAGTCGCTCGAAAAGGGTGTTTTCAAAGCCGCCACCGAAGCCCAGGCGAATGCCCGGATTCTGGAAATGGTGAACAACGTCGCCAAGGCCAACGGGGTGCAGACGCGCGGCCTGGACGAATCCCACAGCAAGCCGATTTCCGCCGATTACGGCGAAGTCACCGTGACCGTGAGCTTCGCCTCCGATATCGTGCAACTGGTGAACCTGCTTGCCGGGCTCGCCGATCAGGACGAAATCCTGGCCACCAGCGGCATCCACATCAGCGGCGGGACGGACAAAAAGAAAATTCTCCAGGTGCGTTTGAGCGTCTCGGGCCTGGTCCCGAGGAAGCTGCTGGCGCCCGAGAAGAAAGGACTGGCGGGGTTTTGAATCGCAAACTGCTTTTGCTCGACGTGGTGCTGCTGGCAGTGGTGGTTTATGCCGGCTCGCAGTTCCGCGATCTGTATCGGGAAAAACGGGCGCGTGAGACGGCGCAGCGCAACGTGAAGTTGGCGCCGGTACCCCCGCCGCCCGCGCCGGCGCCTCCGCCCTCCTCCACGGTGCTGGCCACCACGTATGCACCTATCGCGCAAAAGCTGCTGCTGTCCAAGGACCGCAATCCGGACGTTCCCATCGAAGTGCCGCCGCCCCCGCCTCCGCCGCCTCCCATTCCGCCTTTGCCCGCATACCACGGGATGATGAACTTCGGCGATGCCGAAGGGCCGATCGCGATCATGAGCCTGGCGAACAGTAAAGCACAAAAATCGATTCATGCGGGCGAGACGATCGGCGAATTCAAGCTGTTGGCCGTCAGTAAAGATGGAATCGATTTGCAGTGGAGAGATCAGAAGGTCCACAAGACGCTGGAAGAACTGGCCAGCCACGAAAAGCCGGAAGCAGCGGCGGCGGCCGCTCCGGTTGCCGCGGCGCCTGCTCCACCGCGGCCCCAGGCGCCTCCGCCGGCCGAGCGCGGACCCGATGAGAAGGATCAGGGCGGCGGAATCCACCGCTGTCAGGACGGCGACACCACGCCTGCCGGGAGTGTAGTGAATGGCCTTCGGAAGGTCCTGAAGCCGGGTCCCTTCGGACAGGTGTGTTACTGGGAGCCCGTCGGGCGCTGAAGCTCCGGCAGTTTTTATTTAGGTTGGGAGTCTTACGATGAAGATACGTCTGTTGTTGGTAACTGCCGGTGCGGCGCTGGCGCTGGCCCAAACGCCGCCGCCGCAAACTCCTCCCGCGCAAGCACGTCCGGCGCAAACGGCTCCCCCGCAAACGCCCCCGGCGCGGCCCGCTCCGGCGCCTGCCGTGCAGACCGCCCCCGCGCAGCCCGCGCAGACTCCGCCGCCACCGCAGCAGGCGCTTCCGGCGCCCGGCCCCAGCGAGCGCGAATTCATGTTCGAAGACGTATCGCTTTCCGAGATGATCGACACTCTGGCCAAGCGGCTGAAGATCAACTACATTCTGGACAAGCGCGTGGTAGGCACGGTTACGATTCACACTTATGGAGAAGTCAAGCCGGTGGATTACATGCCGCTGCTGATGACGATTCTGCGTATCAACCAGGCCACCATGGTGAAAGTTGGCGACCTCTACCGCATTGTGCCGACCGCAGCAGTATCGGCCCTGCCGATCGATCCCGTGACTAATGCCGACCCCAAAACCATGCCGGAGGATGAGCGCATGGTGTTGAACCTGGTGTTCCTCAAATACGCCACGGCTTCGGAAATTGAGAAACTGATTCATCCGTTTCTGGGCGAAGGCGGCAACGATTCGGTCTATGAACCGGCCAACCTGCTGCTGATTCAGGACAACAGCCGCAACATGAAGCGCACCATGGAACTGATCGGCATGTTCGACAGCGATACCTTCGCCGGACAGAGGGTCAGGTTATTCGATGTCAATAACAGCCGTCCGGGCGACCTGGTCAAGGATCTGGACAATGTCTTCAAGGCGTACTCGCTCTCCGAGAAAAACGCCGCCGTGCATTTTATCCCCGTCGATCGCATTAATACCATCATCGCGGTGGCGCCGAATCCCGGAATCTTCACGCAGGTGAAGGCGTGGATCGATAAGTTGGACATTCCCGTTAAAGTAACTGCCGGTTCGGTGAATAACTATGTCTACCGCCTGAAGTACGGCAACGCCATCAACGTGGCCATGGCCATCATGGCTCTTTATAGCGGGAATCCCATGGCCCTGATCGGCATGGCGGCCAGTGCCAACAGCAGCATGTACGCCGCGGGAATCGGCATGAATGGGACCGGCGCCATGGGCGGAGGTGGAGGTATGGGCATCGGCGGCCTCGGGATGGGCTATGGCGGAGGTTACGGGTCGGGCGGCTACGGCATGGGCGGCTACGGGATGGGTGGGTATGGCGGCGGATACGGCATGGGCGGATACGGCATGGGCGGCTACGGCGCGGGCGGTTACGGAATGGGAGGCTATGGCGCCGGAGCGGCACAGACTCCCACAAGCCCCCTCGGCGCGACGGGAGCAGCCGCGGCCGCCCAGGGCCGGACCGATCTCACCGGCAGCTATCTGGGCAACAATCCTTCGGGAATGGGAATGCCGCCGAACATGCCGCACGTGATTCCCAATCCGTTCGATAACACGCTGTTGATTCAGGGCACGGCGCAGGATTACGAGCAGCTCAAGAGCCTGCTGTTACAACTGGATGTGGCGCCGCGGCAGGTGCTGATCGAAGCCAAGATCTACGAAGTGGACCTGACCAATAATTTTGCCATGGGAGTCGAGTCCGCGCTCCAGCAGAAGACCCAGAATCCCACTCAGTACAGCGGAGGACCGGGCGGTACCATCGGTGCATCGCGCGTACTGGCCGCGACCGGCGGCGCTGCCGGGCTCAGCCTGACCACCGGTCTGCTGGTCTCGCAGAGCAAGGAATTGCTGGCCCTGATCACGGCAAACGAAAACCGGAGTAAGTCGAAGCTGGTCTCGGCGCCGAGCATTATCGCCACCGACAGCGTGGCGGCCACGATGAACGTGGGCAGCGAGGATCCCGTGCTGACGTCGCAAGGCATCGCCGGCGGCGTGCAGTCCGGCGGTAGTTCCGTATTCACGAACACGGTGACCAACCAGAGTTCGGGCATCACCTTGAGCATCCTGGCACACGTGAATTCCAGCGGCGTAGTCACCATGGTGATCAATCAGCAGGTGAGCGCGCCCATCGCGCCGTCCGCGAGCGCGGCCATTCAATCGCCCTCGTTTTCCAATCGCTCTTTCAGCACGCAGGTGACCGTGCAGGACGGCGACATGATCGCGATCGGTGGCGCCATTCAGGAGACTCACACCGAGAGTTCGGGCGGCATTCCGATTCTCGACCGCATTCCCTTCATCGGAGCGGCATTCGGGGCGAAGAACGTCACCACCGATCGCAAAGAACTGATTGTGTTCATGACCCCCCGGGTGATCTATGACACGACCCAGATTCTGGATGCCACCGAAGAGATCAAGACAAATCTGAAGCGCGTCGGCAAGCTGATGAGGGACAACAATCAGTAACGCAAAGCTCCCGCAGCGCTGCGACGGTCCGTGAGATCCGTTTCTTGAGATTTCTCGTATGATGAGGCGATGGCGGCAGTGTTCATCGCCGGAGCAAGCGGATTCCTGGGCCGGCGCCTGTCGGACGAACTGATCCGGCGGGGCCACAAGGTAACCGCACTGGTGCGGGCGGGTTCGGAAAAACGCCTGCCGGCCGGCTGCCGGGTAGTGACGGGAGATCCGCTGAATGCGGCCACTTACCGCGATTCACCTGCCCGGCCACGATTGCTTCATTCACCTGGTGGGAGTGTCGCATCCCAGCCCGTCGAAGGCGGCCCAGTTTCGCAGCATCGATCTGGCGTCAGCCAGGGAATCGGTGGCGGCGGCGAAGGCCGCGGCGATTGCGCATTTCGTCTACGTCAGCGTGGCTCATCCGGCGCCCATGATGCGCGAGTACATCGCCGCGCGCACGGAAGCCGAGGACGCCATACGCGCATCCGGACTGCACGCTTCGATTCTTCGCCCGTGGTACGTGCTGGGACCGGGACGCCGCTGGCCGCTGGCACTTCTGCCGCTCTATGGGATTCTGGGGCTTCTTCCGTCCACGCGCGCCGGCGCCCGGCGGCTCGGCCTGGTCACTTTGGAGCAGATGGTGGCGGCGCTCACCCGGAGCGTCGAGCAGCCTCCGTCCGGGCTGCGCGTCTGGGAGGTGGCGCAAATCCGGAGCCGCGATTGACCGGCCTCACTCACCGCTAATCAGATGGAGCAGGTGCTGTTCATCCAGAACCGGAATCCCCAATTCCTGCGCTTTTTCCAGTTTGGAGCCGGGATCTTCGCCCGCGACCAGGTAGTTGGTTTTCTTGCTGACCGCGCCGGCCACTTTGCCGCCGGCGGATTCAATCAGCTTCTTGGCCTCGTCGCGACTGAGGTGCGGCAATGTTCCGGTGACCACGAAGGTAAGGCCTTTTAACGGACCGCCGGGCGGCCGTGTGGATTTGTAGGTGAACTGCAGCCCGGCGGCGAAGAGGCGCTCGATCAACTCCTGGTTCCGCGGTTCCCGGAAGAACTGGAAGATGCTCTCGGCGACCTTGGGACCCACCTCTTCGGCCCCCTGCAGTTCGTCGAGGGCCGCGGAGCCGATCGCGTCCATGCTGCCGAAATGCTCCGCCAGGAATACCGCCGTGCGCTCGCCCACAAAGCGGATGCCCAGCGCCGTAATCACCCGCGGCAGGGGATTCTTGCGCGAATTCTCGATATTGCGCAGGATGTTGGCGGCCGACTTCTTGCCCATGCGCTCCAGGGTCATCAGTTGCTCTTCGGTGAGCTGGTAAAGATCGGCGACGCTCTTCACCAGGCCGCGATCCACCAGTTGATCCACCAGCGCTTCGCCGACGCCATCGATATTCATGACGCCGCGGGAGGCAAAATGCAGAATCGATTCCTTCAGCCGCGCCGGGCAATTGGTATTGATGCAGCGGCTGGCCGCCTCGCCCTCCTCGCGCACAATCCGTCCGCCGCAAACCGGGCACGCGTGGGCATGTGGAACTTCTTGCGGTAGCTCCCCTGCGAGCGAGACGCGAACGACCTTGGGGATGACGTCGCCGCGAGCGCTCGATCACCACCTCGTCGCCGATCTCCAGGCCCAGCCGTTCGATCTCGTCTTCGTTGTGCAGCGTGGCCCGCGACACCGTCACGCCGCCCACTTCCACCGGCTCGAGATGCGCCACCGGCGTCAGAGCGCCGGTGCGCCCCACCTGCACTTCGATATTCTCGACCGTGGTCACCGCCTGGCGCGCCGGATATTTGTAGGCGATCGCCCAGCGCGGCGCTCTTGGCGGTAAAGCCCAGGGCGCCCTGCTGCGCGATGGAATCCACTTTCACCACCACGCCATCGATCTCGTAGGGCAGTTCCTCGCGGCGGCGCTTCCCAATCGGCGCAAAAGGCCAGCACCTCGTCCACGCTGTCGCAAAGCCGGCGGTGGGGGTTCACCTTGAAGCCCATGCGTGCCATGGCTTCGAGAGATTCCCAGTGGCTGTCGAAGGCGGGCCGGCCTTCCACGAACAGAAAATACGTGTAGTAATCCAGGCGGCGCGATGCCGTGATCTGCGGCTCGAGCACGCGCAGCGATCCCGCGGCGGCATTGCGCGGATTGGCGAAACGGCTCAGGCCCTTCTCGTCGCGTTCGGCGTTGAGCCGCTCGAAGGCCCGCCGGTTCATGACCGTTTCGCCGCGGACTTCGAATGCCGTCAGATCGCTGCGCACCCGCAGGGGAAGCGATCGGATGGTGCGGGCGTTTTCGGTGACATCTTCGCCCACCTGGCCGTCGCCGCGGGTCACGGCTGCGAACGAAGGCGCCATCGCGATAGTGCGCGGCCATGGATAGCCCGTCCATTTTGAGTTCCGCGACATATCGGAATGCAGCGCCGTCCAGCAGTTCGCGGACGCGCCGGTCAAAATCGCGCAGTTCTGCTTCGTTGAGGGCATTGTCCAGGCTCAGCATGGGCGAGCTGTGGCGCACTTTGACAAAGCCTTCGCGCGGCTTGCCGCCTACGCGCTGGCGTGGGCGAATCGGGTGTCACCAGTTCGGGATGCTCCTCTTCCAGCGCCTGCAGTTGGCGCATCAGGGCGTCGTATTCGGCATCGGTGATCTCCGGCTGCGTCCAGCACGTAGTACAGATGCTCGTGGCGGCGGAATTGTTCTCGCAACTGTTCGATTTCCCGCGTGGGATCTTTCATTGTGCTCTCATCTATAATTTAACGAGGAAAGCGGGGAACATACCATAACGAGCTACCGGAACACCGTCCTCATCTACAATCCTCGCGCGGGAAAGTTCGGAGGGAGCGGCGGCGCCCTGGTGCAGCGGGCCGTCGAAATACTGACAAAAAACGGGCATAGCGTCACGGTGGCGCCCACCACGGGTCCGGCCACTGCCGGTGCGATAGCGCACGGCTACATCGCCCGCGGGGCCGACCTGATTCTGGCCGCGGGCGGCGACGGCACCATCAACGAGGTGGCCGAAGGCATGATCCATTCGCGCGTGCCGTTGGGTATTCTTCCCGCGGGCACGGCCAACGTGCTGGCAATGGAACTGCGCATGGGCGCCAAACTGCTGCGGGCGGCCGAACGCCTGGAGCAGGCGGCGGCGCGGCGCATCTCGGTGGGGCACCTGAGCGCGGAAGGGGGCAAGCGGTCGCGCTACTTCCTGCTGATGGCGGGTGTAGGACTGGATGCGCACGTGGTGTATCACGTGAGCGCGGCGCTGAAGGCCAGGACCGGCAAGTTCGCGTATTGGGTAGCGGGTTGGAGCCTGCTGGGACGGCGGTTGACGCAGATGGAAATGGAAGCCGGCGGGCAGAAGCACACCTGTTCGTTCGCCTTACTGAGCAAGGTGCGCAATTATGGCGGGGATTTCGAAATCGCCCGCGACGTGACCCTGTTCGACGATAAGTTCGAAGCCATCGTGTTCGAAGGGCGCTCGTCGCTGCCGTATGTGAAGTACTTCGCCGGGATGGCCGTTAACCGGCTGGCGGGCATGAAAGGTGTGACCGTGCTGCGGACAGACTGTGCCCGCCTGACGGCGCCCAACGGCAGCCGCGCCTACGTCCAGGTGGATGGCGAGTACGCCGGCCATCTGCCGGTGGAGATTCGCATCGTCCCGGATGCCCTGACTCTGCTGGTTCCGCCCACGTACGCGGCTAGGGGTTAGGGATGCAATCTGCAGAGCCGCGCACGTTAGTAAGCGGGCTGTTTTAGGATAAGGAAGTGGATCCGGCGCAAACATACCGCGAGTACCGTCCGGCTGCCGCCTGGCAGCGGTGGGTGGAATGCGCGTGGTGTTCCGAGACCACCGGGGAGTCACGCGGCTATGCCGTGCGGCCCGATGGCTGCCTGGACATCGTCTATTCGGCGGACGAGGGCCTGCGCATGGTCGGCACCATGACTTCGGAGCAGAAGTTCTACTATCCGGCCGGTCTGCGGATTGTGGGCGTGCGGTTTCATCCCGGGAAGGCCGGCGCCTTTCTGGGCGTCGCGCCATCGGAGCTGACGGACGGGATCGCCGCACTGGAAGACGCTTGGGGCGCGCGGGCACGCACGCTGGAAGAGCGGTTGCGCCAGGCGCGGACACCCGGGGAGACGATCCGGTTGCTGCTGGACGCCATCCCGCCGCCCGATGGCGCGCCCAATCCGGTGCAGCGGGCAATCGAGGCGATTTCGATGGAGCACGGAGCCTGCAACCTCGAACTGGCGGCGCGGCATGCGAACCTCAGCATGAGACAATTCCGGCGGCGGTGTCTGGAAGAGAGCGGTCTCACCCCAAAGCATCTCAGCAGGGTGCTGCGCTTCCGTTACGCCTGTGAACTGGCCGCGCGTGCGGAGCGACCCGAGTGGCCGGACATCGCGGCAGAGGCGGGATACTTCGACCAGGCACACCTGATCCGCGATTTTCATGAATTCGCCGGAGGGGCGCCCGTGGCCGTTTTTTCCAATACCGGGCGCGGGCCTGCCCGGTTAGCATCGGGACATGAAACTTACTCCTGTTTTGATGGTTGAGGAAATCGAGAAGTCGCTGCCGTTCTGGGTGGATCGCATGGGTTTCACCAAGACGGTGGATGTGCCCGACGGCAACCGTTTGAGCTTCGTGATCCTGGTGCGCGAAGGCGCCGAGGTGATGATGCAGTCTATCGCCAGTGTGCAGAGGGACGAGCCCAAATTCGCGCCCAAGGGCGATTCCAACAACGTCGGCCTATTCGTCGAAGTGGAAGACTTCGGCGATGTGCTGAAGCGCCTGGACGGCTACCCGATCACCATGCCGGAACGGACCACGTTCTACGGCATGAGGGAGATCGGCGTGCACGAACCGGGCGGGCACATCGTAGTGTTCGCGGTCAGGACGTAACTCGCCGCGGGGAACTTTTCGTGTCTTGCTTCGTCTAACTGCTTGACGGCCGGCGCCGCGGGAGGGCGCGAGCGTGCACGAACTCCGCCAGGATCTTCGCTTCGGTTTGCGGGCCCTGTGGAAGAGCCCCGGGTTTACCGCCGTCGCCATTGCCACGCTGGCAATCGGCATCGGCGCGAATACCGCCATCTTCAGTTTCGTGAATGGCGTGTTGTTGAAGCCCCTTCCCTACGCGGACGCCGAACGAATTGTGCGCGTGCTGGAGAAGCCGCCGGGCGGCGGCAGCAACGGTATCTCCACACTCAACTATCTCGACTGGCAAAAGGACAATACGGTCTTCGACTACATGGCCGCGCAAACCGGCGACTCGGCCACCCTGACTGGCAACGGCGAGCCGGTGCAATTGCGCGCCGGGCTGGTCTCGCCGCATTACTTCGACATCTTCGGCGTCAAGGCCGTACTCGGCAGGACCTTCACGGGTGACGAAGACCAGACCGGCAAAGACCATGTCGTCATTCTCAGCCATCCGCTGTGGGCGACGCGATTCGGGGCGGACCCGAATATTATCGGAAGGACCATTCTGCTCGATGGCGAGCCCAATACGGTCATCGGGGTCCTGCCCGCCGGAGGCGCCTTCGACCGGGCCTATAACCAGATCTGGCGTCCGCTGGCATTCAAGCCCTCGAACATGACCCGCAACTTCCACTGGTTCGGCGCGTTTGCCAGGCTGAAGAGCGGCGTCACGCTGGCAGCCGCGCGGGCGCAAATGGATGCCATCGGCGCCCGCATCGCGCACGATTATCCGGATTCCAACAAGGGCTGGGGCGTGAACGTGGAGCGCTACTCCGACATCCTGGTGGGCAACCAGGTTCGCCAATCGTTGTACGTGCTGCTGGCGGCGGTCGGCATGGTCCTGCTGATCGGATGCGCGAACCTGGCCAATCTCACCCTGGCGCGAGGCACGGCGCGGGAGCGCGAGGTCGCCATCCGCTCGTCTCTCGGCGCAGGCCGCTGGCGGCTGGTGCGGCAGTTCCTGACCGAGAATGTGCTGCTCTCGCTGTGTGGCGGAGTCTTGGGAGTAGCGGTCGGATACGCGACCATGGCCGGGCTGAGGATGGCGATCCCGCCCTTCACCCTGCCGCGCGAGGCCGAGGTGAGCATGGACGGGCGCGTGCTCCTGTTCGCCCTGTTTCTCTCGGCCTTCACGGGCCTTCTGTTTGGACTGGCTCCCGCGTGGCACGCCAGCCGGCCGGATCTGGCCGGCAGCATGAAAGAGGGAGGCCGCGGCGCCAGTGCCGGGGGCGCCAAACAGCGCGTCCGGGGCGCGCTGGTGGTCACGGAGATGGCTCTGGCGTTTGTGCTTCTGACGGGGGCAGGACTGTTGATTCGCAGTTTCTTTGCCATGCAAAACGTGGACCCCGGGTTCGATTCCACCAATGTGATCACGGCAGGACTGCCGATCGCCAACAAACGCTATCCGGACGCGGACCAGCTCAACAGCTATCTGCGCCAGGTGCAGGACGCCGTGGCCGCCTGCCGGGCGTGCGAAGCGTGGCCCTCACCTCCGCGCTGCCGCTCGAAGGCTGGGGATATGGCATGCCGTTCCAGATATGCCGACCGCCCCATGGTGGACCGCGCCAACCGTAAAGCCTGCTTCTTTAAAATGGTGAGCCCGTCCTACTTCGGCGTGCTCGGGATGAAGCTTCTCAAAGGCCGGGCGCTCAACGATCGCGATGTGAAGGGCGGCCCTCCCGCAGCGGTGATCAACGAAACCATGGCCCGCAAATATTTCCCGAAGGAAGAGCCCGTGGGAAAAGGAATTCTGATTCAGGAGATCGTTCCGGGCAAGACTCAATTAGGCCCCGAGATCGCCTGGCAGGTGGTGGGCGTGGTGGCCGACGAAAAAGTCAGCTCGCTCGACGATAAGAGTGACAACCCCGGCGTTTACGTCACCAATGACCAGAGCCCCGTGTACTTCCAGTCGCTCGTTGTGCGAACGGCCGTCACTCCCTCGTCGCTGCAGCAAGCCGTCAGCAAGGCGGTCCACGCCATCAACCGGGACCAGACCCTGACGGACGTCAAAACGCTCGAGCAGATCAAAGACGAGTCGGTGGCGCCGGACCGTCTGCAATCCATGCTGCTCACGGTGTTCGCAGTAATTGCGATGCTGCTTTCGGCCATCGGAATCTACGGAGTGATCTCGTATTCCGTGGTGCAGCGCACCCACGAGATCGGCATTCGCGCGGCGCTGGGTGCCAGTACCGGCGATGTGCTCCGTCTGATTCTGCGAACCGGAATGCTTTTGAGTGCCCTCGGCCTGCTGTTCGGATTCGGCGGCGTCCTGGGGCTGACGCGCCTGATGCAATCGATGCTGTTCGGAGTGGGCTCTCGCGACGCTCTCACCATCGCGGCGGCAGCCGCCATTCTGGCCGGCGTAGCCATTCTGGCGTGCTACATTCCGGCGCGGCGTGCCAGCAAGGTAGATCCGATGGTGGCCTTGCGCTACGAGTAACTCGCCGGTCTGTCAGACGCCCCAGCAGTAATCTTCCACGGCGCGTTCGATGGAAGCGTCCTTTTCCAGGAGCCGCATCAGTTCCAGGCGGATGGCGTCCACCAGGGCCTTCCAACTGGCTTCGATGACGTTCTCGGAGACTCCCACGGTGGACCAGCTTTTGCGGTGGTCGCTCCATTCGATGAGCACCCGGACATTTGCGGCGGTGCCTTTGTGGGAGTCCAGAACGCGGACTTTGTAGTCGGTCAGGCGGACATCGGCGATCTGCGGATAGAGCTTGGAGAGGCACTTGCGCAGACACAGGTGCAGGGCGTTGAACGGGCCGTGCCCGCTTTCGGTGGCGGAGTGGACGCCGTCCTGGGCACGCAACGTCACGGTGGCGGTGGTGCGGGAAGGGCCGCTGCCGGCGGCGCGCGTGGTCACTTCGTAACTATCCACGTCGAAGAATTGCATGCCCGGGTTGAGCGCCTCGCGCACCAGCAATTCGAAGGTACCTTCAGCGGCTTCCAGTTCGTAGCCTTCGTATTCCAGTTGCTTGATGCGCTCCAGCAGTTCGCGCCGCGCATCTTCGCCCAAGCGGTCGGCCAGCCCGTGCTGCTTCAGCTTGTATAGGATGTTGCCGCGCCCGGAGAGATCGCTCACCAGAACGCGCTGGCGGTTGCCGACGGTTTCAGGGGCGACGTGCTCGTAGGTGTGGGAATCCTTCAGGACGGCGCTTACGTGCACGCCGCCTTTGTGGGCGAAGGCGCTCTTGCCGACGAAGGGCTGATCGTTGCGGAGCGGTAGGTTGGCCAGTTCGGAGATAAACCGGCAGACGGAGGAAAGGCTGGTCAGCCTGTCGGCGCCCACCGTGGTGTGCCCCAGTTTCAGTTCCAGGTTGGCGATGACCGATGCCAGGTTCGCATTGCCGCAGCGCTCGCCATAGCCGTTCATGCAGCCCTGCACGTGGGTCGCTCCGGCCTCCACGGCAGCCAGGGTGTTGGCCACCGCCACGTCGGAATCGTTGTGCGTGTGGATGCCGATCACGCCGTCGAAACGCTTGCGGACTTCGGCGACCAGTTCGACCAGGCGCGCGGTGGGCGTGCCGCCATTGGTATCGCAGAGACACAGCACGTAAGCGCCGGCCTGCCTGGCGGCCTCCAGCGTCTGCAAGGCGTAAGCCGGGTTGGCGAGGTACCCATCGAAGAAATGCTCGGCATCGTAGACCACTTCCTTGCCGTGATCCACCAGGTACTTTACAGTGTCCGAGATCAGCACCAGGTTCTCGGGCTCGGTGATGCCGAGCGCGCGCTTCACGTGCAGGTCCCAGGTCTTGCCGAAAATGGAAACCACCGGTGTGCCGGCCTCCACCAGGGCGCGCACGTTGCGGTCTTCTTCCACGGGATTTTTGGCGAAGCGGGTGGAGCCGAAGGCCGTCAGCTTGGCGTGTTTGAGATTGAGTTCGCCGGCCCGGCTGAAGAATTCCTTGTCCTTGGGGTTGGACCCGGGCCAGCCGCCCTCAATATAATCGATGCCCAGCTCATCCAGTTTCTGCGCAATGATGAGCTTGTCATCCACGGAGAAGGAGACGGCCTCGCCCTGCGTGCCGTCCCGGAGAGTGGTATCGAAGGTAAAGATTTTCATAAGAGGACCGAAGGGGGACAGGCCCGGAGGCCTGTCCTATGCTACGGGTACGCCTACTTCCTTTTTCTTTTTGAGGAAGGTCATCATTTCGCGGAGTTCGCGGCCCACTTTTTCGATCGGTTGATCCTGCGCGGCCTCGCGCATGGCCAGGAACTTGTGACGGCCGGTCTTGTTTTCGTCGATCCACTGGCGGGCAAATTCGCCGGATTGAATCTCCGCCAGAATGCGCTTCATTTCGGCGCGGGTCTCATCGTTGACCACGCGCGGTCCGCGCGTGTAATCGCCGTATTCGGCGGTGTCGGAAACGGAGTAGCGCATATAGCTGAGGCCGCCCTCCTGAATCAGGTCGACGATCAGCTTGAGCTCGTGCAGGCACTCGAAGTAGGCGATTTCGGGAGCGTAGCCCGCGGCCACCAGGGTTTCGAAGCCGGCGCGAATCAGTTCCGCGGTGCCGCCGCAGAGCACTGCCTGCTCGCCGAAGAGATCGCTTTCGGTCTCCTCGCGGAAATTGGTCTCGATCACCCCGGCCTTCAGACAGCCCAGCGCCAGGGCGTAAGCCAGTGCGCGTTCGGTGGCCTGGCCGGACGCATCCTGGTGTACGGCGATGAGCGCGGGCACGCCCACGCCTTCCGTGTACAGTTCGCGGACGCGATGGCCGGGCGCCTTGGGCGCCACCATGGAAACATCCACGCCGGGCGGCGGCGCAATCTGCTGGAAGTGGATATTGAAGCCATGGGCGAACATCAGGGTCTTGCCCTTGGTCATGTGCGGCGCGATCTCTTTGTTATAGAGGTCCGCCTGAATGTGGTCGGAGACGAGGATCATCACGACGTCGGCGGCCTTGGCGGCTTCGGCGACGGTCATTACTTTCAGTCCCGCGGCTTCGGCCTTGGCCCAGCTTTTGCTGCCGGGGTAGAGGCCCACCACCACGTCGACTCCGGAATCGCGCAGGTTCAGCGCGTGGGCATGGCCCTGACTTCCATATCCGACGATGGCGACGGTGCGCCCATTCAAGTAATCCAGATTTCCATCTTTTTCGTAATAGCGTTTCGGCATCTTGGCTCCAGGAAAGTTTATGCAGTCTCAGAGGGCACAGGCCGCGAGGCCTGTCCCGCGCTGGTGAGGACGGGGGGCTGCAGGCGCAGCTTTTTGCTGTCTAGGGCGATAGCCAGCGCGCCGGAGCGCGTGACATCGATCTCGCCATAGCTGCGCATGACATCGACAAATTCATCGAGCTTTTCGGGGTCGCCGGTCACTTCAATGGCGAAGCCTTCGGTGGAGGAGTCCACCACGCGGCCGCCGAAGATCTCGGCTTCTTTCAATACCGTGGTGCGTGTCTCCTGCGGCATCTTGATGCGGACCAGCACCAGTTCGCGCACCACCGCCGGCGTATCGGTAAGGTCCGTGGCCTGCAGCACGTTGATCAGTTTGTTGGCCTGTTTGATTACCTGCTGGCGCTGGGCGGCATCCACGTCCACCACAATGGTCATGCGCGAGAGTTCAGGGTCCAGCGTTCGCGCAACGGTCAGGCTCTCGATGTTGTAGCCGCGTTGCGTAAGCAGCCCGGTGACGCGCATCAGCGCACCGGGCTTGTTCTCCAGAAGTAAGGATATGATCTGCAGCATGTTCGAACCCTCGCTATTTGGCCGGTACCGCCACCGGTTGGGGCGGGCCAAGCACCATTTCGTTGATGGCGCCGCCGGCCGGCACCATGGGATACACATTTTCGAACGGAGTCACCTTCACGTTGAGCAGGTACGGGCCGGGCTCGCGGACGGCCTCTTCCAATGCGGCTGCCAGTTCCCAGGGCTTGTCGATAGTCTTGCCCTTGAAGCCATACGCGGCGGCCAGCTTTTCCGCGTCGGGGAAATTGTCCAGTTCCACGGCGCTCAGCCGGTTGTTATAAAACAGCGTCTGCCACTGGCGCACCATGCCCAGGTAGCCGTTGTTCATGATGATGATTTTGATGGGCAGGCCGTTGCTGGCCACCGTGCCCAGCTCCGGAATGGACATCTGAAAGCCGCCATCGCCCACCAGCGAGAAGACCAGCTTATCCGGCCGGGCGAACTGCGCGCCGATGGCGGCGGGAAGTCCGAAGCCCATGGAACCCAGGCCGCCCGAGTTCACCCACAGGCGCGGCTCGCCGAAGCGCACCAGTTGCGCGGCCCACATCTGGTGCTGGCCCACATCGGAAGTGACGATGGCGCGGCCCCCGGAGAGCCGGTCGATCTCGCTCATCAGGTGCTGCGGCTTGATTTCGGTATCGCTGGTGGAGACCTGCAGGGGATGCTCCTGCTTCCACTGGCGGATCTGATGCCACCAGGCGCGGCGGGCGGCGATATGTTTTTCGCTGGCCGCGGGACTCTCTTCCGAAGTTAGTTTGTTCAGCTTGGCCAGCACGCGCTTGACGTCGCCGACGATAGGCACGTCAGGGTTGCGGATCTTGCCGATCTCGGCCGGGTCGATATCCACGTGAATCACCTTGGCGTGCGGCGCGAACGCCGCCAGGCGGCCGGTGACGCGATCGTCAAAGCGCACGCCGAGGGCGATGATCAGGTCGCAATTGGAAAACGCCATGTTGGCGGCGTAACTGCCGTGCATGCCGGGCATGCTGATGAAGTTGGGATGCTCCGAAGGCAAGCCGCCCAGGCCCATCAGGGTATTGACCGTGGGCAGGTCATTCCGCTCGACGAATTCGCGCAGTTCGGCCGAAGCATCGGCGGCGATGATGCCTCCGCCCGAGTAGACCAGCGGACGCTCCGATTCCTGAATGAGCTGGGCCGCGCGGCGGATCTGGCCCGTGTGCCCCTCGGTGAAAACCTTGTATCCAGGCAGATGAATGGAGGTGACGGGCTGGTAATGGCCCTGGCCCTGAAGAACGTCCTTAGTGATATCGACCAGCACCGGTCCAGGGCGTCCGGAGGCGGCAATGTAGAACGCTTCGTGCACCGCGGCTCGGCCAGGTCTTCCAGACGCTTCACCAGGAAGTTGTGCTTGGTGCAGGAGCGCGTGATGCCGAAAGTGTCGGCTTCCTGGAAGGCATCGCTGCCGATCAGTTTGGTGGGCACCTGGCCGGTGATGGCCACGATGGGAATGGAATCCATCAGGGCGTCCACCAGGCCGGTGGTGAGGTTGGTGGCGCCGGGTCCGGAGGTGGCGCAGCAGACCCCCACTTTGCCGGTGACTCGCGCATAGCCCTGCGCGGCGAACGCGGCGTTTTCCTCGTGCCGCACCAGAACGTGGCGGATGTGGTGGTCGTAAAGGACGTCGTAAAAAGGTAGGGTGACGCCGCCCGGGTAACCGAAGATGCAATCCACGCCTTCGCGTGCCAGGCATTCCAGCAACATTCGCGCGCCGCTCATCAACGTTGACATATGTTCTGCCTCGAAAAGGTCGTTACCTAACGAAAAAGGCCATCAGGAGGGCTTGTTTCGCCCCGCTGATGGCCTTGGGAACCGGGTTCCTGGCGGCCTAAGCGGGGCCGGGTACGATGACCAGGAGAATAATAATAATGCTTACAGGGATGGCGCTGACAACGGTGGAGCGAAGCGGCCGGTCTGTAAAGCGGTTGAACATAACGTGAATTACGAGTGTACCCTAGAAGTTTCGTAAATGCAAGAGGCTATTGCTATTAAAAAAATTAATTAGAGCATTACGGAAGTGCTTCCACTCCCCGGTCGGGCCGGCCCCAGGCAGGCCAGGGTACACTAATATACCATTGCGTTCCCGGGCGGCATGGTAGACTCCGACCATGTTACGTCAGGGCCGCATATCCATGTTTGTTACCTTACTCCTCTCCGCCAGCGCGCTACCTGCCGGTAATGAGAGTAACTTCACTTACCTGGCGCTGGGCGATTCGGTAGCATTCGGGCTGAATCCAACCCTGCTGACCCAGCCTCCGCCACCTCCAACCGTCTTCACGGGATACCCGGAGATCATCGCCTCCTGGCAGCATCTGGAGAATTCCAAAAAGGAGGTCAACGCCGCTTGTCCGGGTGAGACCAGCGGCAGCTTTATCGCCGCCGGAATGCTGGATTATGGCTGCAACAGCCCCGGCCCGCAGGGTCAGCCGCCGTTCAAGACCTGGGTAGGTTTGCACACCAATTACCCGGGAACACAACTGGAATTCGCGGTTTCCGCGCTGTCCGCGAACCAGCACATCAACCTGGTTACCCTGGGCATCGGCAGTAACGACGTTCTCTTGTTATTGAGCCAGTGCGCCACCAATCCAAATCCTACGACGTGCGTGAACACACAATTGCCCGGTGTCTTACAAACCTACGCCGGCAATCTTACCCGGATTCTGACTGCGATTCGATCCGCGCCCTACCGGGGCCAGCTAGTGTTAGTGGGTTACTACGCTCCTTCCGCCGATCTGATTCCGATTGCCCAAGCCGTGAACGCGACGATGCAGGCGGTGGGCGCACAATTTCAGACGATCTACGCGGACGGTTTCACCGCCTTCCAACTGGTTGCCACTCCGTATGGCGGTGACGTGTGTAAAGCTGGACTGCTGATCAAGCTGAGTCCGACTACCTGTGACATTCATCCTTCGCCTTTAGGCAGGGATGTGCTGGCGGCCACTGTTCTGGCGGCGAAGTCGGGAGTAAAGATCCACTAACTGAAAGTCGACCTGTAGGCGGACTAAAGTCCGCTGCAGCCTCAACGCTGCCCCCACAAAAAAGCTCAACTCTGCCCTCGGCTGCCGCGCCAGTGATCCTTCTCTTCGGCGATGAAGTAACGGACGAGTTCGCGATAGATGGATTCGATTACATCGGGGCTCAGGCCATCGCGGACGGCCCATTGGCGGCGCACCTCGAGCATGGCGGCGAAGCGATCGGGGGCGGCCACAGCGTGTTCGCTATCTTTGAACCGGGCTGCGGCTTTCACGTAGCCGGCGCGCTCTCCGATCAGCCGGATGATCTGCTCATCGAGGCGATCGATCTGGACGCGCACTTCCTCCAGGGAGGCACACTCGGCGGGAGTCTTCATTTTACAGGTCCTCCAACAAGCGATGCAGGCGTGGAATATTGGCGCGCACGAACGCGGCCGGCGTCTGGCCGGCGGCTTTGGATTCGGCGGCGATGAACTTCTGCAGATGCCGCAGGGCGTCGGGGGGAACCTGCAGCGGCTCTCCCGAGAATTCCACGTGACCCCTCCACTCTTCTATTCGCGCGAGGACGTGCTCGCCGGGATGACATTCGCCGGCGGTCTCCATGCGGTCGATCACAACCGTGTCGCCGGCGAACACATCTTTCAGTTCACAGCCGACATCGCCGTTTACCTTGCGCACTTCGAAGAGGCTGTAGCGCGAATCGCGCCATGCCTCCAGCGCTTCGCGTGCTTCCGGGCTGAGAGTGGCGCCATACTTCCGGAGATGCTCCTCTACAGCGGTCCGGCCAGTGGCTTTAGGGCGGAAGTCGAACAGGTACCAGAGGAAGAAACTCTCGGAGCCGGAGGACATCTCTTCTTCGTCCGGGGCTTCGTCTCCGAAATACTGGCGCGCCGCCTCCATCATGTCCCGCCGCTTGTGGATCCGGTCGGCGGTGTCGAGAAGCCCTCCCATGGCCTCGGTGCGTACCGAATCTTCCGGGAGGCCGGGTTCATCCGGGTCTGTCCGTGCGGCCTCTTCGTCGTCGGCAAGGTGGCACTTCTTGTATTTCTTGCCGCTGCCGCACCAGCAGGGATCGTTGCGGCCGGGTTTCACCGCCGGAGGCTCGTCGTCGTCGAAGTCGTCGTCCCCGTCCCCGTCCTCTTCGTTCCAGTCGTCGAGATCGTCCTCTTCGTCTTCTTCTTCCTCGTCTTCTTCGTAGTCCAACAGGGCGCCGTAAAGACAGACATCCTCGATATCCAGATCGGGAAGTTCCTCCGCTACCAGCCGCGGCACGAAGCCCTCGGGTTCGGCCAGGACTTCCCGCATCCAGCGGCGGCCCTCTTTGGGGAGGAGCCTCTCGTACTGCGCGAACAACTCCTTGGAACGGCCATGCTGGCCGATTTCGGCTAATGCGTCCACCGCTGCGAGCAGCAGATACGAAGCGTCATTGTCGGTGGCCCGCCGGGCAAAATCCTTCATCAGCGCCAGGATCGCGGCAGACGCATCGGGAGCGTCCGGCATCAGGCCAAGATGCTCCACCATGCCGCATCGCAGACTCGTCGAAGCAGCGGGAAGGGTGGCCTGGATGCTCTGAATGGTCTCGGCCGGATAGCGCGCGGCCATGCGGCAGATGGCCCAGTGAGCGTGCAGGAAGACGCCGTTGTCGCGAAGATTGGAGAGATCCCACAGATCGGGAAGGATATCGGGGCCGGCGAGTTCGCCCAGCAGTGCCACAATCCGCTGCAGGGCTTCGGGGTCGGTGTCCACGGGGTCTCGCGCCCAGGCGCGCAGCGCGGCGCGGAGCACGGGAACGCATGCCGCGGACTCGCCGCGAATATCGCGCAACACCTCCGGGGAGAGTCCGTTGAAGGTGGCCACTGCCAGCCGGTTGAGCAGCCAGTAGGGGCGCATCTGCCGGCGCAACTCTTCCGGCACGGCTTTCGGCTTCAGGAGCGGCTCCTGGCTTTCCGCCATCTCGCGGTAGGTATCGGGATCGTCGTAGTCGAACCCGGTGGCTTCCGGATCGGCCTGCATGGCTTTGGCGAACTCGTCGGGAACCTCGAGGCGGAGCGCGACCGTCCACAGAGCCATGGTGAAAAAGATATCGGCCGCGGAGTCTGTCCGCGGATTGGCGCGATACACTTGCGCCAGTCCGGCGTAGTGCAGGCTGCCGAAGGGCTGCAAGGCGAGACCTTTCCAGAAACAGCGTTCCGCCTCTTCGAAATTTCCGTCCGCGGCGGCGGCCTTGCCCAGCGCGTAATACGCGGGACCAAAGCCGGGATCGATCGAGAGCAATTCGCGAGCGACCTCCGCAGGGGCAACGCCCGCGGCAGGCCCGCTGCTTGGCCAGATCCAGCAGCCGGATACGGTCGGATTCGGGAGGGAACAGCATGGCCACCTGTAGGTTACCGCAGGCGGGGTGCGGATTCGTGCGACAGGAGCCAGCGCTTGCGGTCGAGGCCGCCCCCGTAGCCGACCAGTTTTCCGCCGGCGCCGATCACGCGATGGCACGGCACTACGATGGCGACAGGATTCGACCCGTTGGCCAGGCCGACGGCGCGCGCGGCTCCCGGCGAATGCAACTTCCCGGCGAGTTCTCCGTAGGTAGCCGTGGTGCCCGGGGGAATCAGGCGCAGCAGCCGCCAGACGCTCTGCTGGAACGGGGTGCCCCCGGTATCCACGGCGATGCGGTCGATTGCGGCGATATCGCCCGCGAAGTAGTCGTCCATCCGGCGGCGAAAATAGTCCGCGCCGTTGCCGGGAGTGAGAGTGAACTCGCCGAATCGGGATTTCATCGCGGCGGCCATCCGCTCCTCCCGGTCGTCGAATCCCAGGGCGCAGAGCGTTTCGCCGCGCCAGGCCAGCAGGAGACTGCCGATGGGCGACTCGATGCGGTCCATGTGAAGTTCAGTCATTTCAGGTATGATGCCCCAATGCGGATCGCCTGTCTTCTTTTTACCATGGCGATGGGTGGGGGGCTGGGCGCGGAGAACGCACCCGAGGTCCGGATTCGGCGTGGGGCCGTACGCGTTTCCGGGAGCTACTATTTCCGTGCAGGCAAACCTGGTGGAAATGGGAGTGGCCGTAAGAGATCGCCGGGGCAATCCTGTGGGCGGATTCACGGCTGCGGATTTTGTGGTATTCGATAACGGCAAGCCGCAGGAGATTACGTTTTTCTCGGAACAGCAGGTTGCCAGGCCCGGCGCTTCCGGCCGGCAGCAGGGTCCGGGCAAGGTCTCCGGGCCACAGGCGGAAACGCCCGCCCCACCCGCGCCGCGGTCGCTGGCGTTGTTCTTCGACGATACGCATGCCAGCCTGTACGATTGCCGCAAGGCGGTTCTGGCGGCGGAGAAAGTGCTGGCCGCCGCGCTGCCCGCGGACCGCATCGCGCTGTTCACCGGATCCGGTGCGGTGACCATGGATTTCACCACGGACCGCGAGAAACTGAAGGCCGCGCTGGCGCAAATCAAACCCCATTGGACCCGTGACCAACTGGATGCCTGCGTCACCATGGATCCCTACCAGGCCTATGCTGTGTCTCACCATCTGGATGAGACGGAGAGGCATCGCGCCCTTGCGCTTGCCATCGCGTGCAACTGTCCCTCCCACGATCCGGAGTGCGTGAAAGAACAGCCGGGTTACGTGCAGGACGCCTCGTCCAGCTCGTGGAACATCTATAAATCCGGTTCCGAAGTGGTTCTCGATGTTCTGCGGATCGCCGTGAACCGCCTCGCGGCCATGCCCGAAAACCGCATTCTGGTGCTGCTCTCGCGAGGCTTCGTGACCGGAGGGATGGACCGCCGGAAGAGCGCGATTATCGATGCCGCCTTGCGCGCGCACATCGTCTTGAATGCGCTCCACACGGAGGGACTAACGACGAAACCCGACCAGGGAAGGCGGCAGAGCGTGCTTTCGGAAATGATGGCTGATGTTTCGGCGGCGACAGGCGGCCGGTTCATCAAGAACAATAATGATCTCTCCGGCGCGCTGGAGATGTTGGCCGCGCCGCCGGAAGTCTCCTACCGGCTGGGATTCACGCCGTCGCGGGAGCCTGACGACACCTACCACCACTTGAAGGTCAAGGTGCGCAACGATAACGGTTATGAGGTGGACGCGAGGCAGGGATATTGGTCGGAAAAGGTGAAACCGGCTACCGAACCGGCGCAGAAGCGGATCGACGACGCCGTGCTGTCCACCAAAGAGATCGACGAAATTCCGACAACTCTGCGTGTCACCTTACCGGCTCCGAAAAATCCCGGGCCGATCGTGGTCAGGGTTTCAGTAGACGCACGCCAACTGCGCTTCCTCAAGAAAAGCGGCCAGCAGCATGCAGGAGTTGACGTTCGTGGCTGTGCTGGAAAACGCCGCCGGCGAGTACGTCACGGGGAAGCAGGCCGTCATGGACCTGGCGCTCACCGCGCCCAAGCTGGCCAGTATGCAGGCCACGGGCATCAAGGCGGTGATGTCCTTTTCCGCCCTGCCGGGCGACTATTGGATCCGGACCGTGGTGCGCGAAGCGGGCGCAAATCGCATTGGCGCGGCGACGGCCCGTTTTGCGATTCGCTGACGGAGGTTTTATGCTTCGAGCAGGCGTTCTTCTGACTGTTCTGCTGTTCGCGGGTCTCAGCGCCGGAAACGCCGCGCAGCCGGCTGCCCCGTCCGTTTCGGATCCCGCAAGCCAACCCGCGGCCGGCCATGCTTTCGATATCAAGCCAGCCGTGGATGCATATCTGGCGAAGATGCCGCCTGCGGAGCGCGCGCGCTCCGACGCGTACTTCGAGGGCGGCTATTGGCTGATCCTGTGGGACTTTCTTGCCACGGTCGTTCGTGATGTGGCTGCTGCTGCACTTCCGATGGTCGGCGCGAATGCGCAATCTGGCGGTGCGCCTCACGCGCTTACGCCCGCTGCAGACGGCCTTGTACTGGATACAATTCATTCTCGTGGTCTCCGTGGCTGACGTTCCCCCTGAGCGTGTACGAGGGTTACTTCCGCGAGCACCAGTACCGCCTTCTGAATCAGACGTTCGGACCTTGGATGCGCGATCAGATCGTGGCGCTGGCGGTAAGCGTAGTGCTGGGCGCCATCCTTATAGTGCCGTTGTTCGGGCTGGTCGGACGTCTCGGAAAGAGCTGGTGGGTGTGGGGAGCAACCCTGACGATCGCCTTTCGCGCGTTCGTGAGCCTGATCGCTCCGGTTTATATTGCTCCGCTATTCAACAAGTACACCATCTTGGAGGACCGCGCGCATCAAGGAACCGATACTCAGCATGGCGCGCGCGAACGGAATTCCCGCCACCGACGTCTACGAGTTCGACGCGTCACGCCAGTCCGAATCGGGTGAGCGCCAACGTAAGCGGGTTCGCGGGGACGCTGCGAATTTCGTTGAACGACAATCTGCTCAAACGCTGCACGCTGCCCGAAATCGAGACGACCATGGGGCATGAGATGGGCCACTACGTCCTCAATCACGTCTACAAGGGACTGGTCATGATCGGAGTCTTGATCGTGATTGGGTTCGCCTTCCTGAACTGGGGAATCCAGCTTCAGCCTGGCGCGCTGGGGCGAAAAGTGGGACGTCCGGGGAATCACCGATATTGCCGTGCTGCCTCTGGCCGGGATCGTGTTCTCGCTCTACTTCTTTCTCGATGACGCCGGTGACCAATACCATCTCGCGCACCATGGAATACGAGGCGGACATGTACGGGCTGAATGCGGCCCGACAACCCGACGGCGAGGCGAACGTAGATTTGCTGTTGGGGGAATATCGCAAGCTCGATCCTGGCGCCATCGAGGAGTTCATATTCTTCGATCATCCGAGCGGCCGCACCCGCATCACCGCGGCCATGCGCTGGAAGGCCGAGCATCCGGAGGCATCGTCCCCGGCCGAGATGGCGAGACCGGTATTCGCCGGCCAGTGACTCAATGTACTGCGAAGCGAATCTTTTGTGGGTAAGCAACGAGTGGAGCATATCGTCAAACTCGGCCGGCCAGGATCACCATAGAACGAATACAAGCACAGGTGGTCCATCCCATTTCCCCTTCCGACTGGGGCGGTGAGAGAATCAGTTCATGCGAGCGCAGCTACAACGCGGCCAATCGCGCGGCGGGTGGGGGGCTGCTGTTACGTCATCGATTTGCATCCTACTGGTTGCACAGTCATGCGCGGCACAAACTAGCCCTGCGCCCGGAACCATCCGCGGCACCGTCGCGGACTCCTCCGGATCGTTGGTGGAGGCCGCCATCGTCAGATTACAGGCGCCCGGGTCCACTGCCCTGCGCACTACTCTTACCGACCAGACGGGCTCGTTCCACTTCTCCGCGGTCGAGCCCGGGGCCTACACCCTCACCATCACGGCTGGTGGTTTCATGGACGAGAAGACCAATGTTTCCGTGGTTTCCGGGGAGAATCCACCGCTCCCTCCGGTCGTTCTGCAGATCGCACCCGCCATCAGCAAAGTGGATGTGACTCTGCCGCCGCACGAACTGGCCGTCCAGCAGGTGCACGCCGAGGAGAAACAGCGATTGCTCGGGATTGTTCCGAACTTCTACGTCACCTACGATCCGAATGCCGCGCCTTTGACCGCCGCCCAGAAATTTCACCTTGGGTTGCGAACCCTGATCGATCCGGAGACCATCCTGGGCAACGCAGCCGGCGCCGGAATCGAACAATGGCGCAACACCACCGACCGGCAATTCGGCCAGGGGATGGAAGGGTACGGGAAGCGCTTTGGCGTGGACTACGCCGCCAGCGTCACCCACGTCTTGATCGGCCATACCCTCACCCAATCCGTGTTTCACCAGGATCCGCGCTACTTCTATAAAGGAACCGGCAGTCTCCGCTCACGATTTCTTTACGCCGTCGGGACCGCGTTCGTTGCCAAGGGCGATAACGGCCACTGGCAGCCCGACTACTCCGATATGATCGGAGGACTTGCCGCGCGGGAGATCTTATCCCCCCTCCACTCCTACACCTCCCGCCCGGGACTGCGCGCTTTTCATGGTTTTCTGCTGGGTTTCAGCGGCAGGGCAACCGATCATCTGATACAGGAATTCGTCTACCGCTGGCTGACGACCCATGTGCCGAAAACGGTGGCACGGCGGCAGCCCGTTCTGCGCGACGGCACCCCGGTGCCGCTGTTTTCCGTAGAGGACCTGCGTTCCGCCACGACGGGAACCGCGAGGCCGGTTACCTTCGTGCTTTCCAAAGACCTGGAGGCAGGCGGTGTCATCGCCGCCAAAGCCGGGACCAAAGTAGAGGGCCAGGTCACTTCCACAGCCGCGCCGTCCGCCTCAGGCGCGGTCGATTCCATGCACCTTTCGGTGGAAAACGTACACCTCAAGATCGGCGAGACGGAAGTTCCGCTGAGAAGCACGCCGCAGAAAGCGGGCACCGGTGTCCTGGAATATCATTGGCTGGAAGACACCGGCCGCATCGCGTTGGTCCTGTATGTCGCCAGGGATGTAACACTCGCACCGGCCCGGTAGCGTGGCAATACGCCCTTCCTCAGTTTCACTCGCCACCTTGCTGAGCATGCCCAGTGGCGGCCTGTCATTTCAGGCGAGGATCAAATCGAAAGGGGTCGGGCTGGCCGAAAGCTCAATGTCGAAAAGTCCCGATGAAGCACATTTATGACGTAATTCGCCTCGCCTTTGATGACCGTCGAAGGAACTCGAAGGATTGCTGAAGCTTTCGATTCCACCCAACGGCGGCCGTATTCCTGAGTCGCGAGTATTGGCTCCGGCTCATCCCAACCTTCCGCGAATACAGATTCCGGCACGTCACCATCGGTACCGATTCCGGTATAGAGATGGACGTTAACACGAATCCTCTTGGCAACACGGCGTAATGGACCAGAACCTCGAGCGCCGCTAGAGAAAGAGATGCCGACGCATAAATTACCGGAATACCCTTGGGATTCCAGCGTCCGCCGTTTATCGCAGCACCTTGCCCATTAGATGCCGGGTATCGACTGGAGTGCAGTCGATACACGATTTTCATAGTATTCCGTGCTCAAGATTTGTCAGTACGGCAAGCACTTGATCGGCGCCTGCGCCATCGGAAAGCAATGAGATAGGAGTCGCATAATTCAACGCTCGAACGGGTGTCCCCATCCATCTAAGCGCTTCCTCCCGCGTCCCGATCACGTCAGTTGCACGCTCCAGGATTCTCTCGAGAATTGATGTGTTGGGCAAGCGCTCGGACGTTGAGGAGTTCCGTGGGTTGGGCTGGATTGGTTTCAGCAAGCGGCTGAGTCACTCCGGTCTTCGCGACAACCAAGCCACGCAAAACATCGACCCCGTTCACGGCGCCGTCATATGTCCTTAGTCTTCCGCTCATAATCCTTTACCACCGACGCACAAGAATCAATTCTGTTCGACCTGGACAATCAACCCATCAACCACAACCATCCGATTTCCCTCGATCGCATACGTACCTGTGCCAAGGAAACTGCGGCCCGCAATGAACGCGATCAGATTCCCAGAGTCGTCGCGAACCAGGCGATAGACTCCAGGTTGTCCGGCAATACGCCCAGCGTCCTTTTCGAGGTAGTCGAGGACAGCCTCTTTTCCTTCCGCTAGCGTTTCCATGTGCAACCTCACCTAGATCTTATCAGTTCAGTTTGAGAGCGGACTCCTTTGAAATCCAAGCGCGCACGCCCCGGCGCATCGCTTGCCGGTCGCCGGCGGTTATCCTGGGCGTAAGAACCGCGCAAGGACTTTCAGCGTTGCTCCAGCCACAAGTGCATGGCGGCATAGGCGCGCCAGGGGCGCCAGGCTTCGGCCTGACGGGCCACGTCGGGACCGGCGGCGCGGATCAGTCCGAGGTCCGAGGCGGGAAAGGCGTCGGGGTCTTTGAAGGCGCGCATGGCTACGTATTGCGCGGTCCATGCGCCAATGCCAGGAAGGGCCATGAGTTGGGCCACGCTGGCGGGCGACTGGGCGGAGGCAAACGCTTCCGCTACTCCCGAGAGCGCGGCGGCACGGGTACGTGGCAGACCGATGACGGCGAGGTCACGGCCGAGTAGGGCGCCGGGTGCGGGGAACAGCAGGCCGTGTTGAGTCCGCTCGCCGAACCGCTCCACCAGGCGGCCCGTCAGGGTGGTCGCGCCTTTCACGGTGACCTGCTGGCCCAGCACCGCGCGCACGGTAAGTTCGAAGGCATCCCATGCGCCGGGGATGCGCAGGCCCGATTCGCGGTGCACGGTCGCGGCGAGGCGCGGGCTGCGAGCCAGGTACTGTTCGATCTCGCGCACCGGCGCGGCGGTGTCGAAGAGGCAGCGGAGCCGGACGGAGAGTCCGCGCGCCGGGCCCTCCACCGTGACGTTGAGGCGATGGCTGTGCGGGTCGGGCCGCACCTCCACCCATCCCTGCGGCAGGACGCGGCGATAGCATTCGGGATCGGCCTGCTCCACGCCGGGCGTGGCTCGCGGGGCCATGAAGCGAATCCACGCGGGCCAGTTGTACGGCGGCTGATAAGGCAGCAGAAACTTCAAGGCGCGTTACTGGGACATACCCATGGCCCACTTGACGGCTTCGATCCACATCTTCTGGATGTCGGGCAGGTCCCAGACTTCGTCGCGGTGGCCGAGGGAGGAATAAAAGACGCGGCCTTTGCCGTAGTTGTGGGTCCAGGCAACGGCGAAGTCCTTATCGGTGCGGTGCACGTTCTTATTGGTGAGGTCCACCGATGCCGGGTCGACGCTCATGAGCACGTGCAGTTTGTCGCGCGAATAGGGCGCCTTGAACTGGTAGATCTCGTCGTAAAAGGGGAAGGACGCGGGGAAGTGCGCGGTGGCGGGGAAGGTTTTGTCTTCAGTGCGCAGCGTGCAGTGCACCTGTCCCCAGGGATGCTGGTCGAAATAGGCGCCGATCATCTCGCCGTACTCAGGCCAATCGTAATACGTGTCCGTGGCGCTATGGATACCCAGGAAGCCCTTGCCATCGTCATGCACGAAGGCGAGCAGATCTTTCTTCTGCTGATCGGTGAGGCCCAGGTCGCCGGTAGTATAGAAGACGACGGCGTCGAAGTAATTCAGATTTTTAGCGTTGCCGGCAGCCAGTTTCTGTTTGGTGAGCAGTTCGGTATCGGTGCGGATGTAGGTGTCCCACAAACCGGTCTGGCGTCCGAGTTTCTCCAGGGTCGCCAGCGCGTGCGAAACGGAATCGTGTTCGAATCCTTTGACAACGCCTATGGCCAGCAGCTTCTTCTTGGGCGGCTGGACTTGCGCTCCCACGGTGAGCGCCAGGGTAAGCAACAGGCAGAAAGACTTCATGCCACCTGTTATAACTTAGGGTGATGCAAGTCACAAGGCGTAGTCTGCTGCCGCTCGTGGCGGCGCCCTGGCTGAAGGGCGCTGCGGGGCACACGTTTGGGACGCAGGGCAACCAGTTCATGCTGGATGGCAAGCCCTTCGTCATCCGCTCCGGCGAGATGCATTATCCGCGGGTGCCGCGCCCTTACTGGCGCGACCGCATGCGCAAGATGCGGGCGCTGGGCCTGAACACGCTCTGCACCTACGTCTTCTGGAACCTGCACGAGCCGCATCCCGGGAAGTTCGATTTCACCGGCAACCTGGATCTGGCCGAGTACATCCGCATGGCGCATGCCGAAGGCCTGTGGGTGCTGCTGCGCCCGGGTCCGTACATCTGCACGGAGTGGGATTTCGGCGGACTTTCCGCCGTGGCTGCTGGCGTCGCCGGATATGCGAGTGCGCAGCAGCCGACCCGGCTTTTCTGAAGGCCGCGTCGGCCTATATCGCGCGCGTGGGCAAAGAGACGGCGGGGCTGCAGATCACGCGCGGCGGGCCGATTCTGATGGTGCAGGTGGAGAACGAGTACGGCTGTTTCGGCAGCGACAAGGTATACATGGACGCCATCCGGCACATGATTCGCGATGCCGGATTCGATGTGATGCTGTACACTTCCGACGGATCGGGCAAGTGCAATCTGGCCGGCGGGACGCTGGACGATGTGCTTTCGGTGATCAATTTCGGCGACACGGCGCAATCCGGAGCGCGAGTTCGCCAATTTCGCCGCGTTCCGGCAGAACGTGCCGCGCATGTGCGGCGAATTCTGGGTGGGCTGGTTCGATCATTGGGGCGAGAAGCACCACACTACGGCGCCGGAGCGTAGCGCTCGCGGGCTGGAGTGGATGCTCTCGCGCGGCATCTCCTGCAACCTCTACATGGTGCACGGCGGGACCAGCTTCGGCTACATGAGCGGGGCCAACTACTCGCGCGTCTACGAGCCGGACATCTCCAGTTACGACTACGATTCGCCGCTCGATGAGGCCGGACGGCCCACCGCCAAATTCCAGGCGCTGCGGGAGGTGATTCGTAAGCACCTGCCGGAGGGGACCTCGCTGCCGGAACTCCCGGCGCCGCTGCCCATGATCGAGATTCCACGGTTTGAGCTGAGCGAGTCTGCCGGCGTCGCGGCGCGGCTGCCGAATCCGGTGCGCTCGCCGAAGCCGCTGCCCATGGAGATGGTGGGCCAATCGTACGGCTTCATTCTGTACCGCAAGCGTCTGGACCGGGCCGCTGAAGGGCACGCTGGAGATCACCGAGGCGTGCGATTTCGCGGTGGTCTCGCAAGGCGCGCGGCGGCTGGGCTCACTGGACCGCCGGAAGCAGCAGAACAAGCTGGATGTGGACCTGGCCGCGGGCGAACCGCTGGACATCCTGGTGGAGAACCTGGGCCGGATCAACTTCGGACCGCGGCTGGTGAACGATCGCAAGGGCATCACCGAAAAAGTGACGCTGAACGGCGAGGAGTTGCGCGGATTGGGAGATCTTCCCATTGCCTTTCGACGAGCCTTCGAAGATGCCGTTTGCGAGTAAGGCAGTTGCGGGCGCGGCGCTGTATCGCGGGGTGGTGCAGCTCTCCGAACTGGGCGATACATTCCTGGATTTGCGCGGCTGGGGCATTGGCGCGGCCTGGGTGAACGGCCACAACCTGGGGCGCTATTGGAAGATCGGCCCGCAGCAGAGCCTGTTCGTTCCGGCGCCGTGGCTCAAGAAGGGCGCGAACGAGGTCATCGTGCTGGACCTGGAAGAAGGCACGCACCGCTCTCTGGCGGGCGGAAAAGAAATTATTTACCAGACGCCGGCATGAAAGATGAGGGGACAGGCCGGGAGGCCTGTCCTACGCGTTGTAAGGGAGGTGCTGTTCCATCCAGGTGAGCATTTCCTGCTGGCGGGCGGCATCGCCCATGGCCACTTCCAGATTGACGTAGCGCGCCAGGCGGGCGGCGGCGCGGCGGGAGAGCGAGCCGTCATCGGGAGCGCGCACGTGCTGCTGCAGCACTACGTTGTAAGGCGAGGTGGCGAGAATCTGATAATCGCCGGGATCGGTGCACAGGAAAAAAGCGTGTGGGTTGTCGGGCTGCTTCAAGGAACGCATGTCGCTGATGGCCGCTTCGCTAGTCACGGTGTAATCCTGTGAATTGTTGTGCAGCGCCACCAGCAGTTCGCCGTGGTGCGGCAGGACTTCGTCCAGGAAGTGATCGCGCTGGCTTTCGATCAGGTTCAGGGCGTCGCGCATCTGCGTGGCATTCCAGTTGGGATTATTTTTCTCCAGGCTGATGGCCGCGCCGTTGCGCGAAAAGACGCGATTGGGGTCCACCTGCCCGCTATCGATGGGAATGGTGCGCGTCTTGCTTTCGGTGAGGAAGGCGACACCGGGATGCGTCTCCATATGTTTGGTGAGCAGCTCTCGGGCGGTGGTTTCGTCGCCGTGCATCAGAATGTAGTGCCGCTTGGGATGCTTGCCGCGAAGAATCTGAAAGCGACCGTCCGCCAGGACGATATCCTTCGGTTTCCACCAGGGGAACAGGTGGGCGACAGGCGCCAGCAGGGAACCTACCGAGCCAAACACCAGAAAATCACGCCTTGAACATTCTTTCGATTCGATCACTCGGTCTCTTCCTCCAGGGAACTTTTGTGTTTCGGCTTCTTGCGCGCGCTCTTGGGCTGGATAGGCCGGGACGCAGGCACCGTTCCTACCCGCTCGCGGGCAATGGCCTTCACTTCTTTGCCAATCTCAAAGATTTTCTTCTTGCGGGGCAAGCATCCTCCGCAGCGCCGTGGCCAGCATTTCCGGGGTGAAGGGCTTGTGCAGGAAATCCACACGGCCCGGAGCCTGCGCTTTCACGTCGCTCATATCCACAGGATAACCGCTCGCGGCCAGGACGCGCATGGTGGGGCTGGCCGACAGCATCTTGAGCGCGAGTTCGTGGAGGGTCATACCGGCCATGGTCGCGTCCAGCACGGCGATGTCAAAAGGAGCGGGGGCTGCTTCCACTTCCCCCCAGGCGTCTTCGGTGGTGCCAGCGGTAGTGACGGTGTAGCCCAACCGGGTGAGATACAAGCTCATCATCTTTAACAGCGGTGGTTCATCATCGACGAGGAGGACTCTGCCAGTCACCTGCTCCATAGCTTGTATCATCGACCCTATGCGGTTCTATACGGAATATCTCACATTTAAGACGACAAAGCATCGTGATTACATCAATATTACTGCACAAGTGGAAACAGCCCTGAGCAAGAGCGGCATTCGGAAGGCATGATCCTGGTATCGGCCATGCACATTACGGCCGGGGTGTGGGTCAATGACGCGGAAGACGGCCTGATCGCGGATATCGACGAATGGCTGGAAAAACTGGCTCCTTTCCGCGAAAACTACCGTCATCACCGCACCGGGGAAACCAACGGCGACTCGCACCTGAAGAGCCTGATCGTGCATCACGAAGTGATTGTGCCGGTAACTGCGGGCAAACTGGATTTCGGTCCCTGGCAGCAGGTATATTATGCCGAATTCGACGGCCAGCGTGCCAAGCGGGTGATTATCAAAGTCATGGGTGAGTAACCAGGTCGTTTCTTGCGAAGACGAATTCCTCCACCACGCGGCCGCCGATCAGGTGCTCCTGAATGATCCGCTCCAGCACCTCGGGGGAGGCGGAGTGATACCAGACGCCTTCGGGATAGACCACGGCGATAGGTCCCTGCTCGCAGATCCGCAGGCAGTTCGCCTTGGTGCGGTAGACCCGGTCCAGCAGGCCAAGTTCGGCCAGCCGGCGCTTCAGATAGTCCCAGGCGTCGAGTCCGGCTTCCTTGGTGCAGCACTTGGGCTTGGTCTGGTCGGCGCAAAGAAAGATGTGGCGGCGGACTTGCGGGAATGTAGAGTCCGGCCGCCAGATGCGCCAGGCGTTCCTGATCCGCCATGCTTAGTCCGCGATGCTCACGGGGTTGGTCAACTCGCCGATCTCGGGCACCCGGATGGTCACGACGTCTCCGGGAGCGAGCGCGGCCTCCCGCGGCACGATGATGCCGGTGCCGGTTAGCAGCACGGTGCCGGTGGGCACGCGATTGGCGCGCGTGAGGTATTCGATGAGCGTCTCAATGCGGCGGTGCAGCTTGCTGGTGGAAATGCTGCCGGAGAACAGCTCCGTGCCCTCGCGCGTGATGGTGCAGGTCATCTCCAGAGCGTAGGGGTCGGGAATCTGCTCGGCGGTCACCATCACCGGGCCCAGCGCGCAGCAGCCGTCGTAGACCTTCGATTGCGGCAGGTACAGCGCGTTCTCGCGCTCGATGTCCCAGGCGGAAACATCGTTGGCCAGGGTGTAGCCGACGATGCTGGCCGCGGCTGCCCGAGAACCACGGCCAGTTCCGGCTCGGGCGCGGTGAAGTGCGAATCGGGGCGGATGCCGATGGGTTTGCCGCTGGCCACGCAGACGCGCGCCGTGCCCTTGAAGAAGATCTCGGGCCGCGCCTCGCGGTAGACGTAGGCGTACATGCCTTCGCGCGTGCCGTGCTCGGCATCGCGGAAGGAGGCGCTGGTTTCGTAGGTGCAGCCGCAGGCCCACACTTCCGGCGGGGTGATGGGCAGCACCGGCGGGCAGGGATTCGGCGTGCCGGCTGGCCAGACCGCGCGGCCAGCTCGGCGAGCGGAATCTCCTGCACCTCGAGCGCGGCGATCAGGTCGAGCATGCTGTGGGCGGGGATGGGCCTGCGCCGTTCCGTCTTCGAATACGGCGGCCACAGTGGCGCCTTCGTGATTTGATTTGTCCTAGATGCATTAGTATTTCAGGTAAACGGTTTTGTAGTCGCTGTAGAATTCGAGCGCCGCGGGGCCCTGTTCTTTCGGGCCGAAGCTGGAATCCTTGGTGCCGCCGAAGGGAAGCTGGTACTCCACGCCCGCGCTGGGCAGATTGACGGTCAGCAGGCCCGCCTCGGCGCGGTAGATGTATTCGAACGCGCGCGAAAGGTTGGTGGTCTGGATGGACGACGAGAGGCCGAACGGAATGTTGTTGGCGATGCGCATGGCGTCTTCGAAATCGCTGGCGCGCATGATGGCCAGCACCGGTCCGAAGATTTCTTCGCGCGCGATGGTGTGCATCCTCCGCACGTCCGCGAACACCGTGGGCTCCACGAAATAGCCCTTGGCGAGCGCGCCGCCGGTGAGGCGGCTGCCGCCGCACAGCGGCTCGCCCGATTCCTTGCGGCCGATTTCGATGTAGCGCAGCACGGTCTCCATCTGGCCCTGGTCGACGCACGGGCCGATCTCGATGCCCGGCTGCATGCCGTCGCCGACCTTCAGCTTTGCGGGTGCGCTCCACCACGGCGGCGACGAAGCGGTCGTAGATGGCGTCTTCCACGATGGCGCGGCTGGTGGCGGTGCATTTCTGGCCGGTGGAAAAGAACGCGGCGTTGACCACGTTCTCCACGGCGGAATGGAAATCGGCGTCGGCCAGCACGATGGTGGGATTCTTGCCGCCCATTTCGAGTTGGATGCGCAGGCGGCGCTTGGAGGCTTCGGCGTGCAGCCAGTTGCCGATCTCGCAGGAGCCGGTGAAGGAGACGGCCTTGAGCGGCGCGGCGTCCACCAGCGCCTGCGCCCAATTCGCCGCCGGAGCCGGCCACGAAATTGACCACGCCCTTGGGAATGCCGGCTTCGTGCAGCGCCTCCACGATGCGCCACGCGCTCAGCGGCGCGGCCGAAGCCGGCTTCAGCACCACGGTGTTGCCGCAGATCAGCGCCGGCGCCAGCTTCCAGGCGGGAATGGCGCTGGGAAAATTCCAGGGCGTGATCAGGCCCACCACGCCGATGGGCTTGCGCAGGGCGAACATGTGGACGCGGTCGCGCTCGGAAGGCACCAGCATGCCCGGCATGCGCGAGCCTTCGCCGGCGAAATAGCGGAGGATGTTGATGGCGCGGCGCACTTCGCCTTTGGCTTCGGGCAGCGTCTTGCCTTCCTCGCGGGTCATGTCGGCGGCGACCTGCTCGAATTTGCGGTCGAGGATGTCGGCGGCTTTGTAGAGAATGGTGCCGCGCGCCGGACCGGCTCATGGCGGACCAGGCCGGCAGGGCCGCGGCGGCCGCCGCGGCGGCGTCCTCGATGTCCTGCGCGGTACCTTTGACGAACGTGCCGACCAGTTCGTCGGTGTTGGCGGGGTTGCGATTTTCGAAGGTCTGCGGCGCGCGACACCCATTCGCCATTGATGTAGTTTTTGAAAAGTTCGGGCATAGAGAGTGGACTTCTAGAATTGTACCTTTGGAGCTTCCCTTGCGCCGGGCTCGGTCTTGAAATAAGCGTCGTTGCGGGTGAAGCCGGAGATGCGCGGCCACGATATTGTCGGGGAACATCTGAATCGCGGCGTTGTAGTGCTCCAGCGCCTCGTTGTATTTGCGGCGCTCCACGGCGATGCGGTTTTCGGTGCCGGCGAATTCATCCTGCAGTCGCAGGAAGTTTTCGTTGGCTCTTGAGCTGCGGATAGTTCTCCGCGATCACCAGCAGGCGGGAAAGCGCGCCGGAGAGCTGATCGTTGGCCTGCGATTTTCTCCTGCGGGTGCCTGCGCCGCCGATCAGGGCCGCGCGCGCGTCGGCGATGATCTTGATAGACCTCGGTCTCGTGCGCGGCGAAGCCCTTCACGGTCTCGACCAGGTTGGGAATCAGGTCGGCGCGCCGCTGCAGCACCACGTCCACTCCGACCACTGCGCGTTGACGGCCTCGCGCTGGGTCACCAGGTCGTTGCGGACGCTGACGTATTTGCTGACTCCCGCGATCGCCAGCATCGACGAGCAATGCGGCGATAGCGATGAGAGCGGCTTTCACGTATCAGTCTCCTATTTTTCCAGCCGGTCCACCGCGTCGATCACCGCGGCGATCCCTTCCAGGTACGGCGCCAGCAGGGCTGACGGGTTCCACTTCGCGCGGCTTCAGGCGCTCCTCGCGGACGTCCAGCAGTTTCTCGAACGGCTGCGGGTCGAATGCCAAACTGTCGCGCGCGCCGGCGCGATCACCTCGCGCTTCTGCGCCGGCGCATCGCACGCCCGTGGAGCAGCAGCGCGTGGCGGAACAGCACGCAAAAAGTGGAAACGGAATCCAGCAGCAGGCGGCGCAGCAGATCGGCATCGGACATCATGCCGGAGGCCTTCTGGCGCAGCCGCAGCAGCTTGGCGCGCAGATCGTGCTCCACCTGGGCGCGATAAAACGAATCGTCCACCACCAGGCTGGAGATCACGTCTTTGCCGAAGCAGCAGCCGGTGGTGCTGCTGGATGTCGTGGAATTCGATGGCGAAGCAATCGGTGGAGGTGGCCACTTCGTGTTCGGTGAGCAGCAGCGGCGCGGGGCTGCCCTGCTCGCGCCACCAGCGGAAAATCTCCTCGCTGGCGGCCAGTTCGCGCGGCGTGATCTCGCTCAAGCACGCAGAGCACGTTGTAATCGGAGAATTCTGGCGTGGTGGTCGCCGGCGGCGGCGGAGCCATAGAGCACCACCGAAACCAGGCGGTCGCCGTAGGCCTTCTGCAGCTTCTCCACGAGTTGTTCGAGCAGCTTGTCCATAGATTCGGCTTCTTACCAGTCGCTGGAAGCGCCGCCGCCGCCGGAATCGCCGCCGCCGAAACCGCCGAAGCCATCGCCGGAATCGGAGCCTCCGAAGCCGCCGCTGCCGCGGCTGCCCCAGCTGGAGCGGCCCATCACGTTGCCCAGGATCAGGCCGGGCAGAAATCCGCCGCCTCCGCCTCCGCCGTAGCCGCGCGGGCCGCCGGCGCGCAGCAGCCAGAGCAGCAGAAAAATGCCGCCCAGGATCATGGGCCAGGGAATGGAATCGGTGGAAGTGCGGCCGGTGCGGCGTGGCAGGGTGCGCCGGAATGTGCACGTGCTTGGCCTGCGCGATGGTGTTGCCGATGGTCTGCGCGGCGGCCATCATGGCGTCGCCGTAATCGCCTCTGGCGCAGGGCGGGGCGCATCTCGCGCAGGATGCTGCCGTCCAGGCCGTCGGGCAGAATGGGCTCCAGGCCGTAGCCCACTTCCAGGCGGCTGCGGCGGTCGTCGATGGCCAGCAGCAGCAGGATGCCTTCGTTCTTGCCTTTTTGGCCGACGCCCCAGGCGCGAAAGATGGTGTTGGCGACGTCTTCGATGGGCTCGCCTTCCAGGGATGGGATGGTCACCAGAGCCATCTGCGCGCCGGTGGCCTGCTCGACGGCGGTGCAGTAGGCTTCCAGCTGGCTTTTGGCTGGCCGGATCGACGACGCCGGCGAAGTCGCTGACGTAGCCTTGCGGTCTGGAAGCGCCTTCCAGTCGACCGCCCAGCCGGCGGAGGCGCACAAAGCCAGCACGACGCCCAGCCGCAACCACTTCTTCATGTTGAAGTTTCAGTGTACTACGCGCAGCCGCGGTGGATTCGCCGGCTGGCGGTCTGCTAAAATGGAGATGTCACGTTGGGACGTCGTCTAACGGTAAGACTGCAGACTCTGGATCTGCGTATCGGGGTTCGAATCCCTGCGTCCCAGCCACTCACTCTTCAGCACATTCGCGGCATCGCCGGTGGTTCAGCGATTCATCCGACCCTCATTGCTCCGGCGTCAAATCGACTGAAGCCGTTCGGACGGCTTCTTCAATCGCTGTGATTTCGTCGTCCGTCAACTCGGCAAACTGGTTCCGCCGTCCGCGCGCGAGCGTGCCCTTATTTTGCAGAATCAGCCGCACCAACAGAGAGGCCCGCCGGTCGGGCATGTCTACGATTTCCGTTGTTCGGGCGATCGCCTCGTCAAAAACATTTAAGAAGCCGATTTCATCACGGAGATCGTGTCGAATCGCCTGAGTGACGCAATCATAAAGATACTCCGCGAAAAGCGTAGCGTCCCAGTAACGGTACAGGTCCGCCGTGTCGTTATGAACGGTCAACCGGCTTTTGGCATCGAAACTGTACTGGACAAAGGGCATGATCCGGGAGGAAAAGCCGTTTAGGACGCCGTCGTAAGAGCGCCGATCCCGAAGCATCACCGCGGAAACGGGGAACAGGAGTCCTTCGGGCGTGAACCCGGCGCGGGACAGAATGTGATGAATGAGGAACCGATGGATTCGGCCATTACCGTCTTCAAAGGGATGAATAAAAACAAAGCCGAATGAAGCCGCTGCGGCCGCGCAGACCGGGTCGATCTCCCGCCGGTGGAGATTCCCGGTGACCTGCATCCACGCCTCCATGAGGGTGGGCACGTCCTCCGGTTTCGGGCACACAAAATGGACGTGTTCGCTAAAATCGCTGCGCGTCTGGCCGACAAAGTTTTGAACGCTTCGCCAGCCCTTCTCGGCATAGCGGGCATCGACGATCGCGTTCTGAAGGTGAACGAACGCCTGTGGGTCGGCCGTATCGAAATTCGCCGCCTGGCTCAATGCTGCGACGAACCGCTCCGAACGATCCGCCGATGGCGTTTCGCCTTCAATGGCGAAGGAGGATTTGGTCTCCTTCGAATAGAGATAGCTGACGGCGCGCGCCAGGATTTTCGGGTCACAGCCCTCGACGAGGGCGCGCGCTTCCTTATCAAGGCCGGCGGTGAGGGCACGCTCCAGGGCGTCCGTTCGCCGGATAAGCGGGCAGTAAAGCCGGGTTCCCAGCAGATTGTCATTGATCCGCTGGCGACGCACGCGACGGACAGGCCCGGTGATGTGGATGGTTTTTTGCAGGAGATCGACATATCCCGTCGGCGCGACGTCTGGAATGTCCAGGGTTTCCCCGGCGAGAAACTCGCAGAGATACCAGGCCCGGCGCGCAAACACTCCAGTCTGTTCCTCTCGGATCCAGGCCTCAAGAATCCTCACATCCAGCGCTTTAAATACGGCCTTTAAGACGCCGAGATGGATGGGCTCATAACGCATCGCGAACTTGAGGTGGCCGATGAGGCTTTGAGGGGCATAACTCCGGGGATAGTTTTCAATAATATTCCCCTCAGCGATTTTCGTCCGCCTGGCGCCGGCGACGGCTTCGGACCGAACAGCGGGCTGGGGGACCGGCAGGCTCAGGTCCTCGATGAGACGAGCCAGCCCTATCGGTTCGCGGAGAGTCCGCGGGGAATCTTTATCGGCCATCCGAAATCCTCATCGGCAACGCTGAGAGTTCGTAGTTCCTTATCGAGGAATCTGCCAAAAGAAAGCTTCTAAAATCCTTATCAAGCGTACAAATTTCTTATCAGGATGGCAAGTCGGTTCAAAATTCTCATCGGACGCACCGATTTCCCAACTGAACTGCCCTGGCGCGACGCCGGGAGACCCAGACGGTCCACGACGGCCCTTACCTGATCGGGGATCTCTTTGAAGTAGCGACCGGTCCTTTCCAGTTCTGAATGCCTCAGCTCCGCCTGGATGTCAGGCGGTTTGCCGTGCTTCTGGACAGTGTGGTGCATGTGCGACGTGGTTGCCGAAGGCGTCCCTTTGGGGTCGAGTTTTCCCTCTCGGATTCCTGAGACGCACAGCTATTTCAGCGGCAGCAGGCGAGCCCGGACTCGATCCGACACACTTTGTCGATATCGCCGCGCATAGTTCTGCTATTCGTACGCTGGCGCCTGGTTGCTCTAACCAGCCCGACGCCGCTCTCTCCTCACCAATTCTTCGTGGAGCACCGATTTGATGTAGGTTTGATACGGCAGTCCCTTTTCTTCCGCCTGCCTGCGTGCAAGGTCGAGATCCGCTTCTGCCATCCGCAGAGTAACGTTTCTGGAATTGCGCGCATCGGCGGCCAATCGCTGTGCCGTACCGCGCTGCACGATTTTGTTATCCATTGCCCGGATCAAGGCGCCTTCCACTTTTCTGCGATTGTTGTACCACCATTGCGCCTCCTCCGCCTCCGTGTTGAACTTTGGCACCGATATCGGTTCACTTTTATGGGCCATAATCAAAGTCCTCTCTCTGCCAGGTAGCGCTTCGCCAGCCGCACGCTGGCATCGAAGGCCGTAATAGGGCGTATCGCGTCGCCCCGCATCGTCCAGGCCATGACCAGGACGCGGAGTTCGTTGGTATGGCCTACGCTCGTGAAGCGTTCTTCGCCATCCAGGACTTCCAAGCGCAGATCCATCGGATCGTTTGGAAAGCCTTCACGACTTCGTCACACGTGATGCTGTGGCGGGCGATATGCGCGCTATTGGCTTCATCCCAATCGAAGACCAGTTCATTCGCCACCAGGATAATTATACATACAAGGTATGTATAGCTAGAAAGTTCAGAGAGCCTGTTCAGTTGCGGGGGCGGGTTAGGAACAGGGCTTGAGAAAGAAAACGACCGAGAGTCCAGGAGGCCTGGCCAGGAGGCCCGTCGTACTCCGACCGCTTACAATAGTTACGTTGCTGCATTCCCTCGTTGACGCTCTGGTAAAATTCGGCCCGCTGGGGGTGTTCCTGGTGGGATTGATGGAATCGTTCGGGGTGCCGATTCCAGCGGCGTTGGATGCGCTGGTGTTCACCCTGGCCTGGAAGTCTCCGCAGAATGCTTATTTCCTGGCGGGGAGCGCGGTGATCGGCTCTCTGTGCGGAAATATTCTGTTGTTTCAGACTTCGCGCCAGGGGCGCAGATTTTTAAAAGCTCCGCCGCCGGAGGCTCCGCAGAAATTCCGGAAGTGGTTCCAGCGTTACGGGCTGGTGACGGTGTTCATTCCGACGCTGGTGCCGATTCCGCTGCCGCTCAAAGTTTTCGTGATCTCCGCGGGCCTGTTCCATACGCCGTTCCGCAAATTCGCGGCGGTGGTTCTGACGGCTCGCATCTTACGATACTTCGGCCTGGCTTACCTGGGCGTACAGATTGGCGGGGACGGCGCGGCGTTTCTGAAACAGAATGTCTGGAGCCTCGTGGGTGTCTCGGTGGCGCTGGCCATTGCACTTTACGCGCTGGTCCGGTTCAACGACCGCCGCACCGCGTAACAAACGTACAATGGTACTGACAGACTCACCCACGAATGCCAAAGCGAATCGCGATCGTAGAAGATGAGGCGGAACTAGCCTCGCTTATCGATTACAATCTCAGCCGCCAAGGGTACCAGGTACAGATTCTCGGCGGGAGCCGGGGGACACTGAAGTCCCTGGAGCAGTGGAAGCCCGACCTGATTCTGCTGGACGTGATGCTGCCGGAGACCGATGGGTTCGAGTTGTGCCGGCTGATTCGCCAGTCGCAGGTGCTGGCGCGGATACCGGTGTTGTTTTTGACAGCGCGCTCCGACGAAGTGGACCGCGTGCTGGGTCTGGAAATCGGCGGCGACGATTACATGACCAAGCCGTTCAGTCCGCGCGAACTGATGGCGCGGGTGAAAGCCCACCTGCGGCGGGAAGAGATGGACACCGATCCGGTGATCCTGGAGATCGGACCGTTCCGGCTGGATCGGACCGGGCGAAAAGTATTCCTGGGCGAGCGGGCATTGTCGTTGACCTCCACCGAATTCAACCTGCTGGAGTTTTTTCTGACTCACAAGGGGCGGGCGTACAGCCGCGATCAGCTTTTGGAAGCGGTGTGGGGCGAGCAGCGCTTCGTCACGCCGCGGACGGTGGACGTGCATGTGCGGCGGCTGCGCGAGCAGATTGAAGAACAACCGGATGCGCCGCGGCACCTGACCACGGTCCGTGGTTATGGCTACCGCTTCGAGGAAGAGGCTTGACGGGCCGGATTTTTTTGAAGCTGATCGCCGGACTGTTGTGCCTGCTACTGCTGGCGCTGGTGATGGTGGATTATTTTGCCACCGAAGTGGCGCGCGACAGCTACATCCAGAACCTCACCGCGCAGCTTTCGGGCAAAGCGCGGATTCTGGCATTGAGCGTGGAACAGCCCGGCGGTCTGAATGCGGACCGCGTGCGCGATCTGGCACGGGCCGCGGGCGGACGCGTTACGGTGGTGCGCAGCGACGGCAAAGTGGTGGTGGATTCCGATGCCGACGCCGCCGAGATGGAGAACCATCGTTCATCCACGCGGCCGGAATTGCTGGCGGCATTTCAAGGCCAGGTGGGGTCGAACCAGAGGACCAGCGCCACCTTGGGCGTCCGCTTTCTGTATGTGGCGGTTCCTCTGGCGTACGGCGATTTTCAGGGCGCGCTGCGCATCGCCGAGCCGCTTTCGGAAATCGACCGCGAAGCCGGGCTGGTCCGCGCGCGGATTCTGGCGAGCACCATAGCGGCATTTCTGCCCGCGATCCTCATTGCGGCGCTGCTGGCGCGCTGGATTTCCAGCCGTTTCGCCACGATCATGACTCACGTGGGCGAACTGGCTCGCGGCAATTTTCGCGCACGCCTGGACATCCCGGGCTCGAACGAGTTCGGCCAGCTCTCGCGCAAGCTGAACGATACGGCGGAAAAGCTGGAGCAGACCGTGGAACAGTTGAAACTGGAGCATGCGGAACTGGAGAAAGTGGAGCGCATCCGCAAGGATTTCGTGATCAATGTGTCGCACGAACTGCGCACGCCGCTCGCTTCGATTCAAGGTTACACGGAGACGCTGATGGACGGCGCGCTCGACGATCCCGAGTACAACATGCGCTTTCTGGGGATCATCCGGCACAATGCGGAGCGCCTGGCGCGGCTCACGGCCGACCTGTTGACGCTTTCGCGCATCGAGCAGAAGCGGCAGAACCTGGAGTTTGAAAGTCATCCGGTGAACGCGTTGATCCGCGAGGCGGTGGACGTAGTGCGGCCTATCGCGGAAAAGAGCAGCATTCGACTCGAGACGGAAACGGTTCAGGATGGGGCCGTGGTCTGGTGCGATGTGGAGTCCGTCTCGCAGGTATCTGAGTAACCTGCTGGACAACGCTATCAAGTACACGCCCTCGAATGGGACGCATCACGGTGGGTGCGCGACCGGCGGGCCGTTTCGTGGAATTGTACGTGCGCGATACCGGCGCAGGCATTCCCCCGGAAGATCTGCCGCGCCTGTTCGAGCGGTTCTATCGCGTGGACAAGGCCCGTTCGCGCGAATTGGGCGGCACCGGGCTGGGGCTTTCTATCGTCAAGCACCTGGTGGCGCTGCACAACGGCACAGTCCGAGTGGAAAGCCGGGTGAACATGGGTTCCACCTTTTATTTCACCTTGCCGGTGAGTGAGGCGGAACTGGCCAACAAGCGTCTTAATCCCGAATTCACTGCGTCTTAACCGTTTCGTAACAGGGGCGCTGGTAAGTTTGAGAGGAAGTACCTCGGTATGTCATGAAGAAAATACTCCTGATTGAAGACGATGCTGACCTCTTCTCTCTGCTGAAATATAACCTGGAGAAGGAAGGTTTCGCGCTGAACGGGCTGCAGACCGGCAAGGGCGCCATCGAGCTTTGCCGTCAGGTGCGGCCGGACCTGATTCTGCTGGATATCATGCTGCCGGATTCGGATGGCCTGGATATCTGCAAAGGCATCCGGCGGGATCCCGATCTGGCCGCGACGCCCATCATTTTCCTGACGGCGCGCGCTTCGGAGACGGACCGGATCGTGGGTCTGGAACTGGGCGCCAACGATTACGTGGTGAAGCCGTTCTTCGTGCGCGAGCTGATTGCGCGCATCAAGCTGCAGTTCCGCAACCAGACCGCGCCGGCGCGCGTGCTGGAGGCGGGCGGGCTGGAACTGGACACCGACCAGCCGGCAGGTGCGGCTGAACGGCACTCCGCTGCAGCTCACGGCCACCGAATTCCGGCTGCTGGAGTTCCTGATGAGCCGGCCGGGCGTGGTGTTCAGCCGCGAGCAGTTGCTGAACGCGGTGTGGGGACAGGACCGCGCGATTACCGACCGCGCCGTGGACGTGTACGTTCTGCGGCTGCGGCAGAAAGTGGAGCAGGACCCCGCCGCGCCGTCGCTGATCCATTCGGTGCGCGGTTTCGGGTATACCTTCGAACCCCGGCGGGCGATGACGGTCTAAAGGCAGCGCTTCAGGCTGCGGCGGTTGCGACTGAAAGCCGCCTGTAGTGTGCAGCAGCATGTGTTGGGTGGGGCGGACCCCTGGTCCGCTGCCGACGCCCTCGTCGGCCTCCCCGTTTTCTGGAGGCATTACCGACCGGCGCGAGCAGCGGGTCCAGGGGGACCCGCGCGGACGGGGCGTCCGCCCTACACAAAAGCGAAGGGTTTATCTCTGAGTTGGATGTCAAGAGAATTGTGCGCAGAGAGGTGGGGCATACACAAAGAGGAGGTGAAAGGGTAAGGGCGTTGATGAAGGGATGGACAAGATTCTACTGTCCGTTCTCAGGGAGGCGGAATGGAGCCGAACTGGTAGGTGCGCGGCGGATGGGCACGGGCGATGCGCGGCGAACCTGGTCAGGGTCAAACTGAGGCGAACAGTGCTGGCAACCGGCGAGGGCTAGCTCTTCTGCTTGCCGAGCTTTTGGAAGCCCGCTACCTTTTGCCAATCCAGTTTCGTGTCTGGATTCCCACGGCCGGCGAAGGGCGAGTTGTGGCGCTGTTGAGCCGCCAGGAAGATCGCTTCGTTGTAAGGCTCGCGATTCTTCCAGCAGCGGTAGAGGATGCGTATCCAGCGATACGCCAGCGAGCGCACGGCAGCGTGGTGATCCGATTTGCAGTCCTTGCGCTGATGATCGTAATAGACCTTGGCCCATTGGCAAAAGCGGATCGATTGGCCGGCGTATTCATGGAAGGTCTGACGCATGAACTTGGGGCAGGCGCGGCGCATGGCTACCCGGGCGGATTTGCCGCTGCCGATAAAGACGGGGGCGATACCGCTGAAACGTTGGATTTCGTCGGCATTGGTCCAAACGTCGCGATCGGTACCAAAGGCGGCAATAAGACGGGGCGTAGTGGCTTTTCCGCAGCCGGGGAAGGAGGCAAAGATGGACGCATCGGGGTGGTCGGCAACAATCGCGGCAATGCGCTTTTCCATCTCGGTGATGCGCGAGCGCAGGGTGCGCAACATTTGCGACGCAAAGTGTCTGTAACTTATTGATTTCAGCAGAGCGATACGTCCCAGCGTCAAATCCTAGTGTCACGTCTTATCGCAGAATAGCGATAATAATACTTGTTTATCGCCTTCACATTGAGCCATGATAGTGACACAGGAGCACCATTTGTTTGTTCGCACGCAGACCAACGGTTCCCGCACCTATCTGCTCATCGTGGATAACCAGTGGGTGAACGGCAAGGTCAAGCAGCGCGTCCTGCTTCGTCTCGGCCGCCTCGATGAGTTGCTGGCCAGCGGCCGACTCGACGCCCTGATTCAGTCGCTGGGTCGATTCTCGGAAAAACTCGCCGTCCTCGGCGCGCATGCCCGGGGTGACAGTATCGCCACTCGCAGCGCCAGGATCGGCCCGGCCGCTGATCTTCCAACGACTCTGGCAGAGCCTGCTCGATCGACCAAGTCCTGACTACTTTGCTCGCAGGCCGGCGCTTTGAGTTTTCCGTCGAGCGGGCCATCTTCCTTACCGTTCTGCATCGCCTCTTCGCGCCTGGCAGCGACCGTGCCGCCGAGAAGTGGAAAGACGACTACGCCATCGAAGGCGTCGGCGATCTGGACTTGCACCATCTCTACCGGGCCATGGCTTGGCTGGGAGAGGTTCTTCCGAAAGACCAGCAGGATGGGGCCACGCCCTTCGCGCCCCGCACCAACAAGGACCTCATCGAGGAAGCTCTGTTCGCGCGGCGGCGCGACCTGTTCTCCGATTTGGACCTGGTGTTCTTCGACACCACTTCGATCTACTTCGAGGGCGAAGGAGGCGAGACCATCGGCCAGCGCGGACACTCGAAAGATCATCGTCCCGACCTGAAGCAGATGGTGGTGGGCATGGTGCTGGATCAGAATGGCAATCCGATCTGCAGCGAACTCTGGCCGGGCAACACGGCCGACGTGAAGAGCCTGGTTCCCATCGTGGAACGGTTGAAGAGCCGGTTCGGAATCGGCTCGGTCTGCATCGTTGCCGACCGGGGGATGATCAGCGCCGAGACCCTGACGGAAGTGGAGAAGCGGAAGTGGAAGTACATCCTGGGCGTGCGCATGCGGAGTTCGACGGAAGCCAAGGCGGTGGTGGCGCGCGCCGGCCGCTATGCGGAAGTGCATCCCAAAAGCGACGACCGGGACGATCCCTCGCCGCTGAAGGTGAAGGAAGTCTGGGTCGAGGATGCGCGCCGGTATGTGGTGTGCGTGAACGAGGATCAAGCCACCAAGGATCGCCTCGACCGCGAAGCCGTGGTGGCCTCGTTGCGCGATGCGTTGGGCAAGGGAGATAAGTCGCTGGTGGGCAACAAAGGGTATCGCAAGTATCTGCGAGCGGGAGGCAAACAGTTCGCCGTGGACGAGGACAAGATCAAGGAGGAAGCGCGCTACGACGGCAAGTGGGTGCTGACGACGAACACGGATCTGCCGGCGCGCGAGGTGGCGTTGAAGTACAAGCAACTGTGGATGGTCGAGGATGTGTTCCGCTCGATGAAATCGCTGCTGGACACCCGGCCGATCTTTCACAAGTGCGACGAGACGATTCGCGGACATGTGTTCTGCTCGTTTCTGGCGCTGCTGCTGCGCAAGGAACTGGAAGATCGTTTGGCGCGCAAGGAGTGGAAACTGGAATGGGCCGACGTCATCCGCGATCTGGACAACCTGATGGAGATGGAAGTTGCGATCGACGGCAAGGGTTACGTTTTTCGCGGCCAGACTCCCGGAGTGGCGGGCAAGGTTTTTCAAGCCTGCGGCGTCGCCCTGCCACCCGCGCTACGTTCATGCTGAACTTTTCTCCATTTCGGCCAAGATGGAGAGAAAGCGTGTCACTAGGCCGTTTTCAAAATTGCAACTCCTTGAAAACGGATAACTTCCGCAGCATGGTGTAGAAGATGAATTCCGTCTTCCTGCAGGCGGCTTCCAGTACGACGGCGTCCTGGGTGGCCGGCACGGCGGCATAGAAAACCTGAATGTGCTCGTCGATTTCCCCTTTGCTGCGCCAATGGTGGCTGGTTAAAAAGCGGCGTATAGTGCCGGGATGGGAGTGCTGCAGATCCGTCAACTGAGGCCAACGTTGGAGCAGGTCGTCCACCAGAATGGTGTCGAGGGAGCCGAACCAGGTGCGGACCTGAGGGAAGTATTGCTGCACCGAGTCGGTCAGGCGCTGGATGTAACGGACCCTCTCCTGCACGATGCGGCGCCGGTCCTCCACCAGGAACTGAAGCAGGCGGGTTGGGCCGGTATCGGGGCGGCGGCAGCGGAGCTGCTCGCGGTGATGAAGGACCAAGTCGAGAAGCAGGTTGGTGTCGCCGGGATCGTTCTTAGCGCCGGAAGGATGAAACGCACGACGGTAGCCGGCCGACATCGCGGGCGGCACCGATTACAGGTGGAGATGATCGTATTTGCAAAGCATGTTGATCATGGCACCGCGCTTCTGTTCGATAGCCAGTGCCAGGGGGCGGCCAGGAAAACGCTAGCGGAGGCTGACGGCCCAGGTTTCTATGGTTTCCGGGGTGTTAGGCAGAGTGCCGTTTTCGGTCGGACTGCCGTCGGTGGGGTGCAAAGCCCAGAAGTGGTTCTGGGAGCCCCAGTCGATGGCCGCGAATGCGGCCCATGCGGGTTCGCCGTGGGATGGAGAGACGTTTGACATCAAGTTACCTCCTGGGGCGGGCTGGCCTGGTTCCGGCGAAAGTCTTATAGTGGTCCTGCATAAACAGCTTCTGAGAATTCGTTCAGGAGCCAGGCAACCCCGCCGCTGGAAACACTAAACCCAGGCATCGGATGCCAGACCCGGAGATTCCTAGCGGCGGGGTGTCCGCTCAGTTCCGTGATAGCGAATCACGCGGACCAAGTCACCGGGTACACTCCTGCGGAGTGGACCCAAGAGGTTTCCCAAAAACTGAGCGATTTGCTGTCCCAAGACAACTATAAGACCTGGAAATGGAAACTAAAGGGTCGGGTCAGCGCAGAACTGAGTCACCGCGCCGCCCGGCGCAAGCGGTCCAGCACGCCGGCCCACTCCGGCGTATCGGGCGGGCGCTCCACCGCGATCCAGTCGGGATGCTGCGCATCCAGGCGGTGCAGCGTCTCGTAGAGCGACCGCGGCGTATTCGAGCGGATCGGCGGGCATCTCCCGGCCGAGGCGCAGCCAGGCGCCGCGCCTTGCGGCGGCGACGTCGCCGCGATGCAGCAGGTACAGCGGCGTGCGCGGCCGGTAGTGGCGCGGGTGCATGCCCGGCGAGGCGTGGCGCGCCCGCCGCGGGATCGGCCGCGATGGCCACGGGCCCGATCAGCGCCTCGATCTCCGGCAGCGGAATCACGCCGGGGCGCAGCAGCGTGGGCGGCCCGGCCAGCGAGAGCACCGTGGATTCGATGCCGACGCGCGCCGGGCCGCCATCCAGCACATAATCGGCGAGCGCCTCCGGCACGTGGCCGGCGGCGGTGGGCGAAAGCTCGGTGAAGCGATTGGCGCTGGGCGCGGCGATGGGCACTCCGGCGGCGCGGATCAACTCCAGCGCCAGCGGGATGCGCCGGCATGCGCAGTCCCACGGTCGGCAGTCCGGCGGTGACGATGTCGGGAATCGACGCGCTGCTTCGGCACCACCAGCGTCAGCGGCCCGGGCCAGTAGCGCCGCGCCAGCGTCTTCGGCGGCGTCGGGCCATTCGGCGGCCAGCCCGCGCGCCATTTCGATCGAATCCACGTGCACGATCAGCGGGCTGGTGTGCGGCCGGCCCTTGGCGGCGAAGATGCGCGCCACCGCGGCGGCATCCAGCGCATTGGCGCCCAGCCCGTACACGGTCTCGGTGGGAAAGGCCACCAGCTTGCCGGCGCGAATCAGCGCGGCGGCGCTGCGCAACGCTCACTCGGGCAGACTCGTCCTTGTCGTCGCCGGCGATCTTGCCGGTCTTGCGCCACACCAGGTAGGCGTGGATCAGCGGCTCCAGGTCGCCTTCCAGCACGCGGTCCACATCGCCCATCGCCAGCTTGCTGCGCAGGTCCTTCACCAGGCGGTAAGGCGCCAGCACGTAGTTGCGGATCTGGCTGCCGAAGTTGATTTCCAGCTTGGAGTCTTCGGTCTTGCGCGTCTCCTCGCGCTTCTTTTCCAGCTCGAGCTCGTAGAGCCGCGCGCGCAGCTGCTTCATGGCGCTGTCGCGGTTCTTGTGCTGCGAGCGCTCGTTCTGGCACTGCACCACGATGCCGGTGGGGAAGTGCGTGATGCGCACCGCCGAATCCGTCATGTTGACGTGCTGGCCGCCCGCGCCGCGAAGAGCGGAACGTGTCGATGCGCAGGTCGTCCAGCTTGATATCGATCTTGATTTCGTCGTCCACCTGCGGGTAGACGAACACCGAAGCGAACGACGTGTGCCGGCGCGCGTTGGCGTCGAACGGCGAGATGCGCACCAGGCGGTGCACGCCGATTTCCGATTGCAGCATGCCGTAGGCGTTCTCGCCGTTGACTTCGAAGGTCACCGACTTGATGCCCGCGCCTTCGCCCTCCAGCCGGTCGGTGATCACGGTCTGGAAGCCCTCGCGCTCGGCCCAGCGCAGGTACATGCGCAGCAGCATCTCGGCCCAGTCCTGGCTTTCGGTGCCGCCGGCGCCGGGGTGGATGGTGACGATGGCGCTGCGCGCGTCGTTCTCGCCGGAGAGCAGCATGGCGGTCTCGAGGCGTTCCAGCAGTTCGGCGTAGGCCTTCATGTCGCGCTCGATATCGCCTGTCGACGTTTTCGCCTTCGCGCGCCAGTTCGAAGAGCGTGTCGAGATCGTCGGTCATGGCGCGGATGCGCTCGTCGTTGCGCGATGGCTTCTTCCAGGCGCTTGCGCTCCTGCATGACCTTCTGGCTTTTTTCGGGCTGGTTCCAGAAGTCCGGGCGCGGAGATCTGCTCTTCGGTTTTGGCTAGCTTTTGTTTTTGCGCGGGGGCGTCAAAGATACCTCCGCACGGCCAGGGCCTGTTCGCGGAGGGGCTGATATGCGCGTTCCAATTCTTCTAATGTCATGGGGGTTCAATCCAATTCTAACAAATACCCGGCCTTCCCGACATTCTGCGCGCGCGTGCGCGCCGATCTGCGATCCGCTACGCCCTCGGCCTCGTGGATGTGGCCGCAGAAGAAGTACGCCGGCTGCTGCTTCTCGATGAACTCGCGCACGGATCGCGAGCCGGCGTGCAGGCCGGGGCGGATCCGGTCGAGCGCGGTGCCGTACGGCGGCGCGTGGCAGACCAGCACCAGCGGATCGAGCGCGGCGAAGCGCTGCAGGCGCTCGGCGAGTCTGCGGCTCGCTGTATTCGCCGGGCGTGTTGAACGGCGTGGGGTTGGAATAGCCCAGCCCGGCCACGTGCCATTGGCCCACCTGAAAGTGCCGCTCGTGGAAATTGTGCAGGCCGTGGCGCGCGCACATGCCGGCAACCTGCGTCGGCCGATTCGTGATTGCCCGGCAGCACGTAGACCTTGTCGCCGCGCGGTCTGCAGGATCTCGCCGCAGCGTTCGAGTCCCTTTGGCCCAGGTCACCTGGTCGCCGGCCGCGATGTAATAATCGGCCTCGACGCCTAGCAGGCGCTCCAGCGTCTTCCAATCGTTGTGGATATCGGAGAAGATAAGGAGTCTCAATGAAAGCATGGTAGCGCAGGCGGACCGATGACCGGCTCATGCCGTCTGAGCAACGTCGCGGGACTTCGTCTTGTACAATTGAGGTATCGTGAGCGCCCAAAGCATCCCGAAACTGTTCACAGTGGAAGAGTGGGAGCAGATTCCCGATCCACCTGGCGGGCGATATGAGCTGCATCACGGCGAGTTGTCATTTGTGAGCTATCCCGTGAGGCAGCATAAGGATCTGCAACGGAAGTTGCGCGAACTCCTGGACCCCGTCGCGACGCCGAAGGGATTCCTAGTAGACACTGAGTACCCGTACCGGCCCTTGCCGGAGAACGAAGTCTGGGGGGCCGACGTGGCTTGTGTGGGGAGATCCCGGCACGACGCCACGGAAAAGTGGCTGCCTGGATCGCCCGAACTGGTAATTGAAGTCAAGTCCCCTTCCAACACCAAGCAGGACCTGTATGACAAGGCGATGACCACCCTCGCTGGCGAAGGAGCCAGTGAATTCTGGATAGTCGATCCGAACACTGCCAGCGTCACGGTCTACAGCAAAACAAGTGGTGTTCACATTTACCGAAGTCCCCTGAACGTGCCGGCGCCGTTGTTGGGGCTGACCGTTTCCCTGCAATCGCTGTTTGACGCCACTTAACCCCAGCCCTCTTCAGTCCGGACGCCGCACCTCCGACATGGCCCTGGATTGGACGCCGCCACTGAAAACTGAAATGGGCCACCGCCCTTACTGCCAATCGCGGTGCTAAGGTATCATTATCCAAACGGTAGGACTACGTAGCGCCATGACCAATCAATCTGTAACGACCCCGGCACCCCAGGAAGCCTCACGCTATCTTCCCTTGCTTTTGATTCTCTTCGCAGCCAGCGGCTGCTCTGCCCTGATCTACGAAATCGTCTGGTACCAGCTGCTGCAACTGGCCATCGGATCCACCGCCGTCTCGCTGGGCTTCCTGCTCGCCACTTTCATGGGCGGACTGTGCCTGGGCAGCCTGGGCCTTCCGCGCCTGCGCGCCGCCGCCAAACAGCATCCCCTGCGCATCTACGCCGCGCTGGAACTGGGCATCGGCATCCTCGGCGTGCTGGTGCTGTGGTGCCTTCCGCTCATCGATCGCGTGTACATCGCCGGCGCCGCGCACGGCCTGCCGGGCATGCTGCTGCGCGGCTTCATCTCCGCGGTCTGCCTGCTGCCGCCCACCATCCTGATGGGCGCGTCGCTGCCGGCCATCGTCGGCTGGATCGAAGTCCACGCCGCGCGGCGTCTCGTGGTGGGGCCTGCTGTACGGCGGCAATACCGTGGGCGCGGTCTTCGGCTGCCTGCTCGCCGGCTTCTACCTGCTGCGCCTTTACGATATGGCGGTGGCCACCTACTGGGCCGTGGCCATCAACCTGGCGGTGGCCCTGCTCAGTTTCTGGCTATCCGCCCGCACACCAGCCGAATTCACACCCGGCGAAATTCCCGGCGACGCCGGTCGAAGAGTCCGTCCGACGACGCCGGCGCCAACTGGCCGGTCTACGTCACCATCGGCCATCTCGGGCGCATGCGCCCTGGGCGCCGAAGTGGTCTGGACGCGCCTGATGGGCATGCTGCTGGGCTCCACGGTCTATGTGTTCTCCATCATCCTGGCGGTCTTTCTGATCGGTCTTGCCCTCGGCAGCCGGCCGGGTCGTGGATCTCGCGCACCGTGCAGGCCCGCGCCTGGCGCTGGGCTGGTGCCAGATGCTGCTCGCCGGCGCCATCGCCTGGACCGCCTTCATGATCGCCGATTCCCTTCCCTACTGGCCCATCAACCCGCTGCTTTCGGCGAATCCGTGGTACACCTTCCAGCTCGATCTGGCGCGCGTTCTGTGGGCCATTCTGCCGCCCACTCTGTTGTGGGGCGCCAGTTTCCCGCTGGCCCTGGCGGCCGTCGCGGGTCCCGGTAAGGATTCCGGCAGAAGTGGTCGGCAGCGTCTACGCCGCCAACACGCTCGGCGCCATCGTGGGCGCCCTGGGCGTCAGCCTGGTGCTGGTGCCGTGGATCGGCACGCAGCATTCGCAGCGCCTGCTGCTGCTGCTATCCGCCGCCAGCGCGCTGTTCGTCCTGGTGCCGTATATCTCCGAAAAGAAGGCTGATGCTCTCGGCGCTGCTGCTGGGCGCTTCCATGGTCGCCGCCATCATGCTGGCGCAGAACCTCGATCCCATCCCCGGCAAGCTCATCGCCTACGGCCGCCGCATCGCCATTTCCTCCACCAGTTCCAAGATTCTCTACACCGCGGAGGGCCGCAATTCCTCGGTGGCCATCACCGAGTGGAGCGACGGCGCCATGGAAGTGGACGTGAACGGCCACGTGGAAGCCACCACCGAGCCATACGACATGAAACTGCAGCGCATGGTGGGCCATCTGCCGGGCATGCTGCACCCGCAATCCGAAATCGGTGCTGGGCATCGGTTTCGGCGCGGGCGTTTCGGCCGGCACTTTCACCCGCTATCCCGGGCATCGAAAAGATCACCGTCTGCGAAATCGAGCCGATCATCCCGCCCACTTCGACGCGCTATTTCGCCAAGCAGGATTACGACGTGCTGCACAATCCCACGCACCCACATCGTGTTCGACGACGCGCGCCACTACCTGCTGACCACCACCGAGAAGTTCGACATCATCGCCTCCGACCCGCTGGACGTCTTCGTCAAAGGCACCGCCGCGCTCTATTCGCAGGAGTATTTCGAATCCGTCAAGCGCCACCTGAAGCCCGGCGGCATGTTCACGCTCTACGTGCCGCTTTACGAGAGCGACGAACGCACCGTGAAGAGCGAGCTGGCCACGTTCTTCGAAGCCTTTCCGTACGGCACCGTCTGGGCCAACACCATCGACGGGCAGCGGCTACGACATGGTCTTCATGGGCCAGGCTCGAGCCGCTGCAGATCAATATCGATGAGGTGCTGAACCGCCTGCGACCGTCCCGACTACGCGCCGGTGGTCGAATCCCTTCGCGACATCGGAGTGGATTCGGCCATCGACCTGTTCTCCACCTACGCCGGCCAGAAGTCCGACCTGGGAGAGTGGACCAAAGGCGCCGAGATCAATCGCGATATCGATCTCCGCCTGCAATATCTGGGCGGCTGGGGCATCAACTCCAGCCTGGAAGATTATATCTATCGCCAGATGATGCGCTACCGCAAGCCGGCGCCGGCCCTGTTCACCGGTTCGCCCGAAGCCGTGCAAGTCATGCAATCCGCGGTCGAAGCGACGGGGCGGTAGCACCCCCGCCCTGCCACAGCACCGCCGCCAGCGCCACGCACAGCGCCGGAATCACGTACATTGCCTGGTGCAGCCCCACCGCGCGGGCCGCTTCCGGCGCCAGTCCCGCCGCCGCGGCCGCCTGCGCGAAATGATCGCTCAAACGCCCCGTCAGCACCGGACCGAAGGACGCGCCGCACAAGTAGCTCACCATCAGGTATGCCGCCATGGCAGTGCCTCGTAGCGCCGGCGCCACTACATCGTGCAGGGCCGCGTACACCAGGCCGTAGTAAGTCTGCAGCAGCCCGTACCCCAGCATCGCCAGCGCGGTGACCGCCGCCGCGCGCCCCACCGGCAGGCGCAGCGCCGCGAAGATAGGAGGCGCCGCCAGCAGCGCCGCCACCGCCGCCAGTCTCATTCGCCCCACCCGCCGGTTGTCACCGAACAATCCCACCCCGAGCGGCTCCCGCAATTCCCGCGGCGCCCGATCCGATGCCGGTCCACAGCCCTGCCTGTCCCACGGTCAAACCGTGCACGCGCGTCAGGAACGCCGGCAGGAAGTAGGAAAAGCTGTACAGGGCTGAATTTACGATCGCCCCCGAAGCGGCGATCCACCAGAACGTCCGCAGCCGCAGAAAGGAGTACGATCGCGCCGCCGTCTGGGACGCAGAAGCGCGCGCCGGCTCCGGCAGCCATAGCACCGCCGGCACCAGCGCCATTGCCGGCACTGCTGCCAGAGTCATGGCAGCGCGCCATCCGTACGCCTGCGCCACCGGACCGCTGATCGCCAGGCTCAGCATGATCCCCACCGGCACCGCCATCATGAACCACGCCATGGCGCGGGCGCGGCGCATGTCGGGAACCACATCGGCGATCCAACTGGTGGCTGCCGGCGCGCACACCGCCTCGCCGATTCCTACGCCGAGCCGCGTGGCCAGCAGTGCGCCATAGCTCATGGCCGCGGCTCCCAAAGCCGTCAGGACGGCCCACACCGCAATGCCGGAGGCCAGCAAACGCCGCCGGCTGCCCGTATCCACGGCCCGGCCCAGGGGCAGGCCCGCCACGGCGTAAAGCACGGTGAACAGCGCCGGCAGCAAGCCCAGTTGTGTGTCGCTGAGATGAAAATCGCGCCGTAGCGGTTCCACTACGGCGCTTAAGACCTGACGATCGTAAATATTGAGGACGTTTACAAGGAAAAGAACAGCAAGTGAAATCAAGGGCTCACATTTTGATTTCACTATCTTTCAGATCCTTCACACTCGGACTCTTGGGAGCCTTCGGCGGCGCCGGAACGGAGCTATCGTCGCCATCGGTCCCTTCCTTGCGTACCTGAATGGACCCGCGGCGAGCCGTTAAGTGCACTGTGGGGCCGTCGCCGACACTGCCACGAATGGTCGCACTGTGCCCGTCGTGCTCCTGGACCAGCGGTGCGCCATAGTCGTTGACCGCGTCGCCACGGTCGGCTGTTCCATCCAGGCGAAACGGCGCCTTGTCGGGCAAAATCAATACCATGTTTCCGTATCCGCTGCGCGCCTCAATAGGAGGAATCGGAGATCCGGGCTGCAGTTCCACATCGCCGCGCTCCGTCTCCAGTTCCAGCGATTGCGTGAACTTCTCCATTTTGATATCGCGCGCATTGGTCACCAGTTTCACCGGACCCACCAGGCCGGAACCGGTGAACTCCCCGAGGTCCATGCTGATCTGCCCGGGAACCGCCTGCACGTTGATTTCTGTGTTGCGCGCGCCTTCGAACTGCAGCGGCTTCGCCAGGTTCTTGAATTCCAGCGTCCCGTTGTAGGCGCCGGTGATGGTCACCTGCCCCGAGATGTTCTCCAGCTCCACGTCCGAACCGCGGCCCTGCAGGTCCACCTTGCCCTTCATGTCCACGGCGCGAATCACGCTGCTGCGGCCCATATCCACGCGGGCATCGCCGCCGATCTTCGAAATCCGCACGTCGCCGTGGGCGGAAGCCAGGTCCACGCCGCCGCCGACGTCCTCAATTTCGAAATCGCCGTTGTTGCCCCCGTGCGCCTCCACCGCCATGGCGCGCGGCACCGTCACTTCCAGGTCGTCGGATACCCGCTGGTTGTCGGGCGCGCGCTCCTGATTGGTGCGGACCAGGAGCTGGTCGCCCTGCGGCACAATCTCCACCGGCGTGTTGCCGTTGGTGCGGTCCGCGTCGGTCCGGTTGTAGGCGCGAACGTACTTGTGGCCGTTCACGGTGACCTCTTGCACGTCGCCGCCGGTCACCTTGATGTTGCCGCGCGGATTTTCGAACACGACGCGCTTCATTCCCGCGGCGGGGGCGGTCGCCGACACCGGATAATCGTATTGCTCCCCGAACCATTGCAGGCCGCCGGTATTGAAGCGGATGCCGTTCTGGTGGGCCTGACAATACGGCCATTCCGGCGAAACAGATCAGCACCACCAGCACGATCTCGCCGCCCGTGAAACTGCCGCGCCATCCCTCATCGTGCGAGAACAGCACTTCCACCAGCCGCAGCAGGCCCCAGCCGATCAGCAGGAACGGCCAGTACTGCGACGCCAGATCGAAGACCGGCGCTTCCGGATGCAGATTGTGCCACAGGAACAGGCCGCCGATAATCAGCAGCATCAGCGGCCCGGTCAGGGATCGGTGTCTCATTGCGAACCTCCCGGGTGGATGTCGAGCTCTTGGCCGCGCGCCGGCGGCTGCGAATAACTGCTCTGCGAGTAGGTGCCGTGAGGGTAGCCGCCCGCCGGCGGATAACCCGGCGGAGGAGGAGGCGGCGGAATGCGCTCCGTGCTACGCCCCAGCAGGCTCATCAGTCCGAACACGATCAGCATCACCGGCCAGGTCTGGTCGAAACCGTACGCCGTGAAATTATTGCAGGGCGAACAGCACGCCCACGGTGATCAGCGTGACGGGTCCGCGGATGGCGCGGATCATCGGAGCGCTCATTACCGTCTCATGGCGGATCTCCTCGCTGGCATCGCCGCCCGTGAAACGGCCCCACAGCAGATACGCGCCCGGCGGCGATCAGCAGCACCGGCCAGTAGCGCGCCACGCGTTCGAAGTCCAGCAGGTCCAGCGTGTGCAGCAGCAGCAGCACGCCCAGCAGCGATCAGCGCGATGCCCGCCACCGGGACCTGCTCTTTGCTGCCGCGCAGGTTCGACGATGCTGGAGTATTCGTCCACCGGTTCGCCGGCCCGGCGCTTGCGCGCCGTGTGGTACGCCTCGAACGCCATGTAGAACCACCAGGCCATCACCAGCATCACGAAAATCGGCTCCAGCCCGTGGGCGGCATCGGAGTTGGCGATGCTCATCAGCATGCCCCAGATCACGGCGTGCACCAGGCCCTTGGCATACTGGCCGTTGTAGATGGCGCCGACGCCCGGAATCATGCCCAGGAAAAAGGCCAGGCCGGGGAAACGTCCGAATGCACGTAGCTCGGCGGCACCGGAGGCATGCCCGGCGGCGGACCCGCGAACGGCGGGATCTGGGCATGGCGTTAGCAGGGGCCGGCGCGGGCACGTGCTCCGCGCAATAAACGGTGCCGAAGGCGTCTCGGCGGCATTCGTCGCACACCGGCTTGCCGCATGTGCGGCAATAAGCCGTGGCCGGTGTTTCAGGATGATTCTGGCAATTCATATGTGTCCCCTAGTGATTTCCGACCACCTGGGTCATTTCTCTGGCGGAACCGCCTGGTCAGGAGCCGTTCTGACCGGCAGCTTCCTGTCGTCCGTCCTGTGGTCCGGATCCTTCTGACCGTTGCGGGCTGCTGCTCTTCGTCCTGCTGCTGCCATTCGCGCAGCATGGTTTGTATCTGATACACGAATTTCAAATTGTCGTAAAACTTCACGGTGCGGCCCCAGGTGTAGGTGACCCGCTGTTCCAGCGACCGCCCAGACGGCTTGGCCGGCTGCAGATCGCGAGCCTGCAATGCGCGGCATCGCGTCCCTGGGCGATAGCATCGAGAACGACAGACATCGTCATGCGCCATTCCCATGGCGAATTGCGGCTGCAGGATGGGGCTCAGGATCGCCCGCACCCACTCCCGCAGCCTTGCGATCTGCGATTTCTCCTTGCGTCCACGGCGCATCGAACAGAATCCGGTCGACCAGCTCCGGCGGCGGCTCCACTTCGGCGGCCGCGCTCCATGAACGCCACCGCGGCGGCGGAATCCCGCGCCAGTTCGGCGCACGCCGGGCATTCGGCCAGGTGGAGCTTCCACCTTGGCCTTTTCGGCCGTGTCCAGCGTGCCGTCCACGTAGTCGCAGATCAGAATTTCAATCTCTGCGCAGTTCATACCGCCAGCTTCTGCTTTCGCAGCAGCCGGGCCAGTTCGGCCCGGCCGCGGTTGATTCGCGATTTCACCGTGCCTTCGGGAATCTGCAGCACTTCGGCGATTTCCCGGTATTCCATTTCCTGCAAATCGCGCAAAATCACCGCCTCGCGCAAATCCGGCGACAGCTTCTGCAGCGTCGCCTGCAGAATCTCGCTGGCTTCCTGGCCCGCCACGCGCCTGATCCGGCCGCGCCGCCGCCGTGGCGCCCGCTTCCTCCATCATCGGGAAGCTGCTCTTCGATCGAATCCGTCACGCGCTCCTGACGAGTGCGGCGATAATGATCGATCAAAAGGTTACGCGTCACCCGCGCCAGCCATGTGGCGAACGACCCTTCCGTCGACCGGAACGTCCGGATGGTGCGGAAAACCCGCAGAAACACTTCCTGGGTCAAATCCTGCGCTTCCGAGCCGCTTCCCGTGAAGCGGTAGCAAAGGCCGTAGACTTTTCGGGTGTGGAGCCGGACCAGTTCCTCCCACGCGGTCTCATCTCCGCGCAGGCACCGGGCAACGAGGCTTGAATCCGGGATCCAAAGTACTTTCTACCAGATTGCGGCCTCGCGAACAGCCGCCGACAGTTGCACCGCCGGGGCCTGGCCGTTCTGTTTTCGAAATTTCCGAAGGCTAGCGTCGCGGCTGCCATGGCACTCGTTTCTTTCATATGGAGAAACGAGGCTTTATCATGATAGGTTCAATTTTTCCGGTATGCCAGTTTTTTAGGCCCGGTTGCCGGTAAGGAGGAGATTATTCGCCGTCATACGTGGAAATGGGCTGGCTGCCGGGCTCGCTGCGCTCGCCTGTCTGGCCTGGCTGGTGCATTCGCAACTGGCCTCCCGGTGCGTTCGACTGGAGCTGCTGGCCGCCGCCGTGGACAACCTGCGCTGGCAGTGGCTGGCGCTGGCCCTGGTCCCCATCTTCGCCACCTACTACGGAAGGGCCCTCCGCTGGGCGGTCTTTCTGCGGCCGCTGAAGGCCCGGCCCTCCATGCGAACCTGTTCGGCGCCACCGTCATCGGCTTTACCGCCATTACCCTGTTCGGCCGGCCCGGCGATTTCGTCCGGCCGTATCTGATCGCGCGCAAAGAACAAGTGCCGGTCACCTCCCAGTTGGCCGCCTGGGTTCTGGAGCGCATTTTCGACCTGCTGATGGCCTGCTGGTCTTCGGCTTCGCCCTCAGCCGCGTTCATTCGGCGAGCGTCCGCGTGGGCCCGAATCTCGCCTGGGTGCTGGCCGTCGGCGGCCGGATCGTGGTCCTGTCGTCCTGTGCTGTGCTGGTGCTATTGCTGTCCATGCGGCACTTCGCCGAGCCGGTCCGGCATTGGTTGCTTCGCGTCTGCGGTTTCTGCCGGAGCGCCATTTCCTGAAAGCCGAGAAGCTTGATGACTGCATTTGTGCAAGGCGTGGAATCCACGCGCAGCGATGGCGCCCTGCTCCTGATCTTCGCTGTACTCCGTGCTGGAGTGGGTCCTGATCGCGGCTGTTTCTGGTGCCTGGCGCAGGCGTATGTCGGGACTATAAATCTTACACTTGTAGATGTTCTTATTTTCATGGGGTTTGTCTCCTTCGGCGCGATCGTGCAGATTCCCGGAATCGGGGGCGGGATCCAGGTGGTCGCGGTCCTGGTGCTGACGGAACTGTTCGGCGCGCAGGCTGGAACTGGCCACTTCGTTCGCCATTTTTATTTGGATTATTTCGTTTGTAGCAATTGTTCCGGTGGGCTTGGATCTGGGCGCTGAAGGAAGGTCTGGACTGGCACAGCCTGCGCCAGATCTGGGCCGGGAGGCCTCCACAATGAAGTGTCCTTTTTGCAATCACTTGCACGATAAGGTCGTGGATTCGCGGGAGAGCAAGGAAGGCGATGCCATTCGCCGCCGCCGGGAGTGCCTGGCCTGCGAGCGCCGCTTCACCACCTACGAGCGGATCGACGAAGTGCCGTACATGGTGATCAAGAAGGACGGCCGGCGGGAGAAGTTCGACCGCCAGAAGGTGCTGGGCGGACTGCTGAAGGCCTGCGAGAAGCGGCCGGTCAGCATGGCGAAGCTGTCGGAACTGGTGAACCGGGTGGAATCCAAGGTCAGCGACTCGCCGGACCGCGAGATATCTACTACAGATATAGGAGAATTTCTGATGGAGAGCCTCCGGGACTGGACAAGATCGCCTATGTGCGATTCGCGTCGGTGTACCGGGACTTCCAGGACGAGCAGGCGTTCTTCAACGAGCTGAAGAACCTGATGCGGCAGAAGCTGACGTGAGCTCCGAAGGTCGTGCCGGAAATTTCGCATGTAACCTTCACAGTTTTAAGACATCTTTAAAATAGAGCTTTAACTTTGCTGGGGAATGATGTTATCATCAGATCGAAAGTCGAACCCCGAATGCAGCCGATCTTCTCAACAGTTGGGGCAGGACCAGCAAGTCGAACGTATTTCAGATAAAATACCCCATTTCCCAGACATCGATTTGTAATCGATCGCGTGTCCATGGGGGAGGTGAGTCTTAGTGGATCAATTTGAAGATCAGTTTTTAGCCGACAATCCTGAAACTCTGGGCCTTAATTTCGAAGACGAAGCCAAGTTCTTCGATCCGGAAGCCGCGCACGAAGCCGATTTCCTGCACCCCGCGCCGGTGGAAGAATCCATCTACACCGACGATCCGGTACGCGTGTACCTGCGCGAAATGGGCGCGGTTCCGCTGCTGACGCGCGAAGGCGAAGTCGATCTGGCGCGCCGCATGGAGCGCGGCAAATTGCGGATGCAAAAGGCGATTAGCCGCTCCGCCCTGGTGCAGGGAGTGGTCGTCGAACTGGCCGAGCAGTTGAAGAAGGGCGCCGTCGAACTGGAAGCGGTCGCCGATCTTGGGCGACGTGGAAGAAGGCACTCCGGCCGACCTCAAGGTGCGCACCGAAGCCGCCAAGCAGTTCGCCGACGTCGGTCATCTCTGCACAAGAAGCTGCAGCAGCTGGAAGAGAAGGTGGAAGCCACTCCGGTGGCCAACAAGAAGCCGCGCAAGCGCCTGTGCGCCAAGCTCAACCGGGCCAAGGTGGAAATCTCGCTGGCGATCCGCCGCTGCCCCTTCCGGGCCAACAAATGGAAGGAGTTCTCCCGCGAAATCGAGCGCGCGGTGGACGAAATCAGCCACCTGGACAGCGAGATCAAGAAGCTCGAAACGCGCAACAATCCCGTCCAGCAGCAGCGCCTGCGGGAACTGAAGCGCGAAATCAAGAAGCGCGAAGCAGGCGGCCGGCGCCACGCTGCCCGAACTGAAGCACAGCCTGACGGTGATCCGCCACGGCGAAGCCGAAGCCGAGCGCGCCAAGAAGGACCTGGTGGAGGCCAACCTCCGCCTGGTGGTTTCGGTCGCCAAGAAGTACGTCAACCGCGGACTTCACCTGCTGGACCTGATCCAGGAAGGCAATATCGGCCTGATGCGCGCCGCCGACAAGTTCGAATACCGCCGCGGCTACAAGTTTTCCACCTATGCCACCTGGTGGATCCGCCAGGCCATCACGCGCGCCATCGCCGACCAGTCCCGCACCATCCGCATTCCGGTCCACATGAACGAGAGCATGAACAAGTTCCTGCGGGCTACGCGCGAGCTGGAAAAGGAACTCGGCCGTACTCCTACAAATGACGAAATTGGCCGCCGGATGGACATCCCGGTGGAGAAGGTCCAGAAGCTGAAGACCATCTCCCGCGACCCGGTTTCGCTCGAAACCCCGGTCGGCCGCGACGGCGAATCGGCGCTGGGCGATCTGATCGAAGACCGCTGGGTGGGTTCGCCGGTGGATGCGGTGATCGAATCCAACGTCCGCGACGAGACCGCCGGCATTCTGAAGACGCTTTCCCCGAAGGAGGAGAAAGTGATCCGCATGCGGTTCGGCATCGGCTGCGAGCGCGAGCATACGCTGGAAGAGATCGGCCAGGAATTCGACGTCACGCGCGAGCGCATCCGCCAGATCGAAGCCAAAGCGCTGCGCCAGTTGCGGGCTCCCGAACGGGCCCGCCGCCTGCGCGCGCTGATGGCCGCACGGTAAGATATCCCCTGAAACGCGACCCTCCCGCTCGTGGCATCATAAGAGCATGCACAGTGAGAGGGATTCTTCTGGGTAGCGGTGTGCTTTTGTCCGCCGCGGCCCTCTTCTACGCAGCCGACAATCCCAAGCTGCCGCCGCCCTACGCCACTCCAGTCGGCGAACAACGGGCCGCGCGTAATTCCAAAGCCTTCCGGAGCGCGCGCTGAATGTGCCGCCAGGGTTTCAGCTACGAGGTCTGGGCGGAGGATTTCCAACGCCCGCGCTTCATGATGCTGGGGCCCAACAACGAAGTCATCCTGGCCGATTCGGACCGCCGGCCCAACGGCACGGTCTACGTCTTCGACAAGAACAAACAACCCAAGAAGCTCATCACCGGCCTCTACCAGCCCTACGGGCTGGCCTACCTGAACGGCTACCTCTACGTGGCCGAGAGCGATTCCGTCAAGAAGTACAAGTACGATTCCAAGGCCATGACCGCCGGGCCCGGCCAGGAAATCATCTCTCTCAAGGGCAGGACACGCACCACTGGACCCGCAGCCTGCTGATCGACCGCGCCGGCAAGAAAATCTACGTCGGCGTCGGCTCGGCTTCCAACGTGTCTCCCGGCGAGGATCCGCGCCGCGCCGCCATCAGCGTCTACAACATCGATGGCTAGCGATCACGAGATTTTCGCCGCCGGCCTGCGCAACCCGATCGGCATGCGCTGGTATCCCGGCACGGACACGCTGTGGGCCGCCGTGCAGGAGCGCGACGACCTGGGCGACGACCTGGTGCCGGACTACTTCACGCACGTCCAGAAGGGCGGCTTCTACGGCTGGCCCTACGCCTACATCGGCCCCAATGAAGACCCGCGCAACAAAGGCCTGCGCCCCGACCTGGTAGCCAAGACCATCGTCCCCGACGTTCTGCTGGGCGCCCACGTCGCCGTGCTGGACTTCCTCTTTTACACCGGCAAGCAGTTCCCCGCCGAGTACCAGGGCGGGGCGTTCCTGTGCTTTCACGGCTCCTGGAACCGCTCCATGCGGGTAGGCCAGTCCATCGGCTTCATCCCGTTCAAGAACGGCAAGCCCTCCGGAGCGCTGCGCGAAGTCCTGACCGGCTGGATGCTGGGTCCCGACAAGCGCGAGGTGTGGGGGCGGCCGGTGGGATTGCTGCAACTTCCCGACGGCAGCCTGTTGATCTCCGACGATGGCGGCGACAAGATCTGGCATCTGAGCTATACGGGCAAATAGGCGCTTGAAACGATTCATTGTGTTGCTGCTGGCATGGGGCGCGGTCATGGGGCGCCGCGCCCTTTTCACACCGCGTCCATCTGGGCATGAAGCTGGAATGCACCGAGTGCCACACCGCGGCCGCGACCAGCACCGGGGCCGGCGACAATCTGCTGCCCAAAAAGGGCGTCTGTCTCAACTGCCATATGGCCGATGAGATTCCGCCCATCCCCGCCCCGCCCACCACCCTGGTGGCGAACTTCAGCCACGCCCAGCACCTCAAGATGGGAAACGTGCAGCCGCTGCTCGCCAAGGCCATCGACGTGGGAGACTACCTGCAACCGCCTGGCGATATCCGCCGCCACCTGAACACCCAAAACCCCTGCGAAGCCTGCCATCGCGGACTGGAAGAGTCCGACCAGGTCACTCACGCGGCTCTGCCGCAGATGGCCGATTGCCTGGTCTGCCACGCCCAGATCGAGAACCCGTTTACCTGCGAAATCTGCCACGCGAAAGACGCGAAGCTGAAGCCTGCGAGCCACGTTGCCCATTTTCTGGACCTCCACAGCACGGGCAAGATGAATCTCGACAAATCCACTTGCGCCCAATGCCACGGCCGCGTATTTACCTGCATGGGATGCCATTAGGCCACCCAGGGGGTGTGACAGATTGCCGCCGTGTGCACGCCACGCCACAGTTAGTGATAAGTCATCCGTCTGCAAACAAAAGGGTGTGTCCGTTGGCAGCGGGATTGCTCAGGGATCCGTTCGAAGGAGGGCAACGGACTGCCGGTCGTCAAAATCACGGGACAGGGCATAGCGGCAATCGCGCTATCGGTTGCCCTTCTTTGGGGCTGCTGGATTGCCACCCGCGTCACCATGGAGCGTTCCCTGGCCGAGCGTGCCCGGGTTCTGCATGACCTCCAACTGTTGCAGCGGAAGCGCCAGCCCGAACCGGTTTTCGTTCCAACCACCCGGCGCCGGAGCAGTCATTCGCTCTTGACTTCAGAGCGCTGAGCCGCGGTCATCAGACGGTAACGCGTGTAGAATTGCTTAGCGTCATGGCGAAACTCGTCTGATCGCTGGTGTGCACCTCTCGTTGCGCTGGCTTGCTCGCCTCGGGTTGTAGCCGAAGTCCCTCCGAAGAGCTGGCTCGACTTTCGGAAGAATTCGTCAATACGACTCTTTCCTTCTCTCCTACCGCCGCCACCGCTGCCGGGCTGCATGTCTATCGAAAGCAGAAGCTGGACGAGATGCTGGACGATATGTCGCCCGCCAACCTGGACAGGCAGCTTCGCTATTATCAGCAATTTCGCGGCCGCCTGGACAAGTTGAACGCCGCCAAACTCACCGCCGAGGACCGCGCCGATGTGGTTCTGATGCGGGATCAGTGTGCGCTTCAAATTCTCGATTTGAGCGAAATCCAAAGCGCCGCGCATAATCCCATGGTCTATGCGGAAACTGTGGGACAGGGTCTTTTCACTCCCCTGGTGCTGGAATACGCACCCAAGCCCGACCGCATCCGGCACATCATGGCGCGGCTGCGCCAGGCGCCGCTGTTCCTGAGCCAGGCCGAAATCAACCTGAGCACCGCGCCGCCGGTCTGGACCGATCTGGCCGTCAATGAAACCCAGGCAAATATCGACATGGTGGACAAAACCATCCGCGACGCCGTGCCCGACGGTTTGCAGAACAGCTACTCCCACGCCGCGCAGCCCGCCCTCGACGCCATGCGCCAGTACCAGGACTTCCTGAAAAACAGTCTCAGCGAGCGCACCGCCGACTGGCGCTTGGGCGAGCGATACTCCCGTAAGTTTCGCCTCACCATGCACAGTTCCATGGAGGCGGACAACATGCTGACGGATGCCACGCGCGATCTTGCCGCCGAGCGCGCCCACATGCTGGAGCTCGCCCTGCCGCTTCACGCGAAAATCGCCCCGGCACACCACGATCACACCGACCTGAACGGAGATGCCCGCGCAAACCAGGTAATCGGCGAAGTCCTGGCGAACATTGCCGAGCGCCACTCCACCCGCGAATCCTACCTCGACGACGCCCGCAAAGATCTGGCCGAAGCCCGCGCGTTTGTCCGGCAGAAACATCTCCTCACTCTGCCGGCGCATGCCAATCTGCAGGTGGTTCCCACTCCCGGCTTCGAGCGCGGCGTCTACACCGCGGGCGGCTTCGACCCGGCCCCTCCGCTGGAACCGCAACTCGGCGCCTTTTACTGGGTGACTCCGATTCCCCCCGAATGGTCCGCCGAACAGGCCGGCTCGAAATTGCGGGAGTACAACGAATACATGCTCCGCCTGCTGACCCTGCACGAAGCCATTCCCGGCCACTACGTGCAGTTCGAAATGGCCGGCGAGGTCCAGCCGCCGGCCCGGCGGGCTTTGCGCGCCCTATACGGCAGCGGTCCCTATGTGGAGGGCTGGGCGCAATACGCCGAACAGATGATGCTGGAGCAGGGCTTTCTGAATCATTCGCCGGAACTGGAGCTCACTTTCGCCAAACAGCAGCTTCGCGTGATCTCAAACGCCATCCTGGATGTCCGGCTCCAGATGTTGGATATGACCGACCAGGAGGCGCTGGACTTTCTCGAAAAGCAGGCGTTTCAAGAGCCCCAGGAAGCCGTGGAGAAGCTGCAGCGAGCCAAGGCCACCTCGGCCCAACTGCCCACCTACTATGTGGGTTGGAGGCAGTGGAACAGGCTGCGCGACGAAATCAAACAAGCCCATGGCGCGTCGTTCAGTCTGGAGGATTTTCACGATCGGGCTCTAAAGGAAGGAGCGGTACCTTTGGAGGTATTGCAGCAATTGATTCTTCCGGCGCCACAGCAACCGTAACAGCCCCAAAAGCGTCTATAATTAGCGTAGCAGCAAACTGTTGGGATGCTAGACAACGCAAGCTTTGATTCACAAGGCGACGTCCACGCCCCCGGCCCGGCAGAGCTCCCCGAAAGGCCCGCTGCGGGCCGGATTCGGAATGCTCTCTCGTGGCTGCGCGACCTGGCGTTTTCCGTTCTCATCGCGGTGGTGCTGATCGTATTCATCTACCAGCCCGTAAAGGTGGAAGGCACGAGCATGCAGCCTACCCTCAGCGACAAGGAGCGGATCTTCATCAATAAGTTCACCTACCGCTTTGGACTAGGCGGGATCGAGCACGGCGATACGGTGGTGTTCTGGTATCCCGAGGACCCGTCCAAGTCATACATCAAGCGCGTAATCGGGATTCCCGGCGACCGGATCCGCATCGACGCAGGCCAGGTTTTCGTGAACGACCAGCCGCTGGTGGAAGATTACGTGGAAGACGATTTCAAGGACCAGATGTCCTGGCCGGCCACCCACCGCGATAGGGTGGTGCCGGACGGAGAGTATTTCGTGCTGGGCGACCACCGCAGTTCCTCCAGCGACAGCCGCTCGTGGGGCTTCGTTCCGCGAGAGAATATTTACGGCAAAGCGGTTTTCGCCTACTGGCCGCTGCAGAAACTCGGCCGCCTGCATTAGCGGAACTTCCCGATCATCCACATCACCAGCGAGAACAGCACGCTCACCAGGATACAAGTGGTCAACGGAAAGTAGAACGAGGAGTTCTTTCCGTGGACGTAGATATCGCCCGGCAGCCGCCCCAGTTTCAGCGGCAACCGGCCGCCAAAGCTGATCAGAAGACCGGCCGCCACCAGAATCAAACCCGCCGTGATAAGCGCGCGGCCTAGGGGCATGGCTACAGCTCTGCGATCTCCGCGAAAATAGGCTTCAACGCCGGATACAACGCCTGGTACACGCGGTGGCCCTGTTCATAGAATGCCGCATCCCGTGCCTCCGGCGATACCGTTTCCGTTTCCCGGATGGCATGGCGGCACACTTCCGGCACGGAACCGTATACGCCGGTCCCGGCCAGCGCCAGCAGCGCCGCGCCGTATGCCGACCCCTCCTGCGTTTCCAGCGTCACCACTTGTTTGTTCAAAACGCCGGCAAGCAAGGCGCGCCAGAAGGGGCTCTGCGCTCCGCCCCCGGAAGCCCGCACGGAACTCACCGGAACTCCCAACGCTTCGATAATCTGCAGGCAATCGCGCTGGCTGTACGAGACGCCTTCGATTACCGAGCGAATCAGATCAGCCCGCGTGTGGCTGTTGGTCAGGCCAATCCAGCCGCCGCGCGCCGTGGCATCCAGGTGAGGCGTACGTTCGCCCATCAGGTAGGGCAGCCAGAACAGGCCCTGCGCTCCCACCGGCGAACAGGCGGCCTCATCCATCAGAGCGTCGTACTTCGCGCCCGGCGCGAGTTGATTGCGGAACCATTGCAGGCTGAGCCCGGCGCCCTGTGTGACTCCCATCACGTGCCATTTCTCGGGCACCGCATGACAGAACGTGTGCACCCGGCCGGCGGGATCGTACGCCACATGCTCCATATGGGCGAACACCACGCCGCTGGTACCGAGCGTACACGAAACGATGCCCGGCTCCACGATTCCGTTGCCCACCGCGCTGGAGGCCTGGTCGCCGCCGCCGCCCACCACCGGCGTTCCGGCCGCGAGGCCCGTCAACTCGGCCACCCGCGGGGTAATCGCACCGGTCACGTCGCTCGATTCGTAGCAGGTGGGCAGGATATCGCGATCCAGGTCCAGCGCGTCCATCATCTCGAACGACCAGCGCCGGTTCACCACGTCGAACACCGCCGTGCCGGAAGCGTCGGATACCTCCGAGGCGAATTCGCCGGTCAGCATGAAGCGGACATAATCCTTGGGCAGCAGCATTTTGCGCACGCGGTCGAAATTGTCGGGCTCGTTGTCGCGCACCCACAACAGTTTGGGCAGCGTGAAGCCGGTCAGGACCGGATTGGCGATATACCGCAGGATGTTCTCACGGCCCACGGTTTGATTGACCGCGTCCACCTGCTTCTGGGATCGCTGGTCGCACCAGATCAGCGAAGGGCGGATCACCTGGTGCGCGGCATCCAGAATCACCAGCCCGTGCATCTGGCCGGAAAGGCCGATGCCTTTGACCTGGCTGCCGTGGAGCGCGGCTGTAGCCAGGACGCCGCGGATGGCCTGCACGGCCGCGTCCCACCAGTTTTCCGGGCGCTGCTCGGCCCATAACGGCCGCTCCATCCGCATGTCTTCGTGCGCCGCCGTATACGTCGCGCGGACGCCGCCGCGCTCATCCACCAGGAGCGCGCGCGAGCTCCCGGTCCCGATATCGATGCCCATCCACATAGACCAACCAGCATACCCCGCGGGCGTGCAACATGATAAAACCGAATTTGCCATTGCTTACCATCACGCCAAAATTTCGCCCGGTGCTGGACCCCGACTTCGTCCCCGCCTCGCTCTGGAATCGTGCCTACCGCTCGCTGGTGCAGGCCGGCCGGGGGGACGTCTGGCCATCGCGCTGGAGCGCAGCGATGGCTCGGTTTCGGTGTTCCGCACCGCCATCCTGCCGCATGAAGGCGCCAACGCGGCCCTCAACCACCGCTACGTGGAACGCCTGCTGAAGTTCCTGCTGTGGCAGAAGGGCGGCTGGCGTGTCACCATCGGCGGCGACCCGCGCATTGCCGAATACCTGCGCGGCGTTTATGCGCCCGGCGGCGCGCGCGCGTTCGATCACGATTTCATGGGAGCGCGGGTCTACGGACGCCCCATGACCATCGAGAGCACCGCCTTCGACGCCGTCCCCGTGGAACACGAGAGCGCCGCGCCGCTGGGCCGCCACCTCGAGGGCTGCCGCATTGGTTTCGACCTGGGCGCCAGCGACCGCAAGTGCGCCGCCGTGATCGATGGCCACGTGGTCTTCAGCGAAGAGGTGCCGTGGAACCCCAGCGCGCAGTCCGACCCGCAATACCATTTCGATGGCATCAACGATTCGCTGCGCCGCGCCGCCGCGAATCTGCCGCGCGTCGATGCCATCGGCGGCAGCGCGGCCGGCGTGTACGTGAACAACGAGGTCCGCGTCGGTTCGCTCTATCGCGGCAGTGCCGCGGGACCTGTTCGACAGCCGCGTGCGGCGGCTGTTCTTCGACCTGCGGGCGGCGTGGGGCGGCATCCCCTTCGACGTGGTGAACGATGGCGAGGTGACGGCGCTGGCCGGGTCCATGGCCCTGAACGATAACGCCGTGCTGGGCAGTCGCCATGGGCAGCAGCCTGGCCGCCGGATACGTCACGCCGCAGGGCACCATCACCAGTTGGCTGAACGAACTGGCCTTCGTGCCGGTGGATTACCGCGAGGATGCGCCCGCCGACGAATGGTCGGGCGACCGCGGCGTGGGCGCGCAATACTTCTCGCAGCAGGCCGTGGGACGGCTGCTGGCGCCCGCCGGGATCGAACTGCCCGCCGGACATGCCGCTGCCGGTGAAACTGGAAGCAGGTGCAGAAGCTGACGGCCGCCGGCGACGAGCGCGCCCGCCGCATCTACGAGACTATCGGCGTTTTTTTCGGCTACGACATCGCGCACTACGCCGATTTCTACGAGTTCCGCAACCTGCTGGTGTTGGGCCGCGTGATGACCGGCGAAGGCGGCGACCTGATTCTGTCGGTGGCGCGCCAGGTGCTGCAGGAGGAGTTCCCGGAAGTGGCCGAGCGCATTCGCTTTCATATTCCCGACGAGAAGGAAAAGCGGCACGGGCAGGCCATTGCGGCGGCCAGCCTGCCGGCCATTCCAGTTCAGGAGAAAGAGTAATGAAATTTCATAATTCCACCGCGGACTTCTTCGTTCCCGACGGCGCGGAGCCCGAATCGGCTGCCCTCGCCCGCACCACGCACCTGTGCATCTCGGCGCACCAGGACGATATCGAAATCATGGCCTATCACGGCATCGCCGAATGCTTCGGGCGGAAGGACAAGTGGTTCACCGGCGTGGTGGTGACCAACGGCGCCGGCAGCCCGCGCAGCCGGCATCTACGGCGATTACACCGACGAGGAGATGCAGAAAGTGCGGCTGATCGAGCAGCGCAAGGCGGCCTACGTGGGCGACTACGCCTGCCAGATTCAGCTTGGCTTCACCAGTTCCCAGGTGAAGAATCCCGCCGGCACGGCGGTGGTGGAAGACCTCACGCAGATCCTGCGCGCCGCTCAGCCCGAGTATGTCTACCTGCACAACCTGGCGGACAAACACGATACGCACGTCGGCACGGCGTTGCGCGCCCTGGCGGCCCTGCGCGCAGTGCGCAGCGAGCAAACCGAAGAAAGTGTACGGCTGCGAAGTGTGGCGCGATCTGGACTGGCTGGCCGACGAGCGAAAAGCAGTGCTGCCGGTCCTCGGCGCGCCCGAACATCGCCGCCGCGCTGGTGGGCGTTTTCGATTCGCAAGTGAGCGGCGGCAAGCGCTACGACCTGGCAACCGCCGGCCGCCGCCTGGCGCACGCCACCTATTACGCTTCGCACGGCACCGACGAGGAGAGCGCCCTCAACTTCGCCATGGACCTGACGCCGCTGGTCCTGGACGCGAGCTTATCGATAAGCGATTATGCGCTGGGAGCGATCGACAGGTTCCGGAGCGACGTGGAGAAGCGGGTGAAAGCGTTTCAATAGCAGTAGCGGCGCCAGATATGACCGTGCTCCCGGTAGCGCATCCCGACGCGAGCAGGTGGAAGACGCCCACCGGAAGGGTGCTGGCAGATTGACGAGATGGCGAATACACGTACACGTGATTTGCCAGTAGCTCATGAAGGGAGTGGGGAGGTGCCAGAGTACTCAATTTGAGGGCTGTTTTCTGCTAGAATTTGCAGCTAGGCCATGCGACATAACGTAGCGATCCCTGCCTCCACCAAATCCATTTTGCAGAGAAACTCCGCTTCGGCCAACCGGTGTCGCTGATGAGTAACCCTGGCTATATGGATCAGGACAGTTACCAACAGCTTCTCGACGGTTTTCCCGAGCATGTGCGGCGCAACATAGAGTCTCTGCGTGCCATTTTAGCGTCACTCCCGCCTCCGTCTGAAGGCAATTTGCTCGTGGCCGGCTGGAAGATGGACGGTGGGAACGGGAGCAAGTTCACTCCGGAGTCTGCAATATATATTCTTGAAATCTCAAAGCGCTTCGATTTGATGGTTGTGCAAAGCGATGGATCGGGGCGACAAGCTCAACGAACGCTACTCTCAGAGCTGTCCTCCGCTCAAGTTTACATCGCGGGGGAATATATCACGTTCCAAAATGCGATGGCGTTCCAGAGCACGCTTGTTCTGTACGACCCGCTGCGCATGCACTCGGCGACGGCTGGTGAATTTGACAAGGCCCTGCAAACCATCACACCCAAGTTCATTCGAGTTCAGGGCGTGTTTCATGCCGAACTCAATGACCGGCACTTGCTGGTCGTCTCCGTGTGGCCCATTCCGCAACTGGCTGACAAGAGCGGATTCACGGCGTGGCAGCTGGCTCGAAAATTCTCCAGCGATCTCGAGGAGCTTCGCTCTGAGGATCATATGATCCTCGTTGGCGATCTCACCCCAGTCCAGCTTCATTCTGGAAGCCTTTCGAGCTTCCTTGACCATGTGGGCATATCTTCCTCGACGCCCGGGGTGAAAGGGCAAGGCATCGCGGTCCGGACCAGAGTAGGTCAGTTCGAGCTGAAAGGAGCCGGATCTCTGAACTGTTTTGATTTCGCGTTCGGAGGGGAAGAGGAAAAGCTATATGCTGACATGGTCCCAGCAGGTTGGAGTTACGCACAATGGCGGGCGACGCAGCTCTCACCGGCTTCTCTTTCCTGGGTTGAAATCGCCGTGCCAGTCGGCGGTCTGAAATCTGGGTCTACCCACGCCCCTGACTGGCCGGTGCAACTCGTTGAAGGACTGGCCCGCGGCGACGCAGTCCTGTTCGCTGGTGCAGGAATAGGGGCACAAGCTGGGCTTCCCGTCTGGCGCAGTTATGTGGAGCACCTATTCGATGTCGCGAAGGCGAGCGGAATCGTTGATGGTGCCCTCGCCAGCGCAATGAGCGTATCGCTGGCTCGGGGACAGCATGGCGATGTGGCCGATAGCATCGCCTTGCGGGCCTGGCCCAACCCGACGATGCGTCAAGTTATTCTCGATGATCTGCGGACGACTTTCGAGATCGATGACCGCCAACCGTCGCCTGTCCATCGTGTCCTCTCTGAGATTAAGTTCCGCGCGTTGCTTACGACGAACTTCGATTCCTTGCTAGACCGCTCTTTCGACGGACCGGGTCTGCTGCCTCAGCAGACTGAGCGACTCAAGGAACTGATTGCAAAAAAAGACTTTTTCAAGCTGCATCTTTACGGACTGCCAGAGAGCGAGGAGTCGTTGCTTCTCACGAGTCTGCAGTTCTCTGAATTCCTCGATCACAGCATCGCGTTCGGCGAGGCCCTGTCCAGTCTCTACGTGTCGAGTCCATTCTTTTTTGTTGGGTGCAGTTTCGAGGGGATTCAGGGCTACCTCAGCGGCATTCGACTCTCTCCGTCGTCCGTTCAGCATTTCGCGCTATTGGACATATCTGCCGAGCCCCTCTGGAAGACAAGGGCCGACGTTCTAAAACTCCGATATGGGATCAACGTAATTCCATTCGAACTCCGGACGCAACCTGCTGCGAACATCGGCAACTGAAGGACGGATCGAGATTCAAACTGATCGCCAGACGGCCGTGTTTAGCATCCGCAGCACCGGCCGGCATGATCCTTCCGCGCAGATCAAGATTGATCGCAGCCCTGATCGCCCGCTCGATGTTGAGCCTTTTCCGATCCTCGCGTTTCCGCCATTGCGGGCGTTCGGGCACACCGATTCGGCGCTCCCTCCGCAAGCTCGGGCGGTGCCTGAGGATGTTCTTCCCATGGCGGAGAATTCAGTTGACCGTCGGCTTTCCGATCTGCGGGCCTGGCTCATTAACCTGGAACACAAAGCCAACAGCGACCGCCATATGCCCGTTAGGGATTACTTTTTCAAGGCGCTTGGACGGCTAGCTGTGGGTTTTCCCGTTTCGGCGTCGCGTGTGGATCCGGATCGTTCGCAGGTATTTGTGACTACCGACGACGGGGAGGTGAACATAGAGGCTATCAGCCAGGGTACCGCCTCATTGATGTGCTGGATTGGAGTCCTGCTCCAACGTCTTACCGATATTCACCAGAACTCCCCAGAGCCGTGGAACGAGTGCGGCTTGGTTCTAATCGATGAGATTGAAACGCACATGCACCCGCTCTGGCAACGACTGCTTGTGCATGGTCTGAGAGAATTGTTTCCGCGCGTCCAGTTCGTCGCGACGACACATTCGCCGCTACTCGCGGCCGATCTTGCCCCCGAGAGCATCGTCGTCCTGCGGCGCGAAGACAATCGTGTTGTTTGTTCTCACCTAGATCCGGCGGATGATGTCCGCGGGCTTCGTGCAGACCAGATCCTTATGGGACAGGCGTTTGGCCTCGATGCCGTTCGGGGGCCCGAGGTAGAGCAAGAACAAAACCGCTACGTAGACCTCTCGTTAGCCCTTGACCGCACTATTGATGATGAGATCGAACTTGGATCCCTCGCCCAAAAGCTCCGTCTATACCACGTGACACCAGAGGAGACCCGCGAGGCGCGCGAAGCCGCACGTCTTATCGAGGAATCCATCGACGCAAGGATTGCCGGTCTTAACAAGGATCGGTTGATCGAGGAGATTCGGGCCCAGATGCTGGAAATCAAATCCGCCTTTAGGCGGAATTCAGGAGATTAGCGTGAGAAGAATTCACGAGCGCGGTCCTGATGCGAGGCTCCAGCAAGCCTTCGATGCCTGGCTAAATGGACCAGCTGCGACCGCCACTGCGGCGGTTTGTGGTGCAGCGAACGCGCATCGAAAGGTCTTGATGAAGACCAACGAGCCGGTATACAAGAAACTGCGCGACTACTTACTGTGGCTATTCTATGAGAAGTGTGCATATTGCGAAACTGACTTTCGCTCAGCACGCGTCCAAATCGATCACTTCCGTCCAAAATCGGGTGTCACTGGCCAAGGACAGCACCCCGGTTACTATTGGCTGATGTTTGCTCCCAGCAACCTCCTGCCTAGCTGTTCTCTCTGTAATCGCAACAAGAGCAATTGCTTTCCTGTTCGTGGGAAAAGGGCGATTGCGCCGGGTGATGACCTAGCACAGGAATTGCCTGAACTGCTCAATCCTTACGCGGATGACGATATCGCCTCGCATATTACTTTTGTGACCGACGAATCTGACCCGCTACTTTTCGGGGTGGCCAAGGAGATCAGCAACTCTCGGAGAGGCCAGCAGTCGATTGAAGGTTACGGTTTGAACGAAGATGCGAAGGTTCGTGGACGGCAAATGGAGATGAAGGCCTTTATGCGGGAATTCAAGGATGCTTTTGAGAATCCCGCGAGACGGGCGGAGCTGTTAACGAGCCTACAGGAAGGAAGGCGGCCGTTCTCAGCGGCCTGCGAAGCGAAGGTGAAAGCTTGGCTCGACTCACTGAGTCGGGAGTTGGTCCAGCATCTCGGAGGTCGCATTCAAGACAATTCTCCTGGAACCTGAGTTCGGGTCAGTGACCGGTTGCAGGAATCGCTCGCGACGTCCCCAGTATCAGACTTGTCCAGACGGCCGGAATAGTCGGTGATGCCTCGGCCGGGCGATGGACGGTTGGGAACCACGCCTTTACCGGCGCTATCCGCTTGCCTCGTGGACGCAGCCCAACGGACAATGCCACCTTCGCAGCCTGCACGATAGTCGGCACGTTGACGGAAGCGCCTGAACTACCTAGGTGCGCAACAATGAAGCTCCGTCCATATCGTCGGCCACTCGGACATTGGGCAAAGAGGGCCTGCGGTGAAACGGAGGCGGATTACTCCCCACAAGTCCTTTCGGTTGTATCGGAGGTGCGCCGGCGCCGTGATGCCGAAGAGCAGGATAGATCTGAGCGCCGGCGCATTCCCGATACGACGACTTGAACTAAGCCGTCAGAGACTGCCTATGGGGATTGGTTTCCAATTTGCTGGTCGCTTCGCCACTGCTCTTGGGTGATCGGCGCGGCTTGGTTTCGCATTTCACGCCAGGCGGATTCGACCGATCAGTCAGAGCCGGAGTTCTTCTGCCACTCCGCGAGTCGATGCTCAAAGCTTGCGGCGAGAGGGCGGCTGACGGTGGCGATGTTTCTCTATAATCCCCGCCAGTGCCCGCAGTGCCGCATTAGCTTCACCCGAGCTTGGGAACGCGGCGGCAACATCAGGTTCGAGCACGATGACAGTGCTTCCCGAAGCGTACCGGGATGCAAACCGGTTCGGCAAGGCCCGCTTGAAGTCATACTGCGGCAAAATCTCGTCGGCATCTGTTTGATCGGCGGTTACTTTCTTACCGGGTTGCTTCTTCATAATCTCGTCTCTCCGGTCGTGTCGCCCGTCTGGCGCTGATGATACGAACGGCATCGCCACGCTCGACATACATTACGGCCAGCAAACGGCGCTCTTTAGAAACGCCCATTAGTACCTGCCGCTCTTCTACTGCGGAATGGCGCGGATCAGCCACAATCCGACCTAATGGATCGCCGAAGACCGTCGCCGCTTCCTCGAACGATATCTTGTGCTTGTCGAGATTTGCCGCAGCCTTTCGCGGATCCCACTCGAACTCCAAGGCCAATCCTCATTATACTGGCGCTGGCAGATTGATGCCCCGTAGCGGCCTAACTCGGGTCTTTCGCTGCGCGTTCGACAACACGATCAGAAATGAGAAGTCCTCATTGCGGCATGTGACATCGCCGACACTTGGCCCCGTCACCGCTCTCGCATCGCCGGTTCCGATTGAGTCTCCGACTCGCAATTGCTGCTGCTCGGGAGGATACTAAGGCGTTCCGCGATCTTAAATCAACAGTGTTGTTGGCCCGACCCTACTTTTCCCACGGCAGGTAGGCCGCGCCGTACAAACCCGCTTCGCCGCCCAATGTCGCCTTTTCGATCTTTGTGCCGGTGGCGCGGAAGGTGTAGCTGCGCTGTTTCACGACTTCCATCATGCGCGGCGCGAAAAACTCCCAGGCCGGCAGCGGACCGCCGCTCAGCAGGTACAACGGAAAATTGAACGTATTGACCAGGGTTGCCAGAGCGATGCCGAGCGCTTCGCCCATGGCCGCCCAGATGGCGCGAGCCTTCTCGCCGGGTTCGTCCTGCTGTTTGGCGATCTCGTTGACGTCCTTCGCCGTCAGATTCTCGCCCAGGTGCAGCATGTGGGCCATGGCAATTACGGCGGTCGCCGAGGCGTGTTTCTCCAGGCATCCGCGGTTGCCGCAGCCGCACGGGTTGCCGCTGGGGACCACCGTAGTGTGTCCCAATTCTCCTGCCATACCCACGAAGCCGCGTATGATCTTCCCACCGTAGATGATTCCGCCGCCGATGCCGGTGCCTAGCGTGAGCAGCACCAGGTCGTCGTAATCGCGCCCCGCGCCGATCCATTTTTCGCCCAGCGCGGCGGCGTTCGCGTCATTCTCCAGAATCACCCTGGTGCCCAGCCGCTTCTCCATCTCGTCGCGCACCGGGTAGTTTTCGAAATAGGGCAGATTGTTGGAGTTGGTAATGTAACCGTCCTTAAAACGGATGAAGCCGGGCACGCCGGCGCCGATTCCAGCCAGGCCCGCCGCGCCGTGCTTCTCCCGTAATTTCTCGATCGCGGCCACCATGTCCCCAAGCACCGCGTCACGCCCCTCGACGAAGTTGGTGGCGCCGGCAATCTTGTCGAGCATCTTGCCGGTGGAATCAATTGCGGCCGCGCGGAGATTGGTCCCGCCCAGGTCCAGACCGATCGAATATTGCATCATGCACCCGGAAGAATAACACGGGTGGAAAGCCCGCCGTTAGCAGCAAACCTCTTTGTCTGCTAACGCTTGCATAAGCATTCTGGATCGGCGGAATTGAAAGAATTTTAATTCACATTGGCGCGACGTGTGCTACAACTTGAAACAACAGCGTCCGGTTGGTACGTCTAAGTAACCAGGAGGCTCGCGATGGGGGACACAGTGTACATTGAGATCCCGGGAAGTAAAACCCATGAACTTCCTCCGCTGCTGGTCCACGGCAGCGAACACAACTCCGGCCAGGAAGAGTCCGAACTGTCATCGGTGATGCTGGAAGCCGAGGACATGCTCGGCGTGTCCGACGCCACACCGGAGGTTCTGGAGCAGCGCAAATTTGAATTGGCGCTCAGGCTGACCGAGCAATATCGCGGTCTGCTCTCCCACTGGCTGTGGGGGGATTCGGTGCTGGAATGGATTCGGCAGTGCGAGATCACCTTCGAATGCGAAGACACCCTGCGCAAACTGCTGCATCCGGATGTGTGGCCCCACGCCAGCCGCGCCAGTTTCGTGGCGCTGCTGATGGAGAAACGTGTTCCAACGCGCGGGGTGGCGCTGGAAAAGGCCGTCGGGTTGCGACTCACATTCCGCCAGCCGCCGCCCATCGACTGCTTTTCCAACCAGTTCCTGTTTTACCTGAATGCCACGGTGGCGGATACGGCGTACCAAACCTGGTCGCACCTGACGCCGTGCGGACCAGCGATGTTCCCGCCGGAGCGGTTTCATTTCGAGGTCTTGGATTTGACCAACTGACTGCTTTTTTCGTACTCCGCAATCACTTCCTGAGTGATATCGACGGCGTTCGGATAGAGCTTGGGGACGTCGGAATCGCTGATGTCGAAGACCATGGCGTAACCTTTGGCCTTGGCGTAGCGGGCAATGCAGGCGATCATCTTCGGCCCCAGGTTCTCCAGTACCTTCTTCTGGGCGAGGCGCAAGTCGCCGTCGGCGTTCTGGGTCGCGATGTTGAACAGCAGCGTCTTGTGATCGATGTCGAGCCCCAACTCTTCCTTCGCTTCGGCGGTCAGCCCGCCCGCGTCCATCTTCGCCTGTAGCGCGGCAATCTCTTTTTCCTGCGCATCCAGTTTGGCCTTACGCGGAGCGAACTGGTCATCCAGTTGCTTTTCGGCGCTCTTGCCGTCTGTGGTGGCCACGACGGCGTTCTGCATATTGACCAAAGCGATTTTGAGATTGGACGGCGCCGTTTGAGCCAAAGCCAGCCCGGCCAGGGCCCAGGCGCATACGAATAGCTGGTGCGGTTTCACAAAACAATTCCTGTTCGTAAGTTAGCATGCCTCCCCTCTGTATCCGCTGGAAGACAGTGTGCGGCGGGCAGCACGTTATAATCGGACTCATGAGTCGTTTCACCCGCCGCGAAGCGTTGGCCGCATCTGCCGTGTCACTGTTTGCCCGGCGTTTGAGGGCGCTGCCCCTGGCCGATATCAAACTCGGCATCACCTCCGACGAAATCGATGAGGACGTGGAGGCCGCCGCGAAATTCCTGGCCGATCACAATTTGAAATGGGCCGAGGTCCGCAATATCTGGGGCAAGTACAACACCGAACAGCCTATCGCGCGGGTGCGCGAGGCGCGCTCGCTTTTTGATGAGCACGGCATCAAAGTGTCGATCGAGGGTACGGGATTCTTCAAGGTGCCTCTGCCTCCGGATACGCCCGAAGGGCAGAAGAAGCTGGACGAGCAGTGGGCGCTCCTCGACCGGAGTATGGAGCGCGCCAGGGCGTTCGGCGCCGACAAGCTGCGCATCTTTACCTTCATGCTGGCACGCGGGGAAACGCCCAGCGACAGAAGCTACGGGCGGATCGACGAACTGCTCCGCGATGCGGCCCGCCGCGCCAAAGCCGGCGGATTCCGGCTCGCGGTGGAGAACATTGGAGGCGGCCACGTGGCCACCGGCGAGCAGGCAGGGGAACTGCTGAAGCGCGTCACGGAAGAGAACGTAGGCATCACCTGGGATCCCAACAATGCCGGCGAGTCCGGCGAAAAGTCGTTCCCTGACGGATACCGCAAACTCGACCCCGCCCGCATCTTCCACGTGCATCTGCGCGACTACGTCCACCAGCCGGACGGCAAAGTCGTATGGGCCGCCGTGGGCACCGGCGAATTCGATAACGTGGGCCAGATCCGCGCGCTCCGCAAGGACGGCTACAACGGAACCATCACGCTGGAAACGCACTGGCGCGATCCGAAATACAAGGGCGACCCGCACGTGGCCCGCTACTCCACGGAGACCTCGCTCAAAGGCATGATGCAAGTCATCGCCAAAGTCTGAGGCGCCGGCGGAATCGTCTACCCTTACCTGTGACACAATACAGAAATGGTCCGCATGGGCTCGTGCGTCCTGATCGCCGCGGGATTAATACTGGCGTTTCAGCAGCCGCATGTGCACACGTGGAGAGAGTATCCCGGCACCGAATACAACGACTTTCCCATTCCACCCGACTACCAGGAAAAAACCGAATGGGCGTTTGGCCGCCTGATGTATCCTAATATGCCGGGAGTGCATGGCCGCCGCCGCTGGACTTCGAACGATTGGCGCGAAGGCGGCCGCGGCATTTCCTGGACTACCGATTACCCCCGCAGCGACCGCCATTTCTCCCAGGCGCTCCGCCGCTTAACCCGCATTCACACGCGCAGTGTCGAGCAGCCCATCAACCTGGATGAAGGCGATCAGTACGATTGGCCGTGGCTCTACGCGGTGGAAGTGGGTCATTGGAATCTCACCGATTCCCAAGTCAAAGCCATGCGCGAGTATCTGGATCGCGGCGGCTTCTTCATGTGCGACGATTTCCATGGCACCGAAGAGTGGGCCGTGTTCGTGAACAGCATGCAAAAGGTATTTCCCGACCGGCCCATCGTGGATATTCCGCACGACGACCCGATCTTTCACACCGTCTACGACCTGGACGACAAGTACCAGGTGCCAGGCGCACAGTTTATCCGCTCAGGGCGCACCTACGAGTACGATGGGTATGATCCGCACTGGCGTGGCATCTACGATGCCAAGGGGCGTCTGGTGGTAGCCATCTGCAACGATATGGATCTGGGCGATTCCTGGGAGCATGCCGACAATCCCGAATATCCGCAGAAGTTTTCTGCCATGGGCATTCGGATCGGGGTGAATTACGTGACTTATGCGATGACTCATTGACGAGTCTGCTCCGGTGGTATCCTCTAGGGCAAGGCTGTATGGCGATGCGGAAGGGACTGTGGCTGTTGCTTGCGGCGGGAATCCTGTTTGCCGTGGAACAGCAGCACGTCCATACCTGGCGCGAATTTCCAGCCTTCGAATATAACAACTTTCCGATTCCCCCCGACTACCAGGAAAAGACCGAGTGGGTGTTTGGGCGCCTGATGTATCCCAACATGGATGGCGTGCACGCGCGTGGAGGCCGCGGCTTCTACGGCCGGCGCGGGCGGTTCGCGGTGGACTGGCACGAGGGCGGACGCGGTGTTTTCTGGACCATGGACTATCCACGCAGCGACCGCCACTTTTCGCAGGCCGTCCGCCGGCTCACCCGGATTCACGCGCGCAGCGTCGAACAGCCTGTCAATCTGGATGAAGGCGATCAGTACGATTGGCCGTGGATGTATGCCGTCGAGGTGGGGCACTGGAACCTCACCGACGCCCAGGTGAAGGCTTTCCGCGAGTATCTGGATCGCGGCGGCTTCTTCATGTGCGACGACTTTCACGGCACCGAAGAATGGGCCGTGTTCGTGAACAGCATGCACAAGGTGTTTCCTGACCGGCAGATCGTGGACATCCCGCACGACGATCCGATCTTCCACACGGTTTACGACCTGGACGACAAGTATCAGGTCCCCGGCGAGCAGTATGTGCGGTCGGGCCGCACGTATGAATACGACGGATATGATCCGCACTGGCGCGGAATCTACGACGAAAAGGGGCGCCTGATAGTGGTCATTTGTCACGACATGGACCTGGGCGATTCCTGGGAGCATGCCGATAATCCGGAATACCCGCAGAAGTTCTCGGCCATGGGAATCCGCATCGGCGTGAACTATGTGATTTACGGCATGACCCATTAACGTTTGCGGAGCAACACCGATGCGTCTGGTGATCGGCCTCTCTTTTTCTGCAATTCTTCTGGCGCAAGGCGGCGCTCCCGTGGAGGGTATCGTAACCAGCAGCGCCACCCATATGGGGATTGCCGGTGTGCAAGTGGTCGTGGAGACCACCAGCGGCCGTCACGTCACTTACGGTACGAATACCGGCGCCGGCGGCGCCTTCCGCATCGCGACTATCGATCAGGATGGCGAATACATGGTTCGTTTCTGGAAAAGCGGATATCGGGAACTGCGGCCCGGCGATCCGGCGCTCCGGCCGTTTCGCGTGGCGGCGGCCACCGGGCCGGTCCGGCTGAATTTGGAACTGAAGCCGCACGCCGGGTTTCGAGGGCGAGTGCTGGATGCGGACGGCCGTCCGGCGCAACAGGTGCGAGTGGAATTGATCGGTACCAAGGGCAATTGGGTCGTGAACGCGGCGCCCGGCAAGGACGGCCGCTTTGTATTCGACAACGAGTTGCCTGCACGGGACTTCGTTTTGCGCGCCGTTCCGCTGAAGGAGTTGCCTCCACCGCAATCTACAGAGGACGCGCCGATAATTTGGGCGCCTACCTACTATCCGGATGGAACCGAGCGGTCGCAGGCGTCGCGGATCGTCTGGCGCGGAGATGAAGACATGGACGGGTACGAGATCCGGCTGCGTGCCACGCCCGTATTTCACATTCGGGGAACGGTCCTGGACGAAGCCGGCAAGCCGGTCGAAGGTGCCACCGTGAAATTAGTGGAGACAGACGATGCCGTGCCCGTCGCACTATCGCTCGGGCAACCGGACGGTCAAACCATCACGCAAGCCGGCGGCGCTTTTGAACTTTCCGCCGTGCGCCCGGGCGATTGGCTGCTGGCCGCCGAGTGGCGGCGGGCCAACCAATCCCTGGAGGGCTCTGCCGCCGGCCGCGTCTCACGCAGCGATTGGGAGGACGTGAAGATCCGGTTGGAGCCGCCGTTTTCCGTAAATGGAACTGTGGAATCGCCGCCCGGCGCCAAGGCGCGGGACGTCGTGCTCCTCACCGCGCTCGACCGGGCTGCGGCATTCCTGGGGGCGTCGGCAACGACTTCTGGGGACGGCCGGTTCGAACTCCGCAACCTTCTTCCGGGACGGTATCGGATTACCACGATGGGTGCGGAAGGCTTCTATTTGGATTCGATCCAGTTCGGCGGGCAGGAAGTACTCGGCCAGGCTATCGATATTATGGACGGCTCGCTGCCCCTCCGCGTCGTCTACAAGGCGGGCGGCGGGAGCGTGATGGGCTCGGTAGAACATTGCGCCATGGCGGTGCTGTTCCCGGCGGATCCGTCGCTGCAAACCAATGGTTTCGTCCGAACCCGCCGCTGCGATCCCGGCGGACGATTCGAATTTGACGGCCTCCGGCCGGGAGACTACAAAGTAGCAGCGCTGCCCTCGCCGGACCTGGAGTCCGTGGAGCAGGTGCTGGATGAGTTCTCCTTTGGTTCCGTGCCCCTCGGGCCGATTGCCCCAAGCGCCGGGAGCGTGCGGGTGGAAGCCGGCCAATCCACCACGGTGACGTTGAAACTGGCGGCCTGGCCGGAGTAGTGATGCGCATCCTCATATTGGCGGCTCTGCCTGCGGTCCTCTTTGCCCAGGCAAGTGGCGTGGTGGAAGGCACCGTCACCAACCGCTCCACTCACAGCGGAATCGAAGGCGTGGAAGTCATGGTGCAAAGCGTGACTTCGCAAAACGGCCCTGACTACACCGGCACGACGGACGCCTCGGGCGCCTTCCATATCGAAGGTGTTCCGGATGGCGAGTATCGCGCCAACTTCGGAAAGCCTGGTTTCGTGCCGGGCGATATTGGCCTGATGACGCCGCCGGCGCCGTTTCGCGTAACCGCCGCCGATGGACCGGTACGCCTTCAGTTGTCGCTCGTACCGGTCCCCAGGCTGCGCGGGCGGGTGGTGGATCCGGAAGGGCATCCCATTCCCGATGCCACGGTGCAGTTGGTCCACCCGGGCGGCGGCGGACGGCCGCAAACCAAGACCGGGAAGGACGGCGTTTTCGAGCTGGGCCAATTACTTCCCGCCGCGTTCATGATCCGTGTCATCCCGCCTTCCAAACTCGCTCCTCCGAAGACGAAGGAGGACGAACCGGAAGTGTGGGCGCCCACCTACTATCCCGGCGTGACCGAGCAGTTTCGGGCGGAGCGGCTGGTGATACGCGCCGGGCAGGAGCGGGACGATTGCGATATCGCCCTGCGCGCCGTGCCGGTGTTTCATGTACGCGGCAGGGTGGTGGACGACGCGGGCAATCCGGTCGCCGGGGCCGCGATCAAGCTGGTGTCCCCGGACAGTCTGGACGCCCGCTCGCACGCCATATTCGAAGAGCCTGAGGGACACGCCGTGTCGGCGGACGATGGCGCCTTCGATTTCGCCAGGGTGCGGCCGGGTGAGTGGTACCTGGAGGCCAGCGGGAAGAAAGGCGGCCGGTCGTTAAGCGGGGTAGTCACGGGCACCGTCTCCGAGGGCGATTGGGAGAACGTGAAAATTCGCGTGATGGCGCCGTTCACGGTGAAGGGCACCGTAGAGCGGCCCGGCGCACCGAATGCCGCGTCCACCCGCCACACCTGGGTAGGGCTGATTCCGGGCTGGCAGACCCGGCTGATGGGCATTCACGATCAGAGCGGCGCCGTGGAGATAGACGAGGTCGTACCGGGAAAATATCAGATCCTGCTGGAGGAGCCGCTGCCAGGCTCGTATCTGGACACGGTGCAGTACGGGGGCCGCGACGTCCTGGGACAAACGATAGACGTGACCGATAGCGCTCTGCGCCTGCGGGTGGTCTACCGGACCAACGGCGGCAGGGTGCAGGGGTCGGTCGAGGAATGCGGCGGCGGAATGGTGGTGCTGGTGCCGAAGGAACCGGCGCTGCAAAACAGCGAGATGATTCGCTGGGGCCGGTGCAACGCCGCGGGGCGTTTCGATATCGGAGATCTGCGCCCGGGCGGTTACTACGCGGCGGCGTTCGACCGGATGAACGATCTGGAACTCTACTACGGGGCGGTGATCGATCCCGCGCTGCTCGCGAAAATCATCGAACATGCGGCCAGCGTCGCGGTGGAAGCCGGTCAGACCGCGCCGCTCACCCTGACGCTGTCGCCGTGGCCCGATCAATAGGCGCTACTTGCGCAGGTACGCGTCGTCGCCGCGGAGCCAGTCGTCCCGGCGCGGGGCGAAAACGTCCACCGCCACGGTATCCTCCAGCGCTTCCACTCCATGCGGTACGTGCGGCGGAATGATGAGGCTTTCTCCCTCGCGGACAATTTTTTCGCCGCCGTCGATAAAGAATTTCAGGGCGCCGCGCTCGATGGTCGTGACCTGCTCGTTCATATGACTGTGCGCGGCCACGGCGGCATGCTGCTGCAGGTGGAGGCGGGCGATGGTCATGTTTTCGGTGTGGATCACCTTGCGGCTGACCAGGGGATTCATCTGCTCTTCCGCCAATTGATTCCAATCGTACAAGGGCATGGCGGTTATTCTAACAGGTTGATATCATGAGAACGATGAAAGGCATTGTGCTCGCGGGCGGAACCGGCAGCAGGCTGTTTCCCCTGACCAAAATCACCAACAAACATCTGCTGCCGATCTACGACCGGCCGATGATCTACTACCCGATCCAGACGCTGGTGGATGCCGGCATTCAGGACATCATGATCGTCACCGGCGGCCGCAACTCGGGCGATTTTCTGCGCCTGCTGGCCAACGGCAAGGAGTTCGGCCTGAAGCACATCAACTACACCTACCAGGAAGGCGAAGGCGGCATCGCCGACGCGCTGGCGCTGGCCGAGCATTTCGCCGACGGGCAGAAGATCTGCGTGGTGCTGGGCGATAACATCATCGAAGGCAGCATCCGCGCAGGCGGCCGACCAGTTTCGCGGCGCAGGCAGCGGGCGCGCACATCCTGCTCAAGGAAGTGCCGGACGCCGAGCGCTTCGGCGTGGCCGAAGTGGCCGGCGGCAGAGATCGTGGGCATCGAGGAGAAGCCCCGGCGGCCGAAATCGAACTACGCGGTGACCGGCATCTACATGTACGACGCCACGGTGTTCGACAAGATCAAAACGCTGGTGCCCTCGGACCGCGGCGAACTGGAAATCACCGACGTCAACAACGCCTATATCCGCGAAGGCACCATGACCTTCTCGTTCCTGGACGGCTGGTGGACCGACGCCGGCACCTTCGATTCGCTGCTGCGCGCCGCCAACCTGGTGGCGCAATCGGTGCCGCGAAAGGAATCCGGGCAGGATGCGGTCGGAAGGAGCGGCGCAGTCTGATGGCGTGCGAACGGCGGCAGCGGACACGGCTCGACATCCTTCGGCGATCTGGAACTGGCGACTCCCGGAGTGCGAAAAGGGCATCGGCGCGGTGATCGGCACGTGGATTCGCCGGACCTGATCGCCGGAGTGCGCGTGCAGCCGCTCGCCGTGTATCCCGACGACCGCGGATATTTTCTGGAAGTGCAGCGCATCGGCCACGGGCTGGCGGCGCGATTTTCCGCCGGAAACCACGCAGGTTTCGGCGGCCCTGAATTATCGCCGGCACCATCAAGGCTTTTCATTTCCACCTGCACCAGACCGATTGCTGGACGCCGGTCAAGGGCCTGTTGCAGGTGGCGCTGGTGGATCTGCGGATCGGGTCGCCCACCTTCGGACGGCGCAACACCATGTACGTCGGCCCGCTGCGGCCCTGGCAGATGCTGATTCCGCCGGGCGTGGGGCACGGCTACAAAGTGATCGGCAAGCGAGGATGCGCTGCTGGTCTATATGACCGACCGCTTCTACAACCCCCAGGACGAAGGCCGCATTCCGTACAACGATCCTTCGATCAATTACGACTGGGAAACGCAGCGGAAGTAGACCGTTCTCCGATTTTCGGGAACATCACTCCTGAGATGAAAATTCTAGTCACCGGCGGAGCCGGATTCATCGGGTCGGCGTTCGTGCGCATGGCGATCGCCGAGAACGGATTGTCGCGTCGTCAACCTCGATAAGCTGACTTATGCCGGCAACCTGGAGAACCTGACGCCGTGGATACAAGACGACGCGCGCTATCGCTTCGTGCACGGCGATATCTGCGACGCAGCGGCTGGTGGATTCGCGTCCTGGCGGAGGAGAAGCCCGACGCCATCGTCCACTTCGCCGCCGAATCGCACGTGGACCGCAGCATCCTTTCGCCCGAGCCGGTGATCCAGACCAATCTTCGCGGCACTTTCACCCTGCTCGAAGGCGCCCGGCAGGCACGCGCATCGCCGCGCTTCGTGCACGTCTCCACCGACGAAGTCTACGGCAGCCTGGAAGCGCCGCTCGAAGCCACCGAAGACTTATCCGCTGAATCCCAGCAGCCCGTATTCGGCATCCAAAGCCGGCTCGGACCTGCTGGCGCGGTCTTACTTCGTCACTTACAAGCTGCCGGTGGTGATCACCCGGGCGTCCAACAATTACGGGCCTTACCAGTTTCCCGAAAAACTGATTCCGCTGATGATCGCCAATGCCCTTGAGGACCGCCCCCTGCCGGTCTATGGCGACGGCATGCAGGTGCGCGACTGGCTCTATGTGGACGACCATTGCCGCGGCATTCTGGCGGTGCTGCGAGAAGGGCCGCGATGGCGAGATCTACAATATCGGCGGCAACCGCTCGCTGCCGAATCTGGACGTGGTGCGCAAGGTGCTGGCGCTCACCGGGCAAGCCGGAGAGCCTGATCCGATATGTGACGGACCGTCCGGGGCACGACCGCCGCTATGCGCTTTCCAGCGAAAAGCTGATGCGCGAAACCGGCTGGCGGCCCGTCATGGATTTCGAGACGGGTTTGGCGCGGACCATCGACTGGTACCGCGACAATGCCGCGTGGGTGGCGCGCGTGCGCAGCGGCGAATATCGCACGTATTACGAGAAGAACTACGGCAATCGGGACACGCCGATAGGTGCGTCATGCGCGTGGCCATTGAAGCCGCGGCGCTGACCCTCTCGAGCGGCGGGCTGGCGCGCTACACCGGCGAGCTGAGCCTGGCGCTGGCGCGCTGCTTCCCGGACGACGAATTCTTCCTGATCTCCGACCAGCCCTTCCGCCATGCCGGAGGGCGCGCCCGCCAATTTGAAGCGCGGCGGAGGTCCGCGCAACGCCGTGGAGCGGCGCTGGTGGCTGTGGGGCCTCGCTCGCGAGATGCACCGCTTGCATGCCGACGTGGTCCACGGGCCGGATTTCGCCGTGCCCTACCTTCCCCGCCGGCCCAGCGTGCTGACTCTGCACGATCTTTCCCCGTGGATGGACGAGAGCTGGCATCACGCCGCCGACCGCGTCACGGCGGCGCACTCCGGTGCTGCTGGAACTGGGCGTCGCGACCATGATCGATCACGCCCGAGCGAAGCGGTGCGCCAGCAGGCCATCGAGCGCTTCCGCCTGCGCCCGGATCGCGTGGTGGCCATGCCCGAATGCGGCGCCCGCGTGGTTGCGGCCCGTTCCGCCACCGGAGACAAGCCTGCGCCCCGTATTTTCTGTTCGTGGGCACGCTGGAGCCGCGCAAGAATCTGCCCGCGCTGCTGGATGCCTGGCGCGAAGTGCGCGCGCGATCACGCAGTCGACCTGGTGCTGGCCGGCCGCCGCCGCGCCGATTTCGCGGCACTGGCCGCCGGAACCGGGATTGCGCGTCCTGGGCGAAGTTCCGGACGCGGCAACTGCCGGAGCTCTACTCCGGCGCGCTGGCGTTCGTTTATCCGTCCTTCTACGAGGGTTTCGGACTGCCGGTGCTGGAGGCCATGCAGTGCGGCGCGTGCGTCATCGCGTCGCGAGGCGGTCGCGGAAGTTGGCGGGCGATGCCGCCATCTTACGCCGAGCGGTCGTGAGCGAACTTGCCGACGCCATGCGCGCAGGTGGCTCGACGCGGGAATGAGCTGGCTGCATGCACGGCGCGCGGACTCGCTGGCGCGCGCGCGGGAATTCTCCTGGGAACGCACCGCGCGGCTGACTCACGAAGTTTACCAGGAGGCGCGGAGCCGCTTTGGGGATTGACGCCGGGTCAATGCCATGACAGCCCGCGCCACTGCTCTGCTGCTGGCCCCGGAAGCGCCCTACCCGCTGGCCGGCGGCGGCGCTTTGCGCACGGCTTCGCTGCTGCATTACCTGGCGCGGCACGTACGCGGTCGATCTGATCGTCTTCCGCCAGCCCGGCGCGCCCGATCCCGCGCGCAGCTGCCCTTCCGGACACTGGTGCGCCGCATTGTCGTGATCGATCTCCCGCCGAACCGGCGCAGCGTGGCCGCGCGCGCCCTGCGCAACGCCGTGCGGGTGGCGCGCGCGGTGCCGCCGCTGGTCGACCGCTTCTCCGGCTTCGCCGGGAGATTGCGGAAGCGGTGGAGGGCCGCCGTTACGCGATCGGAGTCATCGAGCATTTCTGGTGCGCGCCCTACCGGCGGACTGATCTCGACAGTTTGCGAGACGCACAGTTCTCGACTCTGCACAATATCGAGTCAGTGCTGCACCAGCGTTGCGCGCAGTCCGAGCGCACCGCGCCGGCATTCGCGCACCGCGTGTTTCGGCGAGGCCTCGCTCAGATTGGAGCGCGCCTGGCTGCCGCGTTTTTCGTCGGTGCTGGCCACATCGGCAACGCGACGCGGAGCTGGCGCGGGCCATTGCGCCCGCGGCGCGCGTGGCGGTGTATCCCAACGCCATCCCGCTGGCGCCATTGCCCCCTCGCAGCGACGAGGAATGTCAGGCAATCGTGTTTTCGGGAAATATGGAATATCATCCCGAACCGTTCGGCGGTGCGTTTCTTCCGGCGGGAGGTCTGGCCCCGGTCTCCGCGAGCGATGGCCGCGATCTGGTCTGGCGGCTGGTGGGGAAAAACCCGGAAGCCGTGCGGCCGTTTACATCCGGCGACCCGCGGATCGAGGTATCACGGGCGAAGTGGAGGACGCCGTGCGGGAACTGGCGCGCGCCCAGGTGGCGGTGGTGCCGCTGCTGGCCGGGCAGCGGCACGCGGCTCAAAATCCTGGAAGCCTGGGCCGCCGGGACTGCCGGTGGTTTCCACCACGGTCGGCGCGGAAGGTCTGCCGGTGCGCGATGGAGAGCAGCTTGTTACTGGCCGACGGCGCCGCGGCGTTCGCCGAAGCGGTGTCGCGGCTGCTGGCGTGCTCGAGACTGCGGGACAGAGTTGGGCACGGCTGGCAGGTTGTTGTTGGAAAAAGAGTTTACATGGGAAACAGCTTGGCAAAAGTCTGGATTTTTAACACAGCCCGTGGGTCATTATGGTCCGCTATACTGGTACAGTCAATGCGCTTCGCCGTTGATGCTCACGCCATCGGCCGTCACCTCACGGGGAATGAGGTTTACGTTCGCAGTCTTCTGAACGCATTCGCCGCTCAGGACCGGGACTGCGAGTTCGTGGCCTATGTCTCCGGCGGACGCTGCCGCGCAGTTCATCCCGTGCCGCATCCGAACGCGGCCGCGTCGCCGCCAATCCCTTTCTGCGGCTGGGCTTCGACCTAGCCATGAAGGTGCGGCAGGACCGCCCGGACCTGCTGCACGTGCAGTACACCGCGCCGGTCGGCTGTCCGCGTCCCGGTGGTGGTGAGCGTTCACGATGTCAGCTTCCTGGAGCACCCCGAATACTTCACGCGCGACCGCGCCTGGCAGTTGCAGTGGACCGTGCGGCCGCACCGTCAGGCGGGCGGCCAAGATCCTGACCGGCAGCGAGTTCTCACGGACGTCGATTCTGAAGGTCTACGGCGATCTGGAAGAGGACAAGGTGGTGGTGGTGCCCAACGCCGCCGCCTCGGAGTTCCGGCCCATCTCGCGCGAAGCCGCCGCGGCCACGGTGCGCGAGCGGTTCTCCATCGCCGCGCCGTTCATTCTTTCGGTAGGCGACCTGCAGCCGCGCAAGAACCAGATCGGCCTGATCCGCGCCTTTGCCCGGCTGGTGCGGGCCTATCCGCAGTTGAAGCATAACCTGGTGCTGGCCGGCAAAGAGACCTGGTTTGCCGATCGCGTGCACGAGGCCGCGCGCGATTCCGGCGTGGCGGACCGCATCCAGTTCTTCGGCTTTGTCTCCGATCGCGACCTGCTGCAGCTCTACAACGCCTGCGACGTGTTCGTCTTCCCATCTTTTTACGAAGGTTTCGGATTGCCCGCGCTGGAAGCCATGGCCTGCGGCCGGGCGGTGGTCTGTTCCAACACTTCGGCGCTGCCCGAGGTGGTGGATGGCGCCGCGCATCCTGTTCGACCCCTACGCGGTGGACGAAATCGTGCGCGCCATCGCGGACCTGCTGCTGGATGCCGAACTGCGGGCGCGCATGGAGCGGCTGGGCCTGCAGCGCGCCGCGCATTTCAGTTGGCAGAAGACGGCGCAGCGGACCCTGGAAGTGTTCCACGAAGTGGCGGAGCAGGCCGCGCTGTCCGCGAGCACTGCCGCCGGGGCGTCCACCACTGTAGCTCACCGATGAATTCGATTTGCAAACCCGGGCCCCAGTTATCGCTGCCCGCGTTGTCTGCTGGCTTGCCACGCGCGCATTTCCGCCCGGCCGCAGACCGGCTTTCCCTTTCAGGACGAATCCCTGCACTACAGCATCAACTGGCCGAGCGGCCTGAGCCTGGGCGACGCCACCTTCGCCGCGCGCAAGACGGCCGACGGGCTGGGACTTCGACGCCACTGTGGATGCCGGCGTTCCCGGCTTTCGCGTTGCGATAAATTCACTCCTCCGACGCACGCCGGAGCATTTGTTCGCACGGAATTCGAGCGCGACCATCAGCCACGGCGCTAAGAAGACGCCGCGAGAAGACCACCTTCGACCAGCACAAGCTGGCACCGCGCATCGCGTCACCCTGCTTCCGGAAGGACGGCGGGCAGACCGATTTCGATATACCCGTCCTGCGCGCGCGACGCCCTGACGTTCGTGTATTACGCGCGGCGCGAGCTGGGACAGGGCCGGGTGGCCCCGCCGCAGCAGGTGTTCTTCGGGTCGGCTTACAGCGTGAGCCTGCAGTACACCGGCGCGCCATGAACATCACGGTTAGCCGAAAAGCCCACGGTGACCGATCATGTGCTGGCATCGGTCAAAGGGCCGCAAGGCGGATTTCACGTGTCGAGATCTTCTTCGCGCGCGACGCGGCGCGCACGCCGCTGCGTCATCAAGATCCCGCTCAGCATGGGGACTTTGTCGGTGGAGCTGGTGCGCTGAAATGCGGGTGGCGTTTTTCTCGCCGCTGCCGCCGGCGCGCAGCGGCATCGCCGATTATTCCGAAGCCCTGATCGAATCCCTCAGGCCGCTGGTGGATCTGGAAGTTTTCTCGCGCGCGGACCAGCACTTCGACCCCGCGCGCTTCGACATCGCCCTCTACCAGATCGGCAACAACGGCTTCCACGACTTCGTCTACGAGACGGCCCTGCGCCATCCGGGCGTGGTGGTGATGCACGAATCCAACCTGCACCACCTGATCGCCGACCTCACCATCCGGCGCGGCGATTGGGACGCCTACGTGCGCGAGTGCGAATACAACGGCGGCGCGCCGGCGCGCGAGTTTGCCGAGCGTGTGCGGCAAGCTGGAAGTGGGCCCCGATTACGAAGGCCTCCCCATGACCCGGCGCCTGCTGGAATCGCGCGCGCGGCGTGATCGTGCACAGCCGCTTCATGCGAGGCGGAGATGCGCGCCGCCGGGATTCGCCGGCCCCGTGGCGCGTGATCCCGCACGGCGCGTGGATTCCGCGAGGCCGACCGCAACGCCTGGCGCGCACAAGCTGGGGCTCGACGAAACCACGCCGCTGATCGGCATCTTCGGATTCCTCAAGCCTTACAAGCGCATCGCCGAATCGCTGCGCGCGTTCCGCCGCCTGGTGCGCCTGGCGCCCGACGCCAAGATGATTCTGGTGGGCGAGCCGCATCCCGAGTTTCCCATCGAGCCGATGATCCGCTCGCATGGGTCTTTCGGCCAACGTGCGCGTGCTGGGCTTCGCGCCCATCGAGGATTTCGTGGGCTACCTGGGCGCCTGCGATATCGTGCTGAACCTGCGCTATCCCACCGTGGGCGAGAGTTCGGGCACGCTGCTGCGCTCGCTGGGCCTGGGCAAGGCGGTGCTGGTTTCCGAGGTCGGCTCGTTTCCGGAGTTCCCCGACGACGTCTGCCTGAAAGTGCCGGTGGGCGCCGGCGAAGAAGACCTGATCTTCGAGTACCTGAATCTGCTGGTGTCGCGGCCGGACGTGGCGCAGGCCCTGGGCGAGCGCGCGCGGCGACTACGTGGCGCGAGAGTGCAACTGGGCGACGGTGGCGCGGCAGTACGCGGACTTTCTGGAGCGCGGTGGTGGACAGGCACGGGAGTGCCGGCGGCCGCGACGACCGACGCCACGCCGCCGCGACCCCCAGCCGCCAGCCCCGGCCGCCAGCCGAAGCCGAGGCCACTCGCGCCGGCTATCTGCGACGGCTGGGCGGTCAACGACGACAGTCGCGCGGACTACCTGGAGACCCACCAGACGCGCCTCGTGAAGACGCTCGAAATCACCCCGCCCGGCGGGCCCGGCGACCGCATCCTGGAGATGGGCGCCTATCTGCAAATCACGCCCGCGCTGCGCACCAAGCTCGGCTACGGCGAGGTCCGCGGCTGCTACTACGGCCAGCTGGGCCGCGTGGACCACCGCGCGGTCACCTCCGCCGACGGGCGAGACGTTCGACTGCGACATCGATCATTTCGACGCCGAGAAGGACCGCTTCCCTTATCCCGACGGGCACTTCTCCACGGTGCTCTGCTGCGAGCTGATCGAGCATCTGTTCGAAGATCCCATGCACCTGATGTGCGAGGTCAACCGCATTCTGAAGCCCGGCGGCCACCTGGTGCTGACCACGCCCGAACATCGCCGCGCTGCGCGGCATCTCGGCCATCCTGCAGGGCTACCATCCGGGATTCTTCCACGCCTACATCAAGCCCCGCCGAATCGGGCGAAGTGGATGCGCGCCACAATCGCGAATACACGCCGCGCGAGATCCACCAGCTGCTGGAGAACTCCGGCTTCGAAGTGGCGCGCCTGGAGACCGGCGAGTTCCGCGACGTGCCGCATCCCGAATTCGGCTGGGTGCTGCACCTGCTGGAGCGCTATCGCCTGGAGACCGACCTGCGCGGCGACGGCATCTACGCGCTGGGCCGCAAGACCGGGCGCGGTGCGCGAGCGCTACCCCGGGTGGCTGTACTCATGAGCGCGGCGTACCTGGATCCGCGCAGTCACAGCTCGACGCGGCCACGCGCACGGTGCGCGCGGAGTTCGAGAGTCCGCAACGATCGGCCGAGACCGTGGCGCGCGTCCGGAGGGCTTCGCCATCGGCTATCACCTGTTCGACGCGGAGACCGGCACGCTGATCGTGGACGGCCCGCGCGTCCGCTCCGGAGCGCGACGTGCAGCCCGGCGAATCGCTGCCGGTGGCGCTCGATATCGCGGTGCCGCCGGAAGACGGCCGCTACCAGGTGCGTCGTCTCGCCGATGCGCGAGGACGTCTGCTGGTATTACGAGAAGGGCTGGCCGCTTCCTGCTGGTGGAGGCGGCGACGCGAGGACGGTGCGACGCAGCTCGGCGCGCGTCCGCGTGGCCGACCACGCGCCGCGCTGCGGCGCGAGCGCGAACTGCGCGGCCGTCGGCCGCGCGCTCGTCGTACCCGCTGCTGACCATCTGGCGCAACCGCAGGCTGATCCGCGTGATGGTGCGGCGCGACATTCTGGGCCGCTACCGCGGCTCGCTTCGGCGGCTCGTTCTGGACCGTCATCAATCCGCTGCTGCTGATGCTGACGTACTTCTTCGTCTTCGGCATGGTGCTGCACGCGCGCCGGGCGACCCGAGCCGCTCGCGGATTCGCGCTCTATTTCCTGGCCGGCATGCTGCCGTGGCTGGCCTTCAGCGAAGCCGCCGGCCGCGCGCCCACGGTGATGCTGGAGCATCGCAATTTCGTCAAGAAGCTGGTATTCGCGGTGGAGACGCTGCCCGTGAACCTGGTGGTCTCCGGGCTGGTGACGCGAATTGTTCGCCGTGGTGCTGTTCTGCCTGCTTTCTCCTGGTGGTCGCGGCACGGCGTTCCGCTGACGGTGCTGTGGCTGCCGGTGCTGCTGGTCCCGCAGATGCTGTTCACCGCCGGGGTGAGCTGGTTTCTGGCGGCGCTGGGCGTGTTCGTGCGCGACCTGGGGCAGATCATCGGGTTCCTGCTGACGCTCTGGTTCTTCCTCACGCCCATCTGTTACCCGAAGAGAACATGCACGGCCATCGGCTGCCTGTTGCTGTCCAAGAATCCGATTTACGTGCTGGTGCGCGGCTACCGGGCGATTTTCCTGGAGCACCACGCGCCGGCCTTCGGACGCGTTGTGGAAGCTGTGGCTGCTGTCGGCGGTCGTGTTCATCCTGGGGCACGCCTGGTTTTACAAGCTGCGGAAATCGTTCGCGGATATGATTTAAGCTCCATCTCGAGGTCCAGCAGGTTTCACCTTTGTGTAGGGCGGACGCCCCCGTCCGCGCGGGTCCCCCTGGACCCGCTGCTCGCGCCGCCCGCGGCGATAATGAAGTATGGACAGACGAAGCTTTCTGAAAAACAGCATCCTCTCATCCAGCGCCCTGCCCCTGCTCCGGGCGGACGCACCCATCGAAAAACGCCCTTATAACAAGGACGTCAGCCTCTCGGTAATCGGCTTCGGCGGTATTGTCGTCATGGGCATGGAGCAGGCGGAAGCGAATCGCACCGTGGCCGATGCAGTCGCCCGCGGCATCAACTATTTCGACGTGGCGCCCTCCTACGGAAATGGCGAAGCCGAAGAGAAGCTCGGACCCGCGCTGGCGCCTCATCGCAAGAACGTGTTCCTCGCCTGCAAGTGCGAGCGGCGCGACGCCGAGGGCGCCCGCCAACAACTGGAGCAATCCCTCAAACGCCTGCGTACCGATCATTTCGACCTGTATCAGTTTCACGCCGTCGCCGGCATGAAGGACGTGGACCAGATTCTCGCCCCCGGCGGCGCGGGCGAACTGTTCCTCAAGGCGCGCCAGGAAGGCAAAATCCGCCACCTGGGCTTCTCCGCTCACAACGCCGAAGCCGCCATCGCCCTCATGGACCGCTACCGCTTCGACTCGGTGCTCTTTCCGGTCAATTACGTGAACTACGCGCAAGGGAATTTCGGGCCGCAGATTCTCGCCAAAGCCAGGGAACTCGGCGTGGCCCGCCTGGCCCTCAAGGCCATGGCCCATACCACCTGGAAGGAAGGCGAATCGCACACCTATCCCAAATGCTGGTACCACCCCATCGAGGACCCGGACCTGGCCCACAAAGCCCTGCGATTCACCCTGTCGGAAGACATCACCGCGGCCATTCCTCCCGGCGATGAGCGCCTCTTCCGCATCGCGTTGGCCGCCGCGCCCGGCATCCAGCCGCTCTCCGCCGCCGAACGCCGCGAGTTGCTCGCCAGTGCCGCCGGCGCCACTCCCATCTTTCATGCCTGAGACCGTCAACGTGCAGATCTTCGGCCTCAAAAGCTCGCAGGAGACGCGCGCCGCCGAGCGCTTTTTCAAAGAGCGGCGCGTTCCCATCCAGAATCGCGACCTGAGCCAGAAGCCCATGGCGCCCGCCGAGATCCGCCGTTTCACCGACCGCTTCGGATTGCCCGCGCTACTCGATACCGAAGGCAAAGCCTACGTGGACGCGGGGCTCAAATATCTCCGCATGTCCGACGCCGACCTGCTGGCGCGCATCGAACGCGAGCCCAGACTGCTGCGCCTTCCCCTGGTGCGCGCCGGCAACCGCTTGAGCATCGGCCGCGACGAAGAGGCCTGGAAGGCCATGCTGGCCGTGCGAGCATAGAGGTATGCAGCCGATCGGGCAGATCAGGAGTCCCTACAAAGAAGGGCGCGAAATTCCCAAGGGGTTGGGCGTCAGGCACGACGCGGAAGGCGTTCTCGAGTTGCGTGCGGAATTCGAACCCGGCCTCGCCGATATCGAAGGCTTTTCCCACCTGTACGTCATCTGGCAGTTCGATCGCTCCGAAGGCTTCAGCCTCACGGCATCGCCGCCCAGCGATAACCGGCCTCACGGCGTCTTCGCTACCCGCTCGCCCCGGCGCCCGAATCCCATCGGCCTGACCGTGGTCGAGTTGCTGTCCCGTGAGGGCCCCAACCTGCGCGTCCGCGGGGTCGATATGCTCGACGGCACCCCGATCCTCGATATCAAGCCGTACCTGTCCAGCGTGCCCGCGGAAAAGCTACGCCGCGGCTGGATTGCCGAAGCCGAAGCGCGCGCCGCCGCGGCCCCTCACTCGTAGCGCAGCGCCCGGATCGGATCGATCCCGCTGGCCCGCCGCGCCGGCAACAGTCCCGCGCCCGCCGCCACCGCCACCAGAATCGCCAGTGCCGCCAGGCCCGTCCCGAAGTCCGAAGGCCGCACGCTATATAGTTGCGAGCTCAGGTACCGCGTCAACCAAAGCGCCGCCGGAATGCCGATGGCGAGCCCGAGTCCCAGCAGCTCCAGCGCCTCCCGCATCACCATCCACACCACCTCGGTACGCTGCGCGCCCAGGGCCATGCGCAGGCCGATCTCCTTGGTCCGGCGCGCCACCACGAACGCCATCACCCCGTAAAGCCCCAGCGCCGCCAGCAGCGTGGCCAGAACGCCAAACGCCGCCGAGAGCGTGGCGATCAGCCGCTCGGTGGTCAACGTGTCGTCCAGTTGCCGCTCCAGCGTCTTCATCTGGTACACCGGCATGGCCGCATCCAGTTGCGACACCGTGCGCCGCAAGGCTCCGATCATGCTGGTGGGATCCGCGGAAGTTCGCACGTAGAACGCGACCGATGAGGGCGAGTCCACCTCATCGAACGGCACGAACGCCTGCCGGTGCACTCCCTCGCGCGGCCCTTCGTACAGCGAATTTTCCGCCATCCCGATGATTTCGATATTGAGCTTGGTCCGGGGCCCGTTGCCGAATCCGATGTGCCGCCCGATCGGGCTGCGGCCCGGGAAGAAGTGCTCGGCGAATGCCCGGTTGACGATCGCCGACCTGATTTTCTTCCCGCGATCGCGCTCGTCGAAGTCGCGCCCCTCCAGCAGCCGCACCCCCATAGTCTTCCAGTAGCCCGGCGAAATCGAGTTCATGAACGCCTGCAGATCCTCGCCATCTTTGGCGACGTGCCCCTCCACAGACATGGTGGAATCCCATTCGTCGCCGGACAGAATGGAGACTTGCGCGAAACCGGCGGCGTTCACGCCCGGCAGCGCGCGGATATTCTGCAGCAGTTGCCCGTAGAAAGCCTGCAAGCGCTCCACGCTGTAGCCGTTCAACGCAGGCATCCACCTGAAACGTGACCAGGCTGTCCAGGTCCTTAAAGCCGGAGTTGGTCTCCTTCAGATTGGCCAGCGTGCGCACGAACAGTCCCGCGCCCACCAGCAGCAGAAAGCTGAAAGCCACCTGCGCAATCACCAGGCCCTTGCGCAGCTTCACCGCCGTTCCGGTGCCGCTCACCGACCCCACCACGTCCTTCAGCGTGTTCCATAAATCCAGCCGCATGGATTGCAGCGCCGGAGCCATGCCGAACAACAACCCGGTGAGAATCGCCAGCCCCGCATTGAAGCCCAGAATCCGCAAATCGGGCTCGGCGCGAAGCATCAGCGGCGCGCCGTTCGAAGGCGAAAAGGCCAGCAGCGCGCGCACCATGATCACCGAAAGCAACAGCCCCACCGCCCCGCCGGCAATCGAAAGCATCAGGCTTTCGATCAGCAGTTGGCCCATCAACTGCCGGCGCGACGCTCCCACCGCCAGCCGCACCGCGATCTCCTTCTGCCGCGCCACCGCCCGCGCAATCAGCAGGTTCGCCACGTTGAAGCAGGCGATCAGCAGCACCAGCCCCACCATGCACATCAACACGATCAGCGCCACCGAAACACTCTGGCGCAGCTCCGAGTATCCGCTGGCCGCCGGCTTCCATCCGCACCTTCCGCGCGAGGAAGCGCACCCGGTTGTACTGCGAGGTGTCGCGCATCTCCGGCATCTCCAGTTCCTGTCGCAGAATCTGGGTGAGCAGCGGCTGCAGCGAAGCGTTCGCCGTCTGCACGGTGTAACCCGGCTTCATCCGCGCGAACATCTGGATCCACTGGCTGCGGCGGTCGCCCAATGCATCCCAGCCCGGCGTCATCAGCGGCTTCATCTGAATGGGCACGCGGATCTGCGGCGAATTCGCAGGGTCCAGCCCCAGGAAGCCTGCCGCCGAAACCCCCACGATCGTCATCGGGTAGTTGTTGATCAGGATCTTCTGCCCCACCACCGAAGGATCGGAAGCAAATCGCGTAGTCCAATACTGGTAGCTCAACACCACCGAAGGGTGGCCCTCATAGACGCGGTCGTCCTGCTCCGGCGAAAACACGCGCCCCAGCGCCGGCTTGCACGCCCATCGCCTGGAAATAGTTGCCCGAAACCAGTTCCCCGCTCACCCGCTCCGTCCGCCCATTGAAACTCACCGAAAGCGGCGTGGCATACCGGCAGAATACGTACGAAAAGGCACCGGCCTTCTGCTGGAAATCCTGATACATGGGGTACGAAGAAGCGCGCGATCCGCTGTTGTTGCCCATATGCGGCCCGGTGGACCAGATCATCACCAGTTGCTGCGGATCCCTCACCGGCAGCAGCCGCAGCATCAACTGGTCCATCAGGGTGAAAATCGCCGTATTGGCGCCGATCCCCAGCGCCAGCGAAGCCACCGCCACGAACGTGAAAAGGGGGCTGCGGCGCAGGCTCCGCAACGCAAACCGGATGTCGGACAGCATTCGACCCATACTGTTAGCCTACGCTACAGGGCCGAAAAGGTTAGCCACAAAGACGCGCCTGTCCTAAACTGAATCTGTGCCCCCCGCACCCAAGGCACCCTGCACCGATCGCGACACGTTCGAGCCCGGACAGTGGTTCCGCGGCAAAGTAGAAGCCTGCCACAGCGACCTCTCGCCCTCCGGCGACAAACTGGTCTATTTCGCCGTCAGCTACAAAACCCGCAGCCTCGACCGCGGTTACACCGGCACCTGGACCGCGGTGAGCCGCCCGCCCTACTTCACCGCGCTGGCCCTCTGGCCGCTCGGCGATACTCTGCGCTCGCAGGTGAAGACCATCGCGAACGGCCGCAAAATCGCGGGGATGCATCCGCAGCAATGGGAGAGGCCCGGTTCCAAGGGTCGCCGCAGTCTATTCTTGCACGATTGCAACGATGGACAGATCCGCCGCCGGCCGTTTCATTACTCCGTCGTCTACGGAAAAACCCAAGGCGAGGCCCTCGCATTCGAAGCCGAGTGGGCCGATTGGGATCAAAACGGACAGCTCGCCTACGCCAGCGGCGGCAAGCTCTTTCGGGTCACGTTCGCCCCCCGCGGGCGCTCCGCCACGCCCCGCGAAATCGCCGACTTCAACGGCGTGCGGGCCGATCCCCAGCCGTCCCCCGAGTGGGCCGCACGCTGGTAAGACCCGCATATAATGGTCCGCATGAACGACCTGCGGTACGCGCTCAGGATGCTGTCCAGGAGTCCCGGCTTCACCCTGGCCGTGGCCGGCCTGTTGGCCTTGGGGATCGGCGCCAATACCGCCATGTTCAGCGCCATGAACGCCCTCCTGCTGCGGCCGCTGCCCGTCCGTCATCCCGAGCAGTTGATGCGCCTGGTGCAGTTCGTTCCCCGCATCGGCGTAGTCAGCTACTTCGCGCCGGAATTGTACGACGAACTGAAGAAACACTCCACCACCCTTTCCGCCGTGTTCGGCGATGCCGAGTGGCCCATTGCCATGGACGATCCGCAACCCGCCGAACAGGTGCGCGTCCACCTGGTCACGCCCGAATTCTTCGATGTGCTGGGCGTTCCCGCCCTCTATGGCCGCACCCTGACCGCGGACGATGCCAATGAAAATCCCGGCGCCCCGCCGGCCGTCCTCAGTTACAACTTATGGCAGCGCCGTTTCAACGGCGACGTACATGCCGTCGGCCGCACCATCACCCTGCGCGGTCACCAATTCCTGGTCGTCGGTGTGATGCCGCGTGCGTTCAACGGCGTCACCACCGATACCGCGCCGGACCTGCGCATTCCCCTCCGCGCCTTTCCCCTGCTGCGCTATCAGGGCGGATTCACCGGCAGTGGCCTGGCGCTGGAAATTGTGGGCCGGATGAAGCCCGGTGTCTCTCTGGCCCGGGCTCGCGCCGAGTGCTACTCCATGTGGCGCGCCGTCACTCTCCAGGGATTGAAACAGTCGCCGAATCCCGACGAGATCCAGCGCGAACTCTCGCGCGGCCTCCAGGTGGAAAGCCTGGAACGCGGCGCATCGGTCCTCCGCGATCGCTTCGGCCTGGCGCTCGAACTGCTCGCCGGATCTGCCGGATTACTGCTGCTGCTCATGTGCTCCAACGTCGCCGGCCTGCTGCTGGCGCGCAGCGCCTCGCGGCGCGAAGAAATCGCCGTACGCCTGGCGCTGGGCGCCACACGCGGGCGGCTGGTGCGCCAACTCCTCGCCGAAAGCGCACTGCTGGCCGTGCCCGGCGCGGCGGGCGGATGGCTGGTGGCCGCCGTCTCCATGCCGCTCCTGCTGCGGGCTCTGCCGCCCCTGCGCGACCGCGCCACCACGCACCTCACCCTCACGCTGGACGCCGCCCCGGATCTTCGAGTCCTGCTCTTTGCCATCGCCGTCTCCATTGCCACCGCGCTCTTATTCGGACTGGCGCCGGCCGTGTCGGCATCGCGGGCAAGCCTGGATGGCGTCCTGCGCGGCGCACGCTCCAGCCGCGCCGGCCGCGGTCGCGGCGCCCTGGTCGTGTTCCAGGTGGCGTTGAGCACCATGCTGCTGGCCGGCGCCGGCCTGCTGGTCCGCAGCTTCCAGCAATTGCACGGCATGGACCCGGGCTTCGACCGCGATCACGTGGTCACCTTCACTGCCAGCCCCGGCCTGTCCGGCTATACCCGCGAGCAGTGCGAGAAACTTCGGCTCGCCTTGCTCAGTCGCATCCGCGCCCTGCCGGGTGTGGTCTCCGCCGCCAGTTCTTCCATGCCCGTCATGCGCGGCAGCGGCATGAAGACCACGGTGGCGACTGACGGCCAGAAGGTGGCGCCGGGCGACTTCCTCAATACCAGCACCAATACCGTCTCGCCCGAGTACTTCCAGACGATGGGTATGCGCATCCTCGAAGGCCGCGGGTTTCAGCCGTCCGATAGCGGCGTCAAACCCCCTCGCGCGGTGATCAACCAGGCGTTCGTCAACTATTTCTTCCCGCATGCCGATCCCATCGGCCACCGCTTCGGCAACGGATCCGGCACCGATAACGAAATCATCGGCGTGGTCAACGACGCCAAGTACCGCTCCCTCCGCGAACCCATCCCTCCCACGTTTTACAGCGTGGGCTCCGACGACATGTTCGTGCTCGTGGTGCGCACGCACATGCGGCCGGAGGGCATCGTCCAACCGGTGCGCCGCGAACTGGCCGCGCTGGACCCGGCCCTGCCCTTCCTCGAAGTGCACACCCTCTCCGAAGAGGTGGATGCCAGCGCCGCCTCCGAACGCCTGACGGCCACCCTGGCCTCGCTCTTCGGACTTCTCGCCGGCGTGCTGGCCGCGGTCGGCATCTACGGGCTGCTTTCGTATGCCGTGGCGCAGCGCCGCCGCGAAATCGGCATCCGCATGGCCCTCGGAGCGCGCCCCGGAGCTATCGGCTTCATGGTCGGCCGTCAGGCGCTCGCCATGGTCGCGCTCGGCGTTGCGGCCGGTCTGGCCGGAGCCTGGGAAGCCGCGCCGCTGGTGCGCTCCATACTCTACGGAGTGTCGCCCGCCGATGGAATCTCGCTGGCCGGCGCTGCGGCGTTTGTGGTCGCCGCCAGCCTGCTCGCCACCGCCATCCCGGCCACCCGCGCCACGCGCGTTCAGCCCGCTTCCGCGCTCCGCCAGTAACCCTACATTCCGCGCGGCACCAGCACGAAGCGCTCGATGGCCACCTTGCAGCTTTTGTCCGTACGCCCCCGCAGCCTCTGGTACAGCACCTTGAATTCGTTGATGGGGTGCCCTGCCAGTTCCGCGGGCACGGGGTAATCCAACGTCTCGCTCACCGGCTGCACGGGATCTTTCGAAAGGTCCGGCACTGACATCACCAGCGCCTTCCCCAAACTGAAGCCGCCGGCCAGCAGTTCCAATGTGACGGTGCCCGGATACCGGTCGGCATTCGATACTCCGATCTGAATTTTGCCGCAGCAGCTCAGATCGATATCCTGCTCCAGTTTCTGGTGCGCTTCCATTTGCAGCGGCCAGTGGTCCGTGCTGCTGAATGACAGCTTGGCCGGGCTGCCCCTCTGGAAGAAGGAATTCCTGGGCGGCCGCGGCAAAAGGAAACGCCAGATCCAATACTCGCCGCCAAACGGAATCACCAGAGGGTGTCTGGTGCCCGCGAATTTGCCGCCGATGGCCGGCATCGGTTCGATCAACACCGTCACCGGCTTGATCTCCGGCCACAGAATCACGCCCGGGTAACTGCCATCCACCGCGGGACCGGTCACTACTGGAACGTCCGGCTTGTCTTCCGCCGGTTTCGGCGCCGCCTCATCCGCTACCTTTTTGCCGTCATCGGCAGGCTGTTGCAGTTTCTTCGCGGCCGGCGTCTTGCTGGCCCCGTGATGGGTCAGCCCCAGTGGATCGTCGCCACCGTCCACGCCCGATCCGTCGCCGCCGCCCCCGCCCGCCAGGCCCACCAGCGTGATGGTGCCCGCCAACAGCACTGTGAGCAGCAGCCCCACGATGGTGCGCGGCAGGCTCGGCCGCCGGGCTTCATCCCACGCGCCCGCCGAGATGGCGAACACCGTCAACAGCGCCGCGCTCAAGGCGAACAGCGCCGCGGCCGCCAGAGTGTGACGCATCAACTCCGCGGCGCCCGCCGTCTGGATGGCGCAGGCAATCAGCAGCGCCGGGCCGAAATGGTGCGGAAAGAACTGCTCCGGCAGTTCGCCCGAACCCAGCAGCCACGCCTCCTGCGGCACCAGTATAGTCACCCGCTCCGGCTCGGTATGAATCTGCCGCCAGTCGGAATACAGCAGGCGCGTGGCGTTGATCACCAGCACCAGGCCCACCGGCAGCGCCAGCGGCGAAAGATGAATCATCAGAATGGTGGCCGGCGCAAACCAGACTGCCGCCGCCGAAGTCCGCAGCGTCGCCTCCACCACGTCCACCTGGTCCACCTGCCGGATGGAGAAGTGCAGCAGAAACGCGATCACCAGGCTCCACAGCCACGCCGCCACCGCGAACCCCATGCCCCGCAGCATCAACTGAACCGGCGTGGTGCCCGCCAGTTGCGGTGAGAGCGCGAACTTCCACACAAACCAGGCGGTGGCCAACAGGCTCACCGATTCCGCCAGCAGGCTCAGGCGGCCGCGCGCGCTGCGATCTGTCTCCGGAGCCGGCACAGGGCTATCTTATCCGACACCGCCCGCGCCCCCCAGGTTCCTGAATGCCGCTGCCCAAAATATCGTACGATGGGCGAGGGTATATGGACGCACTACTTTTGAAAGAGTACATGCATCTGGAAATGGTCCAGATGCCGGAGCCGGAAATCGGCCCCGAAGACATACTTGTGCGCGTGCGCGCCTGCGGCATCTGCGGCAGCGACGTCCACGGGCTGGACGGCTCGACGGGCCGGCGCATTCCCCCTCTGGTGATGGGCCACGAAGCGGCCGGCGAAGTGGCCGCCGTGGGTGCCCGCGTCGAGGGCCTGTCCCTGGGCGACCGCGTCACTTTCGATTCCACCATCTATTGCGGCGAATGTTTCTATTGCGCGCGCGGCGAGGTGAACCTCTGCGAAAATCGCGAGGTGATGGGCGTTTCGCCCGGCCCCTACCGCCGCCATGGCGCCTTCGCCGAGTTCGTTTCCGTGCCCAGCCGCATTGTCTACCGCCTTCCCGATAACCTGACTTACGAACAGGCCGCCCTGATCGAAGCCGTCTCCGTGGCGGCTCACGCCGTCAATTTGAGTGGCTCGCCCGCCACCCACGGCGATACGGCCGTGGTAGTGGGCAGCGGCATGATCGGCCTGCTCACCGTGCAGGCCCTGCGCGCCGCCGGCTACTCCCGCGTTATCGCCATCGACGTGGACGACGCCCGCCTCCTCACGGCCCGCAAAATGGGCGCGGCCCAGGTTTACAATTCGAAGACTTCCGACGCCGCCGCCGGTGTTCGCGAACTGACCGATGGCCGCGGCGCCGGCCTGGCCATCGAGTGCGTGGGCGCCACCGACCCCATCCGCACCGCCATCGCCAGCGTGCGCAAAGGCGGCGCCGTCACCCTCGTAGGCAACTTCGCTCCCTCCATCGACCTGCCCCTGCAGGAAGTGGTGACGCGGCAATTGCGCCTGCAGGGCTCGTGCGCCTCCAGCGGCGAGTACCCCGCGGCCATTGAACTTATGGCTCGCGGCGCCATCCAGGTGGACCCGCTTATAAGCGCGGTCGCCCCGCTGGCGCAGGGAGCCTCGTGGTTCGACCGTCTCTATCGCCATGAACCGAACCTGATGAAAGTCATTTTGAAGCCCTAAACATCGATACAAGGACTGACATCCGTTACAATACGCTCATAGTGAAGAGAGTCGCGGGCCTCATCCTGATCGCACTCGTCGTTCAGGCAGCCGACCTTCCGATGACGCTGGTCTCGGACGATGAGGCTGAGCCCATCCACAGCGCCATTATGCGGAAGGAGGGATGGACGCAGGACGCCGTCCGCCGCCTTCGCGCCGAAGCCGAGAAGCGCTTGAAGGAAGGCCCCTGGAGTGTGACCTCCGAACGCCCCAAGAGTCTCGACCTGGACCTGGATGTTCACGACTACTACAGCCAGGCCCCCTATTGGTGGCCCGATCCCACCAATCCCACCGGCGCGTATGTCCACAAGGATGGCCAGTTGAATCCCGATCGCTTCATGGCGAACAGAAATGCACTGAGCGCCATGTGCGAGTCGGTGTTCACTCTGGGCACCGCCGCCTTCCTGCTCGATGACCCGCGCTACGCACGGCGCGCCGCGCGCGACATCAATACCTGGTTCGTCAATCCCAAAACGCGCATGAATCCAAGCCTGGATTTCGCCCAGGTGATCAGCGGCAGTTCGGCTGCCCGCGGCGAAGGCATTCTCGATGGGCGCGTGTTCATCCGCGCCATTCAGGGCATGGAGTTCCTGGCCCATACCGGAACCTGGGATCCCAAGGATCAGGCGGCCGTGCACCGTTGGTTCGTGGAGTACCTGAGCTGGCTCACGCGCAGCAAAAAGGGCCAATACGAAAAGAAGAGCGGCAATAACCATGCCTCATGGTGGACCGCGCAAACCGCCGCCGTGGCCAGCTTCGTGCAAAACCGCGCCGTGGAAAACATGGCGTTCGCCTACTACCGCGACCGCATCCTGCCCTCGCAGATTCACGCCGATGGCAGCGCGCCGCGCGAAGAAACCAGCACCCGCTCTCCCTTCTACTCGGCCTTCAATCTGGAAGCCTACGCCACTACCTGCCGCATCGCCCAGGTGAACGGCGAGGACCTGTGGAACGCCGAGGGCAAAAAAGGCGTCACCATCGCCGCCGTTGTGGAACACCTCCGCCCTTCCCTGTTGGATCCCAAGGGCTGGAGCAAGGAACAGATCGCCGAGTTTCAAAGCAACGGCGTGTATGCCCTTGCCTTCACCGGTATGGGCCTGAAAAATCCCCAATACGTGGCCCTCTACCGCAAGCTCGAACACCCCGAGAGCGCCTTCCTCAGCACCGTAGACCTCATCGTCGGACGCTGGGAAACGGCCGCGCATCAGACCCGGCACTAAACATTGCGACTGGCCGGTAGGCGGACTGGAGATGGAACCTAAATCCGCGCGGCCGAACCATTGGCTATCTCCTTGCACTAAGTCGGGTAGGGGGTGAGACATGAGGACAGTAGCCGCGGTTTGGTGTGGCCTGATACTCTTCGGCCAGCCGGCGACGGGGGTGGAGAGGCGCCGTCCCGCGGCCAAACACCCGCTCCTGAGCAAATATCGAAAGAAGGTAATTACTCCGCAAGCCGCCGCGCGGTCCGTGGCGGCCGCGGCCATCAACACAGCCCGCAACTACCCACATGAATGGGGCAGCGGGCCGGCAGGATTCGCCAAGAGGGCCGGGTCGTCGTTCGGTCAGCATCTCTTGAAAGGAACTATCGAGATGGGCGTGGGAGCGCTGCATCACGAGGATCTGAGCTTTCGGCGTTCCAACCTGCAAGGCACCTGGCCGCGTCTGAAATTTGCGGTGAAGAGCACCTTTATCGTGCCGCGCACCAACAGGAGCGGGAAGACGCTCGCTGTGGGCCGGATTGCCGGGAACATGGGCGCCGGCTTGATCTCGCGCGCCTGGCAGCCTGCCAGTGCGGCGAGTCTTGGCGCCGGCGTGGCCAGCGGTGGAATTGGCATAGGCGCCGACGTGGGCGTGCATGTGGCCCGCGAGTTCTGGCCGCGGGGAAAGCCGAAACGGAGAGCGGCACGGTAGCGCCGCTACTCGGGCTTCGTCGCAGCCGCCATCAGGTTGGCCAGCATGCGGCCGTGGGCCCCTCCCGGCAAGAGCGAAAAGCGGACCTTTCCCGCCAGGATGCGCTGCGTCTCCAGCACCTCGAACAGCGCCTCGGCGACCGCCGGCTCGCGGGCGATCTCCTGAAACGCCTGCCCCAGCGTGGCCGGGCGGATGGCCGCCGCTTTGGCGAATTCGACGGCCGCCTCGCGTTCCGCCGAACTGGTGATGACGCTCACCTGGTTGGCGCCCGCCTGCTTGATGGCGCGAGGTCACCTGGCGCAGGCGGTTCACCACCTTCTCTTCGATCTGCTGGATCATGCCGGCATCGCGGAAATGCACCTTGCGAATGTAGACCGAGCCGAGCTGATAGCCCCAGTCGCTGCGATTTGCCGGTCACTTCGGCGCGCACCGTCTGGCTCATGTTGTGGCGCGTTTCCAGCATCTCCGCCAGCGGCATGTTGCTCAGGCAGCGCACCGTGGCGTTGCTGACGTTGGCCCGCAGCGAGCCGCGCGGGTCGGTGTTCTTGAACAGGTACGCCACCGGATCGCTGATCCACATCTCGTACCAGATGCCGATGCCCATGGGCGCGCCTTCTTCGGAGTTGACCGGCTGGCTGCGCAGGTATTCCTGGTCGAGCCGCAGGTCGAGCACGTGGCAGGTGCCCAGGAAATTGATCGACGAAGGCCGCGCGGCCCGAGCTTGGAGGGCAGGAAGTGCAGGCCCGGCTCGTCCAGCATGCCGATCACTTTGCCGAACAGCACGTACACCCGGCAGGTGCGCTCCTGCACGATGGCGAAGATGCCGAAGATGCGGCACAGCCCGAGCAGCACCGGCTCGGCAAGAAATGCCGCCACGAACACGAGCAGCGCCGCCGTCAGGAACTGGTGATCGACGAGTCGATCATTTGGCCACCTCCAGATAGATCTGCTGCGGCCTTGTCATACAGGCGCCAGCCGCACGTTGCGCAGATACGCGCCCAAGCACCGCCGGTCCGGCGCGTGCAGTTCCGCCAGTTCCGCGGCCAGCGACTTGATCGGCTCCACTTCGGCCTGCGCCTTCAGGGTTTCGATCTCCACGGCGCGCCGGGATTGCACGACGCGCTGATCGGCCGCGGCCTGCGCCAGGCTGATATCGCTCGAAACCTGGTTGTGAGCGGTGTTGATGGCGGCCAGCGCCGATTCCACTTCGGGCGGCGGATCGATGCCGGTGATCAGCGAGGCGTCGAAGCATCACGCCGTAGCGCGCCGGGGAGGAGCGGCATTCGTTGTCCATGTACTCGTTGAGATCGCGCAGATTCTTGCGCAGGTCGTTGATGGAGATGCCGGTCATTTCGCGCCGGCCAGCGGGACGACATCGGCGGCGCCGCCGGCGCCTGCCGCAGCGGCGGCCGCGGGCTTGGCTTCGAAGTTGGCGATGCGCTGGCGCAGCACCGAAACGAAATAGGCCATCACGTGGACGAAGGGCTTCTTGATGCCGAACAGGAAGGCGTAGAGGTTGGCTTCGCTCACGCGATAGCGGATCTGGCCGGTGAGCCCGGTATTGAGCTGGTCCTTGGTGACGGCCTCCAGGCGCGTGCCGCCCTCGTTGGCCGTGGGGTCTTCCAGGTCGAGCGCCATGTTGACGGTCATGGTGGCGATGGAGACTTTGTGAATCTTCTCCCACGGCATCTTGAAATAAGGGCCGCCGGGCTGGAATCACGCGCACCTGCGGATAGTTGTAGCGCTCCCGTTCTTCCGGGCGGAGGAACTTCGGCGATGGGGTCGTCCAGGGTGGTCTTGCCCCGGGCACCCGGACCGCGCGGCCGAAGCTGGTCTTCACGGCGCGCTCGTTCTGATCCACGGTGTACACGCCCATCAGCAGGAAGCGCAGCACGAACCACGCCAGCAGTCCGATGGCGGCTCCAATCAGTATCTGCATCAGCTCACCTCTCCCGTAGTATACGGGTTCCAGATGCGGGCATCTTATTAACGATGGGAAGTGCGGTCGTGCTTACCGCGGTACCATACAGGCAAGTGAAGCACTCGCTCCGCATGTTCCTCAAAAGTCCCGGTTTTACCGCCACGGCGATAGCTGCGCTGGCGGTGGGAATCGGCGGGACCACGGCCATCTTTTCCATTGTCAACACGGTGCTGCTGCGGCCCCTTCCGGTGCCAGACCCCGAGCGTCTGGTGGTATTAGCTACTACGATGGGCGATGGCAGCGCCGCGTCCCCCGCCAAGTTCCTGCACTGGCGGGCGGAGCGAACGATACTCGCGGATGTGTCCGCGTATATGGGAGGCTGGACCAACTACACCAGCGGCGGTGTGGCCGAAGAGTGGCCGTTTACGCGGGTTTCGGCGGATACTTTCCGCTGCTTCGGCATTCCGGTCCAGCGCGGGCGCACCTTCACCGCAGCGGAGGATCTGCCCGGCGCCGCGCTGGTGGCGGTGATTAGCGAGGGCCTGTGGAAGCGCCGTTTCGGCGGCGACTCCCGGATGCTGGGGAAGACGCTTTCGCTGAACGGCGAGGCTCACACCGTAATCGGGATTGTGGCGAACGTTTCAGCCGCGAGCGAATACGGGCCGTTCTCCGATGTGTACGTGCCCATGCAGATCGACCCGCATACCGAGGATCAAGGCGACCTGTTCGAGGTAGCGGCGCGCCTCAAGCCGGGAGTCACCCTGGAACAGGCGCGGGCGCGGTTACGCGTATCGGCCGAAGAGTATCGCACGCGCTTCCCGAATGCGCTAGCCCGCGGCGAAAGCTTCACCGCCAGGGGACTTCGCGAGGACCTGGCGGGTGGCGACCGGCCGCTCCTGCTGGTGCTTTCCGGCGCCGTGAGCCTGGTACTGCTGATCGCCTGCGCGAATGTGGCGAGCCTGCTGCTGGCGCGGGCCGCTGGACGAAGGCGCGAAATGGCGATCCGGATGGCGCTGGGCGCGGGGCGTGGCCGGATCCTCCGGGAACTGCTGGCGGAGAGCGTGCTGCTTGGCGGCGCTGGCGGCGCGCTCGGACTGCTGTTGGGAATTGCCGGCGTGCGGGCGCTGCTGGCCGTGAACACCGCCGGCCTGCCGATGGTGGGGCGGAACGGAGCGGCCGTCACCGTCGATTGGCGGGTGATGGCCTTCGCCGCGGCGGTGTCGTTGCTCACCGGCATTTTGTTCGGGCTTTTCCCGGCAGTGCAGGGTTCGCGCGCTGACCTCAATTCAGATCTGAAAGACGGCGGACGCTCGGGCGCTGGACTGCGGCACAACCGGGCCCGTGGGTTCCTGGTGGTCAGCGAGATGGCGCTGGCGGTGGTCCTGCTGGTGGGCTCGGCGCTGCTGATTCGCAGCTTCGTGGCGCTGTATCGCGTGGACCCCGGTTTCGATACCACGCATGTGTTGACGATGAACGTGCTTCTGACGGGTCCTAAATATGCCAAAACGGCAGGCGTCGCCGATGCTCTTCGCGACGGCTTGGAGCGTGTACGGGCGCTGCCGGGTGTGGTTGCGGCGGGCGCCACCTGCTGCCTGCCGCTGTCTCAGGGCACGTTCGATCAGAATTTCCAGATCCTGGGCCGGCCCGCCACGGCGGCCGCCGGTCCGGACGTAGGGTGGGCCACCGTTTCGCCGGGGTACTTCGAAACGTTTCGGATTCCCGTGAAGCGCGGCCGCGCGTTCACCGCCGCTGATGACCACCGTGCCCCCGCCGTAGTGGCCATCAGCGAAAGCATGGCCCGGCAGTATTGGAAGGATGCCGACCCTCTGGGCCAGCGGATCGTGATTGGCCGTGGCAGCGGGGTCAGCGAACTGGAGGGCGAGCCGGTGCGGCAAATCGTAGGCATCGTGGGCGATATCCGCACCGAGGGATTGGATGCCAGACCCCGGCCGGTACTGTACGTGCCGCAGGCGCAGCTTCCGGATGCCGGGAGCGCGTTCTTTTTGCGCCTGCTGCCCATGGCATGGGTTGTGCGCACGCAAGGCGAGCCGGGGCGGCTGGCTACCGCCATTCAGGAGCAGTTGCGGCAGGCGACCGGCCTGCCGGTGACCGATCTGGCGCCCATGAAGCAGGTGGTGTGGGCGCAGACCGGCCGGCAGCGGTTCAGCATGCTGGTGATGGCGGTGTTCGCCGGCGCGGCACTGCTGCTGGCGGCGATCGGCATCTATGGGCTGATGGCGTACTCGGTGGAGCAGAGGCGGCAGGAGATCGGGATTCGCATGGCGCTCGGCGCGCCGTCGGGCCGAGTACGCGATATGGTGGTGCGCCAGGGTATGGGGCTGGCTTTGGCCGGTGCGGTGGCGGGGTTGGCCGCCGCGTGGGGGCTGGCGCGGTTGATGGCGAGCCTGCTATTCGGCGTACCGCCGCACGACCCCGTCGTGTTCACCGCGGTCCCGGGAGTTTTGATCGGAGTGGCGCTCGCGGCCGTTTCGGTTCCAGCGCACCGGGCCAGCCGGATGGATCCGATGGAGGCGCTGCGGCACGAGTAGCGCTCTTCAGAGTCCGCAGGACCAGCGGGGTGGTGGGGCGGGCAGCGCGTGGCGGGAAAGCAGGAAGAAATAATCCGGAGCGGCGTCGACAAGGACGTGGGAGCCTGGTGCGGCGGCGGAACGGTAGCGATCCGGCATCAGAAAATCGCTGTCGGGATGGGCGCTGACGTAGGCCGCGAGGTCCACGGGAGAATCGGTCCGCATAAGGTCCTCCGCGTAGCGCAGGCGCGGCAACGGCAGCGTGGCGGCGTAGAAACCGTCATCGATTCCGGCCAGTACGAACTCGTTGCCGCGACGCTTTTCGCAATAGGATGAGACCAGCGGCGCCACTGGCTGCACCGTCCCGGAGGCGAAGGAAATGCCGGCCGGCGAGGTGGGTGCGCCGGCCTTCAGGACGAATGCCGCCGCTACCAGGGCGAGCATCCACCAGACCGGCCGCATGGTCGAAAATGGGCCATACGACGCGCCCAGGATCGCCAGCGCCGGCAGTAGCGGAAGCAGCAGGGCGGTGTTGGGGAACTGCCCCGCGGCGATTGCCGCCAGCGCGGCCAGAATCCAGCACGCCAACAGGGTAGCTTCGAACGATCGCTGCCGGAGGGCTGCGGCGAAGCCCGCCAGCGCGACCACGGCCACGGCTACCAGCACCGGATCCATCAGCACGGTGCGGACCAGGTAAAACAAAGCCCGATTTTCGTGGGATGTCACGGAAGGTGTGCCGGGGACGAATCCGGCTCCGTCAGCGGCCAGTCGATAAAGGAACCACGGTGCGGCCAACACGAGCGATATCCCCGCTGCCATGCCGGCGCGCGCGAACCGGGGCTTATACTTGCGCGGCGCCGCCAGCCAGTAAAGGCCGAGAACCGCGAGCGGCAGGATGCCCGCGATGCCGCCGGTCAGAAGGGCTGCGGCCGCGGTGCCGGAGAAGCCCCACATCGCCGGTTTGGATTCGAGCCACGGATCCGCGAACAGGCAGTACATGGCCGCGATGCAGCAGGCGGCGAGCACCCCGCCGGCCATGCAGGATGAGGCGAACACGTGCCACAGATGGCTGGAAGCCAGCAGCGCGGCGGCGCAGACGCCGGACTGCCAGGAACTGAGTTCGGCGCCAAAGAGAAACACCAGGCCCACGGCCAGCGAGCAGGCCAGGGCGATGGGAAGCCGCAGCGTCACGCGCGAGATTCCCAGCAGGCGCGCGGAAAGTGCCGCGGCGCCGATCAGCAGCGGCGGCTCCTGAAGAGCCGGCCGCCCCATGAATCGGGGCGTGAGCCAATCGCCGTGTTGCGCCATGGCGATGGCGCTGCTCGCGTCCATCCCTTCCTCCGCGGCGGTGACGCGGCCGATGGGATCGACGTAATCGCCCGCCAGTCCCGTGCGGGCCGCGCGAAGCAACAGGCAGGCCAGCGCCAGCAGGGCCACGGCGTAAAAGGCCCGCCGCATGTTATGGGGCTTCCGCGACGGCCACGCGCGCCGCCGGCCGCCTCGCCGCCACCCAGGACGCCAGATAGATTGCGGCGGCCACCACGATGAGATACTGAAAACCGATGAGCAGTGAACTGCTCTCCGCAAATCCGCCGAGAATCGCCCCGGCGGTGTTGAAGGCCAGGGCTTGCTCCGGCCTCTTGGCCTGCCGGAAGAGAGTCGCAAAGACAACCCCGGCAAAAAACACCGGCGCCAGCACCAGCGCACCCGCCGATACCGCCCGTGCCGCTACGGACCAGCCCAGGAACGTATCCAAAGGGACCAGAAAGTTCAGGGCCAGCGTCAGAAACAGCCCTGCGTAATAACCGCCCAGGCGCACAGGCTTGCGTTTCAGCACCAGCAGATTCGAGATTAAGATCATCACCAGCACGGCCGAGAACACCACCGCGTTTACAATCCACGTGCTGCCGAAAATCAACGCCATGTGCACCACGGCGGTGGTTTCGATCAGCATGAACCCCGCGCCCAGAAACAGCATGGTGAAATGCAGACCGGCCGATTCGCGTCCGCCCGTCTGCCACCCGAACAGGCGTAGCATGGCCAATGAGATCAGCCCCATCAATAGAATGCCCCGCCAGACCAGTGAGGGGATCATGGGACTCTGCAGATACAGGAACGGCCAGGCATCCCGCGCGGGGCGCAGATCCGGCGGAACGTCCACGCGCGAGGGACTCAGCAGTGTGGCGCCCGGCACTGCGCGCGCGCCGAACCCGTCCGGCAAATCGGTACCGGGCGGTCCGGGCGGAATCACATAGGCGCCTTTCTCGCGGAATCCTCGCTCGATAGCGGCGGCACGGGGGCCGTCGAAGATCAGGGTGAATCCTTCGGCCTTCTCAAAAGCGGAGATGGTATCGCGCTGGGGCAGCGTGAGGACCACCGGAGAATGCCCAAAAACCTCGGTCGCGGTCCCTGTCAGGCGCGAGACAATCCAACCCTGCCGGAAGTAGTTGTACATGACGAAGAGACCGTTCGGCGCCAGCGCCCGCTGCACGTCGCCGAGCGCTTCCCGCGTGAACAGGTAGCTTTCCAGCCGTAGGTTGCTGACGCTGCTGTGCAGCACCAGGGAATCGATCAGCGCGAAAACGATCAGGTCATACTTGCGATCGGTGGATCGCAGGAAGTTCCGGCCGTCGGTCAGGTGCACCGTCACGCGCCGGTCCTGGTAGGGATGGTCGGGATGATTGTCCCTGCCCAGGCGTTGAATCACCGGGTCTATCTCGACCGCATCGATGCGCGCGTCCGGCGCGGCCCATTGGAGCGCACGGCTTACGTCGTTTCCAGACCCGGCTCCGATAATGAGAATGTTGCGAAACGGCGGCTGCGCCGTATCCCGGTTCAACAGGTACGGAATGGCATACGCCGGAAACGAATCCTTCCGGCTGACCATGTTCTGGTGCCCCAGCAGGTTCACTACAATGGCCCGCGATTCGGGCGAGTAGTTGATGCGGTAATACGGAGACCAGGCTTCCACCGGAAACCGTTTGAGGATCACCCCCAGGGAAAGCAAATCCGGAACCAGCAGCAGAACCGGAGCGACGGCGCATAGTCCGATCGCCCACCACTTTCGCGGCGAATCCTTCCAGAGAAACCATACCAGCCCGGCCGCTGCCAGACCGAACCACCAGACCGGGGGAAGCCACCAGGAGCAGCACTGGAAAAGCAGGATTCCCGCCAGGCTGCCGCCGATGTTGATCGTATAGGCTTCCACCGGGTTCGGAATGGCCGCGATGCGCCGTCCGAGCGTTTGGCCGGGGCCTACCATGGTGACGGCGATCAGCACGAAGAAAACCCCAACCACCCATTCGATGGGAATGACGAACCGCGCCACGTCCGCTACGTGAGCTTCGGTTCCGAAGTAGACCATCTGCGGCGCTGCTCTGTTGCTTCCGACGTCGATAATGTCCTGCAGGGCCAGCCGCACCGATTCCATGCCGATTCCCGCTGCCAGCGAAACGGCCAGCAGGAGCGGAGTATACGTCAGGTGGTTTCTATTATGGCCGGCCGCCATGCAGCCCAGCGACAGGCCCAGGAACGATGCCAGCAGCACCGTATTCGTGAAAAAAGTAAGGAATAGGACGTGCGCGGGAAACCAGCGGATGAACGCCAGCTCCAACAGCAGGAAGACCGCACTTATGACAAACAACTCCCATTTTTGCCGGGACACGAGAATGCCAGCTTACTACAATTGCACCCGCGGTTGAGGCTTTCTGAGCGCTACCGGCTTTTCACGATATCGCGGTGAGTGACTTTAGCCTTGAAGCCGGCTTCCTCGAGATTCTTGCGGATCTGGTCGGCCATCATCACCGAGCGGTGCTGCCCGCCGGTGCAGCCGAAGGCAGATGGTCAGGTAACTCTTGCCCTCGCGGATGTAGTGCGGCAGTAAATAAATCAGTAAATCGGTGATGCGCTTGATAAACTCCGCGGTCTGCGGAAAGGAGCGGATATACTCGCGCCACCCCGGGATTGCTTTCCCGTGAGATTCTTGAAGCGGGGAATGTAATTGGGATTGGGCAGAAACCGGACATCGAACACCAGGTCGCTGTCCGGCGGCACACCGTTGCGGTAGCCGAAGCTGGTGACGTAGATCATGATGTTCGCCTCGATCGCGCTGCCCGCGGAACCGCTCGCCGATGAACTCCCGCAGCTCGTGAACGGTGAACTTGGAGGTATTGATGATCAGGTCGGCCATGGCGCGGATGGGCGCCAGTTGGGCGCGCTCGGAGCGGATGCTCTTCGGCGACCGAGCGGTCGGTGCCCAGCGGGTGAGGCCGGCGGGTTTCGCTGAAGCGGCGGACGAATGGCCTCGTCGTCCGCCTCCAGGAAGACCAGCCGGGCGCCCGACGGATTTGCGGATGCCGCCGAAGATCTCCGGGAATCGCTTCAGCCCCTTGCCCTCGCGAACGTCCACCACCAGGGCGGCGCCGTGGATGCTCGGGTTGTCGCGAGTCAGCTCGGCGAACTTGGGAATCAGCTCCACCGGCAGATTGTCCACCGAGTAGAAGCCCAGATCCTCCAGCGCACGCAAGACCGAGCCTTTGCCCGATCCGCTCAGGCCGGTGATGACCACCAGTTCCGGCTTTCGGGTCCGGGCTTTAGTCTTCTGTGCTCGCGCAGGCTTAGACGCCACGGCCGGCCGCGTCTCCTGCAATGAAATGGGAAGCGGTCATCAGGCCTCCACCAGGTCGAAATTGCCGTCGCGGCGGCGCAGCAGGACCATGACGCGGTCCGTCTCGGCGTCGCGATAAACCAGTAGTCGCGGTCCGTCCATTTCCAGCAGCGCTTCATCCAGGGTCATGGCTTGCGCTTCTGTGATGGTTGACGTGATAAACACGGCGCTCGGGCGCTCCGCTTCGGGCTCGGGCGTCGGTTCGGGCGCGGCGGGCTCGCTCTCCGCCTCTGAACTGGCTTTGCGCGGGGTCCGCTTGGTGTCGCGCCACTTGGTGCGCGCTTTCACCGCCTGTTTTTCCAGTTTCTCGGCGGCGCAATGGATCGCCGTGAACAGATCGCTGCTCGATCCCAGTCCCACCAACTGGATGATTGTAATAGTGGACGGTGGCTTCGGCGTGGTGCAGATGCCGCTCCTGGGACAGGACGACGTGCGCTTCGCATTCCCGCTTGCCGTCCAGCAGTTTGCCGATCTTGGCAAATCGCGCCTCCAGTTTCTTCAATTCGGCTGGAGCCAGTTCTACCTGTCTGCCTGTGTAGTGATCTTCATAGGCTCTCCCTCTCGGCAGACAACGACCGAAAACACTCCACTCCCTTTATAACTCGGAATGAGCGGGACTGGCGCAAACCAGAGGACTGCCCGTGGCTTAATTGCGGACGCGGCGCTGGTGGGTGGAGGGAATTTTCATGTCCTCCCGGTACTTCGCCACGGTGCGGCGGGTGACGTTGATGCCCTGGTTCTGCAACAGCGCGGTGATCTGCTCGTCGGTGAGGGGCTTGGTGCGGTCCTCTTCCTCGATCATCTTCTTCACCATGCGCTTCAGCAGCAGCAGCGGCGTGGCGCCGCCGCGACGGCCCCTGCACCGCTTCGGAGAAGAAATAGCGCAGTTCGAACACGCCCTGCGGCGTGTGCACGTACTTGCTGGCCACCGCGCGGCTCACGGTGGAGGGGTGCACGCCCACCTCTTCGGCCACTTCCTTGATCATCATCGGCTTCAGCGCGTCCAGGCCGTAGCGACAGGAATTCCGTCTGGCGCCGCACGATGGCCTGGCAGACCTTCATGATGGTCTGCTTGCGCTGCTCGATGTTCTTCATGAGCTGGATGGCCGAGGTGTAGCGCTCGCGCACGTAATCGCGCACTTCCTTGGTGGCGCCGTTGTCGCGGTCCAGCATCTTGCGGTACTGCGCGTTCAGGCGGAGCTGCGGCACGTCCTCATCGTTCATCTGGATGATGTAATCGTCGCCGTCCTTGATGAAAAAGACGTCCGGCTCCACCACCCGCGCGCCGGCGCCGGAATAGCGCAGGCCAGGCCGCGGATTGAGGTGCTGGATCATATTGACGGCGATCTCGATGTGCTCCAGCGGCCGGCCCAGCAGCCGCGCGATCTCCTTGTACTGCCGCGTCTCCAGCAGCCGCAGATGGTTGGACACGATCTGCCAGGCCACGCCGCCCTTGCCGTTGACGCTTTCGATCTGCAGCAGCAGGCACTCGCGCAGGTTGCGCGCGCCCACGCCCGCCGGGTCGAGCGATTGCACCACTTGCAGCGCCTCTTCCACCTGTTCCGGCGTGTGCTCGCCCACCGACGCGATCTCTTCCAGCGACGCCGAGAGATAACCGTCTTCGTCCAGGTTGCCGATGATCGATTCGGCGGCGTTGCGGACCTCGTCGGAGATCACGCTGACGCTCAACTGCGAGCGCAGATGATCGCCCAGCGTGACCGGCGCCGAAAGGAACGTCTCGAAGGACGGCTTTTCCACCGATTCCGAGGCCGGAGCTCTTGTAGCCCGGATCCAGGTAATCGTCGAAAAACGAGCCGAAATCGATTTCGTCGAAGGGGTCGGTGGCGGCCGGAGTCTCCAGCAGCGGATCGTTGGCCAGCGTGGCATCCGGCTCCGTCACTGCCGCGGCGGTCTCCTCGGCGTCCGGGAAACAGATTGCCGTTGATGGCCACATCGCCCGCCGAGCCATCCAGCGAGTTGGCGTCGTTCAGCACGGCGGCTTCCAGAAGCTGCTTGTCGGCCGGGTCGATGCACCGGTTCGGCCTCCAGCAGCGGCAGCAATTCCTCCGGCGTGATCTCTTCGCCGGGCTCTTCGGTGGACTCTTCCAGAACCGGATTCTTGACGATCTCCTGGGTGATCATCTCCTTCAGTTCCAGCCGGTTGAGCTGAAGGACGGTGACCATCTGCACCAGACCCGGGGTCAGAATCTGCTTCTGCGCGACCTTCAGTTGCAGTCTTGGCGACAGTAAGCTCATCTGCCCCCTATGATATCACTGGAATAATACATTCATTGTGACAAATGCCGCATTTCCCCGAGCACGTTAAATACCATTCTATACACAGATCCAGCGGATCTACACATAGATGCGTCTCACGCGCGCACTGATGCTACAGAGAATGTTGTAGGAAATCGTACCTGCCACGCGCGCGATCTGTTGGGCGTCGAGGCTGGCTTCGCCCTCTGTGCCCAACAGGGTCACCTCGTCGCCCGGCGGCAGTGCCGTGGTGTGGCTCAGATCGATGGTGGTGAGGTCCATCGAAATGGTGCCCAGGATGGGGGTCAGTTTTCCATCGGCAATCACCCTGCCGCGGCCGGAAAGGCGATGAAAGATCCCGTCCGCATAGCCTGCGCCCAGGATTCCGATGCGCATCGGCCGCGGTGCCCGGAAGGTGCCGCCGTAGCCCACCAGGGCGCCCTCCGGGATATCTTTTACGGCCATGAGCTTGGCTTTCCAGGTGAGCGCGGGCTTGACCTCCAGTAACTGCCGGGGCGCCTCGCCGCGCGCCGGCGAGACGTACCCGTAGAGGGCGTGTCCGGCGCGGACCATGTTGTGCCAGCCTGCCGTGCGGCCGTATCCGATGGCGTTGGTGCTGGAGGTGTGAAGGCGCGCGGCGTTGACGCCGGCGGCGCGCAACTCGGCGGCGATCGCGTGGAAGTAAGCGAGCTGGTGGTCGGTCTGGGGGCTGGTATAGTCGGCGGCGGAGGCGAAGTGAGTCATCAGGCCTTCCAGTTCCGCCTGCCTGACGTCGCGCAGCGTGGCGAGAATTTCGCCGGCGGCGGCGCGCGTCCCGAGCCGGCCCATCCCGGAGTCGATTTTCAAGTGATAGCGAATCGTTTTCGCGGCGGAGGCAGCGAGCCGGTCGAGCTGGCGAACCTGCTCCAACGAGTGAACCGCCGGCGTGAGGTCGTACTCGATCAGCGCCGGGCCCTCGTAGGGCAGGAATCCGCCCATCACCAGGATGCGCGGCTGTTGCACGCCGCCGGCACGCAGGGCCACGCCCTCCTCGACGGAACTCACGGCCAGCCATTGGACGCCTTCCGCCACCAGGACCCGCGCGATTTCGAGCGCGCCATGTCCGTAGGCGTCCGCCTTGACCACGCCGGCCACGTCCACGCCGGCGCCCACCACCGCGCAGACATTGCGATAATTCCGGGCGATCTGTGCGCGGGAAATCAAAACGTAAGAACGGAAAGGAGGCACTATCGCTATTCTAGCGAGGCGGCCCCGAAGCCGCCGCACGTGTCGGCGCGCGAACAGTTGATATCCCCTGAACGAACAACCGGGAAGCCGCACGCAACTGCAACAGATCCGTGCTATGGCGGCCTTTCTCGTTTGCCGGTTCCGAGCGGCCGGTGCAGTTGACCGAGTTCAACGCGAAGGTCACCCGGCTTCGAACGCCTGGCGGCGATGTCATACGGCCAGACCCACAGCCTGACGGACCGGCTCAATCATAGGCTTGACCCTGGGACACACGGCATCGCTTACGCTGGCCGCTGCGGCTGGCGGATTGGGCGCCGCGCTTGATATTGGGAAGGGTTCTGAAAAGCTCCTTGTATCTGGCTCCGCATCTGCATACCGGCGTGCTTCTGGCCGGCGCGGCAGGAGCGCTGGTGGGCGTGGCGACTGTGGCCAGCGTGACGCCCGCGGTCCGCGCGTCTTCAGTCCAGCCCGCCGAGGCCTTACGGAGCGAGTGAGGCGAATCGTCCGATTTGGACCTCGCGACCGCGCGGCGCCCACACGTCGGGATCGCTAGGTCCGAATAACGCCAGCACCGGAGTGCCGACCGCGGCGGCCAGGTGCGTCACCCCGGAATCGTTGCCAATATACAGCCGGGCCCGCGCCAGCCAGCAGGCAAGCTGGTACAGATCTGCGATTTCTACCGCGCCTTCGAGCGGCGGATCTTCCGGTCCCCGGCACCACTCGACCGGCGAGTCCACTGCCAGGCGCGCCGCCAGCGCACGGAAATTCTCCAGCGGCCAGTTTTTGCGCGGGCTTCCGGAGAACGGGTGGATCGCCACAAAATCCTCACGCGCCACATCGCAGCGAATTCGCGGAATGCCGGAACTGGCGCACGTCGCGATCGATCGCACCTGGGAGAGGTAAAAATCCACTGCGTGCTGTTTCGGAGTCGTGCCGGAGGGAGGCAGAGCAGGGAAGAATGTGAAGGGCAGGTGGCTGACGGCCTGGCGGAACTCGTCCCGATTGCTGCCGTACCAGGAGACGATGGAGTCGAACGCTCCAAGCTGTTCCCAGAGTTGGGGGGCAGCTTCGGTGACTCCCAACAGATCGAGACCGCTGGACGCGATGGCACGAACGCCTTCGGCGAATTGGATCAGCGGGAGATGCGCGGAGGCGGTCCAAACTTCCAGGTAAGAGCATCGCAGGCACTCCAGGGCGGGCAGCGAGACGATAAAATCGCCCAACGCGCCGGGACGGATCACGAGTCTGCGCATCCGGCTCCAGTATCGCAAAAACACGGCTCGCGGCAGCCGTTTTATCCACAGGCTATTCACTGTTACATCTCTGTAACTCATTGGAAACAGAAAAGAAAAATGTTGTTGAAAAGCGGTTTACGGATGCACGGAAAGCATTGACCAAAAGCCGGTTCGCGGGCATAGTGAAGAAGGTTCCAAGAGGTTTAAGGAACAGCGAGCCTCCGGAAACGTAGCGAACCAGGAACGATGATCCGCAGCCACAACTAGTAATAGAACGGGCTGTGGGGAGCGAGAGGAAATCGGGCGAATCCGGAAGGTGGGCCGCGCGGCGGCGAATCCAGTGGAACGCTTTGATCCTGAGGGAGGCAAAACTCCTGAAGGGGAGCGGAAGCTGGAAACGCAGCCGGCAAGCCGAGTCGAGGGAACTGCAACGGGCCAGAAGCATTGAAACGGCCGGAACCGGGGCGAACCGGAACGGGCTGTGGAGCAGAAGGGCCGAACGGGCAGCGAATCCGGCAGGCGATGACGCGAAGTAGCAGGCTCGGGAACTTCGATCCCGGAATCGGGGCCTCGCGAGGGGCAGCGGTTGCGGGGGAGCGAAAAGCCGTTACGAGCGTCCGGTCCCGTTCGGGAGATTCAGGCTGCGGCGTGTTTGGAAGGCTTTGATCCGGTAGCTGGCAACACCAGCCATCGGGGAGCCGACAGGCGAAACGTCCGGCGCTCACCGATCGCGATGTTCGCACCGTGCATGCCGGTGGCGGGCAAGGCTGGGAATTAGATCACTTGGAACCTTTTTTGTTTTGGAACAAATTCCCTCAGCAATG